>NZ_JACMYF010000007.1:0-408657 GCF_015351605.1 Pseudomonas sp. p50(2008)
CAAAGAAGAACTGGACCGCTTCTGCGACGCCATGATCCGCATCCGCGAAGAGATTCGTGCGGTGGAAAACGGCACGCTGGACAAGGACGACAACCCGCTGAAAAACGCCCCGCACACTGCGGCGGAGCTAGTTGGCGAGTGGTCGCATCCGTATAGCCGTGAACAGGCGGTGTATCCGGTAGCGTCGTTGATCGAAGGCAAGTACTGGCCACCGGTCGGTCGTGTCGACAACGTGTTTGGCGATCGCAACCTGGTTTGCGCCTGCCCGTCGATCGAAAGCTACGCTTAAACAAATAAGGGGGCGGGTTTAATCGCCCCCAAATTCAAGAACACCACAAAACCCTGTAGGAGTGAGCCTGCTCGCGATAGCTATCTGTATGTGGACATTTTTGTTGAATGTCAGAGCGCTATCGCGAGCAGGCTCACTCCTACAAAGGATCTGTGGAAGGTTACAGATTCCGCCAATTCCTATAACAAGAAACCGGAGAACAACCATGGCTTTAAGCGTGTTCGACCTGTTCAAGATTGGCATCGGCCCCTCCAGTTCCCACACCGTTGGCCCGATGCGTGCAGCCGCACGGTTCGTTGAAGGCTTGCGGCGTGATGCGCTTTTGTCTTCAACCACCTGCGTCAAGGTCGAGCTCTACGGCTCGCTCGGCGCCACCGGCAAAGGACATGGCAGCGACAAAGCAGTGCTGCTCGGCCTGGAAGGCGAACACCCGGATACAGTGAACACTGAAACAGTCGCCGCCCGCCTGCTGGAAATTCGCAGCAGCGGTCGCCTGAACCTGCTCGGTGAACACACCATCGAATTCAATGAAAAGCTGCACCTGGCGATGATTCGCAAGCCCCTGCCCTATCATCCCAACGGCATGATCTTTCGCGCTTTCGACACCGCTGGCCTGCAAATACGCAGCCGCGAGTATTACTCGGTCGGTGGCGGGTTCGTGGTCGATGAAGACGCTGCGGGCGCCGACCGAATCGTCGAAGACGCAACAAAACTGACCTTCCCGTTCAAAAGCGCCAAGGACTTGCTCGGTCACTGCACCACCTACGGTCTGTCGATCAGCCAGCTGATGCTGACCAACGAAAGTGCCTGGCGACCGGAAGCGGAGACGCGCGCCGGTCTGCTGAAAATCTGGCAGGTGATGCAGGATTGCGTTGCCGCCGGTTGCCGCAACGAAGGCATCTTGCCCGGCGGTTTAAAGGTCAAGCGTCGTGCCGCCGCACTTCATCGGCAATTGTGCAAAAACCCGGAATCGTCATTGCGCGACCCACTGTCGGTGCTGGACTGGGTCAACCTCTATGCGCTGGCGGTCAACGAAGAAAACGCCAATGGCGGACGGGTAGTGACGGCACCTACCAACGGTGCCGCGGGCATTGTTCCAGCGGTACTGCATTACTACATGCGCTTTATTCCCGGCGCGAATGACGACGGCGTGGTGCGCTTTCTGCTGACCGCCGCCGCTATCGGCATCCTCTATAAAGAAAACGCCTCGATCTCCGGCGCCGAAGTCGGTTGCCAGGGCGAAGTCGGCGTAGCGTGCTCCATGGCCGCCGGCGCACTGTGTGAAGTCCTGGGCGGCAGCGTGCAGCAAGTGGAAAACGCCGCCGAAATCGGCATGGAACACAACCTCGGCCTGACCTGTGACCCGATCGGCGGGCTGGTGCAAGTCCCTTGCATCGAGCGCAATGCCATGGGTTCGGTCAAGGCGATCAATGCGGTACGCATGGCATTGCGCGGGGACGGTCAGCACTTCGTCTCGCTCGACAAGGTCATCCGCACGATGCGCCAGACCGGTGCAGACATGAAAAGCAAATACAAGGAAACCGCCCGTGGCGGTTTGGCGGTCAACATTATCGAGTGCTGATGCGCTTACCTGCATCTGCACACTTTTTTCAGGAGCTGAATATGTCCACCGAACACCTGTTGAAAACCCCGTTGCATGCCCTGCACATCGAACTCGGCGCCCGCATGGTGCCGTTCGCCGGCTATGACATGCCGGTGCAATACCCGCTTGGCGTGATGAAAGAACACCAGCACACCCGTGATCAGGCCGGGTTGTTCGATGTGTCGCACATGGGCCAGATCCGTCTGACCGGCGCCAATGCTGCCAAGGCACTGGAAACACTGGTTCCGGTCGACATCATCGACCTGCCAGTGGGCATGCAGCGCTACGCCATGTTCACCAACGCCACCGGCGGCATTCTGGACGACCTGATGGTTGCCAACCTGGGTGCCGATGAGCTGTTCCTGGTGGTCAACGCGGCCTGCAAGGATCAGGACCTGGCTCACCTGCGCAAGCACATCGGCGACCAGTGCACCATCGAGCCGCTGTTCGAAGAACGCGCCCTGCTGGCGCTGCAAGGCCCGGCGGCTGTGACCGTACTCGCGCGACTGGCACCCGAAGTAGCGAACATGACGTTCATGCAGTTCACTCGGGTAAAACTGCTGGGTGTTGATTGCTTCGTCAGCCGCTCCGGTTACACCGGTGAAGACGGTTTCGAAATTTCCGTACCGGCGGCCAGTGCCGAAGCCTTGGCTCGCGCACTGTTGGCCGAACCGGAAGTCGCCGCCATTGGCCTGGGCGCTCGCGATTCACTGCGCCTGGAAGCCGGCCTGTGCCTTTACGGCCATGACATGAACACCGAGACCACCCCCATCGAAGCGAGCCTGCTGTGGGCCATCTCCAAGCCTCGTCGTGCCGAGGGTGCACGTGCTGGCGGCTTCCCTGGCGCTGAACCGATATTTGCCCAACAGCAATCCGGTGTCAGCCGCAAACGCGTTGGACTATTGCCCCAGGAACGCACTCCCGTACGTGAGGGCGCGGAAATCGTCAACGAAGCAGGCGATATCATCGGCACTGTCTGCAGCGGCGGTTTCGGGCCGACGTTAGGGGCGCCACTGGCGATGGGTTACGTGGACAGTGCATACGTCGCCATCGACACCCCGGTCTGGGCGATCGTTCGTGGGAAAAAGGTGCCTTTGCTTGTAAGCAAAATGCCATTTGTTCCACAACGCTACTATCGCGGTTGATTGACTGTTCCTATAAGTAACGCGATTGCGTTAACAGTGCACTAATGTGTAACGCAATCGCCATAAAAGAGTGCATGGTTTGGCCTCAGGCTTCGATTATGAACTTTGCTTATAACGATCGAAAACAATTGAACAACGCTAACGAATAAGCGAGCACTAGTGCACTGACTATTGCCGCCAACCTGAGCAAAACCGGGCCTTCGCGGGGGCTTGTTTTTTCTCCCTTAGTTGGCGTAGAGTTTGTTCACTGTGTTTGCATGGGTCGCTTGGAATCGTGACCTGGGCAGTAGCCTACAAGTTAGCTACATCCCGTTCGACGTCTTCTTACTCTCCTGCAACCAGCCCCAGTACTCTTTCATTAGAAGGAGGCTGTCATTAATTTTTGCGTGATAGGAAATAAGAAATGTCCCAACGTCAGAGCGGTACCGTCAAGTGGTTTAACGACGAGAAAGGTTTTGGTTTTATCACTCCAGAAAGCGGTCCGGATCTGTTCGTGCATTTCCGCGCTATTCAGGGCAACGGCTTCAAAAGCCTGAAAGAAGGCCAGAAAGTGACTTTCGTTGCTGTGCAGGGCCAGAAAGGCATGCAGGCTGACGAAGTACAAGCAGAAGCCTAATCTTCTGTTACGAAAAAGCCCCTGATGCTGACATCAGGGGCTTTTTTGTGCGCGTAAATCCGTAAAATGGCTTCTTTTTTCCGCCGAGAGCCTGCCATGTCGAAACACCTGCTGAATCCCCAGGGCGATTTTCCCGCCGCTGGTCTGGGTCGTCGTCTGGCAGCGATGTTCTACGACTTCCTGTTGTGCACCGCCCTGCTCATTGTCACCAGCGGTATTTACAAGATGATTCAGATGGCGATCATTGGTGAAGACAGAATGCGCACGCTGACCGAAGCAGGGGCGCTGGATGGCGATCCATTACTGTCTACTGTGTTGGTGTTTGTGCTGTTTGGTTTCTTCGCCAAGTTCTGGACCTGGTCTGGTCAGACACTGGGCATGCAAGTCTGGTGCATCCGCGTGCAGAATGCCGACGGCTCATCTATCAGCTTGTGGCAGGCACTGCTGCGCTTTGTGGTATCGATCGCGTCACTGCTGTGTGTTGGTATGGGATTCGTCTGGTCACTGTTCGATAAACAGAAACGCAGCTGGCATGACATGTATTCAGGAACCCAACTCGTTCGAATTCCAAAGAAAACCAAATAACGGTCCAAAAAAAAGATCGTCCGAAGGCGAGGGCCGCGTTCGGACGATCTTTTGAGCTTTCGATTTCGGTCTTAAGCGTTACCCGCCAGCTTCATCCGGGCAGCCTGGGTGAAATCCAGCATCCGCTTCAAAGGGCGAATCGCCTGCGGTATCAACGCCGGATCAACAAAGATCTCGTTAGTCCCTTCCTGCAAGCTCTTCAGCGTGCGCTCAAGCGTGTTCATGGCCATCCATGGGCAATGTGCGCAACTGCGGCACGCTGCCCCGTTACCGGCTGTTGGCGCTTCGATGAACACCTTGTCCGGACACAGCTGCTGCATCTTGTAGAAGATGCCGCGGTCGGTGGCGACAATAAACGTCTTGTTGGGCAGGCTCTGAGCCGCGGCGATGAGCTGGCTGGTGGAGCCTACGGCATCGGCCAGCTCGATCACCGACGTTGGCGACTCCGGATGCACCAGAATCGCCGCGTCCGGGTACAGCGCCTTCATGTCTTCGAGCTGCTTGGACTTGAACTCTTCGTGAACGATGCAGGCACCGTCCCACAGCAGCATGTCCGCACCGGTCTTGCGCTGGATATAGGTACCCAGATGCTTGTCCGGACCCCAGATAATCGTTTCGCCGTTATCCATCAGGCTTTCGACGATTTCCAGCGCACAGCTTGAAGTCACGACCCAGTCCGCCCGGGCTTTGACGGCGGCCGATGTATTGGCATACACCACCACCGTGCGTTCCGGGTGCTGATCGCAAAACGCTGAAAACTCGTCCACCGGGCAACCCAGGTCCAGCGAGCAGGTCGCTTCCAGGGTTGGCATCAGGACGCGCTTTTCAGGGTTGAGGATTTTCGCCGTCTCCCCCATGAATTTCACACCGGCGACGACCACAGTCTTGGCTGGATGAGCATTGCCGAAGCGGGCCATCTCCAGCGAGTCGGAGACACAGCCCCCAGTCTCTTCGGCAAGGGCCTGAATAACCGGATCACAATAGAAATGGGCGACCAGTACCGCGTCCTGAGCCTTGAGCTCGGCGGCGATAGCGGCGCGGTAATAGGCCTCTTCCTCGGCAGTCAGCGGCTTGGGCTGCTTGGCGTCGAGGTGGGCTTGAACCAGAAGGCGTTCAGAAATCTGCGTCATGTTCGCAAGACCTGCAAGCGCTTACGCGCGAAAGTCGAGTATACACCCGGCTCCAGCCCCCTTGAGGGCACCGCCGGGAGAGTGAGTATCATCAGGCACGGACAACGTTGAAGAGGCGCAAGGCTACAGAATATCCAATGGATGCAAAAGATGATTCTGACCTGTGCCATGCGATACGGCTCGCTCGGCGGCAAACACAAATCGCGGGCAAAAAAAAATCCGGAAATCCTCACTTTCGTGGGCCTTCCAGACTTTTAAAACTGCTATAAAAATGGTGGGTCGTGTGGGATTCGAACCTACGACCAATTGGTTAAAAGCCAACTGCTCTACCAACTGAGCTAACGACCCGCTGTGTGGTGGCGCGTATAATACTGATTTTTAAGGACTATTCAACACCTAATTTGAAATAAATCAAAAATAAGGTGTTGGATCGTCGATTCCGGCCGCTGCAAAGCCTTCAGCACGCAGTCGGCAGCTGTCGCACTTACCGCACGCCCGGCCGTTATCGTCGGCCTGATAGCAGGAAACGGTCAGGCCGTAATTAACCCCAAGCTTCACCCCTGCCTGGACAATCTGTGCCTTGCTCAGGTTTTGCAAAGGCGCCTGGATGCGGAAACCATTCCCCTCGACTCCAGCCTTGGTCGCCAGATTAGCCATACGCTCGAACGCCTCGACGAACTCGGGACGGCAATCCGGGTATCCGGAATAGTCCACCGCGTTCACGCCGATAAAGATGTCACGCGCACCCAGCACTTCGGCCCAGCCCAGCGCCAGGGATAGAAACACCGTGTTGCGCGCAGGGACGTAAGTCACCGGAATGCCTTCACCGGCAACCTCAGGCACATCGATGCTGCTGTCAGTCAACGCTGAACCGCCGATGCCGTTCAGGTTTATACCAATCACTTTATGCTCAACCGCGCCGAGGTCTCGGGAGACGCGTGCAGCAGCGTGCAATTCCGCATGGGAGCGCTGACCGTAATCGAAGCTCATGGTGTAGCAGGTGTAACCATCTGCGCGCGCCATGGCCACGACAGTCGCCGAGTCCAGGCCGCCGGACAGCAGGATAACCGCACGTTTTTCAGCAGTGTTCAGGTGATCAGTCATTTCAGCGCCCCGGCTCGTCATTCCAAAGATATTTATGCAGCTGCAGTTGCAGACGCACTGGGAGATTGTCCGCGACTACCCAATCAGCCAGGTCCCGAGCATTCAGGTCATGGTGACTGGGTGAGAACAGCACCTCGCCGGCCCGTCGATCCAGACCGTACTGGATCAGTTTGGAGACAGCCCAGTCGTAGTCCTCCCGGGAACAGATGACAAACTTCACCTGATCATTGGGTGTGAGCAGCTCGATGTTCTCGTAGCGATTACGGTGCGATTCCTTCGAACCCGGCGTCTTCAGGTCAACAACTCGACTGACCCGCGAATCTACTGCCGAGATGTCGAGAGCACCACTGGTTTCCAGTGACACTTCGTAACCGGCATCACACAACCGCTTGAGCAAAGGAATGGCGTTGGGTTGCGCCAAAGGCTCGCCGCCTGTGACACACACATAGCGCGGACGAAAGCCGGCGACTTGCTCGATGATGTCATCGAGCGGACGGACAGTGCCGCCAGTGAACGCGTAGGCGCTGTCGCAGTATTGGCAACGCAGTGGGCAACCGGTCAGTCGCACAAAAACAGTGGGCAGCCCGGCAGTTCGCGTTTCACCCTGCAACGAGTAAAAAACTTCGGTGATTCTCAATGTGTCTTGCATAGTCGCCACGGGCGTAACAGCTAAACAGGCTGTCCGCCTCCGTCAGGCACTTCAAGGAACCCCGCCATCGCGCGAATCCCAAAAAGCGGTATTACAGAAAAAGGGCGTGAATTCTAACGAAAAAACCCGCAACAAGTGCGGGTTTCTTCAAAACGGGTCCAGCAAGCTTACATGCGCTGCAAATCGCGCTGTGCCAGCTGAGCGGCGGAAGTCCCCGGATACTGGGCAACCACCTGCTGCAGAATGCCTTTGACCTTGTCGGTATGACCCAGGCGGCGCTCTACATCAGCAAGCTTGTACAGCGAGTCAGGCACTTTTGCATGCTTGGGATACAGCTGCGAAACCTTGGCAAACGCCTGACCTGCGCCTTGCAGGTCGCCTTTGGCCAGGTTTACCTCGCCCAACCAGTACTGAGCGTTACCCGCGTACTGGCTGTTCGGGTACTTGCGCAGGAAAGCGGCGAAGGCCTGACTGGCCTTGTCGAAATCCTTGGCCTTGATCAGGTCGAAGGCTGCATCGTAATACAGTTTTTCCTTCGCCGGATCAGCCGGTTCAGTACCGGCAGCCGGTGCTTGAGCGGCAGCTGCTCCGGCACCTGCGCCTGCTGCTGCGGGGGCATTCAAATCGCCACCGCTTGAAGAATTCTCAGGAGTCGCGGCTGGTGCACCGCCGGTTCCTATGCGCCGATCAAGATCCTGATATCGCTCCAGGCTTTCTTGCTTCATGCGCGCTACATCATTTTGCAGAACTTCGATGATGCCTTGTTGGCGCGAGATCTGCTCCTGCATCGATTGCAGTTGGTTGAACAGCTCGCCCTGTGCCGAGACAGGGGCCGAAACCCCTCCCCCGGCATAGGCGCCGTTCGTACCGTAACCCGCAGGCGGATAACTACTCCCGCTATTGTTATAGCCGGAGTTGTCCTCGACCACAGGAACCGCAGCCCACACCGCAAGCGGTGCGAGGCTGAGAGCCAAAACAGTTACAGCACGACGGCACGTTCGCATGACGAATTACTTACGCAGTTCGACGCGACGGTTTTGAGCCCAGGACTGCTCGTCGTTGCCGGTAGCAACTGGACGCTCTTCGCCGTAGGAAACCAGTTCCAGCTGAGCTGGGGAAACGCCTTGCAGTACCAGGTAGCGCTGAACGGCTTTCGCACGACGCTCGCCCAGTGCCATGTTGTACTCACGAGTACCACGTTCGTCGGTGTTGCCTTCCAGAACAACGCGAGCGCCGTTTGCTTTCAGGTCTTTGGCGTGAACGTCCAGAGCGCGCATGGCTTCTGGCTTCAGGTCCGAACTGTCGTATTCGAAGTAGAAAGTGGTGATAGCGCGCAGAGCAGCTTCTTCGCTCAGGGAGCCGTCAACTGCACCAGTGTTTGCGCCATAACCAGCGTTTGGATCAACAGCTGCGCCTTCACCGGCATTGTCGCCGCCTTTAGACGAGCAACCAACGGCTACGGACAAAGCCAGAGCCAGAGCAGCAAACTTACCAAACTTCAGCATTTCCATCGTGAAACTCCTAATGAACCCCAATGTGTTAAGTACAACGTGTAGCGCCGCGTCAGTTCAGGTAAGGGGACCAGGAAGGTTCTCTGACTTCGCCTTGTGCGGTAGGAAGCGGGAGCCTTACGCGTCCATTAATGGACACGAGCATCAAGACTCCCCGGCCCTGCTGGCGGGTGGCGTAGATTACCATGGTGCCGTTGGGCGCAACAGTAGGCGACTCGTCCAGAGTGCTATCAGTGAGGATCTTTACACTACCTCGCTGCAAATCCTGGGCCGCCACCTTGAAATTGGTGAAGCCTTCCTGGCGGTGAATCATCACCAGGGTCTTTTCGTCCGCCGACAGTTTAGGGTTGGCGTTGTAGTTACCAATGAAAGTCACACGCTCTGCACCGCCACCACCGGCGCTGGTTTTGTAGATCTGTGGCTTGCCGCCACGGTCGGAGGTGAAGTAGATGGTTGAACCATCTTTACCCCAGAACGGTTCGGTGTTGATGCCAGGACCGTTGGTGACACGCGTGATCTGACGCGAACCCAGGTTCATCACATAGATGTCCGGGTTACCGTCTTTCGACAGGACGAATGCCAGGCGATTGCCATCCGGCGACCAGGCTGGCGCGCCATTCAGGCCTTCGAAGTTGGTAATTTGCTCGCGGCGACCGGTGTCGATGTTCTGCATGAAGATGCGCGGGCGCTTCTGCTCGAACGAAACATAGGCGATGCGCTTGCCATCCGGTGCGAAACGCGGCGACAGGATTGGCTCGCGCGATTGCAGCAGCGTTACGGCGCGGGCACCGTCGTAGTCCGAACGTTGCAGCGTGTAACGCGTGTTCTTCTCGGAGAAACGCTCAGCCGTCACGTACAGCAGGCGAGTCGAGAATGCACCTTTGATACCGGTGAGTTTTTCGAACGACTGGTCTGAGATGTAGTGAGCCATGTCACGCAGCTGATCAACGCTACCCGACACGCTACCGGTCAGCACTTGCTGCTCGGTGGCGACGTTGAACAGCGCGTACTGAACCTGGAGGCGACCGCCCGCAGGGGTAATGCTGCCGACCATGACGTATTGGGCGCCCAGCGCCTTGAAGTCGCGGTAGATGATTTCGCTGGCCTGACTTGGCTGGCTGATCATGTTCTGCTTTGGAATCGGCGAGTAGTAACCCGAGTTACGCAGGTCGTTACCGATGATTTCGGCCATATCGTCCGGCAGCACGCTGCCGCCCTGGTTGCCAAACGGCACGACGGCAATCGGGGTAGCCCGATCACTGCCGCTGGTAACCAGAATGTTTTTCTCATCTGCTGCCGCCATACCTGCCATGCAGCAGATAAAGACCAGCATTCCTCGAAGAAGGTTTCTCACAAGGCTAGATCCTCAGGTGTGAATGTCATCTTGAATGAACGATACGGAGCAAAATCACTCGGCTTCATTCCCTGCATTTCTGTCAAACGACCAATATTTTTCACTGCCGCCACTGCCGAAGCGTCAAACGGACCATCGCCGCTGGACTTGCCGACACTGACCGAAGTCACCGTACCATCCGGCAACATGCCGATTTGAAGCACGACCGTCATACCTTTGCGTGCCGAAGGTGGACGAGCCCAGCCTTCTGCTGCACGAGCACGAATCAAGTCATCGAAGCTGCCGGCGACTTCATCGCCCTGCTCATCCGCCAAGGCCTGCTGACGCTGAGGCGTGTCGGAAAGCAAATCTGCCAAGGCCTGGGCCTTTTTCTCTTCAGCGGATTTACGTGCTGCTTCCTGCGACTTTTTCTTCGCAGCATCGGCAGCAGCTTTCTTCTTCGCGTCTTCGGCGACTTTCTTCTTCGCGTCTTCAGCTTCAGATTTCTTCTTGGCGTCTTCCGCGGCTTTCTTCTTCGCGTCTTCGACGATCTTTTTCTTCGCTTCTTCAGCGGCCGCTTTCTTGGCCTCTTCTTCAGCAGCCTTCTTGGCTTCTTCTTCAGATTTCTTCTTGGCTATATCAGCCAATTGTTTCTCTTCTGCCTTTTTGGCTTCGGCGGTCTTCTTCGCTTCATCGGCTTTCTTGGCTTCATCAGCCTTTTTAGCCTCTTCCGCTTTCTTGGTCTCGTCGGCCTTCTTGGATTCTTCGGCTTTTTGAGCCGTATCTTCCTTCTTTTGTTCCGCGGCTTTGATCGCTTCCTGTTCGATCTTTTTCTGTTCCATCTGTTCGACTTCGGTCTGGCGCGCAGCGGATTTCTTCGCCTCACCCGCAATCTTCTGATTGGTCTGGGTGGTTGCCTGACTTTTCGATTTCAGCTGGTACAGGGTCGCCTGGACGATCGGCCTGGCCGGCGGCAACTCCGGGGTCATGGCGAAGCTGACAAACAACATGCCGAATACCAGCACGTGCAAGCCAATTGCCCAGACACTAGGCCAGAAGTAGCTTTCCGAGGCTGTCGGCTCTCGCTGTTGCTGCATCAGGGCGCCTCGGTAATCAAGCCAACGTTACCGACCCCGGCTTTCTGGAGACCGCCCATGGCGCCCATGACCGATCCGTAATCGACGGTCTTGTCGCCTCGAATGAAGACCTGGGTGTGCTTGCCACCTTCAGTGCCGGTCCGAATGATCTTGGTCACGGCGTCAGTCATCTGCGGCAAGGTCATGGCCTTGTCCTGCTGCTTCTGGGTATCGACTTCGCTGCCAAGGTTCCAGTAATAGGTCTTGTCAGCCTTGATCGAAATGGTCAGGACCTGGGTGTTGTTGTCCTGCGGCAAGGCTTCGCTGGAAACCTTCGGCAGATCAACTTTCACGCCCTGATTGAGCATCGGCGCGGTCACCATGAAGATGACCAGCAGTACCAGCATCACGTCGATGTAAGGCACTACGTTCATCTCGGCGACCGGCTTGCGCTTTTTGCGAGCTCGAGCGATTAAAGCCATTGGAAATTACCTGCTTATTCTTCGCTGGTGTGCACTTTGCGGTGCAGGATCGCCTGGAATTCATCGGCGAAGGTGTAGTAGCGGCTGATCAGCGTTTCGCTGCGGGCAGCAAAACGGTTGTAGGCGATAACGGCAGGGATCGCGGCGAACAGGCCGATCGCGGTAGCAATCAGTGCCTCGGCAATACCCGGTGCCACAGTGGCCAGGGTTGCCTGCTGCGCGGTGGCCAGGCCACGGAAAGAGTTCATGATGCCCCAAACCGTACCGAACAGACCGATGTACGGGCTGACGGAACCGACGGTCGCCAGGAAAGGCAGGCTTTGTTCAAGCTTTTCTTCTTCGCGGGAAATGGCAACGCGCATGGCACGGGCCACACCTTCCATGACCGCTTCAGGATCAACGCCTGGCTGCTGACGCAGACGGGAGAACTCCTTGAAACCGGCACGGAAGATCTGCTCCACACCCGAATCCGGGTCAGGATTGCTGCCGGCCTGACGGTAGAGTTTGGACAGGTCGATACCCGACCAGAAGCGCTCTTCAAAGCTCTCCAGGGCACGTCGACCCGCGCGCAGCAAGTTGCTGCGCTGAAAGATCATGATCCATGAGGTCACCGATGCGGCTACCAGGATCAGCATTACCAGTTGCACCACGATACTGGCATTGCTGACCAGGCTCCACATGGAGGAATGGTCGACGACGTTAGCTTCCACGCTTTATCTCCTGCTTTGAGTGTGTACCCGCGCCGCTCACGTCGGCAAAGGCCGCACGTAGAGCTTCGGGAATGGCCCGGGGTTTCAAACTGTCAGTGCGCACACAGGCCACCAAAAACTGCCCTTCACAGAGCAGCGCATTATCCGTTGTCCGCCTGACCTGCTGCTTGAAACGCAGGCTGACCCGGTTCAATTCGATTACTTCAGCACTTACCAGAAGCTCGTCGTCCAGTCGCGCCGGCGCGTGGTAGCGCGCTTCGCTGGAATGCACGACGAATAACAGGTCCTCCCCTGCCAGCTGGGATTGGGCAAAGCCCAGCTCCCGGAGCCGCTCGGTTCGAGCCCGTTCCATAAACTTGAGGTAATTAACGTAATACACGATGCCGCCCGCATCGGTGTCCTCGTAATAAACGCGACAACGATGTGCGAAAGGCTCAAGCCCGTTTTGCGCGCGCATACTCTAGTGCTTACTCCTCAGGTTGCCAATCCGGCCAGGCAACTGTTTTTCATTGTTCTGCGGCTTTCTCTCGAAAGCACGGTCCTAGGACAGCGCAAACCTCGAATCGATCAGCCCGCAGAAGTGATTAATCGTCTACGGCATCCAGGGATTCGTCTACTACAGGCATATCGCCCATTCGTGACGGGATGTTTAAACCAAAATGCAGGTACGCATGCCGCGTGACCACCCGCCCCCGGGGTGTCCGCATGATATAGCCTTGCTGAATCAGGTACGGCTCCAGCACATCTTCAATGGTGTGGCGCTCTTCGCTGATCGCGGCCGCCAGACTGTCCACCCCGACCGGGCCACCGTCGAATTTTTCGATCATGGTCAGCAACAGACGCCGATCCTGATGATCGAAACCACGCTCGTCGACATCCAGCAGGTTCAAGGCGAGGTCGGCGATCGGCTTGGTGATATGGCCCTTGGCACGCACTTCAGCGAAGTCCCGCACCCGACGCAACAAGCGGTTGGCGATTCGTGGAGTACCCCGGGCCCGACGGGCAATTTCAAAGGCGCCCTCCGGATCAAGCGGCAAGCCGAGGATGCTCGCTGAACGGCTGACAATCGTCGCCAGGTCCGCGGTGCTGTAGAACTCAAGGCGCTGCACGATCCCGAAACGATCCCGCAACGGGTTGGTCAGCATACCGGCGCGAGTCGTCGCACCCACCAGGGTGAAGGGTGGCAGATCAAGCTTGATCGATCGCGCAGCCGGCCCCTCGCCGATCATGATGTCCAGCTGGAAATCTTCCATGGCCGGGTACAGCACTTCCTCGACGATCGGCGACAGCCGATGGATTTCGTCGATAAACAGTACGTCGTGAGGTTCAAGATTGGTCAATAACGCCGCCAGATCCCCCGGACGTTCAAGCACCGGACCGGAGGTGCTTTTGATCGATACCCCCATTTCCTGGGCGATGATGTTGGCCAAGGTTGTTTTACCCAGCCCCGGCGGACCAAAAATCAATGTGTGGTCCAAGGATTCGTTACGTCCACGAGCAGCCTGGATAAACAACTCCATTTGCTCACGAACCGTCGGTTGACCGATGTACTCGGCCAGGCTGACAGGACGAATTGCCCGGTCCTGGACTTCCTCGCGATCACGAGGGCCCGGCGCGGCGGTAATCAGACGATCAGCTTCAATCACTTAAATCATTCCCTTCAGGGCACGACGAATCATGTCTTCACTGCTCAAGCCTTTCTCCTTGATCGCGGAAATCGCCTTGCTGGCTTCCTGCGGCTTGTAACCCAGGGAGATCAGCGCGCTGACCGCATCATTTTCTGCCGTCGCGACCGGCGCCGGCGCATCCGGACCACCCGGCTGATTGGGTACCAGAGCGAACATCGCCGGCACGGTTTCCCATGCCTTGAAGCGGTCCTTGAGCTCTACCAGCAAACGCTCGGCAGTTTTCTTTCCGACGCCGGGCACCTTGGTCAGGGCGGACGTGTCCTGGGATTGCACGCAACGCACCAGCTCATCGACTTCCAGACTCGACATCAATGCAAGGGCCAGTTTTGGCCCCACACCATTGAGACGAATCAACTCGCGAAAAAAGTCTCGCTCACGCTTGCCATAGAAGCCATAGAGTAACTGCGCGTCTTCGCGCACGACCAAATGGGTGTGCAAGGTCAGCGGTTCACCGACCGACGGCAGGCGATAAAGCGTGGTCATAGGCACTTCCAGCTCATATCCCAGACCATTTACATCCAGAATCAGGTGCGGCGGCTGTTTCTCAGCCAGTGTGCCGCGCAAGCGTCCAATCACGTTTCAGATCCTTGAGCGTTGGCCAGAGCATTGCTGGCGACTGACAGAACAAGGGTTTCGTACCGGCAACACAGGCACAGAAACCCTCATTCCCTAAAAATGATTGCTGATGCTATCAGAGACGCAGGCGACCGCCACGACTGCGTGCGGCACCCAGGCCATGCGGCAGCAGACTGGACCGGGTATGAGCGTGACAAATCGCAATGGCCAAGGCATCAGAGGCGTCAATTTGCGGCTTGCTGGTCAATTTCAGCATATGCATGACCATCATCTGCACCTGCTCTTTATTCGCCGAGCCCGTCCCTGTTACCGCCTGCTTGACCTGAGTCGCCGTGTATTCGGCGATTTCCAGGCTTTCCTCAGCGCCGGCCACAATGGCGGCGCCGCGCGCCTGGCCAAGTTTCAGCGCGGAATCGGCGTTGCGGGCCATAAAGACTTTTTCAATTCCCATTGTTACAGGGCCATAGGTCTGAATGACTTCACGAACGCCGCGATAAACGATTTGCAGACGCTCATGCAATTCCCCCGAACCGGTACGAATGCAGCCCGACGCTACGTACACACAGCCACGCCCGGTATCGCGCACCACGCCATAACCGGTGATGCGCGAACCGGGGTCGATACCAAGTATTAAAGTCATAACGCCTGCAGAAAGAGATCGCTGTAGCTTGAGAATAACCGTGTAGGACCTGCCGAAGGCTGCGATCCTTTAATAAAAAGCCAAAATCAAAAGATCGCAGGCTTCGCCAGCTCCTACAGGGGCCAAGTGAAGGCTGCGATCTTTAATAAATGCATCAACCGAGTTGAGCGGCAACCGACTCCGGGATATCCGCATTGGAGTAGACATTCTGCACGTCATCCAGGTCTTCAAGCATGTCAATCAGCTTGAGGACCTTCTCGGCGCCCTCCAGGTCCAGCTCGGCACTGGTGGTCGGCAGCATGACGATTTCCGCATCATCACCTTTGAAACCGGCCGCCTCCAACGCGTTACGCACGGAATAGAAACCGGCGAACGAGGTGAACACGTCGATGGAACCGTCTTCGTGGGTGACCACGTCATCGGCATCCGCTTCCATGGCGGCTTCGATCAGCGCGTCTTCGTCGACACCCGGCGCGAAGGAGATCTGTCCTTTGCGCTCGAACAGATAAGCGACCGAACCGTCAGTTCCCAGATTGCCGCCGCACTTGCTGAAGGCATGTCGAACGGCTGCAGCAGTGCGATTACGGTTATCGGTCATGCACTCGACCATTACCGCCACGCCGCCAGGGCCGTAGCCTTCGTAGGTCAACTCGACCATGTCGTCAGTGTCGGCAGCGCCCGCACCGCGAGCGACTGCACGGTCAATGATGTCGCGGCTCATGTTCGCACCAAGCGCCTTGTCCAACGCCAGACGCAGACGCGGATTGGAACCCGGATCACCGCCACCCTGACGGGCTGCGACGGTCAGCTCACGAATCCACTTGGTGAAAATCTTGCCCTTTTTGGCATCCTGACGTTCTTTGCGGTGCTTGATGTTCGCCCACTTGGAATGACCCGCCATAACTCGCTCCGAATTCTCTTTGAAACATTGCCCGCCACGCGAATCGTCGGCCAGCAAAAAAAAATCTCGACCTAAAGAAAAGGCGCACCCCGAAGGATGCGCCTTTACGGTCAGCGTTACTCTGCTTTAGGCGTTTCGCGCAGACGAATGTGCAGTTCGCGCAATGCCTTGGCATCTACCACACCCGGAGCCTGAGTCATGACGCAAGCCGCGCTCTGGGTTTTCGGGAAGGCAATGACTTCACGGATCGACTGGGCGCCGGTCATCAGCATGACCAGACGGTCCAGACCGAAAGCCAGACCACCGTGGGGTGGCGCGCCGTATTTCAAAGCATCGAGGAGGAAGCCGAACTTCTCTTCCTGCTCCGCTTCGCTGATACCCAGCAGACGGAATACCGACTGTTGCATTTCCTTGCGATGGATACGGATCGAACCGCCACCCAGCTCGGTACCGTTCAATACCATGTCGTAGGCACGGGACAGAGCGGTCGCCGGGTTGGCTTCCAGTTCTTCCGGCGTGCACTTCGGCGCGGTGAACGGGTGGTGCAAGGCGGTGAAGCTGCCGTCGTCGTTCTCTTCGAACATCGGGAAGTCGACAACCCACATCGGCGCCCACTCGCAGGTCAGCAGGTTCAGATCGTTACCGACCTTGATCCGCAGCGCGCCCAGGGCCTCGCTGACAATCTTGGCCTTGTCGGCACCGAAGAACACGATGTCGCCATCTACCGCGCCAACGCGATCAAGGATCACATTGAGGTTAGCTTCAGGGATGTTCTTGACGATCGGCGATTGCAGACCCTCGACACCCTTCGCGCGCTCGTTGACCTTGATGTAGGCCAAGCCTTTGGCACCGTAGATGCCAACGAACTTGGTGTAGTCGTCGATCTTGCTGCGCGGCATGCTTGCGCCGCCTGGAACGCGAAGAGCGGCGATACGGCTTTTCGGATCGTTGGCCGGTCCGCTGAAGACCTTGAAGTCGACTTCTTTAAGCTGGTCGGCAACGTCAACCAGTTCCAGCGGGTTACGCAGGTCTGGCTTGTCGGAACCGTAACGGCGCATGGCCTCGTCCCAGGTCATGTGCGGGAAGTCGCCGAAGTCCAGATCCAGCACTTCCTTGAACAGGTTGCGGATCATGCCTTCGGTAAGGCCCATGATGTCTTTTTCATCGAGGAAGCTGGTTTCGATGTCGATCTGAGTGAACTCAGGCTGACGGTCGGCACGCAGGTCTTCGTCGCGGAAGCACTTGGCGATCTGGTAGTAACGGTCGAAGCCGGCCACCATCAACAGTTGCTTGAACAATTGCGGCGACTGCGGCAATGCGAAGAACGAACCCGCGTGGGTACGGCTCGGCACCAGGTAGTCACGAGCGCCTTCTGGTGTGGCACGGGTCAGGATTGGCGTTTCGACGTCGAGGAAGCCGTTCTCGTCGAGGTAGCGACGGATGCTGGTGGTCATGCGCGAACGCAGACGCAGCTTCTCGAGCATTTCCGGACGACGCAGGTCGATGAAGCGATAGCGCAGACGAGTCTCTTCGCCGACATCCGAGAACTCGTTGAGCGGGAACGGCGGGGTTTCCGCTTCGTTCAGGACTTCGAGTTCGTAGCCCAGCACTTCGATCATGCCCGAAGCCATGTTGGCGTTACCGGCACCGGCCGGACGCAGACGCACCTTACCAGTGACCTTGACCACGTACTCGCTGCGCACGCGATCGGCGGCGGCGAAGGTTTCTGCGCGATCCGGGTCGAAAACCACCTGGGCCAGACCGTCACGATCACGGATATCGAGGAAAATCACCCCACCGTGGTCACGGCGACGGTGAACCCATCCGCAAAGGGTAATTTCCTGGCCTTCCAGGCTTTCGTTCAGTTGGCCGCAATAATGGCTGCGCATCATGGTAGTGGTTTCACTTCTCGTAATTCGAAATTCGGTTGGAGGCCCCGCGCGCATCAGTCTGCTGATGGTGCAAGAACTCGCTCGTGTCGTTCAACTCAGGTTCCAGACCTTAGTCAGCTTTGTCGCCGCCAGCCAGATTCTTCTTGGAACCGGTCTTGAAATCGGTTTCGTACCAGCCGGTACCGCTAAGACGGAAGCCTGGCATGGACAGCATCTTTTTAAGCTCTGGCGCCTGGCAGGCAGGGCAGTCGACCAGCGGTGCTGCGCTGATCTTTTGAATGGCTTCCAACTGATGACCACAGGAAGCACATTGATAGTCGTACATCGGCATGGGGGTTGTCTCGGCGATCAGGTTGCTACCGCATACGCAGGGCTTTGCGGAAAAGTGCGGGATTATATCCATTAAATGCAGCCAGTGCAGCCGTAAGACTGCACAGACCGACACTCTGCCACTTTTAGCGCGCCTGCCCAGTCAGGGTCACGCGCGCCCTTCCTTCAAGCTATGTACAACGCAGACAACCCTGACCAGTCCGCTGAAATTCTTCACCCCTCCGTGGCGCAAATGCACCTCGCGATCGACGTGAGACAACAACGCACTGACCGAACATCGATTGGCCCTGGCCATTTCTCCCAGAATATCCCAGTAAACCTGCTCCAGCCGCAAACAGGTCGCAAAGCCGTTTAAACGAACAGACCGTGATAACGGCTGGGCAAGCCCCATATCGAATTCACTGACAAACGGATCGATTCCGATACCTTTGAGTGGATCGAACCGTCCCTCTTTGCCTCTGACAACACTATCCATACTGTTGACACTCCTTTGTCATCCCGCCACTTGCAAGAGCAATGCTGGCTCTTATCAAAGCGCAGGCGCAAAGGTATATCCAGATGACTTTATGACCGTCGACGTAGGATAAGCCTACAACTGAGAGGCGATCTCGGAGCGGGTCTTGCTGAAGCCGTTTTCCTACATGCGCGGGTAAAAGCTCATTCAGCAAGAAGGGAAAAGGATGGCATTGCGCGGACGACATCGACCAGACGTCATCCGCGCTCGCCTGTTCTTTATTACTGATCCAGCAATGAGCGCAGCATCCACGCGGTTTTCTCGTGGACCTGCATGCGCTGGGTCAACAAATCTGCCGTTGGCTCGTCGCTGACCTTGTCGAGCAATGGGAAAATACCGCGAGCCGTGCGGGTGACAGCTTCCTGACCCTCGACCAGCTGCCGGATCATGTCCTCGGCCTTGGGAACGCCCTCTTCTTCCTTAATGGAAGACAGACGCGCATAAATGGAATAGGCGCCCGGCGCCGGAAACCCCAGTGCGCGAATGCGCTCGGCAATCGAATCGACGGCCAGCGCCAACTCGTTGTATTGCTCTTCGAACATCAGGTGCAGGGTCCGAAACATGGGCCCGGTGACATTCCAATGGAAGTTATGGGTCTTCAAATAAAGCACATAAGTGTCCGACAACAGACGCGAAAGTCCGTCGACGATCGACTTGCGATCTTCTTCGCTGATACCAATATCGATTGCCATGCGTTTCCCCTAAAGGTGATGAAAATTCATCCAACAGGTGCAGGACCACTCTAGCAAGCCTGTCGCCACACCGCAGCAATGGATGCCCTTGGGGCGTGCGACAAATCGACCGCCCAGTGCCGCTGGACTCCCTGATTTGAGTAGCCACGGGCTTTGCTGTTAAATAGGCAGTGTGTCGCTAGCACCTATTTTTCCGGGCGCTGCGCATAGGCTGATATCGGGAACGTGCCCAACGCCTCTTATTGTTCTGAAGCGAACCGTGCTCCATCAGCTCTTCCTTGTGATCCGTCTTAACGTGAGTTAATCAAAATGTTGAAAATCGTCCACCTGCTAATGGGCGCAGCAGCCCTGCTGCTGTCCTTCATCCCTAGCCTGCAAGCCGAAGCTGTTCCTTACCTGCAACACCAAGATGCGCTGTACCTGGCCTTTTTCGGCCTGCTTAATCTGACCCTCGCTCCAGTCATTCCTTACTGGAACAAAGGCACGCGTCATCAATTGCAAAACCTCGTCAGCGCCTTGCTGGTTCTGGCTGTTGTCTTGCAAACCCTGACGTTGTTCGCGCCAATGCCTGTCATTGCCGGCCAGCCTGCCGTTCTGTTCAGCCTGATCGCTGCCGTCATCGCCGTTCTGCTGCATCTGGCGATCAGCTTCTACAAATCTTCACCGGCTGCCGCCTCGCCAAGCTATGACATGACCAACCGCGATACCGGCACCGTCAAGTGGTTCAACACGTCCAAAGGCTTCGGCTTTATTTCCCGTGATTCCGGCGATGACATCTTTGTGCATTTCCGGGCTATTCGTGGCGAAGGCCACCGCGTACTGGTTGAAGGCCAGCGCGTGGAGTTCTCCGTCATGAATCGTGACAAGGGCCTGCAAGCCGAAGACGTGATCGCTGCTCTGCCGCGACGCTGATCCAAGGCTAAAAAAAACCGCGAGCAGCCAGGCTGATCGCGGTTTTTTATTGCTTGCTGTTTATCAGTAGTGCGGAGGTGGCGCCTCCTCCTCGGACGAATCGAAGTGACCCGCCATTTCCTCCTGGCGCCTGAGCAAGGCGGCCATCTGCAACTGCAAGCGCTCAACCACGCGCTGTTGCGCTACCAGCACATCATTCAACGCCTGAATGGTGTCATCCTGAAACGCCAGTCGGCTTTCGAGATCGTTGACGCGTTCTTCCAGGCTCATGATTCAACCCTCCAGAAACGTGAAGTCATCGGATAACACCAGCCGCAGTCGCTCGCGAATGGTCGCAACCTGCTCCTGGCTATAAGGAATGGCAGGGTGTTTGCCCCACACCGGAGCCGGCCACGCAGCATCCTCGCGCTTGCGCACGATCACATGCATGTGCAACTGACTGACTACGTTACCCAACGCCGCGACATTCAATTTATCGGCGTCGAACGAATCCTTGAGCAACTCCGAAAGCGCAGTCGTTTCCTGCCAAAGCTGCTGTTGATCGGCGACATCCAATTGAAACATCTCGCTGATATCGTTGCGGCGCGGTACCAGAATGAACCATGGGTAGTTGGAATCGTTGGACAGCAGCAGCCGGCAAAGCGGGAAATCCCCGATCGGTAACGTGTCTTGTTGAAGTCGTGGATCTAAAGCGAACACTGCGCGCACTCCCGGCTGGTCATCAGTTTTCAGCTTAGCGTCCGCCTCCAGAGACGACGCGCCAAGCGACAGGACGGCAGCATACCCGCGAACGCCGCCCGCTTCACGAGGATCGACAATTCACCTGACGCATGCTCCGACATAGAACATTTTTGACCAGGGCGCACCACTACAGAACCAACGACTTTAAAAAAACCTCGGAAATGACTGAAAAACAACGATGTGTTCGCGACAGCTTGGCGGGCTTGCTGTATGAATTCAGCACAGCGATTGAAATTTATTGCACCAAAATCGCACAGTGCGTCTACGCTGATGCGTCGGACATCCGCCGTTTACTCACTGACGGGGTGAACCGGTAACGTTTTTGGTTGTCACGCTGCCGCCCATCAGGCTAGAACACGATGCCAATGATGGCGTCAAGCCCTGAAAAAAGGTGCTGAACCCCCCGGCTTTATGAGGATTTTACAGCTGAAGAAGGTGTTTCTGAAAAAAACAGCGGCGTAACCCTGATTTGTGCACGCTTGTTGCATTCACACCCACATAGCCTTTAGCGCCTCCACTGGATGTGGCAGCCTGAAGGCAAATAAAAACAGTGGCAGGGTTGCCCAATGGAGATTCACACGTTTTACCAGGGACTCTTTTTACCGATGCTCAGGCCCTGGAAAACAACGAAAAAGTTGTCAGTCCGCTTGCGTCGGGGCTGTCAATTTGCGACATCGACCACGCTATTTGCGACACGCTCGTAAAGATGCTGAAAGGTTAGATGGGCAAGTATCGCCAACATGGTCGGCGTGATATAAGTTTGCGCCGACACAAAAAGAAAGAGCCGCCCAGATAATAAAACAGGTGGGACGGCAGTACTCTTATAAAACCAAAGGAGCAAATCACGATGCGCGTGATGAAGTGGAGCATGATCGCACTGGCAGTTGCAGCAGCAGCCAGCACTCAAATGGCTACGGCCGCACCTTTCGTAGGCGACCAGGCCGAAGCCAAAGGTTTTGTTGAAGACAGCACTTTCAACGTGCTGCTCCGCAACTACTACTTCAACCGTAACAAGAAAGACGGCGCAGTCGATGACAAAGACTGGACCCAGGGTTTCCACGGTGTATTCAACTCTGGTTACACCCAGGGCACCGTTGGTGTTGGTATTGACGCTTTCGGTTACCTCGCCATCAAACTGGACGGCTCCGACAAGTACTCGGGTTCGGGTAACCTGAGCACTAACGCTGCTGGCGAAAACAATGACAGCCAAGGCAAAGCCGGCGCTGCACTGAAAGTTCGCATCTCCAAGACCGAGCTGAAAGCTGGCGACATGCAGCCAAGCACCGCTCCTGTATTCGCTGTTGGCGGCTCGCGTATCCTTCCGCAAACTGCGAGCGGTTTCCAACTGCAAAGCAGCGAGATCAAAGACCTTGACCTCGAAGCCGGTCACTTCTACTCGGCGACCAGCCAGGACAAAAACGGCCGTGACGGCGGTCTGTGGGCTAACTACGCTGGCGTTGAAGCCGACACCATCAACTACGGTGGTGCGAAATACGGCATCAACGAAAACTTCAGCGTGTCGCTGTATGGCGCCCAGCTCGAAGATATCTGGAACCAGTACTACGCCAACGCCAACTACACCATCCCTATGGGTGGCGATCAGTCGGTGAACCTGGACGGTAACATCTACCGCACAGACGATTCCGGTAGCGCTGAAGCCGGCGACATCAGCAACACCGCGTTCTCCCTGGCAGCTGCTTTCTCGTTCCTGAAAGCACACACCCTCACCGTTGGCTTCCAGAAAATCAACGGCGATACTCCGTTCGACTACGTCGGCGTGGGTAAAAACAACCGTGGCGGCGACTCGATCTTCCTCGCCAACTCCATCCAGTACTCTGACTTCAACGGTCCTGGCGAGAAATCGGCTCAAGTACGTTATGACCTGAAAATGGCCGAATACGGCGTTCCTGGTCTGAGCTTCATGACCCGTTACGTTAAAGGTTGGGACATCGACGGTTCGAACGCTCCAACTAATGGCGCATACGCTGGCCTGTACGGTGAAGATGGCAAACACCACGAAACCAACGTTGAGGCCAAGTACGTAGTACAAGCTGGCCCGGCTAAAGACCTGTCGTTCCGCATTCGTCAAGCATGGCACCGCGCCAACACTGACCAAGGCGAAGGCGATATCGACGAGTTCCGTCTGATCGTCGACTACCCGCTGTCGATCTTGTAATCGAAAGCAGTTAGTTCGCGGTAAAAAAAAAGGCCCATCTTCGGATGGGCCTTTTTTATTGTTTACGTTTTACAGTTACTGCACCGCAGATTCCTGAACCACTCGAATCACCCGCTGTGGAAACGGGATATCGATACCCGCAGTTTTCAATCGATCACGGGACTGTTCGTTGAACATGAACATCACGTCCCAGTAATCGGCTGTTTTAACCCAAACACGCAGGGAAACAGTAATCGAACTATCGCCCAGTGTAGAAATGACGGCTTGCGGAGCCGGCTCTGCCAAAATGCGTTCGTCCTTGGCCAGATCCAGCAATACCTCACGGGCTTTCTGCAAGTCCGCCTCGTAATCCACGCCCACATCAAAGACGACTTTGCGAGTCGGTTGACGGTTAGTATTGGTGATGATGCCGTTAGACAGATTACCGTTTGGCACGATGATGGTTTTGTTGTCACCGGTACGCAGTACGGTGTGGAAGATCTGGATGCTGTCAACTGTGCCTGCAACACCCTGAGCTTCAATCCAGTCACCAATACGGAACGGACGGAACAACAGAATCAGCACGCCGCCAGCGAAGTTTGCAAGACTGCCCTGCAATGCCAGACCGATGGCCAGACCCGCTGCACCGATGGCCGCAACGAATGATGTGGTTTCGACACCGATCATCGACGCCACGCTGACGATCAGCAATACCTTGAGAATGATGTTCGCCAGGCTGCTGATAAAGCCTTGAAGGGCCAGGTCGGCATTACGCAGCGCCAGCAGGGCACCGAGCTTTTGCGTGACCTTATTGATCAGCCACCAACCGATGGCCAGGGTAATGATCGCCAGCAGAACACGGCTACCGTATTCCATGATCATCGGAATCCAGGCCTGGGACGCCTTGACCAGGTTGTCCACTTCAGCATTCAAATCCATCGTTACACTCCTGATTTCCGGCTACCCGGCACACGAAAAATGAGCGGCAGAAAGACCGAACCCATGGGGCTCAATCGTTTCTGCCGTTGCTTGGGCCTCGGACGCCGAAAACGCCGAGAGGTTCCCGCCCCCGTCAGTCGCGGAAGTTGTTGAACTGCAGCGGCATGTCGAAGGTTTTGGCGCGCAGGGCCGCAATGGCTTCCTGCAGGTCGTCACGCTTCTTGCCAGTGATACGCACTTGCTCGCCTTGAATGGCGGCCTGGACCTTGAGCTTGGCGTCTTTGACGTGAGCGACGATTTTCTTCGCCAGCTCTTTGTCGATGCCTTCCTTGAGCACAGCTTCCTGCTTCATCAGCTTGCCCGATGCGTAAGCGTCCTTGACCTCAAGGCACTGCACATCGATCTTGCGCTTGACCAGCGCCAGCTTGAGGATCTCAATCATAGCTTCGAGCTGGAAATCGGCCTCGGCAGTCAGGTTGACAGTCAGGTCCTTTTCCTTGAACTCGAAGGTGCCTTTGCCTTTAAGGTCATAACGGCGATCGAGTTCCTTGACGGCGTTTTCGACCGCGTTGGTGACTTCGTGTTTGTCCAGTTCGGATACCACGTCGAACGACGGCATGTAATCTCTCCAATAAAAGGCGTACCGATGGAGTACGCCGGCTTGCGGTTAAAATCCGCGCTGATTATAACGGGTCTTTCCCATCATTCACTGCGAGCCGCCGATGCACGCCTCAATACGAGCAAAAAGCTGATGTCCACCACCTGGCATGTTCTGGGCGCCGGAAGTCTCGGCACATTGTGGGCTACACGTCTGGCACGTGCCGGGTTACCGGTCAGGTTGATCGTGCGGGACGCCACGCGCCTGCAAGCTTACGAGGCCGCAGGCGGGCTGACACTGATCGAACACGGTGAAGCACGCTGCTATCCGGTACCGGCGCAGACGCCTGACAACAGTGAACCGATTGCCCGCCTGCTGGTGGCCTGCAAAGCCTACGATGCCGAGAACGCTGTCGCCCAGCTTGTACCCCGAATGGTCCCTGGAGCGGAGTTGATCCTCTTGCAGAATGGCCTGGGCAGCCAGGACGCCGTCGCCGCACAGGCCCCACAGGCGCGCTGCATCTTCGCTTCAAGCACCGAAGGCGCCTTTCGCGATGGCGACTGGCGCGTAGTGTTCGCCGGCCACGGTTACACCTGGCTGGGAGATGCGAGTCATCCAGTGGCGCCGTTCTGGCTGGATGATGTAACCGCCGCGGGCATCCCACATGAATGGAGTACCGATATCCTGACTCGACTGTGGCGAAAACTGGCGCTCAACTGTGCGATCAATCCGCTGACGGTGCTGCACGATTGCCGCAACGGCGGCCTTCAGGACCATCATTGCGAAGTCGCCACCCTCTGTGGCGAACTGACCGAGCTGCTCGAACGTTGCGGCCAGCCCGCCGCTGCCGAGGAACTGCAGCAGGAAGTAGAGCGCGTCATCCATGCCACCGCAGCCAATTACTCTTCGATGTATCAGGACGTCAGCAATCGGCGGCGCACCGAAATCAGCTACCTGCTGGGCTACGCCTGTAAAGTCGCCGCCCGGCATCAATTGAACCTGCCGCACCTCAATCAGCTTGAGTCACGGTTGATCGCCCATCTGCACACCCTTGGATTGCCCAGCGACTGAGCAGCGGCTACGCTGGCCACTTGTTCCTTTTCAGCGACGAACCTGATGCCATTGCGCCAGCGCCTTGAAAACCTCCCGGTCGGCCAGAAACTGCTGGCCGCCCTGCTGGTGCTATTGACCACTGTCCTACTGGTTGCCAACCTGACCTTTATCAGCGCCGCGTATTACATCTCGCAGGAGAGCATGGCGCCCCAAGCGTTGCAGACCATCGGGCGGCTGGTGTCCAACCCGAGTCTGGTGTCCGAGGCCTTGCAGTCGCCGGAAAGCGCCGAACGCCTGCTCAACGAACTGAACAGCTATTCCCCGTTGCGCGCGGCGGCGCTTTACGACGGCAAGGGCGAACGGCTCGCGCAACTGCAACATGGCGAAAAGCTCAAGCTGCCGGAGCGCTACCGGCACATCGAGTCCTGGCAAGCGACTGAATTTCGCAGCAATCAACTGATCACCCTGCCCCGCCCCGGCACGGCTCCCGGTCATTTGCTCCTGGTTGCCAGCAGCGAATTACCGGTGGCCTTCTACACCGGGACCCTGACGGCCAGTCTCGGCATTCTGATTTTCAGTGTGCTGTTATGGCTGGTGATCGCCCGACAGATCAAACGCCTGATTACCCAGCCCATCCATCAACTCGAAGAACTGTCCCGACAGGTGACCCGCGAAGAGAACTATGCCCTGCGCGCGTCCCGGGGCAACCATGATGAAATCGGCAGCCTCGCCGAGGCGTTCAATACCATGCTCTCGCGAATCGAAGCCCGCGAGCACCAACTCAAGCGCGCCCGGGACGACTCCCAGGCAGCCTATGACCAGGCCCAGGGTCTGGCCGAAGAAACCCGTCACACCAACCGCAAGCTGGAGCTCGAAGTCCAGGTGCGCAGCAAGATCGAAAAGAAACTCACGGGCTTCCAGAACTACCTCAACAGCATCATCGACTCCATGCCGTCGGCGCTGATCGCACTGGATGAACAGCTCTACGTGACGCAATGGAATCAGGAAGCCAGCGCCCTGTCCGGCACGCGCCTCGATGAAGCGTTGAATCAGCCGATATTCCTTGCGTTCGAACCCCTCAAGCCGTTCCTGCCGCAACTCAAGCAAACAGTCGAACAGCACACCGTGGCCAAGATCGAGCGTGTGACCTGGTTCAAGGACGACGAGCCCAAGCATTATGCGTTGACGTTTTATCCATTGATGGGCGGGGCCGGACGCGGTGTGGTGATCCGCATCGATGACATCACCCAACGCCTGTCGCTCGAAGAAATGATGGTGCAGTCGGAAAAAATGCTTTCCGTAGGGGGGCTGGCGGCCGGCATGGCCCACGAGATCAATAACCCGCTGGGCGCCATCCTGCATAACGTGCAGAACATTCGCCGACGCCTGTCCTCGGAGCTGCCGAAAAACCTCGAACAGGCTGAACTCATGGGTATTGAGCTGGAGACCGTTAACCAATACCTGGTCGCGCGCGAAGTCCCACAGCTGCTGGACGGTATCCAGCAGGCGGGCGCTCGCGCGGCGAAGATCGTGACGCACATGCTCAGTTTCAGCCGTCGCAGCACCCGCCAAATGGCCCCCTGCGATCTACCGGCATTGATTGATCAGGCAGTGGAAATCGCGGGTAACGACTTCGACCTGGCGATCGGTTTCGATTTCAAAGGCCAGGCCATCGTTCGCCAGTTCGATCCACAGCTCGGCCCGGTGCCTGGCACCGCCAACGAACTGGAACAGGTGTTACTCAACCTGCTGAAAAACGCCGCACAGGCCATTCACCAGCGCGAGGATGACCGTGAGCCCGGACGAATTATCCTGCGTACCAAGTTGAACCCGCCTTGGGCGGAGATCCAGGTGGAGGACAACGGTATCGGTATGAGTGAGAACGTCCGCAAGCGCACCTTCGAGCCGTTTTTCACCACCAAGGAAATCGGCCAGGGCACCGGCCTTGGCCTGTCCGTTTCTTATTTCATCATCACCAACAACCATAAGGGTCAGATGGAAGTGCAATCGACCTTGGGCCAAGGCACGTGTTTCACCTTACGCCTGCCCCTGGCGGGCACTCCGCTGGTCTCTCAAGAACTCAATCAGCTATCGAGGTAACCCATGGGCTTTCGCTTGTCGAAGATTTACACCCGCACCGGCGACAAAGGCGAAACCGGGCTGGGTGACGGCCGCCGCGTCCCCAAGGATCACCCACGCATCGAGGCGATTGGCGAGGTTGATACGCTGAACAGCCAGGTCGGCGTGTTGTTGGCGGGTCTGGCGGCAGAAAGCGACCGTTATCCGGGCTTGAACGAAGTGATCGACGTGTTGGCACCTTGTCAGCACCGCCTGTTCGATCTGGGTGGCGAGCTGGCGATGCCGGTGTATCAAGCACTGAACGCGGCTGAAATCGAACGCCTGGAAGCGGCCATCGATCTCTGGAACGAGGAGCTGGGACCGCTGGAGAATTTTATCCTGCCGGGCGGCTCGATGCTGATCGCCCAGGCCCATGTGTGCAGAAGCCTGGCACGCAGTGCGGAGCGCCGGTGCCAGCAGTTGAATGCGATTGAACCGTTGGCCGGGGTTGGGTTGGCCTACATCAATCGGTTATCGGATGTGTTGTTTGTGGTGGCGCGCTTGATTGCCAAGCGCCAGGGCGTTGCCGAGATTTTGTGGCAGCCGGCTTCCAAACCTGAGGCTTAGTCCAAGCATTGAGTGGCCCCATCGCGAGCAAGCATTACTCCTGTAGGAGCAAGGCTTGCCCGCGATGGGGCCAGCAGCCTGAACACAAAATCAGGCCTCAGGCCAAAACGCCCGAATCCCCGCCACACCTTGCGCCCCTGCTTCCCAAGCCTTCTGCCGTTCAGTCGGGCCAACACCGCCCAACAGGAACACCGGCTTGCTGAATCCCTCGATCAACGTGGCAGCCTGTGGCCAACCCAACGGCTGAGCATCCGGATGCGTCTGGGTCGGCTGTACCGGTGACAACGTCACAAAATCCACGCCCATCTGCTCCGCCAGTGCCAGCTCTTCAGCGTTGTGGCAGGACGCAGCCAACCAGCGCGATGTCGGCAACGGTCGGCCCGCCGCCGCGTGTTTGCGCAATTGTGCCGAAGTGATGTGCCACCCGGCTGACGGAAAATCACCCAGCCATTCGAACGGTCCCTTGATCATCAACTGCGCCTTGCCGGCACACAGACCCGCTGCATCCACGGCCAGATCGCGGTACTTCGGATCGTAGCCGTTGGGCGCCCGCAGCTGGATCAGCTTGATGCCGCCCGCAATGGCTTTCTGAATACCGCGCAGCAGGGCCGGGGTTTCCAGGTCTTCGGGGGTGATCAAGTATTCGGCAGGCAAACGCGCGGCTGCGACGATTGGCTGATTGGCGGCCGGAAACTCGTAATCCAGCAGATCACGGGGTGCGACCCAGGCCAGCGGTTGGCCTTCAGCGCCGTGAGGCTCGCCGCTAAACGCCGACACCTCCCAGACATCCAGCAACACTTGCTTGTCCGGGTAATCGTGTCGGACCTTGATCAGCGGACGCGCAGCGTTGACCACGATGCCCAACTCCTCCTGAAGCTCCCGCGCCAGGGCGATTTCAACAGATTCGTCGGTCTCGACCTTGCCACCGGGAAACTCCCAAAGGCCACCCTGGTGCTGAGTGTCCGCACGACGAGCGATGAGGATCTTGCCGCTGCCGTCACGAATAACCGCTGCAGCTACATGAACACGTTTCACTGCCCAACCTCCTCCAGACCTGCTTTCTGCCAAGCCTTGAATGCTGGCCATTGGTAGATGGTTTCGACATAGGCCTCGTCAACCGCCGGCAATTTCACCTGATAGGTGCGCAGGCGAACCGCGATCGGCGCGAAAAAGGCGTCGGCTATTGTCGCATCGCCAAACAGAAACGCACCTGGTTCGGACGCAGCGTTACGGCACTCGGCCCACAACGCCAGCATGCGCTCAGTGTCCGCCTGAACGTCCGCTGGAACCGGCGACAGCGGTGCATCGCGAGACAGGTCAAACGGCATGTTGCCGCGCATGGCGAAGAACCCGGCGTGCATCTGCGCGCAGGCCGAACGCGCCTGGGCACGGGCGGCGGTGTCTTTGGGCCATAGATTGGCATCCGGGAACTGTTCGGCCAGGTATTCAGCAATGGCCATGGAGTCAGCGATGGTGCCGTGCTCGGTTTTCAACAGAGGGACTTTCCCGGTCGGCGAGTGCTTGAGCAGACGTTCGCGAGTATCGGGCTGGTTCAGCTTGATCAATTCTTCGGTATAGGTAGCGCCGGCCAGTTCGAGAGCCAGTGCGCCGCGCAGGGACCAGGAGGAAAGCAGTTTGTCGCCGATGATCAGGTGCAGGCTCATGTTCGGGACCTTTTGATGAGGAAAACAGGCCAGTCTTGTGGTGACTGGCAGACCATCATCGCGAGTAAGCCCGCTCCCCCAATGGGTCGAGCTGTACACACATCCAATGTGGGAGCAAACCTGCTCGCGATGGGCCGGGGTCGCGCTCGGCCGGCCCGGTTTACGTACGGTACTCAGCGTTGATCTTGACGTACTCGTGGGACAGGTCGGTGGTCCAGATGGTTTCGCTGCAATCGCCGCGACCCAGCTCGATGCGGATGGTGATTTCTTCCTGCTGCATCACCGCCGAGCCCTGGGCTTCGGTGTAAGTTGCTGCGCGGGCGCCATGGCTGGCGATGCACACGTCACCGAGGAACACGTCGATCTTGCTCACGTCCAGGTCTGGCACACCCGCACGGCCAACAGCGGCCAGAATGCGGCCCCAGTTTGGATCGGAAGCAAACAGAGCCGTCTTGATCAGCGGCGAGTGTGCCACGGTGTAACCAACGTCCAGGCACTCCTGATGATTGCCGCCGCCATTGACTTCAACGGTCACGAACTTGGTCGCGCCTTCACCGTCACGGACGATGGCTTGAGCGACGTCCATGCACACTTCGAACACGGCCTGCTTCAACTTGGCGAACAACTCGCCTTCGGCGCGGGTGATTTCCGGCAGTGCTGCCTGACCGGTTGCGATCAGCATGCAGCAGTCGTTGGTCGAGGTGTCGCCGTCGATGGTGATGCGGTTGAACGACTTGTTGGCGCCGTCCAGCAACAGGTTTTGCAGCACATCGCGGGAGACTTTGGCATCGGTGGCAATGTAGCCCAGCATGGTCGCCATATTCGGGCGAATCATGCCGGCGCCTTTGCTGATGCCAGTGACGGTGATGGTTACGCCGTCATGCTGAAACTGGCGGCTGGCGCCTTTTGGCAATGTGTCAGTGGTCATGATGCCGGTGGCGGCAGCTTCCCAGTTGTCCACCGACAGGTCATCGAGAGCGGCTTGCAGCGCGCCTTCGATCTTCTCGACCGGCAACGGCTCACCGATCACGCCCGTGGAGTACGGCAGCACCAGGCTGGCATCGACACCGGTCAGCTCTGCCAGTTTGGCGCAGGTGCGCTCGGCGGCGGCCAGGCCAGGTTCGCCGGTACCGGCGTTGGCGTTGCCCGTGTTGGTCAGCAGGTAACGCACAGGGCCTTGCACGCGTTGCTTGGCCAGAATCACCGGGGCGGCGCAAAAGGCGTTCAGCGTAAACACGCCTGCCACCGTCGAACCTTCGGCGCAGCGCATGACCACGACGTCTTTGCGCCCGAGGCGCTTGATGCCAGCCGATGCAATGCCGAGTTCAAAACCGGCAACCGGGTGCAACGTTGGCAAAGGACCAAGACCAACAGCCATGAATGCGCTCCTTAAAAAGTAGTCATCACCGTCACAGAATGAACGGCGGTGTTAAATGGCAAAACGCCGCGACGGCATAAGCCGGTCGCGGCGCGGGTATTTCAGCGTATGAAACGGGTTTTACTGGATCTGCCCGTGGCAATGCTTGAATTTCTTGCCCGAACCGCAGTAGCACAGTTCGTTTCGACCCAGCTTCTGCTCGTTGCGTACCGGCGCAGCGGCAAGGGCCACATCGACCTCTTCACCGAGCAGTTCCGGTTGCTCAAGACCAGGCGCTTCGTCGTGCTGGAACTGCATGCGTGCCGCCAGTGCTTCGGCTTCCTGGCGCAGGCGTTGCTCTTCTTCGATCGGATCTTCGCGACGAACCTGAACGTGCGACAGCACACGAATAGAGTCGCGCTTGATCGAATCCAGCAGCTCGGAGAACAGCGTGAACGACTCGCGCTTGTACTCTTGCTTCGGGTTCTTCTGGGCGTAGCCACGCAAGTGGATACCGTGACGCAGGTGGTCCATGGTCGACAGGTGGTCTTTCCACAGGTCATCCAGCACGCGCAGCACGATTTGCTTCTCGAAGGTGCGCAGCGCCTCGGCGCCCGCCTGGTCTTCTTTCTCGTGGTACGCCGCGATCAGCTCGTTCATCAGCTTCTCGCGCAGGGTCTCTTCGTACAGGTGATCGTCTTCGTCGAGCCATTGCTGGATCGGCAACGCCACGCCGAAGTCGCTCTGCAACGACGCTTCCAGACCGGCCACATCCCACTGCTCAGGCAGCGATTGCGGTGGAATGTGTGCGCTGACGGTAGCGTTGAGCACGTCCTGACGGAAGTCAGCGATGGTTTCCCCGATGTTGTCAGCGGCCAGCAACGTGTTACGCATGTGATAGATCACTTTACGTTGTTCGTTGTTGACGTCGTCGAACTCGAGCAATTGCTTACGAATGTCGAAGTTACGGCCTTCAACCTTGCGCTGAGCCTTTTCGATGGCGTTGGTCACCATGCGGTGCTCAATCGCTTCGCCAGGCTGCATGCCCAGGGCTTTCATGAAGTTCTTCACCCGATCAGAGGCGAAGATGCGCATCAGGCTGTCTTCCAGCGACAGGTAGAAACGGCTGGAACCGGCGTCACCTTGACGACCCGCACGACCACGCAGCTGGTTGTCGATACGGCGCGATTCGTGACGCTCGGACGCGATCACCTGCAAGCCGCCCGACTCGAGCACTTGCTGGTGACGTTTCTGCCAGTCGGCCTTGATCTGGGCAATCTGCTCAGGGGTCGGGTCTTCCAGCGAAGCCACTTCCACTTCCCAGTTGCCGCCCAGCAGGATGTCGGTACCGCGACCGGCCATGTTGGTGGCGATGGTCAGTGCACCGGGACGACCGGCCTGGGCAATGATCTCGGCTTCTTTTTCGTGGAACTTGGCGTTCAGAACCTTGTGTTCGATGCCTTCCTTGTTGAGCAGATTGGACATGTGCTCGGAAGTTTCGATGGTTGCAGTACCCACCAGCACCGGACGGCCCTGGGTCATGCATTCCTTGATGTCGGTGATGATCGCTGCGTATTTCTCTTCGGCGGTCAGGAACACCAGGTCGTTGTAGTCCTTACGGGCCAACGGTCTGTTTGGCGGAATGACCATCACCGACAAACCGTAGATCTGATGGAACTCGAACGCTTCGGTGTCTGCAGTACCGGTCATGCCGGACAGCTTGTTGTACAGACGGAAGTAGTTCTGGAACGTAGTCGAGGCCAGGGTCTGGCTCTCGGCCTGGATGTTCAGTTCTTCCTTGGCTTCGATGGCCTGGTGCAGGCCTTCGGACAAACGACGACCCGGCATGGTACGACCGGTGTGTTCGTCGACCAGGACGACCTGCCCGTCCTGCACGATGTATTCGATGTTGCGATGGAACAGCTTGTGCGCACGCAGACCGGCATATACGTGGGTCAGCAGGCCCAGGTTATGTGCCGAGTACAGGCTCTCGCCTTCAGCCAGCAGGCCGACGCGGGTGAGCATGTCTTCAATGAACTGGTGACCGGCTTCGTTGAGCTCCACCTGACGAGTCTTCTCGTCGACGGTGTAGTGACCCGCCTTGGTGACTTCGCCTTCAACTTCCTCGACGTGCAACTCCAGCTGCGGGATCAGTTTGTTGATCTCGACGTACATCTTGGAGCTGTCCTCGGCCTGACCGGAAATGATCAGCGGGGTACGCGCTTCGTCGATGAGGATGGAGTCGACTTCGTCGATCACGGCAAAATTGAGTTCGCGCTGGAATTTTTCTTCCATGCTGAACGCCATGTTGTCGCGCAGGTAGTCGAAGCCGAATTCGTTGTTGGTGCCGTAGGTGATGTCAGCGGCGTAGGCCAGGCGTTTTTCTTCCGGCGGCTGGAACGGCGTGACAACGCCGACCGTCAGGCCGAGGAATTCGTAGAGCGGACGCATCCAGTTGGCGTCGCGACGTGCCAGGTAGTCGTTCACTGTCACTACGTGCACGCCCTTGCCGGACAGCGCGTTGAGGTAAACACCCAGCGTTGCCACCAGGGTCTTGCCTTCACCGGTACGCATTTCCGCGATCATGCCTTCATGCAAGGTCATGCCGCCGATCAGCTGGACATCGAAGTGGCGCATACCCATGACACGCTTACCGGCTTCGCGGGCGACCGCAAAGGCTTCTGGCAGCAACTTGTCGAGGGTTTCCCCTTTGGCGATGCGGGCCTTGAACTCGTCTGTCTTGGCACGCAATTGATCGTCCGAAAGGGCCACCATTTGCTCTTCGAAGGCATTGACGAATTGCACCGTCTTGAGCATGCGTTTGACTTCACGCTCGTTCTTGCTTCCAAAAAGTTTCTTTAACAAAGGCGCAAACATATCGGCAGGATCTTCCACACTAAAGGGATGGAGGGCGGCCCCGTGAGTCGCCCGAGCAGCCCTCATGGCCGCATGCGAACGAGCATTCTACCCGGAAACGATGGTGAGGAAAGTGGCGTTGTTCCACGATGCTGGCACAGCGTTGTTACGGGGCTCACTTAAAATAAGGGCTTTTTGCTGAACTTCAAGTCATACACGGCAGAAGTTACTTGTTGATTTAATGGGTAAAGCGCTCGCAAAGCAATGGGTCGGGTCAATCGGGTGCTTTCTGCTAACATGGCGGCTCTGTTACTTCAGGTGTCTGATCATGGCATTTCGCCCTCTTACGGCCAGAGCACCCGCCGTCCTGCTTCGCGAAGCCAAACCGCTGAAAGCCATCTTCGGCCACGCTCAACGCCTGGGTCATCTCCAGCGTCTGCTGGAAAGCCAATTGCAACCGGCTGCCCGCGAGCATTGCCACGTGGCTTCATGGCGCGAAGGCAGCCTGTTGCTGATCGTCACCGACGGCCACTGGGCGACCCGCCTGCGCTATCAACAAAAACGCCTGCAACGGCAATTGCAGCTGTTCGATGAGTTTGCCAGCCTGACACGCATCCTGTTCAAGGTGCAGCCACCGACTGTCCCGCAAGGGGCGGCGGGGCATACCATCAGCTTGTCGGTTGACGCCGGGGCGACCATCCAGGCGACGGCCGATGGCATTACCGACCCGAACCTGCGGGCTGCGCTTGAACGACTGGCGGCTCACGCCAAACCCAAGGATTGAAAGCAGGATCAAAAGATCGTCCGAAGGCTCGGGTCGCGTTCGGACGATCTTTTGCTTTTAGCGTTTTTTGCTGCCACCCAGCAGCGACCCCATTAACCCGCGCACCAATTGCCGGCCCAACTGGTTAGCCGCCTGTCGCATCGCTGATTTCAGTGCCTGCCCTGCAGCAGTGCCGAGAAACTCCCCGGCCTTGTCGGTAAAGCTTGGCTCTTCAGCGGCGGGTTTTCCCGGCAACGCTTCAGGCTCGGGCGACAATCCCTTGCGCCCCATCAATACTTCATAGGCCGATTCGCGATCGATCGGTTTATCGTAACGCCCCTTGAACGGCGACCCTGCAATCAGCACTGTGCGCTCCGTCTCGGTCAACGGCCCGATCCGCGATTGCGGTGGCGCGACCAGCACCCGCTGGACCATCTCCGGCGTGCCCTTGGTTTGCAACGTACCGACCAGCGCCTCGCCGATGCCCAGCTCCGTCAACACTGCCAAGGCATCGAATGCCGGGTTCGGGCGGAAACCCTCAGCCACCGCCCTCAGGGACTTCTGCTCCTTGGCGGTAAACGCGCGCAGCCCGTGCTGGATGCGCAGGCCAAGCTGTGCCAGCACATCATCCGGCAGATCGCCCGGCGATTGGGTGACGAAATACACCCCGACACCTTTCGAGCGAATCAGCCGCACCACTTGTTCCAGGCGGTCCTGCAAGGCTTTGGGCGTGCCAGCGAATAACAAATGTGCTTCGTCGAAAAACAGCGCCAGCAGCGGTTTTTCCGCATCGCCGCGTTCCGGCAGTTGCTCGAACAGCTCGGCCAGCAGCCACAGCAGGAACGTCGCGTAGACCTTCGGGGCCTCGTGCACCAGACGGCTGGCATCAAGCAGGTGAATGCGCCCGCGACCATCGACGGCCGGCTGCAATATGTCTTCGAGTTGCAGGGCAGGCTCGCCAAACAGTGCTTCCGCCCCCTGCTGCTCGAGCGTCGCCAGGCGCCGCAATAATGCCTGGCTGGAACCGGTGGTCATCAGTGCGGCGTCATCGCCCAATGACTCCGGGTGGTCGCGCAAATGATTGAGCAGCGCCTTCAGATCCTTGAGATCCAGCAACAACAGACCTTCACGGTCGGCCACCTTAAACGCGGCATACAGCGCCGACTGCTGACTGTCAGTCAGTTCCAGAAGGCTACCCAGCAGCAACGGGCCCATCTCGCTCAAGGTCGTGCGCAACGGGTGACCCGACTGGCCGTGGATATCCCACAACGTCACCGGATACGCCTGAGGTGTGTAGTTCAGCCAGGGCATCCCGGCGATCCGCTCGGCGATCTTGCCCTGTGGGCTTGCGGCAGCGCCCAGCCCGCACAGGTCGCCTTTGATATCCGCCGCGAACACCGCCACGCCGGCATCGCTGAAGGCTTCGGCCAGGCGTTGCAAGGTGACGGTTTTGCCGGTCCCGGTAGCGCCGGCGACCAGGCCATGGCGGTTTGCGAGACGCATCGCTTGGGCGATCGGCTGCCCCGCGAGATCGGCACCGATAACGAGTTGCAAGGAGTCAGGCATTTTGTCACCCATGGTTAATCTTTGATCCTTCACGGCCGATATAAAAGACTAATAGCGTCGGTAATTCCCTAAGGAGAGGACGGAACTATCCGCTTGTGTTTACCACCACCCCTTTCGCGTTCCTTTATAAAAGCACGCCCTTGACATTAAGACCTTAGCGGAACCCCAAGCCATGAACAAAAATCTGCGTTTCAGCCATAAGATACTGCTTGCCGCCGCGCTCATTGTCATCGCCGCCTTCGCCTCGTTCACGCTGTACAACGACTACTTGCAGCGTACCGCCATCCGCGAAGACCTGGACAACTACCTCACTGAAATGGGCGATGTTACCGCCAGCAACATTCAGACCTGGTTGACCGGCCGCATCCTGTTGATCGACAACCTTGCCCAGAACATCGCCCTCAACCCCGAGCGGTCCACGGTTGACAGCCTGCTCGAGCAGAAAGCCCTGACATCGACCTTCATGGCGTCCTACCTTGGCGATGCCACCGGCAGCTTCACCATTCGCCCGGACGCGAAAATGCCTGCTGGCTTCGATCCGCGCGTGCGCCCTTGGTACAAAGGCGCCGAAAGCAGCAACACTGCGACGCTGACCGAACCTTACGTCGATGCGGCCACGGGCCAAACCATCATTTCCATCGCCAGCGCCTCGAAGAAGGCCGGTCAGAGCATCGGCGTGGTCGGGGGCGACCTGAGCCTGCAAACCTTGATCGACACCCTCAGCGCTCGGGATTTCGATGGCATGGGCTACGCATTCCTGGTCAGCGCCGACGGCAAGATCCTGGTGCACCCGGACAAATCGCTGGTGATGAAAACGTTGAGCGAGGCCTATCCACGCAACACGCCGCGTATCAGCAGCGATTTCAGCGAAGTGGAAGTGGATGGCAAGACCCGCATCGTCAACTTCACCCCCGTCAAAGGCCTGCCTTCGGTGAACTGGTACATCGGTTTATCGGTGGATAAAGAAAAAGCCTTCTCGATGCTTAGCGAATTTCGCACCTCGGCCGTCGTCGCGACCCTTATTGCCGTGGCAATCATCATTGCCTTGCTGGGCATGCTGATCCGCATCCTGATCCAGCCGCTGCATGTCATGACCCGCGCCATGGAAGACATTGCCGACGGTGAAGGCGATCTGACCAAGCGCCTGACCATCCAGAACAACGACGAGTTTGGTGTCCTCGGCACCGCATTCAACCGCTTTGTGGAACGTATCCACGGTTCGATCCGCGAAGTGTCATCGGCCACCGGCCAAGTCAACGAAGTGGCCCTGCGCGTGCTCGCCGCTTCAAACTCGTCGATGTTCAACTCTGACCAACAAGCCTCACGCACCAGCAGCGTAGCCGCGGCGATCAACCAGCTCGGCGCCGCCACCCAGGAAATCGCCCGCAACGCTGCACAGGCCTCGAGTCAGGCCAGCGACGCCCGCAACCTGGCCGAAGACGGCCAGCAAGTGGTGGACCGCAGCATTGCCGCGATGAATCAGCTGTCGAGCATGCTCAGCGCGTCGAGCACCAACATCGAATCGCTGAACAGCAAAACCGTGAACATCGGCCAGATCCTTGAAGTGATCACCAGCATCTCCCAGCAAACCAACCTGCTGGCCCTCAACGCGGCGATCGAAGCAGCGCGAGCGGGTGAAGCGGGACGTGGATTTGCGGTGGTGGCCGATGAAGTGCGCAACCTGGCGCATCGCACCCAGGAATCGGCGCAACAGGTTCAGACCATGATCGAGGAACTGCAAGTCGGCGCCCGTGAATCCGTCAGCAACATGAGCGACAGCCAGCGCCACAGCCAGGACAGCGTGGACATCGCCAACCTCGCTGGTGAACGCTTGAACAGCGTCACCTTGCGGATTGGCGAAATCGACGGCATGAACCAGTCGGTGGCCACCGCGACCGAAGAACAGACGGCGGTGGTTGAATCGATCAACGTCGACATCACGGAGATCAATACGCTGAACCAGGAAGGCGTGGAAAACCTGCAATCGACGTTGCGGGCGTGTTCCGACCTTGAACAGCAGGCCGCGCGCTTGAAACAGTTGGTGGGGAGTTTCCGAATCTAGAACGGTTGGCGCTCCATCAGATCTACGTATCTCGTCGTAGAACACACCGAACTTGTGGCGAGGGAATTACTCCCGCGCCACAGGACTTTGGCAGCTCCTGAAAGATGTGTAGATACCGATGCAGCGATGGCGGTCTTGCTCTCACCGCCCCCCACTAACCCCTGCGCCAGCAAACCCCAACCGAACATCTATCCTTCATAAAGGTCAACCAAGGGAGAACAACGGACCGGAGGGATGCTCATCGTGCATATCGCTGACATAACCATGTTCTACGCCCCTGCCAGCGGTGGCGTGCGCACGTATCTGGATGCCAAACACCGACGCCTGGGGATCAAGCCCGGCATTCGCCACAGCCTGCTGATCCCCGGTGCCCACCTGAGCGAACGGGATGGCATTTTCACCGTTCCCGCTCCCGCCCTGCCCTTCGGCAAGGGCTACCGTTTCCCCGTACGTTTGGCTCCGTGGCGAAACGTCCTGCAGGATTTGCAGCCTGACCTCATAGAAGTCGGCGATCCATACCTCACCGCCTGGGCTGCTTTAGATGCGAAGCGTCAACTGGATGTGCCGGTGATTGGTTTCTATCACTCCGACTTGCCGTTGCTGTGCAGCAATCGCATGGGCAACTGGGTGACCCCGAATGTCGAAGCCTATGTCAGCAGACTTTATGGCAACTTCGACCGGGTGCTGGCGCCGAGCCAGGTCATGGCTGACAAACTCAAGGGGCTAGGGGTCAAGAATGTTTACGTCCAGCCTTTGGGCGTCGACCTGCAAACATTCAATCCTGGCGCAAGGGACCCGGAACTAAGGGCCAAACTGGGCATTGCTGAAGAGACCCATTTGCTGATTTTTGCCGGGCGCGGCTCCAAGGAAAAGAACCTGCCGGTGCTGCTCGATTGCATGAAACAGCTAGGTGCTCGCTATCACTTGCTATTGGTCGGCTCGTCCATGCCAGTGGTCGTGCCGGAGAACGTCACCGTCGTCGATGAGTTCTGCCCGGCTGTACAAGTGGCGCGATTGTTAGCCAGTGCCGATGCGCTAGTGCATGCCGGCGACCAGGAAACTTTCGGCCTGGTCATTCTGGAGGCCATGGCCAGCGGCATCCCGGTCATCGCCGTTGATGCCGGAGCATTCAAGGAGATCGTCACTGATCAATGTGGCTTGCTCTGCGCCCCGAACAATTCGTCGGCGATGGCCAGTGCGGTCCGCGAACTGTTCCACTCAGGCAGTGCAGAGCTTGGTAAAAAAGCCCGCGCCCATGTCGAACAGCATTACGCCTGGGACACCGTGGTCAATAGTCTTCTGGGGCACTACCACGCCGTGCTCGGCAATCACTGGCCGCAGACGGCCAATGGATAAAGCCATGAACGTGCCCAGCGTGTTATTGGTGCTGCACGATGTCGCACCGCAAACCTGGGCCGACTACCAACCTTTCGTTGAAGCCGTCGACGCCTTGGGTGACGTGCCGATCACCTGGTTGGTCGTGCCCGATTTCCACCGGCGCAACAATCTCGATGCTCACCCGGACTTCCGGCAAATGCTCACCCATCGCGTCGCCCGAGGTGACGAACTGGCTCTCCACGGCTACTTTCATTGCGATGACGGCACGAAACCGAGTAACCCACGGGACTGGTTCATGCGTCGGGTCTACACCCACGAAGGTGAGTTCTACACCCTGTCCGAACAGGCGGCCCTTGCCCGCTTACGCGCAGGCATCGAACTGTTTGATCGCTACAACTGGCCGCTTCATGGCTTCGTCGCGCCAGCCTGGCTGATGAGCGAGGGGACACGCGAGGCACTGCGCCAGTTACCGCTGAGCTACACCAGCGACCCGCAGCACCTGTATCGCTTGCCCGATTTCAGCACGGTTGATGCACCCGGACTGGTCTGGAGCGCGCGTAGCCCATGGCGCCGGGGATTGTCGAAGTGGATCAGCGATTATCGTGAACAACATTGGCGGCATGCACCCGTGATTCGCCTCGGCCTGCATCCAGTGGACATGTGCCATGAGTTTTCACGCAATTATTGGCTACAAACCCTTAAACGACTGCTCAACGAAGGCCGCGTCCCCATGACCAAAGCCCGGTGGCTTGAACGGCAAAACCAGCGCATCGGTCGCGCGGCATGAGTCGCGGAATTCTGCTGCTCGTCGCGCTGCTGGTTGCGGTGCTGATCCCCTCCCTGCTCGGAGGCAACGAAACCTGGTACCGGCTGCGCAACTTTCCGTTGCATTGGCTTCTCATCATGTTCGGCATGATCCTGCTGTGCTGGGTGCTTAACACCCTGCGTTTACGTCTATTGCTGGGCGATCAGCGCGACAAGGTCGGCCGGGTGAAAAGCCTTGGCGTGGTGATGGCCGCCGAATTTGCCTATTGCGCCACGCCCGGGGGCAGCGGTGGACCGCTGACGATCATGGCGCTGCTCGCCCGTAACGGCGTCCGACCGGCCAGGGGCAGCGCTGTATTTGCAATGGACCAGTTAAGTGACCTGGTGTTTTTTCTCTGTGCGCTCAGTGGGATCCTGATTTATGCACTGTTCCAGCACCTGAGCCAGCGCATGGAGTGGCTGCTGATGGTCAGCGCCCTCTCGATGTTCGGTGGTCTGGTCAGTTGCGTGGTAGTGGCACGCTACCACCGCGTGCTGATTCGCCTGACCGGTCGTTTGCTCGCTCGTCTCAACGTCCAAGCCAGCACGCGCCTGCGATGGGCACGAAAACTCCTGCATTTTCTGGCCGCGTTCACTGACACTTTGAAGCTACCCCGCAAGACATTGATCACGGTGTTCGCACTGACCTGCCTGCATTGGGCCCTGCGCTACAGCGTGTTGTACCTGGCACTGCGCGGCCTGGGCGCGGACCTGCAATGGGCCTGGACCTTTTTGATCCAGATGCTCTCTCTCAGCGCGGGGCAATTCAGCCTGCTACCGGGCGGCGCCGGAGCGGCGGAACTGACTTCAGCAGCGTTGTTGACCCCCATGGTGGGTAAATCAACTGCTGCAGCGGCGATTCTGATCTGGCGGGCAGTGACCTACTACTTCTATCTACTGGTGGGCGGACCGGTGTTCCTGTTGATGCTGGGCAGACCGCTTTTGAAGAAGTTGATGAGGGTCAAGCAGGCGTAGGGGAGAGAGTTTGGGTGTATCAGGGAGAATTCAGACGCTTGCAAGGCCGCCATCGCCGGCAAGCCAGCTCCCACAGGGAAACGCACAGGCCTCAAGCGTCAGGTCGGCTGTCAGGCCGCCTCGCTTTGGCTTTTGATCTGCTTTTGATCTTCTTGCCCCATGGGAAGGCCGAGCGCAGGTTCTGCGCAGTGGGCAACCCGGCATGGATGCCGGGTTAGCCGCGCACGGCCATGGATGGCCGATCGCGGCGGGCCCACGGAGCAGGACCGGAGTGAGGGTATGCCGAGCCTGGGCGAGGCACCGGACGAAAGGGGCAAGAGCGTTTGGTTACTTGGCGCTTTTCCAAGTGACTCGCCGTAAGGGCGAAACCCATAGAAGCCGTGACCGCAGGAATGGATATGTACACCAGCAAGAGCCTCACCGCCAATCAGGCCGCCATCGCCGGCAGGGCCAGCTCCCACAGTTTGATTCGGGTACATCCGCAAAGAATGGTCGGCTATCAGGCCGCCATCGCTAGCAAGGCAGCCCCTACAGTTGATCCGGGTACATGATCGACTATCAGGCATCCCCCTCAGGCAACCGCTCAGGCTTCGGATGCAACGCGTCCCACAACTGCGCCGCCCCAGGAAACTCCGTACCATCCTCCGCGCTCAACTCTTCAGGATCATAACGACTCAAGCACCCCTCCCCCAACGTAGCGGGCGCTTTGGAAGTTGCTTTATCAAGTGGGTCGGCCATCAACAAATCCTCAAGTCAGAAACGGCAAAGGGCCTGAAGCGATTGAACGCCCAGGCCCTTCGAATTTCAACCGGTATCGGGTAGCTGTCAGAACACCACAGTCTTGTTACCGTGAACCAACACGCGGTCTTCCAAGTGATAACGCAGGCCACGGGCCAACACCATCTTCTCGACATCACGCCCGAAACGCACCATGTCTTCAATGCTGTCGCTGTGGCTGACGCGAACCACGTCCTGTTCGATGATAGGACCGGCGTCCAGCTCTTCGGTCACATAATGACAGGTAGCGCCAATCAACTTCACGCCGCGCATGGACGCTTGGTGATACGGTTTGGCCCCGACGAACGACGGCAGGAAGCTGTGGTGAATGTTAATGACCTTGTGCGCGTACTCGCTGCACAACTCCGGCGGCAGGATTTGCATGTAACGGGCAAGTACCACCACTTCAGCATCGTGCTGTTTGACCAGGCGCGAGACCTCGGCGAATGCCGGTTCCTTATCCTGCGGATTGACCGGTACGTGGTAGTAAGGAATACCGTGCCACTCGACCATGCTGCGCAAGTCGTCGTGATTGGAAATCACGCAGGAGATTTCGCAGTCCAGTTCATCACTGTGCCAGCGGTGCAGCAAGTCGGCCAGGCAGTGGGATTCACGGCTGGCCATCAAGACAACGCGCTTCTTCTGCGCGGTATCGGTAACGCGCCAGTTCATCGAGAACTCTTCGGCAATCGGCGCAAACGCTTCGCGAAAGGCTTCGATACCGAAGGGCAGCGAGTCGGCACGAATTTCGTGACGCATGAAGAACCAGCCACTGAGATTGTCCGAGTGATGGCTCGCTTCAGTGATCCAGCCGTTATGTGACGCCAGAAAGTTACTGACTTTAGCAACGATGCCGACGCGGTCCGGGCAAGCAATCACCAGCCGAAAAGTGCGCATGAGGGGGAAACTCCAGAACTTCGCAAAGGCCGCCATTCTAGCGATTACGCAGCAAAACTGCAGTATTGATGATGCCTTGCCTTGCGCGCGGCAGCTAAAAGAGGCTCCGCTCACATAGCCGACCCGCGCGATGGTGCTCTTGTGGCGGTTATTCAAGAGTCAATTGTGAATATTCGTTAAGCACGATTCACTAATAATTAACTGCGAACGGGGTTAATGCCCTGTTCGCCGTAAGTGAATTAAATAAAACGACGGTTAAATGTTTACTTGATGAAACACCCTGACTATTATTGGCCACTGTCACCTGCTATCCAGCGCCCAACATAAGGTAGTCACCATGTCCTTGATCAACGAATATCGCGCCACCGAAGAAGCTATCAAAGAGCTGCAAGCCCGTTTGAAGAACCTGTCCCAAGACGACAAACTGCAAACCGAGCTGGAATTCGAAGGCAAACTGCGCACCTTGATGGGCGAATACTCCAAGTCCCTGCGCGATATCATTGCGCTGCTGGACCCAGAGTCCAAAACCAAAGCACCACGTGGCGGCGCAGTAAAAACTACTGGCACCAAGCGCGCTCGCAAAGTTAAACAATACAAAAACCCGCACAACGGCGAAGTCATCGAAACCAAAGGTGGCAACCACAAGACTCTGAAAGAGTGGAAAGCCAAGTGGGGCGGTGACGTGGTTGAAGGTTGGGCAACTCTGCTGGGCTAAGCCGCAGGGCTGTCGCGGACTGATCTGCGATAGAAAAGAACGCCAGCTGACGCTGGCGTTTTTTTATGCCTGGCATTCAAGCCCGGGCATGTTCGTTTTCAAAGATTCAAACGAACGCGTAATGCCTGGACATATTTCTGCCATTCATCAAGCACCGCTCGCTGGGAAAATGTTGCAGTAAGCGTCAATTGGGCTGCGGCTTCTGCAAAAGAATCCAGCGTATTCGGCGCTCCCCACTCGGGTGCCGACAAACGTTGCTGACAGAATAATTGCCAACGTTCCTGCTCTGGGCTACTCAAGGTATCGGGGAAGTTACGGGCGCGATATCGAAACAATAATTCAGGCAAGCGTTCATCATCGAACGGCCACTGTTGTTGTGCTAATTGCGCCGGGTCTGCCACCCGGACTTGCTCACATAGACGACGATCCCGATCACCGATAAAACCATCGTATAACTGTTGCTCAGGATCCTCGCTCTGGGCGAAGTCCTCGCGGGCATAGATGGCCTGAACTTTATCTTTCCAAACATTTTGTGCGTCACTTAGCCGCAGCGCACGTGCCTGATAAAGCGCCATATCCAGCCCAAGGCGTTGCTGATCTTGTTCACGCAGAACCGCCAACGGTGCAACCACCGGACATTTATTGATGTGAATAAGCTTGAGAGGCACCGGCAACTCGCCGTCGAGCAGGTCATCTCGTCGGGTGTACAGCCGCTGGCGCAAAGACTCGGCGTCCAGGTCGAGCAGACCCTCAGGGTCCAGGTGCAAATCGCAGACAATCAAGGCGTTTTTGTTGCGCGGGTGCCAGGCTAGCGGCAACACCACCCCGACATAATGACGCGCCGCCGAAAAGCGACCCGAAATGTGCACCATCGGCTGCAACAGCCGGATCTGATCCATCACTTTCTGCTTGCTGCGCAACTGGAACAACCAGTCATAGAGCTTCGGCTGCTTTTCCCTTATCAGGCGAGCCAGAGCGATGGTGGCCCGAACGTCCGACAGCGCTTCGTGGGCATGGCCATGGTCAATGCCATTGGCGGCGCTCAGGCGTTCAAGCTTGAGCGTCACCCGCCCCTCTTCGTCCGTCGGCCATTCCAAGCCATCCGGACGCAAGGCATAGGCGGCGCGCACGACATCGATCAGGTCCCAACGACTGTTACCGCTCTGCCACTCGCGCGCATAAGGGTCAAAAAAATTTCGGTACAAGCTGTAGCGGGTCATCTCATCGTCGAAACGCAAGGTGTTGTACCCGGCGCCACAGGTGCCGGGCGCTGCCAGTTGGGCATGCACGCGGGTCATGAAATCGGCCTCGCTCAACCCCTTTTCGGCCAGGCAGCCCGGTGTGATGCCAGTGATTGCACAGGCCGCAGGATGGGGCAGGATGTCTTCGCTGGGTTGGCAGTAAAGATTGACCGGCTCGTCAATCTCATTCAAATCGAAGTCGGTACGAATACCCGCAACTTGCAGCGGACGGTCGCAGCGAGGGTTGATGCCAGTGGTTTCATAGTCGTACCAGAAGATGGAGGTCACGGGCTATTCCTGAACTGAAGATCGGCAAAGTCTAGGCGTTCACCTCCCGCCCCGGCCAGCATTCTTGTGATTCAGTCATCTCGCGTTACTTACGGCGCGTTACATAGTGATGTCGTTCCCCCCCGAGAGACTGCTAGCATCGGACGCACATCGAATCCCGAACAGGCCACACCAAGGTTGCCCATGCTCGAGACCACAGCACTGCCAAGGAAAGCGACGCTGTCCCCGCCACTGGATACGCGGCACCAGGTCGAAACGCCGGAAGGCATCGACTTGCCCTTGCGTCCGGCCGGGCTAATGGTGCGAGCGGTGGCGTTCTCCATCGATCTGGCGCTGCGCGGGCTGATTCTGGGCCTGCTGTTTATCGTGTTGGCATTCCTGGGAAACCTGGGCGCCGGGCTGGGTTCCATCCTGCTTTTTATCGTGAGTTGGTGGTACATGGTCCTGTTTGAAGTACTCAATCAAGGCCGTTCACCGGGCAAGCAATGCATGGGCCTGCGGGTTGTCCAAGACGATGGCACACCCATCGGCTGGTCCGCATCCTTGCTGCGCAACCTGCTGCGATTCGTCGATATGCTGCCGTTCGGGTACTTCCTCGGCGCCATCAGTTGCCTGCAACACCCCACCTTCAAACGCCTCGGTGATCTCGCCGCCGGCACCCTTGTGATTTACCGCGAACACCCCCTCACTCGACCACAACTGCCCGACGTCGAACCTCGTCGACCCGCCGTGCCACTGACGTTGGTCGAGCAACGCGCCATTCTTGGATTTGCCGAACGCCAACGTGAGCTTTCCGAGGCGCGGATCAATGAACTCGCGTCCATCCTGGCGCAGCCGTTACACCTTCCCGCGTCAGGGTCCGTGGTCGAGCTCAACGCAATCGCCCGCGGCTTGTTGGGCCCCGCATGAAGCAAAGTCTTTTCGAGAGTCGGCACAAAGCCGAATGGGAGCGATTTTCGCTGACGCTTGATGCCTTGGAACGGGGTAGAAAAACGTCACGGACCGGTAGTTTTCCGGGCGATTACCGGCGCCTTTGCTGCCAACTCGCCTTGGCTCAGGAACGCGGCTACAGCAGTTTCCTGATCGACTCGCTGCAGCAACAAGTCCTGCGTGGTCATCAACAGCTTTATCGACATCGCAGCCAACTCGGCGCCAATGCACTGGGGTTCATTCTGGCGGACTTCCCCCGTCTGGTGCGCGCGCAATGGCGCTTTGTCCTGGCGGCCAGCCTGCTTTTCTTTGGCAGCCTGATCGGCTTCGCGCTGTTGGTTTACCTGTTCCCGGACCTGGTCTACAACCTGATTCCAGTCGAGCAGGTCAGTCAGATGCAAAGCATGTACGACCCCGATGGCGGTCACTTGGGTCGTTCAGCGGAACGAGCCGCCAGCGAAGACTGGGTCATGTTCGGTTACTACATCATGCACAACATCGGCATTGCCTTTCAGACCTTCGCCAGTGGTGTGCTGTTTGGCTTGGGCAGCGCGTTTTTCCTGGTTTACAACGGCTTGATGATTGGCGCGGTAGCCGGGCATCTCACGCAGATCGGCTATGGGCAAACCTTCTGGTCATTCGTGATCGGCCATGGCGCTTTCGAACTCACCGCCATCGCCCTGGCCGGAGCTGCAGGCCTGCAACTGGGTTGGGCGCTGATCGCACCGGGTCGTCTGCCTCGCGTCGAAGCCTTGCGATTGGCGGCGCGCAAAAGCGTACTGCTGATTTGCGGGGTCATGTTGTTTCTGCTGATTGCCGCCTTTATCGAAGCGTACTGGTCGTCCATGACCGCACCCGCGCCCACCACCAAATACCTGGTCGGTGCACTGCTCTGGATGTTGGTGGCGCTGTATTTGCTGTTTGCCGGACGGACCCGCCATGCGCCTGAGTGATGCCAGCGTTGTTATCCGTCCCCGCAACCACTGGGAAGCCATGGACCTTGGCGTACTTCTCAGCCAGCGCCACCGACGCCTGTTGATGACCAGTTGGGCGATCGTGACCTTGCCGATCTTCGCGCTGCTGAGTTGGGCGTTGTGGGATTCGCCATCGCTCGCCGTGTTCATCTTCTGGTGGCTGAAACCGGCGTTCGAACGCCTGCCGCTGTACATCCTCTCCAAAGCCATGTTCGGTGAAACACCCACCCTGAAACAGGCACTGCGCCAATGGCCGCGCCTGCTCAAACCCCAACTGCTGGCCAGCCTGACCTGGCGACGCCTGAGCTTGAGTCGCAGCTTTCTCATGCCTGTGGTGCAACTCGAAGGCCTGAACGGTCAGGCGCGGCAACAGCGTTTGCAAGTGCTGTTGCAGCGCAATGCAGGCGCCGCCCGCTGGCTGACGATCATCGGCGTGCACCTGGAAAGCGCGCTTTGGATCGGTCTGATGGTGCTGTTCTACCTGCTACTGCCGCAACAAACCGAACTCGACTGGAGCTGGCAAACCTTGATCACCGCCACGCAGCAGGACTGGCGGTGGCTGGAACACCTGACGAATGTCTTTTACGTCCTGGTGCTGGTGGTGTGGGAACCGATTTATGTCGCCTGCGGTTTCAGCCTTTACCTGAACCGGCGCACGGTGCTGGAAGCCTGGGATATCGAATTGGTGTTCCGTCGATTGCGCCAGCGTCTGGCGAGCACCGCGGGGGTCCTGCTGATGGCGGCGCTTCTGTGGGTTCCCGTCACGCAATCCACGTGGGCAGCTGAACCGGTCACCTCACCTGACGCCCCGCGCCTGCTGGAGCAGCCGCTCACCAGCCAGGCGTCTCGGGACAGCATCAAGGCGCTTCTCGATCAACCACCGTTCAAAAACAAGGAGAGCGTCACCCGTTACCGCTTCGGCGAAGAAAACCCCGCCGCCGAAAAGGCTGGTGATGACAAGCTGCCGGCATGGCTAAGGGCACTTCTCAAGTTGCTGGAAGCTCAACGCTTCGGCGCCATCGCCACGCTGATTGAAGTCGTATTGTGGGGGGCAGTGATCGGTGCAGTGGTGCTGGTCATCTGGCGCTACCGCGACTGGCTGCGAACCTTCGTCAGGCGGCGGCCGAGTAGCACGAACAAAATCGACCGCCCTTTGCCACAACAAGCATTTGGCCTCGACCTCACTCGGGAAACGCTGCCCGCCGATATCGCCGGCAGTGCTGAAAGCCTTTGGCAGAGTCACCCTCGAGAAGCGCTCGGCTTGCTCTACCGCGCACTGCTCAGCCATTTGCTGCATGACTACAACATGGCGCTGAAACCCGCCGACACCGAAGGCCAGGTACTCGAGCGCATCGAACGCCTGCAACAACCGGCTCTGCTGGCGTTCAGCAGAAACCTGACCGGACACTGGCAAAACATGGCCTACGGACATCGCCTGCCGCCAGGGCCTGCACAACAGGAACTCAGTGACGGCTGGCGAGAATTATTCGGTCCGGGAGCCTCGCGTTGAAACGGGCCAGGTTGATGACGATCGGTGGGCTCATTGCGGTGCTGGTGACTGCGCTCGGTGTCTATCTGTACCTCAAGGCAACGCCCTATCAGACCGAGATTGATCACGGCCCCGCTCCCGAAGCCCAGGCAAATCCGTACCTGGCTGCCGAGTACTTTTTGCGTAAACAAGGTCTGACCGTTGGCCACGCCAACAGCCTCGACGTACTGCCTACGCTCGATCCGCGCCAGCACAGTCTGTTGCTGTTCGGAGAACGCTACAACATGACCCCACGGCAGATCGACCAGGTGATGAACTGGACACGGGCCGGAGGTCGACTGCTGTTTGTCGCTCAATCGTTATGGGATGACAAAACCGGTCAAAGCAATGACCTGTTGCTCGACCGGGTTCAGTTGCACCAGTCCCTGAGCAAAGACCTCAAGGATCCACCGCCCGATCTCGACAACGACTCGTTTCCCAAGCTGACCAAGCTGTACCTGGAAAACGAAGACGCACCGGCCTACGCAAGTTTCGACACGGCGTTTCACCTCGAAGACCCGAACAACCTCGCGCAGTCCTGGGCCAACAGCGCCAAGGCCACGCACATGATGCAGCTGAATCACGGGCTCGGCTCAATCATCGTGGTCACCGATGCCGACCTCTGGAAAACCCCGACCATCGGACAGTACGACAACGCCTGGCTGCTCTGGTACCTGACCGCTGACACAAGCGTGACCCTGATGTTCAACACCGATCACGACAGCCTGCTGACCTTGCTGCTGCGCTATTTCCCTCAGGCATTGGTGGCCCTTGTGGCACTGATCGGCCTGGGCTTTTGGCACGTCGGCATGCGCAGCGGTCCCTTGCTTGCCCCGGCACCGAAAGCCCGCCGACAACTTCAGGAACACCTGCGTGCCAGTGCCGATTTCATGCTGCGCCGCAAGGGTCAGCCCCACCTGCTGCAAGCCCTGCAGCAAGACATCCTGCGGCGTGTCCGCCGCCGTCATCCAGGTTTTGATCAACTCGGCGTTGCCGAGCAATGGCTGGTGCTTTCACGCCTGACCGGCCAACCCACACGCGCTATCAGCCAGGCCATGAGCCCGCGACCGAAGCAACGGCTCAACAACGCCGACTTCAGCCGCCAGGTTGCCCACCTGCAAACCTTGAGGAACGCCTTATGAGTGAACAGACCGAGCCCGGCTCACCCTCCCACGCCGCCCAGCAACGCCAGCGTGCCAGTCAATTGGCCCAGGCGGTTCGTGTCGAATTGCAAAAAGCCGTGATTGGCCAGAACACTGTCATCGACGACGTGCTGACCGCACTGATCGCCGGCGGGCACGTGTTGCTCGAAGGTGTCCCGGGATTGGGCAAGACCCTGCTGGTCCGCGCCCTCGCCCGCTGTTTTGGCGGCGAGTTCACGCGCATTCAGTTCACCCCGGACCTGATGCCCAGCGACGTCACCGGGCACGCGGTGTACGACTTGCAGACCGAGCAATTCAAACTGCGCAAGGGCCCGTTGTTTACCAACCTGTTGCTGGCCGATGAGATCAACCGCGCCCCGGCGAAAACCCAGGCGGCGTTGCTCGAAGCCATGCAGGAGCGCCAGGTCACCCTCGAAGGTCGCGCCCTGCCTATTGCGCAACCCTTCATGGTGCTCGCCACCCAAAACCCCATCGAACAGGAAGGCACCTACCCGCTGCCCGAAGCCGAACTTGACCGTTTCATGCTCAAGGTCCGCATGGATTACCCCGACGCCGAGCAGGAGCTGGACATGGTCCGCCAGGTCAGCCGCTCCACGCGTGCCGACATGCTCGACGTACAACCGTTGCGTACGGTGTTGCAGGCCAAGGATGTGCTGGCCTTGCAACGCATCGCCAGCGACCTGCCTCTGGACGATCAGGTACTCGATTACGCAGTCCGTCTGGCCCGCACAACCCGTAGCTGGCCAGGTCTGATTCTCGGCGCGGGACCACGGGCTTCCATTGCCCTCGTACGTTGCGCCCGGGCGCGCGCCCTGCTGCGAGGTGGCGAATTCGTGATTCCGGACGACATCAAAGGCTGTGCACTGGCCGTCTTGCGCCATCGCGTGCGCATCGCACCGGAGCTGGATATTGAAGGGCTTGAGGTCGATCACGTACTCAGGCAACTGCTCGATGAAGTCCCGGCACCGCGGCTGTGATCATGCGCAAACATTCTATGGTGAGGGAGCCTGCTCCCGCGGGGCTGCAATGAAACCCTCGCGCCTGCTGCTGACCTGGCTCGCTACGCTGCTGGCCATCGGTATCCTGCTGGGCGCGTTGCGGGCGCTGGGTATCACGCTGCCCTCGAGCCTTTCATCGATCAACTGGGGCTTGCTGCTGGCGTTGCTGACCTTGGCAATACTCGATGCCATCCGTCTCAGGCGCCTGCCTTCACCGCGCATACGCCGACAAATGCCTGGCACCCTGGCGCTTGGTCGCTGGAGCGAAGTGCGGCTGGAGGTCGAGCACGATCTTTTACAACCGACGAATGCCCAGGTCTTTGACCATGTACCCGAAGGCCTGGGCATCGAAAACCTGCCCCTGACATTCGAACTTCAGCCAGGCCAGATCAGCCAGATCGGTTACCGCGTACGCCCGTTAAAACGGGGTCACTTTACCTTCGAACACTGTGAAGTCAGCCTGCCAAGCCCATTGGGCCTGTGGTCGGAAAAGCGCCTGCTAAGCGTCAGCGACACCACCCGTGTGTACCCCGACTTCGCCCGTTTCTACGGCGGGCAATTGTTGGCGGTGGATAACTGGCTTAATCAATTGGGGGTACGGCAGCGACAACGTCGCGGCCTGGGCCTGGAGTTTCATCAGCTGCGCGAATTCAGGGAAGGCGACAGCCTGCGTCAGATCGACTGGAAAGCCACCGCCCGCCAGCGCACGCCGATTGCCCGGGAATATCAGGACGAGCGCGATCAACAGATCGTGTTCATGCTCGATTGCGGTCGGCGCATGCGCAGCCAGGACAGCGAACTTGCGCATTTCGATCACGCGCTCAATGCCTGCCTGCTGCTCAGCTACATCGCCCTGCGTCAGGGCGACGCGGTGGGGCTGAGTACGTTTGCCAGCGATCCACCGCGCTACCTCGCACCGGCCAAAGGTAGCGCCCAGCTCAATGTGCTACTCAACACCGTTTACGATCTGGACACCACTCAGCGGCCAGCGGATTACCTGGCGGCCGTCAGCCAGTTGCTCGCCCGCCAAAAGCGTCGAGGCCTGGTGGTGCTGGTCACCAATCTGCGCGATGAGGACGATGAAGAATTGATCAGTGCCGTGCAACGGTTGAGTAAACAGCATCAGGTACTGGTCGCGAGCTTGCGTGAAGAAGTCCTCGACACCACGCGACAGATGCCGGTGCAAACCCTGGGGGAGGCGTTGACCTATTGCGGGACGGTGGATTATTTGAACGCTCGCGCAGCACTTCAGGAGCGCTTGAGCGCCCACGGCATTCCCGTGATGGACGTGAGACCGGGCGAGTTGGGACCGGCTATGGTGACGCACTATTTGAACTGGAAGCGTGGTGGGGGCGCTTAGGATCAAAAGATCGCAGCCTGCGGCGGCTCCTGTTGGATCGGTAGTCACTCCATCGTTCGCAGGCCGTGATCCTCAGCCTTTCTCAAGCCGACGCCGGCAATGGCTGGAAGCTGAAATATTGCCTTATTGCGCTGACCAGTTGCCCATATTCCGGCGGCGCCTGCTGAATGCTGAAACCGGCATCATAGTGATGCGGTGTCGCATCTTCATGGCACCATAAACAATACGCCCGCACATCGATGACCTGGTAGACGCCGTCGCCGGCAGGGATCTTCAGGCGCAGATCAAAATCCGCCCCGATCATCATCGGCAAATGGCTGATAAGCATCAGCCCGTCTTCGGACACGTTACCCAGAAAGCCGATTGGCTTGTCAGTGACGCTGTTGAACACTTTTAGAAAATACGGCAGTTGATGCCGCTTGATCCGGCGGTCAGTGAACATGCTGATTTCGCTACGCAAGGCCCTTAAGCAGGACCGCACTAATGCTTCGGAACGGGCCTCTCTGCATGAGGGGCACGCTCTCCCTGATCCTGGTGCGACAGTCCCTGAACCGCTGCCACTTACTTCTGCCGATCACAGGTATGACATCGACCCGGGGGCAATCCTCCAAAGCCGCATTATTGGACTATAGCTCACTACCGCTGGTCGGCCAGCCATCAAATGACAACTGCAATCAGAACTGCGTCGGGCGTACGACAGCGGCAGACCGCATCGGGTAATGCCCCAGGCTCTGCAAGGTTTCCAGCCGTGCGCGGGCACGGAAGGCGTACTCGCTTTGCGGGTAGGACGCGATGATGAACTGGTATGTCTGGGCGGCATCGATGAACATTTTCTGACGTTCAAGGCACTGCCCCCGCATCATCGACACCTCTGGCTGTACATAGCGCCGGGCGCGGCTGGCGCGGTCGACCTTGGACAGTTCGAGCATCACCTGCTCACAGTTGCCTCGGTCATAAGCACTGTAGGCGTTATTCAAATGATGGTTCATCGACCAACGGGTGCAGCCCGTGACACTGAGGGCCAGGGCGGCAATAAGCACGAATCGCATGAAGGTTCTCCTGTCTTGAGCTCTGTATCGACCCGTTGCCCGAAATCTTCAGGTTTGTTCGTTTAAAGATGCAATTGATAAAAAAACAAAAAAATAAGTAGTGCACTCGAACAATGACTACACCCACGGAGCATAGTAGCCTCTGCTCAGCGCTTGAACTCAGGAGTCTTTGCATGTCCGTCCGTCGTACCAAAATCGTCGCTACCCTTGGCCCGGCCAGTAACTCGCCGGAAGTTTTAGAACAGCTGATTCTGGCTGGCCTGGACGTCGCCCGCCTGAACTTCTCCCACGGCACTCCCGACGAGCACAAGGCTCGCGCGAAGCTGGTGCGTGACCTCGCTGCCAAGCACGGCCGCTTCGTTGCCCTGCTGGGTGACCTGCAAGGCCCGAAAATCCGTATCGCCAAATTCGCCAACAAGAAGATCGAGCTGAAGATCGGTGATCAATTCACCTTCTCCACCAGCCATCCGTTGACCGAAGGCAACCAGCAAGTGGTCGGCATCGACTACCCGGACCTGGTCAAGGACTGCGGTGTAGGCGACGAACTGCTGCTCGACGACGGTCGCGTGGTCATGCGCGTTGATACCGCCACTGCTACCGAACTGCACTGCACCGTGCTGATCGGCGGTCCGCTGTCGGATCACAAAGGCATCAACCGTCGCGGTGGTGGCCTGACGGCACCGGCCCTGACCGAGAAAGACAAGGCCGACATCAAGCTCGCTGCGGAAATGGAAGTGGATTACCTCGCAGTGTCCTTCCCGCGCGATGCCGCCGACATGGAATACGCCCGTCAACTGCGCGACGAAGCGGGCGGTACTGCCTGGCTGGTGGCGAAGATTGAACGCGCCGAAGCCGTGGCTGACGACGACACGCTGGATGCGCTGATCAAGGCTTCCGATGCTGTGATGGTTGCCCGTGGTGACCTCGGCGTGGAAATCGGCGACGCCGAGCTGGTGGGCATTCAGAAGAAGATCATTCTGCACGCTCGCCGCCACAACAAGGCGGTGATCGTGGCGACCCAGATGATGGAGTCGATGATCCAGAACCCGATGCCGACCCGTGCCGAAGTGTCCGACGTGGCCAACGCCGTGCTCGACTACACCGACGCCGTGATGCTCTCGGCTGAAAGTGCTGCCGGTCTGTACCCGCTGGAAGCCGTGCAAGCCATGGCGCGCATCTGCGTCGGTGCGGAAAAGCACCCGACCAGCAAGACCTCCAGCCACCGCATCGGCAAGGTCTTCGAAAGCTGCGACCAGTCCATCGCCCTGGCCGCGATGTACACCGCCAACCACTTCCCGGGCGTGAAGGCGATCATCGCCCTGACCGAAAGTGGCTACACGCCGTTGATCATGTCGCGTATCCGCTCTTCGGTGCCGATCTACGCGTTCTCCCCGCACCGCGAAACCCAGGCCCGCGCGGCCATGTTCCGTGGTGTCTACACCGTTCCGTTCGACCCGGCATCGTTGCCGCCTGAGCAAGTCAGCCAGGCCGCGATCGACGAGTTGCTCAAGCGTGGCGTAGTGGAGAAAGGCGATTGGGTCATCCTGACCAAGGGCGACAGCTACCACACCATTGGCGGCACCAACGGCATGAAGATCCTGCACGTTGGCGATCCGATGGTCTGAGTGATCGGTTGCTGAAAAACGAAAGCCCCGCCATGTGAATGGCGGGGCTTTTGCGTTTCTGATCCAAAAGAAGTGCAGGCTGATCGGGCCTCATCGTCGGATTCAATGCCGATTGATAAACCCCGACAACGCAGCCATCGCCTCCGGCGAACGCAGCCGCTGGGTAAACAGCGCCCCTTCTTCTTCTATCACCTTGCGCAACAACTCCCGGTCCGGGGCTTTCATCAGTTGCTTGCTGATGCGCACCGCTTCTGGCGGCAGTGACTCAAACCGCAACGCCATCTCTCGAGCCTTGGCTAACGCCGCCTCGCCGCTGTCCAGGGCTTCGTTCGCGATGCCCCACGCCGCCGCTTGCTCACCACTGAAACGCTCCCCCAGCAGCAATAATTCAGCCGCTTTTGCATGCCCCAGCAAACGCGGCAGGATCAGGCTGGACCCAAACTCCGGGCACAACCCGAGATTGACGAATGGCATGCGCAAACGCGCATCGGCGCTGACATACACCAGGTCGCAATGCAGTAACAGTGTCGCACCAATCCCCACCGCCGCACCCGCCACGCCGGCAATCACCGGTTTGCGACATTCAAGCAAATTGAGCATGAAGTGAAACACCGGACTGTCGAGATCGCTGGGTGGTTGTTGAATAAAGTCGGCGATATCGTTACCGGCGGTGAAGCACTCGTGGCTGCCGGTGATCAGCACGGCGTAGATGTCGAGATCTTCATCAGCCTGTTTCAATGCTGCTGCCAACGCGCTGTACATGGCGCGGGTCAGGGCGTTTTTCTTGTCGGGGCGATTCAGACGCAGGGTCAAAAGCCCGCGTTCACGCTCAATCTGGATGGCTTCGGTCATGGTGGATCTCGCGTCTGAAGAGTCAGCGTTCAACCACGAGGCAAAAAGACGTCAGCCAGCAGTTGATTGCGCGGCAGTCCCGCCAGGTAAAGCCGTTTGGCAAAGGCGTCGACACTGTCGGGGGACCCGCAGAGTAAGGCTTGGGTTTGCCGCGAAACAAGGCGTAATTGCGCCAAAGCCGCTGGCAACTCGGCCGGCGTCCACAGCTCGATACTGAGGTTCGGACGACCGTCGGCCATGGCCTGCAACGGTTTGGCCAGATAGTGTTCATCGGCGTCATGGGCCAGGTGAATAACGCGGATGGCGCCTTGATGATCCTGACGCAAAGCTTCTCGCAACACACCAAACAACGGCCCTAATCCGGTGCCGGCGGCCATCAGCCACAAAGGCCGGGTGTGCCAGTCAGCGTCGTAATGCAGTGCACCGCCGCGTAACTCGCCGAGCCGGATGACATCGCCAATCCTGAGCTGACGGGCGGCATCGCTGAATGCCCCCGGCTGGCGGCAATCGAGATGAAACTCCAGAAAGCGGTCCTCTTCCGGCAGGCTGGCGAGGGAATAGGGCCGGGCGACGTTACCTGCCCACAACACCAAGTGCTGCCCGGCGCTGTAGCGAAATGGCCGTTCGGCAACCAGACGCAGACGCAACACCTGAGCGCTCAACCAATCGACAGCCGCTACCTTCGCCGGGCGTCCGTCCTGCTGCGGATCGAAAGCGTGTACTTGCAAGTCCTCGAGCACCTGGCACTGACAGGCCAGCCGCCAGCCTTCCCGGCGCTGTTCGGCGCTCAAGGCATCGGGCCGGCTGTCGCTTGGCAACCCTTGCAGGCATTGCACAAGGCACGCATGGCAACTGCCGGCACGGCAACTGTAAGGCACCGCCATGCCGTTGCTGTTCAGCGCATCGAGCAAATTACTGCCCGCCGCGACCGACCATTTCTGCTCGCCAACCCGCAGCTCAGGCATCGGCGTTCTCCCAGGCCGCCGCGCAACGATTACGACCATCACGTTTGGCGCGATAGAGCGCCTGATCGGCCCGGTGCAGGGCATCGTCGAGATCGTCATCCAGTTCCAGCAACGTCATGCCGGCCGACAAGCTGAGGTGACTGACATTGAGGCCAATCAACTCGACATCAGTGAACGCAATGCGCAACCGTTCGCAGCAAGACGTCAGGCGCTCGGCATTGCAGTCGGGCAACAACACCACGAACTCTTCACCGCCGTAACGGGCCAGCACGTCGCCTTCACGCAAGCACGCAGTGGCCACCGCAGCAAAGGCTTGCAGCACCTGATCGCCGGCAGCATGACCGTGGACATCGTTGATGCGCTTGAAGTGATCGAGATCGATCAGCGCCAGACCATGCACCACGCCGTCCTCCATCGAATTCAACTCGCGGGAAGCCAGTCGCAGGAAGTGCCGGCGATTGAACAGCCCGGTCAGCTCATCGGTGGCCACCAGATCTTCAAGCTGGCGCATCATCCCGCGCAGCGTGTCCTGATGCGCCTGCAAGGCGAAACGGCGCTGGCGCATGCGTTGGCGCGAGTGCTGGACGTAGCTGGCGTAAAACACCAGCCAGACCAGAACAATAAACAGCACGCAAACCTGCAACGCTGCCAGCGCCGGGTCAGTCAGCTGGAAGTGATAGGCGTCCCACAGCGTGATCGCACTGAAACTGAAAAATACCAGCATCGCGCACCGTATAAAGGAACGTCGCGACAGGTGAAACAGGCCGAACAGCAGAATCAACACGTAAAAGACCAGGAACGCACCCCGAGCCTGGTCCAGATGGGCGATCAGCCAGGTTTGCCAACCCAGCCCCAGCAGTACTTGGGCTTCGGTCAGGCTGGGATCGGAAAAGCGCAGGTTGCAGCCGCTGTAAAATACCCCGAACAGCACCACCTGGCTGGTGACGACCAACGCACTGCCCACAACGACGCTGGTTAACGATTCGGCGTAGTGCCCAGTAAAAAATGCCAGCCACAGCAACATCAAAGCCAGGGCATAGGTACCGGCGGCGAGGGCAAAGCGTTTGAGCAAAAGCCGTTGGATAGCGTTATGGGTCAATCGTTGACTCACCGTGCAAAAAAAACGCTGTTTGAGTGTCCTACTCTACAGTCCGGTTGCCACTTTAGTGTCGTGCCTGATAAATGACCATTCAATTCTCGGCGCGAAAAACTGGCGTCAAACCACTGACTCCAATCCCCCGCAAACACCCGCCCCTCTCGCAACTGGCGAAGCCTGTGCCCGGCTGCGAAGTGGCGAGGGGATTTAGCGAAACGTCGCACCGCCCCGTTGGGTCGCGCAGCGGCCCCAAAACTTCACGCCTGCTGTGCAGCCGAACGGGGCGGTGCGACGTTTCGCTAAATCCCCTCACCACAGGTTTTTCCAGCTGTTAAATGGTTGTGGATGCGACCAATGATTAACGCCCGGCGGGTGTTTACCAAACGGAGGCGCGTTATACTGCCGCGCCTTTTTAGCGTCGCGCCAGCAGCCCCGGCGTGCCTTGTAAAGGTGCTTGCAACCGACCGATACACCCAAGCTGCAAGCACCTTATTGAATGTTCCCGTCTTTTAGAGGAGCGCGACTCATGACCGTGATCAAGCAAGACGACCTGATTCAGAGCGTTGCCGACGCCCTGCAGTTCATTTCCTATTACCACCCCGTGGATTTCATTCAGGCGATGCACGAGGCTTACCTGCGCGAAGAATCGCCGGCAGCCCGTGATTCCATGGCGCAAATCCTGATCAACTCACGCATGTGCGCCACTGGCCACCGTCCAATTTGCCAGGACACCGGCATCGTGACCGTGTTTGTCCGTGTGGGCATGGACGTGCGTTGGGATGGCGCCACCATGAGCCTGGACGACATGATCAACCAAGGCGTGCGCCAGGCTTACAACCTGCCGGAAAACGTCCTGCGTGCCTCGATCCTCGCCGACCCGGCGGGCGCTCGTAAAAATACCAAGGACAACACCCCGGCCGTTATCCACTACTCCATCGTTCCGGGTAACACCGTGGAAGTGGACGTGGCGGCCAAGGGCGGCGGTTCCGAGAACAAGTCGAAAATGGCGATGCTCAACCCGTCCGACTCGATCGTCGACTGGGTATTGAAAACCGTTCCGACCATGGGCGCCGGCTGGTGCCCACCAGGCATGCTCGGCATCGGCATCGGCGGTACCGCCGAGAAAGCCGCCGTGATGGCCAAGGAAGTGTTGATGGAATCCATCGACATCCACGAGCTGAAAAAGCGTGGCCCGTCCAACCGTATCGAAGAGATGCGCCTGGAGCTGTTCGAGAAGGTCAACCAACTGGGCATCGGCGCCCAGGGCCTGGGTGGCCTGACCACCGTGCTCGACGTGAAGATCATGGATTACCCGACCCACGCCGCTTCGTTGCCGGTGTGCATGATCCCCAACTGCGCCGCCACCCGTCACGCCCACTTCGTGCTCGACGGTTCCGGCCCGGCCTCGCTGGAAGCACCGCCGTTGGACGCTTACCCGGAAATCGTCTGGGAAGCCGGCCCGTCGGCCCGTCGCGTCAATCTCGACACGCTGACCCCGGAAGATGTGCAGAGCTGGAAGCCGGGCGAAACCGTCCTGCTCAACGGCAAGATGCTCACCGGTCGCGACGCTGCGCACAAGCGCATGGTCGAAATGCTGAACAAGGGTGAAACCTTGCCGGTAGACCTCAAGGGTCGCTTCATCTACTACGTCGGCCCGGTTGATCCGGTGCGCGAAGAAGTGGTTGGCCCTGCCGGTCCGACCACTGCCACGCGGATGGACAAGTTCACCCGTCAGATCCTCGAGCAAACCGGCCTGTTGGGCATGATCGGCAAATCCGAGCGCGGTCCGACCGCCATCGAAGCGATCAAGGACCACAAAGCCGTTTACCTGATGGCTGTTGGCGGCGCGGCTTACCTGGTGGCACAAGCCATCAAGAAATCCCGCGTCGTGGCTTTCGCCGAACTGGGGATGGAAGCCATCTACGAGTTCGACGTCAAAGACATGCCAGTGACGGTTGCCGTCGACAGCAAGGGCGAGTCGGTCCACATCACCGGTCCTGCCATCTGGCAGAAAAAGATCAGTGAAAGCCTGGCAGTCGAAGTGCAGTAAGCCTTCCGACTGACTGAAAAAAGGCGACAGGGGCTATGCTCCTGTCGCCTTTTTTATGGCCCATGCTATCGTGCGCCCCCTCTTCCTCCCCCGTGTGTAACGCCCCGTATGATCGAGTACTCTCGCTCCCTGCGCCTGACGCTCTATACCGTTGTGATCGTCGCCGGGGCAGTCCTTGCGGCCACCTTGGCCATGCGTCACGCCGAGCGCCAGGCGCTGGTGGAAGATGCCGCTCGCGCCAATCAGCAATTGGGGCTGTACGCCACTTCATTGCATACCCTGATCGAACGCTACCGCGCCCTGCCCCTCGTGCTGGCGCTGGACCCAGAACTGCGCTCGGCGCTCAAGGGAGCCATAAACCCCGATCTTCAAGCTTCGTTGAACCGCAAACTTGAGAAAATCAACGGCGCCGCCGAATCCTCAACCCTGGAACTGCTCGACCGCACGGGCCTTGCCATCGCGGCGAGCAACTGGCGCCTGCCCAGCAGTTACGTCGGTCATAACTACGCCTTCCGCCCCTATTTCAGTCAGACCCGCACCCAGGGCACCGGGCGTTTCTACGCCGTGGGCGTGACCAGCGGGATTCCCGGATACTTCCTGTCCAGTGCGGTCATCGATGACGACGGGCAGTTTCTGGGCGCGATGGTGGTCAAACTCGAGTTTCCGGAACTGGAGCGTGAATGGCGCCAGGGCAACGACACCTTGCTGGTCAGCGATGCACGGGGAATTGTCTTCATCGCCAACCAGCCGGGCTGGCGTTACCGCCTATTGAAGCCGCTCAATGACAGCGACCTCGCCGAACTCAAGGCCACCCGCCAATACGACAAACAGCGGCTGACGCCACTGGAGGTCAAAACGCTGCGAAACTTCGACGACAACAGCAATTTGACTGAGGTCGAGGGTCCCGACGGAAAAGTGAATTACCTGTGGGAATCCCTGCCGTTGGCGGCCGAGGGCTGGACGCTGCATTTGCTGCGCCGTCCACAAACGGCCTTCGAAGACAGCCGCAATGCAGCGCTGGCCGCTGCCGGCTTGTGGCTGGCGTTGGTGTTCCTGTTGCTGTTTCTCAACCAACGCTGGCGTCTGGCAAAAATGCGTCAGCGCAGTCGCGAAGAGCTTGAGCGACTGGTCGAAGAACGCACCCGCGACCTGCGCACCGCCCAGGACGGCCTGGTGCAATCGGCCAAACTGGCGGCGCTGGGCCAGATGTCCGCTGCCCTCGCCCACGAAATCAATCAACCCCTGACCGCGCAGCGTATGCAGCTGGCGACGTTGCGCCTGCTGCTCGATCATGGTCGCGTCGATGACGCGTACAAGGCGCTCAAACCGGTGGATGACATGCTGACACGCATGGCCGCCCTTACCGGCCACCTGAAAACCTTCGCCCGCAAAAGCCCCGGCGGCTTGCGCGAATGCCTGGATCTGGCAGCCGTAGTGGACCAGTCGTTGCAACTGCTCGATACCCGCCTGCGTGACGAACAGGTCAGCACGGTGCTGCACCTGACGCGCCCAGCGTGGGTGCGCGGCGATGCAATTCGTCTGGAACAGGTGTTGATCAATCTGCTGCGTAACGCACTGGATGCCATGCAGGACAAACCGTGCAAGCGCCTGGAAATCCGCCTTGAGGCCGACGAACAACTCTGGCGCCTCAGCGTCGCTGATAACGGGGGTGGTATCGCTGAAGAAAACCTGGCCAAGGTCTTCGATCCGTTCTTCACTACCAAACCGGTAGGCGATGGCCTGGGCATCGGCCTGGCCGTCTCCTTTGCCATCGTTCACGAATCGGGCGGCCGCCTGAGCGCGGACAATTTGGGTAACGGCGCCGTGTTCACCCTCACCCTGCCGATCGACCTGGAGGCTCATGGCTCATGCTCAATTCAGTGATCGTCGTCGACGACGAAAGCAGTATCCGCAACGCGGTCGAGCAATGGCTGAGCCTGTCGGGTTTCGAGGTGCAGTTGTACAGCCGTGCGGATGAATGCCTGGCGCAACTGCCCAGGCATTTTCCCGGTGTCATCCTCAGCGACGTGCGCATGCCCGGCATGACCGGCCTGGAACTGTTGGCCGAAGTTCAGCGATGCGATGCCGACTTGCCGGTGATTCTGCTGACCGGCCACGGTGACGTGCCGATGGCAGTCGACGCCATGCGCGATGGCGCCTACGACTTCCTCGAAAAACCCTTCAGCCCCGAAACCTTGCTCGGCAGCCTGCGCCGGGCGCTGGACAAGCGCCGCCTGGTCCTGGAAAACCGTGCCCTGCATGAACAGGCGGACCACCGCGCCAAACTCGATGCGACGCTGTTGGGGGTATCCCGTGGATTGCAGACCTTGCGCAGGCAGGTGCTGGAGCTGGCGGCCCTGCCGGTCAATGTGCTCATCCGTGGTGAAACCGGCAGCGGCAAGGAGTTGGTTGCGCGCTGCTTGCACGATTTCGGACCTCGCGCCGACAAGCCGTTCGTGGCGCTTAATTGCGCGGCGATTCCCGAGCAGTTGTTCGAGGCAGAGTTGTTTGGTCACGAAAGCGGCGCGTTCACCGGCGCCCAGGGCAAGCGCATCGGCAAGCTTGAATACGCTGATGGCGGCACGCTGTTTCTCGATGAAATCGAAAGTATGCCGTTGGCCCAACAGGTGAAACTGCTGCGGGTATTGCAGGAGCAAAAGCTCGAGCGGCTGGGTTCGAATCAAAGCATCCGTGTGGATCTGCGGATCATTGCCGCGACCAAACCGGACTTGCTGGACGAAGCCCGGGCCGGACGTTTCCGCGAGGATCTGGCCTATCGGCTGAACGTCGCCGAGCTGCGCCTGCCACCGTTGCGCGATCGCCGTGAAGACATTCCGTTGTTGTTCGATACCTTTGCCCAGAGCGCCGCCGCGCGCCTGGGCCGCACCTTCCCCCCGTTGTCCGGCGCGCAGTTGAGCCATTTGTTGAGCCATGACTGGCCAGGTAACGTGCGCGAACTGGCCAACGTCGCCGAGCGCCAGGTGTTGGGGCTGGATGAACCTGCACCGGCGGGCAGCGAACCGGGCCAGTCGCTGGCAGCCCGGCAGGAAGCGTTTGAAGCGCACTGCCTGCGCGCTGCCTTGACCCGTCACAAAGGCGATGTGAAAGCCGTCCTCGAAGAACTGCAACTGCCGCGCCGCACCTTCAATGAAAAGATGCAGCGGCATGGACTGACGCGCGAGATGTTTGTGCAAGGCAGCTAATTTTGCAGTGTCTGGGCTGGCCTCATCGTCGGGACAGCCAACGAAAACCTGCGGACCGATAGGCAGTTTTCCGCTCAAACCCCTTCACACATAAGCGGATTTCCGCTCACAAAGTCCCCTGACCCCCTCTAAATCAACCTTCTCCCGGTTGGCACACCTCCTGCTATAGCCCCCTCAGGCTGCGTTTTTACGCGCTCCAAAAAAACAATTAAATGAAGGATCCTTCAATGGATAACTCCAATACCCTGCCCGCAGGGTCGGCTGCCGTGCCGGCCAAGCCTAGAACCACCTCCAGCCGCATCAAATCGATCTTCAGCGGTTCCGTAGGCAACATGGTCGAGTGGTACGACTGGTACGTCTACGCCGCCTTCTCCCTCTATTTCGCCAAGGCGTTTTTCCCTAAAGGCGATACCACTGCCCAACTGCTGAACACTGCTGCGATTTTTGCCGTGGGCTTTCTGATGCGTCCGATCGGGGGCTGGCTGATGGGCCTGTACGCCGACAAGGTCGGGCGCAAGAAGGCGCTGATGGCGTCGGTCTACCTGATGTGCTTCGGCTCGCTGGTGATCGCCCTGAGCCCTGGTTATGAAACCATCGGTATCGGCGCACCCATCCTGTTGATTTTCGCCCGTTTGCTGCAAGGCCTGTCGGTCGGTGGCGAATACGGCACCTCGGCAACGTACCTCAGCGAAATGGCAACCAAGGAACGTCGAGGCTTCTTCTCCAGCTTCCAGTACGTGACCCTGATCTCTGGCCAACTCATCGCGCTGGGCGTATTGATCGTCCTGCAGAATGTCCTGACCACCGAAGAGCTGTACGCCTGGGGCTGGCGCATTCCGTTCGCCATCGGCGCACTGTGTGCGATCGTCGCGCTGTACCTGCGTCGTGGCATGGAAGAAACCGAGTCGTTCACCAAGAAAGAAAAGGCCAAGGAAAGCGCCATGCGCACCTTGATGCGCCATCCGAAGGAACTGATGACCGTGGTCGGCCTGACCATGGGCGGTACGCTGGCGTTCTACACCTACACCACGTACATGCAGAAGTACCTGGTGAACACGGTGGGCATGAGCATCTCCGATTCCACCACGATCTCGGCCGCCACGCTGTTCCTGTTCATGTGCCTGCAACCGCTGGTGGGCGGGCTGTCGGACAAGATCGGTCGCCGACCCATCCTGATCGCTTTCGGTGTGCTCGGGACGCTCTTCACCGTGCCGATCCTCACCGCGTTGCATACGGTTCAAAGCTGGTGGGGTGCGTTCTTCCTGATCATGGCGGCGCTGATCATCGTCAGCGGCTACACCTCGATCAACGCGGTGGTGAAAGCCGAGCTGTTCCCGACTGAAATCCGCGCCCTGGGCGTTGGCTTGCCGTATGCACTGACCGTATCGATCTTCGGCGGCACCGCTGAATACATCGCGCTGTGGTTCAAGAGCATCGGCATGGAAACCGGTTACTACTGGTACGTGACTGCGTGCATCGCGGTGTCCTTGCTGGTGTACGTCACCATGAAAGACACCCGCAAGCATTCGCGGATCACCACGGACTGAGTCTGCTGCAACACCGTTAAAATCAAAAGATCGCAGCCTTCGGCAGCTCCTGAACGGGTTTGATGTACACCCTGTAGGAGCTGCCGGAGGCTGCGATCTTTTTTTTGCATCGCCAAAATCTGCTTGCTGGAAATTAACCGATACCGTCTGCACAATGATCTTCTTTGCTCTGAACACCACTTCAGGAATACGGCACCATGCCCGACGATATTCACTTCTACGAACCCGCCAACGGTCACGGCCTGCCGCATGACCCGTTCAACGCCATCGTCGGCCCGCGCCCCATTGGCTGGATCTCTTCACAGGACGCCGACGGTCGTTTGAACCTGGCGCCTTACAGCTTTTTCAACGCCTTCAATTACATTCCGCCGATCATTGGTTTTTCCAGCGTCGGGCGCAAAGACAGCCTCAACAACATCGAACAGACCGGCGAGTTCGCCTGGAACCTGGCGACCCGTCCGCTGGCCGAGCAGATGAACCAGAGCTGCGCGATGGTCGGGCCTGAGGTCAACGAGTTCGAGCTGTCCGGCTTGACGCCCACCGCTTCGAAAATCATTCAGGTGCCGCGAGTCGCCGAGAGCCCGGTGTCGTTCGAGTGCAAGGTCACGCAGATCATTCAGCTGCAACGAGCTGACGGAAATGTGGTGCCAAGCTGGCTGATACTCGGCGAAGTGGTCGCCGTGCACATCGCCAAGTGGCTGCTCAAGGATGGGGTGTACGACACCGCCGCGGCAGAACCGATTCTGCGCGGCGGCGGTCCAGCGGATTATTTTCAGCTGGGACCTGAGGCATTGTTCAAGATGTTCCGCCCGGGGGCGGTCAAGTAGTTACCAGACGAGTTCGGCGTCGTCGCTGACGTTCTTCAGCCCGGTCAGTTTCAACGCCGCGGCTTCGTCGGCGTCATGGGCGGTTTTGAAGACCTGATCTTCGAGAATCGTGTGAAAACGCGGTGCGCCCGACCCGCCGAGGGCTTTGACGGCGATGGCGGCGTGGTACCCACCTTCAGCCGGTACTACAGCGGAAACAGCTTCAAAGGTTTCAAAGGCTTTACGTGCCATGTCGCGCATCCTGGCTAGTTGAGAATGCAGCCATTAAACCCTCAACCCGCCATTTTGTGTACCCATGACCGGGTCTCGCCGATCGCCTGGGCTGCCGACACCTCTCTGAAGGTATGAAAATCCAGGCTGTTGACCACCAGTTCCTGGACCAGCTCGGCAAAAACCCCCATGGCCGGGGTGTTGAAGTAGGCGGTCATGGCTTGTTGATGGGTCCAGAAACCGGACACCAGCCACAGATCAGGATCACATTGCGAATGCTGCAGGGTAAAACTCAAGCAGCCAGGTGCGCTGCGGGACGGCTCGATCAGGGCACTGAGCCGCGCACCCAGCTCCGCTGAACGCCCGGCGCGGGCACGGACAAAAGCCATATGACTGACGGGAATCTGCGTAGACATGTTCAACCTCCCAGGTACTCGAGTGGCAGCCGTGGGACGGGCTGCGACAGGATCAAAGGTTAAGCGCGCCGGTCATAGTGCGGTTAGTCGATTCCTGCCGGCTTGTTGCACAATCCTGCGAAGCTTCATGGCGCACCTGTAACAACCTGTAAATCCGGCCACTGGATTGAAACAGACGTTCGAGCAAGTTTTCCGGTCAATAGCCTGCTAAAGCAACCGTCCTCCTCAACCCCGTGCAGAATCAGGCAAGCTTCAGGCAGGATGTGTCTACCGCTGTTGCTTGCACAAATTTAAGCTCTCCTCATTACCCACGCCCCACCGAGGATGCCGCGCATGTCGTCGCTCGATCATTTTCAAGCCCCGCTGGACGCCGAAATGGAACGCCAGCGTGCGGAACTGGCCGCGATCATTCGCCGCAACACGATGGAGGACGGCACCTATGCCACCGCCGTCGGCTCGCTGTTCATGTCCCGCCACAGTCAGTCCCACGAGTTTGCCCCGGTGCTGGCACAACCGGCGCTGTGCATCATGGCCCAGGGGCGCAAAGAGGTCCGACTGGCGGACGAGTACTTCAACTACGATCCGCTGAACTATCTGGTGGTGTCGGTGCAGATGCCCTTGAGCGGACGCGTGGTGAATGTCACCTCCGAAGAGCCGATACTCGCGGTACGGCTGGACATCGACCCGGCGGAAATCACCGCGCTGATCGCCGACGCCGGCCCCCTCGGCGTGCCCACCCGCCCAACGGGTCGTGGCTTGTATGTCGAGCGGATCGACACGGCCATGCTCGACGCCGTGCTGCGGCTGGCGCGTTTGCTGGATACTCCGAAAGACATCGCGATGCTCGCACCACTGATTCGCCGGGAGATTCTCTATCGTCTGCTGCGCAGTCAGCAGGGCCATCGGCTGTATGAAATCGCCATCGCCAACAGCCAGAGCCATCGCATCAGCCAGGCGATCAAATGGCTCAACGGCAACTACGAACAACCGTTGCGCATTGATGATCTGGCCAAGGAAGTGAACCTGAGCGTGTCGACCTTGCATCACCGCTTCAAGGCAATGACGGCGATGAGCCCGTTGCAGTATCAGAAGCAGCTGCGCTTGCAGGAAGCGCGGCGGTTGATGCTCGCGGAGGGTCTGGAGGCTTCGGCGGCGGGGTATCGGGTGGGGTATGAAAGCCCTTCGCAGTTCAGCCGGGAGTACAGCCGGTTGTTTGGGGCACCGCCATTGCGGGATCTGGCGCGGTTGCGGTTGACCATTTGATCTGATTTTTGTGCTGGTTTTGCCGGCCTCATCGCGAGCAGGCTCACTCCTACAGGGGGCCGGTGTACACCGATCTACTGTAGGAGTGAGCCTGCTCGCGATGGGGCCAGTCAGTCAGGCGCCGAGTACCCGACAAGCCTCAGCCGGCAGTGTCACTGAAACCGGGTTGCCAATGCTCAACCCAAACCCCTGACACGGCGTGCTCAACGCCGTAAACGAAACCCCTGAACACTCCACAGTGGTTTCAATCGTCGCGCCGATATCCCGTACAAACGTCACCTTGCCCAGCAACCGATTCCCCGCCGTCGCTTGCGGTTGCGACAGTTGCAGATCCTCAGGCCGAATGAGCATCTTCACCTTCTCTCCCACCACAATGCTGCTGCAGATCGGCACTTCCAGCGCGTCACCGCCGGGCAAACCGACCTTGCCATTACCCAATGCCGTCGCCGGGAAGATGTTGCCGGAACCGATGAAGTCCGCCACGAACTCGTTGGCCGGATGCCGATAAATCTCGATCGGCGACCCCACTTGCTGCACGCGATGCTCACCCAGCACCACCACGATGTCCGCCATGGTCATGGCCTCACGCTGATCGTGAGTCACCATGATGGTGGTGATGTTCAGGCGCTGTTGCAGCTGACGGATTTCCACCTGCATCGACTCGCGCAACTTGGCGTCCAGCGCCGACAGCGGTTCATCCAGCAACAGAATTTTCGGCCGCGAGGCAATCGCCCGGGCAATCGCCACGCGCTGGCGTTGGCCGCCGGACAGCTTCGATACCGGACGGTCGATCATTTCCTGCAACTGAATCAACTGCAGCAACTCCACCACCCGCGCCTGCTGATCCGCCTTGCTGACGCCGCGCAGTTTCAGCGGGTAAGCGATGTTCTCCCCCACCGTCATGTGCGGGAACAGCGCCAGGGACTGGAACACCATGCCAAAATTTCGTTGATGTGCCGGGGTGTGGCCGATGTCTTCGCCGTCCAGGCGAATCTCGCCACCGCTCAGGGTTTCAAGGCCGGCAATCATGCGCAGCAGTGTGGTTTTACCGCAGCCCGACGGGCCGAGAAAACACACCAGTTTGCCCTCCGGCAAATGCAGGTTTACATCCTTTACCGCGCAGGCCGAGCCGTAGTGTTTCTCGACGTTTTCCAGAATCAGACCAGTCATGTTGCACCTCAAATCAAAAGGAAACGCCGCCCTCGCCCACCAGCTTCTCCAACGCCCAGATCAGGACGAAGTCGATCAGCACGATCAGCACGGCAAACGAAAATACGGTGGGGTCGAGCGATGACACGGTGCGGCTGTACATCCAGATCGGCACGGTCATGACGTCGATGGTGTAGAGGAAGTAGGTCACGGTGAATTCGTTGAACGAGACGATGAACGCCAGCAGCATGCCCGCCAGAATCCCCGATTTCATCAACGGCACCACCACATCGAAAATCGCCCGCGTCGGCGACGCACCCAGCATTTGCGCGGCCTCTTCGACTTCGGTACCGATGGAGAGCATCGCAGCCGTGCAGTTCTTCACCACGAAGGGCAGCGCCAGGATGACGTGGGCGATCACCAGTCGCGAGGTGGTCATATGGAACGGCAAGCTGTCGAACACCAGCAGCAGCGCCAGCCCCAAGACCACCATCGGAAACACCAGCGGCAGCGACATCAATTGCATCGCCACGGCCTTGCCACGGAACTCGCAACGGGTCAGCGCATAAGCTGCCGGCACCGCGATGATCGTGGCAAACACCATGGTCAGGCACGCGACCATCAGGCTGGTGGTCATGGCCTTGCCCAGGCTCAGCACGTCACTTGAATCCGGCGAGACGAAGGTATTCCAGGCGGCCTTGTACCATTGCAGGCTGTAACTGCTCGGCGGGAAATCGAGGTTCGAGGCGCCGCTGAACGACATGACAATCATGGTCAGGATCGGCAACACCGCCAGCAGCAGGATGAAGCCCGAGAGGATGCCGGCAAACTTGCCGGTGTCGCCCGGCAGCAGCGAATGACGCTTCTTGATCAGCGTGCTCATTGGGAAGCCTCCATCCTGCGCCGACGTCGGCCAGTAAAGTATTCGGACAAGGTCATGATCGCCAACGTCGTGACGATCAACACCACCCCGGCAGCGGACGCGGCAGGCCAGTTCATCAGCGGGGCGATCTGGTCATGCACCATCACCGCCAGCATCGGCACGCGACGGCCACCAAGCAGCAAAGGCACGACGAAGCTGCTGGCGTTGTAGGCAAAGACCAACGTTGCGCCGGTGATGATCCCCGGCAAACTCATCGGCAAAACAATCTGGCGGAACACCTGCAAGCGACTGGCGCCCAGGGTAGCGGCAGCCTCTTCGTAGGTGCGGGCGACGCCGCGCATGGCGCTGGCAATCGGCAGTACGGCCAAGGGGAAGGCGGTTTGCACCAAGCCCATCAGCACGCCGTTCTGGTTGTACAGCAGCATGACCGGTCGCTTGATCAGGCCCAGTCCCATCAGTGCCTGATTAAGCATCCCGCCTGGGCCGAGAATGACCAGCCAGCCGTAGCTTTGCAGCAACAGGTTGACCAGCAAGGGCAGCAGCACCGCGGCGAGAAATACCCGGCGCACGAACGGTGAGGTCAGGCGCGACATGGTGTAGGCCACGGGGATCGCCAACAGCACGGCGACGACCGCACTGATCAGCGCCAGTCGCAGGGTCAGCAGCAAGGATTTCAGGTAGTACGGTTCGAGCAATTGAGCGTAACTGGCCAGGCTGAACCCGGTCCATTCCGCCCCTTTGGTGCCCACGCTCATGCGCAGGACCAGCAGACTGGCGGCAATCAATACACCCAGGAACAGCATCGACGGCGTGAGGAAAAGCCAGGCGCGCACCGTAGGCGAAACACCCCGCTTCGCGCGCGGCTCGGCAGCACTGACCGACTGGATTAAAGGTTGGTGTTCCATAGCAAAGGTCTCGTCAATGGAAAGCAGTTGACGAACACAATCTCAAAACCACCGCACACCCTGTGGGAGCTGGCTTGCCAGCGATAGCAATCTGTCAGTCACATCATTGTCGACAGGTAGGCCGTCATCGCGGGCAAGCCCGCTCCCACAGGGTTTTGTGGTGCTTTGGAGAGCTGTGTTCGTCACTCGATCAGGAAGAAAAGATTTCCGTGTAGCGACGAATCCATTGGTCATGCACGGAGGCCAGGAAGGCGTTGTCGTGCATGATCGCCTTCTCGGCAATCTGCTCCGGCGTAAGGATGTATGGGCTCTTGCGCGCTTCGGCGGAGATGATCGCCTTGGCGTTGACCGGACCGTTGTAGATGTCCTCGGCCATCTTGCCCTGCACCAGCGGGTCCAGAGAGTGGTTGATGAAGGCGTAAGCCATGTCGATATCGCCCGGACGATTCTTCGGCATCACCGACAACATCAGGTCGGTGTAAAAACCTTCCTTCATGCCAAACGTCGCGCCCAGACCGTACGCCGGATCACGAATCTGTTTAGGGAAAAACGCCGGCGCGTACAAGCCACCCATGTCCAGGGAACCGGTGCGGAACAGCTCGGCGATCTGGTTCGGGTTCTCGCCCAGCGTCACCACACGGTCTTTGAGTTCAGCGAGTTTCTTGAAACCCGGTTCGATGTTGTGTTCGTCACCACCGGCCAGTTTGGCGGCGATGATGATCAGGTCCATGGCCTCGGTCCAGTTCGGCGGCGGCAGGAAAATGTTCGGCGACAGGTCCGCGTCCCACAGGGCGGCGTAGCTGTCTGGCGCTTCCTTGATCGTGCGGGTGCTGTAGACGAGGCTGTTGCACCACAACAGGTAACCAATGCCATGACCGTTGGCGCCGGTGCGGTATTTCTCCGGCACGTCGACCAGGTTGGGAATGCGGTTCAGATCAGGTTTTTCGAGCAGATTGGCGGCGGCCAGACCTTCGGCGCCGACGCCTGCCAGGGTGATGATGTCGTACTGCGGACGGTCACCGCCGGCCTTGAGCTTGGCGACCATTTCCGACGTACTGCCGGTGCGGTCAGCGATGACCTTGCAGCCGTACTTGTCTTCGAATGTCGCAGCGATGTTGCGCAGTGCAGCCAGGCCAGTGTCATCGGACCAGGTCAGCAGGCGCAGGGTCTTGCCGGCAAAGCGCGTGTCGCTGGCATTGGCCTTGACGAACGGCAGGCTCATGGCCGCCGCGGCAACCGAGGCTACGCCCACGGTCTTGATGAATTGACGTCTGTTCAGATCATGCTCGCCCATGACGGACTCCCTTTGTTTTTGTAGGTATAAGGCAGGTCGAAACTGTTGCATCCGCGCGGCCGGAGCAGCATTAGCCCCCGTATTTTCGGGGGCTTGGCTGAGCCAGCGAGTTCATCCTGAAGTTGTGCAAAACACCTGACTATCGATAAAAACTCATCGAAGCCATGACGCCGACGCATGCCTCATGGAGAGGCATGCGCTGACCGATTTCGTGGCTTCAAACGGCCCGAATCACGTGTTTGATTTCCTGGAAAGCTTGCAGGCCCCAAGGGCCCAATTCACGGCCGATACTGCTCTGCTTGTAGCCACCCCAGGCGGTCTGCGGGAAGATCACCTGCGGCGCGTTAATCCACACGAGCCCCGCCTGCAACGCGTTAGCGACACGATCCGCGGCTTCGGCGTCGCGTGTGACCACGCTGGCCACCAGACCGAATTGACTGTCGTTGGCCAGGGCAATCGCCTCGGCTTCGGAGGCGAAACTGCGCACGCAGATCACTGGGCCGAAAATCTCTTCACACCACAACGCACTGCCCTGGGGCACGTCGGTGAAAATGGTCGGCTGTAAAAAATAGCCGCGCGGCAGGTCTGCCGGACGATTGCCGCCGCAGATCAGTGTTGCGCCCGCACTCAAACCACGGTCGATGTGGCCGAGTACGCGCTGGTATTGCGCCTGATTGACCAGTGCGCCCATTTCCACCGCCGGATCGAACGGGTCCGCCACGCGAATCGCTTCGGCACGCGCCTTCAGGCGGATCAGGAACTCATCCGCCAGTTCATCAGCGACCAGCACACGGCTGGTGGCGGAACACATCTGTCCGGCGTTGTAGAAACCGCCGCCACAGGCCACTTCCACCGCCAGTTCGATGTCGGCATCGGCCAGCACCAGCAGCGAGGATTTGCCACCCAGTTCCAGGCTCACGCCTTTGACGGTTTCTGCCGCGCGTTGCATGACCTGCACGCCGACCGCATTGCTGCCGGTGAACGAAATTTTGGCGATGCGCGGATCGACCGACAGCGGTGCGCCTACCGCCAGGCCCGTGCCGCAGACCAGGTTGAACACGCCCTTGGGCAGACCGGATTGGGCAATGATCGCCGCCAGTTCCAGCTCCGGCAGCGGCGTCACTTCGGACGGTTTGAGCACCACGCAGCAACCGGCAGCCAGGGCCGGCGCCAGTTTCCACGCGGTGGTCACCATCGGGAAATTCCACGGCACGATCAGGCCGACCACACCGCAAGGTTCGCGGCGCACCCGAGCGCTGAATTCGTCGCTCGGCAGCTCAACGGCGCTGTCTTGCCTGGCATCCAGGCCTTCAGCGAGCCCTGCGTAATACTCGAACGTGGCGATCACATCGTCGACGTCGATGGCCGCTTCGAACAGCGGCTTGCCGTTGTTGCCGGACTGCAAATGCATCAATTGTTCACGACCGGCCTGCACGCCCGCCGCGATCTTGCGCAGGACCGCGCCACGCTCGGCGCCGGTGGTTTGCGACCAGCCTTTGAACGCGTTGGCTGCCGCACTGACAGCCTGATCGACCGAGTGCGCATCGCCGCCATTAACGGTGGTCAACAAGGCTTCGGTTGCCGGATTGATCACGCGCAGGTGTTCAGGGCCGGCCGACCATTGGCCGTCGATGAACAGGCCTTCAAGCGTGGTCGGTAACGTCAAAGCGAAGCTCATTTCGACACCGCCTGCATCCAAGACGTCTGATCGATTTCAATCAGGGTCGGGCCCTGGCGATCACTGGCGACACGCAGAGCGACGCGCAGTTGCTCGACACCGTTGACCGCTTCGGCCGCGCAGCCCAGCGCCTTCGCCACACCGATGAAGTCGGGGGTGTAGATGTCCACGCCCACCGGTTCGATGTCCCGGTTGACCATGTATTTCTTGATCTCTTCGTAGCCCTGGTTATTCCACAACAGGACGATCACCGGCGTGCGCGCTTCAACGGCGCTGGCCAGTTCCGGCAGGGTGAATTGCAGGCCGCCATCACCGATCAGGCACACCACCGGAGGACGCGCGCCCGCTGCGAGGCTGCCACCGAGCCAGGCGCCAATGGCAGCCGGCAAGGCGTAGCCGAGGGTGCCGTAACCGGTGGACGAGTTGAACCAGCGGCGCGGACGCTCAGGGTTGAACGTCAGGTTGCCGGTGTAAACCGGTTGAGTCGAATCGCCGACGAACACGGCGTTCGGCAGTTCGTGCAGGACGGTTTCGAGGAAGCGCGTTTGCGCCAACGTCGGGGCGTCCCAGGTGGCGGCCAATTCATCACGCAGACGGGCGGCACGAACCTGGCCCCAATCGTTGCGGCGCTCAGCCAGGGATTTGTGCGACAGAGCGCTCAGCAACGCCTGGGCCGCATGCCGTGAATCGGCGACGAGGGCCACGTGCGGCGGATAGTTGCGAACGGTCTGGTCCGCATCGATATCAACGCGCAGCAGCTTGCCCGGAATTTCGAAACCACCGGCGAAGGTGACGTCGTAATCGGTCTCGGCCAGTTCAGTACCGATGGCCAGCACCACGTCGGCCTCGGCGACCAGCGCACGGGTGGCGACCAGGCTCTGGGTCGAACCGATCAGCAACGGGTGAGCGGATTCGAGCATGCCTTTGGCATTGATGGTCAGCGCGACAGGCGCGTCCAGCAACTCGGCCAATTCAGTCAGTTCGGCGGCAGCGTCAATGGCGCCGCCACCCGCGAGGATCAGTGGACGCTTGGCGCCCGCGAGCAAGTCGGTCATGCGCGAAACGGCGGACGGCGAAGCACCTGCGCGATCAATCTGCACCGCCACGCTGCTCAGCAAATCGTCGGCGTCTTCAACCAACACATCCAACGGAATTTCGATGTGCACCGGACGCGGGCGGCCCGCCTGGAACAGCGCGAAAGCACGGGCCAGTACGCCCGGCAATTCCGCCGCCGACATCAAGGTGTGGGAGAACGCCGCCACGCCACCGACCAGCGCACTCTGGTTCGGCAACTCGTGCAGCTTGCCGCGACCGCCACCCAACTGGCTGCGCGATTGCACACTGGAGATCACCAGCATCGGGATCGAATCGGCGTAGGCCTGGCCCATCGCCGTTGTAATGTTGGTCATGCCGGGGCCGGTGATGATGAAGCACACGCCGGGTTTGCCACTGGTGCGTGCATAGCCGTCAGCCATGAAGCCGGCGCCCTGCTCGTGACGCGGAGTGACGTGGTTGATGCTCGAACGGGCCAGCCCGCGATACAGCTCCACGGTGTGAACCCCGGGAATGCCGAACACCTGCTCGACCCCATAGTCTTCGAGTAACTTGACCAATACTTCGCCGCACGTCGCCATGTGTTTGCCCTTCTTGTTCGTTTGAGACGCCGGACCTGTGCAATGTTTATGATGCGCAGGCAGGTCCAGGGATGGCCTCATTGAACGGGCGACACCTCGCCTCAACAATGGATAAAAAGTCATACTAGCCATGTCCTCACGTCATACCTTGGATCCCAATGAAACGACTGCCTCCCCTGCCGGCGCTGCACACGTTCTGGATTACCGCGCAGTGCTGCAACTTCACCCGTGCCGCCGAACAGCTGCACATCACCCAAGGCGCGGTGAGCCGGCAGATTGCCGGGCTGGAAGATCATCTGGGTTATGAACTGTTCATTCGTCAGGCTCGCGGCCTGGAACTGACCGCTGAAGGACGGGAATGGCTGCCACGGGTGCAGCAGGTTTTCGGGTTGATCGACGAGGCCGTGGAGCAAATCGGCGCGAAGCGCGAAACCCTGCAACTGAAGGCACCGACCTGTGTCATGCGCTGGTTGCTACCGCGTCTTTTGCAGTGGCAACGGGAGCGCCCGGACGTGCCGGTGGAGTTGACCACCACGGTCAAGCACGGCGTGGATTTTCACCGCGAACAGTTCGATGCAGCCGTGATGTACGGTGCGCCGCCGGACAGCACGCTGGCCTCGTTTCATTTGTTCGATGAGCAGCTGACGCCGGTCTGTTCCAGACCGCTGCTTGAAGGGTCAGTGCCGTTGCGCATCCCGGATGACCTGGAACAGCACCTGCTGCTGCACCCGACACGGGATGAGCGGGACTGGAAAGCCTGGCTGGCGACCGCCGACGTGCGCTTGAACAATGTGGGTAAGGGTCAGCATTTCGAAACCCTGGACCTGGCCATGTCGATGGCGTCCCAAGGGACTGGCGTGGCGATCGGAGACTGGTCGTTGATTGGCGATGACTTGAGCGCCGGAAGGTTGGTCATGCCGTTTGAGCTGAAGGTCAAAACCGGACTGGCGTATTACCTGGTGTTCCCCGAGAAGCCGGGGCCTTCGCCGAAACTGCGCGAGTTGATGGGATGGTTGGTGGAGCAGGCTCAATCGCGTTGAGCGCATGGATAATGCGTAAAAACCATACCCCCCTGAAAACGCGCAAATACCTGTAGCAGCTGGCGAAGCCTGCGTCCGGCTGCTACAGGATTTTTGGTGTATCCGCCTGGATTAGTATCCGACCGTAAACCGCTGGCGTGAATGCTTCGGGGATTCCACTTCATCGAGCATCGCGATCGCGTAGTCGGCAAAGGTAATCCAGCTGCGACCTTCACTGCTTACCAGCAAATCATCCTGGCCAATCCGAAACTTTCCAGTGCGCTCGCCTTCGACAAACTCCGCCGATGGCGACACAAACGTCCAGTCCAGATCCTTTTCCTGACGCAGGTTTTCCAGAAACAACGCCCCGGCACTTGCTTCGGCTTTGTATGCCTCAGGAAAGCCCTTGCTGTCGATCACGCGGGTTCCGTCCGGCAGCAACAGTGAACCGGCGCCACCCACCACCAGCAGCCGTTTGACCCCGGCATTTTTCACCGGTCCGATGACCGCACCAGCCGGAATCGTGGCGAAAGGCGCGGCGCTGATCACCACGTCATGCCCGGCCACGGCGGCCTGCAATGCGTTGGCATCCAACACATCGACATTGCGACTGATCACACCCTCACGCTGACCCACCTTGGCAGTGTCGCGGGCGATGGCAGTAACGCTATGACCACGACGCAGGGCTTCTTCCAGCAGTTGGCTACCGGCACGACCGGTGGCACCGATGATTGCGATTTTGCTCATGACGTTCTCCCGTTGGCTTTTAGTGAGTCAGTAAAAATCTGGATGATGAAATGCTTTTGTGGCGAGGGGATTTATCCCCGTTTGACTGCGTAGCAGTCACCTGCAATACCTCATATAGAACGCGTTTGAGGGCTTAGCGACTGCTTTGCAGCCGAACGGGGATAAATCCCCTCGCCACAAGAATGCGTTTTAAGTACGTAACTCATTCACCCCACTTCATCTCGCCCTTCGCGACTTTCGCGCTCAGCTCCAGCGAGCTTTCTTCACCCAGTGTCGGATAGCGCTTTTTCATCGCGGCAATCAGTGCGGTCGAATCTTTTGCCTTGGCGGTTTCCTCATCAAAGGCCTTGATGTAATCGGCAGTGAATTGCACTGCAGCCAGTGAGCGAGTGCTCTCACCGAGGTAATGGCCCGGCACGATGGTTTTCGGATTCAGGGTTTCGATGGCGTGCAGCGTAGCCAACCAATCGGCATGGGACGCTGCCGTTTGGGTATCGGCCATCCAGACGTGAATGTTTTGCGCAACCACCACGCCACCCACCACAGCCTTGATCGACGGGATCCACACAAAACTGCGATCCGGTTGTTTGCCATCCAGACCCAGCACCTGCAACTTCTGCCCCTCAAGCATCAGGCTGTCACCCTCGAGAACGCCCGGCACAATGGTTTTGGCCGGCGCGTCGGCGCCCATTTTCGGCCCCCAGTACGCGAGTTTGCCGTCGACGGTTTTTTTGATGTGATCCACGGTCGGTTGCGACGCGAGTACCTTGGCGTTGGGGAACGCAGCCGTCAGGGTGTCGAGGCCGAAGTAGTAATCCGGGTCACCGTGGCTGATGTAAATCGTGGTGAGTTGTTTGCCGCTGGCGCGGATTTTCTCGACCACTTGCTTGGCCTGGGATTGGCCGAACTGGGCATCCACCAGGATCGCGTCCTTCTCGCCACTGACCAGCACCGAGGTCACCGGGAAAATGGCCTTGTCGCCTGGGTTGTAGACATCCAGGGTCAGGGTCGAAGCCGCTGTTGCATGGGCGGCAAAGCCAAACACGGCCGTTGCCAGCAAAATACGTTTGAGAGAAGTGAAGCCGATCATGTGTTGCTCCGTTGTCGATGGCCTGGCTTGGCCGGTGCCGTGCAGGGAACAGAGCTTAGTTGCCTGACTCAGTACAAAAAATGCGATGCTGATACATAGTTTGTTTCTGAAATCGGGCAAATCATGGATCGTCTTCAAGCAATGCGTGTTTTCGTCACGGTGGTCGACCTTGGCAGTCAGTCCGCCGCCGCCGATCATCTGGACCTGTCGCGGCCAGTGGTGTCGCGCTATCTGGCTGAGCTGGAGGATTGGGTCGGCGCGCGCCTGATGCACCGCACCACGCGCAAATTGAGCCTGACCGCCGCCGGCAGCGAGGTCCTGCCTCGTTGTCGGCAATTGCTCGACCTGTCCAGCGACATGCAAGCCGCCGTCAGTGAGCCGGACGATGCACCTCGCGGCTCGCTGCGCATCAGTGTCAGTACTTCGTTCGGCCAGGCGCAACTGGCGGACGCGATGGCTGCCTATGTCAAGCGCTACCCCGGCGTCAGCATCGACATGCAGATGCTCGACCGGACGGTAAACCTGGTGGATGAGCGGATCGACCTGGCCATTCGCACCAGCAATGACCTGGACCCCAATTTGATTGCCCGACGACTCACCGTCTGTCGCTCGGTGATCTGCGCCTCTGCGGACTACCTGCGCGAGCACCCCGCGCCCCAGCGAGTCGAGGACCTCAGCCAACACAATTGCCTGACCCATTCCTATTTTGGCAAAAGCCTGTGGCATTTCGAGCAGGACGGTGAGCCCGTGTCGGTGCCCGTGCAAGGCAACATCAGCGCCAACGAAGCCAGCACACTGCTGCGCGCCACCCTGGCAGGCGCCGGAATCGCGATGCTGCCGACTTATCAGGCCGGCGTGCACATTCACAGCGGTGAGCTGATTCGCCTGTTGCCCCAGGCCGAGCCCCGACAGATGAACATCTACGCGGTGTATGCCTCACGCAAACACATGCCGGCGACGCTGCGCAGCCTGCTGGATTTTCTGGTGCTGAGGTTTCCGCAAGAGCCTGAGTGGGATTTAGGGCTGTAGGGCTGTAATCCATGAAACGGTAGGAAATCCAACCTGTGGGAGCGGGTTCATCAGTGTTCTGAATGTCGGGCTACATGCGCATGATGTTTGACTGGCATCCCACCCCGACTGGCCTATGCTGAAAGTAATACCCATGGGTATTCGTTCAGAGGTCAACGCCATGAACATCAAAACAAGAAGATACCTCGCCATTTTCGTCACCTGCGCAGCGACGCTGGCGCTTTATGGCACCGCTGCCTGGCGGGTCGAACAGCTGCGGCAACTGCCCCGCGAATACGCGAGTTGTAATTTCGAGCGCTGCATTCCCCACAACGCGACCCTCAACGCCCTTCGCTAGCGAAAGGGGTCAGGTGTCGCTGTCCTGATCGGCCTTCAAACGGTCGCGAAACGCCTTGGGTGAGATCCCGACCCTGCGCCGGAACAGACGCGTGAAGTTGGTCGGATCGGAAAATCCCAACACATCGGACATTTCATAAATGGTCATGCTGGTATAGGTCAGCAAGCGCTTGGCCTCCAGCAGTTGCCGTTCGTGCATGATCTGCAAGGCCGGTTGTCCCGCCAGTTCGCGGCAAGTGCCGTTGAGGTGGGACACGGAAATTCCCAGCCGATGCGCCAGGTCTTCAACCTTGACGTGCTGGCGATACGTCTCTTCCACCAGCTGGATAAAACCATTGAGGTATTCCCGCGCGCGCTGCGGACGCTGGCTGGCGGAACGCCGCTGCAACGCCTGCCGGCTGGCCCATACCAGGATCACGCTGACCAGCGAATGCATGAGCATTTCGCGCGCCGGTTGATGGCCGGTGTATTCGTCCTGCAATGCTGAAAACAGGCTGTTGAGGTAATCGCTGTCCTTGCCTGCCGGATAACTGTCGGCGTGGGCCAGCGCCTGCAGGGAATTGCCCAGCTGTGCTTGCAGATGACTGAGCAGCGGCGCGGCCAGCGTCACGACAAACCCTTCGACGTCTTCGGAAAACCGGAAGCCGTGTACCGATAAGGGCGGCAGGATCTGGATCGCCGGTTCAGTGAGTTTTGTGCGTTTGCCTTCGATTTCAAGCTCTGCCTGACCTTTGAAAACGAAGAGCAACTGGCATAAATCGGCGTGGCGGTGGGGTTTGATCTCCCACTGATGTTCACGGCTGCGTCTGGAAATGGTTTCACAGTGCAGCAAGTCAGGTGTTGGCCAGTCCAGGCTTTCTCCGTAAAGCTTGAACACCGGTATAGAAGGCAGGGCAGGCTTGTTCATAACTTCAATCAGGCCTCGGAGATGTGGCGGGCGATAATCGCACCGATTGGCAGAATGTACAGGTTTCAGCTCAGTTTTCCCCTTCAATTGACCGACTCGCAAGTGAAAAATGCAAGCACTCGATCCATAAAAATCATTCACCGGCCCTGGTCGCGTGAAGCTTGCGAGCCATAAAAACAATGAAAACGCTGAAAACCCAAGTCGCCATTATCGGCGCCGGTCCGTCTGGATTGCTGCTCGGCCAGCTGCTGCATAACGCCGGTATCGACACCCTCATTCTCGAACGCCAGACCCCGGATTATGTGCTCGGGCGGATCCGTGCCGGTGTCCTTGAACAAGGCATGGTAGAGCTGCTGCGCCAGGCTGGCGTGGGCCAGCGCATGGACGCCGAAGGCCTCGTTCATACCGGGTTCGACCTGGCACTAGACGGGCGTCAGGTGCACATCGATCTGCAGGCGCTGACCGGGGGTAAAACGGTGATGGTCTACGGCCAGACCGAGGTCACGCGCGACCTGATGGCCGCTCGTCAGGTCGCTGGCGCCACGACCCTCTATGGCGCGAGCAACGTAGAACTGCACGGGATGAAAACCGAAGAGCCGTACATCACGTTCGACAAGGACGGCGAAACCTTTCGGCTCGATTGTGACTACATTGCAGGCTGTGACGGTTTCCACGGCGTGGCGCGGCAATCGATTCCCGCCACCTGCCTGAATATTTTCGAACGGGTTTATCCGTTCGGCTGGCTGGGGATTCTCGCCGACACCCCTCCGGTCCACGACGAACTGGTCTACGCCCGCCATGAGCAAGGTTTTGCCCTGTGCAGCATGCGTTCAGCCACCCGCACCCGTTATTACGTCCAGGTCCCGGCAGACGACAAGGTTGAAAACTGGTCCGATGAGCGTTTCTGGGAGACGCTCAAATCCCGTCTGCCGACCGCTTTGGCGGACGCCCTCATCACAGGTCCGTCGATCGAGAAAAGCATCGCCCCGCTGCGCAGCTTCGTGGTCGAACCGATGCAATACGGTCGGATGTTTCTGGTCGGCGATGCTGCGCACATCGTTCCGCCGACCGGCGCCAAGGGTCTGAACCTGGCCGCCAGCGACGTGAGTACGTTGTTCAATATTCTGTTGAAGGTGTATCGCGAAGGACGCCTCGACTTGCTCGAGAAATACTCTGAGGTCTGTCTGCGCCGGGTGTGGAAAGCCGAGCGGTTTTCCTGGTGGATGACGTCGATGCTGCACCGGTTTGACGATCAGGACGCGTTCAGCCAGCGCATCACCGAGTCGGAGCTGGCGTACTTTGTCGACTCCGAGGCGGGTCGCAAAACCATTGCAGAAAATTACGTCGGCCTCCCCTACGAGGCTATCGAATAGCTTGCTATCGACTTACACTGCGAGCATCCCCGCGGGTCTTGCGGCTTGCGGGTCATTCACTGCCCGCAGGTTTTACCGTGACCAATCTCAAGCAGCCGGAAACGCCCAAGCCGGCCATTAAAAGCGTGCTGATTGCCCTGATGCTGGCGATTTTCCTCAGCGCACTGGATCAGACCATCGTGGCGGTCTCGATGCCCGCCATCTCCGCGCAATTCAAGGACGTCTCGCTGCTGGCCTGGGTGATTTCCGGCTACATGGTGGCGATGACAGTGGCCGTGCCGATCTACGGCAAACTCGGCGACCTGTACGGCCGGCGCAAGTTGATGCTGTTCGGCATGGGATTGTTCACGCTGTCGTCGTTGTTTTGCGGCATGGCCCAGAGCATGGAGCAACTGGTGCTGGCGCGGATTCTTCAGGGCATCGGTGCGGGGGGGATGGTCTCAGTCAGCCAGGCGATCATCGGCGACATCGTGCCACCTCGCGAACGCGGTCGTTACCAGGGCTACTTCAGCAGCATGTACGCCGTGGCCAGCGTGGCCGGGCCGGTGCTGGGGGGTTACATGACCGAGTACCTGTCATGGCGCTGGGTGTTTCTGATCAACTTGCCGCTGGGATTGATCGCGTGGCTGGTGGCCCATCGCACGCTGGTCGGGTTACCGGTACCACAACGCAAACCGATCATCGATTACCTCGGCACCGTGCTGATGATCATCGGTTTGACCGCGTTGCTGCTGGGCATCACCCAGGTTGGCCAGGGTTACGCGTGGCGCAGCAGCGAAGTGACCGGTCTGCTCGGTTGTGCGGCGCTGGTGTTGGCGCTCTTCGTCTGGCACGAGCGCCGGACGCGGGAGCCGTTGCTGCCCATGCATCTGTTTGCCAACCGCACCGCGATCCTCTGCTGGTGCACGATTTTCTTTACCAGTTTCCAGGCGATCTCGTTGATCGTACTGATGCCGCTACGCTTTCAGAGCGTCACCGGCGCGGGGGCAGACAGCGCGGCCTTGCACCTGTTGCCGCTGGCGATCGGTTTGCCGATGGGTGCTTATTTTGCCGGACGCCGGACCTCGGTGACCGGTCGCTACAAACCAATGATCCTGGGCGGCGCTGCGCTCATGCCGATCTCGATCGTCGGCATGGCCCTGAGCCCTCCGCAGGCGATGATGTGGAGCAGCCTGTTCATGGTGCTCAGCGGGATTGCCAGTGGCATGCAGTTCCCCACCTCATTGGTCGGAACGCAGAACTCGGTGGAACAACGGGACATCGGCGTCGCCACCAGCACCACCAATCTGTTTCGCTCCCTCGGCGGCGCGGTGGGTGTGGCGTTAATGTCGGCGCTGCTGCTGGCCCTGTTGCAGGATTCGAATTTCGCTCACCTGGCCGGCTCTACGCTGATCACCGAAGGCCACTCCGGGAGTGTCTTGCTCGATGGCTTGAACGCCGCGCCGGGTGAGGCGCAGGATGCCTTGCGTGCAGAGTTGCTGATGACGTTTAAGCATTTGCTGCTGGTGAGTGCGGCAGTGTCGTTGCTGGGATTGGCGGCGGCGATTGCGATGCCGAACGCCGTGTTGCGGGGGCGTGAGGATAAGGTTCGGTAGATGGACCGAGGTGCCTGCCTTCGCGAGCAAGCGTTGCTCCCACAGGGGATCTTCGATAGCCCAATCCCCCCGTGGCAGCAACGCTTGCTCGCGATAGCGGTCTAGCTGTCTAGCTGTCTAGCTGTCTAGCTGTCTAGCTGTCACTACTCTATCAAGGGCTGTAATACCCCACCGCCACCAGGAAATGCCCGACCTTCTTCAGGTAGGCATGCTTGGCCTCAACCTTCCCGGTCACCGGGTTCTTCCATTTATATTCATATTCACCGTAATCCTGCTTGGCGATCAGCGCCAAAATCGGTTCGCCCACCGGTTTACCGTCGGGGTCCTTGATCTTGCTGAAATCGGTGTTGATCAATCGCAGGTTGGTGCCGTGGGCGACATAGCGCTGGGTGTCCAGGTCCACCACGAAGACATACAGGTCATCCTGCAAGTAACCGCCCTTGAGGGAGTTGATCGCGGTCAAGGTGCCCTTCTCGTCCTTGGCCAGGTCGCCTGCTGCTTTGTTCAGCAACGCCATGGCTTGTTCCGCCGAAGCTCGTGGCAGGTAGTAACCCACCGCGAGAATGCGCTGGCCGATCCTCTGGTAGTAGACGTGCTTGCGCTCGACCTTGCCGTCGGTCCAGTTCTGCCAGCGATACTCGGCCTGCTGGATGCCATTGCCTTCAGGCACTCTCAAGGCGTCCTTGAAGGCTTTCTGCAAGTCCGGGCCGAGGACATCTGACACATCTCGACCAATCAACGCTGAAGACGGACCACCGCTGGCGAGCATCACGCCCTTGGTGTCGACCACAAAGACATAACGGTCCTTGTCGACAAACTCACCCTGGCGGCTGAACGCGGCGAAGGCCTTGTCGCCATTATCGTGGTAGTAGGCCAAGGCCTTTTCCAGCAAGGCGATGGCGGCCTTGCTGTCGTCTTTTTCTGTGCCTGCAGCGTGTGCCTGGCTCAAGCCGAGTAACAGCAAAGCCCCCAGCAACGCCAATCTTTGCAAAACCCCCATTGCGCATCCCTCGTTCCTATTGGTGTTTCAAGAGCGTAGACGGGATGGGGATATGTAGGAGTATTCAGGAAAACATGGAGGCTTGATGGCGCGAGGATTTGTTATGGGTACGAGTTGATGAGCTTCTGTGGCGAGCGAGCTTGCTCGCCACAAAAAGCTTCTTCAAACCCCGATTTTTATGGCCGCGCGTTGAGCTGCTTCGACAGCGTCTGGATCTGCGCCTGCAACGTGTTGATATTGCGGCTGACCTGACTGCGGAAGGCATCGAATTCCGCCGTGTTGCCACCCGAAGCCGCGGCCGGACGATTGTCCTGCTCGCTTTTGAGCACAATCATGTCCTGTTCCAGGCGCTCGATCGCCACACTCGGGTTGCCTTGCTTCTTCAGCGCAGCGATATCGGCGCCAAGGCTTTTGAGCTGCGCATCGATTTTGCTGGTGTCAGCCGGTGCGCTCTTCAGCGCGGCCAATTCGCTGCTCAACGTTTTGAGCTGAGCCTGCAACTGTGTATTGAGGGTTTGTTGCTCGGTAACCAGCGTGGTGGCCTGCGCCAGACGCTTATCCTGCTCGGCGGTTTGCGCCGTCATCTGGGCCAGGCGCTTGTCCAGGTCCGAGGCCTGACCGACCACGCCTTGCTGCTGTTTGCCCTGATCCTGAAGTTTGCTTTCCAGCTGCTTGATTTGCAGCTTCAACGCCTCGCTATCGCTGGAGACATTGGTCTGGCTGGCGACCACCTTGCCGGAGATATCCTGCAAGCGCCCCGCCGCTTCTTCACTGATGCGCGCAAAACTTTCCTGGGTCGCCACCAACTGCTGTTCCATCAGCGATATCTGCTGGAAGCTCCACCAGGCAAGACCGGCGAATGCAAAGAACAAAGCACCGACCAACGCCCACAGCGGACCGGTGCTCGGGCTTTTGACCTTGACCACAGGCGCCGGGCGCGAATGCACCGAGTGGCGAGCGGCGGGTACAAAATCATCGTCATCGAGGCTGTCGGCACGCAGGCTCGGTACATCATCGAAGTCGTCGTTGGCATCGTTACGCATGGACATTGAGTCAACCTTTGTGAAACGCGGTGATGGCTTGATGCGCCGCAGTATAACCCCCACGGCCGCATCGATTGACCCTGAACCCCCAACTCGGTTCAGTGACGGGTCTGTCAGTGAAGATCCTGGGCCTTCCACCAGCCACAGAATTCATCGAGTGCCGTCCAGAGACTGACTTTCGGATCGTAATCCAGATAATGCCGGGCGCGGCTGATGTCCAGAGTGAAATTTTTGTTCATCACCTGCATACCCAATCGCGACAAGGTCGGCTCGGGACGGCCCGGCCACAGTTTGCAAACGCCTTCATTAAGTGCCGCCACGCTGTAGGCCAAACCGAAGGAACGGTAGCGGGTAACCTGTGGGACTTCCATCTTGCGCATCACGTAATTGACCACATCCCACAGCGGAACCGGCGTTCCGTTGCTGATGTTGTACGCCTTGCCCAACGCCGAGCCACTGGCCAGCAGACTGCTGAGCAAGGCTTCGTTGAGGTTTTGCACACTGGTGAAATCGACCTTGTTCAGGCCATTGCCCACGATAGACAAACGTCCTTTGCGCTGCATTTTTAGCAGGCGCGGGAAGATGCTCATGTCACCCGCACCGGTCACGAATCGGGGGCGCAGGGCCAGGGTTTCGAGGCCGAACTCCTGGGCACCGAAGACCTTTTGTTCCGCCAGGTATTTAGTGGCGGCATAAGGGTGCTTGAAGCGCTTGGGGACTTGCTCTTCGGTCAATCCCAAATGATCGCGGCCATCGAAGTAGATCGACGGCGAAGACAAATGCACCAATCGTCGGACCCGTTGTTTCAGGCAGGCTTCGACCACGTTTTCAGTGACCTGGACGTTGCCTTGGTGAAAGTCCTGATAGCGCCCCCATAAGCCCACTGCGCCGGCACAGTGAACGACGGCTTCGACATCGGAGCACAAATCGCGGGCCAGTTCCGGGTCACTCAAGTCGCCCTGGATGAACTCGGCGCCACGACGCACCAGGTGTTCGACGCTTTCGGCCCGGCGACCGTTGACCCGCACGTCCAGGCCTTGCTCCAGGGCAAAACGCGCAAAGCGTCCGCCAATGAAGCCGCTTGCGCCGGTGACCAGAATTTTCATGTAGAGCTCCGATGTGTTTCGTTTTGCGTAATGCGTGTGTCTTGACGCTGCCCGTCAGTCCAACGGCACCAGCCATTGCTTGGATGAATGCACCAATTGATCGGTCAGTAACCCCAGCAACTGACCGCCATTGCGCCAATGATGCCAGTACAGCGGCACATCGATGGGCTTATCTGGCAACAACTCCACCAAAACACCACGCTCCAGTTGCTCGCGCACCTGCAACTCAGGCACCAGCCCCCAGCCAAGACCGGCCTCGGTCAAACGTATGAAGCCTTCGGAGGATGGGCATAAATGGTGTTCGAAACCGCCATCGACGCCCAGCGAAGCCAGGTAGCGGTGCTGCAGAAAATCGTCCGGACCGAACACCAACGCCGGCGTTCGGGACAACAATTCGGCGCGCACGCCCTCAGGAAAATGCCGGCCAATGAACGCCGGACTGGCCAACGCCCGGTAACGCATGGCGCCCAGGAGCACGCTGCGCGCACCTGCCACGGGACGCTCACTGGCACAGACACACGCCGCCACCTCGCCCGCACGCATGCGCTTGAGACCCACCGTTTGATCTTCGACCACCAGGTCCAGCAGCAGATGTTGTTGCGCACAAAACTCGCCCACCGCTTCGGCCCACCAGGTCGCCAGGCTGTCAGCGTTCAACGCAATGCGCAGGCGCTCGGGCAGACCTTCTTCATCCAGCGCCGGCACCAGCGTTTGCAAGTCTCGTTCAAGCAAGCGCACCTGCTGCACATGGTTGAGCAAGCGCCGGCCAATCTCGGTTGGCGCTGGCGGCGTTACCCGCACCAGCACGGGTTGGCCGACCCGCGCCTCCAGCAGTTTGATGCGCTGCGACACCGCCGATTGCGACAAACCGAGCACTTGAGCGGCGCGCTCGAAACCGGCCTGCTCGACCACGGCGGCCAAGGCAGAAAGCAATTTATAGTCGAACATCAGTTTTCCTAATGAGCGATCAGCATGATTGGTTTTTCTTATACAGCGTTCACGACGAGAATGACCAGCAAGAACTCTTGAACAAGGAACACTCCACATGGCTGGCGAAACTTCATTGGCAACACTGCTGCGCAGCATGAGCCCGCAACTCAACGCCGGCGAATACGTGTTCTGCACCCTGTGCGACGGTCAGTTGCCAGCAGGACTTGAGATTGTCGGCAGCTTTCGCGAGCAGGAAGGCCTGACGGTCATTCTGGAAAAGTCCCACGCCGAACGGGCAGGTTTCAGCTTCGATTACGTCGCCGCCTGGATCACCCTCAACGTGCACTCGGCCCTGGAAGCGGTCGGCCTGACAGCCGCCTTCGCCACTGCCTTGGGCAAGGCCGGGATCAGCTGCAACGTGATTGCCGGCTATTACCACGACCATTTGTTTGTCGGCCAGGCCGATGCCGAGCGCGCCATGGGCGTGTTGCGGGATCTGGCAGCCAACGCGGAGTAATATTTCATGTGGCAAAGCTATGTAAACGGCCTGTTGGTGGCCGCAGGGCTGATCATGGCGATTGGCACGCAGAACGCCTTTGTACTGGCGCAGAGCTTGCGACGTGAACATCACCTGCCGGTGGCGGCACTGTGCGTGGTGTGCGATGCATTGCTCGTGGCCGCCGGGGTCTTCGGCCTGGCGACGGTCCTCGCGCATAACCCGACGCTGCTGGCGGTCGCTCGCTGGGGTGGGGCAGTTTTTCTGATTTGGTACGGCAGCCTCGCGCTGCGCCGAGCCTGCTCGAAACAGAGCCTGCAACAAGGTGAAAACCAGACGGTGCGCTCACTTCGTGCGGTGATGCTCAGCGCGCTGGCCGTGACCCTGCTCAACCCGCATGTTTATCTGGATACGGTCCTGCTGATCGGCTCCCTCGGCGCGCAACAGACCGAGCCCGGTGCTTATGTGGTGGGTGCAGCGAGTGCTTCGTTGCTGTGGTTTTTCACCCTGGCACTGGGGGCTGCGTGGCTCGCACCGTGGCTGGCCAGACCGAGTACCTGGCGAATCCTCGACCTGCTGGTGGCAGTGATGATGTTCACCGTTGCCTTTCAACTGATAACCAGCGCCTGAATATTCCAAACAGCTCTGGAACCTCTATTCCACACAGTTGTTGCGTGGTTATGCCGCACCCCCGGTGCTATGATCCGATCCGATGCGCCGCAAAGAGTACAAACTCCCCGGCGCTTGTCTGGCCGCCCGTGATCGGCCTTGCGCTCACCGCAACTGACCTGATTAGGAGAATCATCATGGCTTTCGAATTGCCGCCGCTGCCCTACGCACACGATGCCCTGCAGCCGCACATTTCCAAGGAAACTCTGGAATACCACCACGACAAGCACCACAACACCTACGTCGTGAACCTGAACAACCTGGTGCCAGGCACCGAGTTCGAAGGCAAAACCCTGGAAGAAATCGTCAAATCTTCCTCGGGCGGTATCTTCAACAACGCCGCTCAAGTCTGGAACCACACCTTCTACTGGAACTGCCTGGCGCCAAACGCCGGCGGCCAACCAACCGGCGCACTGGCTGAAGCCATCAACACCGCGTTCGGTTCGTTCGACAAGTTCAAGGAAGAGTTCAGCAAAACGTCCATCGGCACCTTCGGTTCCGGTTGGGGCTGGCTGGTGAAAAAGGCTGACGGTTCCCTGGCCCTGGCCAGCACCATCGGCGCCGGCAACCCGCTGACCAACGGCGACACCCCGCTGCTGACCTGCGACGTCTGGGAACACGCCTACTACATCGACTACCGCAACGTTCGTCCGAAGTACGTCGAAGCGTTCTGGAACCTGGTCAACTGGAAATTCGTGGCTGAGCAGTTCGAAGGCAAAACCTTCACCGCTTAAGATCGATACCAGTCAAAAAAACCCGGCGTTTAGCCGGGTTTTTTTATGGAATTCAAAAAAGTAAAAGCACGTCTATCAGGCATTAATGGTCAGCTTCCCGGCCCAATCGTCGAAACCCCGCCCACACCAAACCATATCCCCACCGCCCTTGCCCTTGCCCTCCACCACTCAAGGCCGAGCGTTAGCTCGCCTAAAAGCTTTTGATCTTGATCCGGCTTTTGATCCACCCGCCCCTTCGGGAGGCCGAGTGGAGGTGTTCATCTGGGGGTCAGGCGCGAAGCGCCGTGCGGCGAAGCCGCACACATCGAGAGGAGGTCGTCGCGAAGCAGACCGTAGGCGATGCCCCCAGATGGACACCGGAGCGAGGGAACACCGAGCTTTAGCGAGGTGCCGTACGCTTGGGGCGAGCCTTTTTTTGCTTACTTTTTTTGGCGTTTGAAAAAAAAAGTGAGTCGCCGTAAGGGCGAAACCCTAAGTAGCCGTTACCGCAGCAATGGATATGTACACCTGCAAAAAAAAGGTCGCTGTCAGGCCGCCATCGCCAGCAGGCTAGCTCCCACAGGGATCGAGGTACATCCGCAAAAGACTGGTCGGCTATCAGGCCGTCATCGCTGGCAAGCCGGCTCCCAAAGTGGATCGAGGCATATCCGCAAGAAGCAGGTCCACCGCCAATTTCGCACAATGAAACCAGCCGCTGCCCCCTTGCCCCAACGCCACACCCGTCTACCATCAAATCAAAGGAAAATAGTTCTCGCCCCCCCTCAAGTTCAAGGACCCGACTACCGACACAGTACGAATAGGAAAAGACCTCAGACAACCGAAAATCGGCCAAGCTGCAGGCAAAATCTCCTGTGGATGAATGTCCCTTTGACTGACCTCACCGGATTGCCAATACTCATGGCAACTTGATGCTACCCGCACGGAACAAGGAATAGCCTTTTGAAGCTGGAACTCAAGAACAGCTTGTCGATGAAGTTGCTCCGGGTCGTGCTCCTGTCGGCATTGATCGTCGGCGTAGTCTTGAGCTGCGCGCAGATCGTGTTCGATGCTTATAAAACACGCCAGGCCGTAGCCAATGATGCCGAGCGCATCCTCGACATGTTTCGCGACCCTTCGACCCAGGCCGTCTACAGCCTGGACCGCGAAATGGGTATGCAGGTAATCGAAGGGCTGTTTCAGGACGACGCCGTACGCCAGGCTTCCATCGGCCATCCCAACGAAGCCATGCTCGCGCAAAAGTCCCGTGACTTGCAGCAGTCCGACAGTCGCTGGCTGACCGACCTGATCCTCGGCAAAGAACGCACCTTCACCACACAATTGGTGGGTCGCGGCCCGTACAGCGAATATTACGGCGACCTGAGCATCACCCTCGACACCGCCACCTATGGCCAGGGTTTCCGTCAGCTCGGTCATCATCTTTATCTCTGGCGTGCTACGCGCATTGGCCATGGGATTGGTGCTGTACCTGGTCTATCACTGGCTGCTGACCAAACCCCTGTCGCGAATCATCGAACACCTGACTGAAATCAACCCGGATCGCCCCAGCGCGCACAAGATCCCGCAACTCAAGGGTCACGAGAAAAACGAACTGGGTATCTGGATCAACACCGCCAATCAGTTGCTCGAGTCCATCGAGCGCAATACGCACCTGCGCCATGAAGCTGAGAACAGCTTGCTGCGCATGTCCCAGTACGACTTCCTCACCGGCTTGCCCAACCGCCAGCAACTTCAGCACCAACTGGACAAAATCCTGGTCGATGCCGGCAAACTGCAACGACGGGTGGCAGTGCTGTGCGTCGGGCTCGATGACTTCAAAAGCATCAACGAACAATTCAGCTACCAGACCGGCGACCAACTGTTGCTCGCCCTGGCGGATCGCCTGCGGGGCCATAGCGGTCGACTCGGCGCCCTCGCCCGTCTTGGCGGCGATCAGTTCGCCCTGGTCCAGGCCGACATCGAACAGCCTTATGAAGCCGCTGAATTGGCCCAAAGTATCCTCGACGATCTGGAAGCGGCGTTTGCCCTCGATCACCAGGAAATTCGTTTGCGCGCCACCATCGGAATCACCCTGTTCCCCGAGGACGGCGACAGCACCGAGAAGTTGCTGCAAAAAGCCGAACAGACCATGACGCTGGCCAAGTCCCGCTCGCGCAATCGGTATCAGTTCTACATCGCCAGTGTCGACACCGAGATGCGCCGTCGTCGCGAACTGGAAAAAGACCTGCGCGACGCCCTGACCCGTGACCAGTTCTACCTCGTTTACCAACCACAGATCAGCTACCGGGAAAACCGCGTGGTGGGCGTCGAGGCGCTGATTCGCTGGCAACATCCCGAACATGGGCTGGTGCCGCCCGACCTGTTCATCCCGTTGGCCGAGCAGAACGGCACCATCATCGCCATTGGCGAATGGGTCCTGGATCAGGCCTGCAAGCAATTGCGCGAATGGCATGATCAGGGTTTCGCCGATTTGCGCATGGCGGTGAATCTGTCAACGGTGCAGTTGCACCATGCCGAGCTGCCGCGAGTGGTCAACAACCTGCTGCAAATGTACCGCCTGCCGCCACGCAGTCTGGAACTGGAAGTTACCGAAACCGGCCTGATGGAAGACATCAGTACCGCCGCCCAACACCTGCTGAGCCTGCGTCGCTCCGGTGCATTGATTGCGATTGATGACTTCGGCACCGGCTACTCCTCACTCAGCTATCTGAAAAGCCTGCCCCTGGACAAGATCAAGATCGACAAGAGCTTCGTTCAGGACCTGTTGGACGATGACGACGATGCAACCATCGTCCGGGCGATCATCCAGCTGGGCAAAAGCCTGGGCATGCAGGTCATTGCCGAAGGCGTGGAAACCGCCGAGCAAGAGGCCTACATCATTTCCGAGGGGTGTCACGAGGGTCAGGGCTATTTCTACAGCAAGCCGCTACCGGCCCGGGAACTGAGCGCCTACCTGAAGCAGGCGCAACGCAGTAATGCCGCTATTTTATAAACGAAGCGTTCCCCTGTAGCAGCTGGCGAAGCCTGCGTCCGGCTGCGCAGCAGTCGCTCTACCTGACACCGAAGTTTGCCCGGATCAACGAGGCACCCGATTTCACGACGGCTTCGACGCCGAACGCAGGCTGCGCCAGCTGCTGCAGGTTTTGTATCGCCTGACCTGTCTGTGAATAAGAAATATTTCCACCTACATCCCTTTACACATAATGCGAAAGATTTGCATTATGTCGCAGCTTTGCGCGCTGACAGCGCCATTCCACCCCCTCTCGAAGCAGGATGTTCGCCATGATTCGTATGCCTCTGGCTACCGCCAGTCTGTTGGCCATCGCTATTTCCCTCGCCGGTTGTGGCGAAGGCAAAGACAAGAACGCCGCGGCACCAGCGCCGACTCCAGCCGCCAGCACCACCGCTCCAGCCGCCCCGGCTGCTGCACCTGCCGCTGCCGGTAAAGTCGACGAAGCCGCCGCCAAAGCCGTTGTCGCCCATTACGCCGACATGGTTTTCGCCGTTTACAGCGATGCCGAATCTACTGCGAAAACCCTGCAAACCGCCGTCGACGCCTTCCTCGCCAAACCGAACGCCGACACCCTGAAAGCCGCCAAGGCTGCCTGGGTCGCCGCTCGCGTTCCGTACCTGCAGAGCGAAGTCTTCCGCTTCGGCAACACCATCATCGACGACTGGGAGGGTCAGGTGAATGCCTGGCCACTGGACGAAGGCCTGATCGACTACGTCGACAAATCCTACGAACACGCACTGGGTAACCCGGGCGCGACGGCCAACATCATCGCCAACACCGAAGTTCAGGTCGGCGAAGACAAGATCGACGTGAAGGACATCACCCCGGAAAAACTCGCCAGCCTGAACGAGCTGGGCGGTTCCGAGGCCAACGTTGCTACCGGCTACCACGCGATCGAATTCCTGCTGTGGGGCCAGGACCTGAACGGCACCGGCCCTGGCGCGGGCAATCGTCCAGCGTCCGACTACCTGGAAGGCGCCGGCGCTACTGGCGGCCACAACGACCGTCGTCGTGCCTACCTGAAGTCCGTGACCCAACTGCTGGTCAGCGACCTGGAAGAAATGGTCGGCAACTGGAAGCCGAACGTGGCCGACAACTACCGCGCCACGCTGGAAGCCGAACCGGGTGAATCCGGCCTGCGCAAAATGCTGTTCGGCATGGGCAGCCTGTCCCTGGGCGAACTGGCGGGCGAGCGCATGAAGGTTTCCCTGGAAGCCAACTCCCCGGAAGACGAACACGACTGCTTCAGCGACAACACGCACAATTCCCAGTTCTACGATGCCAAAGGCATTCGTAACGTATACCTGGGCGAATACACCCGCACGGACGGCACCAAAATGACTGGCGCAAGCCTGTCGTCCCTGGTGGCCAAAGCCGACCCAGCCGCCGACACCGCGTTGAAAGCCGACCTGGCCGCGACCGAAGCGAAAATGCAGGTCATCGTTGATCACGCCAACAAAGGTGAGCACTACGACCAACTGATCGCTGCCGGCAACACCGCTGGCAACCAGATCGTCCGCGACGCCATCGCTTCGCTGGTCAAGCAGACCGGTTCGATCGAAGCCGCCGCTGGCAAACTGGGCATCGGCGACCTGAACCCGGACAACGCTGATCACGAGTTCTGATCAACGCTGACTGAACAGAAAGGCGACCTCCGGGTCGCCTTTTTCTTGCCTGATTTTTGCGTGACGCTGATGGCCCCATCGCTGGCAAGCCAGCTCCCACAGATTCGTCGGCGCTCGCAAAACCGGGCACACCACAATCCCTGTGGGAGCTGGCTTGCCAGCGATGGCGGCGCCTCGGTCTCACATGAAAACCATGCCCCACATCAACCAAACGATAATTCCTCTTATTCAATCTCCCGTGCCCTGTTAGACTTTGCGCCCTTGTTTTGCTCGTCTTGCAGGATGTCTGATGCCCCCGCTGCTTCTTCGCTTGCCCGCACTGTTTCTGGCCCTGGGCCTGAGTGCCTGCGATGACGCCCCGCGTTTTACCAAGGCCGAACCCGGTGAAGCCCGGTCCGGTGGCAGCACGACCGTGCGCAAGACCGATCAGAATTCCTTTTCCCTGCCGTCCGCCAATCTGCCGCCCTCCCGGCGGGTGGATTTCAGCGTTGGCAACAGCTTCTTCCGCAATCCCTGGGTGATCGCCCCCTCGACCACCACCGCGCGGGATGGCCTCGGCCCGTTGTTCAACACCAACGCCTGCCAGAACTGTCACATCAAGGACGGCCGCGGTCATCCGCCTGCGCCCGGCGCGTCGAATGCCGTTTCAATGCTTGTACGGCTGTCGATTCCCGATGCACCGGCGTTTGCCAACGTCATCGAGCAACTGGGGGTGGTTCCCGAGCCCGTCTATGGCGGGCAGTTCCAGGACATGTCAGTGCCCGGCGTGGTCCCGGAAGGCAAGGTGCGTGTCGACTACACGCCGGTGCCGATTCGCTTCAAGGACGGCACCGAAATCGAGTTGCAAAAGCCGACCCTGCAGATCACTCAGCTCGGCTATGGCCCGATGCACCCCGACACGCGTTTTTCCGCACGCGTTGCCCCGCCGATGATTGGCCTGGGACTGCTGGAAGCCATTCCCGAATCGGCAATCCTGGCCAATGCCGAGGCTCAGGCGAAAGACAACAAAGGCGTCAGCGGACGTCCGAACCAGGTCTGGGATGACGCCCAACAGAAAACCGTCCTTGGCCGATTTGGCTGGAAAGCCGGCCAACCGAACCTCAATCAACAAAATGTTCACGCGTTTTCTGGTGACATGGGCCTCACCACGAGTCTGAGGCCGATTGATGACTGCACCGACACGCAAACCGCTTGCAAGCAGGCCCCCAACGTCAACGGTCCCGATGGCGAGCCGGAAGTCAGCGACAATATTTTGCGCCTGGTGCTGTTCTACAGCCGCAACCTGGCCGTACCAGCGCGCCGCGATGTCGGCGCGCCCGAAGTGCTGGCCGGCAAGACCCTGTTTTTCCAGGCCGGCTGCCAGTCCTGTCACACGCCCAAATACACCACTGCCGCCAATGCCGCGGAACCTGAGCTGGCCAATCAAGTGATTCGCCCGTACAGCGATCTGCTGCTGCATGACATGGGCGAAGGTCTGGCCGATAACCGTACCGAATTCCAGGCCAGTGGCCGCGAATGGCGTACGCCACCATTGTGGGGCATGGGCCTGACGCAGGCGGTCAGTGGACACACCCGGTTTTTGCATGACGGCCGCGCCCGTAATGCGCTCGAGGCCGTGCTCTGGCATGGCGGCGAAGCGACAGCGGCGCAGCAACAGGTTTTGTCTTTCAATGCCGAGCAGCGCGCCGCGTTGCTGGCATTTTTGAATTCCCTTTAATACGCGTTCAATCAGCGGGAGCCCTACATGTTCCGTCCCAAATTGCTATTTACCAGCCTTGCCGCACTCGCCTTGGGCGCGTGTTCGCCACAGGATCCGCAAGCGGTCACGTCGGCGGCCATCGCCAAATCCGTGATCCTGCCGACCTACACCCGCTGGGTTGAAGCCGACCGCCAACTGGCCGTCAGTGCGCTCGCCTATTGCGAAGGCAAGCAAGACCTCGACACCGCTCGCGCCGACTTCCTGCACGCGCAGAAAGCCTGGGCCGAACTGCAACCGCTGTTGATCGGTCCGCTGGCTGAGGGCAACCGGGCGTGGCAAGTGCAGTTCTGGCCAGACAAGAAAAACCTCGTCGGCCGTCAGGTCGAGCAACTGGTCACTGCGCAACCGGAGATCGACGCCGCTGCCCTGGCCAAGTCGAGTGTTGTGGTTCAAGGGCTTTCGGCCTACGAATACATCCTGTTCGACAGCAAGCCCGACGTCGCCAGCGACGCGCAAAAAGCCAAGTACTGCCCATTGCTCAAAGCGATCGGCGAGCACCAGAAACTGTTGGCCGAAGACATTCTGAAAAGCTGGAACAACACCGACGGCATGCTCGCGCAGATGAGCAAGTTCCCGAACCAGCGCTACGCCGATTCTCACGAAGCCATCGCCGATTTGCTGCGCGTGCAGGTGACCGCCCTCGACTCCCTGAAGAAAAAACTCGGCACCCCGATGGGCCGTCAGAGCAAAGGCGTGCCGCAACCGTTCCAGGCTGATGCATGGCGCAGCCAATCGTCGCTGACAGGCCTCGAAGCCAGCCTCGCCGCCGCCAAATCCGTGTGGGAAGGTGTGGACAACAAAGGCCTGCGTGGCCTGTTGCCAAGCGATCAAAAGCCCTTGGCCGACAAGATCGACGCTGCCTACGCGGCGTCCCTGAAACTGTTCGCCAGCAACCAGCGCTCGCTGACAGAAATGCTCAATGACGATGCCGGCCGCCAGCAACTCAACGATATCTACGACAGCCTCAACGTCGTCCACCGCCTGCACGAAGGCGAACTGGCCAAGGCGCTGGGCATTCAACTGGGCTTCAACGCCAACGACGGTGACTGATGAGGGCAAGTGCGATGCTGCGACGTCAGGCTCTGACTTTAGGTAGTTTGCTGCTGGGAGCAGTGACACTGGGCGGCTGGACGCTGTTCAAGCAAAAGGACAAGAGCCCGCTATTGCTGTCGGCGCGGGACGATACCGATGGCAAGCATTACGCCGTCGGTTATCGGCTGGACGGCACGCGGGTGTTCGCCACCCAGGTCGGCCAGCGTTGCCACGACATCATCAATCATCCGACGCTGCCCATTGCACTGTTTGTCGCTCGTCGTCCGGGCACCGAAAGCTACCTGATCAACTTGCGTGACGGTGCCTTGCTGCAAACCGTGACGTCGCTGCCGAATCGGCATTTCTACGGTCACGCAGTGATTCACAAGAGCGGCGACTGGTTGTACGCCACCGAGAACGACACGTCCGATCCGGGCCGTGGCTTGCTCGGCGTTTACGCATTCGAAGGTGAGCGCCTGGTTCACCGCGGCGAGATTTCCACTCACGGGATTGGTCCGCACCAGGTGTCATGGATGCCCGATGGCGAAACCCTGGTGGTGGCCAACGGCGGGATTCGCACCGAGGCCGAAAGCCGGGTCGAGATGAATCTCGATGCCATGGAGCCGAGCCTGGTATTGATGCAACGCGACGGCACCCTGCTCAGCAAGGAAACCCTGGCCCAGCAGATGAACAGCGTGCGCCATCTGGGGATCGCCAGCGACGGCACCATCGTCGCCGGCCAGCAGTTCATGGGGGCTTCCCATGAATCTTCGGAGTTGCTGGCGATCAAGCGTCCCGGTCAACCGTTCGTGGCGTTCCCCGTGCGTGAGCACCAGCTCCAGGCGATGGGGCACTACACCGCAAGCGTCGCAGTGCACAGTGAACTGCGTCTGGTCGCGTTGACCGCCCCAAGGGGCAATCGATTTTTCATCTGGGACCTGGACAGCGGCGAAGTGCGCTTGGATGCGCCACTTCCCGATTGCGCCGGGGTCGGGGCGGTGGCCGATGGTTTCGTCGTGACCTCGGGCCAGGGCCGTTGCCGCTACTACGATTGCCGTCAGGACGATCTGGTCGCAAAACCGTTGGAACTGCCCGCAGGGCTCTGGGATAACCATCTTCACCTTATATAAATGCGGTCTCTGTAGCAGCTGGCGAAGCCTGCGTTCGCTCCGGGGTCGCGCTCGACCGAAGCAGTCGTAAACCCAGGCCCCTCGGCATGCCGGATATACCGCATAGCCTGATTTCACGACTGCTTCGCAGCCGAACGCAGGCTTCGCCAGCTGCTACAGGTCCGGGTGATGGTTACCTGTAAAACCTGCCAGTTGGAAACACCCTCACACTCGGAGTAATGTGCGGCACTGTATGCCCTGATTTTCTCCAAGGAAGTGGAAATATGCTGCGTCGCCGCATGCTGATCATGTTGGGTGTTGTCCTGCTAGTTGTGCTGGTGCTGGCCGCTTACAAAGCCTTTTCCATCTATACGATGATTCAAGGCTTCACTGCGCCGAAACCGCCAATAAGCGTCGCCGTGGCCACCGCCACCGAAAAACCCTGGCAAGCCCGTCTACCCACTGTCGGCACGCTCAAGGCGCTGCAAGGCGTGGACCTGAGCCTGGAGACCGACGGTACTGTTATCGAGCTGCAGTTCGAGTCAGGGCAAAAGGTCAAGGCCGGCCAACCACTCCTGCGACTCGACAGCGCCGTGGAAAGTGCGTTGCTGGAAACGGCGCAGGCCGACCTCGGGCTGGCCCAGCTCGATTACGGACGCGGCAGCCAGCTAGTCGGCAGCCAGGCCATTTCCAAGGGTGAGTTCGACCGACTGTCGGCGGTGCAGAAAAAGAGCAAGGCCACGGTCAATCAACTCAAGGCTGCACTCGGCAAAAAAAGCATCGTCGCCCCCTTCAGCGGGACCATCGGTATTCGTCAGGTGGACATCGGTGACTATCTCGCCACTGGCACCATGATCGCCACCCTGCAAGACCTCAGCAGCCTCTATGTCGACTTCTTCGTGCCCGAGCAGTCGGTACCGAAGATCGCCGTCGGCCAACAGGTACAGATCATCGTCGCTGCCTACCCGACGCAAACTTTCCCCGGCCTGATCAGTGCGATCAACCCGAAAGTCGAGAACACCACCCGCAACGTTCAGGTTCGCGCCACCCTGGCCAACCCCGACGGCAAGTTGCTGCCGGGCATGTTCGCCAGCCTGCAAGTGCTGCTGCCTGACCCGCAGCTGCGAATCGTCATCCCTGAAAGCGCGATCACCTACACGCTCTACGGCAATTCGCTCTATGTGGTCGCACAGAAGAAAAGCGAAGACGGCACGCCGGAAAAAGACGACAAGGGCCAACCGGTCCTCATCGCCGAACGACGTTTCATCGAAACCGGTGAGCGCCGCGATGGACAGGTGATGATCACCAAAGGTGTGCGCAAAGGCGAAAAAGTGGTGACGGCCGGCCAGATCAAACTGGACAACGGCGCGCCCATTGCCATCAGCGACGACAAGACTCTAGCCGAGCAGAACAGCCCGCCACGCGCGGACTGATCAAGGAATCCCCATGGCTTTTACCGACCCGTTCATCCGCCGCCCGGTGCTCGCCACCGTGGTCAGCCTGTTGATTGTCCTGCTGGGTTTCCAGGCCTGGAGCAAGCTGCCACTGCGCCAATACCCACAGATGGAAAACGCCCTGATCACGGTGACCACCGCCTACCCCGGGGCCAACGCCGAAACCATCCAGGGCTACATTACCCAACCGATGCAACAGAGCCTGGCGAGCGCCGAGGGTATCGACTACATGACGTCGGTCAGTCGCCAGAATTTCTCGGTGATCTCGATCCACGCACGTATCGACGCCAACACCGACCGTCTGTTCACCGAATTGCTGGCCAAAGCCAACGAGGTCAAGAACCAGCTGCCACAGGATGCTGAAGACCCGGTGCTGAGCAAGGAAGCCGCGGACGCTTCGGCGCTGATGTACATCAGCTTCTTCAGCAAGGAACTGAATAACCCACAGATCACCGACTACCTGTCGCGGGTGATCCAGCCAAAACTGGCCACATTGCCCGGCATGGCCGAAGCCGAGATTCTCGGCAACCAGGTCTTCGCCATGCGCCTGTGGCTGGACCCGGTCAAGCTGGCCGGTTTCGGCCTGACCGCAAGCGATGTGACCAACGCGGTGCGCCAGTACAACTTTCTCTCCGCCGCCGGCGAAGTGAAAGGCGAGTACGTGGTCACCAGTGTCAACGCCAACACCGAGCTCAAATCGGCTGAAGCCTTCGCTGCCATTCCATTGAAGATCGATGGCGACAGCCGGGTACTGCTCAGCGATGTGGCGCGGGTGGAAATGGGCGCGGAAAACTACGACACCATCAGTTCCTTCGGCGGCACACCTTCGGTGTACATCGGAATCAAGGCGACACCGGGCGCCAACCCGCTGGACGTGATCAAGGAAGTGCGCAAGATCATGCCGGAACTGGAAGCCCAGCTGCCGCCGAACCTCAAAGGTGAAATCGCCTACGACGCGACGCTGTTCATTCAGGCGTCGATCGATGAAGTGGTGAAAACCCTGTTCGAAGCCGTACTGATCGTCATTGTGGTGGTGTTCCTGTTCCTCGGCGCCCTGCGGTCGGTGGTGATTCCAGTAGTGACCATCCCGCTGTCCATGATCGGCGTGATGTTCTTCATGCAAATGATGGGTTACTCGATCAACCTGCTGACCCTGCTGGCGATGGTGTTGGCCATCGGCCTGGTGGTGGATGACGCCATTGTGGTGGTCGAGAACATTCACCGGCACATCGAAGAAGGCAAGACGCCGATGGATGCCGCCATCGAAGGTACCCGGGAGATCGCCATGCCGGTGATCTCGATGACCATCACCCTGGCGGCGGTCTACGCCCCCATCGGCTTCCTGACGGGGCTGACCGGAGCATTGTTCAAGGAGTTCGCCCTGACCCTGGCCGGCGCGGTGGTGATCTCGGGCATTGTGGCCCTGACCTTGTCGCCGATGATGTGCGCCTATCTGCTGCGCCATGACGAAAATCCCAGTGGGCTTGCCCATCGACTGGACCGGATTTTCGAAGGCCTCAAACGCCGCTACCAACGCATGCTGCACGGCACGCTCAATACCCGGCCGGTGGTGCTGGTGTTCGCCGTCATCGTGTTATGCCTGATTCCGGTGTTGCTCAAATTCACCAAGTCGGAACTGGCCCCCGACGAGGATCAGGGCATCATTTTCATGTTGGCCAACGCACCGAAAACGACCAACCTTGACTATCTGAACGCCTACACCGACGAATTCATTACCATTTTCAAGGAGTTTCCCGAGTACTACTCTTCCTTTCAGATCAATGGATTCGATGGCGTGCAATCGGGAATTGGCGGCTTCCTGCTCAAGCCATGGGGTGATCGTAGCCGTACCCAGATGGAGATCCTGCCGGAGGTTCAGGGCAAGCTGGAGAAAATTTCCGGCCTGCAGGTGTTCGGTTTCAACCTGCCCTCGTTGCCAGGCACGAGCGAAGGACTGCCGTTTCAATTCGCCATCAACACCGCCAACGACTATGAGTTGTTGGCACAGGTGATGGAGCGGGTAAAAAAACGCGCCGTAGAATCAGGCAAGTTCGCCTTCGTCGACGTCGACCTGGCCTTCGACAAACCCGAAGTGGTGGTGGATATCGATCGCGCCAAAGCGGCGCAGATGGGCGTGTCCATGCAGGACTTGGGCGGAACCCTGGCGACGTTGCTGGGTGAGGCCGAGATCAACCGTTTCACTATTGAAGGTCGCAGCTACAAAGTCATTGCTCAGGTTGAACGGCCCTTCCGGGACAACCCCGACTGGCTGAACAACTATTACGTGAAAAACACCAAGGGCGAATTACTGGCCTTGTCGACCTTGATCACCGTGACCGACCGGGCGCGACCGCGGCAGCTCAACCAGTTCCAGCAACTCAACACGGCCCGCCTGTCCGGCGTGCCTTTAGTGAGCATGGGCGAAGCGCTCGACACCGTCCGCCAGATCGCTCGGGAAGAAGCGCCGGTCGGGTTTGGAATCGACTATGCCGGCGCCTCGCGACAGTTTGTCCAGGAAGGCAGTGCGCTGTGGGTGACGTTTGCCTTGGCTTTGGCGATTATTTTCCTGGTGCTGGCGGCGCAGTTTGAAAGCTTCCGCGATCCGCTGGTGATCCTGGTGACGGTGCCGCTGTCGATTTGCGGGGCGTTGATTCCGCTGTTCCTGGGGTGGTCGAGCATGAACATCTATACCCAGGTCGGGCTGGTGACACTGATCGGGTTGATCAGTAAACACGGGATTCTGATCGTCGAGTTCGCCAACCAGCTGCGCAAGGACAAAGGGTTGACGGCGCGCGAGGCTGTGGAAGAAGCGGCGGCCATTCGTTTGCGGCCTGTCTTGATGACCACGGCGGCGATGGTGTTTGGCATGGTGCCATTGATCCTGGCGACCGGAGCGGGGGCTGTCAGTCGGTTCGACATTGGCACGGTCATCGCCACGGGGATGTCGATCGGGACGCTGTTTACTCTGTTTGTATTGCCGTGCGTGTATACGTTGCTGGCGAAACCTGACAAGCCAAAGGAACACGCATAACCCTGTGGGAACAGGTTGGTTCCTGTAGCCGCTGCCGAGGTACGAGGCTGCGTTTATGGTCCGCAGGACCGTCCTCAGGGGCCGCTTCGCAGCCCGACGCAGCCTCGTACCTCGGCAGCTGCTACAGGGTTCACCGGCCTCCACCCTCAAGCCCAAATAAAAGGCCTCGCATTTGCGAGGCCTTTTATTTGGGCTTCAATTTGTTCAACTCTGCGGCCTCATTCCCTGGGAAAGTCCGAACATGAACAGCAACAGGTCATGATCGGGTTGGGACGCTTCGGATGCTTTCGCGACCCGTGGCAGCGGACAGTGAGCGTCGCCGCTCACCGAACTGAGGACCTGCGTGCGGGGCTGCTCCCAAGCCGCCACCGCAATTGAAGCAACTGCCAAGGCTCCTACCAGAAACACACCTCGTGCAATTTCGAGTTTCATTGCTATAAACCCTTGATAGCGCTGCCAAACGCCGTCTCATAAAGGTAGACCAGTTTTTTCCAGTCCGTCGTGCTGAACGACGAGTGGCGGCGCAATTGCTTCATGTCATGGGCCGCGGCCTGGCGAGCCGTCAGACGCTGTCGGCACTTCTCCAGATCGATCAATGCGACCTCTACTTTGGCCGCTTCGCCTTCACCCGTGACACGGACAAAAACATGCTTGATGTAAATACAACTGTGCTGCCAGCGACCCTTGTGCATCCGCGCCAGATTGTCTGCCAGATCTTTCAGCACCCGGTCGTGTACCGCCTCACCTGAACGCTCGCGACCACCGCCGGCGTACCAATGTTCGATTTCCTCAAAGCCGTCCAGCGACTTCGTCACCAGCAAGGCGCGCCACTTGTGCACAGGATCGCGTTGAGCACCGCAGAAAACGACTTCTGGAACGCGTACGCCGATCTTGCGCAAACCGGTCAGCGCATCCAGTTCGCGCAAGACGGTCGGCCGTCCGAACGGGTGCAGCCAGCTGCGGTAGATATGCCCGGTCTGACGCTTGGCGTACAGCAGTTGACCATCGCTGCCCCGGACGCGCTGAACGCCGCTTTCACCACCGCGACGCACGTTAGGTTCTTCTACCCATTCACCGCGCTGATTCCAGAAATAGTCGAACCGATCGCCGGACGCGACCTCCGTTTCTGGTGCACATTGCACTGCCATCCTGTTACCTCTTGCGTAATACGTAAACTCGCCACATGGCATAGAGCGGTAAAAAATCCAGTTGTTCCTGGATGCGGAAACCCGCTTGCTCAAATTCTTTCTCGACCGTAACAGCTGGTAACACAAACCTATTTTGGTAACCTTCTTGCCCACGCGTTCTTTCAGAACGCTTGCGTTTCCAGGCTTTAAAGTTGCCATCCACCCACAGTGAAATGATCACGCTGTCACGAGTGACGCGCTCGAATTCACGCAAAATGGCCAATCGATGCTCGGCTTCACCAATGTGGTGCAGCAAGCGCATACAGAAAATGCTGTCGACGGCGTTATCAGGTAAGGCGATGTCGAAAGCAGATGTGTGCAAGGGTTGTACCCTTTTCACCACATCGGCCGGTTGCGCGCTCATAGCGATCTTGAGCATTGACTCGGAGTTGTCGGCACCGATGATTGCCCGATTGGATTTTTCCGCCAGCAACGGCCAGAAACGTCCTGCGCCACAGGGTAAATCCAGGACTAGCCCCGGTTCTCCGACCAGGGAAAGCGCCTTTCGTGCCATTTGCTCGTCACGCCAGTGAGACAGGCGACGGCCCAGGCCATCCTTGTGTTTGCGCAGATACCGTTGCGCATGTTGATCGTCATACTTCTCGGAAAAATCAAGTTTGATTGGCTCATCCATCATCAAATCTCCTAACTGCTGATGACGACTACCTTAGGTAGGGTCTTGTCAGTGTCAGGTCATTACTTTGTGAAAGATTTGTCATGTAAATCGGAGAAGTATTTCTAAATTTTACAGAATCGAGTAGTAGCCATGGGCCGCTACCCATTGAACACTTTTCAGCGCAGGCCCGAGGGACGAAGTTGGACCTCGAAACGACAGCCATTGGGTTCCATGGTCGTCAAGCTGACGACCCATCCCTGGTTTTCACAGATACGTTGCACCAACGAAAGCCCCAGCCCCAAACCTTCCCCGCGTTTCTCGGTCCCGCGCACGAAAGGCTCGAACATCGCTTCGCGCTTTTCCTCGGGAATCCCGACACCACTGTCTTCGACCAGGAAACCGGTGGGTGTCAGGGTCAAGCGGATAAATCCGTACTCGGTGTAGTGCAGTGCGTTACGCAGAAGGTTACCCATGACCGCGTGCAATAGCGTGGCGTTGTAGCAGGTGTCCGCGGGGTTACCCGGTTCAAAGATCAGCTTCAAACCTTTCGCCTCTATGGGCTCGCGCCATAGATTGAGCAACCCGTCGGCCACTTCGCCAAGGTTTTGCTGAAGCGTCTGGCTGGCGTCTTCGCGTTGCGCACGCGCCAGCATCAGGAAGGTTTGCACCAGCTCTCGCATTTCCTCGCAGGCGCGAGCGATTCGCTCGACCTGGGCGTGACCGCGCTGATCGAGGCCAGGGTTTTCCAGCAACAACTCGCAGGAACTGGCCAGTACCATCAACGGCGTGCGCAGTTCATGGCTGACGTCACTGGTGAACAGGCGCTCCCGGGTCAATGCCTGGCGCAGTCGTCCCAGCGTAGCGTCGAAGGCCACGGCCAATTCGCCCACTTCATCGGCGGCGTAGTCAGGTGCCAGTGGCGGAGCCAGGCCCAGCAGTTGATCGCGATGACGTACCTGGCGAGCCAGTCGCACGACAGGAGCCATGACTCTGCGCGCCAACACCCAGCCCAGAAATACTGCCAACGCAAGACTCAGTACAAAACCCACCAGCACAACGGCAAACAGCACCCGTTCACGCTCTTCGAAATCACTTTGATCCTGCATCAGCACGTAACGTCGGCCATCGACGACTTCAACCATTGCGTGATACGACAGCTGTTCGCGAAACACTTCGTGAAAACCAGGCTCCAGATGCCGCAAATCCTTGGGCAAGTCGAAGTCGCCAGGCCCACCGCTGAAATAAAACAGCTGGTCCGGCTCCGGTCGATGGCTCCAGTCCGAGACACTGTCCATCAGCAGCAGGCGCTGTAGATCGCCGCCCAATCCTGCCGAGATCAGTTTTTCTTCCACCAGGTGCACCGTCGCCACAATGCCCATGGCGAAAGCGCCCGCAACCAACGCGCTCATCAGCGCAAAGGCAATGATGATCCGTTGAGCAAGGCTCTGTTTAAACTCCATCTCGACCCTCGGCCAAGCGATAACCGACACCGTGAACGGTCTGCAGCAACGGTTTGGCGAACGGTTTGTCGATCACCTGGCGCAACTGGTGGACATGGCTTCGCAGGCTGTCACTGTCCGGGCAGTCATCGCCCCACAGCGCTTCTTCGAGAATTTCCCGGCGCAGGACGTGCGGGCTTTTCTGCATCAACACGGCCAACAACTTCAGGCCGACCGGGTTGAGTTTCAGCAAGCGACCTTCGCGGGTGACTTCCAGAGTATCGAGATCATAGGCCAGGTCCCCGACCTGCAACGTACGCCGACCGCCACCTTGCGCACGGCGCATCACCGCTTCGATTCTTGCGGCCAATTCAGACAGGGCGAAGGGCTTGATCAGGTAGTCATCGGCACCGGACTTGAAGCCCTGCAGGCGGTCGTCCAGTTGATCGCGAGCGGTGAGCATGATCACCGGGGTGTCGCGGCGGGCATCTTCGCGCAAGCGTTTACACAGGGTGTAGCCGTCGATACCGGGCAACATGATGTCGAGCACGATCAGGTCATAGTGCTCGGTGGCCGCCAGGTGCAGGCCTGACAAACCGTCTTGCGCGCAATCCACGGTGTAGCCTTTGAGCCCCAGGTAATCCGCCAGATTGGCCAGGATATCGCGGTTGTCTTCAACCAATAGAATTCGCATGGGTAACTCCTCCGTACACAGTGACGGCCGTCTTGGCCCGCGCAGCTTAAGGCCAAGTCAGGCTCAGGGCTAGGACTGTGTGCAGATGTAAATTGGCCATGCAAGCCTGTTCGAGCCTTGACGACTTTTTCACTATCGATTCACACGTAGACGACAGAGTCCGGTTCAAACTCCGCGCGGCTGCGCTTTCTGAACACTTCACAGAACACTTTACAGAACAAGGAATTGCCATGGTGTCCACCACTGCCCGCCCCACCTCGCGCCCTCTCAATTTCTGGGTGTGCCTTGGGGTTCCTGCTGTCGCGGCAATTGTTCTGCTGCTGCTCGAACTGACTGACCTGGACATGGCCCTGGCCAACCGGTTCTATGACCCGGCCGCCGGTGCTTTCGTCGGACGACACAGTTACTTCCTGGAAAACATCCTGCACGACCGCGCGAAACAGGTGGTCATTGCTTTCTCGGTGCTGGCCATCTTCGGCTTCATCGGTTCTTTTTTCATGGAAAAGCTCAAACCGTTCAAGCGGGAGCTGGGATGCCTGGTGCTGTCGCTGGCGCTCGCGACGTCTTTTGTCACGCCGGTCAAGGCGGTGACCGCGGTTCAGTGCCCATGGAGCCTGGAGCAATTCGGTGGTCATGAGACCTACAGCGAATTGTTGAGCCCGCGCCCGGCCACCGATAAACCTGGACGTTGCTGGCCGGGTGGCCATGCGGCGACGGGTTTCACGTTGTTTGCGCTGTTCTTTGTGCTGCGTGATCGTCGACCCAAGCTGGCGCGCAAGGCGTTTGTCTTTGCGTTTGCGCTGGGGTCGGTGTTCTCGGTGAGCCGGATGATGCAGGGCGCGCACTTCTTTTCGCACAATGTGTGGACGGCGATTTTTTGCTGGCTGATTTGTCTGGGGGCGTATTACTACGTTCTGTATCGGCCGGCCTCCAAGGCTGAACGCGCGACCAAAGCACAACCCATCAGTGCCTGATCCTGCGTCATCGCGGGCAAGCCCGCTCCCGCAGGGTGATGCTGATCCTGTGGGGGCGTGGCTTGCCCGCGATGGCCGCGACTCGGTCTCCTCGGCAGACCAGATTGAGGGCATTAAAAAACCCCGCCTGCTTTCGCAGGCGGGGTTTTTAGTACAGGGGTAAGGCTGGCTTACATCATGCCGCCCATGCCACCCATACCGCCCATGTCTGGCATACCGCCGCCAGCTGGGCCGTCTTCCTTGATCTCGGCGATCATGGCTTCGGTGGTGATCATCAGGCTGGCGATGGAAGCCGCTGCCTGAAGAGCCGAACGAGTCACTTTAGCCGGGTCCAGGATACCCATTTCGATCATGTCGCCGTATTCGCCGGTAGCAGCGTTGTAACCGTAGTTACCCGAACCCTGCTTGACCTTGTCGACAACTACGCTTGGCTCGTCGCCGGAGTTGGCAACGATCTGGCGCAGTGGCGCTTCAACAGCGCGACGCAGCAATTGAATACCAACGTCCTGATCAGCGTTGTCGCCTTTCAGTTCGGAGATTGCCTGCAGAGCGCGAACCAGTGCCACGCCACCGCCAGGTACCACGCCTTCTTCAACGGCTGCACGGGTAGCGTGCAGGGCGTCTTCAACGCGGGCTTTCTTCTCTTTCATTTCAACTTCGGAACCAGCGCCAACCTTGATCACTGCAACGCCGCCGGACAGCTTGGCCAGACGCTCTTGCAGTTTTTCACGGTCGTAGTCGGAAGAAGTATCAGCCACTTGCTGACGGATCTGCAGAACGCGAGCCTGGATGTCAGCCTCAACGCCGGCACCGTCGATCACGGTGGTGTTTTCTTTCGACAGGATGACGCGCTTGGCATTACCCAGGTGTTCCAGGGTAGTGCTTTCCAGGCTCAGACCGATCTCTTCGGAGATAACGGTACCGCCAGTCAGGACAGCGATGTCCTGCAGCATTGCCTTGCGACGGTCGCCGAAGCCTGGAGCCTTGACGGCTGCGACTTTAACGATGCCACGCATGTTGTTCACAACCAGAGTCGCCAGGGCTTCGCCTTCAACGTCTTCAGCCACGATCAGCAGTGGACGGCCGGCTTTTGCAACGGCTTCCAGTACTGGCAACATTTCGCGGATGTTCGAGATCTTTTTGTCGACCAGCAGGATCAGCGGACCGTCGAGCTCGGCAGTCATGGTCTCTGGCTTGTTGACGAAGTACGGGGACAGGTAGCCACGGTCGAACTGCATGCCTTCAACAACCGACAGTTCGTTTTCCAGGCCCGAGCCTTCTTCAACGGTGATCACGCCTTCTTTACCGACTTTTTCCATGGCTTCGGCAATGATGTCGCCGATGGAGCTGTCGGAGTTGGCCGAGATGGTGCCGACCTGAGCGATTGCCTTGGTGTCAGCGCAAGGCTTGGACAGGGCTTTGAGCTCTTTGACGATAGCGATGGTCGCTTTGTCGATGCCGCGTTTCAGGTCCATCGGGTTCATGCCGGCAGCGACGGCTTTCAGGCCTTCGTTGACGATCGACTGAGCCAGAACGGTAGCGGTGGTGGTGCCGTCGCCTGCGTCATCGTTGGCACGGGAGGCAACGTCTTTGACCAGCTGCGCGCCCATGTTTTCGAAGCGATCTTTCAGCTCGATTTCTTTGGCAACGGAAACGCCGTCCTTGGTGATGGTCGGAGCGCCGAAGCTCTTCTCGATGATCACGTTACGGCCTTTAGGGCCCAGGGTCGCTTTTACTGCGTCAGCCAGGACGTTGACACCGGCGAGCATTTTCTTGCGGGCGGAATCGCCGAATTTAACTTCTTTAGCAGCCATGATCGATATTCCTTAAATACTTTGTAGTAGCGGGAAAATGAGCGGGGAATCAGCCTTCGATAACAGCGAGAATCTCGTTCTCAGCCATTACCAGCAGGTCTTCGCCGTCGACTTTCACAGTGTTGCTGCCGGAGTACGGACCGAACACAACCTTGTCACCCACTTTAACGGCCAGTGCGCGCACTTCACCGTTTTCCAGCACGCGGCCGGTACCGACAGCGAGGATCTCGCCGCTGTTGGCTTTTTCAGCAGCCGAACCTGGCAGGACGATACCGCCAGCGGTTTTCTTTTCTTCTTCGCTGCGACGGATGACGACGCGGTCATGCAGAGGACGAAGCTTCATTGTCGATCTCTCCTAATTGTGGTTTTCATCGGCCGGTGTAGTCCCGGCGGGTTTAACAAATCCGGCGGTGCCGGGTGCGGCTCGACAAGCGAGACGCGGAAGTCTGTCTGGCGTGAATGCCAGAAACCTTGCGGTGACCGTTACATAAGGGCGCATAAGCTTATTACAAGAGCGGGGATCGAAAATTTTTTACCTTGATACCCCGAAAACGAACACGGCACCCGAAGGTGCCGTGCAGTGAAGCGGTTACTTGGGATCGCGGTGTTCGAACTCGCCTTCAATCACGTTCGGCTCGCGGCCCAGAGGCTCGCGGGGGGCCGGACCGCCACGGGATTGCAGGTCATCGGCGAACGCACGCTGCCGGATGGCCTGCTCTTCGGCGCGCTGGCGCATTTTATCGGCCAACAGCCGACGGGAGATCGGCAGCAGCATGATCAGACCCAGCACGTCGGTGACGAAACCCGGCAGGATCAACAGGCCACCGGCCAATGCCAGCATCAGCCCTTCAAGCATGGTCTGGGCCGGCAGCTCGCCACGGTTCAGGCTTTCACGAGCGCGCAGCGCAGTGGCCAGACCGGCGATACGCAGCACGAATACACCGAGCATCGAGCCGAGAATGACCAGCAGGAGGGCCGGGAAAAACCCGATCGCACCGCTGACCTTGACGAATACGAACAGCTCCAACACCGGAAACAGTACAAAGAGCAATAAAAAAGGGCGCATCAAATGGTTCCTCAACGCAAGAATGCCTTGCCAGTTTCCCTTAGATGACGTCGCCGTTCTGTGAATTCAAGCGTCGGCCACTTCATTTTTTGGCCAATGATCGGCGTGAGCCAGAAAAACCAAGGCTTCGCGCACTTGTGTCGGCGTATTACATGGGGCTTGGAACGGCAGCCAGTAGAGCGTCTGACCGATGCGCAAGTGCATGCCTTCAGTATCGATACCGGCCAACAGCGCCGGCTCGGTCTTGGGCAAGCCCGCCAGTTCTACATAGTGAGCAATGGCCTTGGTGTGATCGGCGTTCATGTGCTCGACCATGCTGACTTCAGCCTTGCCGGCGAACGGGTTCGCCAGGGTCAGATGATCAACCCAGTGAATCGCGCCGAAACCGCCGATGTAGCGATGGCGTACGGGTTTGAGCACCCAGAAATCGAAATCGTGAGCCTTGTGATAGTTCCGGGAGTCCGGGAAATAGCGGTAGTAGCGCTCGGCTGCCGCCTCTATCACGGTCGCGTCCTCAAGCTTCTCGGCTTCGGCCAGGTAGGTCAGTCGACCAACGGCTTGCACGTCTTCGGCTCCGCGCTCGCCCACGAACAAGGAACATTTCGGGTCTTTTTGCAGGTTATGCGTGTGCTGGGCAATTCGACTGATCAGGATCAGCGGCCGGCCTTGCTCATCCAGGCAGTACGGAACGACAGATCCGAAAGGAAAACCTGGCATGGCCTTGGAGTGGGTCGACAAGACTCCACGGTATTCCTTGAGAAGCAATTCTCGGGCATTCTTGGCCGCTTCAACGCTCAATTTATGACTCCTTATATAGAATCCGTCGAAAAAACGGACAGGCGCCTGGTGATAGTTCCAGCGCGTCATCGGGGCAGTTCTCATGTGCAGCCGGGTGTTATCAGGTGCAGATCGAGAGGCCCTCTAAAAATAAGACCACTGCGATCTACTACCGGGGCATGCGAATGCAACTCACTGACAAAGTAATCATTATCACGGGCGGTTGCCAGGGTTTAGGCCGCTCCATGGCCGAGTATTTCGCCGGCAAAGGCGCGAAACTCGCGCTGGTGGACCTGAACCAGGAAAAGCTCGATGACGCCGTCGCCGCGTGCAAGGCCAAGGGCGTTGAAGCCCGCGCCTACCTGTGCAATGTGGCCAACGAAGAGCAGGTTACGCACATGGTCGCTCAGGTGGCTGAAGACTTTGGCGCAATCCATGGCCTGATCAACAACGCCGGGATCCTGCGTGATGGGTTGTTGATCAAGGTGAAAGACGGCGAAATGACCAAGATGACCCTGGCCCAATGGCAGGCCGTGATCGACGTCAACCTGACCGGCGTGTTCCTGTGCACCCGCGAAGTGGCGGCCAAAATGGTCGAGCTCAAAAACAGCGGTGCGATCATCAATATTTCGTCGATCTCCCGCGCAGGCAATGTCGGTCAGACCAACTATTCCGCCGCCAAGGCCGGTGTCGCGGCGGCGACCGTGACCTGGGCCAAGGAACTGGCACGCTACGGCATTCGTGTGGCGGGGATTGCGCCGGGCTTTATCGAAACCGAAATGACCTTGGGCATGAAGCCTGAGGCCTTGGAGAAGATGACGGCGGGGATTCCGTTGAAGCGCATGGGCAAGCCGGAAGAGATCGCCCATTCGGCTGCTTACATCTTCGAGAACGACTACTACACCGGTCGGATTCTGGAGATGGATGGCGGGCTGCGTATCTAAAGCCCTCTCAGATCAATGTGGGAGCTACCTGTGGCGAGGGGATTCATCCCCGTTGGACTGCGAAGCAGGCCCCAGTTTTTTGGGGCGGCTGCGCCGCCCAACGGGGATGAATCCCCTCGCCACAGGTAGCTCCCACAGTTAATTGTGTTTCAGGTCATCAATCGTCGCTGATGGTGATGTTCGGCATCGCCGGCGATACCGCTTCCTGCAACACGATCCGCGCGCCGACATGGCGAGCGAGCTCCTGGTAAACCATTGCGATAGGGCTGTCCGGCTCGGCGATCACCGTCGGTTTGCCGCCATCGGCCTGTTCGCGGATCGCCATCGCCAGTGGCAACGACGCCAGCAACTCGACGCCGTACTGGCTGGCCAGTTTCACACCGCCGCCCTCGCCGAACAGATGCTCGGCATGCCCGCAATTGGAGCAGATGTGCACGGCCATGTTTTCCACGACACCCAGCACCGGAATGTTGACCTTGCGGAACATCTCGACGCCTTTGCGTGCGTCGAGCAGCGCCAGGTCTTGCGGTGTAGTGACGATGACGGCACCGGCCACCGGGACCTTCTGCGCGAGGGTCAGCTGGATATCACCGGTGCCTGGCGGCATGTCGATGACCAGATAATCCAGGTCGCCCCATGCGGTCTGGGTGACCAGTTGCAACAGCGCACCGGAGACCATCGGGCCGCGCCAGACCATCGGAGTGTTGTCGTCAGTCAGGAACGCCATGGACATCACTTCGACACCATGGGATTCGATCGGCACAAACCACTTCTGGTCCTTGACCTTTGGTCGGGTGCCTTCAGGGATGCCAAACATGATGCCTTGGCTCGGACCATAGATGTCCGCGTCGAGAATCCCGACCTTGGCGCCTTCGCGGGCCAGGGCCAGGGCCAGGTTTGCAGCGGTGGTGGATTTCCCCACGCCGCCCTTGCCGGAAGCCACGGCCACGACGTTCTTGACGTTGGCCAGGCCCGGGATCTGTGCCTGAGCCTTGTGCGCAGCGATGACACTGGTGATGTCGACACTGGCGCTTGTCACGCCCTCCAGGCCTTCGATGGCCATTTGCAGCATCTGTGCCCAGCCACTTTTGAACAGACCGGCGGCGTAGCCCAGTTCCAGCTGGACGCTGACACGATCACCCTGGACGTCGATGCTGCGCACGCACCCGGCGCTGACCGGGTCCTGGTTCAAATAAGGGTCGGTGTATTGGCGAAGGACGGCTTCCACCGCTGCGCGATTGACGGCGCTCATGGGCAACTCCGATAGCAAGACTGGAAAATCAGGCGGGTATCGTACCTGTTCTGAGCAATGGACGGCATGCCAGACAATCATTTGCAGTGGACATGCTCCTGTGGCGAGGGAGCTTGCGTGTGGCGAGGGGATTTATCCCCGTTCGACTGCGCAGCAGTCGTCAATCCAGCGCACTCAGTTTATTAGACGTACCGTAATGGCTGATTCATGGGCCGGCTTCGCCACCCAACGGGGATAAATCCCCTCGCCACAAAAAAGACCCCTGCACCGCACTCATCCGAAACAACAATTTTTTCGGTCAGGGCATTTGGATACAGGCACACGGGGTGAAAAATATGCGCCGGCGCTTTATAGTGGCCGACCTCCGTTTCATCAAGTAGCCGAGCCCCATGTCCGAGCCACGCAAGATCCTCGTCACCAGCGCCCTGCCCTATGCCAATGGTTCGATCCATCTTGGCCACATGCTGGAATATATCCAGACCGATATGTGGGTGCGCTTCCAGAAGCACCGCGGCAACCAATGCATCTATGTCTGCGCCGACGACGCCCACGGTTCGGCCATCATGCTGCGCGCGGAAAAGGAAGGCATCACCCCGGAACAACTGATCGCCAACGTCCAGGCTGAACACAGCGCCGACTTTGCCGAGTTCCTGGTGGACTTCGATAATTTCCACTCCACTCACGCCGAAGAAAACCGTGAGCTGTCGAGTCAGATCTACCTGAAGCTGCGTGACGCCGGTCACATCGCCCAGCGCTCGATCACCCAGTACTTCGATCCGGAAAAGAAAATGTTCCTGGCCGACCGCTTCATCAAGGGCACCTGCCCTAAATGCGGCACGCAAGACCAGTACGGCGACAACTGCGAAAAATGTGGTGCGACCTACGCCCCCACCGACCTGAAAGATCCGAAGTCGGCGATCTCCGGCGCCACTCCGGTGCTGAAGGATTCCCAGCACTTCTTCTTCAAGCTGCCGGACTTCCAGGAAATGCTGCAAGCCTGGACCCGCAGTGGCACCCTGCAAGACGCCGTTGCCAACAAGATCGCCGAATGGCTGGATGCCGGCCTTCAACAGTGGGACATCTCCCGCGATGCGCCGTACTTTGGCTTCGAGATTCCGGACGAGCCCGGCAAATATTTCTACGTCTGGCTGGACGCGCCGATTGGCTACATGGCGAGCTTCAAGAATCTTTGCGCCCGTCGCCCGGACCTGGATTTCGACGCGTTCTGGGCCAAGGACTCTACCGCCGAGCTGTATCACTTCATCGGCAAGGACATCGTCAACTTCCACGCCCTGTTCTGGCCAGCCATGCTCGAAGGCGCGGGTTTGCGCAAGCCGACCGGCATCAACGTGCACGGCTACCTGACGGTCAATGGTCAGAAAATGTCCAAGTCCCGAGGCACCTTCATCAAGGCCCGGACCTACCTGGATCACCTGTCGCCGGAATACCTGCGCTACTACTACGCGGCCAAGCTGGGCCGTGGCGTCGACGACCTGGACCTGAACCTCGAAGACTTCGTGCAGAAGGTCAACTCCGACCTGGTCGGTAAAGTCGTCAACATCGCCAGCCGTTGTGCCGGTTTCATCAATAAAGGCAATGCCGGTGTGCTGGTCGACACCAACGCCGCGCCCGAGCTGACCGATGCGTTCCTGGCCGCAGCGCCAAGCATTGCCGACGCCTATGAAGCCCGCGACTTTGCCCGGGCCATGCGCGAAATCATGGGCCTGGCCGACCGCGCCAACGCCTGGATCGCCGACAAGGCTCCGTGGTCGCTGAACAAACAGGAAGGCAAGCAGGAAGAAGTCCAGGCCATCTGCGCCACCGGCATCAACCTGTTCCGCCAGTTGGTGATTTTCCTCAAGCCTGTGCTGCCACTGCTGGCCGCTGACGCCGAGGCGTTCCTGAACGTCGCGCCGCTGACCTGGAACGACCACGCGACCTTGCTCGGCAACCATCAGCTGAACGAGTTCAAGCCGCTGATGACCCGAATCGATCCGGTCAAGGTGCAAGCCATGTCCGACGCTTCGAAAGAAGACCTGACGGCCAGCCAGACCGACACCGGCAACGCTGCACCCGTTGCCGATGGCGAACTGGCCAAGGATCCGCTGTCGCCGGAAATCGATTTCGATGCCTTTGCCGCAGTCGACCTGCGTGTTGCCCTGATCGTAAAAGCCGAACACGTGGAAGGTGCCGACAAGCTGCTGCGCCTGACCCTGGACATCGGTGGGGAGCAACGTAACGTGTTCTCCGGGATCAAGAGTGCTTACCCGGACCCGTCCAAGCTCGACGGTCGCCTGACCATGATGATCGCCAACCTCAAGCCGCGCAAAATGAAGTTCGGCATCTCTGAGGGCATGGTGATGGCCGCCGGTCCTGGCGGTGAAGAAATTTACCTGCTCAGCCCGGACAGCGGCGCCAAGCCAGGTCAGCGCATCAAGTAAGTTTGCGCTACAACCCTATCCCACAGTCGTGCCCGGCGCGCCTGTGGGATTTTCATGTCTGGCCCATACTATTGTTGGAGCTATTGCGCAGCGCATAAAAACGCTTCAGGCAAACGATCATGACCGAGACGCTTCTGACACTCATCAGCGCTGCCCTGATCAACAACTTCGTGTTGCACTGGCCGTTGGGCGTCGATCCACTGCTCGGCGCCCAGCGCCAACAGGTCCATGCACTGGGCATCGCAACGACCAGCCTGATGCTGGTGGTCGGCGTGCTCGGCTATACGCTCTATCAGGGGGTGTTGGTGCCGTTGGAGCTGGCATCGTTGAGTCTGTTCGTGTTCCTGTCGCTAAACGTCCTGTTGATAACTCCGCTGCTGACGTTGTTGACGCGACGGCTGCCACAGCTTTCCTTCCAGGGACTTTGGCCACTGGTGCTAGGCAACGCCGGACTCTTGGGGTTAATGCTGATCAACGCTCAGGACGACAAGGGCTTTTTCCACGCTACGGCGCTGAGCCTGGGTGCCGGGTTGGGGCTCTGGCTGGTGCTGAGCCTGTTCAGCGATTTGCGCCAACGCACGCTCGATAACGATGTCCCCCTGCCCTTTCGGGGTCTGCCGATCGATCTGATCAGCGCCGGCCTGATTGCAGTGGCTTTTCTCGGATTTACCGGACTGATCAAAACATGAGTCTGATTCAACGCATCGACGCCCTCTTGCCGCAGACCCAATGCGGTAAATGCGGTCATCCCGGATGCAAACCCTACGCCGAAGGCATTGCCGGCGGAGAGTCGATCAACAAATGCCCTCCCGGCGGCAGTGAAACCATCGCGGCCCTGGCCAACCTGTTGAAAGTACCGGTGCTGGAACTGGATACCAGCCGCGGTTCAGCGCCGGCGCAAATTGCTTATATTCGGGAAGCCGAGTGCATCGGTTGCACCAAGTGCATTCAGGCCTGCCCGGTGGATGCGATCGTCGGCGCGGCGAAACTGATGCACACGGTCATCATCGACGAATGCACCGGTTGCGATCTGTGCGTAGCACCTTGCCCGGTGGATTGCATCGAAATGCGCCCGCTGCCGCTGGCGACGGTTGTACCGATTGTCGGCGGGCTGGCCGTCAGCCTTGAAGAACAACGCTCGCGAGCGGTTAAACGCAATCACGCACGGCGTCGCTTCGAGCAGCGCAATGCCCGTTTGCATCGTGAAGAAGAACAGAAACTGGCCGAGCGTCAGGCCCGTGCGCATCGAACCGCGCCACAGCCCAGCGCCTCGACGCTCGATCCGGTGCAGGCCGCACTGGAACGCGTTCGGGCACAAAAGGCTGCCAACGCCGACGCGGCTCTGAAAAAAGCCAAGATCGATCTGGCCATGAGCCGCGCGCAGTTGAATAAATCACTCAAGGCGTTTGGGCACCCTCCCACCTTCGACCAGCAGTCGCAGTTGATCATCCTGCAGCAGCAATTCGAGGCGGCCGAACAGGCATTGGCAACACTGGAAGACGGTGCAGCGGCCCTGCCGACGCCGGCTCCCCCGGCGAAAAATGCTGAGCTGAATCGGGCAAAAATCCAGTTGGCCATGCGTCGCGCCGAGCTAAAGAAGGCGCAATCCAGCGAATTGCCGCCGGAGCAGATCGAGGCATTGGAACGTGCGCTGAACGAAGCCGAGCGCCTGGTGGACAGTTATGCCACCCCTTGAATCGGTCGACGAGCGTCTGCAGCAGGTCATGAAGCTGGTGTTGCTGGCGACCGTGCCAGGCATGCTGACGATGTTTTGGCTGTATGGCTGGGGTGTATTGATCAATCTCATTCTCGCCGCTGTCTCCGCGCTGGCCGTTGAAGCGGTGATGCTGCAACTGCGCAAGCGCCCGATTTCGGCGTACGTGTGGGACGGTAGCGCGCTGGTCACCGCGACATTACTGGCGTTGGCGTTGCCGCCTTATTGCCCTTGGTGGTTGACCGTCAGTGCCGCGAGCTTTTCGATGGTGCTCGGCAAGCACCTGTACGGCGGAGTCGGTAGCAATCCGTTTAACCCGGCCATGCTCGGTTTCGCCTTGGTGATGGTGAGCTTTCCTCAACCGATGACCCATTGGCCATCGTCCCACGGTATGGACCTGATGGGCGGTTTGCAGCAGGTCTTCGGCTTCAGCACCGGCCCGTCACCGGATGCCTGGGTTCAAGCCACCGCACTGGACAGCCTGCGCATCAACAAAAGCCTGACCATGGACGAACTGTTCGCGGGCAACCCTGCGTTCGGTCACTTTGGCGGACGTGGCGTGGAATGGGTCAACCTGGCGTTCCTCGCGGGTGGCGTTTTTCTGCTGCAACGGCGGGTGTTCAGCTGGCATGCGCCTGTCGGCATGCTGGCGAGCCTGTTCGTCATCAGCCTGGTGTGCTGGAACGGCTCCGGCTCCGACTCCAATGGGTCTCCGCTGTTTCACCTGCTCACCGGCGCGACCATGCTGGGCGCTTTCTTCATTGCCACCGAGCCGGTGTCCGGCCCCAAAAGCCCCGGCGCCCGCTTGATGTTCGGTGCGGGTGTGGGACTGTTGACGTACCTGATCCGCACATGGGGCGGTTATCCCGATGGTGTGGCGTTTGCCGTCCTATTGATGAACCTCTGCGTACCGGCGCTGGAGCGACTGGTCACATCGAGACAGGAAAGGATTACGCCGTGAACCGTGCAACGAGTGGTGTGATCCTGGTGTTGATTGCAGGTCTGGGCATGGCTGCGACGTACTTCGCGCAGCATGTCAGCGCCCCGGGGATCGCCGCGCAACAACGCCTGATCGACAGTCGCAACCTGCTGGATATGCTTTCGCCTGACAGCTACGACAATCAACCGCTGGAACTGCCGCTCACACTCACCGACCGCACATTGGCCAACAGCACGCTGCTGGCTGGCTATCGCGCGACCAAAGCCGGTCAACCGAGCGCCGTATTGCTGCGCAGCCAGACTACCGGTTACGCAGGCACTCTCGAGCTGCTGATCGCCATCGACGTCAATGGCATGTTGCTGGGCGTCAAAACGCTCAAGCAATCCGAAACCTCCGGGCTGGGTGCGCGAATCGCCGAATGGCCGAATGGTTGGCTTCAGGTGTTTTCCGGCCTGTCTCTGGCTGAAACCGGCAACAATGGCTGGGCGCTGAAAAAGGATCAGGGGCAATTCGATCAGATAGCGGGGGCGACCATCACCTCCCGCGCTGCGATCAATGCGATCCATGATGCGTTGCGCTATTTCGATGAACATCGACAAGCGTTGATCGGGGTTAACAGCCATGAGTAAGACATCGTCACTGCGGAACTCGCTGATGCTCGCGCCATTGATCGGTGCTACGGGCTCGTGGATGACTGCTCTGGGCGTGTGGCTGATGTTTATGGTGGTGACCCTGGCCTTCGGCCTGAGCATGAATGCCGTGAGATCCCGCTTGATGCCTGCGACCCATTTGATGACGGGGGTATTACTGGCGGCGACGCTGACCGGTTGCGCGGAATTTGCCGCACGGGCCTGGTCACTGCAATGGCACCAACACCTCGGAATCTACTCCGGATTGATAGCTCTGCAGTGCGTCATTCTGGACCACTCCGGTTTTTTCCAAAGTGCCTGGCGTGATCGCCTTCGGTTGTGCGTCCTGTTCGGCGCATTGATGGTCGGCCTCGGACTGCTGCGTGAACTACTCGGCACGAGCGGGTTGCGGCTGGCCACCCTGGCACCCGGCGGCTTTATCCTGCTCGGATTGCTGATCGCCGCCTGGCAGGCTTGGGCCCGACCGACCTCATTACACTGACCTCCTTCGGGGAAACGTACTGTCCATGAATGCAGCAAAACGGCTGGAAATTTTTCGCAGGCTTCACGAAGACAACCCGGAACCGAAAACTGAACTGGCCTACTCCTCGCCGTTCGAACTGCTGATCGCAGTGATTCTCTCGGCGCAGTCAACCGACGTGGGCGTCAACAAGGCCACCGCCAAACTCTACCCGGTGGCGAATACCCCAGCAGCCATTCATGCGTTGGGTGTCGAGGGGCTGTCGGAGTACATCAAGACCATCGGCCTGTTCAACAGCAAAGCGAAAAATGTGATCGAGACCTGTCGCTTGCTCGTGGAACGTCACGGCGGCGAAGTGCCGCAGACTCGCGAGGAGTTGGAAGCGCTACCAGGGGTGGGTCGCAAGACGGCGAATGTCGTGCTCAATACCGCGTTCCGTCAGCTGACCATGGCCGTAGACACTCATATTTTCCGGGTCAGCAACCGCACCGGCATTGCGCCAGGCAAGAATGTGGTCGAGGTGGAAAACAAACTGATGAAGTTCGTGCCGAAGCAATATTTGCTCGATTCTCACCATTGGCTGATCCTCCATGGCCGCTATGTCTGCCTGGCCCGCAAGCCTCGCTGCGGGAGCTGTCGCATCGAAGATTTGTGCGAATACAAGCACAAGACTTCGGACGATTGAGCCGCTATTGGTTTTATTGATACATCGATTGAAAAAATCTTTTTTACCCGCAGGGAGATTATCGCTATAAGAGGCGCCAACGGCAGTCTTAGCCTGGAGTTAACCTATGAGCACTGGCAAAGAGCAATTGGACGTAGAAGAAGACTTCACAGCCGTTGAAGCCGAAGACGCTGAACCGGTAGTGGAAGTGGCAAAGACCAACCTCAGCAAGCGCCGTACCATCGACAATATGCTGGAGGAGCGCCGACTGCAGAAGCAATTGGCCGACTACGATTTTGACCTATGACACCTAAAAGCCTCCCGAAACGGAGGCTTTTTAACAGGTGCGAAACCTTGATGAACGCGAGCTCAATCACACCAGACCATTGCGTTGTGCCAGCTCGATCAGGTCAACCAGTGAGCGAGCATTAAGCTTCAATAGCAGCCGGGTCTTGTACGTGCTGACCGTTTTATTGCTGAGAAACATTCCATCGGCAATCTCCTTGTTGGTTTTACCTCGAGCCAACTGTTGCAATACCATCATTTCTCGTCCGGACAAGCGATCCACCATGTCCGCTTCACTGGCATTTCCCAAACTGGAACGCACGGTGTGCAAGGCCTGGTTTGGAAAGTAGCTGTAACCTGACAATACGGCCTTTATTGCACTAAGCAGCTCAGTAAGATCCTGCTGTTTGCAAACATATCCTGCGGCGCCAGACTGCATGCAACGCATTGAAAAATGCCCCGGAGCCTGCGACGTTAAAATCAGGACTTTAATCGGCATTGCTGTCGATACCAGGCGCGCAATAACTTCAAGTCCGTCCAACTTTGGTATATGGATATCCAGAATGACAATATCCGGCATATGGTCACGAGCCAGCTGCAATGCATCCACGCCATTATCGGTTTCGGCAACGACCTCGTAGCCATGACGCTCCATCAGCATACGTACCGCAAGACGAATGACGGGGTGATCATCCACGATCAGCACTTTATTCATGGGCAAGTCCAATTTCGCTGTTCGAATTTTTAGAACCAGCACAATAGCCTAGTCGTTTCGCCCATGGCATGGCATGCCCCCCGCTCGCCTGCACCGAGAGACGCTTCCTACAAATTTTAAAGATTTATCCTACAAAAAAACCTTCTGAACAGCCCCTCTGAAGTATAAATAGTCTCCTAATATTTCGTTTTTTTATAGTTTTTGTATCTATTCACAACAACAAACATGCTAACAAAAACGTGAGCTGCCAATGCAATATTGACCTCACAATAGATTACGATAAAGAAGCCGGAGTTCCTGGATAATCATATCTCATACTAAAATTACCGCACCCCGCAAATCACCCCATTCGACACCACCCAACTACTATAAAAAAACTAATCCATTCTAAAATCAAAGCGCCAGTTGATTCACTGCACCGTTCTAAAAAACCATTAACCCATCGAGAAAAAGATAAAACAAATGAGAAAAAATTATGGACAAACTCAAACAGCGAATAACCAACCCCATGACAGTTATCGCCATATTCGCAACACTGTCTGAAACATCAGCGGCTATCTCTCTGCCCTTTCTCGACGATTCGGAACGAGAGATTTATGTCTGGTTTCTAATCAGTTTCCCTTTTTATTTACTGCTGCTTTTCTTCGCCACGCTAAATTTCAACTACCGCTCACTCTATGCGCCTGCCGACTTTGAAAAGAGCAAACATTTCCTGAAAGTCATGGGCAACGAGCGCTCGCAGACGCGCGAAGCCAAAGCGCCAAGCGAGGCAGGTTTGCACATACCCCAACCGATGGAGCATTACATTCGTTTTCCCAAGCGTCTCAAGGATCTCTATATCGTCGACGTGCGGGGGGTCAGTAAAAAAGCTGTCATCAACGCTTCAGTGGAGAACATTCAGGACGAACCGGGAAAACCAGCCCGTGCAATCGTATTCATCACGTGTGCGGATTCGGAGGTTTTGCTGAAAGCGAGTGCGCTCGATAATTTCAAGCACGTAAAAAAAAGCAGCACGTTCTGCGCTTCTTTCAATTTGAGCTCAAATGACCTGACGATCATGGAACAAAACTGTCCCTTGGCTCATGGCAACCAATAGCCTTGAGACACAACCAGAGAGATAAAACGGGAAGGAATTGGAAAGCGCACGAGAAAACGCAGCGCATTCAAATGGAACATTTCTTTTTTCGACTGTGTGGCCTTGTCGATGACAAGGCCACACATCACTGCGCGGGGTGAACGCTCAAAGGGCTCAGAAAAGCTTCCGGCCTTTGTTCGCGGCAATGCGCATGCGCAACGCATTGAGCTTGATAAAGCCCGCCGCGTCCGCCTGGTTGTAGGCACCGCCGTCTTCTTCGAAGGTCGCAATGTTGGCATCGAACAACGATTCGTCGGACTTGCGACCTGTAACGATCACATTACCTTTGTACAGCTTCAGACGCACAACACCGTTCACGTGTGCCTGGGAGGCATCGATCATCTGTTGCAGCATCAGGCGCTCCGGGCTCCACCAGTAACCGGTGTAGATCAGGCTCGCGTACTTTGGCATCAGCTCGTCTTTGAGGTGAGCCACTTCACGGTCCAGCGTGATCGATTCGATCGCACGGTGAGCGCGCAGCATGATGGTGCCGCCCGGGGTTTCGTAGCAGCCACGGGACTTCATGCCCACGTAACGGTTTTCCACGATATCCAGACGGCCGATACCGTGCTCGCCACCGATTTTGTTCAGGGTTGCCAGAACGGTGGCCGGGGTCATCTCGACGCCGTCCAGTGCAACGATGTCGCCATTGCGGTAGGTCAGTTCCAGATACTGAGCCTTGTCAGGAGCCTTCTCCGGGGAGACGGTCCACTTCCACATGTCTTCTTCGTGCTCGGTCCAGGTGTCTTCCAGCACGCCGCCTTCATAGGAGATGTGCAGCAGGTTGGCGTCCATCGAGTACGGGGATTTCTTCTTGCCGTGACGCTCGATCGGAATATTGTGCTTCTCGGCATAATCCATCAGCTTCTCGCGGGACAGCAGGTCCCACTCACGCCAAGGGGCAATCACTTTCACACCTGGTTTCAAGGCGTAAGCGCCCAGTTCGAAACGAACCTGGTCGTTACCCTTGCCGGTAGCACCATGGGAGATAGCGTCAGCGCCGGTTTCGTTGGCGATTTCGATCAGGCGTTTGGCAATCAACGGACGAGCGATGGAAGTACCCAACAGGTACTCGCCTTCGTAAACGGTGTTGGCGCGGAACATCGGGAAAACGAAATCACGCACGAACTCTTCGCGTAAATCGTCGATGTAGATCTCTTTGACGCCCATGGCCTGAGCCTTGGCGCGTGCAGGTTCGACCTCTTCGCCCTGACCCAGGTCAGCGGTGAACGTCACCACTTCACAGTTATAAGTATCCTGCAGCCACTTGAGGATCACCGAAGTGTCCAGGCCGCCGGAATACGCCAGAACGACCTTGTTTACGTCCGCCATGCCATCACTCCACGGGGTTCTACGGAAAGCCGTCGAGTCTACCGGTCATGCGCAATAATTTACAGAGGCGCGACAGCTTATGACGACGAAGCGACAGATTCTGTCGAGAGCGCGACGATGACCGGCAAGTCAGGATGTTGCAGACGTACTGCCGGGTGCAGTGATTTGGGGAGCGACTTGCGGCGTGGCCTTCTCCGTGGGCACCACCCTTTCGAGGCGCACGGCAACCCGGCGATTCTTCGCGCGGTTAGCGGCACTGTTGTTAGGGGCCACAGGATAACGTTCGCCATGAAAGCGCATCGTGATCTGCGATTCCTGAACGCCATTGGCCTTGAAGAACTCCATGACCGCCAGGGCACGACGTCGCGAGAGGTCACGGTTGGTGAGGCGATTGCCACTGTTGTCGGAGTGACCGTCCAGTTCGATGTGATTGACCGTCGGATCAGCCTTCATGAACTCCAGCATCACCTGCAACTGGGCCTTGGCTCGCGCGTCCAGGTCCAGGCCTTCGCCGGAAAAACCTATCTGGGACTGCCGGATCTGTTCAAAATTCTTCGGCAGCAGCTTGGCCACACAGCTCTGGTATTCATTGAACGCCTGGCTGAACCTGACCGGCAGCAGTCGCACTTCCGATACCCGGCCATCGCCTGATGAATGCCGGATCACCGGGCTTCGGCCGTCCAGCAAGCCGCTGATCAAACGCCCGGCCTGTACCTGCGAAGTGTCAAACAGAACGTTGCCACTCCCGATGCGCACAGACCCCAGGTTGATATCGCCACGGCCCGGCTGCCAGGGCGCGGCGGCAGCCAGCAAGGTCGCCGAACCGCCGCCAATCATGGCGTTGAAGGCCGTCAGACGAAAAGTCGCCTGTTCTCCAGCACGGCGGACGAATCCACCAGCGCCGAAGTCGGTAATCGGTTGAGTCAGACGACATTCGAACTTGTCCCCTTCGACCGTCCACTCGATGCTCTCCAGGCGCGTCTGGAAAGTGAGCGCCATGGCAGGAACGCTGGCAAACACACTGAGCAAGGCTAAATAACGCTGGCGCACGGGAGGCTCCACTGGCTTCTACAACAAAAAGACCGACACAGACTTGTTTACGGCATACCTGTTGGATATCGGAAGCTTGCGGCAAAACTTGATAGCGAGTGCCTGGAAGAGTCTTTTCCGGTAGCATTCCCCTCAGTTTGACCCGCCTGGAATCCCCTCATGTCCGACCGCCTGACCCTGCTGCGTCCCGACGACTGGCATATTCATCTTCGCGATGGTGCCGTGTTGACCAATACCGTCGCGGATGTCGCGCGCACCTTTGGTCGCGCCATCATCATGCCCAACCTGGTTCCTCCGGTACGCAACGCTGCTGAAGCCGATGGCTATCGCCAGCGAATTCTGGCCGCACGTCCGGCCGGTAGCCGTTTCGAACCGCTGATGGTTCTCTACCTGACCGACCGCACCCAGCCCGAAGAAATTCGCGAGGCCAAGGCCAGCGGATTTGTTCACGCCGCCAAGCTGTACCCGGCCGGCGCGACCACCAACTCGGACTCTGGCGTCACCAGCATCGACAAGATTTTCCCTGCGATAGAGGCCATGGCCGAAGTCGGGATGCCCTTGCTGATTCACGGTGAAGTCACCCGCGGTGACGTCGACGTCTTTGACCGCGAGAAGATCTTCATCGACGAGCACATGCGTCGTGTGGTCGAGCGCTTCCCGACGCTCAAGGTAGTGTTTGAACACATCACTACCGCGGACGCCGTGCAGTTCGTCAACGAGGCCTCGGCCAACGTCGGCGCGACCATCACTGTTCATCACTTGCTGTACAACCGCAACCACATGCTGGTTGGCGGGATTCGCCCGCACTTCTACTGCCTGCCGATTCTCAAGCGCAATACCCACCAGGAAGCCCTGCTCGACGCCGCCACCAGCGGCAGCGAAAAGTTCTTCCTCGGCACTGATTCGGCGCCGCATGCCCAGCACGCGAAAGAAGCCGCTTGCGGCTGTGCAGGTTGCTACACCGCTTATGCAGCGATCGAGATGTACGCCGAAGCGTTCGAGCAACGCAACGCACTGGACAAGCTCGAAGCCTTTGCCAGTCTGAACGGCCCGCGCTTCTACGGCCTGCCGGTCAATACCGATCGCATTACCCTGGTCCGTGATGAATGGACCGCCCCTACCAGCCTGCCATTTGGCGAGCTGACCGTTATCCCGCTGCGCGCCGGTGAAAAACTGCGCTGGCGCCTGCTGGAGGAACACGCGTGAGTGAAGACCATTTCGACGACGAACAGGACGGTCAAGGTGGCGGAGGTGGTTCGCGCCACCCAATGGCTGCTCGCTTCCGTGGATACCTGCCAGTTGTTGTCGACGTTGAAACCGGTGGTTTCAACTCTGCCACTGACGCCTTGCTGGAAATCGCTGCAACAACCATCGGCATGGACGAAAAGGGCTTTGTTTATCCCGACCACACCTACTTCTTCCGTGTAGAGCCTTTTGAAGGCGCGAACATTGAAGCGGCGGCGCTGGAATTTACCGGGATCAAACTCGATCATCCGCTGCGCATGGCTGTCAGCGAAGAAGCTGCACTGACCGATATTTTCCGCGGCATCCGCAAGGCGTTGAAAGCCAACGGTTGCAAACGGGCGATCCTGGTCGGTCACAACAGCTCTTTCGACCTGGGCTTTCTCAACGCTGCGGTAGCGCGCCTGGACATGAAACGTAACCCGTTTCATCCGTTCTCCAGCTTCGATACTGCAACGCTTGCAGGCCTGGCCTACGGTCAAACCGTGCTCGCCAAGGCCTGCCAGGCCGCTGACATCGATTTCGACGGTCGCGAGGCCCACTCGGCTCGCTACGACACCGAAAAGACAGCCGAGCTGTTCTGCGGCATCGTCAATCGCTGGAAGCAAATGGGTGGCTGGGAAGATTTCAACGACTGATTGCTGTTGCTGATTTATACGCCCACAAAAAAACCGGCCTCAGAGGCCGGTTTTTTTATGCCAGAAACGCGCCTTACAGGGCAGCAGCGTTTTCGGTCAGGTAAGCCGCGACGCCTTCGGTCGAAGCGGTCATGCCTTTGTCGCCTTTTTTCCAGTTGGCAGGGCAAACTTCGCCGTGCTCTTCGTGGAATTGCAGAGCGTCGACCAGACGGATCAGCTCTTCAATGTTACGGCCCAGCGGCAGGTCGTTGATGATCTGCGAGCGGACAACGCCTTTGTCGTCGATCAGGAACGCGCCACGGAAAGCCACGCCGCCTTCGGATTCAACGTCGTAAGCCTTGGCGATTTCGTGCTTCAGGTCGGCAGCCATGGTGTAACGAACTTCGCCGATACCACCGTTGTTCACCGGGGTGTTGCGCCAGGCGTTGTGGGTGAAGTGCGAGTCGATCGACACGGCGATCACTTCAACGTTGCGTGCCTTGAAGTCAGACATGCGGTTGTCCAGAGCGATCAGCTCGGACGGGCAAACGAAGGTGAAGTCCAGCGGGTAGAAGAACACCAGGCCGTATTTGCCTTTGATGGCCGACGACAGGGTAAAGCTGTCGACGATTTCGCCATTGCCGAGTACAGCCGGTACGGTGAAGTCAGGGGCTTGTTTGCCTACGAGTACGCTCATTGAATATCTCCTGGTGTAAAAACGTGAAGTTCCGGGTTTGCGCCAGCCTGCCACCTTCAGGCGACAGCCCTGTGACACGAACCCGCTTCATAAGGACCGGCCATCATACACTGCGTTTTTGACCTGTCCCCAACGGATTTTTCGACACTGCCAGATTGCTTCTGCCTGAAAAATGCTATAGCCAACCGTTCGTCAGGGATGCGCGTTTATAACGCGAAGCTTTCAGAAACCACTTTGACAATCATTCTCGTTAACATTAAGATCCATCGCAATTGAGTCACAACCAGCGACGGTTATCACTTATGTATGTCTGCCTCTGCACTGGCGTCACCGACGGACAAATTCGCGATGCAATCTATGAAGGTTGCTGCAGCTACAAGGAAGTCCGCCAGGCTACCGGCGTAGCCAGTCAATGCGGTAAATGCGCCTGCCTTGCCAAGGAAGTGGTGCGTGAAACCCTGACCAAATTGCAAACGGCCCAGGCCGCGATACCTTTCCCTGTAGAATTTACTGCCGCTTAAAACACCCTATTTAAAGAACCGGACTTGATGTCCGGTTTTTTTATGCCTGCAAATCAATCGCTTAGGCGCCAGACGCGGAACACAAACATTCTTATTCCGATTAATTTTCACTTAACTTTCAATAACTTAGGTTTGACACTCTTAATGACGCGGCTCAAACTCTGCCGTATAGACAGTTAATAAAGGGCAGGACCCCATCATGAAAGGCGACATTACAGTCATCCAGCATCTCAACAAGATCCTTGCCAATGAGCTGGTCGCGATCAATCAATATTTCCTGCATGCGCGCATGTACGAAGATTGGGGCCTGAACAAGCTCGGCAAGCACGAGTACCACGAATCCATCGACGAGATGAAGCACGCGGACAAGCTGATCAAGCGCATCCTGTTCCTTGAAGGCCTGCCGAACGTCCAGGACCTGGGTAAGCTGCAGATTGGCGAGCACACCCAGGAAATGCTTGAGTGCGACCTGCGCATCGAACGTACCGGTCACGCTGATCTGAAAGTAGCGATTGCTCACTGCGAAACCGTAGGTGACTTCGGTAGCCGTGAACTGCTCGAAGATATCCTTGAGTCTGAAGAAGAACATATCGACTGGCTGGAAACCCAACTGGGCCTGATCGATAAAGTGGGTCTTGAGAACTATCTGCAATCGCAGATGGGCGAAGAGTAATTAGCGCCCGCTAATCTCAAGACAACAAAAAAGCCCCGCTCTCTTTTACAGAGGCGGGGCTTTTTAATGACCCTATCCGGGACACTGACTCTACTGTGGGGGCAAAGCTTGCTCGCGATGCAGGCGCCGGGGTTTAACAAAAAACCGCGTTATCGTTCATCGCGAGCAAGCATTGCTCCTACAGGCAGCAAGCAGTTGATCAGGCTTCGGTCTTGTTCGCAGCAGCTGCTTCGACAGCAGCCTTGATAGTGCTCTGCAACGAACCGTCCGCAGCCATCTCGGTCATGATATCGCTACCGCCGACCAGCTCACCACCGACCCACAGTTGCGGGAAGGTTGGCCAGTTGGCGTATTTTGGCAGGTTGGCACGGATTTCCGGGTTCTGCAGGATGTCCACGTAGGCGAACTTTTCACCACATGCCATCACAGCCTGTGCAGCTTTTGCGGAGAAGCCACACTGGGGGGCATTCGGCGAGCCTTTCATGTAAAGCAGAATGGTGTTGTTAGCAATCTGCTCTTTAATCGTTTCGATGATATCCATGGAGCACCTCGGCTGAACTTTCCGACTCAGAGGTCGGCACGGTGGCGCATTGTAACGGAAACCCGAGCGCTATGCTCGGTCTCCCCGACAGACACGATCACGCCGCCGCCACGGTCACCGGCACCCCGTTGAGCGCCGCATTACCCGACAATTCGTCGAGCTGGCATTCATCCGTCAGGTCATTGGCGCTGGAGCCTGGCTGGCCACTGGCGATTGTCATCTGCACGCCCGGCCGCGCATGCCCCCACCCGTGGGGCAGGCTGACCACGCCTTTCATCATGTCCAGGCTGGCAACCACTTCCACTTCGATGACCCCGACCCGAGAACTGACACGCACGCGCTGACCGTCGTCAAGGCCGCGGCTGGCGAGATCCTCAGGGTGCATGAGCAGTTGATGACGCGGCTTGCCTTTCACCAGTCGGTGATAGTTGTGCATCCACGAGTTGTTGCTGCGCACGTGACGCCGGCCAATCATCAACAACTCATCGGGAGCAGGCGCCTGCAAGGCTGCAAAGCGTACCAGGTCCGAGAGAATCGCTGGAGGCGCGGCCTGAACACGCTGATTGGCAGTTTTCAAACGCGGCGCCAGGTTGGATTTCAGGGCACCCAGATCGATACCGTGAGGGTGATCGAACAAAGTCGCCAGCGACAACTTATGCGGCGACGCATCGCCATACGCCCCCATCCGCAAGCCCCGATCAATCATCTGGGCCGGCGCAATGGTCGGTTTCAGCTCCTTGCCGGTCTTGCTGGCAAAGGCCTTGGCCAACCCGACGAAGATTTCCCAATCGTGCAACGCACCTTCAGGCTTGGCGAGAATGGCGCGATTGAACCGACTGACATTGCGCACGGCGAACATGTTGAACGTCGTGTCGTAATGATCGTTTTCCAGGGCCGAGGTGGAGGGCAGGATCAGGTCGGCATAGCGTGTGGTTTCATTGATGTACAGGTCAATGCTGACCATGAACTCCAGCCCGTCCAGCGCCTGCTCCAATTGCCGGCCATTGGGCGTGGACAATACCGGATTGCCCGCCACCGTGATCAGCGCGCGTACCTGCCCTTCCCCTTCGGTGAGCATTTCTTCGGCCAAGGCCGACACCGGCAGCTCGCCAGCGTACTCCGGACGCCCGGAGACACGGCTTTGCCACAGATTGAAATGCCCTCCCGACGTAGATGCCACCAGATCCACGGCCGGTTCGGTGCAGAGCGCACCACCGACCCGATCAAGATTACCGGTGACCAGATTGATCAATTGCACAAGCCAATGGCACAACGTGCCGAACGCCTGGGTCGACACGCCCATGCGCCCATAGCAAACAGCCGTAGGTGCCGCAGCAAAATCGCGAGCCAGCTGCCGGATCTGCTCGGCCGGCACCGCGCACAGCGGGCTCATGGCCTCGGCGGTGAACCGGCTGACCGCCTCACGCACTTCATCCAGACCGTCCACCGGCAGATGGCTTTCGCAGTCCAGCCCTTCGGCAAACAAGGTGTTGAGCAACCCGAACAACAACGCCGCATCGCCACCGGGACGCACGAACAGATGCTGATCGGCCATCGCCGCCGTTTCGCTGCGACGCGGATCGACCACCACCACTTTGCCGCCCCGTGCCTGAATAGCCTTCAGGCGTTTTTCCACATCCGGCACGGTCATGATGCTGCCATTGGACGCCAGCGGATTGCCGCCAAGGATCAACATGAAATCGGTGTGATCGATGTCCGGGATCGGCAACAGCAAGCCATGGCCGTACATCAAATGGCTGGTGAGGTGATGCGGTAACTGGTCCACCGACGTAGCCGAAAACCGGTTTCGGGTTTTCAACAGCCCGAGAAAGTAATTGCTATGGGTCATCAACCCGTAGTTGTGCACGCTGGGGTTGCCTTGATAGACCGCCACCGCATTCTGCCCGTGATGCGCCTGAATCGCCGCAAGGTGCTCGGCGATCAGGTTGAAGGCATCTTCCCACTCGATGGGCTGCCATTCGCTTCCCACGCGCTGCATCGGCTGATGCAGGCGGTCCGGGTCGTTCTGGATATCCTGCAAGGCAACTGCCTTGGGACAGATGTGACCGCGACTGAACGTGTCCTGCGCATCCCCCTTGATCGAGGTAATCTGCACGCCGGCGCCGTCAACGTCGGTGGTTTCGATGGTCAGGCCGCAAATGGCCTCACACAGGTGGCACGCACGGTGATGGAGAGTCTTGGTCATGGCCAGTCTCTGTTTTGTTCTGAGCGGGCAATATCGGCCGCGGGAACAAAACTATGGCGCCAGACCCGCAAGTGCGCCAGCGACGTTCGTCTTGTGAATCGGCGGCCATCAGGCCAGCCGATGAGCGCCACTGATCAGCGCGACCAACCCTTCATGCAGATCAGTTCGGTGGAAGCCTGGGGGGTGCCTGCAGCTGGATCTCCTGGACGGTCTCGATCTGCTCCTGGGCGACATGCACACCCGTGAGCTCACCGATCAGGCGCCAATGCTCGTCCAGTCCGGTACTGATGGTGGCCATGCGATCGATCATGCGCCTGCCGGCTGCTTTTGTGACTTCGTCATGGCTGCGCATCAACTCGAAGGACATCGAGGTCATAGAGGCCGTGAGATGGGTCAGTGAGCGGGCCGTGAGGCTGAGTAATTCCATTAATTGCTGTTCTTTCGATTCCATTCCGGAAGCTTCCTGCGTCGCTCGAAAGGTAGTTATAACCCAGCACTTTGCTTTAGCAAATGTTTCAGACCAGACACATGCTAGATATGCCCTGGCAAATGACAGGTCGCAAACCGACCGGCGATGCCCTATGCCCGCCCTGCAAGATTGCAAAGCCCCGCAAGCACAGTGTACAAATGGCGGGCTGCTGTCAGGAAACAGGCTTCAAAAGCGCTACTGCGGTCTCCCCGTAGCCCCTCTGAAATCCCCTAAAAACCGTAGCCCTATTGGTAAGACGCGACATTTAATTATAAGATCGCGCCTTCCCCTATTTCGTCGCCCCGTGCGGCTTACGCCGCAGGTCTCGCCCGTTTCTCAGTTAAACAAGGCTTTGAGTATCTGCGGTCTGTTGCAAAAAGGTAGTCAATGATGAGCGCAAGGCACTTTCTCTCCCTGATGGATTGCACGCCCGAAGAGCTAATCAGCGTGATCCGTCGAGGCGTTGAGCTCAAGGACCTGCGTAACCGCGGCGTACTGTTCGAGCCTCTGAAAAACCGCGTTCTCGGGATGATTTTCGAGAAGTCCTCGACCCGTACCCGTATTTCCTTCGAAGCCGGCATGATCCAGCTCGGTGGCCAGGCGATTTTTCTGTCGCCCCGTGACACCCAACTGGGTCGTGGCGAGCCGATCGGTGACGCCGCCATTGTGATGTCGAGCATGCTCGATGCCGTGATGATCCGTACGTTTTCCCACAGCACCCTGACCGAATTCGCTGCCAACTCCCGTGTTCCGCTGATCAACGGCCTGTCCGATGACCTGCACCCGTGCCAGTTGCTGGCCGACATGCAGACGTTCCTCGAACACCGTGGCTCGATCCAGGGCAAGACCGTGGCCTGGATCGGCGACGGCAACAACATGTGCAACAGCTATATAGAAGCGGCGATCCAGTTCGACTTCCAGTTGCGCGTTGCCTGCCCGGAAGGTTTCGAGCCTAACGCTGAATTCGTGGCCAAGGCCGGCGATCGTGTGACCATCGTCCGCGATCCGAAAGACGCCGTGCGCGGCGCACATTTGGTGAGTACCGACGTCTGGACCTCCATGGGCCAGGAAGAAGAGACCGCCAAGCGCCTGAAGCTGTTCGCACCGTTCCAGGTCAACCGGGCCTTGCTCGACCTGGCCGCTCCGGACGTCTTGTTCATGCATTGCCTTCCCGCTCACCGTGGCGAAGAAATCAGCCTCGACCTGCTCGACGACAAGCGCTCCGTGGCCTGGGATCAGGCCGAGAATCGTCTGCACGCACAAAAGGCCTTGCTTGAGTTTCTCGTCCCGCCTTCGTACCACCACGCATGAGCCAGCCATTACTGCTTAACCTGCGCAACCTCGCCTGCGGCTATCAAGATCAGCGCGTGGTACAGAATCTCAATCTGCATTTGAACGCGGGTGATATCGGCTGCCTGCTCGGCTCTTCGGGTTGCGGCAAGACCACCACCTTGCGTGCCATTGCCGGGTTCGAACCGGTGCATGAAGGTGAAATCCAACTGGCCGGAGAGACGATCTCCAGCGCCGGTTTCACGCTTGCGCCAGAGAAACGCCGTATCGGCATGGTGTTCCAGGACTACGCACTGTTTCCGCATTTGAGCGTGGCCGAAAACATCGCATTCGGCATCCGCAAGCACCCGCAGAAAGAACGCGTCACCGAAGAATTGCTCGAACTGGTGAACCTGAAGAATCTCGGCAAGCGCTTTCCCCATGAGTTGTCCGGTGGTCAGCAACAACGCGTGGCCCTGGCCCGTGCACTAGCGCCGGAGCCGCAATTGTTGCTGCTCGATGAACCGTTCTCCAACCTCGATGGCGAGTTGCGCCGCAAGCTCAGCCATGAAGTGCGCGACATTCTCAAGGCTCGCGGCACCAGCGCCATCCTGGTCACCCATGATCAGGAAGAAGCCTTTGCGGTGAGCGATCACGTCGGGGTTTTCAAAGAGGGTCGCCTGGAACAATGGGACACGCCCTACAACCTGTATCACGAGCCGCTGACGCCCTTCGTTGCCAGTTTCATCGGTCAGGGTTACTTCATTCGCGGGCAGCTGAACAGCCCGGAATCGGTGCAGACCGAACTGGGTGAACTGCGCGGCAACCGCGCCTACACCTGGCCGGTAGGTGGCGCGGTCGATGTGCTGCTGCGTCCGGACGATATCGTTTATGCACCGGACAGCGCCCTGAAAGCACGCATCACTGGCAAGACCTTCCTCGGCGCATCAACCTTGTATCGGTTGCAGCTACCGACCGGCACGCAGCTGGAATCGATCTTCCCAAGTCACGCGGATCATCTGGTCGGTGCCGAAGTGGGCATTCGCGTTGCGGCTGAACACCTGGTGTTGTTCCAGGCAACCGGTAGCACCGCGGCGCAGATACCGGCAGTCGAGTCAGGCGTCCGCCGGTACAGCACAACCAGCTGACAACTGTAGATCTAAACTGTGGGAGTGAGCCTGCTCGCGATGACGGTGCTTCAGTCAATGATTTGTCGACTGACACTTCGCCATCGCGAGCAGGCTCACTCCCACAATGGATATGGGCGCATGCCCATTCCAAGTTATGCCCTGCCGATATCCGCAAACTTCGCTTGGGTATGCTCCGCCAGCACCGCAGGCGCAAGCTCCACTTCAAGCCCCCTTCGCCCCGCACTGACAAAAATACTCGCAAACGGCTGGGCCGAATTGTCGATAAACGTGCGCAGGCGTTTCTTCTGCCCTAACGGACTGATGCCACCCAGCAGATAACCCGTCGACCGCTGAGCCGCCGCCGGGTCCGCCATCTCGACTTTCTTTACCCCCGCCGCATGTGCCAACCCTTTCAAATCAAGACTGCCAACGACGGGCACTACAGCCACCAGTAACTCACCCTTCTCACTGGCCGCCAGCAAGGTCTTGAACACCTGTGCCGGGTCGAGCCCCAGCTTCTCCGCAGCCTCCAATCCGTAAGACGCAGCCTTGGGATCATGTTCGTAACTGTGCACGCGATGTTCGGCTCGAACTTTTTTCAACAAATCCAATGCGGGGGTCATGACAGCTCCAGACTGGTCGGCGATACAAAAATATCGTGCTGGATTCTAGGCCATTGACCCGTAAAAGGCTCTATCTCAGCCCCGTTTCATTGGACTTGCCACTCGTTTTACCGTCCGTCCACATTAAGCCTGCGCCGTGAACAATAGGATCATTCACCTGACTAATAGTTGAAATGTGACCGACGGTTCACTTTCGACCTTTGACAGCAGTGTTTCTTGTCTATATTTTTTCGAATACGAATACGGCAAGAATATTCCTTCGCAGCACCCAGACAAAAACAACAACGAGGTTTTCAATGACAACTGCTTTACAACAACCGCCGCTTTCGAGCCAGTGCATGGCCGAGTTTCTGGGTACTGCCCTGCTTATCTTTTTCGGCACCGGTTGTGTGGCTGCACTCAAAGTTGCAGGTGCCAGCTTTGGCTTGTGGGAAATCAGCATCATCTGGGGCGTTGGGGTGAGCATGGCGATCTACATGACCGCCGGGGTTTCAGGCGCGCACCTCAACCCGGCCGTCAGTATTGCGCTGTGCATGTTCACCGACTTCGAAAAGCGCAAACTGCCGTTCTATATCCTGGCTCAGGTAGCGGGCGCCTTCTGTGGGGCCTTGTTGGTTTACACGCTCTACAGCAATTTATTCTTCGATTACGAACAAACGCACCATATGGTTCGCGGCACCCAGGCCAGTCTTGAATTGGCCTCAGTGTTTTCCACGTTCCCGCACCCAGCCCTGTCCACAGCCCAGGCGTTTCTGGTTGAAATGATCATTACGGCCATTCTGATGGGCGTGATCATGTCCCTGACCGACGATAACAACGGCTTGCCCAAAGGGCCGTTGGCACCCTTGCTGATCGGTTTGCTGATTGCAGTGATCGGCAGTTCGATGGGGCCTTTGACCGGTTTTGCGATGAATCCGGCGCGCGACTTCGGGCCCAAGCTGATGACTTTCTTTACGGGCTGGGGTGAGATTTCCTTAACCGGCGGGCGCGACATCCCTTACTTCCTGATTCCGGTTTTTGCACCGATCGTCGGTGCCTGCCTCGGTGCTGCAGCTTATCGCGGGCTGATTGCCCGGCATTTGCCCGGCACCCAACCTGCTACAAAGGACGCAGCACCGGCCATTGACGGCAAACCACGAACTTCTTGATACCGTAGGCGCGTGATCCTGCCAATCTGGTCCCGCGCCTGACCTCACTCCCTTATTTCGTCCAAGGCAATCGACATGACCGACATTCAGAATAAGAACTACATCATTGCCCTCGATCAGGGTACGACCAGTTCGCGCGCGATCATCTTCGACCGTGATGCAAACGTGGTGTGCACCGCCCAGCGCGAATTCGTCCAGCATTATCCGCAAGCCGGTTGGGTCGAGCATGACCCGATGGAAATTTTCGCCACGCAAAGCGCGGTGATGGTCGAGGCCCTGGCCCAAGCCGGCCTGCATCACGACCAGGTCGCCGCCATCGGTATCACTAACCAGCGCGAAACCACCGTGGTCTGGGACAAGACCACCGGCCGCCCGATCTACAACGCGATCGTCTGGCAGTGCCGCCGCAGTACTGAAATCTGCCAGCAGCTCAAACGCGATGGCCACGAGCAATACATCAGCGAGACCACCGGACTGGTCACCGACCCGTACTTCTCCGGCACCAAATTGAAGTGGATCCTCGACAACGTCGAAGGCAGCCGCGAACGTGCGCGCAAGGGTGAGTTGTTGTTCGGCACCGTCGACAGCTGGCTGATCTGGAAATTTACCGGCGGCAAAGTGCACGTCACCGACTACACCAACGCCTCGCGCACCATGCTCTTCAACATCCACACGCTGGAGTGGGATGCGAAGATGCTCGACGTGCTGGATATCCCCCGCGAGATGCTGCCGGAAGTTAAATCTTCGTCCGAAATCTACGGCCACACCAAAAGCGGCATCGCCATCGGCGGTATCGCCGGTGACCAGCAGGCGGCTCTGTTCGGCCAGATGTGCGTCGAGCCAGGACAAGCGAAAAACACGTACGGCACCGGCTGCTTCCTGCTGATGAACACTGGCGACAAAGCGGTGAAATCCAAGCACGGCATGCTGACCACCATCGCTTGCGGCCCTCGCGGTGAAGTCGCCTACGCACTCGAAGGCGCGGTGTTCAACGGCGGTTCGACCGTTCAGTGGTTGCGCGACGAGTTGAAAATCATCAACGACGCCCATGACACCGAGTATTTCGCCAACAAGGTCAAAGACAGCAATGGCGTATACCTGGTCCCGGCCTTTACCGGCCTGGGCGCTCCGTACTGGGACCCGTATGCCCGTGGCGCGCTGTTCGGCCTGACCCGCGGCGTACGCGTGGATCACATCATTCGTGCAGCGCTGGAATCGATTGCCTACCAGACCCGCGACGTTCTGGACGCCATGCAACAGGATTCCGGTGAACGCCTCAAAGCCCTGCGCGTGGACGGCGGTGCGGTGGCGAACAATTTCCTGATGCAGTTTCAGGCCGACATCCTTGGCACCCAGGTCGAGCGTCCGCAAATGCGCGAAACCACCGCACTGGGCGCCGCCTATCTGGCGGGCCTGGCGTGTGGCTTCTGGGGCAGCCTGGACGAGTTGCGCGGCAAGGCGGTGATCGAACGTGAATTCGAGCCGGCGCTGGACGAAACCGCGAAGGAAAAACTCTACGCCGGCTGGAAAAAAGCGGTCAGCCGCACCCGTGACTGGGAACCCCATGAAGGCGATGAATAAGCCCGCCCTGCGAGAGGATTAGGGTTGTAACTGGTCGGGAGCAGATTCCTGCGGCATGATGGGCAAATTTTGCATGGCAGCCCAAAGGAAGCCCAATGAATCTGCCTCCCCGTCAGCAGCAAATCCTCGAACTGGTCCGTGAACGCGGCTACGTGAGTATCGAGGAACTGGCCACGCTGTTCGTCGTTACACCGCAGACTATTCGCCGCGATATCAATCAGCTCGCGGAAGCCAATCTGTTGCGTCGCTACCACGGCGGCGCAGCCTATGATTCCAGTGTCGAAAACACCGCCTACGCCATGCGTGCCGATCAGATGCGCGATGAAAAGCAGCGTATCGGCGAAGCCATTGCGGCGCAGATCCCCGACCACGCCTCGCTGTTCATCAACATCGGTACCACCACCGAGTCGATCGCCAGGGCGTTGCTCAATCACAATCACCTCAAGATCATCACCAACAACCTGCATGTAGCCTCCATGCTCAGCGCCAAGGACGATTTCGACGTCCTGCTGACCGGTGGCAATGTGCGGCGCGACGGTGGTGTGGTCGGCCAGGCCAGCGTCGATTTCATCAACCAGTTCAAGGTCGACTTTGCGCTGGTCGGCATCAGCGGCATCGATGAGGACGGCAGCCTGCTGGACTTCGATTATCAGGAAGTGCGCGTGTCCCAGGCGATCATCGCCAATGCGCGGCAGGTGATTCTGGCGGCTGACTCCAGCAAATTCGGGCGCAACGCCATGATTCGTCTGGGCCCGATCAGCCTGATCGATTGCCTGGTCACTGATCAGCAGCCGGTGCCGGCGCTGGCGCAGTTGTTGAGTCAGCACAAGATTCGGCTGGAAGTGGTTTAACCCCTTTGCGCCTGTTGAAGAAACCCTGTGGCGAGGGGATTTATCCCCGTTGGGCGCGAAGCGGCCCCTGAAAGTTGCACTACAGTATTTCCGAAACACATGGTGTGAAGTGTTGACGACTGCTTCGCAGCCGAACGGGGCGGTGCGACGGTTCGCTAAATCCCCTCGCCACAGATAAATCCCCTCGCCACATTTTGTTCTTCACAGCCTCTAAATGTTCGTAAATTTTCCTTTTACAGCCCTTCGATGAGTATTTTCAATCGAAGTTGACTGGCTGTGCGCGTCTTTATGGGCTACCATTTTCGCAAATGAACATTAATGTTCGAATTCCAATACAGAAAATCAAAGCCCGAGGCCAGCCGATGCCCACTTCTACCTTGCCTACGCCCCCTCTCGCCGAGGTCTACGATGTTGCCGTTATCGGTGGTGGCATCAATGGCGTGGGGATCGCAGCGGATGCCGCCGGTCGCGGTCTTTCGGTGTTCCTTTGCGAAAAGGATGACCTGGCCAGCCACACCTCGTCTGCCAGCAGCAAGCTGATCCACGGGGGTCTGCGCTACCTCGAACATTACGAGTTCCGTCTGGTGCGCGAAGCGCTGGCTGAACGCGAAGTGCTGTTGGCCAAGGCGCCACACATCGTCAAGCAGATGCGCTTCGTGCTGCCTCACCGCCCGCACCTGCGCCCGGCGTGGATGATCAGTGCCGGCCTGTTCCTGTATGACAACCTTGGCAAACGGGAAAAACTGGAAGGTTCGAAGAGCCTGAAGTTCGGTCCGGACAGCCCGCTGAAAAGCGAAATCACCAAGGGCTTTGAGTATTCTGATTGCTGGGTCGACGATGCTCGCCTGGTGGTGCTGAACGCCATGGCCGCCCGCGAAAAAGGCGCCCATGTCCACACTCAGACCCGTTGCACCAGCGCCAGTCGCAGCAAGGGTCTGTGGCATCTGCACCTGGAACGCGCCGATGGCAGCCTGTTTTCGATTCGCGCCAAGGCCCTGGTAAACGCTGCTGGCCCGTGGGTCGCCAAGTTCATCCGTGACGACCTGAAGATGGAATCGCCATACGGCATCCGCCTGATCCAGGGCAGTCACCTGATCGTGCCGAAACTGTACGAAGGCGAACACGCGCACATTCTGCAAAACGAAGATCAGCGAATCGTCTTCACCATTCCGTACCTGAACCACTTCACCCTGATCGGCACCACCGACCGTGAATACACCGGCGATCCTGCGAAAGTCGCGATCACCGACGGCGAGACCGATTACCTGCTCAAGGTGGTCAACGCGCACTTCAAGAAGCAAGTCAGCCGCGACGACATCCTGCACAGCTACTCCGGCGTTCGCCCGTTGTGCAACGACGAATCCGACAACCCTTCGGCCGTTACCCGCGACTACACCCTGGCGTTGTCCGGCAGCGGCGAAGAAGCACCGTTGTTGTCAGTCTTCGGCGGTAAGCTGACGACCTATCGCAAATTGGCCGAGTCGGCGCTGGCACAACTGACGCCGTACTTCACCCAGATCAAACCCAGCTGGACGGCCACCGCTACGCTGCCAGGGGGCGAAGACATGACCACCCCTCAAGCCTTGTGCGCCTTGATCCGCGACAAGTTCGACTGGGTGCCGACCGAAATCGCGCGCCGCTGGTCCACCACCTACGGCAGCCGCACCTGGCGGATGCTGGAAGGTGTGCAGAGCCTCAATGACCTGGGTGATCACATCGGCGGCGGTCTCTACACCCGCGAAGTTGATTACCTGTGCAGCGAAGAGTGGGCAACCACCGCGCACGACATCCTGTGGCGTCGCAGCAAGCTCGGGCTGTTCACCACCCCGGCAGAACAGCAGAAGCTGGTGGATTACCTGAGCAAGGTCGAACAGAACCGCAGCAAGATCGAAGCGGCCTGATCGGGTATCCGCTCAACCGAAAGCCCCTGAATCGCATGATCCAGGGGCTTTTTGCATTTTTAATCCCACCACATCCCACTGTAGGAGTGAGCCTGCTCGCGATAAGGCCATCACATGCAAAACTCTATGTGCCTGACACAAGGTAATCGCGAGCAGGCTCACTCCTACATGGAAAATGCGGATGACTCCTATATTGCATTCGGTTTTCCGAACGCGACCCGGCAGTCGATTCGGGATACCGGATTAAACAACGCAAACAATCTCGCCATAAATATTTAATATCCTTATATTTCAACGATTTATCTCATAGCACCTGGCCTGGCACGAGTCATGCTCTACACTCTTGGACGAATGCTTGCTGCGCCGTTCATTCAGACGCCGGCAAACCTTCGAAGCACAAAAAGGGCCGATGAACTGGCTCCATAAAAAAAACAATGTCGAGGAAAATTTGATGCGCATCGTTCCCCATATCCTGGGCGCAGCCATTGCTGCCGCTCTGATTACCACTCCAGTTTTCGCTGCCGAACTCACTGGCACACTGAAGAAGATCAAAGAGTCCGGTGTCATCACCCTCGGGCATCGTGACGCTTCCATTCCGTTTTCCTACATCGCTGATGCCTCCGGCAAACCGATCGGCTACTCCCACGACATCCAGCTGAAAATCGTCGAAGCGATCAAGAAAGACCTGGACATGCCAAACCTGCAGGTCAAATACAACCTGGTCACCTCGCAAACCCGTATCCCGCTGGTGCAAAACGGCACCGTGGACGTCGAGTGCGGCTCCACCACCAACAACGTCGAGCGTCAGCAGCAAGTTGACTTCTCCGTCGGCATCTTCGAAATCGGCACCCGCCTGCTGTCGAAGAAAGACTCCCCTTACAAAGACTTCGCCGACCTGAAAGGCAAGAACGTCGTGACCACCGCCGGCACCACGTCCGAGCGCATCATCAAATCGATGAACGCCGACAAGCAGATGGGCATGAATGTCATTTCCGCCAAAGACCACGGCGAGTCGTTCCAGATGCTGGAATCGGGCCGCGCTGTAGCGTTCATGATGGACGACGCCTTGCTGGCCGGTGAAGCAGCCAAAGCCAAGAAGGCCAGCGACTGGGCCGTGACCGGTACGCCACAGTCCTACGAAATTTACGGCTGCATGGTCCGCAAGGGCGACGAGCCGTTCAAGAAAGCCGTGGATGACGCGATCGTGGCGACCTACAAGTCGGGCGAGATCAACAAGATCTACGAAAAATGGTTCATGGCGCCAATCCCGCCAAAAGGCCTGAACCTGAACTTCCCGATGAGTGATGAACTCAAGGCCCTGATCGCCAATCCGACCGATAAAGCGGCTGACGAAAAGAAATCCTGATTTCTGACTAACCTTACCTCCTGAGAGGGCTGTTGCCCTTTCAGGAGGTTGTCACTCCCTGCTGGCATTTCTGGAAACACTCGAACCGGTAGCTGTCGAGCCGGTGGCGTGTGCCCGACGTTCAAGTCGGGTGGGAACGGAGCTTCCCCAGGCGGGCACTTGCACATTGATCGATCCGAGGGGAGACCCTAATGAATTACAACTGGGACTGGGGCGTGTTCTTCAGGTCCACCGGGGTGGGCAGCGAGACGTATCTCGACTGGTACATCACCGGACTGGGCTGGACCATCGCCATCGCCATCATGGCCTGGATCATTGCCCTGACGCTGGGCTCGATTCTGGGTGTCATGCGCACCGTACCGAATCGCATCGTATCGGGCATCGCGACCTGCTACGTTGAAATCTTCCGTAATGTGCCGCTGCTTGTTCAGCTGTTCATCTGGTACTTCCTGGTACCCGATCTGCTGCCTCAAGGCATGCAGGACTGGTACAAGCAGGACCTGAACCCGACCACCTCGGCATTCCTCAGCGTCGTCGTGTGCCTGGGTCTGTTCACCACCGCTCGTGTCTGCGAACAGGTGCGCACCGGCATCCAGGCGTTGCCGCGCGGCCAGGAATCCGCCGCTCGCGCCATGGGCTTCAAGCTGCCGCAGATCTACTGGAACGTGCTGCTGCCCCAGGCCTACCGCATCATCATCCCGCCGCTTACCTCGGAATTCCTGAACGTGTTCAAGAACACCTCCGTGGCCTCGCTGATCGGTCTGATGGAACTGCTTGCACAAACCAAGCAAACCGCCGAGTTCTCCGCCAACCTGTTCGAAGCCTTTACCCTGGCGACCCTGATCTACTTCACCCTGAACATGAGCCTGATGTTGCTGATGCGCCTGGTCGAGAAGAAAGTCGCTGTGCCGGGCCTGATCTCCGTAGGGGGTAAATGATGGAATTCGACTTCTCGGGCATCATCCCGTCCCTGCCGGGCTTGTGGAACGGCATGGTCATGACCCTGCAATTGATGGCGATGGGCGTCGTCGGCGGGATCATCCTCGGCACCATCCTCGCGCTGATGCGCCTGTCCCACAGCAAACTGCTGTCGAACATCGCCGGCGCCTACGTCAACTACTTCCGCTCGATCCCGCTGCTGCTGGTCATCACCTGGTTCTACCTGGCGGTGCCGTTCGTGCTGCGCTGGATCACCGGCGAAGACACGCCGATCGGCGCGTTCACCTCGTGCATCGTGGCCTTCATGATGTTCGAAGCCGCGTACTTCTGCGAGATCGTCCGGGCCGGTGTGCAGTCGATTCCCAAGGGCCAGATGGGCGCTGCCCAGGCGCTGGGCATGACGTATGGCCAGATGATGCGGTTGATCATCCTGCCGCAGGCGTTCCGCAAGATGACCCCGCTGTTGCTGCAACAGAGCATCATCCTGTTCCAGGACACCTCGCTGGTTTACGCCGTCGGCCTGGTGGACTTCCTCAACGCCTCGCGTGCCAGTGGCGACATCATCGGTCGCTCCAATGAGTTCCTGATCTTCGCAGGGCTCGTGTACTTCATCATCAGCTTTTCCGCCTCGCTGCTGGTCAAGCGTCTGCAAAAAAGGTTCGCCGTATGATCTCTATCAAAAATATCAACAAGTGGTATGGCGACTTCCAGGTGCTGACTGATTGCAGCACTGAGGTCAAAAAGGGTGAAGTGATCGTGGTGTGCGGGCCTTCCGGTTCCGGCAAGTCGACCCTGATCAAATGCGTCAATGCCCTAGAACCGTTCCAGAAAGGCGACGTGGTCGTCGATGGCACGTCCATCGCCGACCCGAAGACCAACCTGCCGAAACTGCGCTCGCGCGTCGGCATGGTGTTCCAGCATTTCGAACTGTTTCCGCACCTGACCATCACCGAAAACCTGACCATCGCGCAGATCAAGGTGCTGGGCCGCAGCAAGGAAGAAGCCACCAAGAAAGGCCTGCAACTGCTTGAGCGCGTCGGTCTGTCGGCGCATGCCCACAAGCACCCTGGCCAGCTTTCCGGTGGTCAGCAACAGCGTGTGGCGATTGCCCGTGCGCTGGCGATGGACCCGATCGTCATGCTGTTCGACGAACCGACCTCGGCGCTCGATCCGGAGATGGTCAACGAAGTGCTGGACGTGATGGTGCAGCTGGCCCACGAAGGCATGACCATGATGTGCGTCACCCACGAAATGGGCTTCGCCCGCAAAGTGGCGGACCGGGTAATTTTCATGGACCAGGGCAAGATTATCGAAGACTGCAAGAAAGAAGAGTTCTTCGGCGACATCAGCCACCGGGCCGAGCGTACACAGCACTTCCTCAACAAGATTCTGCAGCACTAAGAAGAACCCGCTCCCCACCAGTGGGAGCGGGCTTTTGTGGTGAGGGGACTTCTGTGGCAACAGGGTTTCTGTGGCAAGAGGATTTCTGAGGCAACGGGGTTTCTGTGGCAAGAGGATTTCTGAGGCAACGGGGTTTCTGTGGCAAAGGGATTTCTGTGGCAAAGGGATTTCTGTGGCGAGGGGATTTATCCCCGTTGGGCTGCGCAGCGGCCCCCAGGGTCCATCCAGACAAACCGAGTTGTCGGGATTTACGACTGCTTCGCAGCCGAACGGGGATAAATCCCCTCGCCACAGCCCCCCAAGCAGCATCAGTGATCGGAAGATTGTGTTGTGGTTGACCCAAGGCATCTGTGATGAAATGCGACCCCACTCTCTATCGCGCAGCGCCGCCATCACTCGCCGTGAAACCCCGTCTGATTCGCCATCTGTTCCTGCCTCCGCTGATCATCGCGCTGATGATCGGATTGGGTTACGTCGGCTTCTGGGTCAGCGAGTACTACGGCATACGCAGCCTCAGCGAAAACGGCCAGCGCCAGCTGGAGTTGCATGCACGCGCCGTCGAGAGCGAGATCAGCAAGTACACCTACCTGCCCAGCCTGCTGGAACTCGAAACCAGTGTTTCCCAACTGCTGGCCGACCCGTCGCCGGAACATCGGCAAACGGTCAATGACTACCTGGAAGGCCTGAACCGCCGCAGCCGCAGTCGCGCCATCTACGTGATGGACACCACCGGCCGCGTCATGGCCACCAGTAACTGGCGCGATGTCGACAGTTACCTGGGTGAAGACCTCTCCTTTCGCGCCTACTTCCAAAACGCTATTCGCGGCCAGCCGGGACGTTTCTATGGCATCGGCAGCACCAACGGCGAACCCGGTTACTACCTGGCCCACGGCCTGGAAGAACACGGCAAGATCACCGGTGTCGCGGTGGTCAAAGTCCGCCTCGAAGCGATGGAAGAACGCTGGCAGCGCGCCCGTCTGGAAGCCTTCGTCAGTGACGAGAACGGCATCATCATTCTGTCCAGCGATCCGGCACGTCGTCTCAAATCAGTGATACCGCTGAGCGACGAGACCAAGGAAAAACTCGCCCGCAGCCTCCAGTACTACTGGTTTCCGCTCAACGAACTGCAACCGCTGGCCCGGGAAAAACTGGCAGAGGGTGAAGAGAAACTGACCTTCCCCGCCAACAGCGAAGTGGAGTCCGATCAGGAAGACATCAGCTACCTGTCGCAAACTCGCCCGTTAAGCGACACACCGTGGAATTTCACCCTCCTCACCCCGCTTCAGGATTTGCGCCGCGAAGCGATCAACCAGGGGATTCTGGTGGCCGTGGCATTGGCCCTGGTGACGTTTCTGCTGATTGCCTGGAATGAGCGCAGAAAGGTCATCTCCACCCGCCTCGCCGCCCGGGAAGCCTTGCAGGAAGCCAACAATCAACTGGAGCGTCGGATTACCGAACGCACCACCGACCTGCGCGCCAGTAACGAACGGCTCAAGGGCCAGATTCGTGAACGGCGCCAGGCCGAAGAGACCTTGCGCCGGGCCCAGGACGAACTGGTGCAGGCGGGTAAACTCGCGGCCATCGGCCAGATGTCGACCAGCATCGCCCATGAACTCAACCAGCCGCTCGCCGCGCTGCGCACCTTGTCCGGCAACACGGTGCGCTTCCTGGAACGCGGTCAGCTGGATGTCGCCAGCACCAACCTCAAGACCATTAATGAACTGATCGACCGCATGGGCCGGATCACCGCCAGCCTGCGGTCATTTGCCCGTCGCGGTGACGACAAGGGTCAGGCCAGCCTCGGTAAAGCCGTGGATGCGGCCTTGCAGTTGCTCGGTGGCCGGGTTGAAAGCGCGCACCTGCAAGTGCATCGCGACTTCAGCGATGTACAGGTGCAAATCGATCAGACGCGCCTGGAGCAGATTCTGGTCAACCTGATGGGCAACGCCCTGGATGCCATGCAGGCCCAGCCGTTACCGGAGCTGTGGCTTGAAGGTGAAGTGCTCGATGGCAAATACCGTCTTCGTGTCCGCGACAACGGCCACGGCATCGACGCCGAAACGCGCAAGCATCTGTTCGAACCATTCTTCACCACCAAACCCGGCGAGCAGGGTCTGGGCCTCGGCCTGACCTTGTCCGCGAGCCTGGCCGCTGCTACGGGCGGACACCTGGGTGTCGAACACCCGGTCGGTGGTGGAACCACTTTTGTCCTCAGTTTACCGTTGGTAAGCCCCTCTTTCGCCGAGCCAATATGAACAACGACCTTAGTGTGCTGATCGTCGAAGACGATCCTCATGTACTGCTCGGCTGCCAGCAGGCGCTGACCCTGGAAGACATTCCCTGCGTGGGCGTGGGCAGCGCCGAAGAAGCGCTGGAGCGGGTCGGCGACAACTTTGCCGGGATCGTCATCAGCGACATTCGCCTGCCGGGCATTGATGGCCTGGAATTGCTGACCCGACTCAAGGCCCGTGATCGCAGCCTGCCTGTGGTGTTGATCACTGGCCACGGCGACATATCGATGGCGGTCGGCGCGATGCAAAAAGGCGCCTATGACTTCATGGAGAAACCGTTTTCCCCGGAGCGCCTGGTGGACGTTGCCCGTCGCGCTCTGGAGCAACGCAGCCTGGCTCGAGAAGTCTCGTCGTTGCGGCGGCAACTGGCAGAGCGCGACTCGTTGGAAGGCCGGATCATCGGCCGTTCTGCGGCCATGCAGAATCTGCGGGAGCTGATCGCCAACGTCGCCGACACCTCGGCCAACGTGTTGATCGAGGGCGAAACCGGCACCGGTAAAGAATTGGTCGCCCGCTGCCTGCACGACTTCAGTCGTCGCCACACCCGGCAGTTTGTTGCGCTGAACTGCGGCGGCCTGCCGGAGAACCTGTTCGAAAGCGAGATCTTCGGCCACGAAGCCAACGCGTTTACCGGCGCTGGCAAACGGCGGATCGGCAAGATCGAACATGCTGACGGCGGCACGTTGTTCCTCGACGAGGTGGAAAGCATGCCACTGCCGCTGCAGATCAAACTGCTGCGGGTATTGCAGGAGCGCACCCTCGAACGCCTCGGTTCAAACCAGAGCGTGGCGGTGGATTGCCGGGTGATCGCGGCGACCAAATCCGATCTGGACGAGTCGAGCAAGGCCGGCGAATTCCGCAGCGACCTGTATTACCGTCTGAACGTGGTGACCCTGGAACTGCCGCCGCTGCGCGAGCGTCGTGAAGACATCCTGCAGCTGTTCGAGCACTTCCTGCAGCAATCGTCCCTGCGCTTTGACCGCGCAGTGCCGGAGCTGGACAACCAGACCCTGTCGCACCTGATGAGTCATGACTGGCCGGGCAACGTGCGCGAACTGCGCAACGTCGCTGAACGCTTTGCCCTGGGCTTGCCGGCCTTCAAGAAATCCGGCACCAGTGGCAGCAATCACGGCCTGGCCTTCGCCGAAGCGGTGGAAGCCTTCGAACGCAACCTGCTCAGCGACGCCTTGCAACGCAGCGGCGGCAATCTGACCCAGGCCAGCCTGGAGCTGGGCATGGCCAAGACCACCCTGTTCGATAAAGTGAAAAAATACGGGCTGAGCCACTGATGGACCTGATACTCAAAGCAACACTGGGTGCAGCGGTGGTGATCATTCTTGCTGCGCTGGCTAAAACCAAAAACTATTACATCGCAGGATTGGTGCCGCTGTTTCCGACCTTTGCACTGATCGCGCACTACATCGTCGGCAAGGGCCGTTCGCTGGATGACCTGAAGACCACCATCGTGTTTGGCATGTGGTCGATCATTCCGTACTTCATCTACCTGGCAACGTTGTATGTGATGGTCGACAAGATGCGGCTGGAAGCTTCGCTGGCCGTTGCGGCAGTGGCGTGGTTGATGGCGGCTACGGTGCTGGTCAGCGTGTGGGTGCGCGTCCACGGCTGACCCTCGCCACAAAAGCTCGAATCAGCTCACCGTCCCACCCTTCGACTCGCTCATGATCTGCCGGATCGCCCCGACAAACGTCTCAACCGGCTGCCCGCCGCTGACCGCGTACTGCCCGTTGAACACCACGGTCGGCACCGAACTGACGCCCCGTGACAGCCACAGCTGCTCCTCTTCGCGAACCTCTTTGGCGAACTCATCCGACGCCAATATGGCCTCGGCGCGCTTGCGATCCAGTCCGACACTTTCGGCGATCCGGACCAACTGCTGAGGGTCAGACGGATTGCCGCCTTCGGTGAAATACGCCCTGAACAGCGCCTCCTTCAAATTGAACTGCGCGCCCTCGAGCCCCGCCCAATACAGCAAACGATGAGCATCGAAGGTGTTGTAGATGCGGCTATTACCGTCCGTGCGGAAGGCAAACCCGAGCTCGGCACCACGAGCCCGGATCATTTCGCGATTCTTCTGCGATTGCTCAGGCGTCGATCCGTATTTCTCGGTGATGTGCTCGGTAATGTTCTGTCCGTCAGGTCCCATCTTTGGGTTCAGCTCGAACGGCTGGAAACGAATCTCGGCCTGCACCTCATCGCCCAGCAAATCCAGAGCGCGAGTCAAGCCGTACAAGCCCACCACGCACCAGGGGCAGGACACGTCGCTGACGAAATCGATTTTCAGTGGGGTACTCATCACTCACCTCGCAAACTGGAATGCGCCGCAAAGGTCAAACGATACACCCGACGAACCCTGACGCGCAGCAGATCTACTGTGAATTACAGGAGATTGGGAGCCGGCAACGGATCAATCTGCGCCCAATGCGAAGTGTCTTCGCGATGAGCCTGCAAATACGGCAGCACCGCCGCCAGTAGCGGCGCTTTGAACGCCTCCTGGAATCGATGAGCCAAGCCCGGAATCAGCTTCAGCTGACTGCCGCGAATATGCGCCGCCAGGTGCACGCCGTGCATCACCGGCAGCAAGGGATCAGCCGTCCCATGCACCACCAGGGTCGGCACACGAAGCTGATTGAGCAGCGCTACCCGGCTCGGTTCCGCAAGGATGGCCATGATCTGGCGCTTCACGCCTTCAGGGTTGAATGCCCGGTCATAGGACTGTGCCGCCTGATGCAACAATGCCTGCCGATCATCACTCACCGTCGGACTGCCCAGCGCCGCGAGCAGATCTGCCTGTTGTTCCAGAGCGGCTTCGCGATTCGGCGCACCACGACGCGCAAGCAATTGCACCAATGCTGCACTCGGCGCCGGCAGCCCTTCGGCACCGGAACTGGTCATGATCAAAGTCAGGCTCTCGACCCGCTGCGGCGCCATCGCCGCCATGTGCTGGGCAATCATGCCGCCCATGCTCGCGCCGAGCACGTGGAACTGCTCGACGTGCAAGGCGTCCATCAACCCGAACGCATCGTCGGCCATGTCGGTCAGGGTGTAGGGCGCCGACACTGGCAACCCCAGTTTGTAGCGCAGCACTTCGAAGGTCAGGTTGGCGTCGACAGGGGGTTGCCGCCAGGTCGAGAGACCGACATCGCGATTGTCATAACGAATCACCCGAAAACCCTGCTGACACAGCGCGACGACCACCTCGTCGGGCCAGTGAATGAGCTGTCCGCCGAGCCCCATCACCAGCAACAGCGCGGGGTCCGATGCACGACCAATGCTCTGGTACGCCAGGCTCACCTGCGCCAGATCGGCCCGTTCAGTCGGAACATTGATATCGCAACGCGAAGCCGCCAAAGACGGCAGGCCGAACAACAATGCGGCCAGGAATAAAAATACACGCATGAAAAAACACCGAAACGCAGAACCCCAGTAGAGCGCGAGTCTGATGAAGTTTGTTCAAGCGCGCTGCCACAGTTGCGTGACAGTTTGATGAAGAGTGCCGAGCGGTCATGTTCGAGGCCGTTTGATCGTTCATCGTCGGATTGCCACCCGGAGCAGACCAACTCCCCCGCTGTGTCCGGATTAACGCATTTCCAATGGGGGGAGCCTGCTCGCGATGGGGTCAGAGCAGGCGCCGCTAAATGTTAAGCCAACTGACTGCGCAACTGCCGAGCCGCCGCCACCATGTTCACCAGCGCGGCCTCGGTCTCCGGCCACGCCCGTGTTTTCAGCCCGCAATCCGGATTCACCCACAACCGCTCGGCTGGAATGCGCTTCACCGCTTTACTCATCAACTTGACCATCTCGGCCGTGTCCGGTACCCGTGGCGAGTGAATGTCGTAGACGCCCGGACCGATGTCGTTCGGGTAGTCGAACGCCTCGAACGCCTCCAGCAATTCCATGTCCGAGCGCGACGTTTCGATGGTGATCACATCGGCGTCCATGGCCGCAATGGACTCGATCACCTCGTTGAATTCGCTGTAGCACATGTGGGTGTGGATCTGGGTTTCGTCACGGACACCCGAGGCGGTCAGGCGGAATGCTTCCACCGCCCAGTCCAGGTATTCCTGCCACTGTGCGCGGCGCAGAGGCAGGCCTTCACGGAATGCGGCTTCGTCGATTTGCACGATCTTGATGCCGGCAGCTTCCAGGTCTACCACTTCGTCACGCAGGGCCAGGGCCAGCTGCTGCGCCTGGACTTTGCGCGAAACATCCTCACGGGGGAACGACCACATCAGCATGGTCACGGGACCGGTGAGCATGCCTTTCATGACCTTGTCGGTCAGGCTCTGGGCATAAGTGATCCAGTCCACCGTCATGGCGTTCGGACGGCTCAGGTCACCGTAGATGATCGCCGGTTTCACGCAGCGCGAACCGTAGCTCTGCACCCAGCCGAAGCGTGTGAACAAATAACCATCGAGCTGCTCTGCGAAGTACTCGACCATGTCATTGCGCTCGGCTTCACCGTGCACCAGCACATCCAGGCCAAGCTGTTCCTGAACCTGCACAGCGTGGCGAATCTCGCTGTGCATGGCGTCGGTGTAATCGTTGGCCGACAGCTTGCCCTGCTTGAACGCCTGACGCGCCAGGCGGATCGAGCCGGTCTGCGGGAACGAGCCGATGGTGGTGGTCGGAAACGCCGGCAATTTCAGACGCGCACGTTGCTGTTCAATGCGCTTTGCGAACGGCGAATGACGTTGGCTATCCGCCGCACCGATCGCGTCGATACGCGCCTGAACATCGGTTTTATGGATGCGCGGCGACTCGGCGCGGCTCGTTTGAATAGCACGACTCTCGGCCAACGCAGCCCGTACTTTCGGCGATTGCGGATCGTTGAGCGCATCGCGCAGCACAGCGATTTCGCCACACTTCTGCACCGCAAAGGCCAGCCAGCTTTTCAGTTCCGGATCGAGTTTGTCTTCGCGGTCCAGGTCCACCGGGCTGTGCAGCAACGAGCAGGAACTGCTGACCCACAGGTTGTCGCCGAAACGTTCCTGGGCAAACTGCAGTTGTGCCAGCACCGGTTCCAGCTCACAGCGCCAGACGTTGCGCCCATTGACCAGACCCACCGAGAGAATCTTGTAGGTCGGCAAGCGGTCGAGCACGTGCAGCAGTTGATCGGGGGCACGCACGGCATCGATGTGCAAGCCTTGTACTGGCAGGCCGACCGCCAGACCGAGGTTGTCTTGCAGGCCGCTGAAGTAGGTGGCCACCAGCTTTTTCAGCGGCGAATACTGAAGGATGTGATAAGCGCGTTCGAACGCGTTTTTCCAGTCCTGGGGCAGATCGAGGGTCAGGATCGGTTCGTCGATCTGCACCCACTCCACCCCTTGTTCGGCGAGGCGAACAAGGATTTCGTTGTAGACCGGCAGCAGGCGCTCCAGCAGGTCGAGTTTGTCGAAGTCGTTGCCTTTGGCTTTACCCAGCCACAGGTAGGTCAGTGGACCGATGATCACCGGTTTGACGTTGTGGCCGAGGGCGCGAGCTTCGTCGACTTCATCGAACAGCTGCTCCCAGCTCAGCTTGAATGCCTGGTCCGCGCTGAACTCCGGGACCAGGTAGTGGTAGTTGGTGTCGAACCACTTGGTCAGTTCCTGGGCGTATTGCGCCTTGGTGTGTTCACCGCCGCAGCAGCTCGCCGTGGCGCCACGGGCCATGGCGAACAAGGTGTCGAGAGTCGGCAGGCCGTTGGCATCCCTGGCGCTGTCGAAACGCTCCGGGATCACCCCGAAGGTCAGGGAATGGGTCAACACCTGGTCGTACCAGGCGAAGTCGCCGACCGGCAGCAGGTCGATGCCGGCGTCTTTCTGCAATTGCCAATGGCTGGCCCGCAGTTGTTGGCCAACGCGCTTCAACGCGTCCTGATCGAGGTCGCCCTTCCAGTAAGCCTCCAGGGCTTTTTTCAGTTCGCGATCAGCGCCGATGCGAGGGAAACCAAGTGTGTGTGCCAGGGCCATGATGAAAATTCTCTCTTAAAAGATGCTGTAAAACATGGCGCTATTGTCGACACCCAACCCAACATGAGACAAACTCAACCTTTTCGTGTTGATCACAAGTTTTCCTCATGGAGCCCCCGGTGCTTGAAATCCGTCACCTGAAGACCCTGCATGCCTTGCGCGAAGCCGATAGCCTGGTAGACGCAGCCGATCGCCTGCACCTGACGCAGTCCGCCCTCTCCCACCAGTTCAAGGAACTGGAAGAGCGCATGGGCATGCCGTTGTTCGTGCGCAAGACCAAACCGGTGCGCTTTACCAGCGCCGGTTTACGCCTGCTGCAACTGGCCGACGCCACCCTGCCGCTGTTGCGTGGCGCCGAGCGCGACATCGCGCGGCTGGCCGGCGGCACTGCCGGGCGTTTGCACATGGCGATCGAGTGCCACAGCTGCTTTCAGTGGTTGATGCCGACCATCGACCAGTTCCGCGATGCCTGGCCGGAAGTCGAGCTGGACCTGGCCTCGGGTTTCTCCTTCGCCCCGCTGCCGGCCCTGGCCCGTGGCGATCTGGATCTGGTGGTGACGTCCGATCCCCTGGAGCTGGCCGGCATCACCTACGTGCCGTTGTTTACTTACGAAGCCATGCTTGCGGTCGCCAACCAGCACCGTCTGGCGAACAAGGCCTACATCGTCCCGGAAGATCTGGTGACAGAAACCCTGATCACCTACCCGGTCGAGCGTGACCGGCTGGACATCTTCACCCGCTTCCTGGAACCCGCCGACATCGAACCGGCTCAGGTCCGCACTTCGGAACTGACGGTGATGATGATGCAATTGGTGGCCAGCGGCCGTGGGGTTTGCGGCATGCCCCATTGGGCGCTGCATGAATACAGTTCACGGGGCTATGTGAAGGCCAAGCGGCTGGGTGAGAAGGGATTGTTTGCAACCTTGTACGCCGGGATTCGCGCCGACATGCTGGATGCGCCGTACATGCGCGACTTTCTGCTGACGGCGAAAGATACGTCGTTCTCGACACTGGATGGCGTTAGCGCAGTTCGCTAAAGCGCCACATCCTCCTGTAGGAGCAAAGCTTGCTCCTACAGGCAGTCTAAATTTCGCGCCACATATGAATCTTGTCGAAGTAGTCCTCGCCCACGCGCACGGCCATGGGCTCGAGGCCGTACTGGATGAAGCCGCAGCGCTGGTACAACCTGAACGCTGCTTCATTGCCAGCGGTGACGGTCAGCTGAACCAAGCGCAAACCCTGATGGTTCTGCGCTTCAGCCAGCGCGGCTTGCACCAGCGTGTAACCCAGCCCGCGCTGACGAGCCTTGCCGGACACGTACATGCCAAACAATGTCACCTTGTGCCGGGCTTTTTCCCGAGGCTCGAAGGCCAGCCCGACAATGCCCGCCAACCCGCCGTTTTCAAAGGCACCAAACACCACGTCCAGCTTGTTGCTCAAACGCGATTCCCACCAACTCAACGGCATTGCCGCGCGCTCTCGCACACTGGAAGTAAACGCCTGAGGGTGCAGGTCATAGGCTTCAAGCATCAGTCCCCGATAATCCAGGGCATGGCTGGCATCCAGTCGCTCAATCCACATGGTCAAGCCGCTCTTCGTTGCTCAAGCATCAGCCGCACCGCCAGCGCAGCCAACACAAATCCCATGAAATAACGCTGCACCGCCAGCCACGTCGGGTTGTTGACGAACCAGGAGGCGATACCCGCGGCAAACACGGCGATCAACAGATTGACGCAGAAACTGACGCTGATCTGGGTCAGGCCGAGGATGATGCTCTGGGTAAACACCGAGCCATGCTCAGGCGTGATGAACTGCGGGAACACCGACAGGTAAAACACGGCGATCTTGGGATTCAGGGCACTGGTCAGAAACCCCATGGTGATCAGCTTGCGCGCCGAGTCCGGCGGTAACTGCTGTGCTTCGAACGGCGACCGCGCCCCCGGTCTGACCGCCTGCCACGCCAGCCACATCAGGTACAACGCCCCCGCCCATTTCAACACTTCATAGGCCATTGGCACCGCCAGGAACACCGCAGTCAAACCCGCGGCCGCCGCGAACAGGTGCACAAAAAAACCCGCGACCACACCCAGCAACGACGTCACGCCCGCCTTGCGTCCCTGGCAGATCGAACGGGAGATCAGGTAGATCATGTTCGGCCCGGGCGTCAGCACCATCAGCAAGGCTGCAGCGGCGAAAATCAACAGGTCTTGAAGGGGAATCATGGCAAGTGTTCGTCCGTAAAGATCAGGCAGTTGTGGTCAGCGAAGCTCGATAAAACGGCAGGATCAAGTCTCGTGTCAATGGCGCGAGCGTGAGGTCGCCATCGGTGGCCGGGTCGATCCAGACAACCTCTTCGATCTCAGCGGCAGGCGATACGTCTGAATCAATGGTCAGCAGAAAGAGTTCCGCCTGCACCACAAACCCTGGCTCGTTGGCGGCCGGTGCGCTGAATTGGCCGAGAAAAGTGGCGTGCGCGGGATCGATGACCAGCCCCAGTTCTTCCTCCAGCTCACGAGCCAGGGCGTGGACCGGTTGCTCATGGGGCTCGATCTTGCCGCCAGGCTGCATGAACGCCTCGGTCCCGCGCTTGCGAACCAGCAACGTGCGACCGCGCGGATCAATCACCAGGGCTGCGGCGATGTGGATGAGACGGGGTGAAGTGGCGGATGAAAGGGTCATGAAACAGGATCGTCCTTGGGTAAAAGAGGCAAGGATCACATGAGTTTCCGTACGGCGTCATCCCAGCCCCCACAATTTGATCCGTGGATATGTGGAACACACCTGTCGGCTATCAATCCGCCATTGCGAGCAGGTTCAGCTCCCAAAGGGAAACGCACAGGCCTCAAGCAGCAGGTCGGCTATCAGGCCGCCTCGTTTTGGCTTTTGATCTGCTTTTGATCTGCTTTTGATCTTCTTGCCCCATGGGAAGGCCGAGCGCAGGTTCTGCGCAGTGGGCAACCCGGCATGGATGCCGGGTTAGCCGCGCACGGCCATGGATGGCCGATCGCGGCGGGCCCACGGAGCAGGACCGGAGCGAGGGTATGCCGAGCCCAGGCGAGGCACCGGACGAAAGGGGCAAGAGCGTTTGGTTACTTTGCGCTTTTCAAAGTGACTCGCTGTAAGAGCGAAACCCATAGAAGCCGTTACCCCAGGAATGGATATGTACACCAGCAATGAAACCGTCGCCGATCAGACCGCTATCGCGAGCAGGCTCGCTCCTACAGTTTGATCCGGGTGGATCAGTGAGATATGGGTTGGCTGTAAGGGCGCCATCGCTGGCAAGCCAGCTCTCACAGTTTGATCCGGGTGCATCAGAAGAATACTCGTCGGCTTTGAGGCCGCCATCGCCGGCAGGCCAGCTCCCACTGTTTGATCCGGTACATCAGGAAAATATCGATCGGCTGTGAGGCCGCCATCGCGAGCAAGCTCAGCCCCCACAGGTGAACGCGTAAGCTTTGAAAGTCAGGTCGGCTCTCAGGCCGCCTCGTTTTGGCTTTAGATCTGCTTTAGATTTTGATCTTCTTGCCCCCTCGGAAGGCCGAGCGCAGGTTCTGCGCAGTGGGCAACCCGGCATGGATGCCGGGTTAGCCGCGCACGGCCATGGATGGCCGATCGCGGCGGGCCCACGGAGCAGGACCGGAGCGAGGGTATGCCGAGCCCAGGCGAGGCACCGTACGAAAGGGGCAAGAGCGTTTGGTTACTTGGCGCTCTTCCAAGTGACTCGCCGTAAGGGCGAAACCCATAGAAGCCGTAACCGCAGCAATGGATATGTACACCAAAAAGAATCTCACCGCCGATCAGACCGCTATCGCGAGCAGGCTCGCTCCTACAGTTTGATCCGGGTGGATCAGTGAGATATGGGTTGGCTGTAAGGGCGCCATCGCTGGCAAGCCAGCTCCCACAGTTTGGGGTCAGACCAGTTTGATCCGGGTTCATCAGGAGAATACTCGTCGGGTATGAGGCCGCCATCGCTGGCAAGCCAGCTCCCACAGTTTGATCCGGGTACATCCGCAAAAAATTACCAGCTGTGGGGCCGCCATCGCTGGCAGGCCAGCTCCAACAGTTTGGTTCGGGTACAGCCGAGAAATGATTGGCTGTCAGGCCGTTATCGCGACACCTCACCCGCCTCAAGAATCGCGTCCGACAACGCTTCCGGCTCCTTCACAAAAATACTGTACTTCGCCCCCTCCATCGCTTCAAAGGCAATCAACTTCTCCACCAACGCCCCATTCAACACCTTGCCCGCATTCAACAGCAGCATGCCGTTATCAGCATTCAGGTTGCGCGCCAGGATCATGCCCGCCGCCACCTCCCGAGTGGTCAGCACCTTGACCAAAGGATCAGCCAACGACACATCACTGAGATACGCCGCACACACCTGAATGAAATCCTCCACCATCTCAGGATCATAAAGCCGCCCGGCATAGCTGCGGATGTACACCAGCGCTTCATCGCTGTTCATCTGCCGCTCAAGAATCAGGCCTCGCTGCAACTCGATGAAATCCACCGCCAGTTTCAGCAGCCGCGAACCGAAAGGAATCGCCTCCCCCTTGAGCCGGTCGGGAAAGCCGTTACCGTCCCAGCGCTCCTGATGGTGAAGAATCAGCCGCGCCGCGTCCTTCATCGGATCAAGGGTCATCAACAGCGATTCACTCTGCTTCGGATAACCGCGATAACGCTCGCGATCGTTGTGATGCAGCAGGTCCGCCGGGGCGGTCATCATGCTGTCGGTCCAGCTCAGCTTGCCAATGTTGTAGAGCGCCGCCGCCATGGTCAGGTCGCGACTGCTGCCTTCGTCCAGGCCATGCCGTTTGCAGTAGACCCGCACCAACTCGATGATCTGCCGATTGGTCTGCTTGGCCGGCGGCAACCGCAGGTTGGCCAGCAGCGAAAACACCTCGGTGCCCGTGACGTAGCTGTGTTTGAGTTCCTCGTACGCCAGGTCAAGCATGTCAGCGGTCTGCTGCAGCTCGGCAGTGCGGGAGGCGACGTGTTTTTCCAGGGTGGCGTTGAGCTGCTTCAATTGCTCGTTCTGATCACGCGTTTCCTGCACCAGGCGCACCCGTTCACGCTCGGAATGTTGATACGCGAGGGATTGGCGCAACGTCAGGAGCAGTTCCTCATCGTGCCAGGGTTTGCTGATGTAACGATGAATCTGCCCTTCATTGATGGCTTTGATAATGGCCGACGGATCGGCATAGCCGGTGAGCATGATGCGGGTGGTGTGGGGGTAATGCAGATGGACGTAAGCCAACAAGGTGGCGCCATCCATGTTAGGCATGCGCGCATCGCTCATCACCAGATCGATGGGCTGTTGCGCCAAGATTTCCAGGGCCTGGGCACCGCTGGTGGCCAGCAGCACGTTGTAAGGTTGGCCACGTAACAGGCGTCGCAGGCTGTTGAGAATCGACTCTTCATCATCGACCAGCAACACGGTGGGTTTGTAGGTCAAAGGCGTGGGGAGTTGCTCTTCCATGGCGTACCTCGTGTGAAACAACCATTGCGCTGTGTCAGGCCCCGAATCAACATCCCCTATTGTCGGAGCCTGACCTACAGGCTAGATGATTTTCAGCCCGCTCCGCAAAATGATTCCGTCCAACTAGCGCGAAGTCCCCCGCAGAGGACTATGCTCAGATGACTCGGATCCATATCTGTACGTTCGGCAGGTGATCAGGGAAAGGATGCCCGTCCTATGAACACAACCCATCAAATCGCTCACAGTGGCCGCGCATGGCGATGAATACGCTGCTCGCGCGCACTAACCGACGGATTCTTATCGTCGACGATACTGTCTCGATCCATGCAGACTTCGTCAAAATCCTCAGCCCTCCCACGTTCAATGACGACCGCCTGATCAGTGCCGAAAATGCCCTTTTCGGTACACCGGCGGCGTTGTCACTGCAAAGTTTCGTACTCGATTCGGCGTTCCAGGGCCTTGAGGCACTGGACAAGGTCGAGACGGCGCTGGCCAACGATCTGCCCTACGCGATGGCCTTCATCGACATGCGCATGCCCCCTGGCTGGGATGGGCTGGAGACCATCGAACGGCTGTGGCAAGTCGATCCCAAGCTGCAAGTGGCGCTCTGCACCGCCTATTCCGACTATTCCTGGGAAGACATCGACGAACGCCTGGACCTGGGTGACCGCCTGCTGATTCTGAAAAAACCCTTCGATGCCATCGAAATCCGCCAGATCGCCAGCGCGCTGACTGCCAAGTGGCAGATGACCGAAGATGCGGAGCTGAAGATGTCGCTGCTGGAGCAAGCCGTCGAAGAGCGCACCCGGGAGCTGTCCGATGCCAACATCATTGTGCAGAACAGCCCGACCATCCTGTACCGGCTGCGCGGTGAGCCATCGTTCCCACTGATGTACATCTCCCACAACATCACCAAGTACGGGCACGTCGCGGCGAACCTCGTGGCGTCGGCCAACTGGGCCCGGGAACTGATTCATCCCGACGATCAATCGAAGGTCGACACCGCCATGGCCCGGGTGCTGGATCGTCATGCGGCAGGCGCGTCCATCGAGTTCAGGATGCGTACGGCCAATGACGCCTGGCGCTGGGTCGAAAACCGTTACATCCCGGTGCGCGACGATGACGGCCGTTTGCTGGAGGTCGAAGGCATCATCATCGACATCACCGAACGCAAACTGGCGGAAGAGAAAATCGCCCTGCTGGCGCGCACCGACAGCCTGACCGGACTGGCCAACCGCGCCACATTGATCGAGCGGCTGCACCAGGCGTTCGCGGCCGCGCGAAGGGGCGCGACAGCGTTTGCCATGTTTTACCTGGACCTGGATCACTTCAAGCGCATCAACGATTCGCTGGGGCACCCGGTCGGCGACTTGTTGCTGAAAGAAGTTGCCGAGCGGATCCGGGCCTGCGTGCGTGAAAACGATGTGGTCGCCCGCCTCGGCGGAGACGAGTTCGCCATCCTGCAACTGGAGGTCAGTGACCCGACCCACGCCGCGGCCCTTGCCGCCAAGGTCCGCGATGCGCTGGTGCTGCCTTATGCCCTGGCCGGCAACGACGTGCGGGTGTCTGTGAGTATCGGCATCAGCCTCTACAGCCCCTTGTGCACCAGCGCCGATTCCCTGCTGACCCAGGCCGACATGGCGCTGTATCGCTCCAAGGAAAAAGGCCGCAACCAGTACCATTTCCACTCCGAGGAGATCAATCGGGAGGTGGTCGAGCGCATGGCCATCGCCAACGACCTGAGAGAAGCCATCGACCGCCAGGAACTTGAACTGCATTACTGGCCGGAAGTGGACCTGAGCAGCGGCAAGATCCTCGGCATGGAAGCGCAGGTCAGCTGGAACCATCCCGAGCGCGGGTTGCTGGAAGCCTCGGCGTTTCTGCCCGCGGCGGAAAAAACCGGCACCATCGTTGCCCTCGGTCACTGGGTGCTGGATCGCGCCTGCCAGCAAATGCGCCAATGGCGCGACCAGGGCATGGCGCCGCCGGTCATTGCAATCAAGTTGTCCCTGGCGCAACTCAAGAGCGGTCCGGAGCTGATCTATGATGTGCTGCGCACCACCGCACGCTGGGAACTCTGTCCGTGGGACCTGCGCTTTGACGTCACCGAAGCCACCCTGGCCCAGACCAAATGGACCCACAACGATGTGCTGCCGCGTCTGCGCGAGCTCGGGGTAAAGATTGCCATCGATGACTTCGGCACGGAGTACTCCTCGTTCGATTACCTCAAGACCTATCAGGTCAATCACCTGAAGCTCACGCAAACCTTCATCGACACCGCCGTCCGCGACCCGGCCAGTGCCAACACGCTGCGCGCCATCATCAACTTCGCCCGGGAGGTCGGGATCGGCATCATTGCCGAGGGCGTCGAGACCCAGGAGCAACGCAGCTCGTTGATGGCGACGGGTTCACCGATGAATGCCCAGGGTTATTACTTCAGTAAAGCCGTCACCAGTCAGCAGGCCGCCGAGCTGCTGAAGGCCGGCAGTATCGTGCCACCGAGCCACGACATCGGACCGATTCTGGACAACCCGCAACGCTCCACGGAGGACAAGGGATGAAAACGCCTTTCGTGCGAACCAACCGGCGCATTCTGATCATCGACGACACGCCCTCGATTCATGAGGACTTTCGCAAGATCCTGGGTGCCCCGGTCGACGACGAACAAGCGCTGGCGGGCACGGAAGAAGCCTTGTTCGGCACGCTGCCCAACGATCGCCTGACGTTCCAGCTCGACTCGGCCTATCAGGGCCAGGAAGCGCTTCATCGGGTCAAATGCGCACTGGATGAAGGCCGGCCGTATGCCATGGCGTTCATCGACATGCGCATGCCGCCGGGCTGGGATGGTCTGGAAACCATCGAACAGTTGTGGAAAGCCGACCCGCACCTGCAAATTGCGCTGTGCACCGCTTACTCCGACTACACCTGGGAAGACATGGCCGAGCGTCTGGAATTCGGCGACCAGTTGCTGGTGCTTAAGAAGCCCTTCGACAGCCTGGAAATCCGTCAGATGGCCAGTGCCATGACCTGGAAATGGCAGATGACCCAGGATGCGGCAATGAAGGTCCTGAGCCTGGAGCAAACCATCGAGGCCCGGGTCCACGAACTGCTGAAAGTGTCGCACTTGTTGCAGTACGACGTGCTCACCGAACTGCCCAACAGCACCTTGCTGGGAGATCGACTGAACCAGTCGCTTGCCCTCTCCCGGCGACATGACAAACAACTGGCGGTGATGTTTCTGGGGCTTGACCGCTTCAAGCGCATCAACAACGCCCTGGGCCATCCCGCCGGTGACGAGATGCTCAAACAGGTCGGCCGCAATCTGGTGGCGACGGTGCGTGAGTCCGACTCGGTGTTTCGCTACGGCTCGGACGAATTCGTGGTGATCCTTGCCGATATCCGTCACCCCCAGCAGACCAAGGGCATCGCCGAAAAACTGTTGAAGGCGATTCGCGCGCCGCAACACATTGCCGGCCACGACCTGAGCGTGACTGCCAGTGTGGGCATCAGCATTTACCCCGACGATGGCTTCGACGCCATCTCGCTGATCAAGAAAGCCGAAACCGCGATGCGCAACGTCAAGGAAAGCGGTCCGAACGATTTCCGCTTTTTCATCGACGAAATGAACCAGCGCGCCCGGGATCAGCAAAGCATCGAGACCGGTATTCGCCTGGCTCTGGAACGCAATGAATTCGTCCTGCATTACCAACCCAAACTCGACCTTGCCAGCGGCCAGGTGGTGGGCGCCGAGGCGTTGATTCGCTGGCAGAAACCCGGAAACGGACTGGTCTACCCCTCAGCGTTCATCGGGGTCGCCGAAGACAGCGGCCTGATTGTCCAGTTGAGCAAATGGGTGCTGGCCGAAGCCTGCCGGCAAACCTGTGCATGGCGGGACGCAGGGCTGCCGACGCTCTGCATGTCGGTCAATATCTCGGCCATCGATTTCCGTCAGCGGGACTTTGTCGAGGGCATCGAACAGATCCTCGCGCAGACGGGCATGGACCCCGCCTCGCTGGAACTGGAAATCACCGAAGGCGTCCTCATGCAGAACATCGAGGCCACCGTCACGTCCCTGAACCGGATCAAGGCATTGGGGGTGCGGCTGGCCATCGATGACTTCGGCACGGGTTATTCCAGCCTGAGTTATCTGCGGCGCTTTCCCATCGATGTGCTGAAAATCGATCAGTCGTTCATTCGCGGCTTGAGCTGTGACAGCAATGACGCTGCCCTGGTCAGCGCCATCATCAGCCTGGGGCGCAGTCTGAAACTGATCATCATTGCCGAAGGCGTGGAAACCCTCGAACAGCTGGATTTCCTCAGGTCCCACCGTTGTGAAGAGGGTCAGGGTTACTACTTCAGCAAAGCTGTAACGCCTGAGGCGTTCGTCCAGTATCTGGAATCGGTGAAGCCCTCTTCATCTGTCACTCCGTGAACAAGGCTCAACGACACTCAGGCCATCCGCGAAGGAACCAACCGATGTCGCCCGCCTTTCGGCACCTGCTGCTTTTACCGCTGTTCGGACTTTGCCTGTGCGTGAGCGCCGCGCCACTGGATGAGCCGCTCAAACCCTTGCCAGCCATTCCCAAGCAGAATCCGCTGCGGGTCGAACTGGGTCGTCAGTTGTTCAACGAACCGCGCTTGTCAGTCAACGGCTCGTTGTCCTGCTCAAGCTGCCATCAACTGGAGACCGGTGGCGCCGACAACAAAGCCTTCTCCATCGGTTTCACCGGGCTTGCGGTGGGCGTCAACACCCCCAGCGTGTTCAACGCCAGCCTGAACTTCCGGCAGTTCTGGAACGGTCGCGCCGACACGCTGGAAAGCCAGGTTCATGAGGTTGTGCAAAGTCCCAGCGAAATGGGCAGCAACTGGGAACACGTGGTGCAAACGCTGTCCGCCGATCCGGCGTACCGGGCCTTATTCGCCAACGCGTACCCGGACGGCGTGAACATGGTCAATGTGCAAAACGCCCTGGCCAGCTACGAACGCACGCTGATCAGTGCCAACTCGCGATTCGATCAATACCTGCAAGGCAATACCGACATTCTCACCACGGATGAAAAGTACGGCTACCAACGCTTCAAAGAGTACGGCTGCATCGCTTGCCACCAGGGGGTCAACATCGGCGGCAACATGTTTCAGAAGTTCGGCGTGATGGGCGATTACTTCCAGGCGCGGGGAAACCCTGTCGAGTCAGACCTGGGCCGTTATCTGGTGACCAAGGACGATGAGGACCGCAACGTGTTCAAAGTACCGAGCTTGCGCAACGTCGCGGTCACCGCACCGTACTTTCATGACGGCTCGGCCAGGACCCTCGAAGAGGCGGTGGATGTGATGTTCAAGTACCAACTCGGTCGCATCCCTTCTGCGGAGGACAAAACCCTGATCGTCAAATTCCTCAAGACCCTGACCGGCGAATGGGGAGGTAAACCCCTATGAGACTGTCTCAACGCCGCAACCTGGCGCTGCTCGGCATCGTCGCCCTGATGCTGGCCTCGACGCTGCTGTTCCTGTACCTCAAATCCAACTCGAACCAGGCAACGATCTATGCCGAATCAAGGGATCTGGTCGGCCGGATCAAACAACTGAACGCACAATGGGAAACCGAAATCCTCAAGGCCAGGATCGCCACCAATCACAACTACGATCCACTGGTCACACCACTGACCGAGATGACCCAGCTGTGGCAACAGTTCCAGGCGATGGAGTCCGGCCACGGGCGCAATGACTCGGCCACCTGGCGTGACAGCCATGACGCCTTCCTCAATGATCTGCAGGAAAAGACCCGGCTGGTGGAGCAGTTCAAGTCGCACAATGCCGTGCTGCGCAACTCGCTGGCGTTCCTGTCCGTCGCCGAAGACGACATTCAGGAACAGCTCGCGCAACTGATGGACGGGGACAAACTGCAGCTGCAAAACATCGCCACCGACACCTACGATTTGCTGTTGAGCAGTCTGGAATTCGCCCAGGTCACCTCCGATGACAAGGCGGCTGACATTCTGCTGGGGCTGAACAAACTGCAGGTGAACAAACAACGTTTGCCTGAACAGTTCCACGGTCCGATTGATATCCTCAGCAAGCACGTTTCACTGATCCTGCAGGAACAACCGGTGGTCAACCGGTTGCTGGAAAACATCGAAGCCGTGCCCGTGGCCAAACACCTGGACGACATCACCAGCCTGCTGAATACGGACCAGCAGCGCTCCGATGCGGTCGACCAGCGCTACCACTTTTACATGCTGGTTTTTTCAGTCCTGCTGGTGTTGTTGCTGGTGTACCTGGCGATTCATTTGATGCGCAGTTTCACGATCATCAATCGCGTCAACAAAGCCCTGCAATCGGCCAACGACGACCTCGAACGGCGAGTAGAAGAGCGCACCCGCGAACTCAGGGACACCCAAAGCGAACTGCTCGACACCGCTCGCCAGGCCGGCATGGCCGAGATCGCCACCAACGTGCTGCACAACGTCGGCAACGTTCTCAACAGCGTGAACATCTCGGCCGACCTGGTCACCCGCAAACTGCGCGGCAGCAAAGCCCTGGGCCTGGGCAAAGCCATGCAGCTGATCAACGAGCACCCGGGGGATCTCGGCACGTTTCTGACCCAGGACGAGAAAGGCAAATTGCTGCCCGGTTACCTGAATCAACTGGTGGAGGCCATTGCCCTGGAACAGCAAGGCATGACCGAGGAACTCGCGCAGCTGAGCAAGAGTGTCGACCACATCAAGGACATCGTCGCGACCCAGCAATCCTATGCGGGCGCCAACAGCCTGATGGAACCGCTGCACATCAGCGAACTGCTCGAAGACGCCTTGCGCATGAACTCCGGCGCCCTGACCCGGCATCACGTCACCGTGATCAAGGACTACAGCGAGGTGCCGCAGATCATGGGCGACAAACACCGGCTGCTGCTGATCCTGATCAACCTGATCAGCAACGCCAAATACGCCATGTCCGACCTCGGCAACCGTCCGCGGCAAATGACCCTCGGGGTAAAAATCGTCGACGACACGACCCTGCAAGTCAGCGTCAAGGACGACGGCGAAGGCATCGCCGAGGAGAACATGACGCGCATCTTCGCCCACGGTTTTACCACCCGCAAAGAAGGCCACGGGTTTGGCCTGCACAGCTGCGCCCTGGCCGCCATCGAGATGAACGGCCACCTCACCGCCCACAGCGACGGCCCAGGCAAAGGCGCGCTGTTCACGTTGCAGATCCCGTTGAAAGCCGTCACGGAGGACGCATGAGCGAGCGCTCGAACCGCCGCGTTTTGCTGATCGATGACACCCCGTCGATCCACGTGGACTTTCGCAAGATTCTCGCGCCGGAACCGGTGCAGACCGCGGAACTGGACCAGATGGAATCGGCGCTGTTCGGCAGTGAGGTGAAAGCCCCCAGCGCCCTGTTCGAACTGGACTCGGCATACGGCGGACAAGAGGGGCTGGGTAAACTCAAATGGGCATTACAGGAAAACCGCCCCTACGCCCTGGCCTTCGTCGATATGCGCATGCCGGAAGGTTGGGACGGCGCGAAAACCATTGAACACCTGTGGCAGGACGACCCGCGCCTGCAAGTGGTGGTGTGTACCGCCTACTCGGATTATTCCTGGGATGAACTGCTGGACCGTCTGCAGGCCCATGACCGTCTGCTGATTCTGAAAAAGCCGTTCGACAACATCGAAGTGCAGCAGATGGCCAACACCCTGCTGACCAAGTGGGACATGACCGAACGGGCGTCCTTGCAGATGAACCATCTGGAGCAACTGGTGCAGCAGGAGATCGACGAGCGCAAACAGCTTGAGTCGCAACTGGTGCAATCGGAAAAACTCGCCTCCCTGGGACAACTCGCGGCCGGTGTCGCCCATGAAATCAACAACCCCATCGGCTTCATTTCTTCCAACCTTGGCACCCTGGATGGCTACTTCAAGCAACTTCAGGAAATGCTCGACGCCTACCGGGATGCGGAAGATGCCATCGGCTCCAGCGAACGCGTAGAGCGCCTGCAACAACTGCGCGAACAGGTCGAGCTGGAGTTTCTGCGCGAGGACATTCCGCTGCTGATCAAGGAGTCCAAGGACGGCATCAACCGGGTCGGACAGATCGTCAAGGACTTGAAGGATTTCTCCCGCGTGGACGCCAGTGAGGAATGGCAGTGGGTCAATTTGCAGCAAGGTATCGAATCGACGCTGAACATCGTGGCCAACGAACTCAAGTACAAGGCGGATGTGCTCAAGGCGTATCAGGTACTGCCGGATATCGAATGCCTGCCGTCGCAAATCAATCAGGTGATCATGAACCTGATCGTCAACGCGTCTCAGGCCATCGGCCCGGAACGCGGCACCCTCACCCTGCGTACCGGGCAGGCCGATGAAAGGGTCTGGATAGAAGTCGAAGACACCGGCGCGGGCATTGCGCCGCAAAATTTGCAGAAGATTTTTGACCCCTTTTTTACGACTAAACCGGTCGGCCAAGGGACGGGGCTGGGGCTGTCGTTGTCCTACGGCATCGTGAAAAAACACCGGGGGGAGATTTCGGTGCGCAGCGAGGTTGGGGTGGGGACGACGTTTCGGGTCGAGCTGCCTATACGCCAGACGAAACCGGCAAGTTGAACATTTTTAAGAGCAAAGCCTGCTCGCGATAGTTGCCGGGATCTTGTGCCCGGCAGAGATTTCTGTAGGAGTGAGCCTGCTCGCGATAGCGATGGCACATTCAGCATCCTGGTTGCCTGACACGACCCCATCGCGAGCAGGCTCACTCCTACATTTTGATCTGCGGTGGACACCGGATCTGCGTCCAACAAAATCCCCTGTAGGAGTGAGCCTGCTCGCGATGGCGATGGCACATTCAGCATCCCTATTCTCCGACACGCCCCCTCTAACCCATCCAGCCCTTACAATTCCTTCACAATCTTGCACGCCATGCTGGGGATAAAATCCCGGCTTGAAGTGTTTTCAGTTTTTCGTCAGGCGCAGAATGCCTGGCAACTTCTGCAACAATGCGCAGACCTGTGGCAAAGGAACATGCTTCCCGGCCACAGAATGCTGTTCAAGCCGTACCGATAACTGTTGAGTCCGAACCCAAGGAAACCGTATGAGCCTGTCCCTCCTGAGCCGCTACGCCTTCTTTGCCGCTTGCGTAGTGTTCACCCTCGCCAGCCTGCCCTTCCTCGAACATGACTGGCTCTGGCCCTTCACTGCCGTCACCGCCGTCCTCAGCCTGATCGGCCTGTTCGACCTGCTGCAAAGCCCTCACGCCGTGCGTCGCAACTATCCGATCCTGGGCAATATCCGCTACCTGGTCGAAGGCATCCGCCCGGAAATTCGTCAGTACCTGCTTGAATCCGACAGCGATGCCCTGCCCTTCTCCCGCGCTCAGCGCTCGCTGGTTTATTCGCGTGCCAAGAATGAAAGCGCCGACAAACCCTTCGGCACGTTGATCGACGTGTATCAATCGGGTTTCGAATTCATCGGCCATTCCATGCGTCCGGCGCCCTTGAGCGACCCGAGCGGGTTTCGCGTGATCGTCGGTGGCCCGCAATGCACTCAACCCTACTCGGCCTCGGTGTTCAACATCTCGGCGATGAGCTTCGGTTCCCTCAGTGCCAACGCGATTCGCGCGCTGAACCAGGGCGCCAAACTCGGCAACTTCGCCCACGACACCGGCGAAGGCAGCATCAGCGCCTATCATCGGGAGCACGGCGGCGACCTGACCTGGGAACTGGGCAGCGGCTACTTCGGCTGTCGTACTGCGGACGGTCGTTTCGACCCGGAACGCTTCGCCGCACAGGCACAGACACCGCAAGTGCGAATGATCGAAATCAAGATGAGCCAAGGTGCAAAACCGGGTCACGGCGGGATCCTGCCCAAGCACAAGGTCACCCAGGAAATCGCCGAAACCCGAGGCATCATGATGGGCGAGGACTGCATCTCGCCGTCACGCCACAGCGCGTTTTCGACGCCAATCGAAATGATGCATTTCATCCAGCAATTGCGGGAATTGTCTGGCGGCAAACCGGTGGGCTTCAAGTTCTGTCTTGGGCATCCATGGGAGTTCATGGGCATCGCCAAAGCCATGCTGGAGACCGGCATCCTTCCGGACTTCATCGTCGTCGACGGCAAGGAAGGCGGCACCGGCGCTGCACCCGTGGAGTTCACCGACCACATCGGCGTACCGATGCGCGAAGGTTTGCTGTTCGTGCACAACACCCTGGTCGGCCTGAACCTGCGCGACAAGATCAAACTGGGCGCCAGCGGCAAGATCGTCAGCGCCTTCGACATTGCCAGCGTCCTGGCCATCGGCGCCGACTGGGCCAACTCGGCGCGCGGCTTCATGTTCGCCATCGGCTGCATCCAGTCGCAAAGCTGCCACACCAACAAATGCCCGACCGGCGTCGCCACCCAGGACGCCCTGCGCCAACGCGCGCTGGTGGTGCCAGACAAGGCTCAGCGTGTATTCAGTTTCCACCGCAACACCCTCAAGGCACTGGCTGAAATGCTCGCCGCCGCCGGCCTCGACCACCCTTCGCAACTGTCGGCCAAGCACCTGGTGCGGCGCATGTCGGCGACCGAGATCAAGCTGTTCTCGCAGTTGCATGTGTTCCTCAAACCGGGGGAATTACTGACCGGCGAAGTCAACGGCGAGTTCTACTCCCGGATGTGGCAGATGGCGCGGGCGGACAGTTTTGAGCCCAATGAAGTAGCCGCCGCGTAAGGACTATTTTCCCGCCAGCCTCAGCATGAGGTTGGCGCTACCTCAAGGAAGAACCAGATGCTGAAAGTGATCGCCCGGGATTTTATCAAGCCCGAATACATTGAAACCGTCCGCCCGTGGTACGCCGAACTGGTCGAGAAAACTCGCCTGGAACCTGATTGCATCGCCTACGACCTGTTCGTCGATCAAAAGAACCCCGGGCATTTTGTCTTCATTGAACAATGGCCGAATCAGGCGGCACTGGACACTCATTGCCAGACCGAGCACTTCCGGCGACTGGTCCCGCAGATCAACCAATACCAAGCCAGGGATTGCGTGATCCTGCTGATGGACGCGTTCTAACCTGCGCATCACCAGCGAATCGAGTCGATCGGGGATGGCTCTTTCATGACGATAAAACCGTAATCACCCATCAGGTAGATCCGGTAAAACTGGCTGTCCACCAATGCCGGATACCCCTGATACCCCACCCTCGTGGCATTGCGCCGTTCCTTCTCCGCGACGACGTTGGTGATGCCCACGCCCGGCAGGTTCTCGGCCAGCACGAAAAAGTCGATGTTGAGCAAGTAATGCAACACCGGCATCTGCTTGAACGAACCTGCCGCCCCCAGCAGCCAGTGATCGGAATAGGTCACCGACAAGTAGATACGCTTGGCGTCGCGTAGCTGGCGATGGGAGGCAATATCGTGTTGAAGGCTGGCCAGGGCGCTGGCCGCGAAGGTTTTCTGCACCGTCAGCACCCGACCATAGGCGTACGACAACGACAACATCGCCAGCAGCGGCACGACCAACAGCAGCGGTAGCCGAGGGTGCAGGCGGACGAGTGCCACATGGCTCAGATAGAACAACAACACCAGCAGCACCGCGAACCCCATCAGTGTTCTGGCGCCTTCGTTGAAGTCACGAAAAAAAAGCGCCATGCCCGACACCAGCAACATCACCATCGGCAGCGTCAGCAAGCACGCCAGGCCGATCAGGCACTTTTTCGCGCCACTGTCTCGCCGTTGCCAAATGTGCGCGCCCACCTGCACACCGCCCGCTATCGCGCACAGCAACAAGCCGGCGAACACCCAAGCGAATCCTCCGTGGAAGAGCAGCTGCACTTTTTCCAGCACGCGACTGATGTTGGTGGACACCTGCAGTCAAGGGCTTGCAGCCCAATTCAGTAAAAGCGTGCGACTCTGGTTGGTAAACGGGTAAGCACTGACGGCGTAAATCAACGCGCCCAACAGCGCTTGGGCGATCTTTCCTCCCACCCGGTCGCGCCATTGCTCCCAGTTGACGTTGTCTTGCGCAGCCCTCAGCACTTCCACACAGCACAGCCCCAGAAAGACATTGAAACTCACCTGGTAAAGCCCAAGCCCCAGTGCGATCAAAAAGGCCGGTACCAGCCATCGCAGGTTGCGCGAAGGATGCTCAAAGCTGATCGCGTAGACCACCGCGACCACACTGAATACCATGCCCGCGCCGTCGTATTGATACGACAGGTTCTGCAGAAAAAACGGGTTGTACCAAAGCGGCAACACCACCAGGCAACCCGCGACTGTGGGCTGAGGCCAGTAGTGAAAAGTCAGGCGAGTCAACGCCGAGGCCATGGCCAGTGAGGCAATCAGCAGCGGCAGCGGAAAGATGTTCGGTGCGCCATCGCTGAACGTCAGTGCGTTGTAGAACAGCTGCGTGAACAACCGGCCCTGATCCGCCCAGGCCGTGCCGGCGGACAATGAGCGCCAGTTGTCATCGATGTAGGGATAGTCCGCGAGGATTAGCGGCAAGACATACACAAGGATCGCGATCAGAAAAAACAGCCAGACCTGACGGCGCCCCAGTTCCCGGGTGAAGTAGTCACTGAACCGGCCCATCAAGGCTCGTTCCGTTTTTTGCCGCCGACGATGTCCTTGATCACATAGCGCGGTCGATGCTTGGCCTCGATGTAGATACGACCTACGTACTCACCGAGGATGCCGATGCCGATCAATTGCACTCCACCGAGAAACAGGATCGCGGTCATCAACGAGGGGTAACCGGGCACGCTGTTACCGAAGAAAATCTTGTCCAGCACCATGTACACCGCATAGATCACGGCAAAGATCGAAATGGCGCCGCCGATGTAGGTCCACAGGCGCAACGGCACCGTGCTGAACGACGTCACGCCTTCCAGTGCCAGGTTCCACAGCTTCCAGCCATTGAACTTGCTGCTTCCTGCCACTCGCCCGACACGCTCGTACTCCACCACCACGGTGTTGAACCCGGCCCAGGACAGCACGCCCTTCATGAACAATTGATGCTCGGGCAACGCGCGGATGACATCCACCACCTTGCGATCCATGAGGCGAAAATCACCGACGTTCTCTTCGATCCGGGTGTACGAAATACGGTTGAGGAGGTGGTAAAACAACGTGGCGCTGTGACGCTTCATGTAACTGTCAGCGCTGCGGTCGCGACGTTTGGCCAGCACCACGTCGGCCCCTTTTTGCCATTGCTCGATCAGTAATGGGATGACGCTGATCGGGTCCTGCAAATCCACATCCATGGGAATCACCGCGTCGCCGGTGGCGTATTCCAGCCCGGCGAACAGTGCAGGCTCCTTGCCGAAATTGCGGGAAAAGTTGATCAGCACCACCTGCTCATCGGCCTCTGCGAGTGCCGCAGCCTGCTCTGCTGTCTGATCGGTACTGCCGTCGTTGATGAACACGATCTCGACGTCAGCGTGGTCGATCTGCAGCTCGCGCCGCACCGCCTGGTAGAACAGGTTGATCGACTGCTCTTCGTTGAACACCGGAACGATGAGCGAGATCTTCATAGCTCATGCTCGCGAAACACCACGTACTTGGAAAACAGAAATCCCAGCACCAGGCTCAGGCCCGAAAACAGCGCCACGGTCAGCAGACCCGGGAATTTCCACACATCAGCGACATGGCCAACGCCCAGACTCAGCGCGCCCATGGCTCCCAGAAACAGCAGATAGCTGCCCGTCGACGCTCTGGCGTCGAAGGTAAATTGTGCGTTCATATAGAAAGAGAAAGAGGCCGCGACGAGGAACGCCGCCAGGTTGCTGAGTGCCTGGCTGAGATCGGCCGCCACGCTCAGCAGGAAAAAGAGTTGCCAGTGGATCAGCGTATTCGCAACCCCGATTATCGTGTAGCTGGAAAACCCTCTCCACAAGCGTCTCATGCGGCTCACCCGTTGTTGAACGCGTCACCCCTCGGATCCTGTTTATTTGAGCGTGTCTGCTGTCATAAATCGCAGGTCAGGCTGCCTTTCAGACGAGCGGCAGAGAATGGAAGATCAAAAACGCAAAAGCCCCGGCCATCAGGACCGGGGCTTTTGCATTTCATACGAACGACTTACTAAGCCGAACGCGCCGCACCTTGCGAAGCGTTGGTCGGTTGCAGCTTGAACACGTAGAACAACACGGTCAGCAGCGCCAGGAACGCCGGGCCGACATAGAGCGCCACACGGGTGTCCGGGAAATACGCCATCAGGCCGACCACCAGCACCAGGAACGCCAGCGCCAGGTACGAGCTGACCGGGAACAGCCACATCTTGTACTTGAGGCCTGCACGTTCGCTGGCGCTCAGGCCTCTTCGGAACTTGAGCTGGGACAGCAGGATCATCACCCAGGTCCAGATCGCGCCGAAGGTCGCAATGGCTGTCACCCAGATGAACACCTTCTCAGGCACCAGGTAGTTCAGCAGCACGCCCAGCAGCAGGGCGCCAATCGACAGCAGCAACGCACGACGCGGCACTCCATTGCTGGAGGTCGTGGCGAACGCTGCCGGGGCCTGACCATTTTGCGCCAGGCTATAAAGCATGCGCCCGGTGCTGAAGATGCCGCCGTTGCACGAGGACAACGCTGCAGTGATCACCACGAAGTTGATGATGCCGGCCGCGGTCTTGATGCCCAGACGTTCGAACGTCATCACGAACGGACTGCCCTGAGTGCCGATTTCGTTCCACGGGTAGATCGACAGGATCACGAACAGCGCGCCGACGTAGAACAGCAAGATCCGCCAGAACACCGAGCCGATCGCGTTGGGGATGGTTTTTTGCGGGTTTTTAGCTTCGCCGGCAGTCAGGCCGATCATTTCGACGCCCAGGTAGGCAAACATCACCATCTGCAGAGACATCAACACGCCTTGCACGCCATTGGGCATGAAGCCGCCGTGGGCCCAGAGATTGGAAATCCCCAGCGCCACGCCGTCGTTGCCGAAGCCGAACGCGATTACGCCGATACCGCCGATGACCATCGCAATGATGGTGACGATCTTGATCAGGGCGAACCAGAACTCGAACTCACCGAACGCTTTCACGGCGATCAGGTTGATGGTGCCCATGCTGATCAACGCGGACAGCGCCCAGATCCAGCGGGGTACTTCGGGGAACCAGACGCCCATGTACACCGCCACCGCGGTGATTTCTGCGACGCAGGTCACCAGCCACAGGAACCAGTAGTTCCAGCCGGTGAGGAAGCCCGCCAAGGGGCCGAGGTAGTCTTGTGCGTAACGGCTGAACGAGCCGGCGACCGGGTTATGCACGGCCATCTCGCCGAGGGCGCGCATGATCACCAGGATCGCCAGACCGCCGATGATGTAGGACAGCATGATGGCCGGGCCAGCCATTTCGATGGCCTTGGCCGAACCGAGAAACAGACCAACACCGATACAGGCACCCAGCGCCATCAAACGAATATGCCGTTCGCCGAGTTCGCGTTTAAGCGGGCCGCCCTGAGCGGTCTCGCCTTGGGGCAGATGATTGCCGACTGGCATAGGGGTACAACCTCGTCTTGTTATTGGATATGACCACCGAGTATCGAAGCGCTGGCTGGTAAACCATTGCTTCCATGAAACCGGTCCTGCTTCGTGGGCAGCACCGTCTTGTAGGACAAAACCTCCAAGATCAGCGGGGCGTGCAGTATAAAAAGCTTCTTACAGGTTTTTTCACTCTATAAACCACAACATTCAGCAAGAACTCTCGGCAAAAGCCCAGTTAGCGGAGGGGCATTACCTGGCTAATGTAGGATTTTTCACTGCTAAAACGGCGCGGAGTATTGCACAGCATTGGTGCATCGTCATGTCCCTACCAAGGTCTTATTTATCGCTCGAGGCGTCTAGCCCAGCCCTTTCAGAGCCTGCCTCTATTGAGATACATGAACGACTTCGGAAGGGGATCTATGTGGTAAAGGGGATCTATGTGGTGAAGGGGATCTATGTAGTGAAGGGGATCTATGTAGTGAAGGGTATCTTGTGGCGAGGGGATTTATCCCCGTTCGGTTGCGCAGCAGCCGTAAACCCTGTGAATCCGATGTAACTGAAAGGACGCAAGGGGAGCGCTTCGCACTCCAACGGGGATAAATCCCCTCACCACAAAACCCCCTCACCACAAGATCCCCTAACCACAAGATCTTCTAACCACAAAATCCCTAGCCACAAAATCCCCTCACCACAAAATCCCCTAGCCACAAAATCCCCTCACCACAAAATCCCCTAGCCACAAAGACTTCTGCCCCCCCTAATCAAAAAAACTCTTACATCACCAAATTCTTCGCAAGAATCGGAAATTTCACTCAATAGTCTCAGCGTCGCTATAGACCACTGCGTACTAGCCTCAACGCATCACTTGAGATCACAAGGAAGCAATGGATTGCCGACTCAACCAAATTCTCATCGCCTGCGCTTCGGCAGATATTCCGAAATCGGTCGCGCTTATCTCATCACCGCAGTTATCCACAATCGCCAACCACTATTTTCGGATTGGCGCTTGGGCCGCCTGCTTGTCGCAGAAATGCGACGGGCTCACGACTCCGGACGGGTGAATTCAATCGCTTGGGTGGTGATGCCTGATCACTTTCATTGGCTGATGCAACTGCAAGACGACAAGTTAGGGAATGTCATGGGTGCTACCAAAGCTCGATGCGCACAGGCAGTGAACAAAACCATCGGTCGACGTGGCACTTTGTGGCAAACCGGCTATCACGATCGAGCCATTCGTGATGGCGAAGAACTTCTGCCGTTCGCTCGTTATATCGTTGCCAACCCCTTGAGAGCAGGGCTCGTGGACAAAATCGGCGATTACCCGCTCTGGGATGCCTGCTGGTTGTAACTGTCACCTTCCTTCAATGACTGTCGAAATCACTGTGGTGAGGGGATTTGTTGGACGGAAGACTTAATGACACAGAGATTTTATGTGGCGAGGGGATTTATCCCCGTTCGGTTGCGCAGCAGCCGTAGACCCTGTGGATCCGATGTGGCTGAAAGGACGCCAGGGGAGCGCTTCGCACTCCAACGGGGATAAATCCCCTCACCACATGAATCCCCCACCACATGAATCCCCTCACCACATGAATCCCCCATCACATGAATCCCCTCACCACTTGAATCCCTCACCACTTGAATCCCCCACCACTTGAATCCCCCACCACATGAATCCCCTCACCACTTGAATCCCCCACCACTTGAATCCCCCACCACATGAATCCCCTCACCACATGAATCCCCCACCACATGAATCCCCTCACCACATGAATCCCCCCACCACATGAATCCCCTCACCACATGAATCCCCTCACCACATGAATCCCCTCACCACATGAATCCCTCACCACATGAATCCCCCACCACATGAATCCCCCACCACCTGAATCCCTTGGACACCTGTATCCCGTTACCACAAAAACGCCTTTTCACAGGTACTTGACGATCGGAAATCGATATTTCTGTATTCACAATTTTTTCACCATCGCCAACCACCGACTAAGCTTCAGACAAGTCCGATCAATCTGCGTGAATGGATCAGTCGACTATGGGCGCGTTATGGCAAACCGATTCGAGTAAAACCGTGGTCCAGACTGAAGCTGTGGATGATGCGCCGCCACCTGAAAAACCCCGTGGCACCAAGCATGGGTGGAAGGCCTTTTGGTTGTTGGTATTGATTATCGCCATCGTCCTTGGGCTCGCTGCTGCCAAGGAAATGCGCACGTCAAAATTCCAGTCCAGGGAAGTCAGCAAGTTTGCCGCCACCCTCAATTACGACCTGCAACCCGGCCCCAGCGATGCGATTCGCTACCCCGGCGCCGGTCCGTTTGATTTGCGCTTGGGCTACAGCTCGCTGAGCGACTTTCTGCCGCGCCTGATCAAGCGCGATTACGTGGTGCAATCGCAAACCCGATTTTCCCAAGCGTTGATGGACTACAGCGGCAAAGGCTTCTTCGTGCCCTATGCGGAAAAAATCCAGGCGGGACTGTCGATCACCGATTGCCGTGGGTCACCGCTGTATCAATACAAATACCCGCAGCAGCTCTATTCCAGCTTCGAGGCAATACCACCGGTGGTAGTGAACAGTCTGCTGTTTATCGAAAACCGCTTCCTGCTCGACCCCCGCCAGCCCCTGGCCAACCCTGCCGTGGATTGGCCACGGTTCGGCATGGCGGCGTGGTCTCAAGTGGCAAAATTGCTGCACATGCCTGGGCAGTCGGCCGGTGGCAGTACCCTGGCCACGCAATTGGAGAAGTACCGGCACTCGCCCGACGGCCTGACGGTGTCGGGGGCGGAAAAGATCCGGCAGATGATTTCCGCCACCGTCCGCGCCTATCAGGCGGGACCGGACACCCTCGTGGCGCGGCAGAATGTGGTGCGTGACTACCTCAACAGCGTGCCCCTGTCAGCCGTTCCGGGCCATGGCGAAGTGCATGGCATGGCGGAAGGGTTACGCGTCTGGTACGGCGCCGACTTCAACACGGCCAACGAAACCCTCGCCAGCACGGCAACGGACCCGAAAACCATGGCGGCAAAGGGCCTGGCCTTGCGCGAAATGCTGTCGCTCATGATCGCCCAGAGGCGCCCTTCCCATTACCTGACCAAGGGTCACGATGAGCTGGCCAACCTTACCGACAGCCACATCCGCCTGCTCGCGCTGAATAATGTGATCGACGCACCACTGTCGGCCGCCGCGCTGGCCAGCAAAGTGACCTATCGCGATTGGGCGACGCAGCCCACTATCCAGCCGATCGAAACCAACAAGGGCATCAGCGTGGCGCGCAGTCGCCTGGGCGGCCTGCTCAATCGTCCCCTGTACGATCTCGACCGTTTGGACCTGTCCGCCACCAGCACCCTGCAAGGCGATCTGCAAACCCGGGCCACCGAATACCTCAAGCACCTCGCCGACCCGGTCTTTGCCGCGCAGATCGGCTTGATGGGCGAGCGCCTGCTGACCCCCACCAGCACCACCCAGGTACGTTACAGCTTCACCTTATTCGAACTGACCCCCGACGGTTCGCGGGTGCGGGTACAAACCGACAGCACCGACCAACCGTTCGACATCAACGAAGGCAGCAAACTGGAACTCGGCTCCACGGCCAAAATGCGCGTGATGACCACTTACCTGCAAATCATCGCCGAGCTGCACGATAAATACGGCGCAATGACCGTACCGGAACTCAAGAAACTCGATGTACCGGACCAGGACCGTCTGAGCCGCTGGGCCATCGACTATTTGATCCAGAATAAAGACCGCAATTTGCAAACCATGCTCGGCGCCGCACTGGATCGTAAATACTCCGCCAGCCCGGGCGAGGCGTTTTTCACTGGCGGCGGGCTGCACACGTTTAACAACTTTCGCAAAGAGGACAACGGCCGACTACCCACTCTGCGTGACGCCCTGCGCGAGTCGATCAACTTGCCGTTCATTCGCCTGATGCGCGACCTGGTGCGCTATGCCACCTACTCCGGCCCAAACAACAGTGCCGAATTACTCAAGGATGATCGCGACCCGAGACGCCAGGAATACCTCGCCTCGTTCGCCGACCGCGAAGGCACGTCGTTTCTGCTGAAGTTCTGGAAAAAGTACAAAAACAAAGACACCCAGGCGCGACTGGAGACCTTCCTCGACAGCATTCGCCCGACCCCGATTCGCATGGCTGCAGTGCATCGTTACCTGCTGCCACAAGCCAGTCAGGAAAGCTTCAACGCCTTTGTTCGCGCACACCTCAAAGGTGCCAAGCTCACCGAGAAACTGACCGATGAACGCCTTGAGCGACTCTATGAGAACTACAGACCCGGCGCCTATGACCTGCCGGACCAGGGCTTCATTGCCAAGGTTCACCCACTGGATCTATGGCTGATGGGCTACCTGCTGAACAACCCGGATGCCAAGTGGAGCCAGATCGTCAAAGCCAGCCAGTTCGAGCGTCAGGAAGTCTACAGCTGGCTGTTCAAGAGCCGTCACAAAGGCGCCCGCGACAGCCGCATTCGCACCATGCTGGAAATCGAGGCGTTCCTCGACATTCATCAGCGCTGGCAGAAAGTCGGCTATCCGTTCGACCACCTCGTGCCGTCGCTGGCCACCGCCATCGGCAGCTCCGGCGACCGCCCGGCCGCGCTGGCCGAGTTGATCGGCACCATCCTCAACGACGGTGTACGGATGCCGACCTTGCGCATCGACACCCTGCACTTCGCCGCGAACACGCCCTATGAAACCAGGCTGATCAATGACCCGGACGTCGGCAAACGGGTGATGCCTTCCGAAGTGGCGACAGCCATGCGCGAGGCCTTGTCGCAGGTGGTGGATGCCGGTACCGCCAAACGCGTCTCCGGCAGTTTCATCACGCCCGATGGCAAACCGTTGGCGATGGGCGGCAAGACCGGGACCGGGGATAACCGTATTGAAGCCGTCGGCTCGGGCGGGCGGATTCTCAGCTCGAAATCGATCAACCGCACCGCGACTTTCGTGTTCTACATCGGCGACACCCACTTCGGCACCTTGACCGCGTTTGTGCCGGGACGTACTGCCGAAGCCTTCAAGTTCACCTCGGCGTTGCCGGTGCAGGTGCTCAAAGGCATGGCGCCGATTTTGACGCCGTATCTGCAACCGGGCAGTGCTTCGCAATGCCACCCCGTGGAGGGTTCGTCCGTGGCGGCAGCCCATCCGACTTCGTGACCCGGTATTGTCCAATAGCAGGTGGTATTCCGTTATTTTTCAGATTCGATTATTCAAAGGTTTGCCCGCACCAAACCCCGGTTTAGCGCAGGTATTCAGGCTTTTTTTTTGAGCCCCGACAGATAGGCTGATCCTTCTTAAAACGATCAAGGATGATTGCCATGTCTGACGCCCCCTCGCCTGCCCAAACCACCGACAAAGGCCGGCACTACACGTTCATCGAGAACACCCTCAGTGACCCGTTCAAAACCGCCACCGTCGGCAGAGCCAAGGCACTGAGTGCCACAGCCCTGAACATGGAGCCGTGGTACCGCACGGTACCCAGCGCTCTTCACGACTCGCTCAAAGCCGCCAACCTCAAAGCCTGGAGTTCTCAGAACCAGGTCGACAAACTGTTCGAACAACTGCAGGACGTTCATTCCTTTGCTGCGCCCCTGCTTCAGGCAAAACTCAAGGAAAAATACGGCATCACCGATGACGTCAAGACGACGTACTTGCGCCTGTACCTTCCCAAAAACCTGCCGTGGTACACGATCAATCTCTCGAACGGTGTCACCACGCGAACCGTTTCGCTGCTGGATGCAGCGCTGCACAACTTCGCAAAAAACGAAACGGTCGATACGGGCTCGGAATTCATCAGCAAACCCGACCAACGCGGACACTTCGATGTTCTGCCGATAAGACACAAAATGACCGTCGGACAGTTTCAGGCGCTGTGCCGGGAACTGGACATCGGCGCGCGGTACAAAGCGCACCTCGAAAGCGTTCTGCTGCCCGGTGACCCCATGGCCGAAGCCGTGATGAAACTCAAGGTCACCAACAGCCAGAAAGACGCACTCGCCGTCGCCGCGCAACTGGCGTTAACCACCGGGGATATCCAGTACGACGTTTACAAACTGGTGCTGGACCTGACAAAGGAGGCACCTCAACTCCTGCTTAACGGCAGACAAATGCTGTGCTGCGACCTCTCGATGATGGAGACCCGTCTGACCGGTATTGTCCTGCTGATTCCTGCCATCAAGGACAGCAGAGGCATTCGACGGCTCATCGCCTATGTGCCCCATGACCCGGATCACCCGCTCAAGGAATATGAATCAACAGACGCCTTCATGTCCGAGCTGACGCGCCAACTGCGCGAAAACAAGATCGGCGCATCATCGAAGCAGACCTACCGACAATTCTTCAGCCAGTTCGTGGATCAACAGCAACGCGGGCACTTTTTTGCAGACCTCGACCAACGTCTTTCCAGCGTCAAATGGCATCAAAAAGAGGATGCAACGGATCAGCGCCCAACGTGGCGTGAGGAATCGGTGACTCGCCCGCGCCTGCAATTCCAGCACCTGCCGCTTACCCGGGATTTCTGGACACACACCTACCAGCAAAAACTCAACAAAGTCCTCAACGACGCACGGGAAATCGCTGTGTCCACTGATGACACCGACAGCAAAGCGCGTTGGGCCTGGTGGGATAATTTCAAAAAAATCGTGTCCGACATCTTCAATGTTGCGCTGTTGATCGCCACGCCGTTCGTGCCGGGAGTGGGCGAGATGATGATGGCCTACACCGTTTATCAGCTGACCAGTGACGTCATCGAAGGGCTCGTCGATCTGGCGGAAGGCCTCGGCCTTGAAGCGGCCGAGCATGTGATCAGCGTGGTGACGGATGTCATCCAGCTGACAGCCTTCGTTGCAGGTGCGCAAATAGGCAGCGCGTTCAAGCTCAAACTGTCGCCGCTGGTCGATGGAATGAAACGGGTCAAGCTGCCCGATGGCAGAGAGACGCTGTGGCATCCCGATCTGCTGCCCTACGAACGCTCGGACTTCACATTGCCCGTTAATTCGAAACCCAACGAGATCGGCCTGCATCAAAACGCCAACCACTACATCCTGCCGCTGGAAGGCAAGGTGTATGTCGTCGAGAAGGCCTCGAACGAGACGAGCTCCAACACGCACCGCATCAAGCATCCCACTCGCCCCAATGCCTATTCACCCAAACTGGAACATAACGGCCACGGTGCCTGGGTGCATGAGGCAGAAAATCCGGGGGATTGGCGAGGTGAAACCCTGATGCGCCGTCTGGGACACCGCGTCGATCGTTTTTCGTCCACGCAGCTGCAACAGATCCGCATCAGCAGCGGCACGGAGCAACCTGTGTTGCGCCGCATGCATATCGAGCAGGCTGCACCGTCGCCGATACTGACGGACAGTATCAAGCGCTTCAATGCGTATGACGAAGCCCAGGCACGTCAAAGCGACATAGGCGCAGAGCTGTACGAGGCCAGTGAAGAGTCAGCCAATGCGCACGTCGGCTTGCTTCGGCAAACGTTCCCGGACATGCCCCTCACCCTCACCGAAACACTCCTGGCTAACGCCAGGCCGGCCGAACTGCAGCGAATGACCGATGAGAATCGACTGCCGCTCAGAATCAAATCCCTGGCCCGCGAAGTGAATTTCGAAGCCGCCAATGCGCGCGCCTATGCGGGATTTTATCGCGACGACATGATGACTCCGGGTACAGAGAAACTGGCGCTCAACACGCTCCAGTTCAATAAGGACATCTTCGGCGATTTGCGTCTGGAAGTGCTGGACGGCACCGATGGTGAAACGCTGCGCAGCAGCATCGGCCCGGAAGAGGCTTCGACGGTTCGGCGGCTGATCAGGGATGAGCAAGGTAAATACGAAGTGCGCGACGGCGCGAACACAACACTTTACGGCACCAGCAACTTCTACGAATCGATCCTGCGCGCCCTGCCTGACGATCGGCGTGCGGCACTGGGATATCAACGAGGTCAGGGAAGCCAGTTAAAACTGTGGATAATGGAGAAATCCGCGCCAGCGGCCGAGCGCCGAACCGTGATGGCAGAACCACCCATTCGCCCGGTGGCCTCTGTCGAAACCGAGAAGCTGGTACGCGGATGGCCCTGGTTTTTCGAACCGACAACCCCGCAGAAACGGGTCAGGAACCTGTATCCGACATTGAGCGAGCAGGAGGCGACTACGTTCGTTGAGGCCTTGCGCGCCAAGGGTGATCCGGAGCTGGGCATTGACCGGCTCAGCGAGGAATGGGAGGCATTACGCAGTACGCTGCAAAAGTGGCGTCAAGATCAACATCCCTCCATGGATAGCTCGGATGTAGTGGTGCCCACCAACAACTTTCGCGACTTTATGGACAATGGCGGACGTCACTTGCATGACCGGCTTCTTGAATGCTTCCAACGCAAAAGCGAGGCATTCGGCGAGCGCAGCGTCCACCCGGATGGCGGCTATACACTGGATTTGTCCACCGACCTTCCCGGTCCCAACCTCGATCGCTGGTGGAAGGACCTGCGTGAGCAACCCGGTATCAACAAATACCTCGACCAAGTGACTGTGCTGAACATGGACAACGTCCGGTTTTCCCCTGGCAGCGATGGCCTGTTGAGCGACTTCCCGCAGATTCGTCATTTGAGCGCCCGCTACAGCGGCCTGACCGAACTGCCGACTGGCATCGGCAAGATGCGTCTGCTCGAAACCTTGCGCCTGTCAAACAACCGCATCAAGTTGACTGCCGAATCCGCCGGCCAGTTGAGAGACCTCACACGCCTGCAAACCCTGAGGCTTGACGGCAATCCTTTGGTGCAACCGTTGGATGTCGGGCGCATGCCCAGGCTGAAAGTACTGAGCCTGAGTACGACCGGGCTGGACGCTTGGCCGGAACACCTGTTCAAGGATGGGGTTAACGCAAAATCCCGTCCCCGCGGATTTCATCTGGACCTGCGAGGCAGTCCGATTACAAACCTGCCCGAAGTCGTGCCGGGATCTGATCATGCATTGATCGTGGCTCGAACACGTCTCGATACCAAAAATCTGTCCATCGCCGATCGAAGTCGCCTGGGAAGCTATCGCGAATCGGTAGGCCTGGCTTTCGAACAAACCTATGACCGGGTTGCGACTGATGAAATCAGCTACTGGCGGTCGTTACCGGACGACTCGCAAATGTACAGCGCCTCCACCGGTGTCGGCACCTATCGGGTTGAGTCCTGGCACGATTTGGCGGCGGAACACGGTTCCGAGGATTTTTTCAAAGTGATCCGCAAACAGAGAGTGAGCGAGGACTATAAGCATCCTGAATCGCGAAAACAGCTGACCAGGCGAGTGTGGCAGATGATCGAAGCCGCCGCCCTGGACGCCGACTTGCGCAGGGAACTGTTCGAAATGGCCCGTCAGCCTGAAACCTGTGGTGATGCCGGATCGCAACTGTTCAACAACATGGGCATAAAAATACTGGTATCCAAGGCGCGCGCGGAGTCGACGTCGGCGCTGGACCTTGAAACAAGCCTGGTCAAACTGGCCAAACAAACGGCTCGCCTGGAACAAGTGGGGAAACTAGCCAGAGAAGAGATCGTCTCTCAGCGCGAAACAAGCCAACGCATACCGCCAGTTCCGAATTATCACGCACCGGACGACGTGGAAATTCACTTGGCCTACGAGACGGGATTGGCCAAACGCCTGGACTTGCCTTGGCAGTCTGAAGGCTTGCTGCATCGGAGCACGGCGCGCGTCGACGATAAAATGATCGACCTCGCTTACAACAAGATTATTAAAGGCGAAGAAGGCGACGGATTGATCAACCAGATGCTTGACTCATTCGAGAATCCGTTCTGGGAGCAACATCTGCAAGCCAACCATCCGAAGGCGCTAGAGACGCAAAAGCGCCTGTTCGAATCGAAACACGAGCAGATCGAAGACTTGCGAATAGCCCAGGAAGCCTGGGCGCGCGAAACGGATGTAACGCAATTGGCCTTGCGCAAAAAAACCCTCGAAGACCTGGCAGCACAGCTGGGGGTTGCACGAAGCGAAGTGTTTACCGGAGAAGAAATGAGCGCGCCGCTGTATCAGCGCCTGATATCAGAGCTGGACGCCACACGGAATGTTCTGGCCAGACAACTGACCCGTGAAGCGATGGCAAAAGCAGGCATTTGACCGCAATTGGGCAGTTCGCCAGAGACTGCCCCTACGTCAGCCCCGAGTGTCATCCACTCGGGGCTGATTGTTTGTCTGCCACGTTGTTCAGCCCACTTCAGAATCCCAGATGACCGTGACATTGCCCGAGTAACTTCGGGAAACGCCCGGATGAAGCATTTCATTCACTGCTTCTCGGGCCACTTCGAAATGCAGCGTGCCGGGTTTCTGGTCTACATAGAAACCCGCCTGAAACAGCTCGGTACCCACACCATCACGACGCAGGGGTCGACGAGTCACCGCTTGTCCCAATCCGTCCGTCAATCCACCTGGCAAAGTAACCCCAACCTCCAGCGGCACGGCGTGACCGGAAATCGGTTCCCACAGTGCACAGTTAATGCCGCTGACATACTGGCATTGCAGGTTCATCTTGAAGCGGCTCGACGCGGAAATATTGAACGTCTGATCGCGGAACAAACGCGTGGGTTTACGCCCCTCAGACAGCCAGGATTGCCAACCGCCTTGGGGCTCCAGGATGACGCGGTTGCCACCCGGGGGAATGTCGACTTTGAGCGTATGCGAGACAATCAGACGAAAGTTCATGATCAACAGATTGTCTGCCGGGATCATGACGTCGCCCATGTCGAAGTCCTGACCCGGGCCTACGGTGTATGTCACGGTGCCGGTGTATTCGCCCGAACCCATTTTCAACGGATCAGGGGTGCGTAACTCGTAGGCATAGACGAAATACAGGTAACGCATGGCCATCGGAATGTCGAATTTCGCCTTTTTACTGCACATCCCGGCGCCTTCGGGGACTTTCCAGAAGCTGTTGTAACCATGCCAGCCAGAGGTGTACATCCCCACGCCCTGGCAGGGCGCTGGTGCATAGAGCCAGGCGCCACCTTCCCACAATTCGTCCCACCACCCTCCTTCAGTAATCTCATGAACGGCAAGGGGCAAACCCAACTCATGACCAATGCCCGCGATTCTCAATTGTAAGGTCGTGGTTTCGCCCGACGTGTGGGTGACCGTGACGTCTCGCCAGCTGGAGGGGACTTTCGCCATCCCTCCCTGACGCGGATCGGCATGATTGGCCTTGATGGGCGCATTGGCGGTAAACGGAATACTCGCGATCAGACTGAACAGCCCCGCCGACTCGCAGGCTTCCGGCGCCTGGCGACAAAACCCTTCCGAGGGCGTCTGATTCTTGAACTGGTTTTTGTGCGGGTTCGCCGGGTCCGGTTGAAACGTGGCTTCAATGTTATGTATCTCCGCCCGCGCCGCGACTGCAAACAGTCCTGACAGCAAGCCGATGCACAGGCTACGACTGCAACGTTTGACGCGTTTTCTGTTGAACACACTCATTGTCTTGCATCCCTGGTGCGGTATCTGAACTCCGGTGCCGGCATCCCCTACTCCCCCGGCGCCCTGGCACTGAACAACAACAGGACGTTGCCGCTGTAGTCCCCTGGCCGATAGCCCCCGACCGGCTTTACCGGCTCGATTTCCAGTGGCACCCGGATGCCCGCGGCCGCGTCGGCCGCCGACACGACTTGCCGGGGGGCAATATCAGGGCTCAACTCCACACCGTTGAAACTGACCCGCAACGCGATGTCGTCGCTCGGCCTGCCGTTGGACAGGTAGGGTGTGGCCTCCAGGCGGGCTTCAATTGCGCTGGTGTCATGGCGCACATCGAAGTTCTTGCGCACACTGCTCAGGGTCGAGGTCGGATGGTCCCAGTGCAGTCGCTGTGGCCGGTGTATCCAGTCGGCTTCAGCCGGGATCAGGTAAAACGAACGGCTCGGGATGGTCAGGGACACCTCGAAGGTGTGCTCTTCCCGGGCCGCCCATGTCAACGAGCCCGTCAGTACCGTCATTGCCGTCAGCACGACGGCGGCGCATTGCTTGATCATGTTCGTTACCCGTTGCGTCAATGAATAGCCGGTCTAGCGACTGACAATCTTCAGGTCGTTTTTGCGGTCGCCTTCGATCAGTTTGAACCGGTACTCGCGCCCCTTTTCCTTATCGAAGCCAAAGACCTTGCCGGCCATGACATGGTGTTTGGTGGTCGCGCCACAGTCGCTTTCATTGCTCAATGAACAGCTTTTGAATTCATCGACAATCACCACGGTATTGCCGTTATTGCGCACCTCGTAACGATTGTCGGTTTCATTGATGACGCTCTCGAACCGTGCGTCCTTGGGCCGAACGAAGAACACGGTGCCGAACCCGGTCATCACGTTGACCCCCGCCGACAGGTTCTTTTTGTAGTCCTCGCGCTCTTCGCTGCTGACCAGGAACTCGTCTTCCTTCTCCGGCACCACCGGCACGAACCGCACACGGAAGTAGCGTTCGCGATCCCGCTCGCCCATGTACACCAGGCGCGTGCCCTGCATGCCCTGGGCCGGCACGATCAGCCGCGCGGGGCTTGCCATCACGCCATTGCGCGAGGCGCCGTCGGTGGCGGTCTCGACAGGGACCTCCTTGGGCGTGCCGTCGGCGTCGTAGACGATTTCCAGCACGTTGACCTTGACGAAAGCGGTGCTGTCGCCGCTGTTGAATACCCGTTTCAGGTAGGTACTTTTATCCGCATCCAGATAGTCATACACGGTGCCGACATTGATCTGCGGCCCGGCGTTCGCCGGCATGCAAAACACGCTGAGCAACCCCAGCAAACACACTCGGTTCATGGTTTTCAATCCTGTGAAAAATGTGAAAGAACTGACCGCAACGGTCATACGTCCGAGTCCCAGATAATGGTGATATCGCCGCTAAGCGTGTCGGTAAAGCCAGGGCGCAACAGGAAGTCGATGGCAGCTCGGCGCATCTCGAACCGTAGCGAGCCGGCCTTGCGATCCAGATAGAACCCGGGTTGAAAGGGGCCGGCCCAAGTGTTGTACCGCAACGGCTGCTGCTTGACTGGCCCCCCGTCGACTCCCGTAATGCCGTCGGGCAGCGTGAGGAATGTTTCCACCTCGGTGACATTGCCTTGGGGGCTGCCCAGCTTGCAGGCAGTGCCACCGGTCGAGTCGCACAGCATCATGACTTTGAAGCGCGACGACGCCGACAGGTAAAACAGTTGGTCGCGGTAGATCCTGGTGGGCTTGCGACCGCCTTCGATCCAGCGCTGCCAACCGCCCTCGGGTTCCAGCGCCACCTTGTTGCCGCCCGGTGGCAGATCGACTTTCAGGGTGTGCTGTACGTCGAGGACGAAGTCCAGGGTCAGGCTGCCGTCGTTTGGAATCATCAGCGATCCCAGATCGATATCGGCGCCGGGGCCCACGGTGTAGGAAATGGCACCGGTATAAAGCCCGCTCGACATGCCCAAGGGGTTGGGCGTGCGTAACTCATAGGCGATGTCGAGGGTGTCAAAGTAGATGGAGGGAATGGGGTAGGTAGCCACCTTCTCACAGAATGCCTCCACAGGTGTTTTCCAGAAAAACCGATAGAAATTGTCGCCATATGCCCCCACGCCGCTGTACTGACAAGGTGGTCGCGTGTTGACCCAACTGCTGGTTGTCCATAGCTTTTTATGGCCTTCCAGTGGGTCCGTTACCCCGACCAGGTTGGCGGCCGAATCGCTCAGAACAAACTGGGAGCCAGCACCGGTGATGCGCACTGCAACGGTCTCTGTTTGTTGCGTTTCAGCATTGGTGACGGTCAACCATCGCCAGTTGGCCGGCATTTTCAGTCCGATGCTTTCGCCGGTCGCGATCGAGCGACTGGAGTCGAACCGAACCGGCAGTTGGATACTGAACATGTTGTTGTCGGCACACTGGCTTGGATAGATCGCGCAATACCCACTGTTCGGTGTTTTGTTGAGAAATTCATTTTTGTTCGGTTGCGAAGGATCGGGCTGAAACAACGCCCTGATTTCCCGATTCGCCGCCTCCGCCGAAGGCACGCTCAATGCCATCAACAACCCCAGGCAGCACGTGGACTTTTTCATAGGATCAACCCGCCTTCTGTTCGGTAAACGTGACGTCCGCCAAGGTGTCCGGCGTGCAGCGCAGATCACCGATCATCAGCACATTGTTTTCACTGCGGTGACGGCTCGCGTCGAGGCGGAACTGACACAGCAACTGATTGCCCTGGCGCACTTCCAGGGTCGGCGAGCCGGCGTTCATTTCCATCGAGAAGAAACCATCGACTTCGGTCACCCCCCGGCTGGCGTGGTTGATCACGTGATGGCCTTTGAGCGGCTGCCCTTTGGCATCGATCAGCCGGCCGAGCACGGTCAGGGTTTTCATCACACGGATCTTGCGATACTCCACCCCGCCCTTGTTCAGGTGATAGCGGGTGCGTGCCGGCTCGATGGTCGCCGCCGGTACGTGGTTGCCCTCGAAGTCGAAACTCACCGAGCTGTTCTGATACGCCGTGATCGGGATGAAGTTACGCCCCGGCCTCAACGCCGCGCTGCCGCCGCTGTAGTCGTCGGCGCGCAGGGCAATGTCATCGATGTCCGATTCCACATCGACAATCAGGCCCGCGCCGCGCATCTCGTACTGGCTGGTCAACATCATTTTTTCGCCGCCGATGGCCAGGGTGCTGTCCAGGTTCAGGCCACCGGTGAAGTTGCCGTTGTAGGACGAGCGCTGAACAAAGCCATCGCCATTGATCTGGTCGGTGCGGAAGTTCGCCAGGCTGGAAAGGCCGACGCCATACGTGTCGGTGAGCGCGGTGACCGAGACGCTTTGCAGTACGTGATCCTTCAGATCCTTGCGCCAGCCGATCGAGCCGTTATTGTCGCGACCGCCGTCCCGCGCCGTGCGCGAGCCGATGCTGCCGGTGATCTGCTGGCCGGGTGCGCCCAATGCCAGGTTGACGCTCAGGTCGACACCGCGATTGCGCGCGCTGCCGCTGCTGTAGCTGCCGGGCCGATCGAACAGCGACAGCCGCCAGTTGCCATCGCTACCGAACAACGTGGTGCGCTGGTTCCAGCCCAGGTCCAGACCGACGCCTTCGACGTTGCCTTCGCTGTGGGACACCCGGGCATTGATCGAACTTTTGCTGCTGAGCCGATGATTGAGCGCCAGGGATGAGTTGCTGGTCTCGCCGACAAACACATTGCGCTGGCGTATCCGCGTGCCGTCCGGCAGGGTTTCGTAGAGGTTGGTGGTGTCCAGCCAGCTGCGGTTGTGGCTGACCACGATGCTGCCGGCGCCATAGTTATAGAGGCTTTGCAGATCGAGGCCGGTGCCATGATCCTGCGTCTGATAGACGTTGGCGTACAGGCTGAGGTGGTTGGCCAGGGTCCAGTCGATGGAACTACCGTACTGCAGTTTTTCGCGAATCTGCCGCGCCGACAGCCCGAGAATCACCCGCGGGTGCATCAGGTAGTTGACCGAGGCGCCTGCCGTGGGGCTGCCGCTGGATTGTTGATCCCAGTTGCTCAGCAGCTTGCTTTCTTCACCGGCGAACAGGTTGTAGCGCCAGCGATCGTCGAGGTTGCGCCAGTTGTTGGGCTTGTACACCAACTCCTGGGTGGTGGAGGTGATCTGGCCGTCTTCGACCAGGCGCACTTCCACTTCGTAGATGCCGCCCGGCAGTGGCCGGGTGTCGAGGGTCTGCAAACCGGCGGGCACCGACTGGGTGTTGATCAGCAGACCGTCGCGATAGATCTCCACCGATCCCTGGCGATTGGCCGTGACGTAGATCGGGTAGACGCTGGGCATCGGGCTGTTGATCGCCAGGCTGTCGGAGCTGCCGTACATGACGCCGACGGCAGTGTCGGGGCTGGTGCCAAACGTACGCGGTTGGCGGGTCAGCCCTTCGGAATTGGGGGTGAAATAGCCCAGGCGCAGGAAGCTGCCTTGCAGTTCGCGCTGGGTGTAAAGCTCATGGACCGCGTGATAAAGCTTGTCATCGGGACCGCCGAGGCGGGCCAATTGCATGTTGAACGTCTGGCTCCAGTTGCCCAGGCTTGCGCTGGCTTCGAGGCCATAGCGTCCGCCCAGATCCTGATCCTGGCCACCGTTGAGGTTGAGCTGGTTACGCACCATCAAACCGCTACTGCCGCCCAGAGGCTGATCGAAGTAACGTTTGGCTTGCACATCGCGCTCAGCGTTTTCGGTGAGGATGGAGACCAACGAGCTTTCCAGGTTGTAGTGCACCGCCAGCACCTGATCCGGACATGTGCCGGTGCAGTTGCCCAGTGGCACGCCTGGTTTGAGGTAGCTCGCCCATTTTTCCCGTTCGGCGGGGCTGAAACGGTTTTCGCTGGTGTCGGTGAATTCGAGCAAGGTAATGCGATCATCGCGAGACAGCACCACCATCGCTTCCCCCAGTGGCTGCTGATCGAGCTCCACCCGAACAGCCAGAGGGACATCAAAGAAATGCTCTTCGAAATCCGCCGGCAGACCTTTGGCCTGGGCCAACAGGCTTCGCGGTGTCGTTCCGGCAGAGGAAACCGGAGCCGCCGCTACACTGGCACAAAACAGCAGCGCAAGCGCCGCCGCGATGGGTGTCATCGGGAACATGAACTCTTTCTCTGATTACGAACTCATTGAAATCCGACGGAGCAAACACTGCTGTTTGCCCCCTCGGGTGACGCGAACCTGAACAGTCAGCGTTTGTTGATCGATGACTCGATCAAGGAGTGACGACCGGAGGAACGGCGTCGAAGGTCATTGCGACAACACCGGTGTAATCGCCCGGTGCAGGAATGGTGGCGTCTTTGAGTGCAATGTTCAGCGCCGCACGGAAGTTGACATCGGACTCAGCCTCGCCCACAACCGGTTTTGGTGTAGTGGTCAGTTCGACATTATTGAGGGTGACTTTCAGATCAGCGGAGTTGGCGCCGGAGATCAGCTTTGGCGTGGTGTCCAGGCTGGCGTGGACCGAGCCATTGTTGTTGCGCAAATCGAAGAAGCCATTGACCTCCCCCATTTTGCCGGAGCTTGGCTGGAAGCTCATGTCCTGATCCTTGTTCACCAGATCAGGGTTAGTCGGCACCACGTAGAAACCGTTGGTCGGCACATGAGCAACGATGCTGATCGAGTGAGCCGCTTCACCGGCAGCAAATGCACCGGACGAACCCAAAGCCAGAAGAGCCAGAGGAGCAGCGATTGCGAGTTTCTTGAACATTGTTAAGTACCTGTTTTCTTTATGGAGTCGGTTCATTGAAAGTTGCAAACAAGAGGACCTTTAGTCCGCCACTTGCCTGGCCTTTCAATGCCCGAGCATCTTCGACTGTTCAAGAATCAAAGTAAGCAGGCAACTTCCCAAGAGCGCGTAGTTAAACCACCCCACACCTCGAAGGAAAAAGAAACAAAAAACCCAAATAGCAAACAGTGACTGTAAGTTACGGCCTACATACAGTTTCATTAAAAAAACCATACAGCAACTTTAACTATGTAACACGGGGCTTTAACAATTTTAGAATACTAACTCTAAACCAATTAGAGTAATAGCTTTAACTTCTGGTTAAATTTTGGGTGTGAGAAAGGTCTTGCTGGCCCTTTGATAATTTGCACAGCGGGGTTACCCACCGCTCGTCAGCTTGAGGCCGCTTTTTTCCTCCCGCATCTTGCGCTCGGCTAAAGATATATCTTACGTTGTATCTAAATACGACGAAGAGAACGCAAAAGATGAGAGACCATCATTCCCCCCACCGCGAACACGGTGACGGCCGCGACGGCTTTGAGAAGCGCCCTGGCCGCGAACGCGGTGGCCGCGGCCCACGGGTTTTCGCCCCCGGAGACTTGAAATTGCTGCTGCTGGCGCTGATAGCCGAGCAGCCGTGTCACGGCTATGACTTGATCCGCCAGATCGAAAACATGTTCGACGGCGCCTACAGCCCCAGCCCCGGCGTGATCTATCCGACCCTGACTTTTCTGGAAGAAAGCGACCTGATTCAGGGCGATGCCGAAGCCGGCAAGAAACGCTATGGGGTGACTGACGCCGGTCGCCAGTCCCTCGCGGATCAGGCGATTGCGCTGGAAGGTGTACGGATGCGCATCGACGTGAGCAAACGCTCATTGCGCGGCCATGATCGTCCCGCCGAGATCCATGAGGCTGTGCATAACCTGCGTCATGCGCTGCAACTGCATCACGGGCGATGGAGTCCGGCGGAAATCCTTCGCGTCAGCTCGCTGCTCAACGACACCGCCAAAGCCATCGTCGACGGCCCTGCCGTTCAAGCCACCCAGGAGAACGCCGAATGACTGCTGTAGAAACCCAAACCATCCACCGCGTCATGCATGAGATCAAACGTCGTCAACTGGAAGTATTGCGCGTGGTCGACCTGACCCCGCGGATGCGCCGCATCACCTTGGGTGGCCCTGAACTGGCAGGCTTCATCAGTCTCGGAACCGATGACCACGTCAAGCTGCTGTTCCCGCAAAACGCGGCGGAACAGGCGGCGCTGGAAACCCTGGTGCTCGGTGCGGGCAAAGACGACGGCCCCAAGCCTGCCATGCGCGACTACACGCCGCGTCGCTACGACCTGAACACACTGGAGCTGGACATCGATTTCGTCTTGCACGGCGATGGTCCTGCGTCGACGTGGGCCGAACAGGCCAAACCCGGCCAGTTCCTGCACATCGGCGGGCCACGGGGCTCGATGATCGTGCCGGACATTTTCGACAGCTACCTGCTGATCGGCGACGAGACCGCCCTGCCCGCCATCGCACGTCGGCTGGAGGGGTTGGCGGCCAACCGTCGGGTGCTGGTGATTATTGAAGTGGAAAACGGCGCCGAGCAGCAAAGGCTCGAAAGCGCGGCGCAGGTCGATGTGATCTGGGTATTGCGCGAGGGTGGTAAAGACCACTTGCTGACGACCGTGAAGCAGTTGCAGGTGCCTGGCGGGAATCTGTATGCGTGGGTAGCGACCGAGACCAAAGTGTCGCGGCAGATTCGTCGGATTCTGCTGGATGAGCACGGGCTGGACGAGCAGTTCGTCAAGGCGGTCGGCTACTGGCGGCTGGATGACAGCGACGACGAATGACAGCTTTTGTCTCGTCGGTTTCCTGTGGCTAAAGGTCTTCTGGGGCTAGAGCTCTGCTGTGGCTTGAGCTCTGCTGTGGCTTGAGCTCTGTTGTGGCTTGAGCTCTGCTGTGGCTAGAGCTCTTCTGTGGCTTGAGCTCTGCTTTGGCTAGAGCTCTTCTGTGGAGGGGACTTCTGTGGCGAGGGGACTTGTCCCCGTTGGAGTGCGAAGCGCTCCCAAAATCTTCGACAGCTGTCGACATTTTTGGGGGGGGCATAAATTTTGGGTCTGCTTCGCAGCCCAACGGGGACAAGTCCCCTCGCCACAGAAGTCCCCTCACCACAGAAGTCCACTCAACACAGAAGTCCCCTCGCCACAGTGGGTGTTCAGCTTCGACCCGCGCGCCACCGATCCAGCCCGATAACCAACAGCGCAATCACCACAAACCCCGCCAATAACCCGCCCGCATTCACCAACACCTGTGGATAACCGAGCTTGTCCACGTCAATAAACGGATACGGGTAAACCGCCAGCACATGCCCGCGAAACAGCGAATAGGCGAAGTACACCAGCGGATAAATCACCCACAGGCCGATATGCCGCAGGCGCAACGTGCCTTTGGGCACGCAGCACCACCAATAGACCAGAAACAGCAGCGGCATGACGTCGTGCATCAGCTCATCGGCCAGGAACTGCCAGCCTTCGGGATGCCACAGATGGCGCAGCAGCACGCTGTACGCCAGCCCGACCACGGCAATACTCACCGCCACCGCGCTGCTCACCCACGGCTGCAAAAACCAGCGGCGTGCTGCCGAGTCGCGGGATGTCAGTTCACAGGTCAGGACGGTGGCTACCAGCGTGTTGCTCAGTACCGTGAAGTAGCTGAAGAAGCTGATCAGCCCGCCGAGCAAACTGGCTTCCAGCGTCCAGCGTGAGTAGAGAATCAGGTACAGCTGAATGCTCAAACCTGCCCAGCCGAGGATGGCCGCCACGGCCACAAAACGTCGTCGCGCGGCAGAGTGGTTGACCATGTTCAGACCGGTCGCTTGGTGCGCATCAACTTGATGTACAGACGCTCGACTTTCTCCCGCGCCCACGGGGTTTTGCGCAGGAAGGTCAGGCTCGACTTGATGCTGGGATCGCTCTTGAAGCAGCGAATATCAATGCGCTCGGCCAGCCCCGACCATTCGTAATGCTCAACCAGGGCATTGAGGATTTGCTCCAGCGTCACGCCGTGCAGCGGGTTGTTGTTCTGTTCGGTCATGCCGGGCCTTCGAGCGGTGAAAGAATGGGAAGCCGCGCACCTTAGCCGAGGGGATCTTCGGGTGGAAGGGCTGAGTTTGCTCTTGGCTAAATGTAGGTGAAAACCTGGATAGGGATAGGGATAGGGACTTGGGGTTCGGACTGGATATGGATATGGACCTGTGGGAGCAAGGCTTGCTCCCAAAAGCGTTGCGCCGACAGAAAGCAGGTGGACTGTTACCAAATCCGAAACGCTGCATGTCAGTAAAAGCCCTTTCTCTATTTGTAACAGAACATTATCCTTACGCCCGCACCCGCTGAAACGCTTCCGCTGCCTGCTTCACGCCTGCTGTTTTCAGTTCATTCCCCAGAAAAAGATCAAGAATCTCCCCCCATGCCCGATTTCCACACTTTGCGAGACAGCGCTGTCTGCTTGTCTGTTGCCAGTCGAAAAGCCCTCAACCTGATTGGCGGCTTCACCGCATTAGGCCTTGCTACCTGCACCCAGGCCGCTCCGGCCTTCGATAGCGAATCACCGTGGATGCTCGGTGACTGGAACGGCAGTCGCACCGAACTTTCGGAAAAAGGCTACGACTTCAAAGTCGATTACACCGGTGAAATGGGCAGCAACCTGCACGGCGGTTACGACCACGATCGCACGGCGCGGTACAGCGACCAGTTCGGCTTCGGCACGCACCTGGACCTGCAGAAAATCCTGGGCTGGGACGACGCTGAGTTTCAGCTGACGATCACCGAACGCAGCGGCAACAACATCAGCAATGACCGCATCAACGATCCCCGCGTCGGTGGGTTCACCTCGGCCCAGGAAGTCTGGGGCCGCGGGCAGACCTGGCGTCTGACGCAGATGTGGTATCAGCAAAAATTCTTCGATCAGAAACTCGACATCAAGGCTGGCCGCTTCGGCGAAGGCGAAGACTTCAACAGCTTCCCCTGCGACTTCCAGAACCTGGCGTTCTGCGGTTCCCAGGTCGGTAACTGGGTCGGCGGCATCTGGTACAACTGGCCGGTCAGCCAGTGGGCCATGCGGGTCAAATATCACCTGACACCCGAGCTGTACGCGCAGGTCGGTGCCTATGAGCAGAACCCGTCCAACCTGGATCGCGGTAATGGTTTCAAACTCAGTGGCAGCGGCACGCAGGGTGCGATCCTGCCGGTGGAACTGGTGTGGTCGCCCAAGCTCAATGGCCTGCCAGGCGAGTACCGCGCCGGTTACTACTACAGCAACGCCAAGGCCACCGACGCCTACAAGGACAGCAACGGTCAGCCGGCTGCCTTGAGTGGCGAGGCTTACCGCAGTGCCTCCAGCAAACACGGCGTGTGGCTGGGTGTGCAGCAACAACTGACCAGCCGCGCCAGCGACAACTCCCGCGGTTTGAGCGTGTTCGCCAACGGCACGATGCACGACAAGAAAACCAATGCCATCGACAACTACGTCCAGGCAGGCGTCGTCTACAAAGGCCTGTTCAATGCACGCGCCAAGGACGACATCGGTTTCGCCATGGCCCGCGTCCACGTCAACCCGGCCTATCGCAAGAACGCCGAGGCGACCAATCAGGCTCGCGCCGTCTACGACTTTGACGATCCGTCTTATCTGCCACCGCAGGACACCGAATACAGCGCCGAACTCTATTACGGCGTGCACGTCACGAACTGGCTCACCGTGCGCCCGAACCTGCAATACATCCGCCATCCCGGTGGCGTGGACCAGGTCGATGACGCGCTGATTGGCGGGATCAAGGTCACCTCATCTTTCTAATCCATGCCCTAAAACCTGTGGGAGCGGGCTTGCCTGCGATAGCGGCGTGTCAGCCAACGTTGACGCCGACTGACACACCGCCATCGCTGGCAAGCCCGCTCCCACAATGACCGCGCCAACAGTTTCACTTTTTCATATGAACCATGCCCGCACAGGATCGTCATCTACAGTGAACTTGCGCGGACTTACTTAAAACGTCACGGAGAACCACACTATGAGCACTGATGGTGCTTTGAGTCGAAGCCGTCTATTGCCGACGCTGCTCGGCATTCTGCTTCTGCTAATGGGCCTGGCCATGCTGGCCGGGGGGATCAAGCTGAGCATGCTGGGCGGCTCGCTGTACTACCTGCTGGCCGGTATCGGCATGGCGCTGACTGGTGCGCTGCTGATTGCTGCCCGCCGCGCAGCACTGGGCCTCTACGCGTTGGTGCTGTTCGCCAGCACTGTATGGGCATTGTGGGAGGTCGGCCTCGACTGGTGGCAACTGGTGCCGCGACTGGCACTGCTGTTCGCCCTCGGCATCGTCATGTTGCTGCCGTGGTTCCGTCGTCCACTGCTGCTTACCGGCGCCGCCCCCATGGGCACCGGCGCACTGAGCGTGGCTGTTGTGCTGGCGGGCGTTACTGCACTGGCCAGCCAATTCACCAACCCTGGTGAAATCAAGGGCCAACTGGATCGCGACAGCGTTGACGGCATGACCAACACCGCACCGGCCATGGCCGATGGTGACTGGAATTCCTACGGCCGCAGCGCGCATGGCGACCGTTACTCGCCACTGGCGCAGATCACCCCGGAAAATGCTCACAAGCTGGTTCCAGCCTGGACTTACCGCACCGGTGACATTCCTGGCCCTAACGATCCGGGCGAAACCACCGCTGAAAACACCCCGCTGAAAGTCAACGGCATGCTCTACGTGTGCACGCCGCACAGCCAGGTGATCGCGCTGGACCCGGACACCGGCAAGGAAATCTGGCGTTTCGATCCGAAGCTTTCGACGCAAAACGCGGCGAACTTCAAGGGTTGGGCGCACATGACCTGCCGTGGCGTGTCGTATCACGATGACGCCGTTTACGCTTCCGAGCAGAGCCCGACCGGCACCGCCAGCCCTGCCCCGGTCAGCGCTGTTTGCCCGCGTCGCATCTTCCTGCCGACCGCCGATACCCGTCTGATCGCCCTGGATGCCGACACCGGCAAAATGTGCGAAGACTTCGGCGATAAAGGCCAGATCGACCTGAGCGCCAACATCGGCGGCTTCAATGCCGGCGGTTACTACTCCACCTCGCCACCGGCCGTGACCAAAGACCTGGTAGTGATTGGCGGCCACGTGACCGACAACGTTTCCACCGACGAGCCAAGCGGCGTGATCCGCGCGTTCGACGTGCATACCGGCAAACTGGTGTGGAACTGGGACAGCGGCAATCCGGACGACACCACGCCGATTGCCGATGACAAGGTCTACACCCGCAACTCGCCGAACATGTGGTCCATGTTCGCCGTCGATGAAAAACTCGGCATGCTCTACCTGCCAATGGGCAACCAGACCCCGGACCAGTTCGGTGGTGATCGTACCCCTGAGTCGGAACTGCATGCCGCCGGCCTGACCGCGCTGGACATCGCCACTGGCCAGGTACGCTGGCACATGCAGTTCACCCACCATGACCTGTGGGACATGGACGTCGGTGGCCAGCCAACCCTGATGGACCTGAAAACCGCTGATGGCGTGAAGCCAGCGGTACTCGCGTCGACCAAGCAAGGCAGCATCTACGTGCTGGACCGCAGCACCGGCAAGCCGATTGTGCCGATCAATGAAGTGCCGGTTCCACAAGGCGCCGTCGCAGGTGATCACACTTCGCCGACCCAACCGAAATCCGACCTGAACCTCATGCCGCCACCGTTGCAGGAACGCGACATGTGGGGCGTGACGCCATTCGATCAACTGATCTGCCGGATCGACTTCAAATCCATGCGCTACGACGGCCCGTTCACGCCGCCATCGCTGCAGGGTTCGATCGTTTATCCAGGTAACTTCGGCGTGTTCGACTGGGGCGGTATCTCGGTTGATCCGGTGCGTCAGATCGCGTTCGTGAACCCGAGCTACATGGCGTTCAAATCGAAAATGATCCCCGCTGCCGAAATCGCTGCCCAAGGCCCGCGTAAAAGCGAAACCGAAGGCGTGCAGCCGAACAAAGGCGCGCCATACGGCGTAGTCCTCGAAGCGCTGCTGTCGCCAATGGGCTTGCCTTGCCAGGCGCCCGCTTGGGGCTACGTGGCGGCAGTCGATCTGACCACTTCCAAAGTCCTGTGGAAGCACAAGAACGGCACCGTGCGCGACAGCTCGCCGGTTCCGATTCCGCTGAGCATGGGCGTTCCAAGCCTGGGCGGGACCTTCGTGACCGCCGGTGGCGTTGGCTTCCTGAGCGGCACCCTCGACCAGTACCTGCGTGCCTATGACGTTAAAAACGGCAAGCAGCTGTGGGAAGGTCGTCTGCCAGCAGGCGCACAAACCACACCGATGACCTACACCGGCAAGGACGGCAAGCAATACGTGCTGGTCGTTGCTGGCGGTCATGGCTCGCTGGGCACCAAGCAGGGTGACTATGTGATGGCGTACAAACTGTCCGAGTAAGTTTTAGCGGCAGTTATTAGGAAAGGCGACTCCTGCGAGGGGGTCGCCTTTTTTTGTGGCTTGTTGAATTTAATGGCTGACACACTACTGGCCTTCTGTGGGATATGCCCTGTGAGACATCATCTGGGGGAAGACCATTTGTGGGACACCACCTGTGGGAGCTGAGCTTGCTCGCGAAAGCGGTGTGTCAGGTGACTTCAATGCTGAATGTTAAACAGTCATCGCGAGCAGGCTCACTCCCACATTTGATCGCGATCGGCCTGAAAAAACGGGTTCAGGTCCTACAGATGCCTTTGGTAACAAAGAGAATTCCGACAGACTCTAGCGGTTGTTGTATCGGAAGCCGGAAAGATAGGCTTTTGGAGTCGCTGAGACTTCAGCGAACGGGCGTCGCGGCCCGAATTAGCTTACTTGGTGCATAATCACCCGCCCCGAACCGACGGTTCTTCAATTTTCGTCGTCTGGTCTTATGGTGGCTGTGCGTGGGATACCTTCGGGTATGCCGGGTTTGCCAAGTAGCTCGGTCCGCGAACCTGCGCACAGCTGCCACCTTTGATTGCGTCGCGGTGATCAGTGGCAGCTCCATTACCTACTTGGAGCTTCACCATGTTCAAACCAACCCCGAATCCCCCTGAAACCGACGACCTCCCTCCCCGCCCGTCGATTGCCGACATCAAAGCCTCACCCCGCACGCCCAGTACCCTATTCACAGTGGACCCGCAGGCCACGACCGAGACCCTGGCGGTTTATCTGGTCGAGACGCTGGCTTCGGTCGATGTGATGGTCCATCAATTGGTAGACCACCTTGATGGTGGATCGCGCAATGTTTTGCTGGGTATTTCAAACAGCATCATGCTGGCGGAGATCACGGCGAACCGGGTGCTGGATCAAATCAATCTTCCCTAGCAGACGCATTCCTCTGTGTCTGTGACCTTTGCTCTGTGCCCTGTGGCGAGGGAGCAAGCTCCCTCGCCACAATGACGTGCTGCGTTATTGCGGAATAATCGAACGCTTGCGCAATACTCGAATACGCTGAATTAACCCCTCCCATTGAAACCACCCCCCGCCTGCCCCATCTAAGACCCATATCCCATTGCGCAGGTGCCCCATGAGCGACCAGCAAGAACTCCCCGAAGACCTGAGCGAATACGCCGATCCGGAGAACGCCGAACACCATTCCACCGGCAAAGGCCTCGCCCTGCCAGGCCAGAACCTGCCGGACAAGGTTTACATCATCCCGATCCACAACCGCCCGTTCTTCCCGGCGCAAGTACTGCCGGTCATCGTCAACGAAGAACCGTGGGCTGAAACACTGGATCTGGTCAGCAAATCCGATCACCACTCCCTGGCCCTGTTCTACATGGACACGCCCCAGGAAGACCCCCGCCACTTCGACACCTCGGCCCTGCCGCTCTACGGCACGCTGGTCAAGGTGCACCACGCCAGCCGCGAAAACGGCAAGCTGCAGTTTGTTGCCCAAGGCCTGACCCGCGTGCGCATCCGCACCTGGCTCAAGCACCATCGCCCGCCGTACCTGGTGGAAGTCGAATACCCGCACCAGCCCACCGAGCCGACCGACGAGGTCAAGGCCTACGGCATGGCGCTGATCAACGCGATCAAGGAGCTGCTGCCGCTCAACCCGCTGTACAGCGAAGAGCTGAAGAACTACCTCAATCGCTTCAGCCCCAACGATCCGTCGCCCCTGACCGACTTTGCCGCCGCCCTCACGTCTGCGACAGGCAATGAGTTGCAGGAAGTGCTCGATTGCGTGCCGATGCTCAAGCGCATGGAAAAAGTCCTGCCGATGCTGCGCAAGGAAGTCGAAGTCGCGCGCCTGCAGAAAGAAATTTCCGCTGAAGTGAACCGCAAGATCGGTGAGCACCAGCGCGAGTTTTTCCTCAAGGAACAGTTGAAGGTCATCCAGCAGGAGCTGGGCCTGACCAAGGACGACCGCAGCGCCGACATCGAACAGTTCGAACAGCGTCTGGAAGGCAAGGTGCTGTCCGCTCAGGCGCAAAAACGTATCGAAGAGGAAATGAACAAGCTGTCGATCCTCGAGACCGGCTCGCCCGAGTACGCGGTGACCCGCAACTACCTCGACTGGGCGACATCGGTGCCGTGGGGCGTGTATGGCGAGGACAAGCTCGACCTGAAACACGCGCGCAAGGTGCTGGACAAGCACCACGCCGGTCTGGACGACATCAAGGACCGTATCCTCGAATTCCTCGCCGTGGGTGCCTATAAAGGCGAGATCAGCGGTTCGATCGTGCTGCTGGTCGGCCCGCCTGGTGTGGGTAAAACCAGCGTGGGCAAATCCATCGCTGAATCCCTGGGGCGTCCGTTCTACCGCTTCAGCCTCGGCGGCATGCGCGACGAAGCCGAGATCAAGGGGCACCGCCGCACCTACATCGGCGCGCAACCGGGCAAACTCGTGCAGGCGTTGAAAGACGTTGAAGTGATGAATCCGGTGATCATGCTCGACGAGATCGACAAGATGGGTCAGAGCTACCAGGGCGATCCGGCCTCGGCGCTGCTGGAGACCCTCGACCCGGAACAGAACGTCGAATTCCTCGACCACTACCTCGACTTGCGCATGGACCTGTCGAAAGTGCTGTTCATCTGTACCGCCAACACCCTGGATTCGATTCCCGGCCCGTTGCTCGACCGGATGGAAATCATTCGCCTGTCGGGTTACATCACTGAAGAAAAAATCGCCATCGCCAAACGTCACCTGTGGCCCAAGCAGCTTGAGAAAGCCGGCGTGTCCAAAGGCAGCCTGAGCATCAACGACAGCGCGCTGAAGGCGTTGATCGACGGTTACGCTCGCGAAGCCGGGGTGCGCCAGCTGGAGAAACAGCTGGGCAAACTGGTGCGCAAGGCTGTGGTCAAGCTGATCGACGATCCGAAAGCAGTGATCAAGCTCGGGCCGAAAGACCTCGAAGCCTCCCTCGGCCATCCGGTGTTCCGCAACGAACAGGTGCTGTCAGGCACCGGCGTCATCACGGGCCTGGCCTGGACCAGCATGGGCGGCGCGACCCTGCCGATCGAAGCGACGCGGATTCACACCTTGAACCGTGGCTTCAAACTCACCGGGCAACTGGGCGACGTGATGAAAGAGTCGGCGGAAATCGCTTACAGCTACGTCAGCTCCAACCTGAAGTCGTTCGGCGGCGATCCGAAATTCTTCGACGAAGCTTTCGTCCACCTGCACGTTCCAGAAGGCGCCACCCCGAAAGACGGCCCGAGCGCGGGCGTGACCATGGCCAGCGCCCTGCTGTCCCTGGCCCGCAACCAACCGCCGAAGAAAGGCGTGGCGATGACCGGCGAGCTGACGTTGACCGGTCATGTTTTGCCGATTGGCGGGGTGCGCGAGAAGGTGATTGCGGCGCGGCGGCAGAAGATTTTCGAATTGATCCTGCCGGAGCCGAATCGTGGCAGTTTCGAGGAGTTGCCGGATTATCTGAAGGAAGGGATAACGGTGCATTTCGCCAAGCGTTTTGCGGATGTGGCGAAGATATTGTTCTAAGCCGACAGACCCGACACCGAAACGGTCAGACTGCAGTCTGGCCGTTTTTTTTCACGTCAAACAGCTCGCTATTAATCGGAAATTCGAATAGAAAACTGACAGTTCTAACAGTATCCCGGGCTTCTCACTGACGATACCTTCAAGGCTTCTACATTCCTTGAAAGAGCAAGACTTATGGACACCCGAAAACCAGATCTCGCAGCCCCTTCCACCGATGACACCATTAAGGTCCGTCGGAGCGACCAACAAAACTACTTGAACGCCACCCTTCAGGATCGCGACGCATTCAACTCTGAAGGGGTGAGTTGGGGCTCATCCCCCCAGATTATGTTTGTTTTTTTCTCGGCCGATGCAGGCACCCCCAAAGCACGTAAATTTGAAATTTATCTCCCGAGAAATATAACAACAGGTATCCACCCATTTAAATCAACCGATAAATCGATCGAAATTCTCTTTGTCGAATCGTATCCGGAATCCATTCGCTACCCGGCCGTTGAGGGTGTCATTAACTTGTACGTTGACGCTATAAACGGAAAATACTCCGGCACACTGAATGTAGTATTTAAGGACCCACAAAATCGGACATTCACATCCGAAGGCAAGTTTTCATTCACTATGAAACCCTAATCTGTACAGCCAAACCGTTTATGGACCAGGGCCGGCGCGTTAGCATTCTCTTCCACTCGGCTCTGGTCACAATTTGTCTCATCTTCAGTTATGCTCGCCGTTCGTCGTGAACGCCGGAGCCACTGACCTTATGTCCCCCACCCGCTTGTTTGTCCCCATCGCCCTCTTGTTGCTGGCCGCTTGTGCTACGCAACCCAAACAGAACGTGACCGTGGAAAAACAAAGCCAGTGTCCGGTGAAATTGAGCAACGGACAAAACCTGATCCTGACCCTGCCGAGTAACCCGACCACGGGTTATCGCTGGGCAATCCAGGACTCAGCCGGTGGCGTATTGCGGGCGCTCAGCCCTGAGGTGTACAGCAATCCGGAAGACGCCGGGATCGTCGGCAGTGCCGGCATCTCGACCTGGCGCTTCCAGGCATTCGCCAACGGCAACGGACGTTTGCGCCTGACCTCTCAGCAGCCATGGGCACCGGAAGTGCTGCCGGTGGACACCTTCGACTGCGCGATTTCGGTGAACTGACGTGGGCTGGCTAATCCTCGCGCTGATGGGCGCCGTGACGTTCCTCTATGGCCTGAGCGTGCACGCGACGCTGCTGTGTTTGCTGGTCAAACCGCTGCCCGTGCTGGCCTTGCTCGGCTGGCTGCACGATGCACCGCCCAGCGACTATCGCCGCTGGATCAGCCTTGGATTGATGTTCTCTCTGCTGGGCGATGTGCTGCTGGCATGGCCTGGGGACTTGTTCGTGTTTGGCCTGGGAGCTTTCCTGGTCGCGCATCTGGCCTATCTGAAAGCTTATTTGAGCGACTGCCGGCGCCTGGCGGTAGTGCCGTTGATCCTGGCACTCGGTGTGGGCGCGGTGCTGCTGGGGATTCTGATTTCTCACGGACTGGGACCGCTGCTGGTGCCAGTGATCATCTATGGCCTGGCCATCAGCGCCATGCTCTGGCGCGCATTGGCCCGCCTCGGCAGCGATGTGTCCAAGCGCTCGGCGATGCTGGCGGCAGCGGGCGCAGTGGCGTTTGTGTTATCTGACAGCGTGATCGGGATCAGTCGCTTTGTCATGCCGTTCGAGGCCGCGCCTTATGTGATCATCCTCAGCTATTGGTTGGGGCAATGGGGGATTGCGGCGTCGGCGTTCAGCCAGCGACCGCGCTGAACCCTGTGTGATCGTTCTGACGCGGTGCGTGGGGACGATCAACAACAATAAATTCCGTTGCCGCGGTCATTCAACAACACACCGTCAGACAACCCGCGCATCCCCGCCCCAAGTTGGCTAAAATGCCGGCCTTTTCCACCTACACCGCTGGAACCGCCGTGAGCAAAGAACCCGATCGCCTTTTCGCCCAGCCTTTGGCCCAGGTGCCCGACTTCGCCTTCAATGAGGACGTGGTGCGGGTGTTCCCGGACATGATCAAACGCTCGGTGCCGGGTTATCCGACCATCGTTGAAAACCTCGGCGTGCTGGCTGCGCAGTTCGCCCAGCCCAACAGCGTGCTTTACGACCTGGGCTCGTCTCTTGGCGCCGTGACCCAGGCCCTGCGCCGTCACGTGCGCACGGATGGCTGTCGCGTTATCGCTGTGGATAACTCTGCGGCCATGGTCGAGCGTTGCCGTGAATACCTTAACGGTCAAGACTCGATGTTCCAGGAGCTGCTGCCGGTGGAGGTAGTCGAGGGTGACATTCTCGCCCTCGACTTCCAGCCGGCCTCAGTGGTGGCGCTCAACTTCACCCTGCAATTCATTGCCCCGGACCAGCGCACGGCATTGCTCAGCCGTATTCATCAATCGTTGGTACCGGGCGGCGCATTGATTCTGTCGGAAAAGCTGCGCTTCAACGACCTCGAAGAACACGCGCTGCTCACCGACCTGCATGTCGCCTTCAAACGCGCCAACGGCTACAGCGAACTGGAAATCGCCCAGAAGCGCAGCGCCATCGAAAACGTCATGAAGCCCGACAGCCTCGAAGAACACCGCGAGCGCTTGTTGGCGGCCGGATTCTCGAAAGTCGTGCCGTGGTTCCAGTGTCTTAACTTCGCCTCGTTGATTGCCCTGCCATGATTGATCTGTCCCCCCTCGCCCGCCGTCTGGCCGGTACTCCACTGGCCGATTGGGCCAGCACACTGCAAGCCCAGCTCGACAAGAAAATGGAAAAGGGTCATGGCGATCTGGAGCGTTGGCAAAGCGCGCTGGATGCGCTGCCGAAGATCCAGCCCAGTGAAGTCGACTTGCTCAACGGCTTGAAGCTGGACACCGACTGCGACGATGAAACCCGCGTGCAGATGCGCACTGCGTTGATGGGGTTATCGCCGTGGCGCAAAGGGCCGTTCGACCTGTTTGGCGTGCATGTCGATACCGAATGGCGTTCGGACTGGAAGTGGTCGCGCGTTGCGCCGCATCTGGACCTGAAGGGTAAACGCATTCTCGATGTCGGCTGCGGCAACGGCTATTACATGTGGCGCATGCTCGGTGCCGGTGCCGACAGCGTGATCGGCGTCGACCCGAACTGGCTGTTCTTCTGCCAGTTCCAGGCGGTGCAACGTTACCTGTCCGAACCCAACGCCTGGCACTTGCCGTTCCCGCTTGAAGACCTGCCACCGAACCTTGAAGGTTTCGATACCGTGTTTTCCATGGGCGTTTTCTACCACCGCCGCTCACCGATCGAGCATCTGCTCGCGCTGAAGGACTGCCTGGTCAAGGGTGGGGAACTGGTGCTGGAAACGCTGGTGATCGAGGGCGATCAGCAGCAGGTGCTGGTGCCGGAAGACCGTTATGCACAGATGCGTAATGTGTGGTTCCTGCCGTCGGTGCCCGCGTTGATGCTATGGCTGCGCCGCGCCGGGTTCACGGATGTTCGTTGTGTGGACGTCAGCGTCACCAGCGTCGAAGAACAGCGCGGAACAGAGTGGATGAAGTACCAGTCGTTGAGTGATTTCCTCGATCCGAATGATCACAGCAAGACGATCGAAGGGCTGCCGGCGCCGATGCGTGCGGTGATCGTGGCCCGTAAGTAACCTCGATCTCCCGGCCAATGAAGATCCCCTGTGGGAGCGAACTGTGGCGAGGGGATTTATCCCCGTTGGACTGCGAAGCAGACGCCAGGCTTTTGCTTAGGGGACTGCTGCGCAGTCCAACGGGGATAAATCCCCTCGCCACAGTTCACTCCCACATTGGTTTCGTGTTTAGTCTGTTGATTTTGCACGACGCGCCTTGAAGAACTCGCTGAGCACAGCACCGCACTCTTCCGCCAGCACCCCGCCTTCAAACAATACCCGATGGTTCAAAAAGCCTTGGGTAAAAAACTGCCCCTGACTCTGCACAATCCCGGCCTTGGGTTCCAGGGCGCCATACACCACACGCGCAATCCGCGAATGCACGATCAGCCCGGCGCACATGCTGCACGGTTCGAGCGTCACATAAAGCGTGCTGCCCGGCAGGCGATAGTTGCTGGCGGCCAACGCCGCCGCACGGATGGCGACCATCTCGGCGTGGGCACTGGGGTCATGGCCACTGATCGGGCAATTGAAGCCGCGACCGATGATTTCACCGTCCTGCACCAGCACCGCCCCCACCGGCACTTCGCCCAGGGCGGCACCCTGTGCGGCCAGAGCCAGGGCTTCGCGCATGAATTCACGGTCACGGCTGCGATCGATGATGGCGGCGGGACGAATCTGACGCATCACGCCACCTCGATGGCGGCCATGAGGCCGGTTTCCATGTGATCGATCACATGGCAATGGAACATCCACACGCCCGGGTTATCCGCCACCAAAGCCACCTGTGCCCGCTCGTTCTTGCCCAGCAGGTAGGTGTCGGTGAAGTACGGAATGACCTTGTGCCGGTTCGAGGCGATGACCTTGAAGCTCATGCCGTGCAGGTGTATCGGGTGCTGGTACTGGGTCATGTTTTTCAATTCGAAAATGTAGCTCTTGCCCTTCTCGAGCTTGGCAATCGGGCGATCGGCGCAGGTCTTGTCGGTGATGTCCCAGGCCTTGCCGTTAATCTGCCACAGGCTTGGCGGTTTGCCGTTGTCGACGTTCAACGACACCGAACCCACCCATTCGAAATTGAAGTTGAGTTTTTCGGCATTGGCCAGGTCCGGTTCGGCCACGGGGTTGGCGGGCAAAGCGGGCGGCCATTGAGTCGGCGCTTCAGCATTGGCCACCGAACGGAACGTGCCCAGGCGCACCGGGCCGTTGCGCAGGGACAACGCTTCGCCAGCGGGCGGAGCCTTGATCGCCAGGCAGATACGCATGCCGGGGCCGAGCCAGTATTCCTTGCCCATGGGGCGCGGCTCGATGGGGTTACCGTCCAGCGCGTAGATCTGCGCTTCGACACCGGGAATGTTGATGCGATAGGTCAGGGTGTTGTCGAGGTTGAGCAGGCGCACGCGGGTGATCTGTCCGGCCGGCAAGTCGATTACCGCCTGCGAGACGCCGTTGATGGTCGACAAACGCCCCGCCGTACCGCCACGCGCGGCTTCGCGAGGAATGCTGAACGCGACGAACGCGCCTTCCTCATCGACGTGCCAGCTCTTGAGGCTCAACGTCTTCTCGTACTTGAATCCGGTGGGATCGCGCTCTTCAACGATCAGTGGGCCGACCAGACCGCGCCCCAGTTCTTCGCTGCTGTTCACATGGGGGTGATACCAAAAGCTGCCCGCATCGGGCACACGGAATTTGTAGTCGAAATACTCGCCTGGCAACACGGGAAGCTGGGAGACGTAAGGTACGCCGTCCATTTCCAGCGGCAGGCGGATGCCGTGCCAGTGAATGGTGGTCGCGACCGGCAGGTGGTTGATGAATCGTACCCGCAGCCATTCGCCCTGGCGCACCCGCAATTCGGTACCCGGTGCCGACGGACCGAACGCCCAGGCCTCGGTTGTGTGGCCCGGCACCAATTCGACATCCAGGGGCGCGGCGATCAACTCATAGTCGTGGCCCGCGTTGGCGTCGGCCATCTTGCCAAGCCAGTACCGCGACGCGCCCCCCGCTCCGACACCAACGACTACAAGACCGGCCAGGCCACCGAGGATTTGGCGACGGGTAAAGGACATGAACTCAACTACCTCTGCATCTGCGATGGACTGGTGGGTCCGCAAAAGGCGAATACGATACACCCGCAGATAAGAAACAGTAAGGAATACTCGATGAATAAGCGTGTGGCGCTTGTCTACTGTATTTTCCAAAAAGAGGGCTGATCGAACATTCGGCGCGTGGCAAAAAAAACCCAATGCCACCTCTACGATGGACAATATGGGTACTTCACCACCCCGTGAAGGCACTTAGCTAATGACGCCACTACTCGTCTGGAGAATGGACGAGCGACTTGCCGCTGATCAGCCCCTATTTTTCTGGTGAAGCAGCTTGTTACCGTTGAGACCCGACAAACCTGAACAACCTTTCGTAGAATGCCTCCGTGGCTATGGAACACCTTCCTTCTAAACCTCCTATGACCTAGGGGTTCCGCTCTCCACACCGCGCCTGCTTATTGCAGGCGTTTTTATATCGGCTGTAAACACGATGCTGCAGCTCGTCCGCAACGGCGGCCAAGGAGAAAATCAAGCATGAATCAGGAGCTGTTCCTGCGTCGCCGAACCAAAGTTCACGTACCGATTGGCACTGGCGGTGCCACGCGCGCTCAGGTCGCGTCGGCTGTCCGGGAAGTCGCGGCGTTCCGATGCGTACTATCAGAGCCTCTGATTGAGCAAATCGGCATGTTGTCAGCGACAGAACTAAAGCACTGGCTGCGAGAAATTGTCGGAGTGCTTCGGCGGGAGACTGGCGCTCATGTACACCACCGGCCGTTTTATCCTGACTTTCCAGATCAAGTTCTGACGGCCTCAGAGGCAGAGTTGTACTTTAACGCCGTCATTCACTACCTCACGCTTCGACGTTTACCACCGACTGAACACCTGCGGCCTGCGATGCTTGAAGGCAACTTCATATCCCGCGTTATCGAACCGGGAAGCGTCTCTGAGTTCGAGTCACTGCTCGAACCGCTGGTTTCATCGCACACCTCGCTCTCCGACGCGGAAACTGCCGATGTCGTCTGGTTTGTCCGAAATTACAAAAGCGATGTGTTCCGTCTGCTACCTGAGGCCGTCCCGTTCCGGGAGATCCGTGCACAGCTTGGCGGCGCACTTATCCTGCATGTCACCAGCGATGCACGGGTGGATGCATTCCTGGAGCGAAACGTCGAAACGGCGACTGATGTGCTACGACTTGCGGTCGCGCTGAATGGAGGAGACGTGTCGCTGACGACAGCTTCAACACGTTTCACAGCGATGAAGCGCTCGATGCGCCGCCTGCTGTTGCGCCTACTCGACCACATACCCAACGCTGCAGAAGACGTAATGCGACATGCTGAGCGCTGGAAACGCCTGGCTGAAGTACTGCATCCTGGCGACTACGCCGACAAATATCCACGAGCGTTAGCCGCCATCACGGCAGCGCGTCGCAACGAAGCGTCAACTTCACTTGAATCACGTGTCGAAACATTGCTTGCCCAGCGTCACATAGCAACACTTACACCCATACTACAGAGCCGTCCTGGCGAGTTCGCGCGACGGCTGGACGCGACCCTGCGGCGCGCGACGGAACCAGAGTCGGTTCTCAACGCTTTCGAGGCTGTTGCGACACAAGTGTCCTCACCTGTCCTGCTGCAGTTGCTGGCTCAAGTACGTGCTCCGCGCCCCCTTCCCCTAAGAGCCTTCACACCGAAAGGTTCATTCGCCAAGGTGTATGGCATCAGGGATCGACGCGAACTCCTCACCCCCGACGTGCTGGCTCGTGCAGCTCGGATCTGCGAGGACGCTCTCGTAAAGCGTTTTGCGTCACTGCCGCCGTTAGGCCGCTGTTTCATCGATCCAGCATTACGCGACTTCAGGGTGCCGCTGGCGCAGCGTGCCTCATCAAAGTCGCTACGAACGCTGGTGCGAGGCAGTCGGTTGCCTATGCCTGACACACGTTTCATTCGCCTTTTCTTGTGGTGGAAGAACGGTCGCGGACGCACGGACATCGACTTATCAGCCGCATTTTTCGACGTCAACTTCGTGTTCATAGAAACGGTCGCGTACTACAACCTGAAAGGTTTCGGCGGGTACCACAGCGGAGACATCGTCGACGCGCCCGACGGGGCTTCGGAGTTCATCGATCTCGACCTTGACCTTCTCGTTAAGAAGGGTATCCGCTACGTCGTCACGTCTATTAACTCATTCACCGAGCAGCCGTACTGCGATCTTCCAGAGTGCTTCGCAGGCTGGATGGCCCGCGCTGACACAGCTTCGGGTGAGGTATTCGAGCCTCGATCCGTGTTCGACCGTATCGATATAGCATCCGACACCGTTATCTGTCTGCCATTCGTGATGGACTTGCAGGAACGGCGCATGATTTGGGCCGATCTTGGACTCACTTCATCAACCCGCTGGAATAATGTCGGGAACAACCTCAGTGGGATATCGTTGATGCTGCGGGCGTTGGTACATACACCGCGGCCTGATTTGGAGACGCTGTTCGATTTACATGTTCGAGCACGGGGCGAACGGGTGGCTTCGCCACAACAGGCACAGGCGGTGTTTGCGCCTGATCAAGGAATAACGCCATTCGATACGGATTTGATTCGATCACAGTTTCTCTAATACCTACGCCAGCTTTTATCGCTCATTGAAAACGGCAGCTCTTGCGTCGGGGCTCTCCACCCAAAACAAAAATGCCAGTCAGCGTAACTGACTGGCATTAGTTAAGCCCCTTCCTGCTCCGAACCTAACGACACACGCTTGTCGGTGCCGGAATTCCCATCATTCCCACTCAATCGTCGCCGGCGGCTTGCTCGACACGTCGTAAGTGACGCGGGAAATGCCTTCGATTTCGTTGATGATGCGGCCGCTGACGGTTTCCAGCAGTTCGTAAGGCAGGTGTGCCCAACGCGCAGTCATGAAGTCGATGGTTTCAACGGCACGCAGGGCCACGACCCAGGCGTAACGGCGACCATCGCCCACAACGCCAACCGATTTCACTGGCTGGAATACCACGAACGCCTGGCTGACCTTGTGGTACCAGTCGGCTTTGCGCAGTTCTTCGATGAAGATGTGGTCGGCGCGACGCAGCAGGTCGGCGTATTCCTTCTTCACTTCACCGAGGATACGAACGCCAAGGCCCGGGCCCGGGAACGGGTGACGGTAGACCATGTCGTACGGCAGGCCGAGTTCCAGGCCCAGACGACGGACTTCGTCCTTGAACAGCTCGCGCAGGGGTTCAACCAGCTTGAGGTTCATTTCTTCCGGCAGGCCACCCACGTTGTGGTGCGACTTGATGACGTGAGCCTTGCCGCTTTTGGCGCCAGCCGACTCGATCACGTCCGGGTAGATGGTGCCTTGGGCGAGGTACTTGATGTTGTCCAGTTTGTTGGACTGGGCATCGAAGACGTCGATGAAGGTACGGCCGATGATCTTGCGTTTCTTCTCTGGATCGGACTCGCCGGCCAGGTTGTCGAGGAACTGATCTTCGGCGTTGGCACGGATCACCTTGACGCCCATGTTCTCGGCGAACATGGCCATCACTTGCTCACCTTCGTGCAGACGCAGCAGGCCGTTGTCGACGAAGACGCAGGTCAGTTGGTCGCCAATGGCTTTGTGCAGCAGTGCCGCAACCACGGAGGAGTCAACGCCGCCGGACAGGCCGAGCAGTACGTTGTCAGTGCCGACCTGGGCGCGAATGTTGGCGATGGCGTCTTCAGCAATTTTCGAAGGCGTCCACAGGGCTTCGCAGCCGCAGATGTCGAGGATGAAGCGCGACAGGATACGACCGCCCTGTTTGGTGTGGGTCACTTCCGGGTGGAACTGCACGCCGTAGTAGCCGCGAGCGTCGTCGAACATGCCGGCAATCGGGCAGCTCGGGGTGCTGGCGAGGATGTGGAAGTCCTGAGGCATTTTGGTGACTTTGTCACCGTGGCTCATCCACACGTCGAGGCCGAACAGGCCGTCAGCGTCGATGTGGTCTTCGATGCCGTCGAGCAGGCGGCTCTTGCCGACGACGTCGACACGGGCGTAACCGAACTCACGCAACTCGGAGCCTTCTACCTTGCCACCCAGCTGTTCAGCCATGGTCTGCATGCCGTAGCAGATACCGAAGACCGGTACGCCAAGGTCAAATACCGCTTGCGGGCAGCGAGGGCTGTTGGCTTCGTGCACGGACTCCGGGCCGCCGGCGAGAATGACGCCTTTTGGAGCGAATTCGCGAATCGCGTCTTCATCCATGTCGAACGGATGCAGTTCGCAATACACGCCGATTTCACGCACGCGGCGAGCAATCAGCTGGGTGTACTGGGAACCGAAATCGAGGATCAGGATGCGGTGAGCGTGAATGTCGAGGGCCATGATTCAGTCTCGTCTAAATAATTCAGAAACAGTCGTGATTCAGAAACAACTCGGGGCTGAATCAAACAGCCCCGGTTACTTAACTTTTTGCTGGAAGGCTCAACCTACGCGGTAGTTTGGCGCTTCTTTGGTGATCTGCACGTCGTGAACATGGGACTCGGCCATGCCAGCGCCGGTGATCCGCACGAACTCAGGCTTGGTGCGCATTTCTTCGATGTCGGCACTGCCGGTGTAACCCATCGAGGAACGCAGGCCGCCCATCAGTTGATGGATGATGGCGCTCAGGGTGCCCTTGTAAGGAACACGCCCTTCAATGCCTTCCGGAACCAGCTTCTCGGCGCCTGCCGAAGAGTCCTGGAAGTAGCGGTCGGAGGAACCTTGAGCCTGGGACATGGCGCCCAGTGAACCCATGCCACGGTAAGCCTTGTACGAACGGCCCTGGAACAGTTCGATCTCGCCTGGCGCTTCTTCAGTACCGGCGAACATCGAGCCCATCATCACGCAGGAAGCACCGGCAACGATGGCCTTGGACAGGTCACCGGAGAAACGGATGCCGCCGTCGGCGATCAACGGAACGCCAGTGCCTTCAAGGGCAGCAGCGACGTTAGCGATGGCACTGATTTGCGGGACGCCGACACCGGCGACGATACGGGTGGTGCAGATCGAGCCAGGGCCGATACCGACCTTGACTGCGTCAGCGCCCGCTTCGGCCAGGGCCAGGGCGGCAGCGCCGGTGGCGATGTTGCCGCCGATGACCTGCACTTCAGGGAAGTTCTGCTTGACCCAGCGAACGCGGTCGATCACGCCCTTGGAGTGACCGTGAGCGGTGTCGACCACCACCACGTCAACACCGGCGTTGACCAGCGCAGCAACACGATCACCGGTGTCTTTACCGGTACCGACTGCAGCACCTACGCGCAGACGACCTTGATCGTCCTTGCTGGCCAGCGGGTAAGCCTTGGCTTTTTCGATGTCGTTGACGGTCATCATGCCTTTGAGGGCGAATTTGTCGTCGACGATCAACACACGTTCGATACGGTGCTTGTGCAACAGCTCGCGAACGTCGTTCTTGTCGGCACCTTCCTTGACAGTGACCAGGCGCTCTTTAGGCGTCATCACTTCGCGGACAGTAGCTTCCAGACGATTTTCGAAACGCACGTCACGGGAAGTCACGATGCCGACGAGGTCGCCATTGTGCAATACCGGAACGCCGGAGATGTTGTGCATGCGGGTGAGTTCGAACAGTTCACGAACCGTGGCGTCAGCCTCGATGGTGATCGGGTCCTTGACCACGCCGGCCTCGTAACGCTTGACCTTGCGCACTTCGGCAGCTTGCTGCTCGATGGTCATGTTCTTGTGGATAATGCCGATGCCACCTTCCTGAGCCATGGCAATTGCCAGACGGGCTTCAGTGACGGTGTCCATGGCGGCAGAAACCAGGGGAATATTCAGCTCGATGCCACGGGTTAGGCGGGTCTTGAGACTGACTTCGTTAGGAAGCACCTCTGAATAACCAGGCACTAGGAGAATGTCGTCGAATGTCAGAGCTTCTTGGCTGATACGCAGCATCGCGGGGGCTCCCGAGCGGGAAAATGGAAGCGCGCCATTATAGTCAGACACCCCCTCGGGTTCAATGTAAAACTCTGGGTATTATCGATGCAGTGATCGACGGGGGGTTCACAACACGCTCTGTAGGAGCATGGCTTGCCCGCGATGGCGTTTTCGAGTCTGCCATCGCGAGCAAGCTTTGCTCCTACAGAATGACGATAACCCGGCCATTCGGGCCCTTCACAACTCGACTTTTACCCAGCTGACTGGCTGATCGAGCCAATCGGCAAACTCGTCGATAAAGCTCTGCTTGAACCCGGCCTCGGCCCAGTTGTTGAAGATGAACCCCAGGTTGGAAAACCCGCATTCCTGCAAAAACAGAAACCCGTTGATGTCGTCCTCGTGCCCGCATTCAGGGCAGGTGAAGTTGTCGGTACGTCCGGGCATCCACTCTTCCAGGCTTTCGAACAGCGCTTCGCCGATTTCCTTGCGGCACTCGGCACAGCCCGCCTCCTCCAGGAAACCCTTGGCCGGGGTGTAAATGCAGCGTTTGGTGATGATCTCCAGGCCATTGACCGGTTCACCAAACGGCAGTGCTTCCGGGTGCAGCACCACCGCGCGAGCGCCGTCGCCGATGGCATGGGCCATTCGATTGCCGGTTCGGCCACAGGTGGTCAGTTCTTCCTTGATGATGTTCTTGCGCACCAGCCAGCGCACGATCGCCCGCGCCCGGGGTTCGTGCACCGGCAGTGTAGAAATTTTCGGGACGATGATGCTTTGGGAATTCATGGTGCAAGCCTGCTCATACTGAATGATCCACCCTTGTAGGAGTGAGCCTGCTCCGGGCGGCGTTCCGACGATGGCGGTGTATCAGGCAAATCAATATTGACTGATCCACCGCCATCGTCGGAACGCCGCCCGGAGCAGGCTCACTCCTACAGGGTTTGCGGCCGGCAGCTTAATCCCTGACAAGCACAGGTCAAGTACTCAAATACCGCCCGATCAAGGCAATTCCACTCGCCAGGACCAACCAGGTCACAAGCCGCACGAATGCCTCGCGGGACAATCGCAGGGTCAGCCGCCGGCCGATCCATAGCCCTAACGCCATCGCGGGTAACAGACACAGCGCCAGTACCAACAAGGGTAGCTCGGCATACACGCCTGCGACGGCAAACAGGCTCAAACGCACCACCGTGCTGCAGCTGATCAGCGCGCTTTGGGTCGCGCGGGCCGCTTCCTTGGGCAGCCGACTGTTCAAATAGATCGCATATAAAAAGCCGCCACTGCCAAACAACGCACCGAACATCCCGCCCACCGTGCCCATGCGCACTGCCCAACCGGCCGACAACTGCGCCGGCCGTTTTTTGACCCACAAGCTATAGACCGCATAGGCACTGATGAACAGACCCATTAGTAACAGCAGCAGATCAGATTTAAGGTTGAGCAGAAAGATCACCCCCAACGTGCACCCCACTGCCATACAGGGCAACAGCCGCAGCAATTCGGGTTTCGCCACACCCTTTCGTGAAGGCAGCAAATTGCCAAAGGCCGCCACGAAATCCAGCAAGACCAGCAGCGGCACGATCTTCGACAGCGGCATGAACAGAATCAGAATCGGCCCTGCCACCAGCGCCGTACCGAAGCCGGCAATGCCAAACACGATGTACGCCAGGGCGATACCCAGCCCGATCACCAGCCAATCCGTAGCGCCGAATGGCCACTGGCTCAACAACTCAATCACGTTCATCTGCCCGCCTTCCTTGAACACCTGTCATGACTTTAGCTATCGAGGAGGGTTGCGACTAATATCTTAAAAGTCGCTTACTCATCTCAAAAAGGCATGCCTCGTGTTATCGACCCGGCAACTGCGGTACTTCGTCGAGATCGCCGAATGTGGAAGTTTCAGCACGGCAGCAGAGCGCCTGTTCGTGGCGCAGTCGGCGCTTAGCCGGCAAATCAAGGACATGGAAAGTCGCCTGCAAACGCCGCTATTCGAACGTACCGCCCGCCAGCCCCGACTGACGGCGGCTGGCGAAGCGTTCTTGCCGCGGGCAAAAAACCTGCTGACCGAGTTGAACAAGGCCAGTGAATTGGCCACTCAAGTAGGCAACGGCCAGCTGGGCACTTTGCGCTTGAGTCATTCCAGCACCGTTCCCATGAGTGGTCGCCTGCTGCGTGGCATCATCGACTACCTGGATCAGCAGCCTGGGGTGTCCATGGACATCGTCAAACTCTCTTCCGAGGCGCAACTCGAAGAATTGGCCGAGGGCCGTCTGGATGTCGGGCTGTTGCGCCTGCCCGTGCTGCGTCAACGTGAAGGGGTGCAAATTATTCCTTTATATAAAGAACGCTTGCTGCTGGCCGTTCCACCCAGGCATTGGCTGGCTGTGGATAACCACGCACAGGGCGTCGATCTGGGCCTGCTGAAGGACGAAGCCTTTATCTCGATCCCGCATCCCCAGCGCGGCGGGCTGAGTTACCTGTCGGCTGAGTTGTGCATGCGTCAGGGCTTCTTTCCCAAAGCCGCCAGAGTGGTGTCGCGCAAAACCACGCAACTGCAATTGATCCAGGCCGGATTCGGCATCGCCCTGTTGCCGGAATCGATGCAAGACATTGCACCGCCCGACATCCGCTTCCTGCCGTTGGCTGACCCGGATTGCCAGAGCACCGTGGCCCTCGCCTGCCGGCAGAGCCCGACGGCGCTGATTGAACAGTTCATCCGACATTTCACCGCGCCTATGTAGAAGCTGCCGCAGGGGATCGTGTATTCCGTTGGAGATTGCCTTTATCATGCGCCCCATGATTAAAGATCCCTTTGCAAGACTCGGCCTGGACCGTGAAGTCCTGACTGTCAGCCAGCTCAACGGCCGCGCGCGGGTGTTGCTTGAAGACGTGTTCAGCAACATCTGGGTCGAAGGCGAAATCTCCAACCTCGCCCGTCCGGCGTCCGGCCATGTGTACTTCACGTTGAAGGACAGCGGCGCCCAGGTGCGTTGCGCGCTGTTTCGGCAGAACGCCGCGCGGGTTCGCCAGGCGCTGAAGGACGGCCTGGCGGTCAAGGTTCGGGGTAAGGTTTCGCTGTTCGAGGGGCGTGGCGACTATCAGTTGATCCTCGATACCGTGGAGCCGGCCGGTGATGGCGCCCTGCGCCTGGCCTTCGATGCCTTGAAGGAAAAGCTCAGCGCCGAAGGTCTGTTCAGTGCCGAACGCAAAGTGCCGCTGCCTGCGCACCCGCAACGCATCGGGATCATCAGTTCGCCCACCGGCGCAGTCATTCGCGACATTATTAGCGTGTTCAGACGCCGTGCTCCGCAGGTACAGCTGACGCTGATTCCAACCGCCGTGCAGGGTCGCGAAGCCACCGCGCAGATTGTTCGTGCGCTGAAGCTGGCCGATGCTCGCGGCTTCGACGCGTTGATCCTGGCTCGCGGCGGTGGTTCGCTGGAAGACCTCTGGTGTTTCAACGAAGAGGCCGTAGCCCGTGCCGTGGACGCCTGCGTGACGCCGATTGTCAGCGCCGTCGGGCATGAAACCGACGTGTCGATCAGTGACTTCGTCGCCGACGTGCGCGCACCAACGCCGTCCGCCGCCGCCGAGCTGCTGGCACCGGATTCCAGCGATCTGGTTCGTCGGGTCGAAAGCCTGCATCGACGTCTGGTAATGCGTATTCGCGATCGTCTGATGCGCGACCGTCTGCGCCTGGAAGGCATGTCACGTCGTCTGCGTCATCCCGGCGAACGCCTGCGTCAGCAAGCGCAACGCCTGGACGACCTGGACATGCGCATGCGCCGCGCGTTCGAACGCAACCTTAATACCCGTCGCGAGCGGTTGATCCGCCTGGAAACACGCCTTGCCGGCCAGCATCCGGGCCGGCAACTGGCGATGTTGCGCCAGCGCCTCGACAGCCTTGCCGAACGCCTGCCCCGTGCCATGCGTGAAGGCCTTAAAGGCCGGCGTCTGCAGCTGCAAAGCCAGATGCAGACACTGCATGTGGTCAGTCCGCTGGCGACCCTTGGCCGCGGCTACAGCATTCTGCTGGATGAACGCGGCAACGCGATTCGTAACGCCGCCCAGACGCACACCGGCCAGCGCCTGAAAGCCAAGCTTGGCGAAGGCGAGTTGCACGTTCGGGTCGAAGATAATCACCTGACGCCTGTCACCCTTTCTTTACTGGATTGATCCATGCCGCGTTTCTTAGCTTCGCTGTTTCTGCTGTGCCTGACCTTCAACGCCCACGCTGACAGCTACATCACCCGCCTGCTGAACAAGCCGGTACCGGGCGGCGTGGCGGTGGTTGATCTGGGCGCATCCGCCCAGGCGCCGAAAGCCAGCTACCAGGGCAAGCCGGTTCTGGTGGTCAAGGAACAGAACAACTGGCTGGCCATCGTCGGCGTGCCGTTGACCGTCAAACCGGGCACGCAGCAGGTCACCAGCGGCGGCCGCAACCTGCCCTTCATCGTCGGCAACAAGAAATACCCGGAACAGCACATCACCCTGAAAAATACCCAGCAGGTCAATCCGAACCCGGCAAACCTGAAACGCATCGAGGGCGAACTGGCCGAGCAAATCCAGGCCTACCGCAGCTTCAGCCCGAACACGCCGAGCAACCTGTTGCTGGACAAACCGGTCAACGGCCCACTGTCGAGCAAGTTCGGCGTACGTCGTTTCTTCAACGGCGAAGAACGCAATCCTCACGCCGGCCTGGATTTCGCCGTACCTGCCGGCACACCGATCAAGACGCCGGCGGCGGGCAAGGTGATTCTGATCGGCAACTACTTCTTCAATGGCAACACGGTATTCGTCGACCACGGCCAAGGGTTCATCAGCATGTTCTGCCACATGTCGAAGATTGACGTGAAAGTCGGCCAGCAAATGGCCCGGGGTGGTGTAGTCGGCAAGGTCGGTGCAACCGGCCGTGCAACCGGGCCGCACATGCACTGGAACATCAGCCTGAATGATGCGCGGGTTGATCCGGCGATATTTATTGGGGCGTTTCAGCCTTGAATCAAATTCGGCAAAATTCAGCGACGGTTTTTGATCTGGCTTTTGATCTTGATCCACCCGCCCTCGGCTTTCAGGTTGCCATCGCTGGCAGGCCAGCTCCCACGGTTTAAATCTCCACCCACTCATCAAACTCCGGACAATAAAAAACCCGCTGAAAACGCTTCAGCGGGTTTCTCATATCAGCGGTCCAGACGATCAGAAATCCTCAAGCCGCCACACTTCGTAAGCCGGTGTTTCATAGGGATGGCTGAGTTTCAACGCAGCCACTACGGCCACGATCAACTCATCCGCCACCACCAGCTCAACCTTCCACTCCTCGACCTGTTCGACCTGGCCACCCTGCCCAATGAACGGCTGACTGCCGTCCAACGGGCGAAACTGGCCCAGGCCCAACACCTGCCATGAACAGTGGTCGTAAGCGCCGATTCGCCCGCCACCGGCAGCGAATACAGCGCTCTTGACCAACTCGACATGACTGGCCGGGACGAAGAAAGCGAGCTTGTACACGACGCTTAGTTCACCCACACGCGAGCGTTACGGAACATACGCATCCACGGCGCGTCTTCGTTCCAGTCTTCCGACCGCCACGAGTTCTGCACGGCGCGGAACACGCGCTCCGGGTGCGGCATCATGATGGTCACGCGACCGTCACGGCTGGTCAGCCCGGTGATACCGCGCGGCGAACCGTTCGGGTTGGCCGGGTAGCTCTCGGTGACCTTGCCGTGGTTGTCGACGAAACGCATCGCTACGCAACCCGACAGATCAGCTTCAAGCAACGCTTCTTCGCTGGCGAATTCGGCGTGACCTTCACCGTGAGCGATGGCGATCGGCATGCGCGAACCGGCCATGCCTTGCAGGAAGATCGAGTTCGACTCCTGAACCTGAACCATCGCCACACGCGCTTCAAACTGCTCGGAACGGTTACGCACGAAGTGCGGCCAGAACTCGCTGCCCGGAATCAGTTCGTGCAGGTTGGACATCATCTGGCAACCGTTGCACACGCCGAGGGTGAAGCTGTCGTTACGTTCGAAGAAGCCCTGGAACGCGTCGCGAGCACGGCTGTTGAACAGCGCGGACTTGGCCCAGCCTTCGCCGGCACCCAGTACGTCGCCGTAGGAGAAACCACCGCAAGCGACCAGACCTTTGAACTCGTTCAGGTCGACACGGCCGGCCAGAATGTCGCTCATGTGCACGTCGATCGCGCTGAAACCGGCGCGGTCGAAGGCGGCTGCCATTTCCACCTGACCGTTGACGCCCTGCTCACGCAGTACGGCAACCTGTGGGCGAATGCCTTTCTTGATGTAAGGCGCGGCAACGTCCTGGTTCACGTCAAAGCTCAGCTTGACGCTCAGGCCCGGGTTGTCTTCTTCCAGCAGCACGTCGAATTCTTGTTCGGCGCAGTCGGCGTTATCACGCAGGCGCTGAATCTGGTAGCTGGTTTCAGCCCAGGTACGCTGCAGCAGACGACGCTGACCTTCGAACACGGTTTCGCCGTTGAAGGTGATGTTGATCTGGCCGTTGTTCATCGGCTGACCGATCACCGACACGCACTCGCCCAGACCGGCAGCACTGAATTGCGCAAGGATGTCTGGCGTAGCGTCCTGGCGAACCTGAATCACGGCACCCAGTTCTTCGTTGAACAGGATGGCAGCGATGTCGGCGGACGTTTCTGCCAGACCGTCGAGGTTCAGGCTCAGACCGCAGTGACCGGCGAACGCCATTTCCACGGTGCTGGTCAGCAAACCGCCGTCAGAGCGGTCGTGGTAGGCCAGCAAGTGACCGTCGGCGTTGAGGCCCTGGATCACAGCGAAGAAGGCTTTGAGGTCTTCGGCATCGTCAACGTCTGGAGCCTGGGAACCGAGCTTGCCGTGAACCTGGGCCAGGATCGAGGCGCCCATGCGGTTCTGGCCACGACCCAGATCAATCAGGATCAGGTCGGTGGTGCCCTTGTCCATGCGCAGTTCCGGGGTCAGGGTCTGACGGATGTCAGCCACTGGCGCGAAACCGGTCACGATCAGCGACATCGGCGACGTCACGGTTTTGTCGACGCCTTCGTCGTTCCAGCGCGTGGCCATGGACATGGAGTCCTTGCCCACTGGAATGGTGATGCCCAACTCAGGGCACAATTCCATGCCGACCGCTTTCACGGTGTCGTAAAGGCGTGCGTCTTCACCCGGGTGACCGGCAGCGGACATCCAGTTGGCCGACAGTTTGATGTCGGAAATCTTGTTGATGCGCGAAGCGGCGATGTTGGTCAGGGTTTCACCGATGGCCATACGGCCGGACGCCGGAGCATTCAGCAGTGCCAGCGGAGTACGCTCGCCCATGGCCATGGCTTCACCGGTGTAAACGTCGAAACTGGTGGCAGTGACGGCAACGTCGGCGACCGGAACCTGCCAAGGGCCGACCATCTGATCACGGGCCACGAGGCCGGTGATGGTGCGGTCACCGATGGTGATCAGGAAGCTTTTGCTGGCGACAGCCGGGTGATGCAGAACGCGCTCGACGCAGTCTGCGATCTCCAGGGTGCTCGGATCGAAATCATCGCCCAGCTCGTTTTCACGTACAGCCGAACGGTGCATGCGCGGGGCTTTGCCCAGCAGCACTTCCAGTGGCATGTCCACCGGGCTGTTGCCGAAGTGGCTGTCGGTGACCGTCAGTTGCGGCTCGGCAGTGGCTTCGCCGACGACGGCAAACGGGCAACGCTCGCGTTCGCAGATCGCCTGGAAGCGTTCGAAGTCAGCCGGGCCGACCGCCAGAACGTAACGTTCCTGGGATTCGTTGCTCCAGATTTCGTGCGGGGCCATGCCCGGCTCGTCGTTTGGAATGTTGCGCAGTTCGAAGCGGCCACCACGGTTACCGTCGTTGACCAGTTCCGGGAAGGCATTGGACAGACCACCCGCGCCGACATCATGGATGAAGCTGATCGGGTTTTTGTCACCCAATTGCCAGCAACGGTCGATGACTTCCTGGCAGCGGCGCTCCATCTCAGGGTTTTCGCGCTGTACAGAGGCGAAGTCGAGGTCCGCCGAGCTGGTGCCGGTGGCCATGGAGGAAGCCGCACCGCCACCCAGACCGATCAGCATCGCCGGGCCGCCGAGCACGATCAGCTTGGAGCCGACGGTGATCTCGCCTTTCTGCACGTGTTCGGCACGGATGTTACCCATGCCGCCCGCCAGCATGATCGGCTTGTGGTAGCCACGAACTTCGTCGCCATGCGGGGTGGTGATCGATTGTTCGAAGGTACGGAAGTAACCGGTCAGTGCCGGGCGGCCGAATTCGTTGTTGAACGCGGCACCACCCAGTGGGCCTTCGATCATGATGTCCAGCGCGGTAACGATGCGCTCAGGCTTGCCGTACGGCACTTCCCACGGCTGTTCGAAGCCCGGGATTTGCAGGTTGGATACGGTGAAACCGGTCAGGCCAGCCTTTGGCTTGGCGCCGCGACCGGTGGCACCTTCGTCGCGGATTTCGCCACCGGAACCGGTGGACGCGCCCGGGAACGGGGCAATCGCGGTCGGGTGGTTGTGCGTCTCGACTTTCATCAGGATGTGCACCGGTTCCTGCACCGCACCGTACTGGCGGGTTTCAGGGTCCGGGAAGAAGCGGCCGGCAACGTTACCGACGATCACCGACGCGTTGTCCTTATAAGCCGACAGAACGCCTTCGCTGTGCATCTGGTAGGTGTTCTTGATCATGCCGAACAGGCTTTTTTCCTGGCTCTGACCGTCGATATCCCAACTGGCGTTGAAGATCTTGTGACGGCAGTGCTCGGAGTTCGCCTGGGCAAACATCATCAGTTCGATGTCGTGCGGGTTGCGCTTCAAGCCAATGAAGGCGTTGACCAGATAGTCGATCTCGTCTTCAGCCAGGGCCAGGCCCAGTTCGGTGTTGGCTTTTTCCAGCGCGGCACGGCCGCCACCCAACACATCGATCGCGGTGAGCGGTTTCGGCTCAGCGTGGCTGAACAGGCCGGCGGCTTGTTCGAGGCTGGCGAGAACGATCTGGGTCATGCGGTCGTGCAAGGCGTCCGAGATCAACTGCGCTTCGGTGTCGCTGAACTGGCCGGCAACATAGAAGGCAATGCCGCGCTCAAGGCGCTGGATCTTGGCCAGGCCGCAGTTGCGGGCAATGTCGCTGGCCTTGCTCGACCACGGCGAGATAGTGCCGAAACGCGGTAACACCAGGAACAGACGACCGGTCGGCTCCTGGACAGGAACACTTGGGCCGTACTTCAGAAGGCGCGCAAGCACCTGCTGTTCGTCGCCGGTCAGGACGCCGGTAACTTCGGCGAAGTGAGCGAATTCAGCATACAAGCCGCTGACAGCCGGGACTTTCTGGCTCAGTTGCTCAAGGAGTTTGCTGTGGCGAAAGGCAGAAAGGGCAGGAGCGCCGCGCAGGATCAACATCTTCGGGACAGCCTCGGGAAGGGGTGTGCTTTGAGGCCGTGCATTCTAGCCTAAACCGCCCGCGACATCACCCGAAACGGTACGGGCGGCCATACCCGGGCGTCGGGCTGGGGATTCGAACCTTAAATCGAAGTGCATGCGGGGTTATTTTTGCTGTCACAAATAAGCGTTCAGGCCCATTCCTGCGGGCTCTGGAGCGGTTTTTCGATCTCTAGCAGACTAGCCCTTCGCTGTCGAGATATGGCGCTCGTGGTCCTTTGCGTATACTGCGCAGATGTTTTCCCCAACGGCTTTGCGTCCGCGGTACGCCAAATGGCTGATCGCAACCGGACTCTTCCTGATGCTCAACGGGTGTGTTGATAAACCCAACACACTGGAGCGCGTAAAGGAGGATGGTGTGCTGCGGGTGGTTACCCGAAACAGTCCCGCCACTTACTTTCAGGATCGCAACGGTGAAACCGGCTTCGAATATGAGCTGGTGAAGCGTTTCGCCGACGATCTGGGGGTCGAGCTCAAAATCGAAACCGCCGACAACCTTGATGACCTGTTCAATCAGGTGGGCAAACCTAACGGCCCTGTCATGGCTGCTGCCGGTCTGGTCAGCAGCGAGCAACGCAAGAAGCAAGTGCGGTTTTCCCACTCTTACCTCGAAGTCACCCCCCAGATCATCTATCGCAATGGCCAATCGCGGCCAACCGATGCAGGCGATCTGGTCGGCAAGAAGATCATGGTGCTCAAGGGCAGCACCCACGCCGAACAATTGGCAGAGCTGAAAAAGAAATTCCCCGCCATTGAATACGAAGAGTCCGACGCAGTTGAAGTCGTGGACCTGCTGCGGATGGTGGACGAAGGCCAGATCGATCTGACCCTGGTCGACTCCAATGAAGTGGCGATGAACCAGGTCTACTTCACCAACATACGGGTCGCTTTCGACCTGGGAGACGCCAGCAACCAGAGCTGGGCGGTGGCAGCGGGCGAAGACAACAGCCTGCTCAACGAGATCAACAGTTACCTCGACAAAGTGAAGAAGAACGGCACGCTGCAGCGGCTCAAGGATCGCTATTACGGCCACGTCGATGTCCTTGGCTACATGGGCGCCACCACCTTCGCCCAACATTTGCAGCAACGGCTTCCCAAGTACGAACAGCACTTCAAGGCATACGCCAAGAAAGAGAAGGTCGACTGGCGCTTGCTGGCGGCGGTGGGTTATCAGGAGTCCCTGTGGCAACCGGCCGTCACGTCCAAGACGGGCGTTCGGGGGTTGATGATGCTGACCCAGAATACGGCGCAGGCCATGGGCGTCTCCAATCGGCTTGACCCCAAACAAAGCATCATGGGCGGGGCCAAGTACCTGGCCTACATGAAAGATCAGCTGGACGAGTCGATTCAGGAACCCGACCGCACCTGGTTTGCACTTGCGGCCTACAACGTTGGCAGCGGTCACCTGGATGACGCCCGCAAACTGACGGCCAAGGAAGGGTTGAACCCGGACAAATGGCTGGACGTGAAGAAGATCCTGCCGCGCCTGTCCCAAAAGCAGTGGTACAGCAAAACCCGCTACGGCTACGCCCGAGGCGGCGAGCCTGTGCACTTTGTGGCGAACATTCGGCGCTACTACGACATTCTGACCTGGGTCACGCAGCCGCAGCTTGAAGGCGATCAAGTGGCCGAGGGCAACCTGCATGTGCCGGGCATCGACAAGACCAAGCCGAGCCAGGAAACGCCGCAGCTTTAAAACCTTTGCAGCTTTCCAGGATGCCATCGCGGGCAAGCCTTGCTCCCACAGATCGACTCAGACCTGTGGGAGCGTGGCTTGCCCGCGATGGCAGCGCCGCCGATTTAGCCTTTCAACGCCGCAGCCAGAATCAGCGCTTTCATCTCCGACACCGCCGACTTGAAGCCGACGAACAGCGCGTGCGCCACCAGTGCGTGGCCGATGTTCAGTTCGTTGATGCCCTTGATCGCAGCGACCGCTTCAACGTTGTGGTAGTGCAGACCGTGACCGGCGTTGACGATCAAACCCTGGGCCAGACCGAAGGCTACGCCGTCCGCTACACGCTTCAGTTCCTCAGCCACGTCGGTCGGCGTCTCCGCGTCCGCGTAGCGACCGGTGTGCAGTTCGATCGCCGGCGCGCCAACACGACGAGAGGCCTCGATCTGACGCTCATCGGCATCAATGAACAGCGACACCTCGCAGCCGATCTTCGCCAGGCGATCCACTGCGGCCTTGATGCGAGCTTCCTGCCCCGCTACGTCCAGGCCACCTTCAGTGGTCAATTCCTGGCGGGTTTCCGGCACCAGGCAGATGTGCGCCGGACGTATGCGCTCGGCAAACGCCATCATCTCTTCCGTGACACCCATTTCGAAGTTCATGCGGGTTTGCAGAACGTCCTTGAGCAACAGTACGTCGCGCTCCTGGATGTGCCGACGGTCTTCGCGCAGATGCACGGTGATCCCGTCAGCGCCCGCCTCTTCCGCGTCCAGCGCAGCCTTGACCGGATCGGGATAGCGAGTGCCCCGGGCCTGACGCAGAGTGGCAACGTGATCAATGTTCACGCCAAGAAGAATGCGATTGCTGGTGGTCACGGAAGCGCTCCTGAAGAGGGGAAAGTTCGGTGCACAGCATACACGGGGAGATTGTGTCTGTTGACCCTAGGGCTTTCGAAACAACTCTCGGGACACCAACGGCCGACCACCCAGATGCACGGCCAGGGCCTGGCGCATCAACCGCTTGGCAGCCGACAACGCGCCGGGGGCGGACCAGTCGGCTTCGGCCATGGCCAGCAGCTCAGTGCCGTTGAACAAACCGGGTTGCAGCAGATACACGCGCTCAAGCCCCGCGTCCACTTGTAAACGGTAGAGCCCATCCGGCGCGATGGTCTCGCCATGGATGTCGGTACTCAGCGCAAAGCCATAACCAAGATCATCCAGCAGCCGCCACTCAAAGGAACGCAGCAGTGGTTCCAGGGGACGGCCCTCGGCCAGCGCAATCAACGTCGCGGCATAGTGATCGAATACACCGGGAAGAGGGTCTTCGGCGGGCAGCATTCGAATCAGCAGTTCATTGAGATAGAGGCCACTGAACAGTGCCTCCCCGATAAGCCAGGTGGATACACCCGCGCTTTCCATTCGCCCGACGTTCTTCAGCTCGCCACGCCCCCGAAACTCCACTTCCAGCGGCACGAAGGGTCGCGCCAATGTTCCGGCCTTACCTCGAGCACTGCGCAACACCGCCCGCAGCCGACCTTGCGGCGTGAGGAAGTCCACCAGTGCACTGCTTTCGCGGTAAGCGCGTGTGTGGAGTACGAAGGCGGGTTGGGCGATGGGTGGGGTTGAGGACATGAGTGTCTCGCTGAAAGGAGTGCCGTCTTGTAATCAACACAAACCTAATGTGGGAGCGGGCTTGCCCGCGATGGCGGCGTCACCGCCAACATCTCTGCTGAAGGTTACATCCTCATCGCGGGCAAGCCCGCTCCCACAGGGTTATACGTTATAGCGAAAACCGAGTCTTACAGGTCGCCGTAACCCAGCGAACGCAGGGCACGCTCGTCGTCAGACCAGCCGCCTTTCACCTTGACCCAGAGGTTCAACATGATCTTGGAGTCAAACAACAGCTCCATGTCCTTGCGCGCCTCGGTGCCGATGCGTTTGATGCGCTCGCCCTTGTCACCAATGATGATCTTCTTCTGACCGTCACGTTCTACGAGGATCAAAGCATGAATGTGCAGGGTTTTGCCCTGCTGCTTGAACTCTTCGATTTCCACGGTGATCTGGTACGGCAGCTCCGCGCCCATCTGGCGCATGATTTTCTCGCGCACCAATTCAGCCGCCAGGAAGCGACTGCTGCGGTCAGTGATCTGATCTTCCGGGAAGAAGTGATCGTTCTCCGGCAGGTAACCGGCGATCACTCGCTCCAGCGCTTCGAGGTTGTGCCCGTGCTGGGCCGAGATCGGCATGATCTGCGCGTTCGGCAGCTGTTCCTGCAACCACGACAGGTGCGGCATCAGTTCAGCTTTGTCTTCGATGCGATCGGTCTTGTTCAGCGCCACGATCAGCGGGCCGGTCACGTACTGGACGCGTTCCAGGACCATCTGGTCCTCGTCGGTCCACTTGGTGCGATCCACCACGAAGATCACCACGTCGACGTCTTTCAACGCCGCCGAAGCGGTCTTGTTCATGTAGCGGTTGAGGGCTTTTTCGCCACCTTTGTGCATACCGGGGGTGTCGACGTAGATGGCCTGCACGGCGCCTTCGGTCTTGATGCCCAGCATGTTGTGACGCGTGGTCTGAGGCTTGCGCGAGGTAATCGCCAGCTTCTGGCCCAGAATGTGGTTCAGCAGCGTGGACTTGCCCACGTTGGGACGGCCGACGATGGCAACATAGCCACAGCGTGTTGCGGTTAAATCAGTCATTGCCATTCTCCACACCCAGGGCAATCAGTGCTGCGGCGGCCGCTACCTGTTCGGCAATACGACGACTCACACCCTGACCTCGGCTTTTTTCATTCAGTAAGGTGATTTCACATTCGACGAAGAACGTCCGGCAATGCGGCTCACCCTGGATATCCACCACTTCGTAACGTGGCAGCTCACAACCGCGCGATTGCAGAAATTCCTGCAAACGGGTTTTTGGATCTTTGTTGGTGTCGACCAGTGTCAGGCCTTCGAACTCACCGGCCAGCCAGGCCAGAACGCGCTCGCGCGCCATGTCCATGCCAGCATCCAGGTAGATTGCACCAATCAGCGCTTCCAGGGCATCGGCCAGAATCGATTCGCGACGAAAACCGCCGCTCTTCAATTCACCGGAACCCAGACGCAGGTAGTCGCCCAGGTCGAAACCACGGGCCAGCACGGCCAGGGTCTCGCCTTTGACCAGGCGGGCACGCAAGCGTGACAGTTGGCCTTCGCGAGCCAGCGGGAAGCGATCGAACAGCGCTTCGCCAGCGACGAAGTTGAGAATGGCATCACCGAGGAACTCCAGGCGTTCGTTGTTACGCCCGGCAAAGCTGCGGTGAGTCAGGGCCAGGACCATCAGTTCCTGGTCTTTGAAGGTGTAGCCGAGCTGACGCTCTAGACGGCTTAAGGAAACGCTCACGGTGTACCCACGCTGAGTTCGTGGCTGGATTCCACCGCCATCGCCGTGGTGCGGCGCGGGCTTGGGACAATTAACGCTGTGTTCAAAAATTACATCCTGAATATCATTGTTTTCATGCGTCCGGGGCCGATTGTGCCGGTTCCAGAAATGCATTCGGCGCTGTGTTCAACAGCGCCGTGTGTGATTACTTGATCAGGCCAACCCGCGAGAAATTCGGCAGGTGACTGAGTTTGGGTTCTGGCCAGCTCATCCAGACAGCGAAGGCCTTGCCGACGATATTCTTGTCGGGAACCATGCCCAGCAGATCCTTGGGAATGTTCGGATCATCCCAGTAGCGACTGTCGTTCGAATTGTCGCGGTTGTCGCCCATCATGAAGTAGTGCCCGGCAGGCACGGTCCATGAACGGTCCGGCGTTGCGCGGTAGCGGCTCATTTCCTTGCGGATCAGGTGCTCGGCGATGCCGAGTTTTTCCTTGTAGAGCTCGGCGCTGCCCAGCGTGCCCGGTTCGGAGCCCACCAGTTGCTCGGCGACTGACTCGCCGTTGACGAACAGGCGCTTGTCCGCGGTGTAACGAATCTGATCACCCGGCAGGCCCACTACACGCTTGATGTAGTTGACGTTCGGATCACTCGGGTAGCGAAAGACCATCACATCGCCGCGCTGCGGATCACCGACTTCGATGATTTTCTTGTCGATCACCGGCAAGCGGATCCCGTAGGAAAACTTGCTCACCAGAATGAAGTCGCCGACATCCAGGGTCGGTTTCATCGAGCCGGATGGAATCTGGAACGGTTCCACCAGGAACGAACGCAGCACCAACACGATGAACAGCACCGGGAAGAACGATTTGCCGTATTCGACCAGCAGCGGCTCTTTGTTCAGTTTCTCGACCACCATCCCGTCAGGCTGGCTGACGCTGCCCTGATAGGAAGCAATGGCAGCACGCCGACGCGGCGCAAGAATAACCAGATCGAGCAACGCCAACAGGCCGCAGACGAACACGGCGATGACCAGCAACAGCGGGAAATTTAGTGACATAGGACCTAACTATCCAACCTGAGCACTGCAAGGAAGGCTTCTTGTGGAATTTCCACGTTACCGACTTGCTTCATGCGTTTTTTACCGGCCTTCTGCTTTTCCAACAGCTTGCGCTTACGGCTAACGTCGCCGCCGTAGCATTTGGCCAATACGTTCTTTCTGAGTGCCTTGACGGACGTACGCGCAATGATCTGACCGCCAATGGCGGCCTGGATCGCAACGTCGAACATCTGACGCGGAATCAGTTCTTTCATCTTCTCGGTCAACTGGCGACCTTTGTAGTGCGCGTTATCCTTGTGCACGATCAGCGCCAGGGCGTCGACCTTGTCACCGTTGATCAGCACATCCAGCTTCACCAGATTAGCCGATTGATAACGATCGAAATGGTAATCCAGCGAAGCATAGCCACGGCTGGTCGACTTGAGACGGTCAAAGAAGTCGAGGACCACTTCGTTCATCGGCAAATCGTAGGTCACCTGGACCTGGGTACCGAGGAACAGCATGTCGTGCTGCACGCCACGCTTTTCGATACACAGGGTAATGACGTTGCCCAGGTGCTCCTGCGGCACAAGAATATTGGCCCGCACGATCGGTTCACGCATGTCTTCGATAGAGGACAGGTCTGGAAGCTTCGACGGGTTGTCGACGTAAATCGTTTCACCGGTTTTCAGCAGCAGCTCGAAAATTACGGTTGGCGCCGTGGTGATCAGGTCCAGGTCGTACTCGCGCTCCAGGCGCTCCTGGATGATTTCCATGTGCAGCATGCCGAGGAAGCCGCAACGGAAGCCGAAGCCCAGGGCGTCGGAGCTTTCCGGGGTGTATTGCAGCGACGAATCGTTCAGCGTGAGCTTTTGCAGCGCTTCGCGGAAGTCTTCGAAATCGTCGGAGCTGACCGGAAACAGGCCGGCGTAGACCTGCGGCTGAATGCGTTTGAAGCCTGGCAGCACATCGACGTCGGGCGTGGAGCTCAAGGTCAGGGTGTCACCGACCGGTGCACCGTGAATGTCCTTGATGCCGGCAATGATGAAGCCCACTTCGCCGGCCTTCAGGTCAACGGTGGCGGTGTGTTTCGGGTTGAAGACACCGACGCTGTCCACCAGGTGGATCTTGCCGGTGGACTTGACCAGAATCTTGTCGCCCTTCTTCACGCGGCCATGGCGCACGCGAACCAGGGAAACAACGCCCAGATAGTTGTCGAACCAGGAGTCGATGATCAACGCTTGCAGCGGATCTTCGTAGTTACCGGTTGGCGCAGGAATGGTATGCACCAGGCGCTCGAGTACTTCATCGACGCCCAGACCGGTCTTGGCACTGCACTCGACCGCATCCGTCGCGTCGATGCCGATAATTTTCTCGATTTCTTCTTTGACGCGGTCCGGATCGGCCTGTGGCAGGTCGATCTTGTTCAGGACCGGCATGACTTCCAGGCCCTGCTCGATGGCCGTGTAGCAGTTGGCAACAGACTGCGCCTCAACGCCCTGACCGGCATCGACTACCAGCAACGCACCTTCACAGGCCGCCAGCGACCGGCTGACTTCATAGGTGAAGTCAACGTGGCCCGGGGTATCAATGAAGTTCAGCTGGTACTTGATGCCATCGCGAGCGGTGTAATACAGGGTGACGCTATGGGCCTTGATGGTGATCCCGCGTTCACGCTCCAGGTCCATGGAGTCCAGCACCTGGGCTTCCATTTCGCGCTCGGCAAGGCCGCCGCACATCTGGATGAATCGATCAGCCAGCGTCGACTTGCCATGGTCAATGTGGGCGATGATGGAGAAATTGCGGATATGACTCAAATCACTCACGGATCAACACTCAAAAAGGCTGCAGGCATAGCCCGCCGAAAAATAGCCGGGAATTGTACCTGATCCACGGCGCAAGCGTCACGTTTGCAGGTCAGACGGCGCATACAAAAACGCCCCGACCTTGCGGCAGGGGCGTTTCTTGAGAGTGGCGAAGCAGGGAAATACCCGGAATCAACCGGCCCGACGCAACAGCCAGACCCCGGCCAGGGCGCACACACTGGCGGGCACCAGCACTGCAAACAGCGGCGAGAAACCGAACACCAGACTCGAAGGGCCGAGCAGATCCTGGACGATACGGAAGGTGAACCCCACCAGCACGCCAGTAAACACACGCTGGCCGAGGGTCACCGAACGCAGCGGACCGAAGATGAAGGAGATCGCCATCAGCACCAGTGCAGCGGTGACCAGTGGCTGCAACACCTTGACCCAAAATGCCAGCCAGTACCGGCCGTTGTTCAGCCCCTGGTCAGCCAGGTAATGGATGTAACCCCACAAGCCGGAAATCGACAGCGACTCGGGCGCCATGACCACAGTGCTCAGCAACTGCGGGCTCAGGGCAATTTCCCAGCGCTCTACAGGTGTCGTGACCACTTCGGTGCTTTTCTCATGGAACAGCGTGGTGGTGACGTCGCTAAGCTGCCAGTGATCCTTGTCGAACTCGGCGCGCTTGGAAAAACTCGCCGACAGCATGTGCCGTTCTTTATCGAAGTGGTAACGGGTTACGCCATACAGCAAGCCATTGGGCTGTACCGAGTTGACGTGGATGAACTCGTCACCCTGGCGATGCCACAAGCCATGCCGGGCGCTTTGTGCATCCCCACTGCCTTGTGCCAATGAACGATTGGCTTGCGCGGCGCTTTCGGTGGCGGGCGCCACGTATTCGCCAATCAACACACCAGCGACCATCAATACCAGCATCGGCTTCATGACCGCCCAGACGATACGGCCGATGGAAACGCCGGCTGCGCGCATGATCGTCAGTTCGCTGTTACTGGCCAGGCTACCCAGACCGATCAGGCACCCGATGAGCGCCGCCATCGGCAACATGTCGTAGAGACGGCGCGGCGCCGTCAGCAGGACGTAGCTCAAGACGTCCAGCAAGGTATAGGTATCGCTGGCGTCGCCCATCTCATCGATAAAGGCGAACAGCGTCGCCAGACCGAGAATAATCCCCAATACCGCCAGGATGGCCACGAAAACGCTGCTACCGATGTAGCGATCCAGCTTAACCACGGGCCACCTCCAGCGCGCTGCGGCGACTCGCCATTTTCAAGCGCATGGGCTCCCAATAAAGCAGGACGAGGCCAATTGCCAGGAAGATTCCGTGCACCGGCCACAGGCCCAAAGCCATCGGAAGCTTGCCTTTTTCCAGCGCGCCACGGGCGGCAATCAGGATGGTCAGGTAAGCCATGTAGAGAAGAATCGCCGGCAGCAGTTTGAGGAAACGGCCCTGACGCGGATTGACGCGCGACAGCGGCACCGCCATCAGCGTGACGATGAACACCAGCAATGGCAGCGAGATTCGCCATTGCAGCTCGGTGCGCGAACGGATGTCTTCACTACCAAAGAGGCTGCTGGTAGGCATTGCATCCCGGTCGGTGACTTCGTCACTGACATCCGGCTTGGGCAGCAGAACACCATATTCTTCGTATTTGATTGCACGGTAATCAGCCTGCCCCGGACTGCCGTCGTAGCGGTAACCGTTGTCGAGAATCAGATAGCGGTTGCCGTCCGGGCGGATTTCCTGACGGCCTTTTTCGGCCACCAGCACGGAAATACCACGATCCTTCTGGTCCGACGACGTGTTCTTTTGCGAAATGAACACGCCACCCAAATGGATACGATCGTCCGTCAGCGTTTCGGTATAGGTCACCCGCGTACCGTCACGCAACGCCTGGAAGCGTCCGGGCTCCAGCGTATCGAACTCGGTCAGGGCGTCCTGCTTGTTCAACAGCAACTGGAATTGATTGGCCCCTTGTGGCGCCAGGCTCAGGCTCAACCACGCCACCACGAGGGCGACCAGAGTGGCCGGAAACAGAGTCATGGCGAACAGGCGTTGCTGGCTCATGCCGGTGGCCGACAGGACGGTCATTTCGCTTTCGAGGTACAAGCGACCGTAGGCCAGCAGGATGCCCAGAAACAGCCCGAGGGGCAGGATGAGCTGCAGGAAACCCGGAAGTCGAAAACCCATGATCAGAAACAGCGAGCCCGGATCCAGAAGACCTGCCGCCGCCTGGGCGAGGTATTTGATGAAGCGTCCGCTCATGATGATGACCAGCAGCACGGCGCTAACGGCACTCAGGGTCAACAGGACTTCGCGGGATAGGTAACGAAAGACAATCAAACCAGACACTCCAGGGTTGTCAGGCGAAGGCGGCCAAACAAGCAAACATATCAGGCGGACCGCAAGGCAGGGCCGCCGAAAAGATGGCGCATTATCCTGTGATTGTGCGCGCCTGTCACTGCGCAATGCATTGGCGCGCAGGGCGCAGGAGCAAGCCTGCTCCGGACGGCGATCCGAGGATCATCGCCTACCTGCAGCGGGAAGTCTGACACCCCGTGGCGGGCTCGGGTTCCTTGCGAGCCGGCTCGCCCCCACAATCGTAAGACCGAGGGTTGTCAGGCGCAGCAGGCGAGGTTCAAACTGCGGCCTTTGTCGCAGGTCGTGTCTTGCGTCTTTCTATTTATAAGCAAGTTCATACGCTTGCGTGTTGACCATTGATTCAGGGGCCCGGACATGGAACTGGTTGTAAAAAGCGTTAACCCAGAAACGTTGAAGACCGCCACTCTGGTCGTCGCCATCAGCGAAGGCCGCAAACTTGGCGCCGTTGCCAAGCAACTCGACGAATTGAGCGGCGGCGCAATCAGCGCTGTCCTCAAGCGCGGCGACCTGGCCGGCAAAGTCGGCCAGAGCCTGCTGCTGCACAGCCTGCCGAACCTCAAAGCCGAGCGCGTATTGCTGGTCGGCGTGGGCAAGGACGAAGAGCTGGGCGATCGCCCGTTCCGTAAAATGATCGCCGGCATCCTCAACACCCTGAAAGGTCTGGGCGGCACTGATGCGGTGCTTGCGCTGGACGAAGTGGTGGTCAAAGGTCGCGACAGCTACGGCAAGACCCGTCTGCTGGCCGAAACCCTGGTGGACGGCGAGTACACGTTCGATCAGTTCAAGAGCCAGAAAGCCGAGCCTCGCGCACTGAAGAAAGTCACCCTGGTGACCATCAAGGCAGCCCAGGCTGAAGTTGAACGCGCCGTGGCCCACGCTACCGCGATTGCCAATGGCATGGCGTTCACCCGTAACCTGGGCAACCTGCCACCGAACATCTGCCACCCGACGTTCCTCGGCGAACAGGCGAAGAACCTGGGCAAGGAATTCAAAAGCCTGAAAGTCGAAGTCCTCGATGAGAAGAAGATCAAGGACCTGGGCATGGGCTCGTTCTACGCCGTCGGCCAGGGCAGCGCCCAGCCTCCGCGCCTGATCGTCATGCAATACAACGGTGGCAAGAAATCCGAGAAGCCTTACGCGCTGGTCGGCAAAGGCATCACGTTTGACACCGGCGGCATCAGCCTCAAGCCAGGCGCCGGCATGGACGAAATGAAGTACGACATGGGCGGCGCTGCCAGTGTGTTCGGCACCCTGCGTGCCGTGCTCGAGCTGAAACTGCCGATCAACCTGGTGTGCATCCTCGCCTGCGCCGAAAACATGCCGAGCGGCAACGCTGCGCGCCCTGGCGACATCGTGACCACCATGAGCGGCCAGACCGTGGAAATCCTCAACACTGACGCCGAAGGCCGTCTGGTGCTGTGCGATGCCCTGACCTACTCCGAACGCTTCAAGCCACAGGCCGTGATCGACATCGCGACCCTGACCGGCGCTTGCGTCGTTGCGCTGGGTGCTCACACCTCCGGCCTGCTGGGCAACAACGACGAACTGATCGGCCAACTGTTGAGCGCCGGCCAGTCCGCCGACGACCGCGCCTGGCAGCTGCCGTTGTTCGACGAGTACCAGGAACAGCTGGACAGCCCGTTCGCCGACATCGCCAACATTGGCGGCCCGAAAGCCGGCACCATCACTGCCGCCTGCTTCCTGTCGCGCTTCACCAAGAACCTGAACTGGGCGCACCTGGACATCGCCGGCACTGCCTGGACCAGCGGCGGCAAGGACAAAGGCGCCACTGGCCGCCCGGTTCCACTGCTGACCCAATACCTGCTGGATCGCGCCAAAGCCTGAAACCGATGACCTGAGCGGCGTTGCTTCGGTAACGCCGCTACAGGCTCAGGAACCGCAATGACCAAAGTCGACTTCTATATCCTGCCCAGCGCCGATCCTTCGGCGCGGCTGGATTTCGCCTGCAAGCTCACCGAAAAAGCGTGGCGCATGGGGCACCGCATCTATCTGCATTGCAGCGATGCAGCCCAGCGCGACGATCTTGATGCACGCCTGTGGGCCTTCAAGGGCGAAAGTTTCGTTCCACACGGGCCCGCCGAAAACGAGCCGGAGGGTTTGATCGTGCTGGGACTGGGTGACGACTGCGGTCAGCACCAGGATCTGCTGGTCAACCTTGACCTGAAAGTGCCCGCCTTTGCCAAACACTTCGCCCGTGTGGCGGAAGTGGTGGTAGAAGAGCCAACGATTCGCCAGGCCGCGCGGGAGAGTTTCCGCTTCTATCGCGAACAGGGCTATCCTCTGCAAGACCACCGTTTACAGCGACTCTGAGTATTCCGATGGACACGCCAAAAACGCACCAACAGTCCGCGCATCTGCTGGACGACCTCGAGTCGATCCGCCAACTGCTCGGCGATGACAACCTGCAACCCCCGCTTTTGACCGACACGGTCGAGGACGAGGATCAGGAACAGATTCCGATGTTGTTCGAGGCCGTCGACACCGCGCCGCCTGCCGCCGAGCCCTCCCCCGCCCCGGCAGCACCTGCTGCGGACAAAGGCCCCGACGCCCTGCTGCATCTGGACGGCGAACTGCGCGCCGCCGCCATGCTGATCATGCAAGACGTGATCGATGACTTCGCTCCGCATATCGAGACCGAAATCAAACGCCGGCTCGCCGCGCGGATGGAAAGGTTGCTCAGTCAGTACGAATGACCCTCAATCCCCTCTGTGGCGAGGGGATTTATCCCCTCGCCACAGTCCGCCCCCGCTCGCCCTGCGCCCCATGCCCCGCTATACTTGCCGGCTTTTCCTGAATAAATGCCAATAGGGTCCCGCCGCGCATGGATAAGACCTACCAGCCGCACGCCATTGAAGCTTCCTGGTACAACACCTGGGAGTCAGAGAATTACTTCGCCCCGCAAGGCGCGGGCGAGTCCTACACCATCATGATCCCGCCGCCGAACGTCACCGGCAGCCTGCACATGGGTCACGGTTTCAACAACGCGATCATGGACGCCCTGATCCGTTTTCGCCGCATGCAGGGTCGCAATACCCTGTGGCAGCCGGGCACCGACCACGCCGGTATCGCCACGCAAATGCTGGTGGAACGTCAGCTCGAAGCCCAAGGCCAGAGCCGTCATGATCTGGGCCGTGAGAAATTCCTCGAGAAAATCTGGGAATGGAAGGATCAGTCCGGCGGCAACATCAGCCGTCAGATCCGCCGCCTCGGTTCGTCCGTCGACTGGAGCCGCGAGCGCTTCACCATGGACGACGGTCTCTCGGAAGCCGTTAAAGAAGCGTTCGTGCGCCTGCACGAAGACGGCCTGATCTATCGCGGCAAGCGCCTGGTCAACTGGGACACCAAGTTGCACACGGCGATCTCCGACCTCGAAGTGGAAAACCACGACGAGAAAGGTTTCCTGTGGAACCTGAAATACCCGCTGGCCGATGGCGCAAAAACCGCTGAAGGCAACGATTTCCTGATCGTCGCGACCACTCGCCCGGAAACCATGCTCGGCGACTCCGCCGTCGCGGTTAACCCGAAAGATGAACGCTACAAAGCCCTGATCGGCAAATTTGTCGAGCTGCCGCTGGTCGGCCGCCGCATCCCGATCATCGCCGACGATTATTGCGACCCTGAATTCGGCACCGGCTGCGTGAAAATCACCCCGGCTCACGATTTCAACGACTACGAAGTCGGCAAGCGCCACAACCTGCCGCTGCTGAACATCTTCGACAAGAACGCGGCCGTGCTGCCTGCCTGCCAGGTGTTCAACCTCGATGGCACGCTGAACGAAAGCATCGACGGCAAGATCCCGGCCGAATACGCCGGCCTCGACCGTTTCGAAGCGCGCAAGCAAATTGTTGCGGCATTCGACGCAGCGGGCCTGCTGGTCAGTGTTGACGATCACGCCCTGAAAGTGCCGAAAGGCGACCGCTCCGGCACCATCATCGAGCCGTGGCTGACCGACCAGTGGTACGTGTCCACCAAGCCGTTGGCCGAACCTGCGATCGCCGCTGTTGAAGACGGCCGTATCCAGTTCGTGCCTAAACAGTACGAAAACATGTACTTCTCGTGGATGCGCGATATCCAGGATTGGTGCATCAGCCGTCAGCTGTGGTGGGGTCACCGGATTCCGGCCTGGTACGACGAGTCGGGCAAGGTTTACGTGGGCCGCGATGAAGCCGAAGTACGCGCCAAGAACAACCTGGGGCCGGACGTTGCGCTGCAGCAGGACAACGACGTTCTCGATACCTGGTTCAGCTCCGGCTTGTGGACCTTCTCCACCCTGGGCTGGCCTGAGCAGACCGAGTTCCTGAAGAAATTCCACTCCACCGACGTGCTGGTCACCGGTTTCGACATCATTTTCTTCTGGGTTGCCCGGATGATCATGCTCACCATGCACTTGGTGAAGAACGAAGACGGCACCCCTCAAGTCCCGTTCAAGACTGTTTATGTGCACGGTCTGGTGCGTGATGGCCAGGGCCAGAAGATGTCCAAGTCCAAGGGTAACGTCCTGGACCCGCTGGATATCATCGACGGTATCGAGCTGGAAGATCTGGTGCAGAAACGCACCTCCGGCATGATGCAGCCGAAACTGGCGAAGAAGATCGAGAAGCAGACCCGCGACGAGTTCGCCGACGGCATCGCCAGTTACGGCACCGATGCCCTGCGCTTCACGTTCTGCTCGCTGGCGTCCACCGGTCGTGACATCAAGTTCGACATGGGTCGCGTCGAGGGCTATCGCAACTTCTGCAACAAGATCTGGAACGCCGCGCGCTACGTGCTGGACAAGGGCGAAGATTGCGGCCAGAACGGCGAGGCTTACGAGCTGTCCCTGGCGGATCGCTGGATCATCTCGCAACTGCAACGCACCGAAGCCGAAGTAACGCGTCAGCTCGACCAGTTCCGCTTCGACCTGGCGGCACAAGCGCTCTACGAGTTCATCTGGAACCAGTATTGCGACTGGTACCTCGAACTCTCCAAGCCTGTGCTATGGGACGAAAATGCGCCGGTCGAACGCCAGCGCGGCACCCGCCGCACACTGGTTCGTGTGCTGGAAGTTGCGTTGCGTCTGGCGCATCCGTTCATGCCGTTCATCACCGAAGAAATCTGGCAGCGCATCGCACCGCTGGCCGGTATCGAAGGCAAGACGATCATGCTGCAACCTTGGCCAGTGGCCAATGAAGCGCGTATCGATCAGGGCGCCGAAGATGACATCGAGTGGTTGAAGACACTGATGCTCGGCACGCGCAACATTCGCGCCGAGATGAACATCGGTCCGGGCAAGCCGCTGAACCTGTTCCTGAAAAACGTCAGCGCCGAAGATCAGCGCCGTCTTACCGAGAACGAAGCCCTGCTGAAAAAGCTGGCTCGTCTCGAATCGATCACCGTACTGGCTGCCGGCGAAGAAGCACCGCTGTCCGCCACCGCGCTGGTAGGCGAGATGGAAGTGTTGGTGCCGATGGCCGGTCTGATCGACAAGGACGCCGAACTGGCACGCCTGGACAAGGAAATCCTGCGTCTGCAGGGTGAAGTTCAGCGCGTAGGCGGCAAGCTGTCCAACGCTGGTTTCGTCGACAAGGCCCCGGCCGAAGTCATCGAGAAGGAACGCGCCAAACTGGCTGAAGCCGAACAGGCTTTGGGCAAGCTGGCCGAGCAGCATGCGCGGATTGCCAGCCTGTAACGGCAAATCGCAATAAAAAAGGGAGGCCCGCAACGGCCTCCCTTTTTTGTCCCCGACGCTCCCTTAATCCACCAAAATCCACTGTAGGAGTGAGCCTGCTCGCGATGACGGTCCATCAGTCGACATCATCGTTAACTGACACGCAGCCATCGCGAGCAGGCTCCCTCCTACAAGGGGACAGCGGTGTTTGTCACAATTGGGTTCACAAGGCTTGGATGTGGGACAATACCCGCCACTTTCAGCCATACCCGAATCGACAACGCCCATGAACGCCCCCCGCACACCCAAACCTGCGCGCAAAAAGCCTGAATCCGCGACCCCGGCCAACGCCGTGGAGCCTCGTGAAAAGGCCAGCCTGCATCCGCGCAACCGCCATCAGGGTCGCTACGACTTCCCGGCGCTGATCAAGACCACGCCGGAACTGGCGAAGTTCGTGATCATCAACCCGTACGGCAAGGAAAGCATCGACTTCGCCAGCCCGGACGCGGTGCGCGTGTTCAACCGGGCATTGCTCAAGTCGTTCTACGGCGTTGCCCATTGGGACATCCCGGCTGACTACCTGTGCCCTCCTGTTCCGGGTCGTGCCGATTATGTGCACTTCCTGGCGGACCTGCTGGCCAGCGTCAACGACGGCGAAATCCCACGCGGCGCGCCGGTCAAGGTGCTCGATATCGGCATGGGCGCCAACTGCGTCTATCCGTTGATCGGTTACAGTGACTACCGCTGGCACTTCCTCGGTTCGGAAATCGACCCGACAGCCGTGGCAGCAGCCAAAGCCATTGTGCAATCGAACGGGCTGAACAAAGCCATCCAGTTGCGCCAGCAGTCCAACCCCAAGCACATTCTGCTGGGCTTGCTGGAACCGGGCGAACGCTTTGACCTGACAATGTGCAACCCGCCGTTCCACGCGTCGATGGACGAAGCAACCAAAGGCAGCGAGCGTAAATGGCGCGCCCTGGGCCGCGCCGACCCTAAACGCAAACTGCCGGTGCTGAACTTCGGCGGTCAGTCGGCGGAACTGTGGTGTGAAGGTGGCGAAGCGCGTTTTGTGACGCAACTGATCGCCGAGAGCGCGCATTTCCAACACAAAGTGCTGTGGTTCAGCACCTTGGTCTCCAAGGCATCGAACTTGCCGGCGATCGAGACAGCCCTGAGAAAGGCCGGCGTACTGGAAAGCCAGGTCGTGGAAATGTCCCAGGGGCAGAAGAAAAGCCGGTTTGTCGCCTGGACGTTCCAGACCAAGAGTGAACAGCAGGTGTGGCGCCAGCGCTGGGTTAAAAAAAGCTGAGTAACTGACCACCGCAGATTAACTGTAGGAGTGAGCCTGCTCGCGATGGCGTTGCATCAGTCGACATCATCGTTAACTGACACGCAGCCATCGCGAGCAGGCTCACTCCTACATTGACTTAGTGGTGTTGTAGCTCAATCACCAAATCACAGACACAAAAAAACCGTGCCCGGATCACTCCGGAGCACGGTTTTTTTTACACGTCTTACTTGTTAACAGCGTCGGTCAGGCCTTTGGCCACAACCAGCTTGATAACTTTCTTGGCCGCGATTTCGATGGCAGCGCCAGTCGAAGGGTTACGGCCAGTGCGGGCAGGACGCTCAGTCACTTTCAGTTTGCCGATACCTGGCAGAGTGATTTCGCCGCCGTTTTCCAGCTGATCGGCAACGATTTGGCCCAGTTGGTCCAGAGCGTTACGCGCGGTGGTTTTTGGCGCGTCGATAGCTTCAGCGATGTCGGCGATCAGTTGGTCTTTAGTAAGAGCCATGTAGTGTTCCTTCCCTATCAAATTCATATGGATTGCAGAGTGCAGTGTCAGCCATCGAGCCCGATCTTCTGGATCTGGCACCCTCGGCCAATAACCACGGGATCGGGGTTATAGATACCGAAATCAGGGTTTGGTTCGACCTGACAAATGCTGAATGCACGCTTAACGCAGTGACTTCGCGCAAGACGGGGCAAAACTAGCACAGAGACGGGGAAATATCCGCCTCTAGCTACCCATTTGGTCAGCTTTATTGCTCTAAACCGGTAAAAAACAGCATAAGGGCCATCCGGCAGGCCCAAATTACCCTTATACCCCCGCAGGAGCTGCCGAAGGCTGCGATCTTTTGACTTTGTTTTTGTGAGATCAAGATCAAAAGATCGCAGCCTTCCGCAGCGCCCACAGGGGACACGCTGGGGTACACTTAGCCCTTTTTCGGGGAGCACGCCCTCCTCTCTACAATCAGCCGAGAAGCCCATGCCGATCCGCCATTGCATCGTCCACCTGATCGACAAAAAACCCGACGGCACCCCTGCAGTTCTCCATGCTCGAGACTCCGAACTGGCCGAGTCGAGCGCCATCGAGTACATGCTGGCCGATCTCAACGAAAGCTATAACGCCAAACAAGGCAAGGCCTGGGGTTTCTTCCACGCCGAGTCCGGGGCGCATCCGTTCAGCGGCTGGCTGAAGGAGTACCTGGACGGCGGCAAGGACTTCACCGCCTTCAGCCGGGTAGCGGTCGAGCATCTGCAAAAGCTGATGGAAGAATCGAACCTCTCTGTGGGCGGCCACGTGCTTTTCGCGCATTACCAGCAGGGTATGACCGATTACCTCGCCATCGCCCTGCTGCACCACAGCGAAGGCGTCGCAGTGACCGATCAACTGGACGTCACGCCCTCCCGGCATCTGGACCTTGGCCAACTGCACCTTGCAGCGCGGATCAACGTCTCGGAATGGCAGAACAACAAACAGTCCAAGCAATACATTTCGTTCATCAAAGGCAAGAACGGGAAAAAGGTTTCGGAGTATTTCCGCGACTTCATCGGCTGCCAGGAAGGTGTTGATGGTCCCGGCGAAACCCGCACCCTGCTCAAAGCCTTCAGCGACTTCGTTGAAAGCGAAGACTTGCCGGAAGAGTCGGCTCGCGAGAAAACCAAGACCTTGGTGGATTACGCCAGCAGCCAGGCCAAATTGGGCGAACCCATGGGCCTGGAAGAACTCTCGGAGCTGATCGACGAAGAACGCCCTAAAGCGTTTTACGATCACATCCGCAACAAGGACTACGGCCTCTCGCCGGAAATCCCTGCGGATAAACGCACCCTGAACCAGTTCCGCCGTTTCACCGGGCGCGCCGAGGGGCTGTCGATCAGCTTTGAAGCCCACCTGTTGGGCTCGAAGATCGAATATGACGAAGAAGCCGGCACGCTGATCATCAAAGGCTTGCCGACTCAGCTCACTGATCAGCTCAAGCGACGCAACTGATGCTGGGCGGCGTGCTGAAAAAATGCCTGCTGATCTTGCTGGTCGTCGTGGTTTATCAGAACTGGGGCAAGATCGAGCGGGTGTTCAATCCCTCTCAGGTCGTGTCCGAGCAGACTCAAGCCAAGGCCAATGTCGTGCTCTATGCCACCGAGTGGTGTGGCTACTGCAAGCTGACCCGGCGTTTTCTCGATCAGAAGGGCATTGCGTATAAGGAATTCGATATCGAGAAGGACGCGGTGGCGCGCAAGGACTACGAGGCCTTGGGCGGCGGCGGGATTCCGATCATTGATGTGAATGGCACGTTGATTCGCGGGTATGACCCGGATGCGATTCTTGCGGCACTGAAATAATTTGCTCGGGGTAATTGCCCGTGGCGAGGGGATTTATCCCCGTTAGGCTGCGGAGCAGCCCCTTTTTTTTGGGGCCGCTTCGCAACCCAACGGGGATAAATCCCCTCGCCACAGGAGCATGTATCAGCAGGACTCGATTCGAAACCCAAACCGCGGAACGTGCACATGCACCACCCCGCCGCGTTCGTCCTCACGGCGCACAATCAGCTCTTCAGCGCCCGCAAACAGCAACTCCCCCGCCACCGGATCGACACCGTAATCGGTCGCGGCGATGGTCACCTGCTGGCCTGGCTCAAACCCGTTCGGCTCGTCGAACTGATCGTCCGGCAACGCCGCCGGGGTGGCAGTGCGCGCCACTTCCAGCGCTTCCTGGGAAGTCATCTCGCTCGACGCGCCATGACCGAAGCCCATCACCCGCCCAAACCATGCGCTGACCGCCGGATAAGCATCGACCAACGGTGACGTTACCGGCGTGGCTTTGAGAAACCACAGCGGATGAGCCAAGGAAAAGTCGGCAATCGACGGTTGGCCAAACAGGAAGTCGCCCTGCTCGCGCTCGAGCTGTTGCTCCAGTCGCGCCATGATCGTCGGCCACTGGTGCCGCGCTTGCTCGGCGGACAAACGCGTCGCGCTGCCACCGCTAAACAGTCCCGCCCGATCGGCGAGGAACGCCTTGATCGCTTCCGGCGGCAGACTGCCAAAGCGCACGGCGATCGATTCCGGCTGAAACACCAAACTGACCGCGTGTTGAAACACCACCGAATCCGCCCAGGACGCGAACGATGCTGTGACCATTTCCTGACCTTCGGGGAAAAACGCCGGCAAGGCTTTTTCCTGTTCCAGTCGCCGGGCGATCAGTGCCGTGTCGCAATAGATATCTGCACCGATCTGCAACACCGGCGTCTTGCGATAGCCACCGGTTAGCGCGGTGAGATCCGGTTTGGGCATCACTGGCGAAATCTTCACCGAGCGCCAGGACAAGCCCTTGAAGCCCAGCAACAGGCGGGCTTTCTCGGCGAAAGGGGAAGTCGGGTAATGATGCAGAATCAACTCGGACATGCTCGGCTCCGCCGCTCGGTTAAGGAGTCCGCAGCTTAGCGCGCAATCAATGAGCCGCGTATCCATCTACCGTGATGAGAACAGATCAATCAAATTGATGACACGTGCGCGACACTCGCCACCAGGCATTCCTTGGCGCTTTTCCTGAGTTTTTTGATCAGTCGTTCCTGACGCAATGCGTCGCTCTTGTCGCGGCACCGTTCGGTGTAGACCAACGCCATTGCCGGGCTGGAAAGAAAGAACCGGGCGCCCTTGCCGCTTTGATGCTTGGCAAAACGCCGCACGGGATCATCGCTGATCCCGCAATAGAGCGAACCGTTGGCCGCGCGAACGAGGTAGACGAACCAGGTTTTACTCACGGGTGTGTCGGCGTCGACAGGGCTTTCGCTGAGGGTGGTCACGTGACGATCAGGGCTTGAAGGGAAACAAGCCGCGATCTTATCAGCGACTGGCCTGGAATGCCTTCAACCCCTTCAATGCCTGGGCGCGAACGGCATTGCGCACCAGCGGCGTCCAACCCAGCAGCAACCCTTTGAAACCCAGCGCCTGACGGGACCAGGTCCACAAGTCGAAGCTGTCGTGATGCTCGCAGATCTTGCCGTCGCGAAAAACAAAGCGCGCCTGAATGTCGTTGATCACGGTGTTGCCGGTCTGGCTGAACAGGTAGGTCGCGACCCAGTGAGCGCTGCCCGTGCGCTCGTCGGCTCGAACGTTATCGAACGTCAATGAGAAATCCTTGGCCCGTGTTGTGAGCATGCGCCACATGTCACCCGCGTCGCGCCCGCGCAGTTCGCCAAAGGCCGGATCGCTGAACACCACGTCGTCGGTGTAGCAGGCGGCCATGGCCTCGGCATCTAGGCGTTGGAAAGCTTGGTAGAACCGGGTGATCAACAGGGCGTGGGCATCACTCATGGGCAGACTCCGGGCGTCAGAAAAGATTGCCTGCACGATAGTCTGCAAATGCACGCAGGACCATCGGCATTCGTGTGCCGAATACCGACAGTGCGAGGCCGTCAGACTTTTTCGCTGACCACCTGAACATACAACGTCCGACCGGCCCCGAGACCGGCAATGATCGCGCCGAGACCGATCACGCCGAAAATCCAGCCCACCGCGTTCCAGCCACCGGTCCAGTCATGCACGATACCGACCGCGAACGGCCCCATGGACGCCAGGGTGTAACCGAAGCCCTGGGCCATGCTCGACAGGTTCGCCGCCACATGCGCATCGCGCGAACGCAGCACGATCAGGGTCAACGCCAGGCTGAATGCACCGCCCTGCCCCAGGCCCAACAGGATCGCCCAGCCCCACAGGCCATTGATCGGCGCATACAGGCAACCGAACAAACCACTGAGGGTCAGCAGCATGACCACGACAATCGCCAGTCGCTGGTCCTTGCCGCGTGTGGCCAGCCATGGAGCGGCCAGTGAACTGGCCAACTGGACGATCACCGAACCCGACAGCACCAGACCCGCCTGGGTCGGGGTCAGGCCGCGGCCGATCAGAATCGACGGCAACCAGCCGAACACGATGTACGCCAGGGACGATTGCAGGCCCATGTACAAGGTCACCTGCCACGCCAACGGGTCACGCAACAAGCCGCGAACGCGATACGCCACGTTGTGCGCGCCGTGTTTCTGGCCACCCACTTGCGGCAACCAGAACAATGCCGCCACGAACGCCGGCACCACCCAGAAGCCCAGCCCCAGCGCCCAGCTCTTGTCGAAATGTTCGCTCAACGGCACGGTGGCGCCTGCCGCCATGGCCGCACCCAGGCACAGGGCCATGGTGTAGACACCGGTCATGGTGCCGGCCTGCTTTGGGAAATCGCGTTTGACGATGCCCGGCAGCAATACGCCGATCACGCCAATACTGGCGCCTGCCATCACGCTGCCTGCAAACAAACCGATCTCACCGAACGAACTGCGCACGATGATCCCGCCCGCCAGCATCAGCAAAATACCCAACACCACCCGCTCGGCACCGAAGCGACGCGCCAGCACGGGTGCCAATGGCGCAAACAGGCCGAGGCAAAGCACTGGCAAGGTGGTCAGCAAACCCGCTTGAACGGCGCTCAAGCCAAGGCTTTTCGACACTTCACTGAGCATCGGCGCCATGCTCGACAACGCCGGGCGCAAGTTCAGCGCCACCAGAATCAATCCCAGCAGCAACAGCCAGGGCCGCCCCAGGATCGGTCGGCTTTTCTGCACCTCTTCGTCATCGGCCTCGGCGTCAATCAGCAGCTCATCGAGCTCTGCGGTGCGTTTGGGTTCATTCATGCTGCTGTTGCTGCTGGACATGGATTTCTCGGTTTCAAGGTTCATTGATCAACTGCCTGGACAGGGCTTTGGCCCTTTCCGGGTCACGTTGCTCGACGGCATCAAGCAGCTCGATGTGAAGATCGAACACCTCTTGGCGTCGTGGGGTGATGTTTAACGTCTGGCGCAATTGCGCGCCGACGATGCTGGAGAAGTAGCGATAAAGCTCGCTGAGTGTCGGGTTGTGCGCGGCGTCGACCAGACGGCGGTGGAACACCAGGTCGCACGCGATGTAACTGTCGAGATCACCGTGATAATGGCTGCCGCTGACGCCCAATGCCTCGCGCAACGCCACCAGGTCTTCGTCGGTGCGGCGCAGGGCCGCGAGGCCGATGGCCTCGACCTCGAGAATGTGCCGGGTCTCACGTGCCTGCTCATGGGAGCAGCGGGACAACGCTTTTACGGTGTCCAGCGGATCGACGACCGCACGCAGGTAACTGCCATCGCCCTGGCGAATTTCAATCAACCCGGAAAACGCCAGTACGCGCATGGCTTCACGCACGGTATTACGGCTGATGCCGAGCTCAGCGGATAACTCCGGCTCGGTGGGCAGGCGCTGCCCAACGGTCCAGGCACCTTGGGTGATGCGCAGGCGCAATTGATCCAGGGCCTGATCGACCAGGGATCGTTTAACCAATGGAGAAATTTCTGACATGTTATTCGCCCTGTCATCCAATCATAGGATGAATTTTCTGACATGGTAGTCAGCTTTGTCCGACAGAGCAACCACGGCGCACAAAACCCTGTAGAGCTGGCGAAGCCTGCGTTGGGACGCGAAGCGACCCCGATTTTCAAGCGGACATCGCGGCGTCCAGAGAACGACCGCTACAGTCGAGCGCGACCCCGGAGCCAACGCAGGCTTCGCCAGCTGCTACAAAGGGCTGCATTTGCGTAAGCGAAAAAAAACCCGGAACACGTCCGGGTTTATTTTTAGTGCTTGAATCAGATCAATGCAGAATCTGGCTCAGGAACAGTTTGGTGCGCTCATTCTGCGGATTATCGAAGAAGTCATTCGGCGCAGCCTGTTCAACGATTTCACCCTTGTCCATGAAGATCACGCGGTTGGCCACGGTGCGCGCGAAACCCATTTCGTGGGTAACGCAGAGCATGGTCATGCCGTCTTCGGCGAGGCCGATCATCGTGTCCAATACCTCTTTCACCATCTCGGGGTCGAGGGCCGAAGTCGGTTCGTCGAACAGCATGATTTTCGGCTTCATGCACAGCGCGCGGGCGATCGCCACACGCTGTTGCTGGCCGCCGGACAGCTGCCCCGGGAATTTATGCGCCTGCTCTGGAATGCGTACGCGTTCCAGGTAATGCATGGCGATTTCCTCGGCCTTGCGCTTGGGCATCTTGCGCACCCACATCGGCGCCAGGGTGCAGTTCTGCAGGATGGTCAGGTGCGGGAACAGGTTGAAATGCTGGAACACCATGCCGACTTCACGGCGTACCGTTTCGATCTGCTTGAGGTCGTTGGTCAGCTCCACGCCGTCGACCACGATGCGGCCTTGCTGGTGTTCTTCCAGACGATTGAGGCAACGAATGGTCGTGGACTTGCCGGAACCCGACGGGCCGCACAGGACGATACGCTCGCCCTGTTTCACGTTGAGGTTGATGTCTTTCAACACGTGGAACTGGCCGTACCACTTGTTCACGCCCTGCATCTGAATAATGCCTTCAGGGCTCACAGGCTGTTTGATCGCTTCGCTCATAAAAGAACTCCTAACGCTTGTGGCCAGTGTCGAGCTTACGTTCCAAATGCATGGAGTAGCGCGACATACCAAAACAGAAAATCCAGAACACCAGGGCTGCAAACACATAGCCTTCAGTGGCCATGCCCAACCATTTCGGGTCGGCGGCGGCTTGCTTGACGCTGTTGAGCAAGTCGAACAGGCCGATGATGATCACCAGGCTCGTGTCCTTGAACAGCGCAATGAAGGTGTTGACGATGCCTGGGATCACCATCTTCAGGGCTTGCGGCAGAATCACCAGGCCCATGCTGCGCCAGTACCCGAGGCCCATCGCCGCAGCCGCTTCGTACTGACCCTTTGGAATCGCTTGCAGACCACCTCGCACCACTTCAGCCACATAGGCCGACTGGAACAGGATCACGCCGATCAGCGCTCGCAGGAGTTTGTCGAAGTTCATGCCTTCGGGCAGGAACAACGGCAGCATCACCGAGGACATGAACAGCACGGTGATCAAGGGCACGCCGCGCCAGAATTCGATGAAGGTCACGCAGACCACACGAATCGCCGGCATGTTCGAACGACGACCCAGCGCCAGGACGATACCCAGCGGCAACGCACCGGCAATACCCACCGTCGCGATCACCAGGGTCAGCATCAGACCGCCCCACTGGCTGGTCGCCACTTGGGGCAGGCCGAACACGCCGCCATGCAGCAAGCACCAGGAAATGATTGGGTAGAGCACCAGGAAGCTCAGCCCGTACACCGCTTTACGCGGGAAGCGCGAGATGAACAACGGCGCCACGCCGATGACCGCCAGCCACACGGTCAGGTCCACGCGCCAGCGCAGTTCCGGAGGGTAGTAGCCGTACATGAACTGGCCAAAACGCTGCTGGATGAACACCCAGCAGGCGCCCTCCTTCGTGCAGTCGGCGCGTGTCGTGCCGACCCAGTTGGCGTCCAGGATGGCCCACTGCAGGATCGGCGGCACCACCAGATAGATCAGATAGAACGCGAACAGGGTCAGCAGGGTGTTGAGCCAGCTGGAAAACATGTTCGCGCGCATCCACGCCATCGGTCCGAAGACTTTGCTCGGTGGCGGCATGTCAGGTTTGAAAGTATGAGTACTCATGCGCTTTTCCTTACCGCTCGATCAGCGCAATGCGCTTGTTGTACCAGTTCATCAGCAGGGAAATGCTGATACTGATCGCCAGGTACACGCTCATGGTGATCGCAATCACCTCGATGGCTTGACCGGTCTGGTTCAACACCGTGCCGGCAAACAACGAAACCATTTCCGGATAACCGATACCGGCCGCCAGCGAAGAGTTTTTCGCCAGGTTCAGGTATTGGCTGGTCAGCGGTGGAATGATCACGCGCAGGGCTTGCGGGATGATGACCTTGCGCAGGGTCGGACCGTTGCGCAGGCCCAGGGAATGCGCCGCCTCGGTCTGGCCATGGCTGACCGACTTGATGCCCGAGCGCACGATCTCGGCGATGAACGCCGCGGTGTAAACGGTCAGGGCCAGGGTCAGCGCCAGCAATTCCGGGATCAGCACCCAGCCACCGACGAAGTTGAAGCCTTGCAGCTTGGGCATTTCCCAGTGCACAGGTGCGCCGAAGATCAAGACGCACAACGCAGGGATCACCAGGAACAGTGCCAGCCCGGTCCAGAACTTGTGGAACGGTACGCCAGTGGCCTCAAAGCGCTTGTTGGCCCAGCGGCACATCAGCACGATGGCGACGATGGCAACGACGACACTGACCACGAACGGCCAGAAGCCGTCCGCCGCCAGTGCGGCCGGCATGTTCAGGCCGCGGCTGCTGACGAAGAAGGTATCGCCGAAGTTGTGGCTGTTGCGCGGTCCCGGCATGGTCAGGAATACCGCGAAGTACCAGAACAGGATTTGCAGCAGCGGCGGAATGTTGCGGAAGACTTCCACATAAACAGTCGCCAGCTTGGCAATGATCCAGTTCTTCGACAGCCGTGACACGCCGACGATGAACCCGAGGATCGTCGCCAGGATCACGCCGATGAATGTCACCAGCAGTGTGTTGAGCAAGCCGATGACAAACACCCGGGCATAGCTGTCCGATTCGGTGTAGTCGATCAGGTGTTGAGCGATGCCGAAACCGGCACTGCGCTCCAGAAAGCTGAAGCCGGAGGTAATACCCCGGTGTTGCAGGTTGGTCTGGGTGTTATCGAACAGATACCAGCCCATCGAGACCACCGCCACAATGGTGATGATCTGAAACAGCCACGCACGCACTTTGGGATCGCTGAGGCTGAGCCTCTGCTTTGGTGCGCCGATTGAATTTTGCATGAAGTGCCCCGGATGTAATGGAACAGAACATCACCCGGTGGTTGGCCCACCGGGTGATAGAACCATCAGCGCACTGGTGGTGCGTATTGAATGCCGCCGTTGTTCCACAGGGCGTTCAAGCCGCGGTCGATTTCCAGAGGCGTGCTTTTGCCGAGGTTTTTCTCGAACACTTCGCCGTAGTTACCGACTTGCTTGACGATCTGTACGACCCAGTCTTTCTTCACTTTCAGGTCTTTGCCGTATTCACCGTCGGTGCCCAGCAGACGAGCGACGTCCGGGTTCTTGGTGCCTTTGGCTTCAGCTTCAACGTTCTTCGACGTGATGCCGGCTTCTTCAGCGTTGAGCATGGCGTAGCCAACCCAGCGCACGATGGCCAGCCACTCGTCGTCGCCGTTACGCACGACCGGACCCAGAGGTTCTTTGGAAATGGTTTCCGGCAGAACCACGTAGTCCTTCGGCGCAGCCAGCTTGCTGCGCTGGGCGAACAGTTGGGACTTGTCGGAAGTCAGCACGTCGCAACGACCCGATTCCAGCGACTTGGCGCTTTCATCAGAGGTGTCGAACGTGATCGGGGTGTATTTCAGACCGTTGCCACGGAAGTAGTCGGAAACGTTCAGCTCGGTGGTGGTACCGGCCTGGATGCAGATGGTCGCGCCATCCAGCTCTTTGGCACTTTTCACGCCCAGTTTGTTGTTAACCAGGAAGCCGATGCCGTCGTAATAAGTGATGAAGCCCGGGAATTTCAGGCCCATGCCCGAGTCGCGGGAGCTGGTCATGGTGGTGTTACGCGACAGGATGTCAATTTCGCCGGATTGCAGCGCGGTGAAGCGCTCCTTGGCGTTCAACTGACTGAACTTGACCTTGGTTGCGTCGCCGAAGACGGCAGCCGCTACAGCACGGCAGTAGTCAGCATCGATACCCACGATCTTGCCAGTGGAGTCCGGCACCGAAAAACCCGGCAGGCCGTCACTCACACCGCACTGTACGAAACCTTTCTTCTGTACGCCATCCAGGGTTGCACCCGCCTGAGCGAACCCGCTGACACCGAGTACTGCGGCTGCAGTCACGATGGCCAGGGTGGATTTCAACATCTTCATTCAAACCTCCAGTTTTGCTCTTGTTGTGTCGGAGCGTGAGTCCAGTCGCACCCTTATGAGGCGTTGTTGACCCGTGTTGGCTTTTTTTAGGGTCAAGCGACGTAAGACCTTAGCTATGAGTCTAGTAGGAGAAAATCCACATCATGGATCACTCACTTCTCACCAATCGGCCGAACGGGCTGTAGCCCTTTCACATTCGCTAAGCCCGTAGCGGCCATTGGCGAACATCCATCACCGGATTTTTTTGCTATCCCACCAGGAACAATGGCCTGATAGTGTTACCGACAGGCGTGGGATTTTTCGTACTCGCTTTTCCATAGCAAAGCCCGTACCAGACCGTTCCTGAAAGCGATTCAGCGACCGGTCAAGATCAAAACTTGTAGCCTTGCGACATCTTCTTAACTGATCAACCAGACGCGCACTCAAACCTCGCACTCAATGAGAGCGCACGCACACATTTGGAGCGAACATGACCGAGCCCTTGATTCTTCAACCCGTAAAGCCCGCAGATGCCTGCGTAATCTGGCTGCACGGCCTGGGCGCCGACCGCTACGACTTCCTGCCGGTGGCCGAAGCCCTGCAGGAAACCCTGTTGACCACCCGCTTCGTTTTGCCTCAGGCACCGACCTGCGCTGTCACCATTAATGGTGGCTACGAGATGCCGAGCTGGTACGACATATTGGCCATGAGCCCGGCTCGCGCGATCAACCGCGACCAGCTGGAAGAGTCGGCGCAACGGGTAATCAATTTGATCGAAGTGCAGCGCGCCGCTGGAATAGACGCCTCGCGGATTTTTCTGGCCGGTTTTTCCCAGGGTGGCGCCGTGGTGTTACACACCGCCTTTTTGAAATGGCAGGGTCCTCTGGGTGGCGTACTCGCCCTCTCCACTTATGCGCCGACCTTCAGTGATGAACTGGAGCTTTCGGCCAGTCAGCAGCGCACACCGGTGTTGTCCTTGCACGGGCAGTACGATGACGTGGTGCAAAATTCGATGGGTCGCAGCGCCTACGAGCATTTGAAGACCCGTGGTGTCACCGTGACATGGCAGGAATACCCAATGGGTCACGAAGTGTTACCTGAGGAGATTCGCGATATCGGTGTCTGGATCGCCGAGCGTTTGCGTTAAACACCTTGTGAAAAACAGCACCTTTAATCATCACACTACGCCGCGCCCGATTCTTGCATTACACTGGCCGGCGTACATTCCTTAATCAATTGATGAGATGACCGTGCTCAAAGCACTCAAGAAAATGTTCGGTAAAAGCGAGACTGAGCAGCTCGCGCCAGTCTCCAGCGCTCCGTCTCACAACCCCAGCCACCGCACCGACGGTAATCAGTCTGGCCGGACCGCAACCGCAGCGGTACCGACACACGAGCCGATGACCACACCGGCCACTCCTCCTGTCGAGGCCATTGCCTCTGAACAGCCGCGCAGCGAAGCGCCGAAACCTGTCAAACCCCGTCGCGAACCGAAGCCGAAAGCGCCGGTCATTCCCTGGAAACTCGAAGACTTCGTTGTCGAACCCCAGGAAGGCAAAACCCGTTTCCATGATTTCAAACTCGCCCCTGAACTGATGCATGCCATCCAGGACCTGGGCTTCCCGTACTGCACGCCGATCCAGGCACAGGTGCTGGGCTTTACGCTTGCGGGTAAAGACGCCATCGGTCGTGCCCAGACCGGCACCGGCAAAACCGCCGCGTTCCTGATCTCGATCATTACCCAACTGCTGCAAACCCCGCCGCCGAAAGAGCGTTACATGGGTGAACCGCGGGCACTGATCATTGCGCCGACCCGGGAACTGGTGGTGCAGATCGCCAAGGACGCGGCCGACCTGACCAAGTACACCGGTCTCAACGTCATGACGTTTGTGGGCGGCATGGACTTCGACAAGCAACTCAAGCACCTCGAAGCCCGTCACTGCGACATCCTCGTGGCGACGCCGGGTCGCTTGCTCGACTTCAACCAGCGCGGCGACGTGCACCTGGACATGGTCGAAGTGATGGTGCTGGACGAAGCCGACCGGATGCTCGACATGGGTTTCATCCCGCAAGTGCGTCAGATCATTCGCCAGACTCCGCCGAAGAACGAGCGCCAGACGCTGCTGTTCTCCGCGACCTTCACCGAAGACGTGATGAACCTGGCCAAGCAATGGACCACCGAGCCGTCGATCGTCGAGATCGAGTCGCAGAACGTGGCCAGCGAAAACGTCGAGCAGCACATCTATGCAGTGGCCGGCGCCGACAAATACAAACTGCTCTACAACCTGGTCAACGACAATGGCTGGGAGCGAGTGATGGTCTTCGCCAACCGCAAGGATGAAGTACGGCGCATCGAAGAGCGCCTGGTACGTGACGGCGTCAACGCTGCGCAGTTGTCCGGCGATGTGCCGCAGCACAAGCGCATCAAGACCCTGGAAGGTTTCCGCGAAGGCAAGATCCGCGTGCTGGTCGCCACCGACGTTGCCGGCCGTGGCATCCACATCGACGGCATCAGCCACGTGATCAACTTCACGTTGCCGGAAGTCCCGGACGATTACGTGCACCGTATCGGTCGGACCGGTCGTGCCGGTGCTGAAGGCGTGTCCATCAGTTTTGCCGGTGAAGACGACTCCTACCAGCTACCGTCCATCGAGACGCTGCTGGGGCGCAAGATCAGCTGTGAAACGCCGCCGACACATCTGCTTCGGGCCGTTGAGCGCAAGCGCCCGTAACACGGGTCGAGTAAAAAAGGCGCAGCCGGAAACGGACTGCGCTTTTTTTTCGCCCGGGAATTTATCAGAGGCTTGCTAGAGACAACTAAAAGTCCATAATGGACAAATAAGTTTAGTTTAAGCCCCCCGGAGCCGACCATGTCCAGTTCGCCTATCGTGATCACCCAACCCCAGGCTCGAGACCTGCTGGCACAGGTCGATGTGCCGCAGATCCTGCGCAAACTGTTTCGCGACCTGGCTGCTGGAAAGGCCGTGCAACCGGCACAGCAGCTGGTCGAGTTCCCTCAAGGGGCGGGCGACTTCATCAATTATCTGGGTGTACTGGCCGAAGACGGTGTCTATGGGGTCAAGACCTCGCCCTATATCGTGCGCGAACAAGGCCCATTGGTCACAGCGTGGACGTTGCTGATGTCGATGCAGACTGGGCAGCCCTTGCTGCTGTGCGATGCAGGAGAATTGACGACAGCGCGCACCGCCGCGACCACCGCCGTCGCCATCGACGCGCTCGCGCCGTTGAACGCGCGACGCCTGGCGATTATCGGCAGCGGCAAAGTGGCCCAGGCGCACCTGCATTACGTCAAGGGACTGCGCGATTGGCAGAGCATCACCCTCTATTCGCCAGGCTTGAGCACGCTTGATCCACAGGCATTGGCGCAGCTCAAAAGCCTCGATCCGCGCCTGTCCCTTGTCGAGAGTCGCGAGGCCGCCGTCCACGACGCCGATGTGATCATGCTCTGCACCTCGTCCGCCGGCCCGGTGATCGATCCGGCCACGCTGAGCAAACCGGCGCTGATCACATCGATCAGCACTAACGCCCCCCGTGCCCACGAAGTACCGCCGCAAAGCCTCAATGACATGCAGGTGTTCTGTGACTATCGTCTGAGCACCCCTGGCTCGGCCGGTGAAATGCTGATCGCCGGTGAGCAACATGGTTGGGACAGCAACAGCATCGTGGGCGACCTGCCCGATCTGCTCAGCGAAAAAGTGCAGCGCCCGGACTACGACCGTCACGTGTTTTTCCGCTCGATCGGTCTGGGACTGGAAGACATTGCACTGGCAAACGCCATTTACCAATTGCAGCACTAACACCACCGCCCCTCTGAGGGAGCCGGGCTTGTCCGCGATGCAGGCGCCACGGTCTGTCAGGCACACCGCGGTGATGCAATCGCGGGCAAGCCCGGCTCCCACAGGGTTCCTATATAACAATGGCATTTACGCCCCATCAGGAGACGTTCATGAGCCAGGCAGACTTCATCATCATCGGCGGCGGGATTGCCGGCGCTTCCACCGGTTTCTGGCTGTCGCAGCATGCCCGGGTCATCGTGCTCGAACGCGAATCCCATCCGGCCTATCACTCGACCGGACGTTCCGCCGCGCTGTACACCGCCGCTTACGGCACGCCCCAGGTGCGGGCGCTGACCCAGGCCAGTCGCGACTTCTTCGACGCGCCGCCCGCCGGTTTCTGTGAACACCCGCTGCTGACGCCGCGCGGCGAGATGACCGTGGACTTCACCGGTGACCCTGCCGAGCTGCAAAACCAGTACCTGAGCGCGAAAGCGACGGTGCCGCAAATGCAGCTGCTCAGTGCAGAAGAAGCCTGCGTGCGCCTGCCGATCCTGCGTCGGGAAAAAGTCCATGGGGCCATTTATGACCCTACCGCCAGCGACATCGATACCGATGCCCTGCATCAGGGGTATCTGCGCGGTATCCGTCGCAATAAAGGCGAAGTCCATACCGATACCGAAGTCCTGAGCCTGACCCGCGATGCCGACGGTGTATGGCAGGTGCAAACCCGCAATCAAACCTTCAGCGCCCCGATCATCATCAACGCCGCCGGCGCCTGGGCCGACAGGATCGGTGAGCTCGCTGGCGCCAGAACGCTGGGACTGCAACCGAAGCGCCGCGCGGCCTTTATTTTCGCCGGCCCTGAGGGTGTGGATATCCATCATTGGCCCATGCTGGTCAGCCTCGACGAATCCTTCTACATGAAACCCGACGCCGGTATGTTCCTTGGCTCTCCGGCGAACGCCGATCCTGTGGAACCCCACGACGTGCAGCCCGAAGAACTGGACATCGCCATGGGCATCTACCAGATCGAAGAAGCGACCACCCTGACCATCCGCCGCCCGACCCGCACCTGGGCCGGTTTGCGCAGTTTTGTCAGCGACGGTGATTTATTGTCGGGCTTCGATCCCCTGGTCCCAGGCCTGTTCTGGGTGGCAGCTCAAGGCGGTTACGGCATCCAGACATCGCCCGCCATGGGCCAGGCCAGCGCCGCTTTGGTGCGCGGTGAAGCGCTGCCCGCATCCCTCACGCGTTTTGGCTTGAACGCCGAGATGCTTTCCCCGGCACGCCTCGGTTGATGCGGCACTGAAGTGACGTTTCAGACTGTTTGCGGCAAACTCCCGGCGCCCCTTTTGACGGGCGCTGACGTGGCCTGGAGCTCTACTTGATGAACGCACCCGAAAAAGACCCGGCCCTGGACAACTACCGAGCCATCAGCGATGCAATCGCCACCCTGTTCTTTCCCCACGCCGAGGTGGTGCTGCACGATCTGCGCACGCAAAAGGTCGACTACATCGCCAACAACCTGTCGAAGCGGGAAATCGGTGATGACTCATCCCTGGAAGACATGCTCAGCGAAGACATCAGCGAGCGAAACATTGGGCCGTACGAAAAGCTCAACTGGGACGGTCAGAAAATTCGCAGCCTGAGCAGTGTTTTGCGTGACAGCGAGGGCCAACCGCTGGCGGTGCTGTGCATCAATCTGAATATTTCGTTGTTCGAGAATGCCAAGGCGGCACTGGATTTGTTTCTGTCGCCGAGCAAGTTGATTCCACAACCGGATTCACTGTTTCGCGATGACTGGCAGGAGCGGATCAACACCTTCCTGCATGCCTGGCTGCGCGAGCGTCAGCTGAGCCTGAGCATGCTGACCCGGGACCATAAACGCGAGCTGGTGCTGGCGCTGCACGCCGAAGGCGCCTTCAAGGGCAAAAGCGCCTCCAACTACGTCGCCAACGTCCTGAACATGGGCCGGGCAACGGTGTACAAGCATTTGAAGGAACTCAAAGGCTAAGAGCTGCACCGCGATCCGTATAGCCGCTGGCGAAGCCTGCGTTCGAGGACGAAGTCCTCGCCTGCAAGATAATCGTGATCGACCTGTTGCAACGCAGCGACCGGACTGGCGAGGACTGCGTCCTCGAACGCAGGTTTCGCCAGCGGCTACAAGGGGTGTTGCGTCTGGACTGGCGAGGGCGGAGGTTACTCCAGCGCCGAAGCCGGGCCGAAGAACTCGTAGCGGCTTTGCTTCTCGGGTACGCCCAAGGCTTTGAGGTGGCGCTTGATCGCTGCCATGAAGCCTTTAGGCCCCAGGAAATAGGCATCCACGTCGCGCTCCTGCGGCAACCATTCGCCCAACTGCTCCTGACTCAACAACCCGACGCGGTGCGCCGCCGGGCTCACACCATCATCTTCGTCATAGCAGTAGAAGCGCTGCAGCTGCGGATGACGTTCAGCCAGCCCGTCGATCCAGTCACGAAACGCGTGGACGCTACCGTTGCGCGCGCAGTGGATGAAATGCACCGGCCGTTCGGTCGCCAACGCCGCTTCGAGCATTGCCAGTGTGGGAGTGATGCCGACGCCGCCACTGATCAGCACCAGCGGCTTGTCGCTGGCGCTCAGCGTGAATTCACCCGATGGCGGGAACAGCTGGATCTTTGCGCCGACATGCAGCTGATCGTGCAAATGATTGGAAGCGCGACCACCCTGTTCGCGCTTGACGCTGATGCGGTACTGACCATTGTTGGCCAACGCCGACAGTGAATAGTTACGACGGATCTCTTCACCGTCGAGGACCAGCTTCATGCCGATGTACTGGCCGGGTTCTGCCGCCAGAATCGGGCCCTTGTCAGCCGGCTCGAAGTAGAACGAAATGATCTCCGCGCTCTCTTCCACTTTGCTCGCCACGATGAATTCCCGCGCGCCGCGCCAGCCACCGGGTGCGTGCTCCTTTTGGTCGTAGATAGCGGTCTCGGCACCGATCAGAATGTCAGCCAGTTGCCCATAAGCCGCACCCCAGGCGCTCATCACTTCGGGGGTCGCAATCTCGTCGCCAAGCACTTCGGAAATCGCGCGCAGCAGGCAGGTGCCTACAATCGGGTAGTGTTCCGGAAGGATTTGCAGGGCCACGTGCTTGTTGATGATCTTGGCCACCAGGTCGCCCAACTGGTCAAGCTGATCGATGTGCCGCGCGTACATCAACACACCGTTCGCCAGTGCGCGGGGTTGATCACCGCTGGCCTGGTGGGCCTGGTTGAACAGCGGGCGCACTTCAGGGTATTCGGAGAGCATCATGCGGTAGAAGTGAGTGATCAACGTTTCGCCGCCGCTTTCCAACAACGGCACGGTGGATTTGACGATTGCGCGGTCTTGAACGCTAAGCATAGGGTGACTCCTGAGCGACGTGGATTACCAACTGATTACCCTATGCCTATCAGTATTCGTGCCAGTTTATTTATCCTTATAAATCAATGTGTTAAAACGATCATAGTCATTTAGACACAGGCTTCTGTATAGTCGTACCGACTACACGGAGTCACTATGACTGCAAAATCCCTGCTGACGACATTGCTTCCACTGGTCGCTGACCTGTCCCGCGAACTTGCGGAAGGTGAGCGCTATCGGCGCTTGCTCGAAGCCATGCGCGCCCTGCTGCCCTGTGATGCAGCAGCGCTGTTGCGCCTTGATGGCGAATGGCTGGTGCCACTGGCAGTCGACGGCTTGAGTACCGACACCCTCGGTCGACGTTTCAAGGTCAGTGAACATCCACGTTTCGCGGCGCTGCTCAGCAGCCCCGGACCGACCCGGTTCGCCGCCGATAGCGAACTGCCCGATCCGTACGACGGTCTGGTCGCTGGCCTGGATGAGCATCTTGAAGTCCACGATTGCATGGGCTGCCCGCTGTTCATCGACGAGCGCCCGTGGGGCTTGCTGACCCTTGACGCCCTTGATCCGGAACGCTTTGAACCGATCGAACTGGACGCCCTGCAAGCCTTCGCCAGCCTCGCCGCCGCCACGGTCAACGCTGCCGAACGCATCGAGCGCCTGGCCAATCGTGTCGAAGACGAGCATCAGCGCGCCGAGGTTTATCGCCAGGCGAGCGGGCAGCAGAACCGCGAAATGATCGGCCAGAGCAAGACCCACAAGCGCCTGGTCGAAGAAATCAACCTGGTGGGCGGCAGCGACCTGACCGTGTTGATCACCGGGGAAACCGGGGTGGGCAAGGAACTGGTCGCCCAAGCCATCCACGCCGCGTCTGCCCGCGCCGATAAACCGATCATCAGCCTCAATTGCGCCGCACTGCCGGACACCTTGGTGGAAAGCGAACTGTTCGGCCATGTCCGAGGTGCGTTCACCGGTGCGATGAATGATCGACGCGGTAAGTTCGAACTGGCCAATGGCGGCACACTGTTTCTGGATGAAGTCGGCGAGTTGTCCCTGACGGTGCAGGCAAAGCTGCTGCGTGTTCTGCAGAGTGGCCAACTGCAGCGCCTGGGGTCGGACAAGGAGCATCAGGTGGACGTGCGCCTGATCGCGGCGACCAACCGTGACCTGGCGGAAGAGGTACGCAGCGGTCGCTACCGCGCCGATTTCTATCACCGCCTGAGTGTCTACCCGCTGCTGGTGCCCGCCCTGCGCGACCGAGGCCGCGACGTGCTGTTGCTCAGCGGCTTCTTCCTCGAACAGAACCGCTCGCGCATGGGCTTGAACAGCCTGCGCCTGAACAGCGATGCCCAGGCTGCATTGCTGGCGTACGACTGGCCTGGCAACGTGCGAGAGCTGGAACACTTGATTGGCCGCAGTGCCTTGAAGGCGCTGGGCAACTGCAAGGAACGACCGAAGATTCTCAGCTTGAGTGCCGCGGACCTGGACCTGCCCAACGGCAGCATTGAAGTGACCGCACAACCCTCCGCCGCCGCTCCGGTGCCGCTGGTGTCGGGAGATTTGCGCGAAGCCACCGAGCAGTATCAACGCCAACTGATCGGCGCCTGCCTTGAGCGCCACCACAACAACTGGGCAAGCGCAGCGCGTGAGCTAGGCTTGGACCGGGCGAATCTCGGGCGGATGGCCAAGCGATTGGGCATGAAATAACACACCCTCCATTCACCACGTTTCATGTAGCAGCTGGCGAAGCCTGCGTTCGGCTGCGAAGCAGTCGTGAAACCTGAGTATCGGGTCCCGTTGAGTCACTGGGTCGACTATATAGACGACTGCTGCGCAGCCGAACGCAGGCTTCGCCAGCTGCTACATAGGTCGCGTCGGTCGGTGATGCCGGGTAATTAACCTAAAGCCTGCCCTTTACGAGTCGATAACCCGGCATCGATAGCTGTTGGCGATCCCGCGATCGCCTGCCACCTTTTTCCACAGAAGGTTTTTATGTCTTCCAACAAAGCCCGCGCAGACTCACTTTCGCTTCTGCTGTTTACCTTGCGCAGCGGCAAGCTGATGGCAATCAACCTGCTGAAAGTCAGTGAAATCATTCCCTGCCCGCCACTGACCAGGCTTCCGGAATCGCATCCACACGTCAAAGGCATCGCCACCTTGCGCGGTATGTCCCTGTCGGTGATCGACCTGAGTCGGGCCATCGGCGAACGTCCGCTTGAGGACCCCAACGGTGGTTGCCTGATCGTCACTGACGTCAGTCGCTCCAAGCAGGGCCTGCACGTCCAGGCGGTGAGCAAGATCGTCCACTGCCTGACCACTGACATCCGCCCACCGCCTTATGGCTCTGGCGGCCTGCGCTCGTATATTACCGGCGTCACGTCAGTCGACGGTACGCTGGTGCAGGTGCTGGACATCGAGAAAGTCATCCACGGCATTGCCCCGGCCCAGATCGAATCAGCCCCGACCGAACTCAGCATGGAAGACGCCGAAATACTCGGCACCGCGCGAATTCTGGTGGTCGATGACAGCCAGACAGCGCTGCAACAATCGGTACACACCCTGCGCAACCTCGGCCTGCAATGCCATACCGCCCGCAGCGCCAAGGAAGCCATCGACTGCCTGCTGGACCTGCAAGGCACTGATCAGCAGATCAACCTGATCGTCTCCGACATCGAAATGTCCGAGATGGACGGCTACGCCTTTACCCGGACCCTTCGCGAAACACCTGACTTCTCGCACCTCTACGTGCTGCTGCACACGTCGCTGGACAGCGCGATGAACAGCGAAAAGGCGCGACTGGCGGGCGCGAATGCCGTGCTGACGAAGTTTTCCTCACCCGACCTGACCAAGTGCCTGATCACAGCGGCCAAGGCTGTCGCAGAACAGGGTCATTGAGTGTTGGCTGAGCAATTCTGTTTCTTGATGCGGCGCAACCTCACCGAGGCTGTGCCTGACTTCATCTGGCCGCAGGACATCGTGTTGACCCACTACCGTCCTGAACTGGCCGAGGCCGTTCATCAGCTGATGGAAATGGGTTATCAGCAAGGCGGCGGGCGAGTACCGGCGCTGGATCTCTGGCAACGGCGCTTTGAAACCGACCCCGAGTACGATCCGAGCCTGTGCTTTATTGCGCTGGATGCTCAAGGCGTCGTGGGCGTGGCCCAGTGCTGGACCAGCGCCTACATCAAGAACCTGGTGGTGCATCCTCGAGCCCAGGGCCGGGGATTGGGACGTGCTTTACTGCTGCATGCGTTCAACGTGTTTCAACAGCGGCGCGAAGGGTTTGTGGATTTGAAGGTGCTGGAGGACAACGTTCGGGCGCAGCATCTGTATGAAAGTGTCGGGATGCGTGTCGTTCGCCGGGAACTGGTTCCGGGTTGATACCGCTATCGCCCCATCAGGCATACTGGCCACCAAAAGCCCAAGGACCCCTGAACCATGAAAGCCAGCACTCTGTCCCTTCTCTGCCTCACGGCTCTGGCTACCCACGCCAACGCTTCCAGCCCCGACGCCTGGACTGCCTACGACAAGGCCGTGATCGCCAGTTGCACCAAGGCCAGCGGCCTGAAGAACGTCAAACCCGTCGGCAAGTCCGCGCAGTTCGATGACCGGGTCGACTACACCGCCCTCCTGCTGCAAGGCCAATACCCGCAAAAACACATGAAAGGCCAGCAAGGGACCGAGTTGTGCCTCTACAACAAGAAAACCAAAACCGCCTACGTCACCGAATGGGATTCCATTCGCCCAACCACTAAGGCGCAGTGACCGGTCAGATCGGATAATGCTGCGCGCCGTGCATGACCGGTTCTCGCCATCAACACGGATGTGTGGCGCATAACTTGCTTCGACGCAGGTCTTCGCGGTGGCTTTCTGTCGCCGATTCCTGCTTCCGGATGCGACTGACCGCTCAATGAATACGACGTTTTCCTGCGTAGGTTGCGGCAAATGCTGCAACGACCACCATGTCCCCCTGACCCTGGAAGAAGCCCGCATGTGGGCGAATGACGGCGGCCAGGTGATCGTGTTGGTCGAAGGTTTTCTGGGCAATGGCCTCGGGCTGCCCCTGCAGCAGCGCGAACACGCCGAACGCCGCTCGGCGGTGGTTCGCAGCGGCGAGTCCGACGCGTACGTCGCCATCACCTTTGCTGCGTACAACGCCGGTCGCTGCCGGAATCTTGACGAAGACAACCTTTGTCGCATCTATGAACGTCGCCCCTTGGTGTGCCGCATCTACCCGATGGAAATCAATCCGCACATCCCCCTGAACACCGCGGTGAAGGAATGTCCGCCGGAGTCGTGGGAAAAAGGACCGGATCTGATTGTGGGGGGTGAATTGGTGGATCAGGAACTGGCAGGGTTGATCCATCGTTCCCGTCAGGCGGATCGTGACGAGATTCAAACCAAGGATGCGATTTGCGCGTTGCTGGGGATTCGCACCACCGCGCTCAAAGGTGACGGATTCACTGCCTATCTGCCGGACATGACGGCGTTTGCCACGACCCTTGATGAGGTGATCGGGCAAACGCTACCGGAATGGGGCAGTGAGTGGCAGTTTCATCTGTCAGGTGAAGACGTCGCCGGGCAGGTGCTGGCGGCAGGGGCGGAAGTGGCACGCGAGATGACGCCGAACTATGCGTTCATCTCGTTGCGGGCGGCTTGATTCAGCCAGAGGTGCTGTGCCTGAGATAGCCTCATCGCGAGCAGGCTCACTCCTACACCGAACCGCGCCTGGCGCGGTTTAAATGTGGGAGCAAAGCTTGCTCCGGGCGGCGTTCCGACGATAGCGGTACAGCGGATAACAAAGATCTGAAACCTAACGCTTGCCCATCGAACGACGAGTACCCGGAGGCGCGGCACCTGGCGTCTTGGTGTGGCCGTTCTTAGCGCCGTTCTTGTACCACGGCTGGCTGGCGCTCTTGGCCGCTGCCAGGTCACCCGGTTTGAACGGAAACTTGAACGCCGGGATGGCGGCTTTGGTTTCGCTGTCTGCGCTGGAGTCGACGCTGTCTGGCAGGTCTGCCTGGTCGTCGCTCAAAGCGGCGGCAACCGGCGGTTGTGTCGGGGAAGTCATGAAAGCTCCGGGGTGATGCAATAGAGTCGGGCCCGGTCAGCGAGCCGCGAAAGGCGGCAGTATACCTGCACGGCCGACACACGCACGCGCACCTTCGGTCGGCCGTGAAAGAATTTCCCCTCGACCCTGCCCGCTGCTTCCTACAGGTAGGTGATGGTGACGATGCCCTTTTCAGACGTTGTCACCACGCCGATCCCGTCTGAACTCAAGCGCTCGAACGTCGCCGTAAGAGGCATCGAGCCGCGAGCACAAGCATTTCGGTAGGTGTTCACCTCTACGCTCACCCCCGGGGTAACCTGAAGACGTCGAGACTCGGTGAATTGCACAGCCCCGGCCTGCTCTACCGCGCATCCGGCCTCAACAATCTGACCGACAAAACTGATCTGCCCCGACTCATTCCTGGGCGCGGCAGTCACCGCCAGCGGTATAAATAACAGCACACTCGAAAATAGAAATTTCAGCTTCATTTCAAGGCCACTCCGTTATTGTTTTGAGGTCACACCTTTTGTATCTGCCCGCAGGAAAAGATCTTTAGTCAGCGTAGTTCCTGTCGCTAGCAACCCTGTCCACACACGGGACCGCGTTGTACGCGGATATTTCGCGCAGGCGCGCACGAAACTGACAGCGCCGTCAGTTAGCAGTCACTTTCCTGACGGTGTAACAGGGCTATAAGGAAGGTATAAACCTGACCGTCCCTCCGTCTCTTCTGCCCGGCGCCCGACTCGCATGCGAATTCAGAAAAAACCCGTCCTGCTCGCCACCCTTCTGATCGCGCTGTTAGCGCTGGGCGTCTGGTACGTGACAAAACCGGCCACGGCGAAACTCGCGGCACCCACCGCAATCCCCGTGCGGGTGGTCAACGTCGCCGAAAAAGACGTCCCTCGCTATGTCACCGGTATTGGTTCGGTCCTGTCGCTGCATAGCGTTGTCGTGCGCCCGCAGATCGACGGCGTCCTCACCAAATTGCTGGTCAAGGAAGGTCAGTTGGTCAAGGCCGGCGACCTGCTGGCCACCATCGATGACCGCACGATTCGCGCCAACCTCGATCAGGCCCGGGCACAACTGGGCGAGAGTCAGGCGCAGCTGCAAGTGGCCCTGGTAAACCTCAAGCGCTACAAACTGTTGAGCGTCGATGATGGCGTTTCCAAGCAGACCTACGATCAGCAACAAGCATTGGTGAACCAGCTCAAGGCCACGGCACAGGGTAATCAGGCATCGATCGACGCGGCACAGGTGCAACTTTCCTACACCCAGATTCGCTCCCCGGTGACCGGTCGCGTCGGTATTCGTACCGTGGACGAAGGTAACTTCCTGCGCATGACGGATACCCAAGGGTTGTTTACGGTGACCCAGATCGATCCGATCGCGGTGGAGTTCTCGCTACCCCAGCAAATGCTGCCGACCCTGCAAGGCCTGATCAACGACCCGGAGCATGCTCAGGTCAAGGCCTACATCGGCGCCGACACCGACGGTGAGACCGACAACCTACTGGGCGAAGGCCATCTGACCCTCATCGACAACCAGATCAACGCCAACACCGGGACCATCCGCGCCAAGGCGGAATTCAACAATGCCGGACAGAAGCTGTGGCCCGGTCTGTTGGTGACGGTAAAAATCCAGACAGCGCTGGATAAAGATGCGCTGGTGGTCCCGCCTACCGTCGTACAACGCGGGCTCGATCAGCATTTCGTTTACCGGGTCAAAGGCGACAAGGTCGAAACCGTCCAGGTACAGATGGTCTATCAAGGCAGCGGCCAGGACATCATCAAAGGCGTGAACCCGGGCGATGTGTTGGTCAGTGATGGTCAGTCTCGGCTCAAGCCAGGCTCGACGGTTCAGGTGCTGACCGAGCCACCGCAGGTGGTTCAATCGGAGCCTAAGCCATGAAGGGTCATGGCTCGGTTTCCGCCTGGTGCATTGATCATCCGGTGGCGACGATCCTGCTGACCTTCGCCCTGGTATTGCTCGGCGTTATCGCCTTTCCGCGCTTGCCGATCGCTCCGCTGCCGGAAGCCGAGTTCCCGACAATTCAGGTGGCCGCGCAGTTGCCCGGCGCCAGTCCGGAAACCATGGCTTCATCGGTGGCCACCCCGCTTGAAGTGCAATTCAGCGCCATCCCCGGCGTGACCCAGATGACCTCGAGCAGCGCCTTGGGCTCGACCAACCTGACCCTGCAATTCACCCTCGACAAAAGTATCGACACTGCCGCGCAGGAAGTTCAGGCCGCGATCAACACCGCCGCCGGCAAACTGCCTAAAGACATGCCGACGTTGCCGACCTGGAGGAAGGTCAACCCGGCCGACAGCCCGGTGCTGATCCTGAGCGTCAATTCGACGCAGATGCCCGGCACCGAACTCAGCGACCTGGTGGAAACCCTGCTCGCCCGTCAGATCAGTCAGATCGACGGCGTAGGCCAAATCAACATTACCGGTCAGCAACGTCCCGCGATTCGCGTGCAGGCTTCGGCCGATAAACTCGCCGCCATCGGCCTGACGCTCGCGGACATTCGCCTGGCGATCCAGAAGACCAGTCTTAACCTGGCCAAAGGTGCTTTGTACGGCGAGTCGAGCATCTCGACGCTGTCCACCAATGACCAGTTGTTCCATCCCGAGGAATACAGCCAGCTCATCGTTTCCTACAAGGACGGTGCGCCAGTTCACCTCAAGGACGTGGCCAAAGTGGTCAACGGTTCGGAAAATGCCTACGTTCAGGCCTGGGCCGGCGATCAGCCGGGGGTCAACCTGGTGATCTCCCGTCAACCGGGGGCCAACATCGTCGAGACCGTGGACCGCATTCAGGCGGCCCTGCCGGCGCTGGAAGCCATGTTGCCGGCCTCGGTCCAGGTCAAGGTGCTGGTCGACCGCACACAGACCATTCGCGCCTCCCTGCATGAAGTGGAAATCACGCTACTGATCGCCGTCCTGTTGGTGGTGGCGGTCATGGCGTTGTTCCTGCGCCAATGGTCAGCAACGTTGATCGTGTCGGCGGTGCTGGGGGTATCGCTGATCGCCAGTTTCGCCCTGATGTACATCATGGGGTTCAGCCTGAACAACCTGACGCTGGTGGCGATCGTGGTGGCCGTTGGGTTTGTGGTGGACGACGCGATCGTGGTGGTGGAGAACATTCACCGCCATCTGGAGGCCGGCGACGGTATGCGCGAGGCGGCGATCAAGGGCGCCGGCGAGATCGGCTTCACCGTGGTGTCCATCAGTTTCTCGCTGGTGGCAGCGTTCATCCCGCTGCTGTTCATGGGCGGCGTGGTCGGGCGGTTGTTCAAGGAGTTTGCGCTGACGGCAACGTCGACCATCATGATTTCGGTGGTGGTTTCGCTGACGCTGGCACCGACGCTGGCTGCACTGTTCATGCGTGCGCCTGTGCATCACGCCCACAGCAAACCGACGTTCGGCGAACGTTTGCTGGCCGGCTACGAAAAACTGCTGCGCCGCGCCCTGGCCCATCAGAAATTGATGATCGGTGTATTTGCCCTGTCACTGGGCTTGGCAGTTGCAGGCTACATCTTCATTCCCAAGGGCTTCTTCCCGGTGCAGGACACCGGTTTTGTCCTCGGCACCACCGAAGCCGCCGCCGATATTTCCTACGGCGACATGGTGAAAAAACACCTGGCGATGGCCGAAATCGTCGCCGCCGATCCTGCCGTTCAGGCGTTTTCCCATTCGGTGGGCGTCTCCGGCAGCAACCAGACCATCGCCAATGGCCGATTCTGGATCTCCCTCAAAAAGCGTGGTGACCGCGATGTCTCGGCCAGTCAGTTCATCGACCGGATTCGCCCACAACTGATGAAAGTCCCGGGTATCGTGCTTTACCTGCGCGCCGGGCAGGACATCAACCTCAGCTCGGGCCCGAGTCGCGCGCAGTACCAGTACGTACTCAAGAGCAACGATGGCGCGACCCTCAGCACCTGGACCCAGCGCCTGACGGAAAAACTGCGCAGCAACCCGGCATTCCGCGACATTTCCAATGACCTGCAACTGGGCGGCAGCATTACGCACATCAGTATCGACCGCAGCGCCGCTGCGCGTTTCGGGCTGACCGCCAGCGATGTAGACGAAGCGTTGTACGACGCTTTTGGGCAACGGCAGATCAATGAATTCCAGACCCAGATCAACCAGTACAACGTGATCCTGGAGCTGGACACCCAGCAACGCGGCAAAGCTGAAAGCCTCAACTACTTCTACCTGCGGTCGCCGTTGAGCGGTGAAATGGTGCCTCTGTCGGCCCTGGCCAAATTCGATGCGCCAACGGTCGGCCCGCTGTCCATCGCCCATGACGGCATGTTTCCCGCTGCCAACCTGTCGTTCAACCTGGCACCCGGCGTCGCGCTGGGCGATGCGGTGATCATGCTCAACCAGGCCAAGGCGGAGATCGGCATGCCGGCGGCCATGAGCGGTAACTTCCAGGGCGCGGCCCAGGCGTTCCAGAGTTCGCTGGCCAGCCAGCCATGGCTGATTCTTGCGGCCCTGTTGGCGGTCTACATCATTCTCGGCGTGCTGTACGAGAGCTTCGTCCATCCGTTGACCATCATTTCGACGCTGCCTTCTGCGGGGCTCGGAGCGGTCATCATGCTGTGGATTTGCGGCCAGGACTTTTCGATCATGGCGCTGATCGGTCTGGTGCTGCTGATCGGGATCGTGAAGAAGAACGGCATCCTGATGATCGACTTCGCCCTCGACGCACAACGCAATCGTGGCTTGCCGCCGGAAGAAGCGATTTATGAGGCCTGTATCACCCGATTCCGGCCGATCATCATGACCACGCTCGCCGCCCTGCTTGGCGCCTTGCCGCTGATGCTTGGCTACGGCACCGGCGCCGAGCTGCGCCAGCCATTGGGTATCGCGGTGGTCGGTGGCTTGCTGGTGAGCCAGGCGCTGACGCTGTTCACCACTCCGGTCATATACTTGTGGCTTGAGCGGGTTTTCCACCGGGGCTCACCCACTCCAGCACCCGCAGCGATGCCGGGGCTGGCGAACACAGACTGAGGCGGGGTCATGCGCGTTCTGATTATCGAAGACGAAGAAAAAACCGCGGATTATCTGCACCGTGGCCTGACGGAACAGGGTTACACCGTGGATCTCGCGCGCGATGGCGTCGAGGGCTTGCACATGGCGCTGGAAAGCGACTACGCGGTGATCGTCCTCGACGTCATGCTCCCGGGCCTCGATGGCTTCGGCGTACTGCGCGCCTTGCGTGCGCGCAAGCAAACCCCGGTGATCATGCTCACCGCCCGCGAGCGTGTCGAAGACCGCATCAAAGGTCTGCGCGACGGTGCCGACGATTACCTCGGCAAACCGTTTTCCTTCCTGGAACTGGTCGCGCGTTTGCAGGCCCTGACCCGGCGCAGCGGCGGCCATGAACCGGTGCAGGTGAGCATCGCCGACCTGTGGATCGATTTGATTAGCCGCAAGGCCACCCGCGCCGGCACCCGCCTGGACCTGACGGCCAAAGAATTCTCGCTGCTCAGCGTGCTGGCCCGCCGCCAAGGCGAAATCCTCTCGAAAACCGCCATTGCGGAGATGGTCTGGGACATCAATTTCGACAGCGATGCGAACGTTGTCGAAGTGGCGATCAAGCGCCTGCGCGCCAAGCTCGACGGGCCATTCGACGAGAAACTCCTGCACACGATTCGTGGCATGGGCTATGTGCTGGAGAGCCGTGGTGTCCAGTAATTCGATTGCCTTGCGTTTGAGCGGAATGTTCACGCTGGTGGCGCTGCTGGTGTTCCTGTTGATTGGCTGGGCGCTGTATCAACAGGTCGACAAGGGCTTGGGCCTGCTGCCGGAAGCGGAACTGGACGCGCGCTACAGCGTGCTCGAATCCACCGTCGGCCGTTACGGCACGCCCGAGCATTGGGTGAAGATCAATAACAAGCTCAAGCTGCTTGGCGAAGAAGACAAACGCATCAGCTTCTGGATTATCAGCGGCGACCCCCACTACGAATACGGCAACCTGACACCGCAGATTCGCGCGTTCGCCGAAGGTCCGCTGGGCATGCGCGACTTGAAATTACCCGAACAACCCTACCCCCTGAAAGTGCTGGTCAGTCTGTTCCCGGCCAAGGACCAGCGACCGCCGCTGCGTTTCATGATCGGAATCGACACCGAGACGTTTTTCCAGACGCAACATCACCTGCTGATCGCATTGATCAGCCTGGCGATCATTGGTGTGCTGCTGGCCTCGGCGCTGGGCTACTGGGTGGCGCGGATCGGCCTCAAGCCACTGATCAAGCTGTCTCAGGAAGCGCAACGGTTGGCGCCGCCCTTGTTGTCCGGGCGCCTGCAGTTATCGCCACTGCCGCCGGAGCTCAATCAATTCGTCAACTCTTTCAACTCCACGCTGGAGCGGGTCGAACAGGCTTACTCGCGCCTTGAATCCTTCAACGCCGACGTGGCGCATGAACTGCGCTCACCACTGACCAACCTGATTGGCCAGACCCAGGTGGCACTGACTCGCGGCCGGTCGGCGGAGCATTACTTCGAGGTACTGCAATCGAACCTTGAAGAACTCGAGCGACTGCGCTCGATCATCAACGACATGCTATTCCTGGCCAGTGCCGATCAGGGCAGCAAGGCCACCAAACTGACGTCAACCTCCCTGGCGGATGAAGTGGCGACCACGTTGGAATATCTGGATTTCATCCTTGAAGATGCACAGGTTCGGGTACAGGTCAGTGGCGATGCGCAAGTGCGGATCGAGATCGCTCATTTACGTCGGGCGCTGATCAATCTGCTGAGCAACGCGGTGCAGCACACTGAGCCTGGACAGGTGATTCAGGTAAGGATCGAGGTCGAGGCGCATCAGGTGAGTATCGGCGTCGCCAATCCGGGATCGCCGATTGCCAGCGAGCACCTGTCGCGGTTGTTCGAACGTTTCTATCGGGTCGACGCCTCGCGTAGCAACAGCGGAAACAACCATGGGTTGGGGTTGGCGATCGTCAAGGCGATTGCACTGATGCATGGTGGGGATGTGTTCGTGCGCAGTGATCAGGGCGTCAACACCTTCGGGATTCACCTGCCTGTCTGAACCAAGTCCCAAACAACCCTGTAGCAGCTGGCGAAACCTGCGTCCGGTTGCGGTGTGGTGAGGGGATTTGGCGAAACGTCGCAGCGGCCCCAAAAACTTTACGACTGCTGCGCAGCCGAACGGGGATAAATCCCCTCACCACCGGCTTGGGCGAGTCCATCCAATTACAGGTAGGGCGCCGCTCTTCAACTATTGCTTTAAGCGCAACAGTCCTTTCATGAATCCGTTCTTTTTCCCCCCTCCATTCCCCCTTATCGTTGCGCCACCAAACAGCACTTGCCAAGCAAGAAGGTTTTAAAGATGTCCAACACCATGGGTATTGCCAGCGCTTTCGTTTTGTCCTCATTGTTCCTTTCCCCGCTCGCCTTTGCCGAAGAGTCCCAGGCCTTCGTTGCGCACAACAACGAGCGTGCCGCCGCGTTCGAAGCGTACCAAAGCGAAATGACGGCCAAAGCGCAAGATGCCGCGCAAACCCCACAAGCGTCGAATGCTCAGTCCCGCCAAACGATTGAGAAAGACAGCTGATCAACCGAATCCGCTCTGTTTCCCTCGACACTTTTCATCGGCTCTTCCCTTTGAAAAGTTGTCTTCAAGCCGCTGCTATCAGCGGCTTTTTTTCGTCGCGAATTTAGACTTCCCTGGCTCGCTGTGCCTGAGTAGACGCGTCAACGCTTCAGGATGATCGTCGACTACCCCGCTAATGTCTTCTAAGCTTCAATCAATCAGGGACCGGCACGAGTGCCGGTTTTTTTGTTCTGGACGTATATGCGGACATCATTCCCATGATCACGAGCCGCCTGCCGCAGGTTTCAGGCAAGAACCGTCGACCTGAAATCATGGTGATCCTCGGCAGCTCCCTGACCGTCATCGCGATCATCAGCATCGTCACCTTCCTGCTGATTCGCGAACACGCCAGCGCCCAAGAAGCCGCGACCCGCAGCGCGACCACCATCGCTCAACTCATCGATGCCGACGTGTTGCGCACCGTGGAACTCTATGACCTGTCCCTGCAAGGCCTGATTGCGGCAGCGCAACGAGACGATTTGAAACAGGTGTCTGCACAAATTCGCCATCTGGTCCTGTTCGACCGTTCCACCACGGCGCGTTTCAAAGGTGACATTCTGCTGCTGGACAAGCATGGCGAGGTACTGGCTGACTCTTCACTGATCGAGCCAAAGCCTGGCAACTTCGCGGACCGTGACTACTTCCTCGCCCATGTTTCCAACCGCGACACCGGCATGTTCATCAGCCGCCCTTTCAAGCCTCGCTGCGACTGCGAAGACAGCAATGAATGGCGGATCAGCCTCAGCCGCCGGATCGCCTCCCCAACCGGTGAATTCCTGGGTGTTGCCGTGGCGTCGATGCGCCTGACCTACTTCGACCAACTGTTCAACACCCTGAACATCGGCAACGACAGCACGCTGAACATCATCAACGACGAAGGCATCCTGCTGGCTCAGAAGCCGTACCTGGAACACGATTCGATCGGTAAGAGTTTCGCCAATCGCCCTAACATCATGCGCATCCTGCGCGAGGGCAGTGGCAGCTTCAACAGCGTGTCGAGCATTGACGGGCAGCAGCGGCTGTACACTTTTTCCAGGGTGGGTAATCTGCCGCTGACGGTGATCGTCGCCCTTTCCGGTACCGACGTGTTTGGGGCGTGGAGACGAACGGCGCTGGTGATCAGCGGCGCCGCAGGCGTGCTGTGTATCGGCCTGCTATGGCTGAGCTGGTTGCTGTGCCGGGAGCTGCGTCTGCGCCACAACGCCGAGCAGGAATTGTCCCTGTTGGCCGCCACCGACGCGCTGACCGGTGTTGCCAATCGCAGGATTCTGGACCTGACCCTGCGGCATGAATGGTTCCGCGCCCAGCGATCCGGCCTGCCGTTGTCGGTGCTGATGATCGATGCCGACCATTTCAAGGCTTTCAACGATCGACACGGCCATCAGCGTGGCGACGAGGCATTGCGAACGATAGCCAAGGTGATTTCAGCCAATGTGCGCCGTCCCGCCGATCTGGTGGCCCGATATGGCGGCGAAGAGTTTTCCGTGATCCTCGCGGAAACCGACAGCGCGGGCGCGCAGAAGATTGCCGAACAGATCCGTTCGGCGGTGGAGCAATTGCCACGGGTGGAAGGCGATGACTCGCCGATGACTGTCAGTATCGGTATCAGTACCTGGACCACCAAGACCGACGCCACGCTGGAGCAATTGCTGTTCGCGGCAGACAAGGCGTTGTATCAGGCGAAGGAGCGCGGGCGTAATCGGGTGGTGGCTGCGCTGTGAAATCCTTGGTGTGACAAAGGGCCTCATCGCGGGCAAGCCCGGTACCCACAAGGTCATGCGTTGCCTGTGGAAGCCGGGCTTGCCCGCGATGAGGCCGCTACAAGCACCGCTTCACTTTTGCGCGGACATAAAAAAAGGCCACCCGAAGGCAGCCTTTAAAAACTAGAGAGGTTTTTACTTACACGGCCGCAACTGGACGCATGTAAGAGATCGGTGCTGTGCTGGCGTCTTCGAAAGTCACGACTTCCCAAGCATCTGTCTGCTCAATCAACTTGCGCAGCAGCTGGTTGTTCAATGCATGTCCGGACTTGAAGCCCTTGAACTCACCAATCAGGCTATTGCCCAGCAGGTAGAGATCACCAATAGCATCGAGGATCTTGTGCTTCACGAATTCGTCTTCATAGCGAAGGCCGTCTTCGTTCAGTACACCATCCGCGTCGACCACAATAGCGTTTTCAACGCTGCCGCCGAGTGCGAGGTTGTGCTTGCGCAGGTACTCGATGTCACTCATGAAACCAAAGGTACGGGCGCGGCTGACTTCTTTTACGAACGAAGTGCTGGAAAAATCCACGCTTGCACTTTGTGTGCGGTCACGGAAAACCGGGTGATCAAAATCGATCTCGAAGCTCACTTTGAAACCTTCGAAAGGGACGAAAGTGGCGCGCTTGTCGCCGTCTTCCACTGTCACTTCCCGCAGGATCCGGATGAACTTCTTGGCAGCGTCCTGTTCTTCCAGGCCAGCCGACTGAATCAGAAATACGAAGGGTCCAGCGCTACCATCCATGATTGGTACTTCGGACGCGGAGAGCTCGACGTAGGCGTTATCGATGCCCAGGCCAGCCATGGCCGAGAGCAAGTGCTCCACCGTGTCCACTTTGACGTCACCGTTAACCAGTGTGGTCGACATAGTGGTTTCGCCAACATTTTCTGCGCGAGCAGGTATCTGCACCACAGGATCGAGGTCAGCACGACAAAACACAATGCCGGTGTCGATAGGCGCGGGCTTGAGGGTCAGGTATACCTTCTCCCCGGAGTGCAGGCCTACACCTGTGGCACGGATAATATTTTTCAGTGTGCGTTGTTTAATCATGGCTTGGGCCGCTTCAGCGCAAATTGCGAACTGGTATCAACAAAGGCTGGCGATAATAGCAGACCAGACCTTTGCTGAACACCAATCACCTTCATAGCCCTGATACATTCCATCAATCGGCCTGACGACGCAGGAAAGCCGGGATGTCCAGGTAGTCCAGGTCATCTTGCGGATTCATCTTCGCGGCAGTCGCTGCACCGGCCTGAGCCTGGTTGCGCATAACGGTCGGACGGTCCAGATCACGGTAGTTCACAGCAGGTGCGTCCTGACGAGCGGGCGCCTGTTGTTGTGGCTGGGAAGCCATGGAGGTGTGAACGGTATTGTCGATAATCTTTACAGGTTTCTCGATTTTAGCGCCCAGACCAGTGGCAACCACGGTCACGTGCAGCTCGTCACGCATGTCCGGATCGATAACGGTACCGACCTTGACCATCGCGTGTTCGGAAGCGAAGGCTTCGATGATGCTACCCACGTCGGAGTACTCACCCAGGGACAGGTCAGGACCGGCGGTGATGTTCACCAGGATGCCACGTGCGCCTTGCAGGTTCACGTCTTCCAGCAGCGGGTTGCGGATGGCCGCTTCGGTGGCCTCGCGTGCACGGTTCGGACCGCTGGCGCAGCCAGTGCCCATCATTGCCATGCCCATTTCGCTCATCACGGTACGTACGTCGGCAAAGTCGACGTTGATCATGCCCGGACGCTTGATGATGTCGGAGATACCGCGAACGGCACCGGCCAGTACATCGTCTGCCTTGGCGAAAGCCGACAGCAGGCTGGCGTCCTTACCGAGGATGGTCAGCAGCTTCTCGTTGGGAATAGTGATCAACGAGTCGACGCTTTCAGACAGCAGACGGATACCTTCGTCGGCGATCTGCATACGCTTGCGGCCTTCGAACGGGAACGGACGCGTCACCACCGCAACGGTGAGAATGCCCATTTCCTTGGCCACTTCAGCAATGATCGGCGCAGCACCGGTACCGGTACCACCGCCCATGCCAGTGGTGATGAACACCATATTGGTGCCCTGCAGGACTTCGGCAATGCGCTCACGGTCTTCGAGAGCGGCCTGACGACCTACTTCAGGGTTGGCACCAGCGCCGAGACCTTTGGTCACGCCAGTACCCAGTTGCAGGATGGTCCGCGCGCCGATGCTTTTCAGCGCCTGGGCATCAGTGTTGGCGCAGATGAACTCAACGCCTTCAATGTTGCTCTTGACCATGTGATTGACAGCGTTGCCGCCGCCTCCGCCAACACCGATAACTTTGATGACCGGGCTTGCGGGGATGTTGTCTACGAGTTCGAACATTTTCCCTCTCCTTTACATTCTCTAGTTTTTTCGCCTACTGCTTTTGTTGCCGTGCTGCATGTCGCTTGAAACTGATGCTTAGAAGTTGCCTTGTACCCAGCTCTTGATGCGATCGAGCAAAGCGGGTTTAGGCTCTTCATTGCTGTAACTGTCGCGGCTGCTGATACCCGAGAACGAAATCCCGTCGGACTGCTTTTGCAGGCCGTACATCAACAGGCCAACGCCTGTGGAGTAAATCGGGTTGCGGACCACGTCATCGAGGCCCTTCACGCCATGGGGCACGCCCAGGCGTACCGGCATGTGGAAAATTTCTTCGGCCAGTTCGACCGCGCCTTCCATTTTCGACGTACCACCGGTCAGCACGATGCCGGCCGGAATCAGGTCTTCGTAGCCGCTGCGACGCAGCTCGGCCTGGATCAACGTGAACAGCTCGTCGTAACGCGGCTCGACCACTTCGGCCAGGGCCTGACGGGACAGTTCGCGCGGTGGACGGTCGCCAACGCTTGGCACCTTGATGGTTTCACCGGCACCGGCCAGTTTGGCCAGGGCGCAGGCGTAGCGAATCTTGATCTCTTCGGCGTACTGGGTCGGGGTGCGCAACGCCATGGCGATGTCGTTGGTGACCTGGTCGCCTGCAATCGGGATGACCGCCGTGTGACGGATCGCGCCTTCGGTGAAGATCGCGATGTCGGTGGTGCCGCCACCGATGTCCACCAGGCAAACGCCCAGCTCTTTCTCGTCATCGGTCAGTACCGAATAGGCGGAAGCCAGTTGCTCGAGAATGATGTCGTCGATTTCCAGACCGCAGCGACGCACGCATTTTTCAATGTTCTGTGCAGCGTTGACCGCGCAGGTCACAACGTGGACCTTGGCTTCCAGACGTACACCGGACATGCCCAGTGGCTCACGTACGCCTTCCTGGTTATCGATCACGTAATCCTGCGGCAGGGTATGCAGTACGCGCTGGTCAGCCGGGATCGCTACGGCCTGGGCGGCGTCGAGGACGCGCTCAAGGTCGGCGGAGCTGACTTCACGATCGCGGATCGCAACGATGCCGTGGGAGTTCAGGCTGCGGATGTGATTGCCTGCAACACCGACGAACGCCGAGTGAATGCGGCAACCGGCCATCAGCTGCGCTTCTTCGATTGCGCGCTGGATCGATTGCACGGTGGACTCGATGTTCACCACCACGCCTTTTTTCAGGCCACGGGAAGGGTGGGTACCGATCCCGACGATTTCCAGCGTGCCGTCGTCCGAGACCTCGCCGACCAGCGCCACCACTTTGGAGGTGCCGATATCGAGACCGACGATCATTTTCCCGCTTTGCACGTTTGCCATGGGTCCTGCCTCTTCTTAATTCTTCGCGACAGCGGGTTGGGCTGCCGTGGGCGCTACAGGTTCCCGCCAGCCAACAGCGAGGCCGTTGGCGTAGCGCAGATCGATGCGCGCAATGTTCGTAATCTGTTCTTTAAGCGTCTTGTCATAGATGGCAATGAAGCGGCGCATCTTTTCCAGCAGGTTGCCGCGTCCGAGCAACAGTTCGATTCCCGGGCCCGCGCTGCCGGCGCCAGTGGTCAGGAACCAGCTGCCCCGGTCACGCAACTCCAGGCGTGCAATCGAGAAGCCCAAAGGCCGGAGCATCTGGCTCAGTACCTGGTATTGCTGCATCACTTGCTGTTGCGCCCGTTGTGGGCCGAACAGCTGTGGCAAATGTTCGTAATTGGCCAGCTCACGCGGGGTAAACGCCTGCCCCTGGTTGTTCAACAGCGACTCATCGCCCCAACGCGCCACCGGCAGTTGTTCTTCCAGGCGGATCACGACCTGATCCGGCCACACCCTGCGCACTTCGGCGTGGGCAATCCATGGCATCTGTTCCAGCTCGGTCCGCATGCTGGCCAGGTCAATGGTGAAGAAACTCGCCGCCACGTAAGGGGCGATCCGTTGCTGCACCGCTTGCTGGCTGATGTAACTCAAGTCGCCCTGTACGGCGATCTTGGTGATCGGTCGATCCGCGTACGGCAGCAACCGCTGCGCGCCTTCGTAGGTACCAAAGCCCAGCGCGACCAGCAGCACCGGCCAGAACAACGCTTTGAGAAAGCCAAAGTTGGCTTTCGGCAGGCGCGCAGACATCGGCTCTTTAGCCACCATTCGGCTGGCACCCCGCGGCACCGGCTTGCGGCCGGGCGGTGCGGGAGGCTGATGTCTAAGCTGTGCGCCTTGCATGGTCTTACCCTCGCGGCTCAATGCTTGCGGCCAGAATGGCCAGAACCAACTGCTGGAAATCCAGACCGGCAGCACGGGCCGCCATCGGCACCAGGCTGTGATCGGTCATACCGGGAGCGGTGTTGACTTCCAGGAACCAGAACTGCCCGTCGACGTCCTGCATCACGTCTGCCCTGCCCCAACCGGCGATACCCAGCGCCTCACAGGCTTTCGCCGTGAGGTCCATCAATTCTTTTTCCTTGTCGACGTCGAGACCGCACGGAATCCGGTACTGCGTATCGCAAGCCACGTACTTGGCGTCGTAGTCGTAGAAACTGTGCGTCGTGCCCAGGGCAATCGCAGGTAACACCTGGTCACGCAGGGTGGCGATGGTGAACTCCGGACCTTGAATCCATTGCTCGACCAACACTTGCGAATCGTAGGTACTGGCCGCTTTCCAGGCGTCGATCAACTCAGACGCGGAAGTCACTTTGGCCATGCCGATACTTGAACCTTCATGGGCCGGTTTGACGATCAAAGGGAAGCCCAGTTCCGTCGCTGCAGAAATACAATCGGCCTCGCAACCCAGTACCGCATGACGCGGCGTAGGAATACCCAGACTGTGCCAGACCTGTTTGGTCCGCAACTTGTCCATGGCCAGCGCCGACGCAAGGATGCCGCTGCCGGTGTAGGGAATACCCAGGCATTCCAGCAGGCCCTGCATGCTGCCGTCTTCACCGCCACGACCGTGAAGGATGATGAAGGCGCGATCGATTTTTTCGTTCAGCAGACGCTGCAACAGATCATCGCCTACGTCGAGACCGAACGCGTCCACACCCGCGCTTTGCAGCGCTTCGAGAACCGCGTTGCCCGACTTCAAGGAGACCTCACGCTCGGCACTCTTGCCGCCAAAAAGCACGGCAACGCGGCCGAAGTCTTTCGGCGCGACAGTGGAGACGAGATTGGCGTATGCAGCGGTCATTTCAACTTCCCCACGCTCGGTGCGGCAACGGCACCTGCGAACAACGGACTCTTCAACAGTTTCGGTGCGAGACCACCGATATCACCGGCGCCTTGGCACAGCAGGATGTCGCCGGCACGCAGCAGCGGCTTGACCACTGGCGCTAGATCAACGCCACGCTCGATGTAGATCGGGTCGAGCTGGCCGCGTTGACGGATGCTGTTGCACAACTTGCGGCTGTCTGCGCCCGGGATCGGTTCTTCACCGGCCGGGTAGACTTCCATCAGCAGCAGGACGTTGGCATCGGCCAGTACATTGACGAAATCGTCGTACAGGTCGCGGGTGCGGCTGTAGCGGTGCGGCTGGTAGACCATCACCAGACGGCGCTCCGGCCATCCACCGCGCACGGCCTTGATCACCGCGGCGACTTCGGTCGGGTGGTGACCGTAGTCATCGACCAGCATCACGTTGCCGCCTTCGACCGGCAGTTCGCCGTAGACCTGGAAGCGACGGCCAACGCCCTGGAACCCGGACAGGCCCTGGACGATGGCTTCATCGCTGACACCCTCGTCAGTGGCGATGCAGATGGTCGCCAGTGAGTTCAATACGTTGTGGTTGCCCGGCATGTTCACCGAAACGTCCAGCGGATCACGATCCGGGCGCAGTACGGTGAAGAAGGTTTGCATGCCCTGCTGACGCACGTTGATCGCGCGCACGTCGCAATCGTCGCCGAAGCCATAGGTCACGGTCGGACGCTTGACCAGAGGCAGGATTTCACGCACCACCGGATCGTCCAGGCACACCACCGCCAGACCGTAGAACGGCAGGTTGTGGAGAAACTCGACGAAGGTTTTCTTCAGTTTGTTGAAGTCACCGTCGTAGGTCGCCATGTGATCGGCGTCGATGTTGGTGACCACGGCAACCAGCGGCTGCAAGTGCAGGAAACTGGCGTCGCTTTCGTCGGCTTCGGCGATCAGGTAACGGCTGGTGCCAAGCTGTGCATTGGTGCCCGCTGCATTCAGTCGGCCACCGATCACGAATGTCGGGTCCAGGCCGCCGGCTGCGAACACCGAAGCGATCAGGCTGGTGGTCGTGGTTTTACCATGGGTACCGGCGACGGCAATGCCGTGGCGATAGCGCATCAGCTCCGCCAGCATTTCGGCGCGCGGTACCACGGGAATACGACGTTCCAGCGCGGTGGCGACTTCCGGGTTGGAGGTGTTCACGGCACTCGAGGTGACCAGTACATCGGCAGTCGCCGCATTCTCGGCACGGTGGCCGATATAGATGTGCGCACCGAAGGATTCGAGACGTTCGGTGACCGGCGAGGCTTTCAGGTCGGAACCGGACACTTCGTAGCCCAGGTTCAACAACACTTCAGCGATACCGCACATGCCCACGCCGCCGATACCGACGAAGTGGATACGACGGATACGGCGCATTTCCGGTTGAGGCATGGCTTTCTGATTCTCAACCATGGGCCACCTCCAGGCAGGTATCGACAACGTTACGGGTAGCGTCGGGTTTGGCCAGGCGGCGTGCGGCAAGAGCCATGTCGGTGAGTCGTTGTGGTTGCATCAGGACCTCTGTCAGGCGCGCGGCAAGATCCGCTGCGCCGGTCGTTCTTTGTGGCATCAGGAAGGCAGCGCCTTCACGGGCCAAATAGTCGGCGTTGCGGGTCTGGTGATCGTCGATTGCGTGGGGCAGAGGCACCAGCATCGAGGGCAGACCGGCGGCGGCCAGTTCACTGATGGTCAGCGCGCCTGCGCGGCACACCACCAGGTCGGCCCAGCCATAGGCTTGGGCCATGTCTTTGATGAAAGGCTGCACTTGCGCCTCGACGCCAGCCGCGCGATAGCGCTCTGCAGTCACTTCATCGTGGTTTTTACCAGCCTGATGAAACACTTCCGGACGCAGGTCAGCGGCAACTTGCGACAGGGCTTCAGGCAACAATTTGTTCAACGGTTCTGCGCCCAGGCTTCCACCCAGGATCAGCAAACGCGCCTTGCGACCGGCCAGGGCCTGCCGCGGTGTTTCGAGGAACAGCTCGGTACGCACCGGGTTACCGGTGGTGCGGCGGCTGTCCGACAGGGTAAAGGTGTCGGGGAATGCCTCACAGACTCGGGCGGCCAACGGCACCAGCAACCGATTGGCGGTACCGGCCACGGCGTTCTGTTCGTGAACGATCACCGGAACGCCAGCCAGTTTGGCGGCAACGCCACCCGGGCCGGTCACATAGCCACCAAAGCCAACAACGCAGACGGGCTGCAGCTGACGAATGATCGCCCGCGCCTGCCACACCGATTTAAGCAACATGAACGGTGCCTTGAGCAGGGACAATTTGCCCTTGCCACGCAGTCCGCTGGCATTGATCCGGTGCAGCTCGATACCGGCCAACGGCACCAGCTCGTTTTCGATGCCGCGCGGAGTACCGAGCCAATGCACGGTATAACCGCGGGCCTGGAATTCGCGCGCACACGCCAGTGCCGGGAACACGTGGCCGCCGGTGCCGCCTGCCATGATCAGCACGTTAGCGCCCATGGGTCGGCTCCTCGGCAAAGTCACTTTCCTGGAACTCCATCTCTTCGCTGCCCAGGTGGGTTCGACTCTCCCACTCGATACGCAGCAACAAGCCAAGACAGGCACAGCAAATCACCAACGAACTACCGCCATAGCTGAGGAACGGCAGTGTCAGGCCTTTGGTTGGCAACAGACCGACGTTCACCCCGATATTGATCAGGAACTGACCAATCCACAGGAACGACAAGCCATAGGCGATGTAAGCCGCGAAGAATTGCTTGGCTTTCTCGGCCCAGTAGCCGATGTACATGCCACGAATACAGACGAAGGTGAACAGCGCAACAGTGAACAAGGAACCCACGGCGCCCAGCTCTTCTGCCAAAACAGAGAACACGAAGTCGGTGTGGGCTTCCGGCAGGTAAAACTGCTTCTGCACGCTATTGCCCAGGCCGACACCCAACCACTCGCCACGACCGAAAGCGATCAATGCCTGGGACAGCTGATAACCCGCACCGAACTGGTCAGCCCACGGATCCGCAAAGTTGGTCAGACGCGCCATACGATAGGGCTGAACCTGAATCAGCAACACCACCGCCGCAACGGCGAGAACCACCATCAGGGAGAACCGGAACAACCCGACCCCGCCGAGAAACAGCATCGCTGCGGCAGCGCCCATCATCACGACGGTGGCCCCGAAGTCCGGCTCCATCAGGAGCAGACCGGCCATTGGCAGCAGCACGATGAACGGCTTGAAGAAGCCCATCCAGCTTTCACGCACTTCTTTCTGGCGACGCACCAGGTAACCGGCGAGGTAGATCACCACGAACACCTTGGCGATCTCGGAAGGCTGGACGTTGAAGAAGCTGAACCCGATCCAGCGCATCGAACCGTTCACTTCACGGCCGATGCCCGGGATGATCACCATCACCAACAAGCCGAACGCACCAATCAGCATCAGCCAGCCCAGGCGCTGCCAGGTAGCGATCGGGATCATCATGGTGACGATGCAGGCACCCAGGCCCAACACCACGTAAATAAGGTGGCGAATCATGTAATACAGCGCGCTGCCGGACTGCACCGCCGCCACTTCGGTGGACGCCGATGCAATCATGACCAGACCCAGGCCGAGCAATGCCAGGCAACCGGCGAGCATCGGAAAATCCAGGTCGATACCGCGCCCGGTGATGATCGGCGACGGGTAAGGCTTGATGATATTTCTCAGACTCATGCCAAGTCCTCCACGGCGCGGGCGAACAACGTTCCACGCTCTTCGTAGTTCTTGAACATGTCGAAACTGGCGCAGGCGGGCGACAGCAGCACCGCATCACCTGGCTCGGCGATGGCGCGGCATTGCTCCACCGCTTCGTTCAGCGAGCTGACGCGAATCAATGGCACGGCATCGCCGATGGCCTGGCCGATCAGGTCCGAGTCGCGACCCATCAACACCACGGCGCGGCAATTGACTGCCACCGGATCACGCAGGTCCTTGAAGTCGGCACCCTTGCCGTCGCCACCGGCGATCAACACGAGTTTGCCGTCGATGTCCGCGCCCAGCCCTTCGATGGCGGCCAATGCGGCCCCGACGTTGGTGGCTTTGGAATCGTTGTAGTAGCTCACGCCATTCAAGTCGCGAACCCACTGGCAGCGGTGCTCAAGGCCAGCGAAGGTGCGCAGGCTCGCGAGCATGGCGTCGAAAGGCAGGCCGACCGCATGACCCAGCGCCAAGGCCGCGAGGGCGTTGGACTGGTTATGGGCGCCACGAATTTTCAATTCGCGCACGGGCATCAGGTTCTGGAATTCGAAGGCCAGGTACTTCTCGCCTTCTTCTTCGCGGATACCGAAGGCCTTGAAATCAGGCTTGGTCAAACCGAAGGTCCAGCAAGGCTGGCCTTCGCCCATCAGTGGGCGGCTCAGGGCATCCTGGCGGTTGACCACGAACTGTTTGGCACCCCGGAAAATCCGGTGCTTGGCCAGGTGATAAGCCGGCAGGCCGCTGTAGCGGTCCATGTGGTCTTCACTGACGTTGAGCACGGTCGCCACTTCGGCGCCGAGGTTATCAGTGGTCTCAAGCTGGAAGCTCGACAGTTCCATCACGTACAGCTCGACGTCGTCGCTGAGCAAATCCAGCGCTGGTGTGCCGAGGTTACCGCCAACAGCAACACGCTTACCGGCCGCAGCCGCCATCTCGCCGACCAGCGTGGTGACGGTGCTTTTTGCGTTGGAACCACTGATGGCAACGATCGGCGCCTTCGCGTGACGCGCGAACAGCTCGATGTCGCCGGACAATTTCACGCCACGGGCGGCGGCAGCCTGCAGGGCCGGGGTCGCCAGCGCCAGGCCGGGGCTCACGTAGAGCTCGTCGGCACGGCACAGGAATTCGACGTCCAGCTCGCCACAACGCACTTCCACGTGCGGATAGTCACGCTTGAGCGTGGCCAGTTCCGGTGGATTTTCCCGCGTGTCGGCGACAGCAAACGACGTGCCCCGGTTCGCCAGGAAGCGAACCAGGGACATGCCGCTCTTGCCGAGGCCGACAACGATGCGGAAGTGGTCAGAAGCGATCAGAGACACTCGTTCTACCTCAGCTTCAGGGTGGCAAGGCCGACCAGTACCAGAATCACGGTGATGATCCAGAAACGGACGATCACGCGTGGCTCGGGCCAGCCCTTGAGTTCAAAATGGTGGTGAATCGGTGCCATGCGGAATACGCGGCGCCCGGTCAGCTTGAAAGAGGCAACCTGAATGACGACCGACAGGGTCTCCATCACGAACACGCCGCCCATGATGAACAGGACGATTTCCTGACGGACAATCACTGCGATGGTGCCCAGGGCCGCGCCCAGCGCCAGTGCGCCAACGTCGCCCATGAAGACTTGCGCCGGGTAGGTGTTGAACCAGAGAAACCCGAGACCCGCACCGATCAATGCGCCGCAGAACACGATCAACTCACCCGCGCCCGGAACGTAAGGAATCAGCAGGTATTCCGCGAACTTCACGTTACCGGACAGGTAGCAGAAGATCCCCAAACCACCGCCAACCATCACGGTCGGCATGATCGCCAGACCGTCGAGGCCATCGGTCAGGTTGACCGCGTTGCTCGAGCCAACGATCACGAAATAGGTCAGGACGATAAAGCCCGCGCCCAGGGGAATGCTGTAGTCCTTGAGCATCGGCAGGATCAGCGTGGTTTCCACAGGAGTGCTGGCGGTCATATAAAGGAAGATCGCCGCGCCCAGGCCGAACACCGATTGCCAGAAGTATTTCCAGCGACTTGGCAGGCCACGTGAGTTCTTTTCGATCACCTTGCGGTAGTCATCGACCCAGCCAATCGCACCAAACAGCAAGGTGACCAGCAGCACGGTCCAGACATAGCGGTTGCTGAGGTCGGCCCAGAGCAAGGTGCTGACGCCGATGGACGACAGGATCAGCGCGCCGCCCATGGTCGGGGTGCCTGATTTGGACAGATGCGATTGCGGACCGTCGTTGCGAACGGATTGACCGATCTGACGCTTCTGCAAAGTACGGATCATCCACGGGCCATAGCACAGCGACAAAACCAGCGCGGTCAGCACACCGAGAATCCCGCGCAGGGTCAGGTACTGGAAGACCGCGAAGCCTTTGTAGAACTGTTGCATGTACTCCGCTAGCAGCAGCAGCATTAATGTTTCTCCAGACTGGACCCGCACAAAGCGGCGACGACGTTTTCCATCGCAGCGCTACGCGAGCCCTTGATCAAAATGGTGGTGTTTGTGTCTTGCTCGGCGTCCAGGGCCTTGATCAGTTCAGCCTGAGTGGCGAAGTGACAAGCCTGTTCACCGAAAGCGTTTACGGCGTGAACCATCATGGGTCCGACGGCGTAAAGCGCGGAAACCTTGCCACGGGCGTACTCGCCCACGTCGCGGTGTCCCTGCTCTGCCCAATCGCCCAACTCGCCGATATCCCCGAGCACCAGGACGGTGCGGCCGGAAAAGCCGGCGAGTATATCAACGGCGGCGCACATTGAGGTGGGGTTCGCGTTGTAGGTGTCATCGATGACGCGCATGCCGTTGCTGGCCAGTTGCGCAACGGTGCGCCCCTTGACCGGCTGCACTGCGCCAAGCCCGGTGGCAATGCCGAACAGCGAGACACCCAGCGCATGGGCGGCAGCTGCGGCGGCCATCGCATTGGCAACGTTATGAGTGCCGAGCAGGTTCAATTGAACGCGCTCCACACCTTCAGGACTGTGCAGATTGAACGCCGGGCAACCGCGAGCATCACGGTCCAGATCGCTGGCGTAGAAGTCAGCGCTGAGGTTACTCAAGGCGAACGTCAGCACTTTGCGACCGGCTGCACGGGTCTTCCAGATACCGAACGCCTTGTCATCGAGATTAAGAACGGCGACGCCATCGGCATCCAGCCCTTCAATGATCTCGCCCTTGGCTTCAACGATTTTTTCCGGCCCGCCGAACTCGCCAACGTGGGCGGTCCCGGCGTTGTTGAGAATGGCCACATGAGGTTTGGTCATGGCCACTGTGTAAGCGATTTCGCCGAGTCGCGAGGCACCCAGCTCAATGACCGCTGCGGTGTGTTCCGGCGCGAGTTCGAGCAGGGTCAACGGAACGCCGAGGTCGTTGTTCAGGTTCCCACGGGTCGCCAGTACCGGACCCCGCGTGCGCAGGATGCTCGCAAGCATTTCCTTGACCGTGGTCTTACCGCTGGAACCGGTGATTGCTGCAACCTGATGCGTGAAACCGGCACGGTTCATCGCGCCCAGTTGGCCAAGCGCCTGGCGTGTATCTTTCACCAGCAATTGCGCAAGCGTGCTGTCAGTAACTTCGCGCTCGACCAGGGCTGCAACGGCGCCTTTTGCGGCGACGTCGTTCAAGTAGTCATGACCATCAAAACGCGGGCCGGTCAGGGCGATAAACAGTTGGCCTGGCTGGATCGCACGACTGTCGATGCTGACACCGTCGAAAGTGGCATCAGTATTCACCAGGCGGGCGTTCAGCGCGCCGGTCAGTTCGCTCAGTGTCAGGGCTTTAAGCATGGGCCACCTCCCACGCGGTCAGGGCATGATCAGCCTCGACCAGATCGGAGAAAGCGTGGCGCTCGCCGTTGATTTCCTGATAGTCCTCGTGACCTTTTCCGGCCAGGACAATCACGTCATCCGCTGACGCCCCGGCGATAAGCTGAGCAATCGCCTGGCCACGGCCGGCAACGAATGTGACGTTATCCACAGCGCTGAAACCGGCGCGGATGTCGTCGAAAATCACCGACGGGTCTTCGGTACGCGGATTGTCATCGGTGACGAGCACGCCATCGGCCAGACGCTCGACCACTTCGGCCATCAGCGGACGCTTGCCGCGATCACGATCACCGCCGCAACCGAACAGGCACAGCAGCCGACCTTTGGCGTGTGGACGCAGGGCCGTCAGTACTTTCTCCAGCGCGTCGGGCGTGTGGGCGTAATCCACGACTACCAATGGCTGAGAGCCGCCGCCGAGGCGTTGCATACGACCGGCCGGGCCTTCAAGTTTTGGCAGGACCTTGAGGATTTCGTCCAGCGCGTAATCCAGACCAAGCAATGCGCCGACCGCTGCCAGCACGTTGCTCAGGTTGAAACGGCCGAGCAAGGTGCTGCGCAAATGGTGTTCGCCCTGGGGCGTGACCAACGTGGCACGTACGCCTTCGTCGTCGAATTGCGCTTCGCGGCAATACAGGTAAGCGCTGGCATCTTCAAGACTGTAGGTAATCAGCCGCGACTCGCGTTTTTCCGCAGCCAGCTGGCGGCCGAATTCGTCGTCGAGGTTAACCACCCGGCATTTAAGATCGTTCCAGGCAAACAGCTTGGCCTTGGCTTCGCCGTAGGCCTGCATGGTGCCGTGGTAATCAAGATGGTCCCGGGAAAGATTGGTCATCACCGCCACATCAAACGCCAGCGCAGTGACTCGCCCCTGATCGAGACCGTGGGACGAGACTTCCATGGCGACGGCTTTGGCACCGGCCTTTTTCAGATCGGCAAGGGTCGCCTGGACGGCAATCGGATTCGGCGTGGTGTGCAGGCCGCTTTCGAGCGCACCGTAGAAACCGGTACCCAGTGTGCCGACAATCCCGCAGTGCTGACCGAGCAGGTCCAACGCTTGCGCAACCAATTGCGTCACGCTGGTTTTGCCATTTGTACCGGTCACGCCAACCAGGTTCAGGTGGCGACTCGGGTCACCGTAAAAACGTCCAGCGATGTCCGACAGCTGCGCCGCCAGGCCCTTGACCGGAATCAGCGGCACATCGGTGATCGGCAGCACTGTGGCGCCTTCGACTTCATAGGCCACGGCCGCCGCACCGCGCTGCAATGCGTCGGCGATGTGCGCGCGACCGTCGAACTTGCCGCCAGGAACGGCGAGGAACAGATCGCCAGCCCGCACGTTGCGGCTGTCGAGGGTCAGTTCCCGGATCAGCAGATCGCGACCGGCGTGGGCAAAAATCTTGTTCAGACTAAGAGACATCAGCCGCGCCCTCCATTGGCTTTCAGCGGAACGACCGGTGTGGCATTGGCCTGTTGAGTCGGTGGCAGGTTGTCAGGCGTGATGTTCATCAGGCGCAAGGTCCCGGACATCACTTTGCTGAAGACCGGTGCCGAAACCAGACCACCGAAATAACCGGCTTTGGTCGGTTCATCGATCACCACCACGATGGCGTAACGCGGATCGCTCATCGGGCCGAAGCCGGCGAACAGCGAACGGTAGGAATTCTCGGCGTAGCCTTTGGTACCGACCGACGTTTTGCGTGCGGTACCCGATTTGCCAGCCACGTGATAAGCCGGCACCTGCGCACGGAACACGCCGCGCGGGGCTTCGATTACCTGGGTCAGCATGCCCTGCATGGTTTTCGCGACGGCTTCCGGCAATACCTGAGTGGTTTGTGGCGCCTTGTCAGTCTTGATCAGGGTCAGCGGCGCGAGACGACCGTTATTGGCCAGGGCCGAGAAGGCGTGGACCAACTGGATCGCCGTCACGGAAATGCCGTAGCCGTAAGACAGCGTGGCGGTCTCGGCTTTGCGCCATTCGCGATAGTTCGGCAGGTTGCCGACGCGCTCACCCGGGAAACCGAGGCCGGTGTCCTGGCCGAGTCCGACTTTTTGGGCGAGACGGAAGATTGTTTCGCCGCCGATATCAAACGCGACCTTGCTCATGCCGACGTTACTGGAGTTGATCAGGATGCCTGTCAGGTCGAGTACCGGACCTTCGCTCCTGGAAACGTCCTTGATGGTGTACTTACCAATCTGCAAGGTGCCCGGGTAAACCTCGACGGTATCGCTCGGTTTCCAGCGACCGCTTTCGATCGCAGCGCTCATAGAGATGGCTTTCATGGTCGAACCCGGCTCGAACACGTCGATCATTGCGCGGTTGCGCATCATCGCCGGTTGCAGGTTGCGACGGTTGTTCGGGTTGTAGGTCGGCTGATTGACCATGGCCAGGATCTCGCCGCTCTTCACGTCCATGATCACGAGGCTGCCGGCCTTGGCGCCGTTCTCGATGATCGCGTTACGCAGTTCGCGGTTGGCGAGGTATTGCAGGCGCAGGTCAATGGACAACGCCAAGGGCTTACCGGCCTTGGCGTTTTTGGTGACCTGGACATCCTTGATGAGCCGACCGCGCCGGTCCTTGATGACCTGGCGTTTGCCAGGGACACCGGCGAGCCATTCGTCGTAGGCCAGTTCGACACCTTCGCGACCGTGGTCATCGATGTCGGTAAAGCCGACCATGTGCGCGGTCACTTCACCGGCAGGGTAGAAACGCCGGAACTCTTCAATGCCATAGACGCCCGGTACTTTAAGGTCGAGCACGGACTGGCCTTGCTCGGGGGTCAGCCCGCGCACCAGATAGATGAATTCTTTGTTGGCCTGGGCCTCGAGACGTTCGGTCAAGGCTTTGGGATCCTGGCCCAGCGCGGCTGCGAGTGCCGGCCATTTTTCTTTGGCCTGCTGCATTTCCTTGGCGTTGGCCCACAGGGTCGTGACCGGCGTACTGACGGCCAACGGCTCGCCGTTACGGTCAGTGATCAAACCACGGTGAGCGGGAATCGGAATATGACGAACGCTGCGCGCGTCGCCCTGGCCTTTAAGGAAGGCACGGTCAACCACTTGCAAATCGATAATGCGCCAGGCAATCGCCGCCACCATGACGCTGAGCAAACCCACCACCAGGCGAAACCGCCATGGAAAGAGAGCACCTTCAAGTTTCATCATGGCGCCACCATCTGCACTTCAGCTGCGCCGGGAATGCGCATCTTCAGTTGCTCAGTGGCCAGGACTTCGATACGGCTGTGTGCGGTCCAGGTGCTCTGCTCGAGGATCAGACGGCCCCACTCCGCTTGCGCCTTGTCGCGCACGCTCAGTTCGTTGTACAGCGAGTTCAACAGCTGACGATTCCAGTGGGCGCTGTACGACACGCCGATGGCCGACACGAGCACGCCGAGAAACAGCAGCAGCATGAAAAAGCTTCCGCCTGGAAGTGGCTTGGCGAAAAGCTTGCTCACCGCAGCTTCTCCGCCACGCGCATGACGGCGCTACGGGAACGTGGGTTGGCTTTGAGTTCGGCCTCGGAGGCGGACTGCGCTTTGCCATGGACTTTGATTTTTGGTTCGAAGGCTACGTGCCGGACCGGCAGGTTGCGTGGCAGGTTGTCGGCTTCGCCTTTCACCAGTTTGCGCATGAACAGTTTGACGATGCGGTCTTCCAGCGAGTGGAAGCTGATCACGACCAGGCGGCCGCCGACTTCCAGGCAATCCAGCGCCGCTTCAAGACCGGCTTCCAGATCGCCCAGTTCGTTATTGACGTGAATACGCAGGCCCTGGAACGCACGGGTAGCCGGGTTTTTGCCCTTTTCCCATGCCGGGTTGGCGACCTTCAGGACTTCAGCCAGGTCGGCTGTACGCTCGAAGGGTTTGATATCACGGCGCTCGGCGACAGCTCGGGCCATGCGACCGGAAAAACGCTCTTCGCCATATTCCTTGAATACCCGGGCGATTTCTTCGGCCGGCGCAGTGTTGACGAATTCGGCAGCACTGATCCCGCGGGACGGGTCCATGCGCATGTCCAGCGGGCCATCGTTGAGGAAGCTGAAGCCGCGTTCCGGGTCGTCAAGCTGCGGCGAGGACACACCAAGGTCGAGCAGGATACCGCTGACTTTGCCAGTCAGACCGCGATCTGCCACTTCCGAACCCAGCTCGGCAAAGCTGCGCTGCACAACGACAAAGCGGCCGTCTTCGGCCGCTAGCGTTTGCCCGGTGGCAATCGCTTGAGGATCTTTGTCGAACCCGAGCAACCGACCTTCGGGACCGAGCTGGCTGAGGATCAACCGACTATGTCCGCCGCGACCGAACGTGCCGTCCAGATAGCAACCATCAGGACGTACGGCGAGAGCCTCCACGGCTTCGTCGAGCAGTACGGTGATGTGGTTAAAGCCGCTATCAATAGTCACAGAATTAGATCACGCAGTTCATCAGGCATCGCGCCCGGTTGTTGAATAGCAGCCAGGTCAGCGGCAGAAACCGCATCCCAGGCATCCTCGTCCCACAATTGGAACTTGTTCAGTTGGCCTACCAACATCGCGCGCTTATCCAACTTGGCATATTCACGCAGACGCGGTGGAACCAGAAAACGACCACTGCCATCGAGTTCGAGGTCGACGGCATTACCAATCAGTAAACGTTGCAGGCGGCGGTTCTCTTCGCGAAGCGAAGGCAGTGCGCGCAGTTTGGTTTCAATAATTTCCCACTCATCGAGGGGGTAAACACACAAACACGGATCAACGGCATCGATTGTGACGATTAACTGACCGGAACTTCTCGAAACCAGCTCGTCGCGATACCGGCTCGGCATAGCGAGACGGCCCTTTGCGTCGAGACTGATAGCGTTAGCTCCGCGAAACACGTCAGCGTTTCTCCAAATATTAGCGTTTTTAGCTCAAAAAACCCACTTCATGCCACTTTCCGCCACTTGCGCACACTATAGGAATGCGCCTACCGCACCGTCAAGGCGCGCAGTAAAGGAAAAGCCTTACAGAACTGTGATTTAGGAGCCTAAAAGGAGGGGTAACGAGAATCTGACGCGTAATCTTGCTCAATAACTTGATTCAGCACTGACGGCTGCGCTCGAAAGTTAAAGTAGTTTGTTAAGAGTAAGATTTTTTTGGTATTACGAAAGTGCTTCAGCTGATGATTCTGGAAGGAGGTAAATCGGCGCTGCGAGGAGTTTATTGGAATGCCATCAATGCAGGCCAATCAGTATCACTCAGCCCTTCCAGCGGTCAATCGCAAGGAAGGAGTAACACTACTGCCTGCGCCCTGTTCAAAGCCTCAAACAGGAAGGGGAAAAAGGTGGAGAGTCGATCTGTAAGCCGGGTTCTGTCTTGAACAGTCATTCGTCTACGATGGCCATCACTGGACATCTTTAGCAACCTACCCGGTCCCAGCGCGGGCCACGCCTTGGGACCCTATTTGGTCTTGCTCCAAGTGGGGTTTACCTAGCCACGAACTGTTGCCAGTCGTGCGGTGCGCTCTTACCGCACCTTTTCACCCTTACCGGCGCCGAAGCACTTAGGCGGTTATTTTCTGTGGCACTTTCCGTAGGCTCACGCCTCCCAGGCATTACCTGGCACTTCGCCCTATGGAGCCCGGACTTTCCTCCCCCCCCTAATTTTCATAGAGGGCAGCGACTGTCCAATCGACTCTCCGCCGCGAAGGTTAACGGCAGAGCGCCCGAAGAACAAGCGCTAAAAGCCTTCAGCCATGCCTTAGCGTCGGGTTTTACTCGCCCTTCTGTTTATCAAGCGCAACTTGATAGAGCACATTCTTGCGCTCTCCGGTAATTTGCGCCGCCAGTGCCGCGGCTCGCTTGAGAGGCATTTCCTCCAGCAACAAATTGAGAATACGCATTGCCTCACTGCTGACCGCGTCTTCTGTTTCTGGCGCCGACCAGCCCGCCACCAGCACCACACACTCACCGCGCTGCTGATTGCTGTCTGACTCGACAAACGCACGCAGCTCGGCCAGCGGCAACCCTTTGAGGGTCTCGAACGTTTTCGTCAGCTCGCGGGCCAGCAATGCCGGGCGCTCAGGACCGAACACCAACTCCATGTCCTGCAGGCATTCCAGAATACGATGCGGGGCTTCGTAGAAAATCAGCGTACGCGGCTCTTCCTTTACCAATTCCAGACGAGCGCGCCGACCAACGGCCTTGGCTGGCAGAAAGCCCTCGAAGATGAACCGGTCCGACGGCAAGCCCGCCGCCGACAGCGCGGCAATCAATGCACAGGCACCAGGGACCGGTACCACGTTGATGCCCGCGGCACGCGCCTGGCGCACCAGGTGATAGCCCGGATCGGAAATCAGTGGCGTCCCGGCATCGGAGATCAGCGCAACGTCGTCACCGGCAAGCAAACGGGTAATAAAGCGGCTACCTTCATCCCGCTCGTTGTGTTCATGACAGGCCGCCAGCGGCGTAGGAATGCCGAAGTGCTGCATCAATCGCTGGGAATGGCGAGTGTCTTCAGCGGCGATCAACGCAACGTCACGCAGGATTTTCAGCGCGCGCGCACTGATGTCGTCCAGGTTGCCGATGGGCGTCGCCACCACATAAAGCGAGCCAGCAGCGGAATTCAAAGCACCTGGAGCAGTCAAAGCGCACACCTCATGATCGTTAAAAGGCGACATTGTAGCGCGTAGATCCGTTTTCGATACGCGCAAGCAACTTGGGGTTTTTCATGCCTTTTAACCGCGCAGCAACATTTACACGAGCTAAATTGATCGATTCACACCAGTAACATCGCGCCCCGGCCAGTGCTTGGGTACAATTCCACGCTAATTTGATCGAGTATCAGGAACACTACATGATCGCTTGCCTGCGGCTGTTCACTGCCCTCTGCCTTGCTGCCTTGCTGGCGGCTTGCGCCAGCTCGCCCTCCTCCAGCCTTGGCGAACTTCCACGGACCCCGGACGCCAGTATCGAGCAACTGCTCGAACAGGCATCTCAAAGTAAAGACCCGGAAAAAGCTGCGTTGCTGCGCCTGAGCGCCGCAGACCTGGCCTTCCGCCAAGGGAATGCCGGCCAATCCGCGCAAATCCTGCAGCAAGTGCCTGTCGAACAACTCAAGCCTGGCCAACAGGTTTTCGCGAGCACACTGGCAGCTGAACTGGCCATGGCGCGCAATCAGCCGAAAGCCGCCTTGACCGCGTTGAGCCATCCAAGCCTGCAACGACTGAGCGAACTGCCTGTCGAGCAGCAAGTCCGCACCGGCACCGTTCACGCCCGCGCACTTGAAGCCGACGGCCAAACCCTGGCTGCTGCGAAGGAGCGAATCTTTATCGCCCCGATGCTCGAAAGTGAAGCGGCCAGCAAAAACCACGAAGCGATCTGGACCCTGATCGCCTCACTGCCAACCGATCAACTGCAGCCCACCACCACCGACGACCTCGGCGGCTGGATGAGCCTGGCCCTGGCCGTGAAAACCGCGGGCACCCTGGAGCAACAGCAAGCCGCGATCGACAACTGGCGCGCGCAGAATCCCAAGCATCCGGCGGCCATTCAATTGCCGCTGCCACTGACCAGGCTCAAGGAGCTGGCCAGCCAGCCGCTGAGCAAGATTGCCCTGCTGCTGCCACAAGACGGGCCACTGGCTTCGGTCGGCAAAGCACTGCGCGAAGGTTTCATGGCCGCTCACTACCAGGCGCAACAAGCCGGGCAGAAGCCACCGGCTATCGAGTTCTATGACAGCTCGCGCCTGACGTCTCTGGATGAGTTCTACCGCAAGGCTCAGGCAGATGGCGTGCAACTGGTCATCGGCCCACTGGAAAAGCCCCTGGTCAAACAGCTCAGCACGCGCCCGCAATTGCCGATTACCACGCTGGCACTGAACTACAGCGAGGGCGCACAAGGCCCGGCTCAACTGTTCCAGTTCGGTCTTGCCGCTGAAGATGAAGCCCGTGAAGTCTCTCGCCGCGCCCGCGCCGATGGCCTGCATCGCGCCGCCATCATGGTGCCGAAAGGCGAATGGGGCGACCGCGTGCTGAAAGCGTTCAGCCAGGATTGGCAAGCCAATGGCGGCAGCATTGTTGCTACCGAGCGCGTTGATCAGCCGGTGCAACTGGCGCAGCAAATTGCCGACATGTTCCAGCTACGCCAGAGCGAAGGTCGCGCCAAGAGCCTGCAAAGCACGGTGGGCTCGCAGGTTGCCGCCCAGCCTTCGCGTCGCCAGGACATCGAGTTCATCTTCCTGGCCGCAACCCCCCAGCAAGCCCAGCAGATCAAACCGACCCTGAACTTCCAATACGCAGGCGACGTACCGGTTTACGCAACGTCCCACGTATTCAGCGCCAGCGGCGATGTGAATCAGTACAACGACATGAATGGCGTCCGGTTCTGCGAAACGCCATGGCTGCTGGACGTCAACGATCCGCTGCGCAAACAAGTCACCGCTCAATGGCCACAAGCTGCTGGCAGTCTGGGTCGCCTCTACGCAATGGGCGCGGATGCCTACCGTTTGGCGCCTCGCCTAGGCCAGCTGAAGGCTTTGCCGGACAGCCGTATCGAGGGTGAATCCGGCAGCCTGGGCATGACCCAGAATCAACGGGTTGAACGTCAGTTGCCGTGGGCACAGTTCGTCAATGGCCAGGTTCAACGCCTGCCGGACACCCCACGCTGATGCCCGACAGGTCACGCCAGCAAAGCGGACAAGATGCCGAGCGCCATGCGCTCGAGCATCTTCAGCAACACGGTCTGCGCCTGGTGGCGCAGAACTGGTTGTGTAAACGTGGCGAGCTTGATCTGGTCATGCTTGATGGCGATACAGTAGTATTCGTTGAAGTCCGCTACAGAAAAAACACTCAATGGGGTGGCGCGCTCGATAGCATCGATGGGCGCAAACGGCAGAAACTGATTTTTGCCGCGCAGTATTTTCTTCAGCGCGAATCGCGCTGGGCCAATTCCCCTTGCCGTTTCGACGTGGTTGCCATCGACAGCAACCTCGATCAGCTCAACTGGTTGCAAAATGCCTTCGACAGCTGATTGCTCATGCGCTGAACCGGACACTTTCACCCAACACTTTTGCTCTTTGCTTTGCGGGCTGCACATTCCTGTGCCAAGTAGCCGCGCTAATTAAGGTCACACAGATGGACATGCAATCCCGAATTCGCCAGCTTTTTCAGGCCAGTATCGACACCAAGCAAATGGCGATGGACGTACTTGCACCGCACATCGAGCAAGCCAGCCAGGTCATGGTCAACGCCCTGCTTAACGAAGGGAAAATGCTGTCCTGCGGCAACGGCGGCTCTGCCGGCGACGCCCAGCATTTTTCGTCGGAACTGCTCAACCGTTTCGAGCGTGAACGTCCAAGCCTGCCCGCCATTGCGCTGACCACCGACACGTCGACGATCACCTCGATCGCCAATGACTACAGCTACAACGAAATCTTCTCGAAGCAGATCCGCGCGCTCGGCCAACCGGGCGATGTGTTGCTGGCGATTTCAACCAGCGGCAACTCGGCGAACATTATTCAAGCGATCCAGGCCGCACATGATCGCGAAATGATTGTCGTAGCAATGACGGGTCGCGATGGCGGCGGCATGGCGTCACTGCTTTTGCCCGAGGACGTTGAGATCCGGGTACCGGCCAACGTCACTGCACGTATTCAAGAAGTCCACCTGCTGGCGATCCATTGCCTATGCGACTTGATCGACAGCCAACTGTTCGGGAGTGAAGAATGACCCCTAATCGCCTAGGCCTTCTGGCCTTGACCCTATGCCTCGGCATCAGCGGCTGCACCTCGGTGGTAAACGCCAGCCGGGAAGCGCCGATTGAAGACGACCGCGGCACCCGCACCTTCGGCAGTAAAATTGACGATTCCCTGATCGAGACCAAGGTTGGCGTGAACATCGCCAAGGCCGACCCTGCACTGGATAACGACTCGCACATCGTCGTCACCAGCTTCAACGGCGTTGTACTGCTTGCCGGCCAGACCCCACGCGAAGACCTCAAAGCCAAGGCCGAGCAGGCAGCCTCTGTCGTCCAGCGCGTGAAGAAAGTCCATAACGAACTGCAAGTGCTGCCGCCTTCCGGCTTCCTTGCCCGCCAGAACGATGCCTGGCTGACCTCCAAGATCAAGACCCAGATGCTCACCGACCCGAACATCCCGGGCTCGCGCATCAAGGTCATTACCGAAAACGGCATCGTCTATCTGCTGGGCCTGCTGACCAAGCAGGAAGCGGCGCAGGCGACCAATCTGGTGCAGGGCGTTTCTGGCGTGCAGAAGATTGTGAAGCTATTTGAATATATCGATTGATGCGTTATCGGACCTACAGGTTTGAAGTGGCGACGTAATAAAAAAGGCGATCCTTTCGGATCGCCTTTTTTATTACTTCACCACTTTCAAACTGGGTCGACCGCTTGGACGCGGCGGCTCGGTGTCGGGTGGCGGAATATCATCATCCAGCTCGACCTCTTCCTCGTCTTCCATGGGCGATTCCAGATCAAACACCATGCCCTGACCGTTCTCCCGGGCGTAAATGCCCAGGATCGATGCGATAGGCACGTACAGGGTGTGCGGAACGCCACCGAAGCGCCCTTCGAAGCTGACCGCTTCGTTATCCATGTGCAAATGACGCACAGCTGCCGGCGATACGTTCAGGACAATTTGTCCGTCACTGGCAAAACCCTGAGGCACCTGTACCGACGGATACTCGGAATTGACCAGCATGTGCGGGGTGCAATCGTTATCCACAATCCACTCATAGAGCGCGCGGACCAGATAAGGTCGACTGGAGTTCATAGCGGCTCCTTAAGCCTTAGCGCATATCGCGTTCGACACCAGACAGACTCGCCTGGAAAGCCTCACGCGCAAACGAGCGCTCCATATAATCAAGCAGCGGCTTGGCTGGCCGCGGCAGTTCAATACCCAAAATCGGCAAACGCCAGAGTATTGGTAGTAGGCAGCAATCCACCAGGCTTTGTTCCTCACTGAGGAAAAACGGCTTGTCAGCGAACAACGGCGACACGCCGCTCAGGCTTTCTCGCAGCTCTTTACGAGCAACGACACGGGCCGCTTCCTTGGTCCGCGAATCCAGGATCAGATCCACCAGGCCACACCAGTCACGCTGAATACGATGTATCAGCAGACGGCTGTTCGCTCGCGCCACTGGGTAAACCGGCAATAACGGCGGATGCGGGTAACGCTCATCCAGATATTCCATCACCACGGTCGACTCCCACAGCGCCAGGTCACGATCGACCAGGGTGGGCAGACTTCCGTAAGGGTTCACTTCAATCAGTTTAGGCGGCTGGCGACCAGCTTCCACATAAATGATCTCTGCGCTGACACCCTTCTCTGCAAGTACGATACGTACCCGGTGGGAATAGTGGTCGGCGGGGTCGGAGTAACAGGCCAACCGATTGGTCACGCCCATGGCGGTCCTCCTCGCTTGTTGAAATTTCGAAAGCGGAAAAACGAGCGCGCCCAGAGGGCGTCTCCCCGTAACGCCTGGATAACCAGATCCGTTACACCTTTAGAGACGCCCTTGGGCGCGCGCGATTAACAGCAATTGCTTAAAGCGTTATCAGTGCACGTCTTTCCAGTATTCGCGCTTGAGCAGGTAAGCGAATACGAAGAAGAACGCCAGGTACAGCAATACATACGTACCGATGCGCTGATGTTGCAGCTTAACCGGGTTAGCCGAGTAAGCGAGGAAGGTTACCAGATTCTTCACCTTCTCATCGAACTGCTCTTCAGTCAGCGTTCCGCTTTTCGGCACGATGGTCAGCTGATCGCACGCTTCATGAGTCAGCGGCGTACCGGTCAGCGGATCATATTGCTTCTTGCCGTCTTCGACGATCTGGACCTGTTTGCAGCCCACGACCTGACGACCTTGCAGACCGACCAGAACGTTTGGCATCCCTACGTTAGGAAATACCTTGTTGTTCACGCCCCATGGACGCGCTGGGTCTTCGTAGAAAGACTTCAGGTAGCCATAGAGCCAGTCTGTACCACGAACGCGAGCAACCAGGGTCAGGTCAGGCGGTGCCGCACCAAACCAGGTCTTCGCGTCAGCCGGCTGCATACCGATGTTCATGTGGTCGCCGATCTTGGCGCCAGTGAGCACCAGGTTCGAGAGCATCAAGTCATGCGGAATGCCGAGGTCGTCGGCAACACGCTCGTAACGCTGGAACTTGGCGCTGTGGCAACCCATGCAGTAGTTGGCGAACGTACGTGCGCCATCTTGCATTGCAGCCTTGTCGGAAACGTCGATATCGACTTTTTCCAACTCAGGACCACCGTGTTCAGCCGCAAAAGACAGCACAGGCAGAGCAGCAAGAATCAGTACAGCAAATAGCTTTTTCATCAGCCAGTCACCCTTTCCGGAACCGGTTTTGTCTTCTCGAGCCTGGTGTAGAACGGCATCAGAATGAAGTAGGCGAAGTACAGGAAGGTGCATACCTGCGACAGCAGCGTACGACCTGGCGTTGGAGCGAGTACGCCCAACACGCCCAGGATCACGAACGAGATGCAGAACACCCACAACCAGATCTTGCTCATCCAGCCCTTGTAACGCATCGACTTGACCGGACTCCGGTCGAGCCACGGCAGGACGAACAGCACAGCGATCGCCGCACCCATGGCAATGACACCCAGGAGCTTGTCGGGAATCGCCCGCAAAATTGCGTAGAACGGCGTGAAGTACCAGACGGGTGCAATGTGCTCAGGTGTCTTGAACGCGTTCGCCTGTTCAAAGTTCGGCTTCTCGAGGAAGTAGCCGCCCATTTCCGGGAAGAAGAACACGATCGAGCAGAAGATGAACAGGAACACCACAACGCCGACGATATCTTTCACGGTGTAGTACGGGTGGAAAGCAATGCCATCCAGCGGTACGCCGTTTTCGTCTTTGTACTTCTTGATGTCCACGCCGTCCGGGTTGTTCGAGCCGACTTCGTGCAGCGCCAGCACGTGCAACACCACCAGACCGAGAATCACGATCGGCAGGGCAACAACGTGTAGGGCAAAGAAGCGGTTCAGGGTGATACCGGAAATCAGGTAGTCACCACGGATCCACTGAGTCAGGTCGTCACCGATGACCGGAATCGCACCGAACAGCGAGATGATTACCTGGGCACCCCAGTACGACATCTGGCCCCAAGGCAGCAGGTAGCCCATGAAGGCCTCTGCCATCAACGCCAGGTAGATCAGCATGCCGAAGACCCACACCAGCTCACGCGGCTTCTGATACGAGCCGTAGAGCAAGCCACGGAACATGTGCAGATAGACCACGATGAAAAACGCCGAAGCGCCGGTGGAGTGCAGCAGACGCAGGATCGAGCCGTACTCGACGTCGCGCATGATGTATTCGACGGAGGCAAACGCTTCTTCCGCCGACGGGGTGTAGCTCATGGTCAGCCAGACACCGGTGACGATCTGGTTGACCAGAACGAGCAGCGCGAGGGAACCAAAGAAATAGAAGAAGTTAAAGTTCTTCGGGGCGTAATACTTGCTGAGATGGTCTTCCCACATTTTGGTCGCGGGGAAGCGTGCATCAACCCAATCCATGAACTTGCTCATCACGCTTTCTCCGTATCGACGCCAATGACAATGATGTCATCGGTCTCATAGGAATGCGGGGGAACTGGCAGGTTCAAAGGCGCAGGTTGCGACTTGTAGACGCGGCCAGCCAGATCGTAGTGGGAACCGTGGCAAGGGCAGAAATAACCACCTACCCAATCCTTGCCCAGATCCGCAGGTGCCACTTCCGGACGGAAAGTCGGCGAGCAACCCAGGTGCGTGCAAATACCGATCAGCAGCAGAACCTCTGGCTTGATCGAACGCGTTTCCGGGTCGACATAAGTCGGTTGTGTCGAGTTCTTGGAGGTAGGGTCAGACAGCTGGCCCTCGATCTTTTTCAGATTCCCCAGGATTTCCTCGGTACGGCGGACGATGAATACCGGCTGACCGCGCCACTCAGCAATCATCTGCTGGCCTGGCTCGATTTTGCTGACATTCACTTTCACCGGTGCACCTGCGGCTTTCGCCTTGGCACTGGGAAACCATGACCCCACGAACGGGACCGCAGCCCCCACCGCTCCTGCAGCACCCACCACGGATGTGGCTGCTACCAAGAAGCGACGCCGGCCTGCATTCACGCCGTCATTGCTCATTCAGTCCTCTCCCATCAGCTTTGTGGCCTGTTAAATCAGGCATCTACTAAGTAAATCTATGTACTTATAAAAATTTTGCCGAATGGTAATGAAAAGCCCCAATTCTGACAAGGTAATTACCCAAGTGCTCCACTGCCAAGCCTTGCAGTATAGGGGCTCTGCGCGTGTGGCAAGTTGTCACAGCGCAATTATTCAAGAATTCGCGCCCATAAAAAAACGCCCAGCTCCGTGAGGAAACTGGGCGTTCTTTTTTGAACGTAGAAGCGAATTAACGCTTCGAGTACTGCGGACGCTTACGCGCTTTACGCAGACCAACTTTCTTACGTTCAACTTCACGAGCATCGCGAGTAACGAAGCCAGCTTTGCGCAGAGCGCCACGCAGGGTTTCGTCGTACTGCATCAGTGCGCGAGTGATACCGTGGCGGATTGCGCCAGCTTGACCACTTACACCACCGCCGATCACGGTGACGTAGATGTCGAACTTCTCGACAGTCTCAGTCAATTCCAGCGGCTGACGAACTACCATACGGGCAGTTTCGCGGCCGAAGAAATTATCCAGCGAACGGTTGTTGATGGAGATGTTACCAGTACCCGGACGCAGGAAAACGCGTGCGGTTGCGGTCTTGCGACGGCCAGTGCCGTAATTTTGAGTCGCCGACATAATGAACTATTCCGTTAAAACTTCAGTTCTTGGGGCTGCTGAGCAGTATGAGGGTGTACAGCGCCCGCATAGACTTTCAGCTTACGATACATGTCGCGACCCAGCGGGTTCTTAGGCAGCATGCCTTTGACCGCGGTCTCGATCACGCGCTCAGGGGCTTTAGCGATCAGCTTTTCGAAGTTGATCGACTTGATGCCGCCCGGGAAACCGGAGTGGGAGTAGTAGATTTTGTCGGTGGTTTTAGCACCGGTTACACGAATCTGCTCGGCATTGATAACGACGATGTAATCGCCGGTGTCAACGTGAGGAGTGTACTCAGCTTTATGCTTGCCACGCAGACGGCTCGCGATTTCGGTGGCCAGACGACCCAGGGTCTGACCTGCAGCGTCGACGACAAACCAGTCGCGCTGTACTGTTTCCGGTTTAGCAGTAAAAGTTTTCATTCTTTATAGCCTCAGGGGCCGCCCTGTAAATTAGACGGCGGATCTTACTGAATAGTGCGTACTTTGACAAGTCAAAGGCAGCCGGATACAGACGCTTTCGGGGGCTCGGGTCGGCGCGTCCGTTCAACGGCAAGATTCTTCGGCGGCGGCGCATCACTTCCACTGCAGAAAGAGGTGCGCAATTATGCAGATTGCGAAAAATAATTCAACCTGCTTTTATGATTGTTTTTCCAAAGGAGCACCCGATGGACTATCGCCAGCTAGGCCGAACCAATCTGAACGTGAGTGCCATCTGCCTCGGGACCATGACCTGGGGCGAGCAAAACAGTGAAGCTGAGGCCTTCGCGCAGATCGAACGGGCCAAGGGTGCGGGAATCAATTTCATCGACACCGCCGAGATGTATCCGGTGCCGCCCAAGGCAGAAACCTACGCCGCTACCGAGCGCTACATCGGCAATTACTTCAAAAGTCGCGGTGATCGTGCGGACTGGATCCTGGCCAGCAAGATCGCCGGCCCCGGCAACACCATCGATTACATCCGTGATGGAAACCTGCGACACAACCGTCAGCACATCACCGAAGCCGTCGACGCCAGCCTCCAGCGCCTGCAAACCGACTACATCGACCTGTATCAGTTGCACTGGCCGGAGCGCAGTACCAATTTCTTCGGACAGCTCGGCTACAAACACAAGAGCGAAGCCAACCTGACGCCACTGGAAGACACCCTCGAAGCACTGGACGAACAGGTCAAGGCCGGCAAGATCCGCCACATCGGCCTGTCCAATGAAACGCCATGGGGCACCATGCGCTTCCTCGCCCTTGCCGAAGCCCGTGGCTGGCCGCGTGCCGTGTCGATCCAGAACCCCTATAACCTGCTCAACCGTAGTTTCGAAGTGGGCCTGGCAGAAATAGCCATCCGCGAACAATGCGGCCTGCTCGCCTATTCGCCGTTGGCGTTCGGCTTTCTATCAGGCAAGTACGAAGGTGGCGCGCGTCCGCCGAAAGGTCGTCTGAGCCTGTACAGCCGCTTCACACGCTACTTCAATCCGCAGTCGGAAGCTGCGTGCAGCCGTTATGTGGCACTCGCGCGGGAGCACGGTCTGGACCCGGCGCAGATGGCACTGGCGTTCGTGACACAGCAGCCATTCGTGACCAGCAACATCATTGGCGCGACGACGATGGAACAGCTAGAGAGCAACATCGCGAGCTTCTACTTGAAGCTTTCCGATGAAGTGCTGGAGGGCATCGAGGCGATTCATAGGGATCACCCGAACCCTGCACCTTGATTGATTCTTAAACCCCATCGCGGGCAAGCCACGCTCCCACAGGTTTGCGCAACACCTGTGGGAGCGGGCTTGCTCGCGAAGGCGTCAGTCCAGTCACCGCCAATTACAGCGACCGCGCAATAATCTCCTTCATGATTTCGTTGGTCCCCGCATAAATCCGCTGCACCCTCGCATCCGCCCACGCCCGGGCCACCGGGTATTCCCACATGTACCCGTAGCCACCATGCAACTGCACGCATTCGTCGAGCACCTTGCACTGCAGGTCCGTACCCCAATACTTCGCCATCGCCGCTGTCGGCACGTCCAGCTTGCCTTGCAGGTGCAGTTCCAGGCAGCGATCGACGAAGACCCGGCCAATCTGGATTTCGGTCGCCATTTCCGCCAACTTGAAGCGGGTGTTCTGGAAATCCGCAACCGCCTTGCCGAACGCCTTGCGTTCGCGGGTGTATTCAAGTGTCCATTGCAGCGCGGCTTCAGCCGACGCAAGGCCGCCGATGGCAACGGTGAGCCGCTCCTGAGGCAGCTCCTGCATCAGATAAGCAAAGCCCATCCCAGCCTGACCCAGCAGATTCTCCTTGGGCACCCGGACGTCCTGGAAGAACAGTTCCGAGGTGTCCTGAGCCTTCATGCCGACCTTTTCCAGACGCTTGCCCTTATCGAAACCCGGCGTGTTGGCCTCGACCAGAAACAGACTCGTACCTTTCGCCCCGGCTTTCGGATCGGTCTTGGCCACGACAATCACCAGGTCGGCCAGAAACCCGTTGGTGATGAACGTCTTCGAACCGTTGATCACATACTCATCACCGTCCAGCACAGCGGTGGTCTTGACCCCTTGCAGATCGGAGCCGGCGCCTGGCTCGGTCATCGCGATGGCGGTGACCATCTCACCCGACACCAGTTTCGGCAGGTATTTGTGTTTCAGCGCTTCACTGCCGTAATGCAGGATATAAGGCGCAACAATGTCCGAATGAAGAGAAAAACCTATCCCGGTAAGCCCGAGCCGACCGACTTCTTCGATCACCACGGTGCTGTACAAAAAATCCGCTCCCAGGCCTCCGTACTCTTCCGGCAGATGCGAACACAACATCCCCGCCTCCCCTGCCTTGTTCCAGAGTTTGCGGTCGATGTACCCCTGTTTTTCCCATTGCCCATGAAACGGCACCGCTTCTTTTTCGAGGAACGTTCGCACACTGTCGCGAAAGAGTTCGTGCTCGGAGCTGAACAAGGTTCTGGGGATCATGCGGCACCTGTCGTTTTTATTAGAAGGATGTAGCTCAAGAGACTAAGCCCCGCTTCCGATACAGGACACTGGACACATCAGACAAAAAATAAGACGATCCAGCCGTCTCGTGACCACTTTCCCCTATAAGAATAAAGTTGAATTATGTCTAACCGAGCCTCCACGCCTTTACGGCGCGTCTGCATCCTGGCGATCGACCGGGTTTTCGCTTCCACCCTCATGCAAGCCAAGGATTTTTTTCACCTCGCCAGCCTGCGTTACGGCAAACAACTCGGCCACGGCCTGGTCCCGGCGTTCGAAACCCGCCTGGTCAGCCCCGATGGCAAGCCGGTAAACAGCTTCAGTGATGTGATCATGCCGGTGGATGGCGGCCTGGAAAACGCTGACATCATCATCCTTCCAGCTTTCTGGGACGATTTCGAAACGCTCTGCCAACGTTATCCTCAAGTGCTGCCCTGGCTGCGCCAGCAACATGCCCGTGGGGCTGTTCTATGTGGTGAGGCCACTGGCGTGTTCTGGCTCGCCGAAGCCGGTCTGCTCGACGGCAAGGAAGCGACCACTTACTGGCGTTTCTTCAATGCCTTTGCCGAGCGCTTCCCGAAAGTGCAGCTCAATCAGGACAAACACCTTACCGACGCGGACAACCTGTACTGCGCAGGCGGCACCACCTCGGCCTGCGACCTCTACATCTACCTCATAGAACGCTTCTGCGGCGCCAACGTGTCGCAAGCCGTGGCCCGCGATATCCTCTATGAAGTGCAACGCAGCTATTCCCCCGGACGAATCGGGTTCGGCGGTCAAAAGCTGCATCAGGACGTGATCATCCTGCAGATCCAGCACTGGCTCGAAGAACATTTCGCCGACAAATTCCGCTTTGAAGACGTCGCTCGCGAACACGGCATGAGCATCCGCAATTTCATGCGCCGCTTCCAGACCGCCACTGGCGACAAGCCGCTGCACTACTTGCAACGCCTACGCATTGAAACCGCCAAGGGATTGCTCTCCGCCAGTCGCAAAAGCATCAAGACCATCAGTTACGAAGTGGGTTACGACGATGCGAGCTTCTTCGCGCGGTTGTTTCGCCAGCACACTGAATTGTCGCCAAACCAGTATCGGCAGCAATTCCAGCAAGCTGCATAAACCATTACCCCCTGTAGGAGCACAGTTTGCTGGCGATGAACGAAGACTCGTCTTTTGCCGATACGCCGCGCAACTAAAGTCGCGGGAAAGTCGGGTCGCCGCATCGCTTGCTCCTACAAGTATCAAGGCTCTCTATTCTCCTTTCCCACATTTAAAGGAGAATAAAGAGCGGGCTATCGTCCGACTTGGCTGACGTGCAAAACCCTGGTACCCATTCAAGATCCTCCCTCGTTAATACATCAGGGAAGATCAACGATGACTATCGGCTCCAGTTACAACTACCCCTCCTCTATCGCCAAAAGCATCACCCGCAAAAAACGCTCGTTAACAACACAATGGTCTGCGCGCTTTCCAAATCCACCGGATTTATGCTTTGACTACCGAACACTGGTAGAACAGGAAAACGGCATCGCCCGAGCAAAGAGTCCAGAGCACAAAATTTGTATTATCGGCGCAGGCATTACTGGGCTCACCGCAGCCCGAGAACTTTACCGTTGCGGCTTCACTCACATAACGCTTATTGAGCAATCAAAACGCATTGGTGGAAGGCACCTCACGTTGCCGGGCAGCCCTGGCTCGGCAGCAAGTCATACACCTTTCGAGATGGGTGCGATGCGCATGCCATTTTTCAATACCGCGGACGAGCCTCCAAAAGAAGGTCGATCCTTGATGGCTTACTACGCCAACGAGTTCGACCTGGCCATTTCCGATTTCGCCAACCCGGGCAGCCAATGGGTCACTTCGACGGGCATCTATCTCCGAGAAGGCACCATGGCGGGCGGGCCTGCACCTCACATGCTGATATGGAAAAATACTGACGGTACGACGCCGCCTCCCGGCGAGGAACTACAGAAGGTCAACACGAAGTGGAAGACGTTTGCCGATCGAATGACGCGTCATGTAGCAGAGGTATATGGCAGTCAGAAATGGGAGGCAATGTGGGCTGCCATCGTCAACAAGTACGAAAGTATCTCTTTTCGTGACCTCGTCAGCATGCCATCCATCGAGTCCTGGGATGAACGCAGCCCCGGAGACTTCGGCGGAATGGGCATGTCACCGGACGAATCTGCAATCTTTTATGCGATAGGCATCGGCGACGGGAGTTGGGGGGCGTTTTATGACGTGTGCAGCCTTTATCCCCTACGCACAGCAATCTTTGGTTTCAGCAGCCAATTGCAATTGGTCCTCGGCCGTGTCGATACGGCGGGCAACCCGATAAATTCGCCCCTTCTACGCGCCAGTGCGGTTTACGATTCAAAGGGACAGGAATTTTCCAGGCCTCGGTATATCGGGCTCGCCGCCCTTGCGGAATGTCTTTTTTTCATCAAAACCGTCGAGACGGGAAAGTCCGTTTACGAACACAGTCTTGAAAGAACTGACGGCTTCCTGACAGATTCTTCCGTCACCCAACTCGTGAAGCTCGATAATCAAAAAACACGCGTCTACTACAACTGGAAATCCAGCGATGCCGAAGAGTCCGAGGAGTTATCCGATGACTTTGATTCCGTCATTGTGACCCTCCCCTCGTGGCTGCTGGAAACCCGCATAACCCTTAAAAACTTCAACCCGTCCATGCTTCCTTTTGGAATCATCAATGCTTATAAAACCGCACATTGGGAAACAAGCTGCAAAGTTTTCGCGCCTCTCAAACGATCATTTTTATCCAACAACACGAAAATCCCTCAAGTGATCGTCACCGACAGCTTCATTCATGACGTATACACCTACCGTTACAACAGCAACTATAGCTACGATTGCATTCTGTTGAGTTACACATGGGAAGACGACGCCACCAAACTGTGCTTATTCTCGGACAAAGAACTGATCAAGAAGTGCGTGAAAGAACTTGATCGAATACTCATGAACTCCGCCAACATTCAAGAAAGAATCTCCCCGTACATCGGAATCGAGCAAGCGGTGGTGCAACGCTGGATGAACGATAAAAATGCATTGGGTTGTGCAAAGTTGTACCGACCAGGCACCTATTACGATGCCGTCAGCTTAATGAAATACAATCGGGACTACTCCGCGTGCTCCGGCCTCTACCTTTCTGGTGAGTCTTTTTCCGTCGACGCCGGCTGGACAGAGCCTTGCTTCCGAGGCGCTGTCGACGCCGTCATTCATATCTGTAACAAAACTCAAGCCACCTTCAATGGCGGTTTCTCCATGGCTGACTATCCGGAATACAAGCTCAGGAACTGACCTCGATTTTCCGCTCAAGCGCCAATGCGGGTCACGTATGGGCTCGCATTGGTCATCTTGGGATAAGGACTACACCCAAAACGGAAACGGCTGACTTTCGCTCACTGCCATCTTAAACCCCTAATAAACGCACAACTAAACGGGTTGAAGAACAATAAAAACGAGGTCATTCGAAATGAGCGAATCAACAAGTCCTGTTCGTGTAGCAGTCGTGCAATTCGATCCACAAGTCGGAATGAACAACCGGGAAGGCAATCTGTGTTGCAGCCTCGAATTGGCTTTAGAAGCCGTTCAAGGGGGTGCAAATCTCATCGTGCTGCCCGAGCTGTCCAATACAGGCTATTTTTTCACCAACCGACAGGACGCTTTCGAACATGCCGAAGCAGTTCCCGACGGGCCAAGTGTTCTGAGCTGGACAAATTTCGCCAGGGAACACAACGTTTACCTGGTGGCGGGATTGACCGAGCGAGACGGTATGCGGCTCTTCAACACCGCCGTCCTCTTGGGCCCGGAAGGTTTTATCGGGAAGTATCGGAAAGCTCATTTATGGAACCTGGAGAAACTTTGGTTCACGCCGGGTGACACGGGCTTTCCGGTGTTCGATACGCCGATCGGTCGCATCGGCTTGTTGATCTGCTGGGACATCTGGTTCCCGGAAGTGCCCCGCATCCTTGCCCAGCAAGGCGCGGATATCATTTGCAGCCTGAACAACTGGGTCTGGACACCGCCGCCGCTGTTCGATGATGCCGGCAAGTGCATGGCTTCCTACCTGACGATGACGGCAGCGCACGTCAACAATGTGTTCATTGCGGCGGCGAGCCGTATCGGCGAAGAGCGAGGCGCACGTTATCTCGGTTGCTCGTTGATTGCCGGCACCAATGGCTGGCCGATGGGCGCCGTGGCCTCGGCAGACAAACAGGAAATACTGTTCGCCGACATAGACCTGACCAGTGCTCGCAGCGCCCCCATCTGGAACAACCTGAACGATCTGCATCGCGATCGGCGTACCGATCTGTTCGATCAGATGCTCGGTTACACCCAGCACCCCGCCCTGCCGCGCTAATCAGGGGAACCTCATCATGGACTCTCAAACCGATTCTCCTCGGGCGGATTCGCTCGCCCGCAGAACGCTTGATACGTCAATTCTCGTGCTGTTGATCGGCATGGGGCTACTGATTGCCTGGCTTTCATTCACCTACCGCTCTTCCTGGTCAGCCCATTGGCCAGACTACACGCACATGGTCTCCTCCCTCCCCGACCCCAGTGCCTGGTTGCGCTGGGTTTTGGGGGACATCAGCGAAGTTGCTTTCTACAAACACGAGTTCGCGTCCATTGGGCTATTGGCGGGTGCCTATCTGGCGTATTGGGCCAATCGGACGGGGAAGCGCTGGCAAGGGTTTGCCATCTCTTACGGCAGCGGGCTCTGGCCATGGCTGGTGACCAGCTCCCTGCTTGGCTTGCTGCTAAGCAACCTTCTGTGGGGCTGGACGGTTACGGCGACCAGTTGGCAGCCCACATTTGCTGCATTTGTATCGTTGCCAGCGGCGATGGTGCTGATGTTTGGAGGGGGCTGGAAGGTCACGATCAATGGCGCAATCATGGGTGCCGCACTGGTAACCCCCCTGTGTTTGCTGATAGTGAACTACGTCTGCAATCCTCTGGGATTGCCAGCCGTGATCGGCAATGTCACAGGCATGGCGGTTGCCAGCGTCCTGGCTTTCCTGCTCTGCCGTTACGTGCCGATCCTCGTGAAGGACACTTCTACGCCAGCGGTAAATGAAACCGCCACGCCCCCGGTAGAACCTGCCAAGGCAAATAAGCCCGATTACGGAATTATCTGGAGCCTGCGCCGTGTATTGGCAGACTTTTCAGAAGCGCCGTTCTTCGGCAATGAACTGGCGAGCATCGGCCTTTTGCTGGGAGCCCTTCTGGCCTACACACTTAACCCCATGAGTCCGGTCTACGGCTCGGGCTTGCTGCCTCAACTCATCGGCGCCCAGGCGCTGACTTCAGCCATAGGCGTGGTGATCTGGCGTCGACACTGGATGCATCTTGGTTGGTACCCCACCTACGTTCCACTGGTGTCAGTCGTGCCGGCCGCGGTCCTTACCTATGGCGGTAGTTGGCAGGTCATCGTCACGAGCGCACTGCTGGGCGCACTGATCGCCCCGCCACTGGCACACGCCATCGCCAAGAGAGTACCGAAGGATATGCACCCCTACATCGGCAATGTCCTCTCCATGGCCATCAGTACGCTGCTGATCATCCCGTTTATCGGGTTCCTGATATCCAACTGAAGCGAACATCGGGCTGTACTGGTGAGTGCAGCCCGTTTTTTTGTCACCACCAAGCGAGGTACAACATGGACCTGCCCAAACTGGCCATTGCGGCTTTAGGCGGCACCGTGAGCATGCAAGCCAGGCATGCGGGTGAAGGCGTTATACCGACAGTCAGTGGTGAAAGCCTTCTGGCCTTGGTGCCGGAACTCACAAACATGGCTCGGGTGACGGTAGAAACGCTGGGGCTGATGCCCAGCGCTTCGTTGAACTTTGAGTTTCTGCTGAGCGTACTTTCATGGGCAAACTATCAGGTTGAGCAAGGTGCTGTTGGCGTTGTCATCACTCAGGGCACCGACACCCTGGAAGAGACGGCCGCATTCTTTGATTACCTGTGGAACCACGACGCGCCGCTGGTACTGACTGGCGCCATGCGCTCGGCCGGACAAGTGGGCGCGGACGGTCCAGCGAATCTGTTGGATGCCAGCCGGGTTGCACTGGCGAAAAACAGTCGGCGCAGAGGCGTCCAGGTGGTGATGGGCGCAGAGATTCACCACGGGACGACCGTACGTAAAACCGATTCATTGGCGTTACAGGCGTTTTCATCGCCAATGGTTGGCCCCTCCGGAATGCTGCTGGAGGGAACAGTCCACTATCTACGCGAACCGCCTCGCAGGAAACCATTACCTTTGCCGCAGCAGACATCCCAGGAAATTGCCCTGCTGGAAAGTACGCTGTCCGCCGATTCCCTGTTGTTGGAGAACATCCTCGAATTGGGTTACGACGGGCTGGTGATTGCCGGATTTGGAGCCGGTCACGTGTCAGAAAAGTGGGCTGACGCAGTCGAAAAAATCGCGAAGAAAATTCCCGTGATCATTGCGACCCGTACCGGATCCGGCCCTACCGCTCAAAGCTCTTATGGCTTCATCGGCAGCGAAATGGATTTGATACGTCGAGGTGCAGTGATGGCGGGATTTCTCTGTCCGCGCAAAGCCCGAATCCTGCTGTGGTTGCTGGTGGGTGGCGGGCGGCAGGATGATTTGGGGGTGTTTCTAGCTCAGGACTAATACTTTCAAAGGAGATCTGCGGTGTACGAAAAAAGGGCCTGCAAATGCAGGCCCTTTTTTGTTCTCCGAATGTGCCTACGGCTTGTGTGCCCGAGACAGGAATTCGTGAGATTGCATTTCCAGCAAGCGACTCAAGGTCCGTTGGAACTCGAAGTTCAGGCGACCGCCGGTGTAGAGATCCTTGAGTTCGACTTCGGCAGAAATGATCAACTTCACGTTACGGTCGTAGAACTCGTCGACCATGTTGATGAAGCGTCGGGCGATGTCGTCGGTGGTGACGCTCATCTGCTCGACACCGCTGAGCAGCACGGCGTGGAAGATCTTGCCCAGTTCGATGTAGTCGTTCTGGCTGCGCGGACCGTCGCACAGTTCGCGGAAGTCGAACCAGGCCACGTCGTCGCACGTACGCAGCGCGCGAATTTCGCGGTTTTCGATCATCAGGACGTCGTTTTCGATCGCTGCGGTGCACTCCGGCGTCAGGGCCCGGAAGCTTTTGCGCAGGCTTTCGTGGGACGCTTCGTCCAGCGGGAAGTGGAACAGTTCCGCTTGCTCGAGGTGACGCAGACGATAATCGACGCCACTGTCGACGTTGACGATCTCGGTGTTCTGTTTGATCAGCGCGATGGCCGGCAGGAAACGCGCACGTTGCAGGCCGTCCTTGTACAGGCCGTCCGGCACGATGTTCGAGGTCGCGACCAGCGTTACGCCGTTCTTGAACAGTTCTTCCATCAGCGTGCCGAGGATCATCGCGTCGGTGATGTCGGAGACGAAGAATTCGTCGAAGCAGATCACACGCGATTCGTCGGAAAAACGCTTGGCGATGATGGTCAGCGGGTTTTTCTCGCCGCCGAGGGTCTTCATTTCTTCGTGCACGCGCTTCATGAAGCGGTGGAAGTGAGTCCGGGTCTTTTCCTTGAAAGGCAGCGCTTCGAAGAAGGTGTCGACCAGGTAGGTCTTGCCGCGACCCACGCCGCCCCAGAAGTACACGCCCTTTACCGGGGCCTGGTCTTTTTTGCCAAACAGTTTGCCGAACAGGCCTGGTTTGTTCTGCTGGGCTGCGACCAGATCGTCATACAGGCGCTGCAAATGACGCACAGCATTTTCCTGCGCGGCGTCATGGAAGAATTCCGGGCGTTTCAGATCAGCTTGATATCGTTCTAGGGGCGTCATAATTCGTTAGCAAGGCAACAAAAACGGGCCGTCACTGTAGCGATGGCCCGTGGGAATGGCAATCGGCCCTTAGTCGGACCGAGCCGTTGTTTTATTCCTGAACCGGCGTCAGGGCAACGCGCAGGGCGTCGATGGCGACGTCACGGGCGGCGCTGTCCGCGAACACTGCACTGTCGGCAACGCACTCGCCTTCCAGCCAGACACTGAAGCTCAGGTCTTCGCTGCGCACGTCCAGAGGTTGGCCCGCTTGCAGCTGCTTGGTCACCTGGCCCGCGGTTTTGCCGTCGGCAAAGTTGCGCGACAAGAGCAGTTGTTCGCCATCGGCCGCCAGGAGACGGAAGCGGAAGCTGCCGTCCTCCTCACGGAAACTGACGAAACGCGCGGCTTTCGCGGCTTTTTTCTTGGTACTGGCAGCCACCTGCGTCTGAGCGACGAATGAACGCAGGCCTACCGCTTCGCGCAGTTCCTGGAGGAATGGCGTCGCCACGGAGCGGGCCTTTTTGGCACCGATCTGCAGGATGTCTTCCAGGTCGGCCGGGCGCTCGATCAGTTGGTGATAGCGCTCGCGGGACTCGCCCAGTTCGCTGTCGAGCAGCTGAAACAGACGATTCTTCGCCTCGCCCCAGCCCAGGCCCTGCAACAGCTCACTACGAAACTCATCAGACTGCACCGGTGTGGCAAACGCCTGGAACAGGGTGAACAGGTGAGAGTTGTCCGGATCTTTTGCTTCGCCTGGCGCGCGGGAGTCGGTGACGATCCGCGAGATCGCGTCCTTCATTTCCTTGGCGCTGCTGAACAACGGAATGGTGTTGTCGTAGCTTTTCGACATCTTGCGACCGTCGAGGCCTGGCAGCGTGGCGACGCTTTCTTCGATCAGCGCCTCAGGCATGGTGAAGAACTCTTTGCCCTGGCCAAACAAGTGGTTGAAGCGCTGGCCGATGTCCCGCGCCATTTCCACGTGCTGGATCTGGTCACGACCGACCGGCACCTTATGGGCGTTGAACATCAGGATGTCCGCAGCCATTAGCACCGGGTAGCTGTACAAGCCCATGGTGATACCGGCGTCCGGGTCTTCACCGGTCTCGACATTCTTGTCCACCGACGCCTTGTAGGCGTGGGCGCGATTGAGTAGGCCCTTGGCGGCAACGCAGGTCAGCAGCCAGGTCAGCTCGGGGATTTCCGGGATATCAGACTGGCGATAAAACGTCACGCGGTCCACATCGAGGCCACCGGCCAGCCAGGTCGCGGCGATTTCCAGACGCGAGCGCTGGATGCGCAGCGGGTCATCGCATTTGATCAGGGCGTGATAGTCGGCCAGGAAGTAGAACGAATCGGCATTGCTGTCACGGCTGGCAAGGATTGCCGGACGGATAGCGCCGGCATAGTTGCCCAGGTGCGGCGTGCCGGTGGTGGTAATGCCGGTGAGGATACGGGTACGAGTCGTCATGGGTAATCGCTTGTCAGACTGCAATCAATTCGAAAGACGCGGCAGGATCAGATCCTTGAGATCAGTCAGCTTGCCATGAAAAAAGTGTCCGCATTCTGCCACTTTCAGCAGCTCATGGGGACGTTCAAGGTTCCCGGACCAGTCATAGACCAACTGCGGATCGATCACTTCGTCGGTTTCCGGCTGAATCAGGGTCAGTTCACCCTGTTGTGGCAGTTGATCCTGATCGCCCAGGCGCATGACCGCTGGCGCGATCATGAACACATGCTTGAGCGGCTCACCCTTGGCTTCCAGGCGTCCGCCGAGACTTGCCGCAACAAAACCGCCGAAGGAGAATCCGAACAGGGTCAAGGGAAGATCGGGGTGTCTGGCGCGCAACCATTCGGCGACAGCCTGTGCATCGTCGACTTCGCCAGTGCCCATGTCATGGGCGCCTTCGCTGGCGCCGACGCCGCGATAGTTGAAGCGCAAGGTGATCAAACCGGCGTCGCGCGCGGTGCGCTGCAGGGTCGAGACCACTTTGTTGAGCATGGTGCCGCCCTGCACCGGGTTGGGATGGCAGATCAACGCCAGGCCCCGAGGCGCGTCGCTGTTCAGGTAAAGTGCTTCCAGTTGGCCGACGGGGCCATCAATCACTACAGGGGTTTCGCGCATAAGCAAGGAAGGAACTCCGTGACCTCGAATCGGGTCGACTCGTCTAGCAAATTGTCTGTGCCAATCTATTGCGAGTGAATCGCGGTATACAGCGCAGGTTCGAGCCGTTAACGTAAAGCAAAGCCGTTTATAGAGGAAGGACTCGTGGAACACTCGCTCTTAGTTTGGTTGTTGCCGACTCTTGCCCTGGTTGTGGGTGTCGCCGTTGGATTCCTGATCGCTCGCCTGGTGCCGAATGCCGCTCCTAGTAGCACGCAACGTCAGCTGGATGACATTCAGGAACGTTTCGACAGTTATCAGAACGAGGTGGTGACCCACTTCAATAGCACTGCAACCCTGGTCAAGAAGCTCACTCAGAGCTACCAGGAAGTGCAGGATCATCTCGCCGAGGGCGCCAATCGCCTGGCCCTGGACGAGCAGACTCGCCAACGCTTGCTGGCCGCCCTGCATGCTGATGCAGGCCAGGCCCCACGGGAACGCCTGACGCCACCGCGCAATCAGGAGCCGCCTCGCGACTACGCCCCCAAAGCCCCGAACGCACCGGGTATGCTCGATGAGCATTACGGCCTGAAGAAGTAATCAGGTTTCGCGCGACATGAAAAAGCCCCCGGATGAGTGATTGTCCGGGGGCTTTTTTGTGGTTGATGGTTTCAGGGTGACTGACAGGGCCTCATCGCGGGCAAGCCCGCTCCCACAGTTTTTTGTGGATGACCACTATTGTGTGACCGACATAAACCCTGTGGGAGCGGGCTTGCCAGCGATGGGGCCCGAACCGTCGATACAAGACGTTCAGGCAGAACTCATTTAGCCCAACACCTCACTGGCCACCTGATCAACCGCACCTTTGGTGATGTCGACAATCAGATCAGCCTCCTCCTCCGTCAGAATCAACGGCGGCGCAAAGCCCAGGATGTCGCCGTGAGGCATCGCCCGGGCGATCATTCCGCGCTCCAGACACGCCGCTGACACCTTTGGCCCAACCTTCAACGCGGCGTCGAACGGCGTGCGTTGCTCACGATCGGCCATGAACTCGACGGCGGCCAGCATGCCATCACCCCGCACCTCACCCACCAGCGGATGACCTTCCAGGACTTCACGCAGACGACGGTTCAGGTAGCTGCCGACTTTTTCGGCGTTCTCTGTCAGGTTTTCCCGTTCGAGAATATCGAGGTTGGCCAGCGCCGCTGCCGCACAGATCGGGTGACCGGAATACGTCCAGCCATGCCCCATGGCACCTTGGGACTCGGACGCCTTTTCAATCACATCCCACACTTTTTCGCCAACGATCACCGCCGACAATGGCGCATAAGCGCTAGTCAGCCCCTTGGCAGTGGTGATCAGGTCCGGACGCATTCCGTAACGCTGACTGCCCATCTTTGAACCCAGGCGACCAAAAGCACACACCACTTCGTCGGCAATCAGCAGGACGTCGTATTTATTGAGCACCGCTTGAATCGCCGACCAGTAACCGGCCGGTGGGACGATGATGCCGCCAGTGCCCATCAGCGGTTCACCGATAAAGGCGGCCACCGTGTCCGGCCCTTCAGCCAGGATCATTTTTTCCAGCTCGTCGGCGCAGTAACGCACGAACGCGACTTCATCCATGCCGGTGGGCGCCTTGCGGTACCAGTGCGGGCAAACCGTGTGTTTGATGCCTTCGGACGGCAGGTCGAAATGTTGATGAAAGGTCGGCAGGCCCGTCAGGCTGCCGGTCATGATGCCCGAGCCGTGGTAGCCACGATCACGGGAGATGATTTTCTTCTTCTGCGGGCGTCCCAGTACGTTGTTGTAGTAACGCACCAACTTGATCTGGGTTTCGTTGGCGTCGGAACCGGACAGGCCGTAATAGACCTTCTTCATGCCTTCGGGCGCCCAGTCCATGATGCGGCTCGACAGCTCGATAATCGCCTCGGTCGAATGCCCGACATAGGTGTGATAGTAAGCAAGCTCCTTGGCCTGCTTATAGATCGCGTCAGCGACTTCGGTGCGGCCGTACCCGATATTCACGCAGTACAGGCCGGCAAAGGCATCAATGAATTCGCGGCCCTCATGGTCGCGAATACGGATACCCGACGCACTCTTGATGATGCGCCCCTTGAGCGCCCCGCTGGCGTGATCATGGGCGTGGGTGGACGGGTGCATGAAGTGCGCGCGATCTTGTTCGAACAGCTTATCGATTTCCTGGTTCATGGCATGTCTCCTGAGAATTGGCTTTAGAACTGACCTTGATGGTGCAGGCAAAAATATTTGGTTTCGACAAAGGCTTCGAAGCCCTCGGAGCCACCTTCGCGGCCCAATCCCGAGGATTTCATGCCACCGAACGGGATCGGATGGCCGGTAAACTTGACGCCGTTGACCGCGACCATGGCGTGATCGAGGCGGCGAATCAGCGGGTAAATCAGGTCCAGACGGTTGGAGCAAATGTAGGCGGCCAGTCCGTATTCGGTGTCGTTGGCCATTTCGATCGCCTGTTCGAGGGTGTCGAACGGCATGACCCCGGCAATCGGCGCAAAATTTTCTTCGCGGTAGATCCGCATCTGCGGCGTGACATCGGCCAGCACCGTCGGTTGATAGAAAAGGCCACCGAGTGCATGCGCCTCGCCACCGACCAGACGCCGGGCACCGAGTTGCAGGGCGTCCGCAACGCGCTCGGCGGTGACATCGAACGCGGCCTGATGCATCAAAGGGCCGATATCGACGCTTTGCTCTTGAGCGCCGACCATCGCCGGCCCAACCTTCAACTCGCGCACAGCGGCGGCGAAGCGACTGAGGAACGCGGGATAGACCGAGCGCTCGACCATGATCCGGTTGGCGGCGCAGCAATCCTGTCCGGAGGTCTGGAACTTGGCCTGCACCGCGACTTTCACCGCCAACTCCAGATCGGCATCGGCGCACACAATGAATGGCGCGTTGCCGCCCAGTTCCAGCGAAACTTTTTTCACATCCTGAGCCGCCGCTTGCAGGACCAACTTACCGACACGGGTCGAGCCGGTGAAACTCACCGAGCGCACACGGCTGTCTTCAACCAGGGTTTGCATCGCCATTTGCGGCTCGCCCAGCACCACGTTGAAAACGCCTGCCGGGAAGCCCGCCTCCTCGGCCAACTGCGCCAGTGCGAATGCCGAATAGGGGGTTTCATGGGCGGGTTTGATCACCACGGTGCAGCCCGCTGCCAGTGCGGCGGCGGCTTTGCGGGTGATCATCGCCGAGGGGAAATTCCACGGGGTCAGCAGCGCACAAACGCCCACCGGTTCCTTGATCGTGCCCAAGTGTGCACCGGGAATATGGCTGGGGATGTTCTGCCCGTACAACCGCCGCGCTTCTTCGGCGAACCACGGAATGAAACTGGCGGCATAAGCGATCTCGCCGCGGGATTCGGCTAGAGGTTTGCCCTGTTCCAGGCTGAGGATGCGAGCGAGGTCATCCTGATGCTCGATCATCAGAGCCGCCCAACGCCGCAGAATGGCGCCTCGGGCATCGAGGCTCTGTTCGCGCCAGAAAGCAAAGGCCCGGTGTGCCGCGTCAACGGCGGCGACGATTTGCGGCTGATCCAGCATCGGCACATGTCCGATCAACTGCCCATCAGCAGGATTGTTCACGGCAATGCTCTGGCCGCTGTCACTGTGGACCCAATGGCCATCGATGTAGCAGAGGGCCTTGAACAGCAGCGGATGTTTGAATGTCATGGCGGTTACTCCAAACCGTGTGCGTGAACCCATGGTAGGACTGGGTGGCATGAATGATTTGGCGTTTGACGGGGTGTGGCAGGTGGTTTTTTCTGATTGAACGCGGGCAAACAGAGGCTTTTTGCGGTGAAAAACTGCATCGACAGAATCACCAGGTAGTCACTGTGGGAGTGAGCCTGCTCGCGATAGAGGTGTGACAGACAACATCCACAATGACTGACACACCGCTATCGCGAGCAGGCTCGCTCCTACAGTAGAGCCGCGGATGCTTCAGGTTTCTTGCGCCAGCTCGGCCGGCAAGGCGCCAGCGGTCTTGATGGTTTTGGTGACGATGTAGGTGAAGTAGCGTTCGATACCCAGGTCATCAAGTAGTAACTGGTCGATAAAACGCTGGTAATGGTCGATGTCCGGCGACTGGATCATCGCCATGTAATCGACACCGCCGCCGGTGGCGTAACAGAACGCCACTTCGACGGCCTCGTTCATGCGCTGCTCGAAACGCCGCATATCCTGGGCGGTGTGGCGGGCCAGGGTGATTTCCACCAGGACCTGCTGACTTTTGAACACCGCGTTCCAGTCGATCTGCGCCCTGTAGCCTTTGATCAAGCCCAACGCTTCGAGTTTGCGCACCCGCTCCCACGCAGGGGTCACCGACAGATTGATCGCGTCGGCCAGGCTCGACTTGGTGATACGCCCGTCCTCAGCGAGGATCCGCAGGATTTTCAGGTCGTAGCGGTCGAGTTTGTGCATGGGGCGGAGATCTCCAGTGCGATGAGGGGCCTGTGGGAGTGTGTCAGTTCAGCACTTCGGCGATGACCGCAATGGTATCGCCGCACCTCACCAACCCCGGAAAATGCCGCGCCGCCAACAAGCCACTGCGGGCCGCACGGTATTCCACCGGCGCCACACCTGTGCGGGTGGCGTCGTACACACGGGCAATCAGTTCACCTTGGCTCACGTTGTCACCCAGGTCGCGGCACATTTCCAGCAGACCGTCATGCTCGCTGGCTATGAAACAATCGGCGTCGGGCATGTCGAGCATGATCGATTCCCGGGCCTGTACTTCACCTTGAAGAATCCCAGCATGCACCAGCAGATTGCGCACCCCGCGCTCGGCAATGGCCACACTGCGGGCGCTGGAAGAACCACCGCCGCCCAACTCGGTCGTGACAAATACCTTGCCCTGCCTCTCGGCGGCGGTGTCGTACATCGACCCCGCATCCAGCTCCAGCATTCGCATGCTGTACGGCGCATTGAATGCACGCATGCCGGCTTCGCATTGAGTTTGCTGGTGCTTGTCCGGCAGCACATGACACGCGGCGAACGGCAGGAAATCCAGGGTGCGGCCACCCGAATGAATGTCCAGCACGATATCCGCCAGCGGCAACAAAGTGCGGTTGAAGTAATCAGCGATTTTCTCGGTCACCGAGCCATCCGGTTTACCGGGAAAACTGCGATTCAGGTTGCCCTTGTCGATCGGCGACGTCCGTCGCCCGGCATGAAACGCAGGCGTGTTCATGAACGGGACGATGATCACCCTGCCCGTCACCTCGGCCGCCGTCAGGCCTTGCGCGAGCTTGCTCAGTGCGACCGGGCCTTCGTATTCGTCACCGTGGTTGCCGCCACTGAGCAACGCGGTCGGCCCCTTGCCGCGCTGAATTACGGTGACGGGAATCATGACCGCACCCCAGGCTGAATCGTCCCGGGAGTACGGCAGTTTGAGAAACCCGTGCTGCACCCCTTCACGGGCAAAATCCACCGTGGCGCTGATCGGGTTATCAGGCAATTCGCTCATGGCTCAATCCTTCACGAACAGTTGGCGAGGCACGTTGCACAGGGTTTCGACGCCGGTCTCGGTGATCAGAATGCTTTCGGTAATTTCCAGCCCCCAATCGTCCATCCACAGGCCCGGCATGAAGTGGAAGGTCATGCCCGGTTGCAGCACGCTGTTGTCGCCGGGCCGCAGGCTCATCGTGCGCTCGCCCCAGTCAGGCGGATAGCTGATCCCGATCGGGTAGCCGCAACGGCTGTCCTTGTGGATGCCGAATTTCTCCAGCACCTTGAAAAACGCCACGGCAATATCACCGGTGGTATTGCCGGGCTTGGCGGCTTCGAGTCCGGCGGCAATGCCTTCGACCACGGCTTTTTCACCGTCGAGGAAGTGCTGCGGTGGCTTGCCCAGGTAGATCGTGCGAGACAGCGGGCAGTGATAGCGTTTGTAGCAACCGGCGATCTCGAAGAACGTACCGGCACCTTTTTCGAAGGGCGAATCGTCCCAGGTCAGGTGCGGCGCACTGGCATCGGCGCCCGTCGGCAACAACGGCACGATGGCCGGGTAATCACCGCCATGGCCGTCGGCGCCCAGGATGCCGCTGCTGTAGATTTCCGCCACCAGTTCGTTTTTGCGCATGCCCGGTTCTATCCGCTCGAGAATGCGGCCGTGCATGCTCTCGACGATGCGCGCGGCGATGCGCATGTAGGCGATTTCCTGGGGCGATTTGATCGCTCGCTGCCAATTCACCAGCCCCACTGCGTCAATCAGGCGGGCCTGTGGCAGGTTTTTCTTCAGTGAGAGATAAGCGGCGGCACTGAAGTAATAGTTGTCCATTTCGACGCCGATGGTCAGCGCATCCCAGCCGCGGGCACTGATGACCTCCCGGGACAGGTAATCCATGGGATGGCGCTCCCGGGACTGCACATAGATATCCGGGTAACCGACGATGTTCTCGTGCTGCATGAACACCGTGCGTTTGGCGCCATTGGCGTCTTGCCCGCGACCAAACCACACCGGTTCGCCATCGAGCGCCAACAGCACGCATTGATGAACATAAAACGACCAACCGTCATAGCCGGTCAGCCAGGCCATGTTCGACGGATCAGTGACCAGCAACAGCTCGATGCCCTGGGCCTGCATGGCCACGCGAACCTTGGCCAGACGCTGGGCGTATTCCTCCCGTTCGAACGGGAGATTGACGACTATCTGAGACATGCACATGCCCTCTGATAAATGACGCACGGATGAAAAAACCGATTAGCTGGCGAACTGAAAACCTTTCCCGGCCGAGCGCGCACGCTCAAACGCCAGATTGGCCATGGCCGTGTCCTGGGCTCCGGTGCCGGTGAGGTCGCACAAGGTGATTTGCGACGCCTCGGTTCGACCGGGGCGCTGGCCGGACAGCACTTGCCCCAGTTCCACCAGACCTGATTCGTCGGCAAGGGCACCAGCCGCCAAAGCGTGATGCAACTCGCCGAGGAGGCGTGTCTGGCTCAGCCGGTCGGCGACGTAGCGATCGACCCTGGCCAACACCTGCGGGGCAATTTCGTTTTTGTGTTCGGCGTCCGAGCCCATCGCGGTGATGTGCAGGCCGGGGCGCAAGTGGTGGGGCTCAATCAAGGGATCGCGACTTGGCGTACAGGTGATCGCGATATCCACGTCGGCCATCGCCTCGTCGAGGCTCGCGCAAGCCGTGACCATCAGACCGCTGTCGCGCGCCAGTTCATTACCGAAGGCGACGGACTTGGCGCTGTCCCGAGCCCAGACCCGTACGTGTTCGATCGGCCGCACCAGACGCAACGCCTGAAGCTGCAACGCCGCCTGCTCGCCGGCACCGATCAGCGCCACGCTGCGGCTGTCGGCCCGGGACAACGCCCGAGCCGCCACGGCACCGGCCGCTGCTGTGCGCACGGCGGTCAGGTAACCGTTGTCCAGCAACAAGGCTTCCAGCACACCAGTGCGCGCCGACAACAACATCATCATGCCGTTGAGGCTTGGCAGACCCAGTTTCGGGTTGTCGAAAAATCCCGGGCTGACCTTAATCGCAAAACGCTCCAGACCGGGCAGGTACGCGGTCTTCACATCCACTTCACCGTTGTGCTCGGGGATGTCCAGACGCAGGATTGGCGGCATCGCCACCGCAGCCGTGGCCAGCAGCACGAAGGCCTGCTCAATGGCGTCGATGCTTGGCAGATCCAGCGCTACACAGGCGCGCAAGTCCGCTTCGCTCAATAAGGTGATGTCAGTCATCGACGCAGTACTCCCGTCAGTTGTTATTGTTTGGGTTCAGGCATCGGCGCCGGCGAGGACACGCAGGTGCTGATCGATGTCGACGTTGCGCCCGCTGACCACCACCACGATCGGTCCACGCGCTTCGATCAGGCCATCGAGCAGCGCGGCGATACCGACCGCCGCAGCGCCTTCCAGCACCAGACGTTCTTCGCGATAGGCATGGCGGATGGCGTTGGCGATAGAGGCTTCGCTGAGCAGGTGCAGGTGATCGCAACGTTCGCGGGTCATGTCGAAGGTGTAACGGTTGTCCAGACCGATGCCGCCGCCGAGCGAGTCGGCCAGGGTCGGCAGCTCTTCAACTTCCACCGGGAGTCCGGCCGCGAGACTGGCGTGCATGGCCGCGCCGCGCTGCATGCTGATGCCGTGGGTCACGATCCGCGGATTGGCGCTTTTAAGGGCCAGTGCCACGCCGGCAAACAGACCGCCACCGGATAAAGGCACCAGGATCTGCGCCACGTCCGGTTGCTGTTCGAGGATTTCCAGCCCGAGGGTGCCCTGCCCCGCGATGATGGACGGATGATCAAAAGGCGGCAGCAACGTCGCGCCCTCTGCGCCGGCAATCCGTTCGGCTTCGCGCTGGGCATCGTCCTGGGACTGGCCAACGATGCACACCTGCGCCCCGAGATCGCGAATGGCCTGGACCTTGTTCGCCGGCACGAGATGCGACAAACAAATGGTCGCCTTCACGCCTTGCCGGGAAGCGGCATACGCCAGTGCGCGACCATGATTGCCGGTCGAAGCCGCTACGACACCACAGGCTTTTTGCTCGGCGCTGAGTTGCGCCACGGCATTGCTCGCGCCGCGTAATTTGAAACTGCCGGTGATCTGCAGGGACTCGAGCTTGAGGTAAACCGCTACGCCCAGCTGCTGCGAAAGGCTCGGGGAATACTCCATGGGCGTACGCCGTACCAGCGATTCGATTCGCTGGCGAGCGAGGTAAATATCGTTTAGTTGCAGCGCTGACATGACCGCATCCCGACAGAGGTGTTGGGCGCAGTCTAAGAGGGCTGGATTGTCGCAATGAATGTACTAGGTCAATTTAGCCGACAAACTTTTTACGATCTTTTTTCCGTCTAGAAATCGTGAATTTGCGGGTACTGACCAAAAATCTCGCGCATGCCGATCAACGCATTGCGCATTTCTTCGTCGCTGCATTCAGCGCCCACACACACCCGGACCGCGCGCGGACGAGGCGTGCCGCGCACCGTGAACGGGTCAGGGGACGTGACTGCAATGTGCTTGTGACGCAGCGCCCGCACCAGGCTGTCGAGCTCCCAATGTGGCGGGATGCCGATCCAGGCATTCAACGCATGGGGGTGTTGGGCGAGCACGTAGTCCTCCAGGTATTCGGTGATCATCGCCTGGCGCCCGGCCAGTAATTTACGTTGCAAGCGCACCAGCGTGTCGGCGCGACCGTCGCGAATCCAGCGAGCGGCGATCTCGGAAACCATCGGCGTGGCCATCCAGCTGTTCACCCGCAGAATGCTCTCGGTGCGCAACGCCAGGCGTTTGGGCACCACGAGGTAGCCGATGCGCAAACCGGTCAACACCGACTTGGTCATGCTGGTGCAGTAGAACGACAGCTCTGGCAGGTAATGACTGATCGGCGGCGCCCGCTGTTCATCCAGCAAGGGGCCGTACACATCGTCTTCGATGACGTGCACGCCGAAGCGCCGGGCGATCTCGGCGATTTCACGCCGGCGACTGTCCGGCATCAGGCTGGTGGTCGGGTTGTTCAGGTTCGGCGTGCACACCAGCGCGGTGATCCGCTCGTTGCTGCACATGTCTTCGAAATGTTCCGGGTCGATCCCATAGCGGTCCATCTCCAACCCCTTGAGGGTGAAGCCCAGCACTTGAGAGTTGCCGATCACACCGTGGTCGGTGACCCCTTCGCAGAGCACCACATCATCAGGGCCGGCCAGCGAGGCCAGAGCGAGAAAAATCCCGTGTGCCGCGCCGTTGGTGATCAGGATGTCATCGCGCTCGACTTTCAGTCCCTGGCGCCCAATCCAGTGCATGGCCGCTTCGCGGTGCGATTCGAAACCGGCGATCGGGCGGAACGCGTGAATCCACGGCTGATCTTCTTCGGTGCTGAGCTCGCGGCAGGTCTCGCGCCAGAACAAATCATGCTCGCGGGTGTGCATGATCCGCGTGATGGAAAAATCCACCAGTGCCCGTTCAGGGCTGTCGAGAATATACGTGGCCACCCGATCGCTCATGCGCCGCGACACAAAACTACCGCGCCCGACCTCGCAACGGACCAGGCCCTGGCGCTCGAGTTCTTTATAGGCATTGGTGACTGTCTGCACGCTGATCCCCATGGCATCGGCCACGTGCCGCTGAGGGGGCAGGCGCTGATCGTTGGCCAGGACACCCTGTTCGATGTCGTCGGCGATCGCCTGCACCAGGATCTTGTATTTGGACTCGCCACTGCGGGCCATTTCCAATGCTGCTTTCCACTTGTCCATCAGCGTTCAAACCCGCGTCTGTGCTCGTCGGGACAGCATCCCGCGAGAATCCATGCAAAGCAATTGTCCTAGTGCAATGCAATGATGCGCAGGGCTTTTGTATGCTCGGTTCAAGGTCGATGCACGGGCTGTCCTCAAGCCCCCACAATAAAATCAATCGATCTGTACCGGTGCAGTGTCCCAATCAATGGAATCGGCCCTTGTACGCTTTGCTCTTGTAACACTGCCTCCTACCACAGAGCCGTCGACGACGGGTCCACAAGAAACAGGAGATTTTATCGATGAGCAATTTCCCCTTTGGTACCCCTCATGCTTTGCGTCGCCTGTTCGTGGCTTGCGCGATGTTCGGCCTGGCCGCCAGCGCTCACGCCGCCAGCACGCTGGAAACCGTCAAACAGAACAGCAGCATTCGCGTCGGCTATGCCAACGAAACCCCGTTCGCTTTTACCGAGACTGACGGCAGCGTCACCGGTGAGTCGCCGGAAATCGCCAAAATAATCTTTGCCAAAATGGGCATCAAAAAAGTCGATGGCGTTTTGACCGAGTGGGGTTCATTGATCCCGGGCCTGCGCGCCGGTCGGTTCGATGTGATTGCGGCAGGCATGTACATCACGCCCGCACGATGTAAGCAGGTGCTGTTCACCGACCCGCAATATCAGCTGCCGGACGCTCTGCTGACGGCTAAAGGCAATCCAAAAAACCTGCACAGCTATGAAGACATCGCCAAAAACCCTGACGTGAAACTGGCGATCATGGCCGGCACGGTGAACCTGGCGTATGCCCGGGATTCCGGTGTGAAAGACTCGCAGATTCTTCAGGTGCCCGACACGACCGCTCAGCTGCAGGCCGTGCGCGCCGGGCGTGCCGATGCCGCCGTGGGCACTCAGTTGACCATGAAAGGTCTGGCCAGCAAGGGGGGCGAGAAAGTCGAAGCGGTCACCGAATTCAAGGATGACCCATCGCATATCGGCTACGGCGCCCTCGCCTTCCGCCCGGAAGATAAAGACCTGCGTGATGCGGTCAACGCCGAGCTGAAAAAGTGGCTGGGCTCCGAAGAGCACCTGAAGGCGGTTGCCCCTTTCGGGTTCGACAAGTCCAACGTGACAAGCAAAACGGCTGCCGAGCTCTGCGCTCAATAGTCGAAACAGGCATGGCGCCACGGCGCGATGCCTTTTTCCCTGCTTAATCCGGATGGCCAGGTTTAAACCATGGGTGAATTACTTCCGCTATTGATTCAAGGCGCCTGGGTCACGCTCCAGGTGACCTTCTTCGGTTCGATACTGGCGATTGTCGCGGCCATCCTCGCGGCCCTCGGGCGCATGTCGCCATGGCGGCCGCTGCGCTGGTTTTCCGTTGCCTACATTGAAGTGTTTCGCGGCACGTCATTGCTCGTGCAGCTGTTCTGGCTGTTTTTTGTACTGCCGCTGCCGCCGTTCAACATCGAATTGAGCTCCTACAGCGTGGCCATCGTCGGCCTCGGACTGCACATCGGCGCCTATGGGGCCGAAGTGATGCGCGGGGCGATCAGCTCGGTGCCCAAGGGCCAATATGAAGCCTCGACGGCGCTGAACTTCAGTGGTTACAAGCGCTTCCGGCGAATCATCCTGCCCCAGGCGCTGCTGGCGGCTATCCCGCCGGGTACCAACCTGCTGATCGAGCTGCTGAAAAACACGTCACTGGTCTCGCTGATCACGTTGTCCGACCTGAGCTTCCGGGCTCGGCAACTGGATCAGGCCACCTTCCAGACGCTGGAAATCTTCAGCCTGGCGCTGGTGATGTATTTCGTCATGGCGCAAGCCATCAACCTGGGCATGCGTGCGCTTGAGCGCCGACTGGCTCGCGGACGGATGCGGGGAGGTCTGTCATGACATTGTTCGACTGGACCTACGCCTGGCAAATCCTCCCGGACTTGCTGCGCGCGTCGCTCAACACCGTAGGCATCACCCTGATAGGCTTTCTGATCGCCATCGTGCTGGGCCTGTTCCTGGCCATCGGCCGACGCAGCCGCAGGGTTTGGTTGTCGTGGCCGACCACAGGGTTGATCGAGTTCATCCGCAGCACGCCGCTGCTGATCCAGGTGTATTTCCTCTACTACGTGCTACCCAACTACGGCGTCAGCATGACCGCCATGCAAGTCGGGATTCTGGGTATCGGCCTGCATTACGCCTGCTACATCGCCGAGGTGTATCGCGGCGGTCTCGACGCCGTACCCCGGGCGCAGTGGGAGGCGGTAACGGCGCTGAACATCGCGCCCTACAGCGCTTATCGCAACATCATTTTGCCCCAGGCCCTGCGGCCGATCCTGCCGCCGTTGGGCAACTACCTGGTGGCGATGCTCAAGGACACGCCGGTGCTGTCGGCGATTACCGTGGTGGAAATCATGCAGCAAGCCAAGAACATCGGCTCCGAGAACTTCCGCTATCTGGAGCCGATCACCATGGTCGGTCTGTTTTTCCTCGCCCTGAGCATCGCTTTGGCTTATCTGGTACGGCGCCTTGAAGTGCGCCTGGAGCTACGCTAATGACCTCTCCACTTTCGACACCCAGCGACTTTTCACGGCACGGCAACGCGACTTCGCTGCACCCGCAGGAGACCCCGGCCATGCAGGCAACCTCATCGGTCAAGCCGATCGTCAGCTTCCAGGACGTCACCAAGAGCTACGGTAACTTCACGGTGCTCGACCACCTGAACCTCGACGTCACGCCGGGCGAAAAAGTCGCGATCATCGGCCCGAGTGGCTCGGGAAAATCCACGCTGTTGCGGGTCTTGATGACGCTGGAAGGTATCGACGACGGAGTGATCCGCATCGACGATGACCTATTGACGCATATGCCCAATCGCAACGGTGTGTTGGTGCCGGCCAATGACCGGCATATACGCCGGGTGCGCGGCAAGATCGGCATGGTGTTCCAGAGTTTCAACCTGTTCCCGCACATGACGGCGTTGCAAAACGTCATTGAAGCGCCTGTCCAGGTGCTCGGCATGAAACCCGCCGAGGCACGGGAGCGCGCAGCGGACTTGTTGGAACTGGTGGGGTTGGGCAGCAAACTCGGGCACTACCCTTCGCAGCTGTCCGGTGGCCAGCAACAGCGGGTGGCGATTGCCCGGGCGTTGGCGATGCGGCCCAAAGTCATGCTGTTCGATGAGGTGACATCGGCGCTGGACCCTGAATTATGCGGAGAAGTGCTCAATGTGATCCGCAAGCTCGGCACCGAGCACAACCTGACCATGTTGATGGTCACGCACCAGATGGGGTTCGCCCGGGAATTCGCGGATCGGGTGTGTTTCTTCTACAAGGGCCAGATTCATGAACAAGGGACGCCCACGCAGGTCTTCGAACACCCGCAGCAGGAGCGTACCTGCGCGTTTCTCAGCGCGGTGAAAGAGGCGAATTAGGAATGTTGAGGGGAATCTAATGTGGGAGTGAGCCTGCTCCGGGCGGCGTTCCGACGATAGCGGTGTATCAGGCGACATGGATTCGTCTGATACACCGCTATCGCGAGCAGGCTCACTCCCACAGGGGTTACGCGGTGTTTAAGGGTATTGCTGAACGTTGCCCTGCTGCTGGCCACCGTATTGCTGACCCGGAATCGCCTTCAGGTTGACCTCGACGCGACGGTTCTGTGCCCGCCCATTGACGTCGCCGTTGCTGGCAATCGGGTTATCCGGACCGGCACCGCGAGCCGACAGGTTGGCACCGCTGACACCTTGCGACGTCAGGTAGGTTGCAACGCTTTGGGCGCGACGCTGGGACAGGTCCATGTTGTGCTGACGGCTGCCGGTGCTGTCGGTGTAGCCGACGATTTCGATCTGGTTCTGGCTGAATTCTTTCAATGAGCTCGCCAGGTTGTTCAACGGCTGATAGAAGCTCGAAGCGATGTTCGCCGAATCGGTTGCGAACGTGATGTTGCCCGGCATGATCAACTTGATCTGATCGCCCTGGCGCTGCACTTCGACGCCAGTGTTGGCCATGCTGGCACGCAGTTTCTTCTCTTGCTGATCAGCGTAATAACCGTAACCGGCAGCAGAAGCACCGACCACCGCAGCGCCGATCAGCGCACCCTTGCCACGGTTGTTGTGGTCAATGGCAGCACCCGCGAGCGCGCCGGCCAGAGCGCCGAGGCCGCCGTACTTGGCTGTTTTGCTCATGCCCGTGGAACCGCCATCAGCCTGACCCTGGTTGTCATACGGGTTAGGCGACGCGCAGCCAGACAGCATGGCCATGGCAGTAGCGACAATAATCAAACGACGCGTGGTGAACATGAAGAGCTCCTACTTTTTGAATTCTGTGGTGCAACGGACTTAAGCATTCGTACTGTGCGGGCTGGACCTTTGCGGGCGTTTGATCATTTCCCGCGATAAAAATTCCGTTGCCTGGACGTCATGCCCGTACAAACGGGTTCTCGCGCATTTCATCACCCAAACGTGTGTCCGGGCCGTGACCGGTAACGACGGTTGCGTCTTCGTCGAGGGTGTACAAACGCTGTTTGATCGAACGCACGATGGTCGCCTGATCACCACCCCACAGATCCGTGCGCCCTACCCCACGACGGAACAATGTATCTCCGGCGATCAGCAGCTTGGCCTCTGAAAACCAAAAGCTCATGGAGCCCGGCGTATGGCCGGGCGTGTGCAGCGCGACACCACAACCACACGCCAGCTCTTCGTCATCGGCCAACCAGCGATCCGGCGAAGGCACGGGGGTGTAGGGAACACCGAACATCTGGCATTGCATCTCCAGATTGTCCCAAAGAAATTGATCTTCCTTGTGCAGGTGCAGGGTTGCGCCGGTTTTCTCCTTCATCTGACCAGAGGCCAGGAAGTGATCGAGGTGCGCATGGGTGTGAATGATGCTGACCACCTTCAGTCCGAGGGCGTCGAGGCGTGCCAGGATCAGTTCGTGGTTGCCACCCGGATCGACCACGATGGCCTTTTTGGTGATCGGATCGCCGATGATCGTGCAGTTGCACTGCAAAGGGCCGACGGGGAAAGTTTCGCGGATCAGGGTCGGTATCTGTGACATCGGGCGTGCTCGAAAAACATGAATAGGCAATTTTGGCACATTTGCATCAAGCCATTCGCTAGCGCCGTCTCAGAAACGCGCTAGCTCAATACTCCCAATTCCTTCGCCCGCGCCACCGCCTGCGTCCTGCGCTCAACGCCGAGTTTGCTGTTGATATGGCTGGCGTGGGTTTTGACTGTGTGCAGGGAGATGAACAGCTGGTCGCTGATTTCCTGGTTGGAACAGCCTTGGGCAATCAGTTTGAGCACGGCGAGTTCACGTGTACTGAGTTGTTCGCACGACGAGTGCGAAGGCTCGATAACGATGCGCGCAGCCACCGCTGGCAAGTGTTCAGACAAGCTGAGCGTGACGGCGTTTTTTGCGTGTTGATGCAATTGCTCGCGCAACCAGTCGGGGTGTTTGCTCAACAAACGCTCGAAGGGTTGCAGGACACCGCCACTCGCCGCTTCAAGCGACTGGGCGAAAGAATCCCGGGCCTGAGACTCTCGGCTGGATGCCAGCAGAATCTCGGTCTTCTGAACCAGCGCCATCACGCTGAGCATCTGCCGGCCCGTCTGCTGACCATTTTCGAGCAAGGCGTTCAATCGCCCCTCGGCCAGCATCGGTTGACCCTGGATGACTTCCAGCAGGGCCTGCTGCAATTCAATATGCAGCGGCAGTTGCGGGTGAAACTCAGGGGGTGCTGCGGGTTGCTCGCCGTTGTAGGTCTGGCCGAGGCGCGCCAGCCAGGCCTCAGCCAGGTCCGTGCGTCCCTGGGCCAGCCACAGTTCGCATTTGACCAGGGTGATCATCGCCAGGTAGTAAATCGGCGGCACGTCCCAGATGTGCATCAGCCGCTCGGCCTCGGCGAGTTCGGCGAAAGCTTTGGCAAACTCGCCGCTGTTGCCTTCAAGCCTGGCAATCACGCAATGGCCGATCAACACGCTGATATCGCGACAGGCCCGGGCTTCATTCAACCCGGCCAGCAAGCGTACTCGGGCGGCCTGTGGCTGCAGACGCATGGCGAGCAGAAACCCTTCGTACAACGTTAATCGTGCGCGCACGGCGTAAAGCCGTTGCGGTGATAAGCCCTGCAAACGTCGTAAACCCTGCCGGACCTCATCCAGCGCACGAAGAATCTCACCTCGCGCCTGCAACACCCGGGCGCGGTCGTAATGGGCCAGCGCCTCGAACAATGGATTGCCGACCCGTTGCGCCAGCTCCAGAGAGTCACGGTTCAGGCCGCGCGCGCGCCACAGGTCGCCATCGGCAATGGCCAGATTGGACAGGGTCGACAGGCACATCAATCGCTGGCCGTAACGCTTGGAAGGCAGGCTCTCCAGCGCTTCGGTGCAATACAGCAGGGTCAATTCGCGGTTGCCGCGCCCACGGGCGATGATTCCGCTCAAGGCCAGCCATTGCGCCAACATGGATTTCTGCGCCGTGGCCGAGGGGGCCGGCAGGAAGCGACTCAGGTGACTGGCCAGCTCCTCGGCGGCGTCCAGTTGGCAGGCCAGCCCCAGCGCCCAGCTGTACAGCACGATCAGTCGAGGGGTGCTGATCAGCAGGCTGTCGGGCAAGTCCATTTTCCAGCGCAGCAGCATGCCGACGTTCTGTTCGGCCAGGAGTTGTTCTTCAGAAAGGTTCTGTACCAGGTTCGCCGCGACGTCCAGATGCCCGGCGCGCAACGCCTGCTCCACGGCCTCATCCAGCAAGCCCTGTGCGTTGAACCAGCGACAGGCGCGCAGATGCAGGCTTGCGGCGGGCACGATCACCTGTGCGGTCGGGCGAGTACGCAAGAGATCGGAAAACAAATGGTGGTAGCGGTACCAATGTCCGTGCTCGTCCAGCGGCACCAGGAACACTTGATGGGCCAGCAGAAAACGCAATATTTCGGCGCTGTCATGGGCTTCGCGAACGGCGTCGCACAGCTCGCTGCAAAAACGTTCTTGTGGTGCGGTGTCGTACAGGAATGACTGCACTTCGGCGGGCAGGCAATCGATGACTTCTTCGAGCAAGTAGTCGCGGATCAACCCTTCCCCGCCGTGCAGGGACTGGGGTAATTCACCCTCGGTACCCGCTTCCGAAGCGGCCAGCAGCCAGAATCGCAGCCCGGCAACCCAGCCTTCACTGCGCTGGATCAGGTTCTCCAGCGCTTCGCCACGCAAGGACGTGCTGTGCCGATCGAGGAGCGTCAGCGCTTCATCGTGGGTCAGGCGCAAGTCCTGTTCGTGCAGTTCGAGCAGTTGCCGCGACAACCGCAGGCGCGCCAGATGCCAGTCCGGACGCTGCCGACTGGTGACCATCACGAGCAGGCCATCAGGAAGATGATTGAGGAAAAATTGCAGACAACGATCAAGCACCGGCCCTTGGGCCAAATGGTAATCGTCCAACACGAGCAGCAGTGGCGCGGTCGGTAACAAGTGCACGGCCAACTCATCGAGCAAACCGTCCAGCCATTCTTCGAAGGCAAACGGTTGATGCCGCTGACGCATTTTCAGCAGCCCCAGTGACTGGCTACCGAGTTTCGGGAAATAGTCTTGAAGGCCTTCGAGCAGTCGTTCCAGAAAGCGGCCAGGATCACTGTCACGCTGGCTCAATCCGAGCCAGAGGCTTTGCCAGTGAGCCGGTAGCCCCTGGCAGAATTCCACCGCCAGCGAACTCTTGCCAAACCCTGCCGGTGCACTGACCAGCAACAGCCTGCCACCGAGACCTGCACTCAGGCGCTCGCAAAGACGAGGTCGAAGCACATGGCCATCGGGCAACGGGGGGCGGAAAAAACGTCCGTCCAGTGCCGCGACGGCAACGCTTGCAGGGCCCGGGATAGGGGACAGATCAGTCATGGCCGGCTCTTGTTTGAATTGCTGATGGCGGCATTGCAGATGTCCGCAGACTAGCGGTAAACGCAGAGGGAATGAAGGTTATTGCAACAAATGACTACAAAAAGGCTACAAAGCGTTTCGACTTTGGGGGAGTCACGTTGCCCCTGTAGCAGCTGCCGAGCCTGCGAGGCTGCGTTCGATTTGAGATTCGGCGACTGCTGCGCAGTCGAACGCAGCCTCGCAGGCTCGGCAGCTGCTACACCGGCATCGGCATTGGCATTGGCATCGGCATTGGCATTGGCATCGGCATTGGCATTGGCATTGGCATTGGCATTGGCATTGGCATTGGCATCGGCATCGGCATCGGCATCGGCATCGGCATCGGCATCGGCATCGGCATCATTACCTTAATGAACACACAAAAAAAACGCCCCGAACCAGTCGGGGCGTTTCTAGAGGGTGCAGCCTCTGCTCAGTCCTTAGCGAACACCGTCCTGACGCAATGCGGCTGGCGTGAAGTCGCTGGTGGTGGCGGTAAAACCGAAGTCATATGCCGATTTCTCTTCGTTCTTCATGCCCAGTGCCAGGTAACGGCCCGATTGCAGGTCATACAGCACTTCCAGGGCGTACCACGGCACTTGCTTGTCGTAGTAGTCCTCGGCATGCGCCTCGGCCACACGCCACAGCTGACCGCGACCGTCGTAGTGATCGATGACCGCTGCTTGCCAGGTGTCTTCGTCGATGTAGAAATCACGTTTGGCGTAGATATGACGCTGACCTTCCTTCAGGGTCGCGACCACATGCCAGACCCGGCGCAACTCGTAACGCGTCAGGTCCTGGTTGATGTGGCCAGCCTTGATGATGTCGGCGTACTTGAGCGTCGGCGAGTCGATCTTGTAGCTGTCGGAGGCGATGTACATCTCCTTCTTGCCTTCAAGTTTCCAGTCGTAACGATCCGGCGCACCGTTGAACATGTCGAGGTTGTCGGAGGTGCGCAGGCCATCGGCAGCAGTACCCGGCCCGTCATAGGATACTTGCGGCGCACGACGCACACGACGCTGACCGGCGTTGTAGACCCACGCCGAGCGCGGTTCTTTAACCTGGTCGAGGGTTTCGTGCACCAGCAGCACGCCACCGGCCAGACGCGCCGGCGCGGTCACTTTCTGCTTGAAGTAGAACAGGATGTTGCCCGGGTTCGCTGGATCGTAATCCTTCATCTTGTCGCGGAACACGAACTGATCCTGGAAGTACACCAGGCTGAAAGAGCCGTTCGGCTGAGGCGTCGCCTGGGTAACGAGGCGAGTCACGCTACCGCCGCGATACCGGGTGATGTGGTTCCAGATGACTTCGACGCCGGTCTTCGGAATCGGGAATGGCACGGCGGTTTCGAAGTTTTCAAGACCGTTGCCGCCGGATACCAGCTTGGTGTTGGTGGCGTTTTTCTTGATGGACGCGAACACTTCATCCGGCACGGTCGAGCCGCGATGGGAGGTGTAGACCGGCATGATGAAGGTTTCCGGATAACGCTTGAACATCGCGTATTGGCCCGGAGCAAGCTTGTCCTTGTACTGGTCGACGTTCTTCGCCGTGATGGTGAACAGCGGTTTCTCACTGGCGAACGGGTTGGACAGGAAGCCTTTGCTGTCCACGGTCCCCGCGTTTTTCGGCAGTGGCTTCCAGGCCGGGATCGACCCGTCGGCATTGCCGGCCATTTCAGCGCCCATTGGCGTCAGGCTCTTGCCCAGCTTGTCCGCTTCGGCGGCAGGGACGGCGGCCATCACACTGGTCGCCAACAGCGAAAGTCCCAGAACACCGGCTTGGAATAGACTCTTTGTTATTTTCATATGTGTGTTCGTCCTGAAAATACAGTGCTTAGAAGTTCACGCCGACGCTGAGTGCAACAAAGTCGCGGTCGTCCACAGTGGTGTACTTGCCGTCGAAGAAGTTGGTGTAGGCCAGGCTCGCGGTGTAGGTGTTCTGGTACTCGGCATCGACGCCCAGGCTGACCGCTTTGCGACCTTCCTCGAAGTTGCCGCCAGGGCCAGGGGAGTAACCGCTTACGTCGTGGGACCAGGCCACGTTCGGTTTGAGGTTCACACCGGCAAACACGTCGTTGTATTCCCAGATGGCGCGACCGCGGTAGCCCCATGAGGTTGCCGTGGTGAAGCCTTCGTTGTCGCAATTGCGGCTGCGGTTGTTCTGCGGTGAACCAGGACCTGCACCGTTGATGGTGCTGGCGTTGAGGATGTTGGCGCAGGTATCGACGCCGCCAGTGGCTGGCAGCTCACCTGGACCGTAGACCGGATCACGGCCGTAACGCACATCGGAGGTGCTTTCCAGGCCACCGACGTGGGTCACGCCGACTTCACCGACCACGGTCAGACGGCTGGCGCCCATGACCTGATCGAAGAAGTGCGTCAGGGTGGTCTGGAACTGGGTCACTTCCTTGCGGCGATAACCGTGCAGGTCGGAACCCGGTGATGCCGAGAGCAGCGAAGCGTTGGTCAGCGCACCGCCCAGAGGACGAACACCGGCGAACAGGATGTCGGTGGAGTTGAGCTGCACCGGTGCGTTCGGACGGTAGCTGATCTCACCGCTCCACGCCGTACCGGTAGGCAGGGTGGTGGAGAAGCTCAGGCCGTAGAGGCGAATGTCTTCCGGGTATTCGATGAAGTATTGCGAGTTGCCGGCCACCAGCAGTGGTGCGAGTGCGGCGAATGGCCCAGGCAGACCCGCTGCCGTGTTGTAGACCGACTGCGGCGCACCCGTGGCGCTGAAGATCGGCGCACGGCTGTGGTAGTTCATGAAGTAGGCACCGAACTCGGTGTCCAGCGGGTCGAACATGTACTTCAAGGACGCGCCCCACTGGCCGCTGTCCCGAGCATCGCGATCCGGACCGCGACGAACCAGAACCCCTTCATCGTTGACATCGACTCCCGCGCCGGCCAATGGACCCAGGGCGATGGCTGGAATCTGCGAACGCTTGTTCAGCACGCGCAAGTTGTTGTCGCAACCGTCAGCAACGATGTCTGGCTGAGAGAAGAACGTGCCGCAGTTGTCGACGACGGTCTGGTCCCATTCCAGCTGGTAGAACGCTTCGCCTGAAAGGTTTTCGGTGAGGCTCTGCGAGACGTAGAACATGTTGACCGGGATCAGGCCTTCCTTGATCTCGGCACCGGGACGACGGAATGCGGAAACGTCGATCGGGTTGATCGAGTTGATACCGCCACCGATGAACGTACTTTCACCCCAGCTCACGACCTGCTTGCCCAGGCGGACGGAACCCGGCTGATCGGCAATGGCGTAGTTGTGGTAGATGAAGGCGTCGAGAATCTGGCCACCGGAAGACTTGGCGCCTTCCTTGCGGTTGTCGTTGCTGACGTTCTTGAACTCCAGGTCTTCGTTCTGCAGCGCGAAGTCGTACCAGTATTTGCCCCGTACGAAAACACCGGTATCGCCGTATTTCAGCTCAAGGTCATGGATGCCTTTGAAGATCTTCGAGAAGGCCTGGCCGCTCTTGAAGTTCAAGTGACCGTCGTCGGAGGTCTGGGACAGACCGTGACCGCCGTTGTTGACACCAATGAGGTTCTTGTTCGGCGACTGGGTTGAGACGCTCATACCCAGGGAGAGAGAAGAGTCGAACTGACCTTCGATTTCACCAATGTTGAAACTGACGCCGAATGCGGGCCCGGCGAGCGTAGAAGCAAGACTGACCGCCAGCGGCAATTTCGCCCGGCGCCAGAACTGGTTTACTGATGTCATCGACGCTACTCCATGTGCATTATTGTTATGGCAGTGAGTACTTTTAAAAACGCTGTGGATGACCGGAAACCAAGGTGTCCCGAAGTCATTCCCAAGGTGCATCGCCCCGTTTGTGCGTTTGCTCCGTTCTTAAAAATCCTTGAGCGGACTATAGCCAGCAGGTAGTAGAGCTTGATCCCTCTAAAGTGTGATTTGCAGCTGCCAGCCACTCTGGAACAGTCCTTTCGCCAGTCCGACAACTGTCGGCACGGGAAGAATGGCTGAAAATTCAGATTTCACAAGCCAAGCGCTTGCTTGGTGGGGCTGGCGTGCCTTTTCGGGCACGCCAGAAATGCTTAAAGCGTCGAGAGGAAGGTGCTGTTGTTGGCTTGCCACTCGGTGATGTCGATGCGAATTTTTTTCTTGTCGAGTTTGCCGACGCTGGTCTTGGGAATTTCAGTAACAAGGGCGATCTGGCTCGGGATGGCCCACTTGCTCAGGTGCCCCAGTTCCACGAACGGCTTGAGGTGTTCCTTGAGTTCCTTGGCCCCGATAATGTGGCCCTCGCGGATCACCAGCAACGCAAAAGGACGTTCTCCCCACTGCGGATCGGCGATGCCGACCACTGCTACTTCGCGTACCGCTACGTGGCGGCTGATCAGGTCTTCGAGGTCCAGGGAGGAAATCCATTCGCCACCCGTTTTGATCACGTCCTTGATGCGATCGCGAATGTCGATCACGCCCATGCTGTCCAGCGTCGCGACATCACCGGTATGCAGCCAGCCTCCGGCCCAGAGCTCTTTGCCTTTTTGCGGCTCGTTGAAATAGCCCTCGGTGAGCCACGGCGCGCGCAGCACCAGTTCACCTTGGGTCTCGCCATCAGCGGGCAGGAAGTTACCGTCAGTGTCGACAATCGCCGCTTCCACCAAGGGCCCTGGGACACCGGCCTTGATGCGATAAGTGGTGCGTTCGTCTTCCGAGCCCGCCATCAGCTCGTCGTTGAGGTGAGCGCACGACACCAGCGGACCGGTTTCCGACATGCCATAGGCGGCGGTCAGCTGTATGCCCTTGGCTTTGGCCGCTTCGTACAAGGCACGGTTCAGCGCGCTGCCACCAATGACGATTTTCCAGCCCCCGAAGTCGGTGTTCTGCGCGGCCTTGGCATTGAGGACCATTTGCAGAATGGTCGGCACACAGTGGGAAAAGGTAACCTTTTCCTTGCGCCACAGCTCCACCAGGTACTCAGGGTCATAGCGACCGGGATAAACCTGCTTCAGCCCGAGCATGGTCGCGACATACGGCAAGCCCCAGGCGTGAACGTGGAACATCGGGGTAATCGGCATGTACACATCGTTGGTGCCCAAGAGACGCACGCTGTCGATGGCGCCCATGATCGTCGACACGCCCATGGTGTGCAGCACCAGTTGCCGGTGGGTGAAGTACACGCCTTTGGGGTTGCCGGTGGTACCGGTGGTATAGAACGTGGTGGCGACCGAGTTTTCGTCAAAGTCCTGGAAGTCGTACTGCGGGCTCGCGTCTGCCAATAGCTGCTCGTACTCACCGACAAGGTTCGGCAGGTCAGCGGTTTTCTCCGGCAAATCGGTCAGCAGCAGGGTTTTATCGACGGTGGTCAGGTGGCCGGCAATCGCGTTGTAAAGCCCTACGAATTCGCTGTTGACCAATACGAATCGGTCCTCGGCGTGATTCATGGTGTATAGAATCTGTTCTGGTGACAGGCGCACGTTAATGGTGTGGATCACCGCACCGATCATCGGGATGGCGAACATGCACTCCAGATAGCGATGGCTGTCCCAGTCCATCACCGCCACGGTATCGCCCGCTTTAACACCGGCCTCCGTCAGCACATTGGCGAGTCGCGCAACTCTTTCGATCAGGGTTGGGTAGCTGTAACGCAACTGATCACGGTATACGATCTCGCGGGTCTTCTCGTAGCGAGCACCCGACATCAGCAGCCGTTTGATCAGCAGCGGGTATTGGTAAGCGCCTTCGGCTGGGGGGATAACGCGAGTCTGCAACATAAGAATCCCTTTTCCTGACTGCACGGTCGTGGCTGAAAGCAAGCACTCTAATGCCGTTGCACGAGTGCCAAATCAGCCGAAGGAATGATTCGGCGCCCGTGTAAAATGCTAGCTTTGCGCCACTATCAAGACGGGTTTCCGGGAATTTTCGCTGTTTGCCGTGTAAAACCTTGTAATGGATGCAGCATCGTTCGTGAGACCTACGTACCATTATCGATGTAACGAGCATGCCGGTAGACTTATAACTATTGACCGAAACATCGTCCCCTCTTCACAGTCAGGCACTTGCCATAACGCCTGCCTTGCCAATTGCCATCGGTATTGCATAGAACAATGAGCACTGAAGTGATCGCCCCTCTGGACCATTCCAAGATACAAGCGCCCCTGATTTCCATCGTGGCGCCTTGTTACAACGCGGAAAAATACCTGGAAGAAGCCATAAAGAGCATCTTCGGCCAGGAATACCCGAACTTCGAAGTCATCATCGTGGACGACGGGTCCAGCGACAACAGCATCGCAATGCTCAAGCAATTGCAGAACACCTATGACTTTCAGCTGTACACCCAGGCTAACCAGGGTGTGAGTGCGGCGCTCAACCATGGTTTGCGCTACGCCAAGGGTGAGTACGTGTCGACCCCCGACCTGGACGACATCATGCTGCCGCAGTCCTTGAAAGTCCGCGCCGAGTACCTCGACAAGCACCCGAATGTCGGTTGCGTCGGCGCGCTGATCATCTATATGGACAGCGAAGGCAAAACCCTCAAGCAGCAACAGCGCGATCAGATCCGTGTTTACACCTTCGATCAGATTCTCAGTCGCGCCGTGGTGATCGGCGCCCCGACTGCGCTCTACCGCATGAGTGCTATGCGCAATGCCGGCTTTTATGCGCCCAACCTGCGCGTACAGGACTTCCAGATGACCTTGCGCATTGCACGCCTGGGTTACGAGATCCATGAACTGCCGGTGTGCGTGACCCGCTATCGCCGCCACCCAAACAACCTGTCGAGAAAGTACAAGGTATTGCTGCAGGCGGACCTTGAAGCTATCGCACCGTACCTGAGCCATCCGGGCTATCAGAGCGGGCGTACGCAGTTGGTGAACAAAGCCCTCAAATACGCCGTGATCGAAGACAAGAAGGAAGCCTGGAAGCTGCTGCGTTCCATTCCGTGGCGACATTTGAATCGAACCAGCTTCAGACGCTTGAAACGCTTGATGCTGCATCACTGACAGATATTCACGCGTCCAAACTTCTTCCGCTTTCCAGGCATTGCCCATGAAATTTCTCGAAAAACTCAAAGAACGAAAAACCAGAAAACATCTCAAGCGCCTGGAAAAACTGCAAAGGGCTCCGGAAAAAATACGCCTGCGCTATCCCAAGTATGAAATCGGCGTAGGCACTTACGGTATTCCGAATGTGATGGAGTTCGGTGACGATACGATTCTGAAAGTCGGCTCTTACACATCGATCGCCGAGGGTGTGCAAATTTTGCTGGGCGGCGGACACCGTACCGACTGGGTCAGCACCTACCCGTTCCCCCTGATGATCGATGAAGCCCGGGACATTCCAGGTTGCAGCCCGACCAAGGGCGATGTGGTGATTGGCAGCGATTGCTGGATCTGCGCCAACGTGATGATCCTGTCCGGCGTGACGATCGGCCACGGCGCGGTGGTCGCGGCGGGTGCTGTCGTCACGCGTGACGTCGAACCCTATGCCATTGTCGGCGGCAACCCTTGCCGCCACATTCGCTGGCGGTTCGAGGAAGATGTGCGCAATGAACTGTTGGCGTCCGCCTGGTGGGACTGGCCGATGGAAGAGGTCAAAACCGCCTCTCGCCTGCTCTGCAGCAGTGATATGGAAGGTTTTCTGGATTACGTCCGCCAGCGTCAGGCGCCCACAGTCGACGCCACTTAAAGCAGATACGGCCGCAGCTGATAATGCCGCGGCCGCTGAACGCGCGTTAATGCATTTCGGTGAAGGCCAGTTTTACGCCGATGGCAATCAGTACCGCCCCCATCGTGCGATCAAACCAGTGGCCCATGCGAGCGAAGCCTGCGCGCACACGTTGCTGGCTGAACAGCATCGCCACCAGGCAAAACCACACCGCCGTCGCCACCGCGAGATAGATCCCGTAACCGGCCTGCACCGCCAATGGCGTGTGCGGGTTGATCACAACGGTAAACAGGGACAGGAAGAACAGCGTGGCTTTCGGGTTCAGGCCGTTGGTTACGAACCCCGACGTAAACGCTCCACGCGCAGTGCGCTGGCCGACTTCCTTGTGCAGATCGTCCGCAACCGGTTTGGCGGGCTGCGCACGCAGTGCCTTGAAGCCGATGTACAGCAGGTAAGCGGCGGCGGCCCACTTCAAGGCGTTGAACAGCACAATCGACTGAGACACGATCAGCCCAATGCCGAGCAACGAGTACCCCACGTGCAGGAAGATCGCCGAACCGACCCCCAGCGCCGTCCAGGTGCCGGCACGACGACCATGGGTCACGCTCTCGCGCACCACCACGGCAAAGTCGGGGCCGGGACTGGCCACGGCTAGCAGATGGATTAGGGCAACGGTCAAAAACTCTGTCCAGTACATGTGAAAATCCTTAAGAGGCAGGCTTGGCAAAAATCTAAAGGTAGCTTCGCAACTGTGGCGAGCGAGCACTAAGTAACTGATTGTTTCATCTGTTAGGCTCGGCAGATTACGCCTTCAGTTCACCGCACAAAAGGTACAGTTGATGACGAACACTCACCGCGCCGTTTTCCTCGACCATCCCTCCCTGGACCTGGGTGACCTCGATCTGAACCCGTTGCGCGCCTGCTTCAGCGATTTGCAACTGTTCGCCCAGACCACACCGGACCAGGTGATCGAACGCCTCAAGGGCGCCACGGTCGCGATCAGCAACAAAATCCTGATCGATGCCGCCGCCATCGCCGCCAGTCCCGAACTGAAGCTGATCCTGATCACCGCCACAGGCACCAACAATGTCGACCTCGCCGCCGCCCGCGCCCATGGCGTCACGGTGTGCAATTGCCAGGGTTACGGCACGCCCTCGGTCGCGCAACACACGATCATGCTCCTGTTGAACCTGGCAACGCGCCTGGCCGACTATCAGAAAGCGGTCAGTGAAGGACGCTGGCAGCAGGCGAAACAGTTCTGCCTGCTGGACTATCCGATCGTCGAACTGGAAGGGAAAACCCTCGGTTTGCTGGGCCACGGCGAACTGGGTGGCGCGGTCGCGCGACTGGCGCAAGCATTCGGCATGCGTGTGCTGCTGGGCCAGATTCCGGGGCGCCCTGCCCGGCCGGATCGGCTGCCACTGGCTGAACTACTGCCCCAGATCGATGCCTTGACGCTGCATTGCCCGCTCAATGAACACACCCGCCATTTCATCGGGGCCGCCGAACTGGCGTCGATGAAACCTGGCGCTTTCGTGGTCAACACCGCACGCGGCGGACTGATCGATGAACAGGCGTTGGCCGATGCCTTGCGCGGCGGCCACCTTGGAGGCGCGGCCACCGATGTGCTGAGCGTCGAGCCACCCACCGCCGGCAACCCGTTGCTGGCTCAGGACATTCCTCGACTGATTGTCACCCCGCACAATGCCTGGGGCAGCCGCGAAGCGCGCCAGCGTATCGTCGGGCAACTGACGGAAAACGCGCAGGGATACTTCAGCGGTAAAGCACTGCGGGTCGTCAGTTGATAGACTGCGGCACTTTTTTTCAGGGAGCAGATTATGGATCCGCGCAGTGAAGTACTGCTTCGTCAGGCCGAGTTATTCCAGGGTTCGGTGCTACTGGCCGGTTTGCCCGCCGATGATTTGCTCGCTCGCCTGCCTGGCGCCCATGGCTGGTGCTGGCACGCCGGCGATCAAGCAGCACTCGATGCCCGTTTCGCCGAGCGCAGCCACTTTGGCGTGACGGCGCCTGAGCGTGAGTTCGATTCCGCGGTGGTGTTTCTGCCCAAGTCCAAGGACCTGACTGACTACATTCTCAACGCCCTGGCCTCGCGCCTGGCCGGCCGGGAACTGTACCTGGTGGGTGAAAAGCGCAGCGGCATCGAAGGCGCCGCCAAGCAGCTCAACCCCTTTGGCAAGCCGCGCAAGCTCGACAGCGCGCGTCATTGTCAGCTTTGGCTGGTCACTGTTGCCGATGCGCCACAAGCCAAATCTTTGGAAAGCCTGGCCCAGACTTACGAGTTGCCGCTGGCCGAAGGTCCGCTGAAAGTCATCAGCCTGCCGGGCGTGTTCAGTCACGGTCGGCTTGATCGCGGCAGCGCGCTGCTGCTTGAACACCTGGACAAGTTGCCGAGCGGCCACTTGCTGGACTTCGGTTGCGGCGCCGGGGTATTGGGGGCTGCGGTCAAGCGGCGGTATCCGCACAACCAGGTCACCTTGCTCGACGTGGACGCCTTCGCTGCCGCGAGCAGCCGTCTGACACTGGCTGCCAATGGCCTGGAGGCCGACGTGATTACCGGCGACGGTATCGATGCGGCACCGATGGGTCTGAGTGCCATTCTGAGTAATCCACCGTTCCATGTCGGCGTGCACACCGATTACTTCGCAACCGAGAACTTGCTGCGAAAAGCAGCCAAACACCTGAAAAACGGCGGCGAACTACGCTTGGTTGCCAATAGCTTCCTGAAGTATCAACCCTTGATCGAAGAGCATCTGGGTGTCTGTGCGATCAAGGCTGAGGGACAGGGTTTCAGGATCTACCGCGCCAAGCGTGGCTGAAATTTCTTTTTAAAAAAGAGGCTTGCCCAATCGGATTTGCCTAGGCAGAATCCGCTCCGTCCTAGGGGAGTAGTCTCCCACGAGCGCCATGCTCGTCCGGCATACGTCAACATACTTGGTCCTCAGACCATGGCGTATGCGACCCAAGCGTCCGCATCAGACGGATCGCAGGGTTTGACAAGACCTATGACACGAACACCTTACCCGGGGCGGGAAGGCTGTACGTGTCATAGCCGTGTCGACCCGCCCCTTAGGAAAACCCCTGATGCTGGATTCTCTACTCGTTCCGACCGCAATCGTTGCCTTGGCCGAAATCGGCGACAAGACGCAACTGCTCGCGCTCATTCTCGCTGCCCGCTTTCGCAAGCCCTGGCCGATCATCGCCGGCATCGTCGCCGCAACCCTGGCCAACCATGCGGCGGCCGGCGCGGTGGGCGCCTGGGTCGGAGGTTTCTTCTCGAATTCGATGTTGCACTGGATCCTTGCCGTGAGCTTCGCCGCGACGGCGTTGTGGACCCTGGTGCCGGACAAGATGGATGACGACGAAGCCAGTACCGCGCGTAAATTCGGGCCATTCCTGACCACGCTGATCGCGTTCTTCCTCGCCGAGATGGGCGACAAAACCCAAGTCGCGACCGTGATGCTCGCGGCGCAATACCCGGAATTGTGGCTGGTGATCATCGGTACCACCCTGGGTATGTTGATTGCCAACGTACCGGTGGTTCTGGCGGGTAACTTTGCGGCGCACAAACTGCCGTTGACCCTTATCCGTCGCCTCGCGGCGTCGGCGTTTTTCATCCTGGCGATTGTCGCGGTGTACAAGGCGATGCAGAGCAGTGGCTGGATCTGACGCGGTAGTTGGGTAGACCGCGTTATCGTTCACCGTCAGTAGGCCAGCTTCCCAATTGGAATGCATTTCCCTGTGGGAGCCGGCCTGCTGGCGATGAGGCCCTTATGGACGATGAATCAACATCAGGACTTCGGCGCTTTCTCGTACAGAGGCATGACTTTCGGAATCGCCGCCTGCAGCGAAGCAATGCGACTGGCCGAGGCCGGGTGAGTGCTCATGAACTCCGGTGGCGAGCCTTCCGACGCCTTGGACATCTTGTTCCACAAGGTAATCGCGGCGTTCGGGTTGTAACCGGCGCGGGCTGCCAATTCCAGACCGATCAGGTCAGCTTCGTTTTCGTTGGAGCGACTGTTGGGCAGCGTCATACCGTAGTTAGCCACGGTGTCCGCCAGCGCCAGGCTGTCCTGGCCGAGACCGAACAATGCACCTGCCCCCTGCTTGGCCATCTCGATGCCATAGGCTTTGGACATCGCTTCACGACCGTGCTCGCGCAAGGCGTGAGCGATTTCATGGCCCATGATGGCAGCGATTTCATCATCGGTGAGTTTCAGGCTGTCGATCAGACCGGTGTAGAAAATGATCTTGCCGCCAGGCCCGCAGTTGGCGTTGAGCTCATCGCTCTTGATCAGATTCACTTCCCATTTCCACTGCGCCGAATCCGGGCGAAACACGGGTGCCTGAGCAATCAGTCGATCAGCGATCGCCTGCACGCGCTTGGCTTCGCTACTGGTTTTGTCCAGCACGCCCTTGCTGGTCGCCTCACCCAAGGTCTTTTGATAAGACTGGGCGTACATCTGGTTGACCTCGTCCGTCGACAACATGCTGAACATGTATTGCTTGCGCTCAACGCCCACGGCCCCGCCGCTGGTGGTGTTGACCGACTGACAACCGGCGAGCAGCAAACTTGCGCTCAGTGCACACAAAACCAATGTCTTGTTCATCGAAAAGCTCCTTGAAAACATGCGGCGTATCCTAGGCGCGCAATTGTATCTGCGCCAGATACATCCGTCGTGACGAAACACATTTCAGATAGATCTCGAAAAGATCAAAAGATCACGGGCTTAGATTTTCCGGTTTTGATTGTCTACAAACTGCAGAGACGCCCCTACCCCGGGGTTAAACACTCCGGCGCATTGAGCTTTGGATCATTCACCAGATTGGCCAATACCCGCTCGCGCAACGGAATGGGCTCACTGGCCAGCAGCGCCTGCAGCACATGCAACGGCGTTTCGGGATTGAGCCACGCTTCCTGTCCCGCCGCATCGAGAATCAACGGACGACGCTGACTCGCCGCCGGCTGGGTGATAACTGCGGTGCTCAGCCAGACCTGTTCCTGCACCGGATACGCCTCCCAGATCGCCGCAAAGCACAGCGCCGAGCCTTCTCCCGGCGTCAGCCAGTACGGACGTTTACGCGTCGTACCGCGCCATTCGTAGAAGCCGTTGGCTGGCAGCAGGCAACGGCGCAGGCGAAAGGCCTCGCGAAACATCGGTTGTTCCGCAACGGTTTCAGCCCGGGCATGGGCCGGCGTGCGGGACAGGTCGGTCAGCCATGGCGGCGTCAGACCCCAGCGGGCACGGGCCAATTCACGTTGGCCGTCGACGTTCGCGCGCAGCATCAGCACCGAATCGGTAGGGGAAATGTTCCAATGGGCCTGCTGATCGGCCGGAAAACCTGGCAGCGCCGCGAAGGCGGGGTTCCAGCGAAACAGGGCATAACGTCCACACATGGGGCAGCACGACTCTTGATAAAACGAACGTCAGCCTAACAGACCAGCGTGCCGGGAAAACTCTCCGGCTCATCACCGGGAAGCGGCAGCGCGGCATTGTACGCGGTGATCAGTTCTCGGGCGTATACGGCCTGGTCATTATCCACTGACAGCCCCAACAACCCGAAGATTGGCAATTCGCCGGTGCCACCGACCAAGTCACGACCCTCCAGATGAGCCTCGATGCCTTCGCTGGCCAGCATGCCCTGCAGCAACTCGCCTTCCATCAGGTTTTCCGGTTCGTAGATTCGCTGCATGGACGCCCCCTCACTCGTTTTCACTGAAAACTTCGAGATGCCACTCTTCTCCTTCGACCTGCAACACGAATGTGATGGGTCGACAACACACCTGACAATCCTCGATATAGGTTTGATCGCCCCCCGACAAGTCCACTGTCGTCTCAACCTCTTCACCACAATACGGACATTCATACAGTGCCGATTCCAGCATCGCGGTCTCCCAAGTGACTTGTGCGTATAATCGCCGGTCTATTTGCAGGGCTATTTTTGTCTGTCTAACTTTTTCAGACCGTGCCCTGTTGGTTTTCGATCAAAACCTTTACTTACCCTAGCCGTTTCTAACAAGAGAGCATGATGGGCGAATTCGATACCATCCGACCTTACGACGACAGCGAAGTCCCAGCGGTGCTGGCTCGGCTGCTCAGCGACAAGGCGTTTCTAGATATCCTCACCCACTTTCGCTTCCCGCGCTTTGCCGGTGCTTTAGGCTGGGCGCTCAAACCTCTTATAGCTCATCGGTTGCGCCGTGAGTTCGCCGGCGTCAATTCGGTGGCTACGCTGCAGGACAAAGTCGAGGTTTACGTCGACCACACCATCGAGCGCGCCACCGACGGCGTGACCTACAGCGGCGTGGAACAATTCAAGTCCGGCAGTGCGTACCTGTTCATCGCCAACCATCGCGACATCGTCATGGACCCGGCATTCGTCAACTATGCCGTGTACCACGCCGGCCTGCCGACCCCGCGTATCGCCATCGGCGACAACCTGCTGCAGAAGCCGTTCGTCAGCGACCTGATGCGCCTCAACAAGAGTTTTATCGTGCATCGCTCGATCACTGGTCGGCGCGAAAAAATGGCGGCTTATCAGCTGCTGTCGGCGTACATCAACCACTCGATCCGCAACGATTGCGCCTCGATCTGGATTGCCCAGGCTGAAGGTCGGGCCAAAGACGGTGACGACCGTACCGAGTCGGCGATCCTCAAGATGTTTCACATGAGTCGCAAGGACGAGCCGTTCGGCGAAGTCATCCGGTCCCTGAATGTGACCCCGGTGTCGATCAGTTACGAATACGATCCCTGCGATCAGGCCAAGGCTCGCGAACTCTTTATCCGCGCCACCACTGGCACCTACACCAAGGTGCCGGGCGAGGATGATGTGAGCATTGCCAAAGGCATTACCGGGTACAAGGGTCGAGTCCACGTGAATTTTGCCGCACCGATCACGCAGATGTTCGACGACACCAAGCAATTGGCGATCGAAATGGACAAGCAGATTCTGGGTGGTTATCGCTTGTTCCCGGTGCATTACCTGGCATACGCCCAATGGCAAGACGCCGACCCGCAATTGCAGGTGCCGAAAGCCGCCGAAGTGTTTGCGGCCGACGAACTGGCCAAGGCCCAGGAAGAATGGCAACGTCGCCTGGATGAATGCCCTCAGGAGCATCGCCCGTTCCTGGTTCAGCAATATGCGACACCGGTGCGCAATCAGTACCGGGTTAAGGCGGGATTGCCGCTTTAACGTTTTTGGCTGGATACGATAACGATCCCCCGTGGAGAGGGACTTGTCCCCGTTGGGCTGCGAAGCGGCCCTAAAACTGAAATCACATTTTCAGACTGATCGGGCACTTGAATTACGATTGCTGCGCAGCCGAACGGGGACAAGTCCCCTCGCCACAGGAATTTGTGGCCGTGCTTCAGACGCGCGTGCTGATCCACGAAACGAGCAACGCCAGCCCCAGGCAGGCAAAGCCGAATCGATAGAAAAAACGGTTCATGCGCAAGGTTGCCCAATCCAGGATCGGCTCTTCGCTCGGGCGGCTCTGGCGCTGAGACGCAAGACTGGCCAGCGCGCGTTGCTCGCGACGACGCGTAGCGTGCAGCAACCAGCCGCCGGGAAAGGCAAGCAGCAGGGCCAGCAGGTTGATCAATTTGGCGGGATGGGCGGTAAACAGCGTCATCAAATGCAGCGACATCACGGACCTCAAGCAAAACAGCTGTGGCAGCGCCGGACCGGCGACCGCGCGGCAGATTCTACCGAAAGCCTCTTCGCTTGCCCTTCCTTTCCGACAAATAACGAAGCAACTGACCCAATACTGCCTTGTGTCACGGCGACGTCATCTAATTGCGGCAGTCTGGCGCCCCTCGAAACCGACAGGGAAACCGTCATGCTGCACGCCGAAAACCAGGATCGTCTCTACCTCATCGCCCAAAGCGACGAACAACAGAACCTCGTGGGAAGCCTCGCCTTCAACGTTCAAGACCGCCACTGGCTGGTGTATTGCGCATTGGGCGGTCATCAGCACGCGGACTTGCCGGAGACCGATTTGCTGACGGGCGTGAGCGTGCTGGACTTTTATTCGCAAGCTGCCTGACCACAGAAGGGCTCTGTATCAGCCATAAAAAAACCCGGGCCATTTCTGGCACCGGGTTTTTTTCGTCTCGCGAAAATTTACTGGCCGAGAATCTGACCCACTGACGGGTCTTTGAACAGGCGGGTCAACGCATCGCTCAACACATCGCTGACCAGCTTGGTGTTGGTCTCCTGATTCGGCGCCATACCGAAACGCTGATCCAGGGATGCGCCGTAACGACCGCTGTAACGACGACCACCGTTCTGCACATCCGAGCGGAACGTCGCGCCAATGGTGGCTTCCGTCACGTACATGCCTTCCTTGGGCGACTGATACTTCAGTTCGGCCAGCGTCACGGTCAACTGCGGCGCGTTCATGCCGTTGCTGACCGGCGTGAAGCCCAGAAGGCGCACGGCCGCTTCGGCCTGAGCCTGCAACTTCGGCAGGATCTGTGCGCCCTGCACAGTAATCGCGCTGGTTTCAGGGTACATACCGCCACGGGTGCCCAGGGTTGGCGACGGACGACCATCCACCACACGAACCACCACCTGCTGACCATGGCCAACCGGCGCCAGCTGAGTGGTCAGCCTCGGCTCCGGGCTCAGTTGCTGCGGGCTATGGGCGCAGCCGACGAGGGTCAAACTGGTCACAGTAATCAAACCGAACAACAAGCGTTGCAACATGCTCTTCTCTCCAGAATCAGGCACAAACAGGCCGGCAGTATAGCGGTGCGCCACCGGGGCAAACCAGCGCAACAATTACAGATAAATCTGACACGTCTATCAGACTGCGGTTCATGTCACAGATCTGTCACCGCCCATACACTTGCACGTCACGACCCACTGGCAACCTTCGCATCAGTCCCCCAACAAGGAACCTGGCCATGCGCTACCTCATCTCGCTGTTCGCACCCCGTCCGCTGCATCGCTGCTTCGCCCTGCTCGATCGCAACGGTCATTGCCAGGCATTCAAGCAGTGCAGCCTCCAGCCAATGGGTGACGGCTGGGTCGAAATCGAAGAAATCCGCCTCAATTGGCTGCACCATCCCCTGCCCCCAAGTGCCCGGGTCCGCCAGCGCCAGACTCGCTCACGGGCCCAACAACTGTTGACCACCTGACCGGACGCCTAATAAAAGTCATTATTGACGACCATTTCCCCGCGTTTCTTCGTTACAATCTCCCCCCGATTATAAGGACGTCTCCTGATCGGGCCCCGCAGCATTGTCAATGCGCTTGTATTGACCCTCGATACCGCCCACAGAGAGCCGCCCACACAGATCGTGTGAAGCTGGCGCTTGCTGTTCTTCAAGCAAAAAACCCACTTTTCGCGAATCTGCAGAGCTGTCATTACGCTCGGTCACTGAGCTGTCTGCCCGTTTTGCCGGTCATGTAACCCATGACGGCGATCCATCCGGGCACAGTGCCAGGCTGGGACAGCCCTTTTTGAGGTTCACGTCTTCAAAAGAGCGTGAAAAAAACGGGTTTTCACAACTTCACAAGAGTGTGGCGAGCAAATGAATAGTTTTGCGTCTGAACATGCACCATTAGCGTCTGAAACAGCCCAACGACACAGGACCGAGTACTCCTCGAACACCGGAGCCTGAAGCCTGTCCGCTACGGATTTGGTTGCACAAACGGATGTATCGACCATAAGTCGAATTGCCAGTCGCGCGTTGAAATGAGTTCATAGACCTCATTATCCCGGCCGGTAGCGTCCGTCGAAGTTGCGATAAATTGCGAAGATTCGGACATGGCGACAGTGCCATGAGTACCAGGGGCATCACTGACTCGCCCCGGAACGCCTGGCAGCCATACCGACAATTTGGTGCTGCAGATTTTGGAGACGCGTTAAATGGCGCATAACGAAGCAGTCGACGTAGTACTCGTAGGGGCCGGCATCATGAGTGCCACCCTCGCCGTACTGCTCAAAGAACTCGACCCCGCGATCAAGCTGGAAGTCGTCGAGCTGATGGATTCCGGTGCCGCGGAGAGTTCCAACCCGTGGAACAACGCCGGTACCGGTCACGCCGGGCTGTGCGAGCTGAACTACACGCCGCAGGCCGCCGACGGCACCGTCGACATCAAGAAAGCCGTGCACATCAACACCCAGTTCGAGGTGTCGAAGCAGTTCTGGTCGTACCTGACCAAAAAAGGCACCTTCGGCTCGTGCAAATCGTTCATCAGCCCGGTCCCACACCTGAGCTTCGTGCAAGGTGACGGTGGCGTGTCCTTCCTCAAGGAACGCTTCAATGTGTTGAGCAAGCACCACGCTTTCTCGGACATGGAATACACCGAAGACAAGGCCACCATGGCCGAGTGGATGCCGCTGATGATGCCAGGCCGTCCGGCTGACGAAGTCATCGCGGCCACTCGCGTGATGAACGGCACCGACGTCAACTTTGGCGCCCTGACCAATCAATTGCTCAAGCACCTGACCAGCGCACCCGATGCCCAGGTCAAGTACTGCAAGCGAGTGACCGGCCTCAAGCGCAACAACGGTGGCTGGACCGTCAGCATCAAGGACGTGAACAGCGGTAACACCCGTGAAGTCGACGCCAAGTTCGTCTTCCTCGGCGCAGGCGGCGCAGCACTGCCGCTGCTGCAGGCTTCGGGCATTGAAGAAAGCAAAGGCTTCGGCGGCTTCCCGATCAGTGGCCAGTGGCTGCGCTGCGACAACCCGGAAGTGGTCAAGCACCACCAGGCCAAGGTGTACAGCCAGGCAGCCGTGGGTTCGCCACCGATGTCCGTGCCGCATCTGGACACCCGTGTCGTCGATGGCAAGAAGTCGCTGTTGTTCGGGCCTTACGCCGGCTTCACCACCAAGTTCCTCAAGCACGGTTCCTTCATGGACCTGCCGATGTCGGTTCGCGCCGGCAACATCGGCCCGATGCTGGCGGTGGCGAAAAACAACATGGACCTGACCAAATATCTGGTCAGCGAAGTGATGCAGTCGATGGAACAGCGCCTGGACTCCCTGCGTCGTTTCTACCCTGAAGCGAAAGCCGAAGACTGGCGCCTGGAAGTGGCCGGCCAACGGGTGCAGATCATCAAGAAAGACCCGAAAAAAGGCGGCGTGCTGCAGTTCGGCACCGAGCTGGTCGCGGCCAAGGACGGTTCCCTGGCGGCACTGCTCGGCGCTTCGCCAGGTGCTTCGGTGACGGTTTCGATCATGCTTGAGCTGATCGAAAAATGCTTCCCGAACAAGGCATCCACTGAATGGGCTGCCAAGCTGGCAGAAATCTTCCCGGCCCGGGAAAAGGTTCTGGAAACCGACGCTGCGCTGTATCGCAAGATCAACACGCAGAATAACGTCGCACTGGAACTGGTTGAAGCCAGCAGCGAGACCGAAAGCTACGCTTGATTCGGTCCCATAAAAAACGCCCCGTTCTCAATGAGACCGGGGCGTTTTTTTATGCCTGGCGACACCATCTTATGTGGCGAGGGGATTCATCCCCGTTCGGCTGCGCAGCAGTCGCAAAACTTTTGAATGCTTTGTCTGACATACCGTGTCAGCAGATTTTGGGGCCGCTTCGCAGCCCAACGGGGATGAATCCCCTCGCCACAGGTATTCGTTCGCTTCGTATACAATCAGCCACGAGCCTTGGCGATCAGCTCAATGTACTCGGCCGCATTGCGCTGATCCTTGATCACCGCAACAAAATCATTGCCGTGCTCGTCCTTGCCGTCCAGGTCATGACCCGCCTCGACGAAGAAGGTCAGAAAACGCTCGAAGTCATCGATACGCAGGCCACGGTAGGCTTTGATCAGTTTGTGCAGCGACGGCGAAGTGGCGTCGACCGGCTCGAAATCGAGAAACAACTTGATCTGCTCATCGCCGATCTCGTCACCAATCACTTGCTTCTTATCTTTACGCATTGCTGACTCCAGCTCGCAGACATTTCACGGGGCGGGCAGTTTACCCCTCCCTTGGCGCCGCACTCAACGCGGACGAACACTGCCGGTGTGCAAATCCGCCCAGATATGGCCGTTGGCATAGCTGAGGAATTGGCAATACACCGTGTCATTGCGCAGCAGATCGATCACCACCCGGTACTGTGCCATCGGGTAGTAAAGCGTCAGCGTCCTGGTTTTATCGTCGTAGATCGGCTTTTTCAGGCTTTTGCTTTCGCCGTCGAAGTTGACCAGCACTTGATTGATGGTCGCCCCCTTGTTCAAGGACTTGCCCTTGAGGCGGATCATCAACGGTGACGTCACGGGAATCGGTTGCTGGTTGGATTGGCGCTGACTGCCCACCACTACCGAGTATTCCGTAACCTGCAGCAACTGTTGCAGGTCCGGTTCGGCGTCACGCAGGTTCAGGTCATCCGGTGGCAGGAACTGGGCATGCATGGGTGCAGGGGCGGCTGCCAGCGGCAGGCTGAAAGCCAGCATCAGTACGGCGAAGCAGCGAATCAAAAGGCTCATGACGGGCTCCGGAGATGAAGCCGAGCACTGTAACGCATACCTGTAGCAGCTGGCGAAGCCTGCGTCCGGCGGCGGAGCCGTCGTTAATCCTGAATCTACATTTTTCCTGACACACACTGCTGCCTGATCTCACGACGGCTTCGCCGACGGACGCAGCCTTCGGCAGCTGCTACAGGGAGTTTGGTGCTGTCAGGCGCTCAATCAAACTGCGCGCGCATCCAGGCCTGATACTCGGCAACGCCCGGCTGGCCTTCGCGCGGCGCCCAATCTGCCAGCTCACCGTCGCCGACCGGGCGATAAGGACCGGCCTTGCATTCGAACATCAGGCTGTCGGCTTCCAGCACCACCAGGCCATGGAACACGCCAGTGGGCAGGTCCACGCCGATACAATCGCCACCGGCCTGCAGGATGCGCTTGCTGACTACCCCGCCCGACTCATCAAAGATCAACACGCCAAGCCGGCCTTTAAGGACCAGCAAGGTTTCGGCCTTGTTCTCGCCAAGGTGCCGATGTGGCGGGATATAGGTACTCGGCTGCAACCCGACGGCCATGCGATGGCAAGCATCGTCCATCTGATGGAAGTTGTGATGTTGACGCCCACGGGGATTAGCCGCGGCTTTCTCGGCCAACTCAGCGAACAGCGTTTGATCAAGAAAGCTCGGCGTGGTCATTGATTACATTCCTTTAACGGCAAAAATCCCGTTGGCGTTGCGCCAGTAACCTTTGTAATCCATGCCGTAACCGAAGATATAACGGTCGATGCACGGCAGACCGACGAAGTCGGCTTTCAGGTCCGGGCGAGCCTTGCGGTCGTGGTCTTTGTCGATCAGTACCGCGGTGTGCACTTTGCGTGCGCCGGCATGTTTGCAGAAGTCGATGATCGCACCCAGGGTGTGACCTTCGTCGAGGATGTCGTCGATGATCAGCACATCACGGTCGATGAACGAAACTTCCGGCTTGGCTTTCCAGAAAAGGTCACCGCCGCTGGTTTCGTTGCGATAACGGGTGGCGTGCAGGTAGGACGCTTCCAGCGGGAATTGCAGATGGGTGAGCAGCTTGCCAGCGAAAATCAGGCCGCCGTTCATCACACAGAACACCACCGGATTGCTGTCAGCCAGTTGCTCGTTGATGTGCGCACCGACGCGGGCGATGGCCGCCTCGACTTCAGCTTCGGTGTACAGGCAGTCAGCCTCTCGCATGATTTGACGGATATGCTCGAGATCAGCGGACATGGCGCTCTCCAGGGGGACGTATTCGGGAAAAGCGGGCAAAGGTACGCATCCCGCCCGGCCAGATCAAGCGTTTGTGGACTAACGTACTCTATGTCTATAGGACAACACTCTCGGATAGATTAATCTAGGCCGCTTTTTTTGCCCGCCGCCGGAGCTTTTCCCATGCCCATCCTCGAGATCCGCCATCCGCTGATCCGCCATAAACTAGGCCTAATGCGCCGCGCAGACATCAGCACCAAGAATTTCCGTGAGCTCGCTCAGGAAGTCGGTGCCCTGCTGACCTATGAAGCCACCAAAGACTTGCCGCTGGAAGCCTACGATATCGAAGGCTGGTGCGGAACCGTGTCGGTCGAGAAAATCGCCGGCAAGAAAATTACCGTCGTGCCGATCCTGCGTGCCGGCATCGGCATGCTTGAAGGTGTGCTGAGCCTGATCCCGGGCGCCAAAGTCAGCGCCGTGGGCGTGGCCCGCAATGAAGAAACGTTGCAGGCACACACCTACCTGGAAAAACTGGTCCCGGAAATCAACGAGCGCCTGGCAATGATCATCGACCCGATGCTCGCCACCGGTAGCTCCATGGTTGCCACCATCGACCTGCTGAAAAAAGCCGGTTGCCGCGACATCCGCGCCATGGTGCTGGTTGCCGCGCCCGAAGGCATTGCCGCCGTGGAGAAGGCTCACCCGGACGTGACCATCTACACCGCATCCATCGACGAACGACTGAACGAGCACGGTTACATCATTCCGGGCCTCGGCGATGCGGGTGACAAGATCTTCGGCACCAAGCAGAAGGACGCTTGAGCATGCAGGAAGAGTTCAACGATCCGCTCTGGCGCACGGTGTTGTCCGGCGCACAGATGCTGTTCGTAGCGTTCGGCGCCCTGGTGTTGATGCCGCTGATCACCGGTCTCGACCCGAACGTAGCGCTGTTTACCGCAGGGCTGGGGACGATCCTGTTCCAGATCGTCACCGGCCGTCAGGTACCGGTATTTCTGGCATCGAGTTTTGCCTTCATCACCCCGATCATTCTTGCCAAGGGCCAGTTCGGGCTCGCGGCGACCATGGGCGGCGTCATGGCGGCAGGCTTCGTCTATACCTTTCTCGGCCTGGCCGTGAAGATCAAAGGCACCGGTTTCATCGACCGGCTGCTGCCACCGGTGGTGATTGGTCCGGTGATCATCTCCATCGGCCTGGCCATGGCACCGATTGCCGCCAACATGGCGATGGGCAAGGCTGACGATGGCTCTGAACTGATTCATTACCAGACGGCGATGCTGATCTCGATGCCGGCATTGCTCACCACGTTGATCGTAGCGGTGTTCGGCAAAGGCATCTTCCGCCTGGTGCCGATCATTTCCGGCGTGCTGGTCGGTTTCGCCATGGCCTTCTACTTCGGTGTAGTGGATACCGCCAAGATCGCCGCGGCACCCTGGTTCGCCATCCCGCACTTCACTGCGCCGGAATTCAACTGGCAGGCGATTCTGTTTATCGTTCCGGTGGCCCTGGCGCCAGCGATCGAACACATCGGCGGTGTGATTGCCGTCGGCAGCGTGACCGGTCGCGACTACCTGAAAAAGCCTGGCTTGCATCGCACCCTGCTCGGTGACGGGATTGCGACCACCGCAGCCGGTCTGTTCGGCGGCCCACCCAACACCACCTACGCCGAAGTGACTGGCGCGGTGATGCTGACCAAGAACTACAACCCGAAAATCATGACCTGGGCGGCGATCTTTGCCATCAGCCTGGCGTTTGTGGGCAAGTTCGGTGCGCTGCTGCAAAGCATTCCAGTGCCGGTGATGGGCGGGATTCTCTGCCTGTTGTTCGGTTCGATTGCGGCGGTGGGCATGAACACGCTGATTCGCCACAAGATCGACCTGGGCGAGGCACGCAATCTGGTGATTGTTTCGGTGACCCTGGTGTTCGGGATTGGCGGTGTGCTGGTCGGTACCGGGACAGGCCCGGACGACTTCGGTCTCAAAGGCATCGCGCTGAGCGCGGTGGTGGCGATTGCGCTGAATCTGCTACTGCCAGGCAATGACAGCTGGAAGCACAAGAAGGCGGATGAGCCGCTGCTTTAACAGCGCACAGATACACCTGTGGCGAGGGGATTCATCCCCGTTGGACTGCGCAGCAGTCCCATTTTTTTGGGGCCGCTTCGCGACCCAACGGGGCGGTGCGACGTTTCGCTAATCCCCTCGCCACAATTTATAGCGCCAGCGGCGCTCGCTCACACAAGGCAGTCAACGCCCGCGCCCACTGCGGGTCATCGTTGAGGCAAGGCACCAGCACCAGTTCTTCCCCTCCCGCTTCGCGGAATTGTTCCAGCCCGCGATCGCCAATCTCCTCCAGCGTCTCGATGCAATCGGCAACGAACGCCGGGCACATCACCAGTATTTTCTTCACGCCGCTTTTGGCCAGTTCGTGCAGACGGGCTTCGGTGTAGGGTTCGATCCATTTCGCCCGGCCCAGGCGCGACTGGAACGACACCGACCATTTACCGTCCGGCAGCCCCATGCGTTTGGCGAACTCGGCAGCGCTGCGCAGGCATTGCGCGCGATAACAGGTGGCCAACACTTCAGGCGAAGCGTTCTTGCAGCAATCCTCATTCTTGAAGCAATGCTGGCCGGTGGGGTCGAGCTTGGTCAGATGTCGCTCCGGCAAACCATGAAAACTCAGCAGCAAGTGATCGTGATCCTGCGCCAGATACGGCTTGGCACTGGCGACCAGCGCATCAAGGTATTCCGGCTGATCGTAAAACGGCTGGAGAATCGAGAACTGTACGTCGAGTTTCTTCTCGCGCACGACGCGTTTGGCTTCTTCAATCACCGTGGTCACGGTGCTGTCGGCGAACTGTGGATAAAGCGGTGCAAGGGTGATGCGTTTGTGGCCTTGAGCGGCGAGCTGCAACAGTTTGGTCTCAATCGACGGCTCGCCGTAACGCATCGCCAGCTCAACAGGCCCATGTGTCCACTGCGGGGTCATCGCCTGTTGCAGGCGACGGCTGAGCACCACCAACGGGGAGCCCTCCTCCCACCAGATGGACGCGTAGGCATGGGCCGACTGCTCCGGCCGCTTGATCAGAATCAGCGATACCAGCAAACGGCGCACCGGCCACGGCAGGTCGATCACATACGGGTCCATCAGAAATTGATTGAGGTAACTGCGCACATCCGCCACCGAAGTGGAGGCCGGTGAGCCCAGGTTGACCAGAAGCAATGCGTGATCGGTCATGCAACGTCCTATTTCAAAGGCGGCTGGACAGGTCGTCCAGAGCCGCGCGCAAATCAGTGAACCGGAAAGTGAAACCCGCTTCCAGCAAGCGGACCGGCATGGCCTTTTGGCCGCCCAACAACAGCAATGACAGCTCACCCAGGCACACCTTCAATGCCAGGGCCGGCATCGGCATGAACGCGGGACGATGCAGCACAGCACCCAGGGTCTTGGCGAACTCGCTGTTGCGCACCGGTTTCGGTGCGCAGGCATTATAAGGACCGCTGGCATTTTTCTGATGCAGAAGAAAATCAATCAAGGCGATTTGATCGTCGATATGAATCCACGGCATCCACTGCCGACCATTGCCGATAGGCCCGCCCAGCGCCAGTTTGAATGGCAGCAACAGGCGCGACAAAAAGCCGCCATCGGCCGATAGCACCAACCCCGTACGAACCAGGATCACGCGAATACCCAAGGCCTCGGCACGCTGGGCGGTTTCCTCCCAGGCGATGCACAGCTGACTGGCGAAATCATCGATGACCGGTGCCGATTCCTCGGTCAATTCCCGTTCGCCCCCATCGCCATACCAACCGACAGCAGAACCGGAAATCAGCACGTCGGGTTTCTGCTCGCGAGTCTCGAGCCAGGCCAGCAGGTGTTCGGTCAGCGTAATCCGGCTGCTCCACAACAACGCCTTGCGCTTGGTCGTCCATGGACGATCTGCAATTGGCGCGCCGGCAAGATTGATGATGGCGTCCACCGTTTCCTGGCCGATGTCCTCCAATCGGGAAATTCCGCGCACCTTGGGACCACAGATTTTCGCGACTTTTTCCGGCTCGCGGCTCCAGACCGTCAGGCTATGTCCCTCGCTCAGCCAGTGTCGGCAGAGCTGACGTCCTATCAAACCAGTACCGCCGGTCAGCAATATGTGCATGACTTCTTCCTCGCGTGGCCTTTTATCCTGCTCACTAGTCTATTTTTATAAGCAGGGATCTTTGGTATCGGGCAGTGTCTGTGTTTAACAATAGGCCAACCTGTCAGAACTAGAACGCTAAAAGTTATACCAAAAAACAATATTGTACAGGTTTCAACCCCAGCGTAGTCTGTACAGAAAGGTAAACGAGGCCCCTATGACTGTACCTATCGCAATCATCGGCACCGGCATCGCCGGGCTCTCAGCCGCCCAAGCCCTGACAGAGCTCGGGCATGTCGTTCAACTTTTCGATAAAAGTCGCGGAAGCGGCGGACGCATGTCGAGCAAGCGCAGTGACGCTGGTGCTCTGGACATGGGCGCGCAGTACTTCACGGCGCGTGACCGTCGGTTCGTTACAGAGGTCCAGCGTTGGCAAACCCTTGGCTGGGTCGCCGAGTGGACGCCGCAGCTTTATACCTATCACGGTGGGCAGCTCAATTTGTCACCGGATGAACAGACTCGCTGGGTCGGCACGCCGCGCATGAGCGCGATCACCCGTGGCCTGCTCGGCAATCTTGAAGTGCAATTCGCCTGTCGCATCACCGAGGTCTATCGCGGAGAAGAGCACTGGCATTTGCAAGACGCCGAAGGCTTCACTCACGGCCCGTTCAGTCATGTGGTCATCGCCACGCCAGCCCCTCAGGCGACGGCATTGCTAGCCTCTGCACCGAAGCTTGCCGGGGCGGCTGCCGGGGTGAAGATGGACCCGACCTGGGCAATTGCCCTGGCCTTCGATACGCCACTGGATACCCCCATGGAAGGTTGCTTCGTGCAAGACAGCCCGCTCGATTGGTTGGCCCGCAACCGCAGTAAACCCGGGCGTGACAACACGCTGGACACGTGGGTACTGCATGCCACGAGCGCGTGGAGCCGACAGCACATCGACCTGTCCAAGGAAGCCGTGATCGAACAATTGCATGGGGCCTTCGCCGAGCTGCTGCACAGCGCCATGCCCGCGCCGACGTTCAGCCTGGCCCACCGCTGGCTCTACGCCCGCCCCGCCACCAGTCACGAATGGGGCACACTGGCCGACGCCGACCTGGGCTTGTATGCCTGTGGCGACTGGTGCTTGTCTGGCCGCGTAGAAGGCGCCTGGCTCAGCGGCCAGGAAGCCGCCCGCCGCTTGCACGAGCACCTGCAGTGAACCGCATCAATCCAGGCAAATTGCTGCTGTCGAAGTGGACAGCAGCCCACCCGCAAAACCGTGAAAAACATTTTCTGGTGACCGAGCTGTTCCGTGATGAGGAAGGCGTCGTGCTGGAAGTTGAAATCCAGGCGGTGTTGACCAAGCGCTGCGAACGGTTTGAATGGCAGGGCCTTCGCAATCAGGACCAGTGGAAAATGGGTTGGTTGTAGGAGGCCGGTAAAAACCTATACAAATAATTTGACTTGTACAGCTTCGAATCTATGATGAGCTTATGTTGTACAGAACCTCGCATCTGTACAAGTTTAGATTCGAGGTGTTCCGATGATCCCTGCCACCGTGAAACCGAAGATTGCCATCAGCGCCTGCCTGATGGGCGCCGAAGTACGCTTTAACGGCGGGCACAAAGAATCTCGCCTGTGCAGTCGCACCCTCACTGAATACTTCGATTTCGTCCCGGTTTGCCCAGAGGTCGCCATTGGCCTCGGCATTCCTCGCCAACCGATTCGCCTGATCGGCGATCCTGAACAACCCCAAGCCGTCGGCACCGTCCTTCCAGAACTCAACGTCACTCGGCCACTGGCTGAATACGGTGAAAAAATGGCGGCGGAGCTGGAGGACATCTGCGGCTACATTTTCATGCAGAAATCCCCTTCCTGCGGCCTGGACCGGGTCAAGGTCTACCACGCCAACGGTGCACCTGTGGATGGCGGTGGACGCGGTATCTACGCCCAGGCTTTCTGCTCACGGCACCCTGATTTACCGGTGGAGGAAGACGGGCGGCTGAATGATCCAGTGCTGCGCGAGAACTTCCTGACGCGGGTTTTCGCCTACAGCGCCTGGCAACAACTGTTGAAAGAAGGCCTGACCCGCCGCGGCCTCACCGACTTTCACTCGCGCTACAAATACTTGCTAATGGCCCACAACCCGGTGCAGTACAAAACCCTGGGCAACTTGCTGGGGAACATGGGTCAGACTGACCCGATCGAGTTGGGCCCGCGCTATTTCAGCGAGCTGATGGCGGCCTTGAAGAAATGCGCCACGCGACGCACCCACAGCAACGTCCTGCAACACATCAGTGGTTACCTCAAGCAGGTGATCAGCGCTGAAGACAAACAGGAAGTGCAGCACGTTATCGGCCAATACCGCCACGGCATCGTGCCGCTGGTGGTGCCTTTGACGCTGCTCAAACACTACTTCCGCCAACATCCGGATCCCTACATTGCGCAACAGGTTTACCTGCAACCGCACCCGGAAAACCTCAGCCTGCGAAACGCGATCTAATGAACGACCGACTCGACACCAGCGCCAGCGAAGACCTGGGCGATGATTTCAAAAAAGCGCTCGACGAAGGCTGGCTGCCCATCCGCGAAGTCGCGCGGCAGACCGGCGTCAACGCCGTCACCTTGCGTGCCTGGGAACGTCGTTATGGACTGATCGTGCCCCAACGCACGCCCAAAGGTCATAGGCTGTTCTCGGCCGAGCACGTGCAACGCATCCTGACGATTCTCACCTGGCTCAATCGTGGCGTGGCCGTCAGTCAGGTCAAGCAACTGCTCGATACCCCACAAGCCTTGAACGTACCCGTCGAAAGCGATTGGCACGTACTGCGGCATACGTTGCTGCAAGCCGTAACGCAGCTTAACGAGCGCACCCTGGACGACACCGTCAATCAGGCGATGGCGCTGTACCCGCCACGCACCTTGTGCGAGCAGTTACTGATGCCGCTGTTGGCGGACCTGGAGCAACGCTGGAAGGGCCAGTTCGGCGCGCAAATGGAGCGCGTGTTTTTTTATTCCTGGCTGCGCAGCAAATTTGGCGCGCGCATTTACCACAACAACCGTCAACTACGCACCGCGCCGCTGCTGTTGATCAATCACTCGGACCTGCCGCTGGAGCCTGACCTGTGGCTCACCGCCTGGCTGGTCAGTAGCGCCGATTGCCCGGTCGAGGTGTTCGACTGGCCGCTGCCGGCGGGTGAACTGGCGCTGGCGGTGGATCATTTGAAGGCTCGCGGCGTGCTGCTGTATTCCAGCAAAGCCATGAACCTGCCGCAGCTGGAGAAACTTTTGAGCGGCGTGAGTTGCCCAAAAATCATTGCCGGCCCAACGGTATGCATCCATTGCGCCGAGTTGTCCGTAAGAACCTCTGAGATCGCTGATTTGTTTCTGGCCGAAGATCCCTTGTCGGCTCACCAGAACCTCGTTCAGCAGGGGCTCATTTAATGGCGACTCTTAATAAAAGTACGGACACCACCATGCAATTGATCTGGATGCGCAGCGACTTGCGCCTACTCGACAACACGGCGCTCAGCGCGGCTGCGGCGCGCGGCCCGTGCGTGGCGGTGTATGTGTTGAGCCCGCAGCAATGGCTGGAGCATGACGACGCGCCGTGCAAAGTGGATTTCTGGCTGCGCAACCTGAGCGAATTGAGCCGCGCATTGGGCGAATTGAACATCCCCCTGCTGATTCGCGAGGCGTCACGGTGGGATGACGCACCGAAGGTCTTGCTCGATCTCTGCCAGCAATTGAAGGTCGAAGCGGTCCACGTCAACGAGGAGTACGGCATTAATGAAAGCCGGCGTGACGAGCAGGTTGGCGAAGCTCTGAAGGCCGAAGGCATAGGTTTTTACAGCTATCTCGATCAGCTGTTTTTCAAACCTGGCAGCGTGCTGACCAAGACCGGGACCTACTTTCAGGTCTTCAGTCAATTTCGCAAGGTCTGCTACGAACGTCTGCACCGCTCGATACCCGCCATGGTCGTGAAACCCGCAGCGCAGGATTCGCTAGACATCGCCAGCGACAAGATTCCTGCCAGTGTCGAGGGTTTCGAAACGCCCGGCGAACAGCTGCGAGCACTCTGGCCTGCCGGCGAAGCGCAAGCCCGTCTGCGTCTCGATGCCTTCGCCGACGCCCAGATCGATTACTACAAAAACGAGCGCGACTTCCCCGCCAAACCGGGCACCAGTCAACTGTCAGCCTATCTGGCGGCCGGGGTCGTTTCCCCTCGCCAGTGCCTGCACGCGGCCTTGCAAAGCAATCAAGGGGAATTCGAAAGCGGCAACGTTGGCGCAGTCACCTGGATCAATGAACTGCTGTGGCGTGAATTCTACAAACACATCCTGGTGGGCTACCCACGGGTTTCTCGTCACCGTGCGTTTCGCCCGGAGACCGAAGCGCTGGCGTGGCGCGACGCCCCGGATGAACTGTTGGCCTGGCAGCAGGCCCGCACCGGGCTGCCGATCATCGACGCAGCCATGCGCCAACTGCTTGAAACCGGCTGGATGCACAACCGCCTACGCATGGTGGTGGCGATGTTTCTGACCAAAAACCTGCTGATCGACTGGCGCGAAGGTGAACGCTTTTTCATGCGCCACCTGATTGATGGCGACCTGGCAGCAAACAACGGTGGCTGGCAGTGGAGCTCATCCACCGGCACCGACTCGGCGCCCTACTTCCGGATATTCAACCCGCTGAGCCAGTCCGAGAAATTCGATGCCGAAGGCGTGTTCATCAAGCACTGGCTGCCTGAGCTGGCCGGACTGGACAAGAAACAAGTGCACAACCCGGCAGACGTCGGCGGATTGTTCGGCGTGGCGGATTATCCATCGCCCATCGTCAACCTGAGCACGTCTCGACAGCGTGCCCTGGCCGCATTCAAAAACCTGCCCTCGCGGCAGGCGCAAGATTGAAAAGGAGATTGGGATGAGCCTTACACCTCCACGACGGTATTGGTTGACTGGCGCCAGCAGCGGTATCGGTGCTGCGCTGGCTGAAGAGATACTAAAGACCGGCGCACACCTGGCCGTAAGCTCACGCTCGGTGGCGCCGTTGAAAGTCTTGTCCCAACGCTATCCGGGGCAAGTGCTGGTCGTGCCTGGTGATCTGACCAACAGCCAGAAAGTGCGAGAGATCGGCGAACAGATTGCTGAAGCCTGGGGATCTCTGGACACCGTGATTCTTAACGCCGGTACGTGCGAATACGTCGATGCCCAGCAGTTCGATGCTTCGATCATCGAGCACGTGGTGCGGACCAATCTGCTCGCCAGCGCCTACTGCATCGAAGCGGCCTTGCCTTTGTTGCGCGCCGGGACTGCGCCGCATCTGGTCGGCATGGCAAGCTCGGTGACTTACCTTCCGCTGCCCCGAGCCGAGGCCTATGGCGCTTCGAAGGCGGGCCTTCGTTACCTGTTCGAATCGCTGCGCATTGATGTGGCGTCTGAGGGCATCGAGGTCACGGTGGTCAGCCCGGGCTTTGTCGATACACCGCTCACGGCCAAAAACGATTTCCCGATGCCCCTCAGCTGGCCTGTGGATAAAGCCGCGCGGCACATTTTCGCCAAACTTGCGAACCGTCCACTGGAGATTGCGTTTCCGGCGCTGTTCATGGCCGCCCTGTGGCCGCTGTCGAAATTGCCCAATCGCATTCAGCTCGAGATCGGCAAACGCATGGTGCGCAGCAATCCGCCCATCAAGGACACACCGTGAACATCGCCATCATCGGCAGCGGTATCTCGGGGCTGACGAGCGCCTACCTGCTCAACCGCAGTCACGAGATCACTGTGTTCGAAGCCAGCGACTGGGTCGGCGGGCACACCCACACCGTGGACGTGACGGTCGAGGGTCGAAGCTACGCCGTGGACACCGGGTTCATCGTATTCAATAACTGGACCTACCCCAATTTCATTCGCTTGCTGGAACAGCTTGGCGTGGGCTTCAAACCCACCGAGATGAGCTTCTCGGTCACCGATCCGGACAGTGGCCTGGAGTACAACGGCAACAACCTCAACAGCCTCTTCGCCCAGCGGCGCAATCTGTTGTCCCCTGGGTTCTGGGGCATGTTGCGTGACATCCAGCGCTTCAATAAGGAGGCGCTACGCGACCTCCAGGAAGAGCGGATCGACATCGACACCACGCTGGATGATTACCTCAAGGCCGGTGGCTATGGTGAGCGTTTCATCCTGCATTACATCGTCCCGATGGGCGCGGCGATCTGGTCGATGTCCATGGCCGACATGCTCGGTTTTCCGTTGCAGTTATTTGTACGGTTTTTCAAGAATCACGGCTTGCTGTCCATCAACAATCGGCCGCAATGGCAGGTGATCGAAGGCGGCTCTAGCGCCTACATCGAACCGTTGACCGCTTCGTTCCGTGAACGCATTCGGTTGAATTGCGCCGTGACCCGGGTCGAGCGCGATGAGGAGGGTGTAGTTATCCACAGCGCCGCCGGTATCGAGCGGTTCGACAAAGTGGTGTTCGCTTGCCACAGCGATCAGGCACTGAAACTGCTGGCGGCACCGAGCGACGCCGAACAATCGATCCTCGGCGCCCTGCCCTATGCCGACAATGAGGTGGTGCTGCACACCGACACGCGCCTGCTACCCCAGCGCAAACTTGCCTGGGCCAGCTGGAATTACCGCCTCGGTGGCCCAGGCCATACACGGGCCGCCGTAACGTACGACATGAACATCCTGCAAGGCATCCAGAGCGACATCACGTTTTGTGTCAGCCTGAACCAGAGCGCGGGCATCAGTCCCTTCAAGGTCCTTGCCAAGTACACCTACGCGCATCCGCAATACAGCCTGGCTGCCGTTGCCGCACAGGGGCGTTGGGAAGAATTGAACGGCATTGAGCACACCTGGTATTGCGGCGCGTATTGGGCCAACGGTTTTCACGAGGATGGCGTAGTCAGTGCGTTGCGGGTTGCCCATGCGTTTGGAGAGCAGCTGTGAACAGCGCCCTCTACAGCGGCTGGATCGCCCATCGCCGATTCGCCCCGCGGCGTCATGAATTCCGCTACCGGATCGGTCTGTTGTACCTGGACCTCGACGAGCAGGACGAAGTACTGGGGTTATCGCCGATGTCGGGCAATAGTCGCTTTTCGCCATTCTCATTTCGCGAAACCGATTACCTCAGAACCTACACCCGCCGCGGCATGCGTCTGATCGATGCAGTGCGCCTGCAGGTCGGGGAAGCGCTCGGACATGTTCCCCAAGGCTCGATCTGCCTGCTGACTCAAGCCCGTAGCTGGGGCCTGTCGTTCAATCCGGTGAGCTTTTTCTATTGCCATGAAGCGGACGGTCAACTGGCAGCGATTCTCTGCGAAGTCAGCAACACGCCCTGGCGCGAACGCTATCACTACGTGCTGCCGGCCAAGACCCCGGAAGATCTGGGCGACTTCCATCAGCACTTCGCCGTGGCCAAGGCCTTTCACGTCTCGCCGTTTTTGCCCCGGGACCTTGAATACCGAATGAGCTTCAGCCCGGCCGCGAAAAAACTCGGCGTGCACATGGCTGACTGGCAGGGCGAACTGAAGCTCTTCGACGCCACGCTCAATCTGCAACGTGAGGCCCTGGATCGCGCCAGCCTGCACCGTTACCTGCGGCGTTTTCCGTGGATGACCGCGAAAACCTGCCTGGCGATTTACTGGCAAGCCCTTCGACTGCTGCTCAAGGGCACACCGATTTTTGCTCATCGACCTGCCGACGGCAGCTTTCAAATCGCCACAGTTCCCCCCAAGGATCGCCGCCATGAAATCCTCTAGCGTCACGGCCAAAGCCCCCCTGCTCAGTACCAACGGCCTGACCGGAACGCTGTTGCGTCGGGGCGTACTGCGTCAGCTGGCACACCTCAAACACGGGCAACTGGTGGTGGTCGAAGACGGCGAACGCCACGTTTTCGGCACCCAGGGCAGTCACTTGCTGGGAGAGATTCAGATCCTCAATGCCGCAGCGTGGGGATTGGTGGCGAGCAACGGTTCGATCGGTGCCGGGGAAGCGTTTATTCATGGCTACTGGAGTTCGCCCGACCTCACGGCGGTGGTGCGGGTATTTGTCAGCAACCTTGACGTGCTGGACGCGCTGGAAGGTGGCCTGGCGAAACTCGGCCGGCCCTTCGTTCAAGGACTGCACTGGCTGAACCGCAATACCCGCAAGGGTTCGCAAAAGAACATCGCCGCCCATTACGACCTCGGCAACGACCTGTTTGAACAGTTTCTCGATCCGACCATGATGTATTCGGCCGCCCAGTTCCTGACGCCCGAAGACAGCCTTGAGCAAGCGCAGCTGAACAAGCTGGAGCGGATTTGTCAGAAGCTGGCGCTCAAGCCGACCGATCACTTGCTGGAAATCGGCACAGGTTGGGGCAGCATGGCGCTGTATGCCGCGCAGCAATATGGCTGCAAAGTCACCACCACGACGCTTTCCAAAGAGCAATACGCCTTCACTGCGCAACGTATTGAAGCGCTCGGGCTGCAAGATCAGGTGACGCTGTTGCTGTCCGATTACCGCGACCTGACGGGCCAATACGACAAGCTGGTGTCGATCGAGATGATCGAAGCCGTCGGGCATCGCTTTCTGCCGACCTACTTCAAGCAATGCGCGCATTTGCTCAAGAGCAACGGACTGATGCTGTTGCAAGCCATCACCATTCGCGATCAACGCTACGAACAGGCCAAGAGCAACGTCGACTTCATTCAGCGTTACATCTTCCCCGGCGGCGCCCTGCCCTGCGTGCAAAAGATGCTGGAGATCGTCAGCCGCGACACCGATATGAACCTGCTGCACATGGAAGATTTCGGCCTGCATTACGCCAGGACACTGCGCCTGTGGCACGAGAACTTTCGCCGGGCCCACGGCCGCCTGAGCGAATTGGGTTACGACGATTATTTCCTGCGCCTGTGGGAGTTTTACCTGTGTTACTGCGAAGGTGGTTTCCTGGAGCGCACCATCGGCACGGCGCAATTGCTGCTGGCCAAACCGTCAGCAATCACCGCACCGCTGCTGGGCCGTTTCGATGCTTGAACGCCTGACCAACGCCGCGTTGTTCCAATTGGGCTGGTTCGCGTGCGTGGTTGGTGGCAACAGTCTTTGGTTGTTGGTGCCGTTGGCAGCGTTAGTGATTCATCTGCTGTGGATAAGTCGTTGGGCGGATGAAGGCCGACTGATCCTCAGCGTGGTTCTGTTGGGCACGACCGTGGACAGTACATTGCGCTGGTTGGGGGTGTTCGATTTCGCCGATGTGGCACCCCTCATACCGCTATGGCTGATGCTGCTATGGGCGCTGCTGGCGACGACCTTGCGCCATTGCCTGGCCTGGAGCGCCCATCCGTGGTGGCTCGCCAGTGCATTGGGCGCGATCGGTGGGCCGCTGTCGTATTACGCAGGCAGCCAACTGGCGGGGGTGCAATTTCCCTACGGACCATGGGTGACACTGATCGGCATCGGCGCACTGTGGGCGATGCTATTTCCCACGCTGCATTTCATGGCCCAGCGACTGGCTTCGGACACCCATCGTTAAACGTCTGTCAGGCCTTTTACACTCACAAGGTCCACTGCCTTACACTGCGCGCCATGAAGACCATTCCCCATACGCAAATCGCCGAGCCGGCGGTCACATGCTCGACCTGCGCAGCGTGCTGCTGTCAGCTCGAAGTCATGCTGATCACGGACACGGGCGTGCCTGAACGTTTTATCGATACCGATGACTGGGGCGGGGAAGTGATGCTGCGTCTGGATGACGGCTGGTGTGCCGCGCTGGATCGCAACACCATGATGTGCACGATCTACGAAAAGCGTCCGCTGATCTGCCGGGAATTCGAGATGGGTGCACCGGAATGCATCGAGGAAAGACAGGGCATTACGACAGCGTATCGGTGATTTTTGGCCCACCGTGGATCATATGTGGGAGCTGACCTGCTCCCACAGTGATCAGTGCTTACAACGGCATTGTGTAATGCAGGGCGTAGCTTTCTACGCCGTCGTTGTGGTTGGCCAGTCCGGCATTGGAATAGTGTGTAGCCCGAATCCCGACTTCATGACCGCCCGCAAAGCGAAGACCGAAACCTAGACGGTCTTCAAACTGAAAAGACTGACCGATGTTGTTGTCTTCCAGCTGGGTATCGGAGAAGAACGCAACCCCAACGCCTGCCTCGATGTAAGGCTTGACGTTTTGACCGGCAAATTCGTAAACGAACACCGGAGCAAACGACAGGCTGTTATTGCTGGAAGTCTTGTCGCCCTCCCAATAGGTATAGGCGCCGCTCCAGAAACCGGTCAGGCGACCCACATCGCTCTGCCACCAGCTCTTGTCCCAATCGAACTGCATGCCCAACCGGTAGGTCATGGTTGAGTCGCTGGTCGCGCCGACTGCGAACTCCACGCCTGCCGCCTGTGCAGTAATACTTTGCCCCATCAGTGCGGCCGCAATCGCGGCCAAGCAGAATAGTCGCTTCACTAGAAACATCCTTTTCCGAACGATTTTCGTATGGTTTTTTGGGTGCAGCTCAACATTCAAAGCTATAGAAGTCGACGATTAGTCAGAAGTTCAGACGGTTTCGGGACTTTTCACATTTTTTTTACAAGTCGAAGCTACGCACAATGCCGGTGGAATTCCAGAGTACCGGCAACACATTACTAAAATGTTCCGGATCGGCACTCGTCCAGAACTGTGCGGCGCGAGCAGGCCCCTCAGCGAGCAACTCACGTTCTGCCAACAGGCGCTGAAGTTGCCGTGCTACCGCAGCACCGGTGTCGATCAGGCTGATGTGCTCTGGGATCATCTGCTTTAGCAAAGGCTTTAGGAAGGGGTAATGCGTGCAGCCGAGAATGATCGTGTCACACCCTGCGGCCAGCAGCGGCGCGACATAGCTGCCAAGCAACGTTCGCAAGGCCGGACTGTGCAGATCACCGTTCTCGATCAACTCCACCAGACCGGGGCATGGCTGGGTGATCACGCGCACATCGGTGGCAAAGCGATCGAGCAGCGCGGCGAACTTGGCACTCTGTAATGTCCCGGTGGTGGCGAGGACACCGACCACGCCACTGCGCGTTGCAGCTGCGGCAGGCTTGACTGCGGGCTCCATGCCAACGATGGGCCACTCGGGATAATCGCGGCGCAAATCTGCGACACCTGCCACCGTCGCGGTGTTGCAGGCCAGCACCAGCGCTTTGGCGCCCTGCTGCTGAAAAAAGCCGGCCATTACGCTGCAACGATGGCGGATGAATTCCGGGGTTTTCTCGCCATAGGGAACATTCCCGCAATCGGCGACGTACAGCAGGGATTCATCAGGCAGCAACCGCTGGATCTCAGCCAGCACCGACAGCCCACCGACGCCGGAGTCGAACACGCCAATCGGCGCTTCACGCATGTTTCGACCCACAAACGCCGCAACCCGGATCTCGCTTGACGCGCAATTCCCGGAACCGTGTGCCCAGGGCATCAATCAACAACAATCGACCCACCAGCGGCTCGCCAAAACCTGCCAGCAGTTTCAGCGCTTCGAGGGCCTGGAGGCTGCCGACCAAACCGACCAAGGGACCGATGACGCCGGCTTCGCTGCAGGTCAGCTCGGCTTCGCTGCCGTGTCCGTATAAACAGTGGTAGCAAGGGCTTTCCGGGCGCCGTGGATCGAACACCGACAATTGCCCTTCGAGGCGAATGGCAGCGCCGCTCACCAGAGGTTTGCCGGCCAGCACGCACGCGGCGTTGACCGCTTCGCGGGTGGAGAAATTATCGGAACAGTCCAGCACCAGGTCCACCGCCGCTACCGCAGCAGCGAGGGAATCCTCATCCAGCGCAGTGCGATGGGCGATCAGCTGAATCTCGGGATTGATGGCGCTTAATCGGCGGATGGCCGAGTCGACCTTGCTGACACCAACGCTGTCGGTGTCATGAATGATCTGGCGTTGCAAATTGGTCAGGTCGACGCTGTCGAAGTCCGCCAGATGCAGCTCGCCAACACCGGCAGCGGCCAGGTACAGCGCAACCGGCGAACCGAGACCGCCGAGGCCGACAATCAGGACTCGGCTTGCTTTGAGTCGCAGCTGACCGTCGATATCGACGTGCTGCAACAGAATCTGACGGCTGTAGCGCAACAATTCCTGATCATTTAGCACGGCAAGCGTCCCAGGCTGATACGTTCGTGACCGCCCAGATCGGTGCGGCTGTGCACTTCTTCAAAACCACGGGTCAGCAGCAGATCGCGCACTGCCAAGGCCTGATCGTAACCGTGTTCGAGCATCAGCCAGCCACCCGCTTCAAGGTAGTCCGGCGCCTGGGCGACGATCAAACGCAGATCGTCGAGCCCGTCGATACCGGCAACCAGGGCGCTGGCCGGCTCGAAGCGCACGTCGCCTTCGACCAGATGCGGATCGGCGCTGGCGATGTAAGGCGGGTTGCTGATGATCAGTTCGAAGCGCTGGCCTTCCAGGGCACTGAACCAATGGCTGCTCAGCACAGTGGCATTGTTCAGGTGCAGACGCTGGCGATTGCGTTCGGCCAGGGCAACAGCTTCCAGTACGCGATCCACCGCGGTGACCTTCCATGCCGGGCGCTCACTGGCCAGGGCCAGGGCAATCGCGCCGCTGCCGGTGCCGAGGTCGAGAACCCTGGCAGGGCTGGCCGTGAGCAATTCCAGCGCGGTCTCTACCAGCAATTCGGTGTCCGGACGCGGGATCAGGGTGTGCGGGGCGACCTCCAGGTCCAGCTTCCAGAAACCTTGCTGGCCAAGGATGTAGGCCACCGGCTCCCCGCCGCGACGACGTTGCAGGAATTCGGCGAACTTCAGCGCCGCTTCGCTCGGCACGATGCGTTCCGGCCAGGTGTGCAGGAAGCTGCGGGGCTTGCCCAGCGCAGCCGCCAGCAACAACTCGGCATCCAGACGTGCAGAGGGCGAGTCGGGCAAATCGGCGGCGCGTAACAAACTGGCAATGATGGTCATTTACTCACCTATCGCTGCGAGTTGGTCGGCCTGGTACTCGGCCAGCAACGGCTCGATCACCGCATCGACGCCACCGGCGAGGATTTCATCAAGGGAGTACAGCGTCAGGTTGACCCGGTGATCAGTCACCCGGCCCTGCGCAAAGTTGTAGGTACGAATCCGCTCTGAACGATCCCCTGAACCCACCAGCAACTTGCGTTCGCTGGCGATGGCATTGGCGGCAGCGCTGGTTTGCTGGTCGTTCAGCTTGGCCGACAGCCAGGCCATCGCCCGCGCGCGGTTCTTGTGCTGGGAACGTTCTTCCTGGCACTCCACGACAATACCGGACGGTATGTGCGTGATGCGAATAGCAGAGTCAGTCTTGTTGACGTGCTGACCGCCGGCGCCAGAGGATTTGTAGGTATCGACCCGGATATCCGCGGGGTTGATCTCGATCGCTTCCTGCTCGTCCGGTTCAGGCAACACCGCTACGGTGCAGGCCGAGGTGTGGATACGGCCCTGGGATTCGGTGGCCGGCACGCGCTGTACGCGGTGGACGCCGGACTCGAATTTCAGTTTGCCGTAGACATTTTCGCCCTCAACTCGCGCGATGACTTCTTTATAGCCACCGTGCTCACCGATGTTCTCCGAAAGGATCTCCACCCGCCAGCCGCGACGCTCGGCGTAGCGTGAATACATGCGAAACAGATCGCCCGAGAAAATCGCCGCCTCATCACCGCCAGTGCCGGCACGGATCTCGAGGAACACGTTGCGACCGTCGTTCGGATCCTTGGGCAGCAGCATGCGTTGCAGATTGGCTTCGATTTCGATCAGTTGCTCTTTGGCTTCGCGGACTTCTTCCACGGCCATTTCGCGCATGTCCGGGTCGCTGTCCTTGAGCAGCGCCTGAGCACCTTCAAGATCATTCTGTACCTTGAGCAACTGTTTATAGGTTTCGACGATCGGCTCGACTTCCGCGTATTCCTTGGAATAGGTGCGGAATTTGGTCTGGTCGGAAATGACTTCACCGTCGCCAAGGAGGGCGGTCAGTTCCTCGAAACGGTCCTGGAGGATATCCAGCTTATTGAGCAGTGACGCTTTCATTGCGTTTTTTTATCCGAAAAGCTATCCGATGAGCCCTCACCGAGGGCAAAGAGTTCCTGGGCCATTGCCAGTGCGTCGAGGCGTCCTTCGGCAGAAAGCTTTTTCAACTGCACGCTCGGGGCGTGCAGGAGTTTGTTGGTCAGGCCCCGCGCCAATTGCACCAGCACGTCTTCGGCGCTGCTGCCATTGGCCAGCATCCGCTGGGCCTTCTGCAATTCTTCGTCGCGCATGCGCTCGCTTTGTTGGCGATAGGCCTTGAGCACATCCACTGCGGCCAGTTCACGCAGGCGGACCATGAAGTCTTCAGCGCCGATCGAGACCATCTCTTCCGCCGCTTGGGCAGCGCCTTGACGGCTTTTGAGGTTCTCGGCGACGACTTCATGGAGATCGTCGACGCTGTAGAGGTAAACGTCGTCAAGCTCGCCGACTTCCGGCTCGATATCCCGAGGCACGGCGATGTCGACCATGAAAATCGGTTTGTGCTTGCGCAGCTTCAAGGCACTTTCGACGGCGCCCTTGCCCAGGATCGGCAGCTGGCTGGCGGTAGAGCTGATAACGATGTCACTGCGCACCAGCTCTGCCGGGATATCCGACAGCAATACGGCGTGAGCGCCGAACTGTTCGGCCAGGATGCTCGCGCGTTCCAGTGTGCGGTTGGCAACCACGATACGTTTCACACCCAGTTCGTGCAGATGACGGGCGACCAGGGTGATGGTCTCGCCGGCGCCAATCAGCAGAGCCTGGCTGCGCTGCAGATCGCTGAAGATCTGTTTCGCCAGGCTGACTGCGGCGAACGCCACGGAAACAGGGTTTTCGCCAATGGCAGTGTCAGTACGCACCTGCTTGGCCGCATTGAACGTCGCCTGGAACAGACGCCCGAGCAATGGACCGATAGTGCCGGCCTCGCGGGCCACGGCGTAGGCGGACTTCATCTGACCGAGAATCTGCGGTTCGCCCAGTACCAGCGAATCCAGCCCGGAGGCGACCCGCATCATGTGACGAACTGCCGCATCATCTTCGTGCACGTAAGCGCTCGAACGCAGCTCGTCGAGGCTCAAATGATGGTAATCGGCCAGCCAGCGCAACACGACGTCAGCCGAAAGGTGATCCTGTTCTATATAGAGTTCACTGCGATTGCAGGTGGAGAGGATCGCAGCTTCGCGGCTGTCGGTAAGTCGGCAGAGCTGCTGCAAGGCCTCCACCAGCTGCTCAGGGGTAAAGGCCACGCGCTCGCGGACGTCTACTGAAGCAGTCTTGTGGTTGATACCGAGTGCAAGGAAGGCCATTCAAAGTCGCAGATGGTGACGTGAAGCCGGCAATTGTCCTACTTCGACACAACGAGAACAACTACTCGATCTCTATCGCCTTGGTAGGCATCACCCGAAACTGCGAGCGCTTCTCGTTTACACGAAGCGTACACCGGCCCCTGTGGGAGCTGGCTTGCCAGCGATGGACTGACAGACACCGCTGGCTCCCTGTGAAAACTCGTCATCGTTAACGACCATCGCTGGCAAGCCAGCTCCCACAGGGCACGGCGCATCGGTAAATTGCCGGGCCGGTTATGTTTGGCCGAAGGCTTGTGTCATGATGATCTGACCGCAGGTTAGTCGTCCTCTTCCTATATGAATAGATCTTCCGCGTTGCTCCTCGCTTTTGTCTTCCTCAGCGGCTGCCAGGCCATGGCACCCGTTTCGTCGGACGGTACGCCGCCGACTGAAGACAGCACCCCCGCCCCTGAAAAACCCAAGGTCTATGGCTCGTTCAGCGAAGAAACCGTCTTCAGCCTGTTGAGTGCGGAACTGGCTGGCCAGCGCAATCGTTTCGACATTGCCCTGGACAACTACGTGACCCAGGCCATCAACACTCAGGATCCGGGAATTTCCGAGCGGGCATTCCGTATTGCCGAGTATCTGGGCGCTGATCAGGCGGCGCTGGACACTGCACTCATCTGGGCGAAAAACGCCCCGGATGACCTCGAAGCGCAACGGGCCGCCGCAGTGCAACTGGCTCGCGCCGGGCGCTACGACGACTCCATGGTCTATATGGAGAAGGTCCTGCAGGGCAAAGGCGACACGCATTTCGACTTCCTCGCCTTGTCCGCGGCCGACACGGACCAGGACACCCGCGATGGTTTGATGAAGAGTTTCGATCGTTTGTTGCAGCGTCATCCCAACAACGGCCAGCTGATTTTCGGCAAGGCCTTGCTGTTGCAACAGGATGGCGATGCCAAGGGCGCATTGGCCCTGCTCGAAGACAATCCACCGGAAGATGGCGAGATAGCCCCGATTCTGCTGCGGGCACGCTTGCTGCAATCTCTCGATCGTGGCGATGAAGCCTTGCCGCTGCTGCAAAAAAGCATCAAGAAGTACCCGGACGACAAACGCCTGCGCCTGACTTACGCACGAATGCTGGTTGAACAGGACCGCATGGAAGACGCCAAAGTCGAGTTTTCGAGCCTGGTCCAGCAGTACCCCGAAGACGATGAACTGCGCTATTCCCTGGCGCTGGTGTGCCTGGAAGCCAAGGCCTGGGAAGAGGCCAAAGGTTATCTTGAGGACTTGATTGCCCGGGACAGCCACGTCGATTCGGCGCACCTGAACCTTGGGCGCATCGCTGAAGAGCGCAACGATCCACAAGGTGCACTGATCGAATACGCACAAGTGGGCCCGGGTAATGATTACCTGCCGGCGCAATTGCGTCAGGCCGACATCCTCATGAACAACGGCAAGACGGCCGAAGCTCAAAGTCGCCTGGCAGCCCAGCGTGACGAGCAGCCGGACTACGCGATTCAGTTGTACCTGATCGAAGCGGAGACCCTGTCCGCCAACAAACAACCGGACAAGGCGTGGGCCGTGTTGCAGAAAGCCTTGCAGCAATACCCGGACGATCTGAATCTGCTGTACACCCGCGCCATGCAGGCGGAAAAGCGTAATGACCTGGCGCAGATGGAGAAAGACCTGCGGCTGATTATCAAACGCGACCCGGACAATGCAATGGCGTTGAACGCCCTCGGCTACACCCTGTCTGACCGTACAACGCGCTACACCGAAGCCAAGGCCCTGATTGAACAGGCGCACCAGATCAATCCGGATGACCCGGCAGTGCTCGACAGCCTCGGCTGGGTGAACTTCCGACTGGGCAACCTCGATGAAGCCGAGCGCTATTTGCGTCAGGCACTGGAGCGCTTCCCCGATCAGGAAGTCGCAGCTCACCTTGGCGAAGTCCTGTGGGCCAATGGCAAGCAACGGGAAGCGAAGCAAATCTGGGGCAAGTTCCTCAAGGAACAGCCCGACAGCCCAATTCTGCGCGGTACCATCAAGCGCCTGACCGGATCAGAGACTCTTTAAGATTATGTTTTTGCGCCATTTCATTGTTTTCAGTTTTATCGCCCTGCTCGCCGGTTGCGCGGGTTTCGGCGCCCGCGAGTCGGTCGAGGGTCACGGCAACACCGCCCAATGGCGTGAGCACAAACAGCAATTGACCGGCCTTGATGGCTGGCAGATCAATGGCAAGATCGGTATTCGCGCGCCTAAAGATTCGGGCAGCGGCACCCTGTTTTGGCTACAGCGTCAGGATTATTACGACATTCGCCTCTCCGGCCCCTTGGGTCGCGGCGCGGCTCGCTTGACGGGTCGCCCCGGAAAAGTCTCGCTGGAAGTTGCTAATCAGGGCCGCTACGAAGCGCCGAACCCGGAAATCCTGCTGGAAGAACAGCTGGGCTGGAAGCTGCCGGTGTCCAATCTGGCCTGGTGGGTCCGCGGGCTCCCCGCACCTGAGAGTAAAAGCCGTTTGACCCTGGACGCGGACAGCCGCCTGGCCAATCTGGAGCAGGATGGCTGGCAGGTGGAATATTTGAGCTACGCGGAACAAAACGGCTTTTGGCTGCCCGAGCGCATCAAGCTGCACGGCACCGACCTTGACGTCACGCTGGTGATCAAGGAATGGCAACCACGCAAATTGGGGCAGTGAACATGACTGCTCCGCGCTTGACGCTGCCCTCCCCCGCCAAACTCAACCTGATGCTGCACATCCTCGGTCGCCGTGAAGACGGCTATCACGAGCTGCAGACTATTTTTCAGTTTCTCGATTACGGCGATGAGATCACCTTCGCCGTGCGCGACGATGGCGTGATTCGACTGCACACCGAATTCGATGGCGTCCCCCATGACAGCAACCTGATCGTCAGGGCCGCGAAAAAACTTCAGGAGCAATCGGGTTGCTCGCTTGGCATCGACATCTGGATCGAAAAAATCCTGCCCATGGGTGGCGGCATCGGTGGCGGCAGCTCCAATGCCGCGACGACACTGCTCGGCTTGAACCATCTCTGGCAACTGGGTTGGGACGAGGATCGGTTGGCTGTACTGGGTCTAACGCTGGGCGCTGATGTCCCGGTTTTCGTGCGCGGTCACGCGGCTTTTGCCGAAGGCGTGGGCGAGAAACTGACCCCTGTAGACCCCGAAGAACCGTGGTATCTGGTGCTGGTGCCGCAAGTATCTGTAAGTACAGCAGAAATTTTTTCAGATCCGCTGTTGACACGTAACACTCCTCCCATTAAAGTGCGCCCCGTTCCCAAGGGAAACAGTCGAAATGACTGCTTACCGGTGGTAGCAAGGCGTTATCCAGATGTACGTAACGCATTGAATTTGTTAGGTAAATTTACCGAAGCAAAACTCACCGGAACTGGAAGTTGTGTGTTTGGGGGCTTCCCAAGCAAAGCTGAAGCTGATAAAGTCTCGGCCCTTCTTACAGAGACCCTTACAGGGTTTGTAGCGAAAGGAAGCAACGTTTCGATGTTGCATCGCAAGCTGCAAAGTCTGCTCTAAAGGAATCGAGTACTGGGTACTCGTTGCAACAGATACAGGGGCGTCGCCAAGCGGTAAGGCAGCAGGTTTTGATCCTGCCATGCGTTGGTTCGAATCCAGCCGCCCCTGCCATTTTCTATACTCATCCAGGTTACCCTCAGCCTCTAGGTACTGCGCGTGTCCAAGATGATGGTCTTTACGGGGAACGCTAACCCCGATCTGGCTCGACGTGTCGTACGTCAGCTGCATATCCCTCTCGGTGACATCTCTGTCGGCAAGTTTTCCGACGGCGAAATTACAGCCGAGATCAATGAAAACGTCCGCGGTAAAGATGTTTTCATTATTCAGCCGACTTGCGCTCCGACCAACGATAACCTGATGGAACTGGTAGTGATGGCTGATGCCTTCCGCCGCTCCTCGGCTACTCGTATCACTGCTGTAATTCCTTACTTTGGTTATGCCCGTCAGGATCGCCGTCCGCGTTCCGCACGTGTGGCTATCAGCGCGAAAGTCGTCGCTGACATGCTTACCGTAGTCGGCATCGATCGTGTTCTCACGGTTGATTTGCATGCTGACCAAATCCAGGGTTTCTTCGATATTCCGGTAGATAACATCTACGGCTCCCCGGTACTGGTGGATGACATTGAAGATCAGCGCTTCGAAAACCTGATGATTGTGTCCCCGGACATTGGTGGCGTCGTGCGTGCACGTGCCGTTGCCAAATCCCTGGGTGTTGATCTCGGGATCATCGACAAACGCCGTGAGAAAGCCAATCACTCTGAAGTGATGCATATCATCGGTGATGTCGAAGGGCGTACCTGTATTCTGGTCGATGACATGGTCGATACCGCCGGCACTCTGTGTCACGCGGCCAAGGCCTTGAAAGAGCATGGCGCTGCCAAGGTTTTCGCCTACTGCACACACCCTGTGCTGTCCGGTCGGGCGATCGAAAACATTGAAAATTCCATGCTGGACGAACTGGTGGTGACCAACACCATCCCGTTGTCCGCTGCTGCTCAAGCCTGCTCGCGTATCCGTCAACTGGATATCGCGCCGGTAGTTGCCGAAGCGGTCCGCCGCATCAGCAATGAAGAATCGATCAGCGCGATGTTCCGCTAAGGGCCCTGCCCTTCTCGAATGTCTCGTTGACGAAAAGCGCCCCGCCCCGGCATTCCTGTCGGGGCGGGGCTTTTTTGCCCATATCGCCTTTAGCGCTGGTCGCAAACGCTGGGGCGAATGTGGTTATTTTGGAGATACAACATGAACGATTTTACTCTGAATGCTGAAGTGCGTTCCGACCTGGGGAAAGGTGCGAGCCGCCGCCTGCGTCGTCTCGCAAGCCTGGTACCTGCTGTAGTTTACGGTGGCGAAAAAGCCCCTGAATCCATCAGCATGCTGGCTAAAGAAGTTGCCAAACTGCTCGAAAACGAAGCGGCTTACAGCCACATCATCGAGCTGAACGTTGGCGGCACCAAGCAAAACGTAATCATCAAAGCTCTGCAGCGTCACCCGGCCAAAGGCCACGTGTTGCATGCTGACTTCGTACGCGTTGTAGCTGGCCAGAAACTGACCGCTATCGTGCCTGTACACTTTGTTGGTGAAGAAGCTCCGATCAAGAAAGGCGGCGAAGTTTCGCACGTTGTTTCGGAAATCGAAGTGACCTGCCTGCCAAAAGACCTGCCTGAATTCATCGAAGTCGATCTGGCTGACGCCGAAATCGGTTCGATCATTCACCTGTCTGACCTCAAAGCCCCTAAAGGCGTTGAGTTTGTTGCTCTGGCACACGGTGATGACAAGGCAGTTGCCAACGTTCACGCCCCACGTGTTGCTCCAGAAGCTACTGAAGAAGGCGAAGCAGAGTAATTTCACTCTGTTCGCCGGAGTGACCGGTAACATCGCGGACTAGTACGTAGCGAGAAAGCGGGCGAGAACGCGGAGTTTACATAATGGTAAATGAGCACTTGTCGTCCACTTTCGCCGCACATGCTTGCGGCGATGTTAACCACCACTCCAAGGAAGGGCCCCTATCGTGACTGCCATCAAACTGATCGTTGGCCTGGGAAATCCAGGCGCTGAATACGAACAGACCCGGCATAACGCAGGGGCCCTTTTTGTTGAGCGCATCGCGAACGCACAAGGCGTAAATCTTGTGGCGGATCGCAAATATTTCGGCCTGACCGGACGCTATTCGCATCAGGGTCAGGATGTTCGCCTGCTGATTCCCACCACCTACATGAACCGCAGCGGCCAGGCCGTCGCGGCACTCGCTGGATTCTTCCGCATCAAGCCTGAAGAAATCCTGGTGGCGCATGACGAACTGGATCTGCCACCGGGCGTTGCCAAACTCAAACAGGGCGGCGGCCACGGCGGTCACAACGGGTTGCGCGACATCATTGCGCAACTGGGCAATCAGAATACCTTTTACCGCTTGCGGCTTGGCATTGGCCACCCAGGCGTTGCCAGTATGGTTTCAAATTTCGTCCTGGGTCGTGCGCCACGCGCCGAACAGGAAAAACTCGATGCCAGCATCGACTTTGCCCTCGGCGTGCTGCCGGATATCCTCGCCGGTGAATGGAACCGCGCGATGAAAAACCTGCACAGCCAAAAGGCCTGACTCTTATCCGAGGGGAAACACCATGGGATTCAATTGCGGCATCGTCGGCCTGCCTAACGTCGGCAAGTCCACCCTGTTCAACGCCTTGACCAAATCCGGGATCGCGGCCGAGAACTTCCCCTTCTGCACCATCGAGCCGAACACCGGTATCGTGCCGATGCCGGATGCACGACTGGAAGCCCTGGCTGCCATCGTCAATCCAAAGCGCATCCTGCCGACCACCATGGAGTTCGTCGACATCGCAGGCCTGGTTGCCGGCGCCTCGAAAGGTGAAGGCCTGGGTAACAAGTTCCTCGCCAACATCCGCGAGACCGATGCCATCGCTCACGTGGTCCGCTGCTTCGAAGACGAGAACGTGATCCACGTCTCCAACAGCGTCGACCCGAAACGCGACATCGAAATCATCGACCTGGAACTGATCTTCGCCGACCTCGACAGCTGCGAGAAGCAACTGCAGAAAGTCGCGCGCAACGCCAAGGGTGGTGACAAGGACGCGGTAGTTCAGAAAGGCCTGTTGGAGCAATTGATCGCTCACTTCACGCTCGGCAAGCCAGCGCGCACGCTGATGAAGAACATGGGTGCCGACGACAAAGCGGTAATTCGTGGTTTCCACCTGCTGACCACCAAGCCGGTCATGTACATCGCCAACGTCGCTGAAGACGGTTTCGAGAACAACCCGCTGCTGGACATCGTCAAGGCCATCGCTGAAGAAGAAGGCGCCATGGTGGTTCCGGTCTGCAACAAGATCGAAGCTGAAATTGCCGAACTGGAAGACGGCGAAGAGAAAGACATGTTCCTCGAAGCCCTGGGCCTTGAAGAGCCAGGCTTGAATCGCGTTATTCGCGCCGGTTACGAAATGCTGCACCTGCAGACTTATTTCACTGCCGGTGTAGAAGAAGTTCGCGCCTGGACTGTCCGCGTCGGTGCTACTGCGCCACAAGCCGCAGGCGTAATCCACACCGACTTCGAAAAAGGCTTCATCCGCGCCGAAGTCATCGCCTATGACGACTTCATTCAGTACAAGGGCGAAGCCGGCGCCAAAGAGGCGGGCAAATGGCGTCTGGAAGGCAAGGATTACATCGTTAAAGACGGTGACGTGATGCACTTCCGCTTCAACGTCTGAGTTTGTTCGGGATGTAGCACCCGCCCAATAAAAAGCCGCGTTTGATACGCGGCTTTTTTGTGCCCGTGATTCGGGTAGGAGTGTTCAGGCCTTTTTGGTTCTCGGCAGGAAGATTGCCAGCACACCAAACAACGGCAGGAACGAGCACAGGAAGTACACGTACTCGATGCCGTGTATGTCCGCCAAATGCCCCAGCAGCGCCGCACCAATCCCGCCAAAGCCGAACATCAGCCCGAAGAACACACCGGCGATCATTCCGACATTGCCAGGTACCAGCTCCTGCGCATACACGACGATGGCCGAGAATGCCGACGCCAGGATGAAACCGATCACCACGCTCAGGATGCTGGTCCAGAACAGATCGACGTGAGGCAGCAGCAAGGTAAACGGCGCGACGCCAAGAATCGAAAACCAGATCACCGCTTTACGCCCGATCTTGTCGCCAATCGGCCCGCCAAAGAACGTCCCCGCCGCCACCGCGCCCAGAAACAGGAACAAATGCAGCTGCGAACTGGCCACCGAGAGATCGAATTTCTCGATCAGGTAAAAGGTGAAGTAACTGGTAAGACTGGACATGTAGAAGTACTTGGAAAACACCAGCAGCCCGAGGACCACCAGCGCGCTGGTGACTCTGCCCTTCGACAAACCATGGGTGGCTGCCTGACCCTGTTTGAGCTTGAACAGGCTCAAGTGGTTCGCGTACCAACGGCTGATCCGATAGAGCACGAACAGCGCAAACACCGCGAACAGTCCGAACCAGGCGACGTAGCCCTGACCGAACGGAATGATGATCGCCGCAGCCAGCAAAGGACCGAAGGCCGAGCCCGCATTACCGCCCACCTGGAAAGTCGATTGTGCCAACCCGAAACGCCCGCCAGAAGCCAGGCGCGCCACGCGAGAAGCTTCCGGGTGAAAGGTCGAAGAACCGATACCAATCAGCCCCGCCGCCAGCAGAATCATCGGAAAGCTGCCGACCACGGACATCATCAGGATGCCAATCAACGTGCACACGGTCCCGGCCGGCAGTAGCCAGGGTTTGGGATGGCGATCAGTGTGATATCCGACCCACGGTTGCAGCAGCGAGGCGGTCAGCTGAAAAGTCAGGGTAATCAGTCCGACTTGCGTAAAGGTCAAACCGTAGTTGGCTTTGAGCATCGGATAGATCGACGGTAGAACCGACTGAATCAGGTCGTTGATCAAATGCGCCAGCGCCACCGCGCCGATGATGCGCATGACCAATGGGCTGCTTTGCGGGGTCGCTGATGCCGGCGAGGTGCCGGTCTGGGCATTGCTGATGGCCATAAGGGTTTCCGTACTACAAATGGGTGCAAACAGGCAGGTGCGCCAATGTGCCATTTTTCAGTGCGTCCGCGCCATCCCCTTAGCCTGCTAACGACCTTAAATAGAAAGTAATAGCGCATCGCCATGGTCTGAATCTTGCGTTAACCAACCCCATCAACGCGGCCTCTTACAAAGGGGACCGAGAATGGGAAGTTTCGCTACAGAGTCGGCCTACAGAGCTGGCGAGGGTGGACTTTCGAGGCCTTTAAAAGGGGCACAAGTCGCGACCCCAGCGGTCTCGACGCACGCCAATAGTGCGTGGTGCCCAGGGGAGTCATGGGGCATGCAGGCATTTTTATCACCGGGGATCGGTTTGCTGGGGCGGTTTGGCTTCGCACGCAAATTTCAGCTGTTGTTTTTGCTGTTTATTTTGCCCCTGGCGGGCAGCCTATGGATGATCGGGCTGGATTATCGCGACAAATTGAGCCTGATTTCTGGTGAACGCGCCGGGGTTCGTCAATTGCTCGCGCTGGATACGCTGGACAATCTGTTGGCCGCCCAACGCGATCGCGCAGCCCGTTGGCGCGCCACGGAAACCAATCGCCAGCCGACCCCGGCGACGCTCGCTGCCGTGGCCGGGTTTGACGCGGCTCAACCGGCAGTCAGCCAAGCGGCCTCGGAGTTGGGGAGCGCGCTGAAGGCCGAAGGTGCCAAGGACGAGACCCAAGCCCGGTATCAAGCGCTGCAAGCCGCGCTTAACGACCTGGACTCGAAAAGCCTGAGCAGCGTCGGCTGGTGGCCGGACGGTTATGACCGCTTCACCAACGCCCTGAGCGCCTTGCAGGCTCTGCGCGAACAGATCGCCATGGACACCCGCCTGACGCTCGCTCCCTGGCTGGAAACCTATCTGCTCACGCAGATCTCCACCCAACACGCACCGGACCTGATCGAACGGATCGGTCGCCTTGCCAGCGTCGGCCAGGCGTCAGTGGTCTCCGGGCAGTTCACCCTGCAAAGCCGTCTGCAACTGCGCGACTTGCGCAGCCGCATCGGCGACGCCCATGAGCAACTGGTCAAAACCGCAAGCCTGCTGGAGGCGCGCCTGCCCAGTGCCTCGCAGAATTGGGCTGGGCAATACCATGACAGCCTCAAGCATCTGGATACCACGTTGAAGGTGCTCGATGACGGCGTGTTCGGTGGCAGCATCACCCTCAAGCCGGAAGACTTCGAGCGCAACCTGGATGCCTTGCTTGCCGATCTCGCCGCGCTGCGCCAACAGTCACTGCTGTCGCTGGATCAACGGCTGGACGACTACCATGTCTCGGCGATTCGCCAGTTCATTGTGGTGGCTACGATCCTCGGCTACTTGCTGTTGGCAGCGCTGTATCTATTCGTCTGCCTGCAGGCCTCGATCCGTCGAAGCACCAGCGGTATCACCCTGTTGGCCGAAGCGTTGCGTGATGGCAACTTAAGCCTGCAGGTGCCGGTGCAAGGTCGCGACGAACTCGCGGCCATCAGCACCGCGCTCAACGTCGCGGTGGTGCAGTTGCGCAACAGCCTGTTGGGGGTCGATCACGAAACCTTGCAACTGGGCAACGCGGTGCGAATGCTTAATCAACATTCCAGCGGAGCCTTGGGCGAAGTCGAAGCGCAACAACTGCAAATCAGCCAGATTGCTGCCGCCGCTACGCAACTGGCCGCCACCTCGCAAGGCGTCGCCCAGAGTTGCGAGCAGGCGTCCGGCAGCGCCCAGCACACGCAGCGCATTGCCGCCGACAGCAGCCGGGACAGCCAACGCACCACGGCGAGCATCCAGCAACTCAATCAGCGCTTGAGCGACACTGCCGCAGCCCTCGGTCGGGTCAGCGAGCAAGGGCAGCAGATCCAACTGGTGGTGGACACCATTCGCGGCGTCGCCGAACAGACCAATCTGCTGGCACTCAACGCCGCCATCGAAGCGGCGCGTGCCGGTGACCAGGGTCGCGGTTTTGCAGTCGTAGCCGATGAGGTACGCAGCCTGTCAAAACGCACTCAATCATCAACCGCGCAGATCGCCAACACGGTCGACAGCCTGCGCAACACGGTGAATGAAGCGGTGAGTCTGATGGAAGCGGCGTGCAGCCAGGCCCAGAGTGATGCGCAATCGGTCACCGGTCTGGGCGAACGTCTTGGAGAAATAGCCCACGCCGTCCAGGGCGTAACCGACACACTGGCGCAAATCGCAACCGCAGTGGAAGAACAGGCCAGCACCGCCGATGAAGTCAGCGGCAACATTCAGCAGGTTGATCAGGCGGCAGTCAGGTTGCTTGAAGGCGCACGAGCCGTGAACCTCGCGGCGGACACCTTGAGTCAAGGCAGCAAGGCATTGAGTGCCAATACGGGGAGATTTCAGCTCGGTTGATGCCCTCCCCCGGTCCGATTTTACGGGCCAGGAGGATAAGCGGTTGAAAGCGTAGAGAAATATTTTGTATTTACGCTTGACGCATCCCCATTACCGGTGAATAATGCGCGCCACTTGGCTACATAGCTCAGTTGGTTAGAGCATAGCATTCATAATGCTGGGGTCCGGGGTTCAAGTCCCTGTGTAGCCACCAAGTACTAAAAACGGCTTACCGAAAGGTAGGCCGTTTTTTTATGCCTCGAGAAAAGTCCCGGTAAAACCTGGAGCGGACGTTGCCCGCTCCGGCTCGAACACTTCCCTTCAGATGCGAACCGTCGGCAATGCAGCCAACGCCTTCTCCCATATCTGCCAGGTCCGCAGCCAGACCATCGCCTGCCAGTCGCTGTCAGCGGGATAAAACTGTTCCAGCAAATTCAGTTTGATCTCGCGCCCTGTCTTGTCGCTCGGGTCGCCATGCAGATGCAGCCAATGATCATCGCGCAAATGACGATGAACCTCAGGCCCCGGATACGTCCCGCACTCGATCACAAAAGGCATCAACTTCACCTTCGGCAAGGCATCGATCAGCGCTTGAGAGGTATAGCCGGTGGCCGTTACTGCAACGCCGGTTTCGCTCAACGTGTCGGCACCGGTCAGCAGGGTGTAAAGCCAGGGGCCGTAGATCGCCTGGGCATCGGGAAGGGCCGGGTAAGCCGCTTCAGTGATGGTCAGCAACATCGGATGTCCATACTCGCCGGCGCCTGTGTGCAAGTCGAAACACATGGCGACTTCGGCATGACTGATGTGTTTCTGGAGGATCTGGTGCAACGTCCGGTTTGACCAGCTCGGTGCCAGCCCGCCATAAAACAGACCATCGGGATGACGGTGCTGCCCGCCTTCGACAATCGACATCACCGCTGGCCAGCCGTGTTCGCGGATGTTCTTTTCGAGCAGTTCATCGGCGCGATCACGCTCGGGCCCTTCGAGCTCGGTGCAGGCATAGATCTCATGCAGCGCGGCATAGGCCTGATTGTCTGGCAGCGCTCGCTCGAAGTTCAGGTGATTGCGGTTGAGGTCGATGTTGTCTTCGTTGACCCGACGCAACCATGCGGTGCCCCAGGGATTGATCAAATGAACCATCACCACCGCCACATCAGCAGGCAGTGAGCGTTTGCCCAGTTCCTGCAACCATCGAGTCTGGCAGCCCGAACCGTAGACCCCCTCAACGCCGTGGGTGCCGCTCAGCGCGATCAGCAAGCGCTTGGCGTGCGGATCGCCGAGTATCGCTACATCGGTGCTGAGCGGCTCACCGAACGGCCCCTTGAGGGGGTGCGGGTACTCGGTCAGCGTTGCGCCGACGGAGTTCGCTGCCGCGAGGAATTGTTCATGCAGCGTGCGATAGCCCGGCTGGGAGGGAAATTCGGTGTGCATGCCTGCCTCTTGTTGATCTTCTGGTCAGTCTGATGAACTCGACCCTACAGAAAATAGCTCGGTTCATGAAGGACAAAAGCGTCTTTACTGTAGGCCTTGGTTTGCTTCACCGGATGTCGGTCGATACAGTCCCCGGATCTTTTCCCACGGACGGAGTGCCCCACGTGTCTTCAGTTTTCCACTTGAGCCGCTATCGCCTTTCAGCGTTGTCATTGATTGTCACTGCACTGACGCTGGTCGCCTGCGCCCCACCCTCATCAACACTGCCCCTCGCCCCGGAAGCCGCCTCAGGTTTTCGCACCGACCTGCAGACCCGCCACGCGACAAAACACATGGCCGCTGCGGCGAATCCGCTGGCAGCCGAAGCCGGCCGGGACATGTTGCGCCAAGGGGGGTCGGCCATTGATGCCGCCATTGCGATGCAGGCCGTGCTGACCCTGGTCGAGCCACAATCCTCGGGCATCGGTGGTGGTGCGTTGATCGTGTTGTGGGACGGCAAGAACGTGCGCACCTATGACGGTCGCGAAACCGCACCCGCCGGCGCGACCGAAAAGCTGTTTCTCCAAGCCGACGGCACACCGATGCCGTTCACCCAGGCTCAGATTGGTGGTCGTTCCGTGGGGACGCCTGGCGTGTTGCGCGCGCTTGAACTGGCGCATCAGAAGCACGGTCGTTTGCCTTGGGCGAAGCTGTTCGAGCCCGCCATCACACTTGCAGAGCAAGGCTTTGCCATCTCGCCGCGACTTCACCGTTTGATTGCTGCGGATTCGTCCCTTCGCCGATCACCGGAGATGGTGGCGTATTTCCTGAATGCCGATGGCAGCCCGAAAGCCGTTGGTACGCGACTGCAAAACCCGGCGCTCGCTGGCGTGCTCCGACGCATTGCCCACGAAGGGCCGGACGCACTGTACAAAGGTCCCGTCGCCGAAGAGATCGTCGCCAAGGTTCAGGGCCACGCCAACCCCGGCAGCCTGACGCTGAACGACCTCAAAGGCTATAGCGCCAAGGAACGTACACCGCTGTGCACCGATTACAAACGCTGGCAAGTCTGCGGCATGCCCCCTCCCTCGTCGGGAGGCATTGCCGTCGCGCAAATCCTGGGCACGCTGGAGGCCCTGGAATCTCGTGATAAACGCTTCGCCCTGGCGCCGATGAAACCACTTGAGGCCGCCGCACCCGCGGGTATCGAACCCACCCCTGACGCCGTGCACCTGATCTCCGAAGCCGAGCGACTGGCCTATGCCGACCGCGCGCAATACGTCGCTGACGCAGACTTCGTGCCCGTCCCCGTCAAAGGCCTGGTGGACCCGGCTTATCTGACCAGCCGGGCGGCCCTGATCGGTGATCGCAGCATGGGCACGGCCAAACCGGGCACGCCGCCCGGCATACAGGTCGCCTACGCGCCGGACCGTTCACCACTGCGCATTTCCACTTCGCAAGTCGTGGCCGTCGATGACCAGGGCGGTGCGGTGTCCATGACCACCACCGTGGAGTCCGCCTTCGGTTCACACCTGATGGTGCAAGGCTTTCTGCTGAACAACCAGATGACCGATTTTTCGTTCATCCCCGAAGAGAACGGGCAGAAAGTCGCCAACCGCGTCGAACCCGGCAAACGTCCCCGCTCGTCCATGGCGCCCACGTTGATCTTTGATCGCCAGAGCGGTGAGTTCGTGGCCACCCTCGGCTCCCCCGGCGGCTCGCAGATCATCGAGTACGTCGCCAAGACCACCATCGGCCTGCTCGACTGGAACCTCGACCCGCAAGCTGCCATCAGCCTGCCTAACTTCGGCAGCCGCAACGGCCCGACGGAGCTGGAACAGGGACAATTCAGCGCAGGGCTGATTCAGGCGTTGAAGGCCAAAGGTCACAGCGTCAACGAGATCGACATGACCAGCGGGACCCAGGCGATTGTTCGGGTCAGGGATGCGCAGGGAAAAGTGTCTTGGGCGGGCGGGGCTGATCCACGGCGCGAGGGGGAAGCGTTGGGGGATTGAGTTGAAGCAGCACGCGGGAAACCCGGAGGACGAAAAACGCCTCCGGGTTTTTTACTATCTGGAAATCTTCAAAGCCCGCCGTGCTTCGTGCTTCTCCAGCGCCAGCTCGATCAATCGGCTGACGAGCTCGCTGTAGGTCATGCCCGTGGCCTGCCACAGTTTGGGGTACATGCTGATGCGGGTGAAGCCTGGCAGGGAATTGATCTCGTTGATCAGCACTTCCCCGTTATCGGTCAGGAACACATCGACCCGCGCCAGCCCGGAGCAGCCCAACACGTGGAATGCCTCGACCGCCATCGCGCGAATGCGCTCACTGGCCTCGACACTGATAGTGGCGGGCACCACCACCTCAGCCGCCTGAGCATCGATGTACTTGCTGTCGTAGGAGTAAAAACCGCTGCGCACGACGATCTCGCCGCACCCACTGGCGATCGCGTCCTCGTTGCCGAGCACGGCGCACTCGATCTCGCGGCCGCTGACGGCGGATTCGATCAACACTTTTTCATCAAACCCCAGCGCCAGCTCAATGGCAGCCGTGTATTCGGCTTCATCGATGACTTTGCTCACGCCCACGGAAGATCCCTGATTCGCCGGTTTGACGAACAGCGGCAGTCCCAGCTTGACCTGCACTTCGGCGAAACCGGTGCGCACAGCGGAGGCACGGGTCAAGGTCACGAAGGGTGTTACCGCCAACCCGGCATCGCGCAGCAGTCGCTTGCTGATGTCCTTGTCCATGCACACGGCCGAACCGAGTACGTCGGAGCCGACAAAAGGCAGGTCCGCCATGCGCAATAAACCTTGCAGGCAGCCATCCTCACCGAGGGTGCCGTGGACGATCGGGAAGATCACATCCACATGCCCCAGCAGTTCCTGACTGGAGGTTTCGACCAGTTGCTGGCGGGCCTTGCCGGGCACGACGGCCAGTTCACGGTTGGACTGATTGAGCGCAATCAGCGCCGGGTTTTCCTGGTTGAGCAAAAAATTCGAAGGGTCATTGAGGTGCCAGTGGCCTTGCTTGTCGATACCGATCAGCACCGGCTCGTAACGCGAACGATCCAGTGCATCGACGATGTTTTTCGCCGACTGCAACGACACTTCATGTTCAGCCGAACGGCCACCAAAAATAATACCTACCCGCAGTTTGCTCATTCGAAACTCCTCAACGATTCGCCACCAGATGCGCACCGAACAGCAGGTAACAACTGCCGGCAAAGCGATCCAGCCATTTACGTGAACGGTTATAGCCTCGGGCCATCCGGCGGCTGGAAAACAGCAACGCCACGCTGCAATACCACGTGAAAGACAAGGTCGCCATGGTCAGCACAGCCAGCGCCAGCAACGTCGTTGGTACGGACGCGGGCATTGCGGTCGCGAAGATCGTCGCAACAAACAGGGCTGATTTTGGATTGGTCATGTTGCCCAAAAATCCCTGGCCATAGACAGACAGCAACGTGCGCCCCGCCTCGCCAGGTGAGCCATTTTCGCCCGTAACCAATGGCGGTTTACGCTTGAACTGCTTCAGGCCCAGATAGATCAGATAACAGCCACCCGCAATCTTGAAACTCAGGTAGAGCGTCGGCGCCATGCTGAACAGCGATTTGATTCCCAGCCCGCCCGCTAGCCCCCAAAGTACCGTGCCTGTCGCAACTCCCAGGGCGGCCACAATGCCGTGGCGCTTGGAGTGACTGGCGGCCAATTGCGCGATGTTGAAAAAATTAGGCCCCGGCGTCACCACCGCAACCGTCCACAACAGTGCAAGGGACAACAGCGCAGAGGTGTAGCTCAGGGGGGACAGTTCCATGAGGTGGGTCGCCTTCGTGGCTTCATCGGATGCGCAACACATTGCAACAATTACCCTGGATTTTCCACTCAATTGGAGCCAGCCATCGGCCAGAAGACAGCTGGCCGGTCACTGGGTTAACGTGTTCTGCATCGAGCTTGAGACAACGTGACCATGGCCAGCCCCCCACCTCACAATGACTGGTTTCACCGGGCCCCCGATGTCGGCGGGCTTCAGCGTTTCGAGGCGTTTTTTGCGGGCCATGGCTACGAGCTGCACCGTCACGATACTTACGCCATCGGCAATACACTGGCCGGTGTGCAGCGCTTTCAATACCGCGGAGGCTGGCGTCATAGCCTGCCCGGCGGGACGATGGTGCTGCACCCGGACGAGGTACACGATGGCGAGGCAGGGACCGAGATCGGGTTTCAATACCGAATGATGTACATCGAGCCGGCGATGATCCAGCAGATGCTGGGCGGTCAGCCACTGCCGTTCATCAAGGATGGGCTGTCGACCGACCCGCGCTTGTTCGCGGCTACGCAAGTGCTGCTGCGCAGTCTGGCTTGCCCCCTCGATCCGCTGGAAGAGCTGGACGCGCTGTTCGACCTTGCACAAGCCCTGAATAACGCCGCCGGAGTCTCCACCACCACACGCCCCACCTTCGACTATGTGGCAGCGGAACGCGCGCGGGAATACATGCACAGCGCGTTGGATCGCACGGTGACACTGGACGAACTGGCCCACCACAGCGGTCGGGATCGCTGGAGTCTATCGAGGGATTTTCGCCTGTTGTTCGGCACCAGCCCTTATCGATACCTGACCATGCGGCGCCTGGACCTGGTGCGCTCGCTGTTGATTCAGGGCCAGTCACTGGTGAGTGCATCGTTGATTGCCGGTTTCACCGATCAGAGTCACATGACCCGTCACTTCGCCAAAACCTACGGATTGTCGCCGGCCCGCTGGATGAAAATGCATCGGCCTTGAGCCACGCACAATCGTACAAGAAGCAGGCTGATACGTTGGTTATCGTGGCTTCACGATCAATCACGAGAGTTGCTTCATGAACGCTTACAAAAGCCTGAACTTCGCCGAAAAAATCTCCCAAATTGGCCCGCACTGGACGCCTCGAGTCATCGCCGAAATGAACGATTACCAGTTCAAGGTAGTGAAGTTGTCAGGGGATTTCATCTGGCATGACCACTTCGATACCGATGAAGCCTTCATTGTTCTTGAAGGCCGGCTGCGCATCGATTTCCGCGATGGCCACGTGCTGGTCAATGCTGGCGAGATGTATGTGGTGCCCAAAGGCGTCGAGCACAAGCCGTTCGCGGAGCAGGAGGTGAAGCTCCTGCTGATCGAACCTAAGGGCGTGCTCAACACGGGTGACAAAGGGGGTGAACGCACGGCTCAGAATGACGTTTGGGTATAAGAGTCCCCGGTAGAAGCAAGCGGGTCGGTGCCCATCGTTTGCTTATAGCGTCTTGCCGACTACCGGGTCGCCAATGGTCAGGAAGTGCCCGCCTGCCACATGGTGCAAGGTTCGCAAGGCGTCATGCCCCTCAAAGTGCCAGCGGCCGTCGCTGAACACACGCTCATCGGCCTGAGCGGCGATGACTTCGGCGAGGAACAGATCGTACCGCTCGTGGTTTCCGGGTTCTGGCAGCAGCCGGCACTCAAGCCAGGCGACGCAACCTTCGAGCATCGGAGCGTCGATCAACTCAGCGCCGAAGGTCGGCAAGCCATAAGCCTGGAACTTGTCCTTTCCCTGGTCCCGGTTGATGTCCAGGCCTGACGTCGAGCCTACGGTCTGGACGATATCGGCCTGGGCCGCGCAAGGAACGTTCAGCACAAACGTCCCCGAAGCTTCCAGCAACTGCCGGGTCCAGGTGGACTTGTCCAGAACCACGGCAATTTTTGGCGGCTCGAAATCCAGCGGCATGGCCCAGGCCGCCGCCATGATGTTGCGTTGCCCGTCGTGAGCTGCGCTGACCAGCACGGTCGGGCCGTGGTTGAGCAGGCGATAGGCTTTGGACAGGGCAACCGGTTGGCGATGGGAAGCGGTCATGGTGTCTGCTCCAGAAGAAAAACGCCGATTGTAGCGGGTCAAGTCCTGTCGCGATCAAGTCGCCAGCTGATTGGCAAATTGCCCCACCGCGCTCACCACTTTCTTCGCACCGTCCTGGATTTCGACGATCACCGTGCCCGCCTCCGCCGCCAGCGCCAGGCCTTGTTCCGCCTGGAGCTTGCCTTCGCTCATCAAGGCAACAGCGTTACGCGCCATGTCCTGGTTCTGCCGTACCACGCCGACGATTTCATCGGTGGCCTGGCTGGTGCGTGAAGCCAGCTGACGAACTTCGTCCGCCACTACCGCAAAACCCCGGCCCTGTTCACCGGCGCGCGCGGCTTCGATCGCCGCGTTCAGCGCCAGCAGGTTGGTCTGTTCGGCAATGCCGCTGATGGTTTTAACGATGGTGCCGATCACCAGCGATTGATCGTTCAGCGCTTCGATACCTTCACTGGCGGTTTGCATGTGTTTGGCCAGGTCGCGCATCACGTCAACCGCCTGGGTCACCACGGCGTTACCGCGCTGGGCGCTGTGGTCCGTTTGCTGGGAGGTGCTATAGGCAATGTTTGCGGCTTCTGCAACAGCTTGTTCCTGGTTCACCAGATCGGTGATCACCGTGGCAAATTTCACAATTTTGTAGAGCTTGTCGTTGGCATCGACCACGGGGTTGTAGGACGCCTCCAGCCAGACTGTACGACCATGGCTGTCGATGCGCTTGAAGCGGTCAGCCACGAATTCGCCCGCATTCAAGCGGCGCCAAAAGTCCTGATACCCGGCACTGTTGTACTCCTCGGGCACGCAGAATGTGCGGTGATGCTTGCCCTTGATCTGCGCCAGGCTGTAACCCATGCCACTGAGAAACCGGTCGTTGGCCGTCAGCACGTTGCCAGCGAGATCGAACTCGATCACCGCCGTCGAACGCACCAGCGCGCCGATCAGGTTTTCATGTTCACGGGACGCCTCGATGGTGCGGGTCAGGTCGCTGGAGAAAATCGAGAAGTGCCTGATCCGACCGTCCGCGGAACGAATCGGCTGCATGATCGAACGCAGCCAGGCTTCCTGACCATCACCGCGCAACAAACGCACCGCGCCAGCAAAATGCTCGCCACGGGTGAGCGCGTTTTTGAAACGGTGGTGGAACTCGTCCGACTTCACGTGGGCTGGCACGATGTCGTCGATGTGTCGACCGATCAGGTCGTGGCCCTTGTAGAGCATCTCATCGATGAAATTCGGGTTGGCCGATTGAATTCGCCCGTCAGGATCGAGTGCCAGGACCAGCATTTCGCTTTCCAGACTGTCCTTCACTTGCTGAAGGCTGGAGAGTTCTTCACGAAGAGCCGACAGCTCCTGCTTCATGCGTTTATTGAACATGGAATGCACCGATGGACAGGGGTAGAAAGCGAACTGCAGCCCTAGCCATCGGCTTTGGAAATATTTTCTGAAGAGCGTTTCAGGGGGCTCCTGCAAAAATAGTTGCGGCCCGTGAGGCGCCTTCTCCGTTTACGCCGCACCAGCCGCCGGGCAACGTCCGACACTCGGCATTCGCGCACCGAAATACGCGGCGCTGATCACGCCCACTGTTCCCATTACTGCACTGAAGATCACGCAGATCCATGGGCTCCAGGGCATCAAGCCGATCAGCAACAACGGTGTGATACTCGCCCACGCGGCGTAGGCAATGTTGTAGGTGAAGGAAATGCCGGAGACGCGAACCCGCGCAGGGAACAGGCTGACCATCACTGACGGCACAGCCCCCACTACCCCGCAACACAGACCGGCAATCGCGTATGCCAGCCCTGTCCAGTTTGCGCCGGTGATCAGGCAGGCGTAGAGCACGCCGATCCCCATCGGCAGCAGCAGGCTATACAGCATGACGGTGCGCCAGGCGCCGATGCGATCGACCAACAACCCGGCGAGTACACACCCGATGTTCAAGAACACGATGCCCAGGGCGCTCAGCCCGAAGGTATAGCTGGCGGTCATGCCGAAGGTTTTCTGCATCATGGTCGGGGTGATGACGACGAAGACCACCACCGCCGACGTCAGTACACAGGTCAGGATCATCGCCGGCAGCATCGCCAGACGATGTTCACGCAGGACCGTGCGCAACGGCAGTTCGACCGCGGCATCCCGCTTGGCTTGCATCGCCATGAACACCGGCGTTTCGCTGAGCCAGCGGCGCAACCACACACCAATCACACCAAAGACTCCGCCGAGCAGGAACGGATAACGCCAAGCGAAATCGAGAATTTCTGCCGGGGTGAACGTTTGCGCCAGAATCGTCGCCGTGAGCGCACCGAGCAGGTAGCCGAACGTCAGTCCCGCCTGCAGGAACCCCAGCGCATAACCGCGGTGCCCGGCCGGTGCGTGCTCGGCAACAAACACCCAGGCGCTCGGCACCTCACCACCCACCGCCGCGCCTTGCAGGATCCGCAGGGCCAATAGCAGCAACGGCGCGAAATACCCGATCTGGGCATAGGTGGGCATGATCCCGATCAGCAGGCACGGGAGCGCCATCATCAGGATGCTCAGGCTGAAGACTTTCTTGCGCCCCATTCTGTCGGCGAAATGCGCCATCAGAATGCCGCCCAACGGCCGTGCCAGGTAGCCCGTAGCGAAGATCCCGAAGCTTTGCAGCAAGCGCAGCCACTCGGGCATTTCCGGCGGAAAGAACAGCTGGCTGAGGGTCAGGGCGAAAAACACGAAAATGATGAAATCGTAGATTTCCAGCGCGCCACCCAGGGCTGCAAGGCCGAGGGTCTTGTAATCCGAACGGGTAAAGGGCGTCGGGCGCGAATCGGTTTGGGCAGTCATGTAAAAGAACTCTGGCATAGGCAAAAACCAAGGCGCCCATGGTCTACGCAAAAGCGCTCACGGACAACCTGAACTGCCCTCTGGGTTGGTTTTTAGCCGTTCTCTGTGCATTGAATTCGCGTTCGTGAAGCTAATAATCGAGCGCTTTCCAATCCACAGGAAAGCCGCCATGAGCAGCCATTCACGCAGTAGACGCCTGACCGTTCCACAGTTGGTGGCCATGAAAGGCCAGCAGAAGATCGTTTCGTTGACGGCTTACAGCCGCTCGATGGCGCAGTTGATGGACCCCTTCGTCGACTTCGTGCTGATCGGCGACTCAACCGCCATGGTTGGCTATGGCCGCACCTCGACGCTGGACATGAGCCTGGAAGAAATCATCGGCCACACCCGTGCGGTCGTCGCCAGCACTCGGCTGGCCTGTGTGATTGCCGACATGCCGTTCGGCAGTTATCAGGAATCACCGCAACAGGCCTACCGCAACTGTGCCGAAGTCATGGCGCGGACCGGCTGCGATGCGCTCAAACTTGAAGGTGGCAAGGCCCTGGCCAGCACCGTTGAGTTTCTGGTGCAGCGTGGCATTCCGGTGATGGCGCACATTGGCCTGATGCCGCAGTACGTAAACGTCATGGGCGGTTTCAAGGCTCAGGGCCTGAATGAGGCGACTGCCACCGCCATCGAGGAAGATGCGCGCGCACACCTCGCGGCGGGGGCTTTCAGTCTGTTGCTGGAAGGTGTCGCCGAACCTCTTGCGCGGCGCATCAGCGATTTTTCAGCGATGCCGACCATTGGCATCGGCGCCTCACCGGCCTGCGACGGGCAAGTGCTGGTCACCGAGGACATCCTGGGACTCGGCGGCGAACATGTGCCGCGCTTCGTCAAACCCTATGCGGATGTCGGTGCCCTGATCAGCCAGGCATTCGAGTGTTTTGCCGACGAAGTGCGCAACGGCCAGTTTCCACAGATGCAGCACTGCTACGGCGTCAGCTGACGTTCCTGATCAATGGCCTCGGCGAGCATTTTCACGGCCAAACCGATGTCCTTGCTCCAGTCCACGGTGTAGCTCAGGCGCAAGCAATCACGCCACAGCCCCTGCGCACTGAACAACTCGCCGGGCGCGATCACAATGCCTTTGGCCAGCAGACGCTCGTACACCCGGCGCATATCCACCGGGTGTACGGACTGCGCCCAAAGCGTCGCGCCCCCGGCCGCTGTCACCACATTGAGCTGGTCGGCGGCATGTGCTCGAAGCAACCCGGTCATCTGCGTCATGCGCTCGCTCAGCAGACCTCGCACGACCTGAGTGTGCTGATCGACCCGTCGTGAACTGTACAAACGGGCGAGCGCTTTTTGCCGAATCGGCGAGAGGCGAAACGCCCGGTCGAGGAACTGGCGTTGCATTGCCACCTCTTGCCCACGCACCAGCACGTAGGCAAAGGGTGCTTCCGGGCCGATCACCTTATCGAAGGTGGAAAACACTAGCAGTCTGTCGAGGTCGGCAAAATCGCGCATACGCGACGGGTCTGCGTGAAAACCGAACTCGCCGTAGCTGTCGTTTTCGAACAGCCAGACACCCCGCTCGCTCAGCCAGTTGCACAGCTGCTGTTTGTCCGCAGCGGGCATCAGACTGCCATGGGGAGTGCCCACCGCCGATGAGAACACCGCCAGCGCCACGTTTTCACGCTGTAATACCTCGTGGACACGTTGCAGGTCCAAGCGTCCATTCGCCTGCAGAGGCACCTCAATCACCCGAATGTTCGCCGCCTGCAACTGCCGCAGGATCACCCAGGAACACGGCGACTCGACCAGTGCCGCTGTCCCGGACAATTGCAGTGCGGCCAGCGACATCTGCAAAACACTGCGCACATCGGCACCGATATACACCTGCTCCGGGCGCCAATAATGCTCGGTCGATCGGGTGTATCGCTCAGCCAGCGCGGTGCGCAACTCGATCTCGCCGAAAGGCTGATACAACGGCACCGCCGTGCGCGGGTATTGCCGCAACAGCTCGCGTTCCATCATCAGCAGCGGATTTTCCAGCGACAACAACATCGACGGCGCATCGCTGCACAGCGCCAGCATGCCGGGCTGACGCGCGCTGGCGTAGACATTGTCGAGCAGGTTGGTTGACGGTAGCGGCTGTGCGAAGGATGTCGGCGCATAGAAGTAACCGAGCTTGGGTCGGGAATGAACTCGCCCCTCGTCTTCGAGCAAGGCATACGCATATTTGGTGGTGGACACGGAGACGTTCAGGCGCAACGCCAACTGTCGCAGTGACGGCAGTTTCATCTCGCCATCCGCTGCGCTTGAGTCGATCAGCTCGACCAGGTAGCGATACACGGCCTGATAGGCAAAAGTGCTGTCCTTGTTCAATCGCAGTCATTCCTTGAGGGAGGCACGGCGCAGCATCCTCCCAAGACGGACCCGACGCAATCGCTCCAAAGAGCAAAACAGCGCCGCATAAACATCTCGATTGATTTACTGTTGGCACCTGTCCAGATGGGCCTGTGAAGCCCTGAAGACCACAATAAACATAAAAATTCGAGGTTCTCTCGTGGCCGCTGAAATCGACGATAGCCGCTATGCCCGCTTTGCCCTTCGTTGCTCGAGCTTTGCCGAGCGCTGGTTTCCCGACTCCTGGGTGTTCGCCGCCCTTGCGGTGATCATTGTCGCCGTGGCCACGATGGCCATGGGCGCCAAACCGACCGACGCTGCCATGGCCTTCGGTGACGGGTTCTGGAGTCTTATCCCGTTCACCATGCAGATGGCGTTTGTGGTGATCGGCGGGTATGTGGTCGCCAGTTCGCCACCCGCGGTGAAACTGATCGACCGACTGGCGCGCATCCCGAAAAACGGCCGTTCCGCCGTGGCCTGGGTGGCGCTGATTTCCATGGTGGCCTCGTTGCTCAACTGGGGCTTGTCGCTGGTGTTTGGCGGCTTGCTCGTACGCGCCCTCGCCCGCCGCACCGATCTGAAAATGGACTACCGCGCCGCCGGTGCAGCTGCCTATCTGGGCCTTGGCGCAGTGTGGGCTCTGGGTCTTTCGTCATCCGCTGCGCAATTGCAGGCCAACCCGGCCAGCCTGCCGCCCTCGATCCTGTCGATCACCGGCGTGATTCCCTTTACCCAGACAATCTTTCTCTGGCAGTCCGGCGTGCTGTTGCTGGCGCTGATCATTATTTCGCTGATCATTGCCTACGCCACCGCCCCCGGCCCGAACACCGCACGTGATGCGAAAGCGTGCGGCATCGACCCGAGTTTCAATCTGCCCCCCCTGCAACCGCGCACCCGTCCCGGTGAATGGCTGGAGCACAGCCCGTTGCTGACGATTCTGCTGGCGCTGCTGGCTGCGGGGTGGCTGTTCCATGAGTTTTCGACCAAACCGGCGATCAGCGCGATTTCCGGCTTGAATACCTACAACTTCCTGTTCCTGATGCTCGGAGCATTGCTGCATTGGCGGCCCCGCAGCTTCCTCGACGCGGTCGCACGGGCGGTGCCGACCACTACGGGCGTGCTGATCCAGTTTCCGTTGTACGGTTCGATCGCTGCGCTGATGACCACTGTCAAAGGCACGGACGCCCAGACCCTGGCTCATCACATCTCAACCTTCTTCGTCAGTATTGCGTCCCACGACACTTACGCGCTGTTGATGGGGGTGTACTCGGCGATCCTGGGGTTCTTCATTCCTTCCGGTGGCGGCAAATGGATCATCGAAGCGCCGTACGTCATGCAGGTGGCCACGGACCTTAATTACCATCTGGGCTGGGCCGTGCAGATCTACAACGCCGCCGAAGCCCTGCCGAACCTTATCAATCCGTTCTACATGCTGCCGCTGTTGGGTGTGCTGGGGTTGAAGGCTCGGGATTTGATCGGGTTCTCGTTCGTGCAACTGCTCGTACACACGCCGATCGTGCTGTTTCTGCTGTGGGCGCTGGGGACGACGCTGGTGTATACGGCGCCGGTGATGCCGTAACGCCACTGATTGCACCTGCTGTGAGGTAGGTGCAGTCACATCAAAGTCAAAGGAGCATTGCCGCGTAAGCCCAGGCTGACGCGGAAAATGGCTCATTTCCTCTGTCATTTGTGTCAGTAGACCGTTTGATTGTTTTGCTAAAGACTTGAGACGTACCCACGTGCAGCAGGGCTGACAAGAAGTCGGCAGGTGGAAGTCGCGGCACTCAACAGACAAGGAATGTTATGAGAACCCTCGCCGAACATGGATTGCCCCCGCCATCACACCCAGGCATCTACCCCTTCGTAGAATTGCCACTTCGCCTTGGATTCCCGTCCAGAAACGACTTTGAAATCATCCACTGCGCAGAGGGATCAGCCGTGGCTGTCGCAGTTTTACGGGAGTTTCCACGCATCACTCGCATCTGTCGGGTCTCGGGGCAACTTCTACCCTATCGCTCGCGAAACACCCGCCAGCTGGCGCCGGGGATTCATATCTATGACCCGCGCTTCTGTGGCTTGCTGAGCCATTCCTGTGACCCTAACGTCTTTCTCGACATGAGCGAGCTGTGGTTATGGGCACTCAAGGACCTCAGGAAAGGTGATCGCCTGACGATGGACTTCGCCGCGACGGAAGACCGGCTGCAGCGACAGTTTGCCTGCCGCTGCGCAAGTCCCGATTGCCGCGGCTGGATCACCGGTTACGATGAATCGCCGAACGACAATGGCCGAGAGTTCCTCCAACACTGGCGTCGAAGAACGCTCGAGTGAGGCCGTTACTGCGCCTCGATCGGACGCAGGCGGTACTGCGGCGGCAACTGCTCGAACCCGCTGATGGTCGCGTTCAGGCTTTTCCAGCGGCCGTCCTTGATGCCGTAAATGCAGCCGTGAATCGACAGTTTCTGTCCACGGTGCCAGGCGTTTTGCACAATGCTGGTGTGACCGACGTTCGCCACTTGCTGAATGACGTTGAGTTCACAGAGACGGTCGACCCGCTCTTCTTCGGTCGGCAACTTGGCCAGTTCTTCGCGCTTTTCGTAGTAAAGGTCGCGAATCGAGCGCAGCCAGCCATCGATCAGTCCCAATTGGCGGTCCTGCATCGAGGCACGCACGCCGCCGCAGCCATAGTGGCCGGTGACGAGGATGTGTTTGACCTTGAGCACGTCCACTGCGTATTGAATCACTGACAGGCAGTTGAGGTCGGTGTGCAGCACGACGTTGGCGACGTTGCGGTGGACGAACAGGTCGCCGGGCAGCATGCCAACGATCTCGTTCGCCGGTACGCGGGCGTCGGAACAACCGATCCACAGGTACTCTGGCGTTTGCTGACGGGCCAGCTTGGCGAAGAAGTCAGGATCTTCTTTGGTGATCGCGTCAGCCCAGCGCTCGTTGTTATTAATCAGATCTTGTAATTCGTTCATGCAATGAAGCCTCGAGAATGATGCGCTTCTATGACAGACAACCATCCGTCGGGGTCACGCGCGAGATGCAGATAGCCGGTGTTGCACGCCGGCGGAATTCTCATGAGCCCTGTGGGTCCACCCTAGTAAGGCCCACAGTATGAGGAATTACCATGACTGATTCACGACGTCCGTTCGATGCGACACAGCCAGAGCCCATCGATGATAACGAAGACCGCATGGGTTCGATGCATGAGCTGGATTTCGACGACGATGAACCCAGCGCAAAAATTGGCGAAGAAATTCCGGAAAACGAGCGTGAGCAACTGATGCCCCGCGAGCGTGTGCGCGAAGCCGGCATGACCGGGGCTTCCACCGATGACCACGAATCCACAGATGATGACATGAGCCCTGAGACGCTGATTCGTGAGGACGGTGCCCGTGATGCGAAGGAAGCGGGTGAAGGGGGTCAGGCAGATTGGGATTTGAGCATTGTCGATGAAGACGACATTGGCGGCGGTAACGGTCTGGATGAAGCTGAATTGGCGAAGCGCGATCCGCTGGATGGGAATCGCTGATCAACTCGACTGACCAGACTTCCCTGTAGGAGCTGCCCAAGGCTGCAATCTTTTAATCGTGGAGAGGTTGCGGCTCAGAAGATCAAAAGATCGCAGCCTTCGGCAGCTCCTACGGGGCTTTGTTCAATCGACCAACGTGCAGGCCATGACTACCGCATCTTCGCGCCCGCCCACCGCCGGGTAGTAATCCCGGCGACGGCCAATCTCGTTGAATCCATAGCGCTCATACAACCGAAATGCCGAACGATTGCTATCGCGCACTTCCAGGAAACACTCCCGCGCCTCAGCCTTGTAGGCAATCGACATGAGATGCTCCAGCAGCGTCAACCCCAGGCCTCGGCCCTGATTCTCCGGTTTGACGGTGATGTTCAGCAGATGCGCTTCATCGAGGATGATCTGCACCACGCCGTGCCCCACCTGCTGCTGGCCTTCGAACATCAGCCAGATCTGGTACTTGCCCAGCCCGTCCAGAAAAATCCCGCGGGTCCAGGGATGGCTATACGCCGCGTATTCGATTTTCAGGACAGCGTCCATGTCCGCTTCAACCATCGGGCGGAACGTTACAGCGTCACTCATTTGATTCTTTCCAGCGCGCCATCAGCCGACGCATGGCTTGCCAGACATCAGCCTTACGCTGTGGCTCTTCCATTAAAAGTTCCAGACCCGGCAGGGCCCAGACCGAGCCCAGGCCTTCGACCTGAAGTTCACGGTTGAAGGATTCGGCATTCGCCTCACCGGCGAAACGAACTGCCGGCAAGCCAATCAGCCACACACAGACGCAGGGTGCGTCTTCCAGTCGGGCCGAGAGAAATCCTTGTACAAAATCGCGAGCCGCTTCAGGACCCTGGTCCATGGTGCCACGCACCAACAGCGGCCAACGCACCGGCTCGCCGACGATTTGCGGGCTGTCCGGCAGGCCGGCGGCGCGCAACATGTCCTTGAGCAACAGGTACGCAGGGTCGCGGGTTTGAAACGTTTCGCCTGTGGGTAACTCGACCAGCAACAGGCAACGACCGGCGCGCAGCAACTGCAGGGCGAACCGCGGAGGCGGCACAACCGGCGCCTTGATGGCGGCAGGCGCCTCCTCTTCCTCAACTTTCGCGTTCGTGCGAGTGCTGGCCAACGAAGGTCGCGGCACCTCGATTTTTACCCGTTCGGCGGGCTTTATCGTGGGTTCTACCGGCGCGTCCACCACGGGAGCCTGAACAATCGGGGCCTCGACCAAAGGCTCAGGCAGCTCCAACAGCTCGGGCCGCGAAGGCGCAGCAAAAGGCAATTCAGTGCGCGGCAGCCAGTTGACCACCTGCATGGCGGTCAAGTAAGCGCGGCGACGAGACTCGATTAGCAAAGGTCGGCCACTTGTGGATAACTGAGAGTGCGGTGATTCTACCGCCCTTCGTCCAAGATCGCCCGTTGTTGATCGACAGAAAGCCGACTGTCCGTCTTGAGAGTGAATCGCAACCAACGTGATGCAGTACAATCGCTGCTTTTATTCGCCAACCAGCCGGCCATTCCGATGATCGAACCCAAGCGCGTCTTGCGCGCCCTCGCTGAACACTGGGCACTTCTGGAGCCACTGTGCGAGCACTTCGACCAAGGCACCTTGAGCCTCAACGAACTGCGCACACAACTGGGCGCCCAGCAACTTGACAGTACGCCGCAGGACATCACCAGCCTGCTGGATGTGTGGATCCGTCTCGACATTCTGGTTCCCGTGGCAAAAAGCCCGAACCGGTTCGAACTCAACGCGCAGATTCACGACTTCCTCGCGTACCTGCGTCGTGAGCACCGTCTGGGCCTGTGCCTGGAGATCGAGGCCTATCTGCGGCACCTCGAGCGCCTCGCCGGTTATATCCAGGATGCCTTCGACATTCGTGACGGCAGCGACCTGGCGCGCCAGTTGCGCCTGCTCGACATGCGTGTACGAGATGTATTGAAGAAACTCGCCAACGACGAACAGGCCCTGGTGGCCGTGGCCGAACGCGCCAAGACCAGCGACCGGCAAATCCCGCTGCGCCAGCGCTACGCCGAAGTGCTGGCGACGTGGGACGAATACGTCGAGCCGATGATCCAGTTGGTGAACGCCGATGGCGCCTTCGAACAAGGCGTGCGCAAGGTCGAAAATGTTTTACTGAGAATGCTCTCCGAGCAGCAACGCATCGGTCACCTGGTCGACGACGACATGCTGCTGCGCACCCACGCACGTATCCTGGAAATGCAGACCAGTGCCCAGCTGACATTGCGTCATGCTCGCGAGCTGCTGTTGCCACTGCGTGAAGAAGCCCGTCGCCACAACGCCGTGACCCGCGGCGCGGCGCTGGCCCTCGCGGCCATCCGGCGTAAAGGCATCGATGCAGTGCCGCAAGCAGCCATGCCGATGTTCACCCGCCCGCAAAGCACCTTCCTCGGCAGCGCCAGTCAGGTCGAAGCCTACGTTTATGCGCTGGCCCGATTCGAGCCGAAACCTGCGCGCTTCCCCAAGGCCCACAAGACCCAGAAAGGCGAAGCGCCGCGCGCGCCACGCACGGTTCGGGAGATGCTCGAACGCTGCGAAGATGCACTGCCGATGCCGGACCTGATGACCTGGTTGCTGGAGCAGGAACCGGACGGCGCCACCGACGAATTGCTGTATTGGTTCTCGCGCCTGTCGCGGGAAAAACGCTTCACACGTGAGCGACTGGAACGCCGCGATTACCACACTCATGAGCATCAGGTCAGCCTGCGCTCCTTCGCCCTGCTCTCGGCCCGCGATACCGCCGCCGAGGATTCTGCGAGCACCCCACATGCATCTTGATTTATCCGAACTGTCTCAATTGGCGCCGATCTTCCGCGAGCTGTTCAAGGGCTATCACGTCAGCCGCCGCGACCCGGAACTGTATGCGCAATTATCGAATTTCCAGGATCAGTACCGCACCCTGTTCAAGGCGCTGGGCTTTGAACTGGTCTGCGACACCCGTGGTTTCTATTACTTCGTGCCGGACCTCGCCGCTGCGGCGGTGAACAAGACTGCGCAGCGACTGGCGCTGTTCACCTTTATCCTCGTCGAGCATCTGGCCGACCAGGGGCGCGACCCGGTTGCCGTGCTGGATGGCGGCAGCCTCGGCCGTGATGAATTGCCTTCGCTGCTTGAAAAGTACCGCGACCTGTTTATTCAGGCAGAAGTGCAGACCGTCGAAGAACTCGAAGAAAAAATCATGCGTCGCATGACCCAACTCGGTTTTGCCGGCGAAGAAAACGGCATCTACCGTTTCCTGCCACCGATGCACCGATTCCTCGATGTCTGCCTGTCGGTCCAGCAAGACCGCGATCTGGCGGCCAGCCTGCACAGCGTGCTGCCATTGCCGGTCCCGGTCTTGATCGATGACGACAGCGACGAAAAGCTATTGGAAACTGATGACCCGCTGGACTTGAGTGACTTCGCGGAAGACAGCGAAGAAGACGCGCTGGCCCGCGCCATTGCCGAAGAACAGGAGACCGACGCATGAGCAAGGAACGCTACGGCATTCGCCGCTTTGCCCTTTTGAACACCGCCGGTTACAGCCTCGGCCTGTTCCCGCTGGAAGAACCACTGTCGGTTTACGGCGCGAACAACCTCGGTAAATCTGCCTCGATCAACGCCTTGCAGTTCCCGATTCTGGCGCGCATGTCGGACATGAGTTTCGGCAAGTACAGCCTCGAACAATCCCGCCGTTTCTACTTCGCGTCGGACACCAGTTACATCCTGGTCGAAGTTTCGCTGCCTCATGGGCCACACGTGATCGGTGTCGTCGGTCGCGGCCCGGGCGGTGGTTTCGGTCACCAGTTCTTCGCCTACGCCGGCAAACTGGATCTGGCCCATTACCAGAAAAACGACACCTGCCTGCGCCAGAAAGAACTGTTCACCAACCTTGAACGTGAAGGCCTCAAAGCTTACGAGCTCAAGCCCGATGAACTGCGGCGTTTGCTCGTCGGCGGCCACACCTCGATTCCGCTGGACCTGACGCTGATCCCGTTGCGTTCCACCAGCGAGCAGAGCCTGAAGACCTTCCGCGCATTGTTCATCAACCTGCTGCACATGCGCGAAATCACGGCAGCCAAGCTCAAGCAACTGTTCCTCGATGCCTTCGAACACAGCTTGCGTTCGGGCAGCGTCGATTACATCGCGGCGTGCGAAGAAGCGTTTCGTGATGTTCGACGCATGGAGCAGGACTATAACTCGCTGGTGACGGCCGGTCCGCTGGTTGAAGCGCTCGCCGCAGGGGTTACCCAGCGCAATATCCTGCGCGGCAAATTACACCGGATCTCGCCGCTGCTCGATTCCCTGCTGGGCACTTGGGCGGACTACGCCGGTGCACGCAAGGAAGAGCTGACGATTCAGGCCGAACACTACCGCAATGAACAGGACGCGCTGCAAAACGATCAGCGTGGTGGCACACAGGAGCTGATGCGCCTGGAGCGGGAAATCACCGGCATCCAGCGTTGGCTCGGAGAACTGTCGGTACTCAAGCATCGCTTTGCTTTGGTTGATGACGTCAAAGTCCTGGAGCAGCAATTGCTGGCTGCCAAGGACGCGCACGATGAGCTGGCCGGTGCGCTGGCACAATCGCGGCAGTTCAGCGCCGAAGACCTTGAAGAGCGTCTGCGCGACCTGGAGAAACGCCTGAAGTCGGTCAAGCAGCAGCTCGATCACGCTGACAACAACAGCTATGCCCGACTGCGCGAAGAGTTCTCTCAGCAGGATGTCGAACGCCTGATGCGCTTGTTCAACAGCGCGCTGTTCAGCTTGCCGCTGGGCGAGCATGGCATCGCGCTGGATGAAGACGGTCAGTGGGTCAAATCCATGGAGCTGATTCTTGATGGCTTCAAGGGCGAGCGCTTCGAAGTGCCGGGGCTTTCCATCGACCTGTCGCACATCGAACCGCCAGCCCTGCAGGCGCTGGCCGATCGCGCCGCATTGCGGGACCAGAAAGAGCGTCTGGATAAAGAACTCAAGCAACTCAAGACACAGCAAGCCGTTGCGGCCGACCGCGCGGCCAGCAAGACCCAGACCGAAGCGTTGTACCAGCAAGTGCTGGATGCGCAGAAAGCCCTGGAAGATTTCCGTCGTGCTCAAACCTTGAGCGCCGAAGAAGGCGACAAGCTTGAGCAGCTCGCCCAGATGGAAGCGGCGCAGGACGAGCTGAAACGCTCCAGCGATGCGTTTACCGAACGCGTCCAGCAACTGTCGGCCAAGCTGCAACTGGTCGGTCGGCAGATCGGTGACATGGAAGCCAAGCAACGCACCCTCGACGACGCCCTGCGCCGCCGCCAGTTGTTGCCGGCAGATCTGCCGTTCGGTACGCCATTCATGGACCCGATCGACGATTCCATGGACAACCTGCTGCCGCTGCTCAATGACTATCAGGACAGCTGGCAGGGCTTGCAGCGCAGCGATGGCCAGATCGAGGCGCTTTACGCTCAGGTCCGTCTGAAGGGCGTGGCCAAGTTCGACAGCGAAGACGATATGGAGCGTCGCCTGCAGCTGCTGATCAACGCGTACGCGCATCGCACTGATGAAGCCCTGACCCTCGGCAAGGCTCGCCGTGCGGCCGTGACAGATATCGCCCGAACCCTGCGCAATATCCGCAGCGACTACGACAGCCTTGAGCACCAACTGGCGCTGTTCAACCGCGAGATCAACAAGCGTCAGGTCTCCAACCTGCAGAGCTTCCGCATCGTGCTCGCGCCGAACAAGGAAGCGCTCAAACACATCGATCAGATTATCCACAGCGCCGGCCAGTACGAAGAAGGCGAGACGCTCTCCGTTTTTGACCTGAGCCAAAGTGCCGATCAGGACAACAAGAACGAAGAGGCCAAGGAATACCTGGCACGCCTGGTAGCGGCGAACCACAACCAGTTGGGTCTGAAGGACTTGTTTGAACTTGCCTTCGAGATCACCAAGGTCAATGGTCAACCGGTGATTCACACCGACATCGACGGGGCCGCGTCCAACGGCACGACCATGACCATCAAAGCGCTGACCAACATGTACTTGTTGCTGCACTTGATGGACCGTGACCAGGCCGGTCGCGTGCGCTTGCCTTACTACCTCGATGAAGCTGCTGACATCGACGAGAAGAACCAGGCAGCGCTACTCGAAACAAGTCTGCAACTGGGCTTTGTGCCGATTCTGGCGAGCGTCAAGCCGCAGGTCTGCGCCAGTGTGGCGATTGACCTTGAAGGTGGTAGCGGGCCGAACGGAATCTATATCGATGAAGCGGACTGGAAGTACATCCGTCGTCACGATGAAGTGAAGGCCGTCATTAGCGTTGAAGCGGATGAGGCTGCGCTGGATGCAGTCTGATTTGCGTTAATCGATGGGCGTAAAAAAGGCCGCGATCCAATGGATCGCGGCCTTTTTTGTCGGGCTTATTTACCGAGGGGGATTTTTGGCGCCCAGGTCAGCCATTCGTCTTCAAATTTATCGAACATGGGGAACGTCTGCTCCGGACGCGCAGGATTGCCCATGCGATCGCCATCCGGTGTTGCGAACGCGATGCCGCCCTGGATCAACGTTTCCAGAGATTCGGTGCGCATGGTCGCGCCTTTGAACAGGCCATAGTCGAAACCGAATCCACTGGAGTTCCAGAAGCGCGTACCGCTACGCACCAGTGGCGCGTACTTCGGTTCGATCAGGATATGTATCAGGACGCGATCAGCCGTCTGCCCCAGTTCATAACTTGTCACCTTGCCTACGGTCACTTCGCGATAGGTCACCGGGACGCCGGTTTTCAGCGAGCCGCGACGAGCCGCGCTGAGTACCAGACTCAACCCTGGTTCCTGCTTCACCGCTTCTGGCGGGTTGGACAAGGCTACAAAGTTTTTCTGTGGGCCCAGGTTTTTCAGCGCTGGCTGTACTTCGATGTACTGGCCGGTCACGAGGGTTTCGAGGTTGGACGTCTTGATCAAACCCAACTCCGGTTTGACCACCCAGAACTGACTGCCGGCCCGAGCGATGCGCTCGGGCACCTCGGTAATACGCGCGGTGAGCATCACGGACTGGAGGTCATCGGTCAGATCAACGTCTTCAATCTTGCCGACATCCAAACCTTTGAAACGGACCGCAGTACCGCTGCGCAAACCATCGGCGCGATCCACCTTAATGGTCACTACAGTGCCTTTCTGATTCGCTTCATCATGGTTGGCGAACAGACGGAACCTTGGAATACGCTTCTGCAACGGCGCTTTGGCTTGCGGGGTTTCAAAAGCGATGCCGCCCGCCATCAGGCTTTGCAGGGACTCGCTTTTCACCTGAATGCCACCGGTCAATCCGCCTGTGAGCGTAATACCGCTGGCGTTCCAGAACCGTGTAGAGGCGTTAACCAAGCCTTCGTACTCTTTCTCGATGTGTACACCGATTACCAATTGCTTCTTGGTTTTAGAGAACTGATAGCTCTGGACGGAACCTACCTTGACCTGTTTGTAGAGAATCGGGCTACCGACTTCCAACGAACCCAGGTTCTCGGTGAATAACACCAAATGCAGACCCGGTGAACGCAAGTCCAGAGGGGGGGCCTTGGGTCGTGCTACGAACTCTCGTTGCGGCGCGGCACCTTTGTCACCGGGACGGATGGCAATGTAGTTTCCCTTCACGAGGGCTTCTAGGCCGGTGATGCCAGCGAGCGAGATCGAGGGTTTGACGACCCAGAACTGCGTGCCGTCGACGAGATAGTCTTCGGCCAATGGGTCCAAAGTGAGTTCTGCAGTGGCAGCAGTCAGGTCCGGATCGACCTTGAGCGCCTTCAGATTGCCAACCTGAATTCCTTTGTACATAACCGGCGTACGACCTGCCTGCAGACCTTCAAAATCACTGAGTTTGACCTTGATGCGGATACCAGCCGCAGCCGCGTCGAAGTCTTCGTAGAGACGGAACGGCAAACTTGGATCAGTGGGCGGGCTGTCCTTGCGGTTTTCTGGTGTGGCGAACGCGATACCCCCCGCGACAATGCTGGCGAGGGATTCGCTGCGCACTTTTACACCGGACAGATTCGCGTCGATGCTGATGCCGCTGGCATTCCAGAAACGTGTGTGTTTGCGCACCAGATTGGCATAAGTAGGTTCGATAAATACTTTGAGCTCAACGGTGCTTTGGTCCTCGGACAGCAGGTAGCTTTTGACCTGGCCGACCTTGATCTGTTTATAGAACACGGGGCTGCCGCGGTTCAGCGAGCCGAGGCGATCAGCCTTGATCGTCAGGTGCAGACCAGGCTTGGCGTCGGATAATGGCGGTTCCTCAGCCAGTGCCTTGAACTTGCGAGTGGGCTCGCCCTCACCGGGACTGACAGCGATATAGTTGCCCGAAACCAGGGTTTCAAGACCGGTGATACCGGCCAGGGTCACGCTCGGCTTGACCAGCCAGAATCGAGTGCTGGTGCGCAGATACTGCTCCACATCCTTGTTCATCTCGACAGTGGCTATCACACCTTTGGAAGAGCCTTCGTCGTCGAGTTTAAGGGTTTTGACCTTACCGACCGACATCCCCTTGTAGACGACTTCGGTCTTGTTGGCCTGGATGCCTTCACCACTTTCAAAACGCACCAGAATTTCGATTCCAGTTTCGTTGTAAGCCCTCCATCCGAGCCAGCCACCAATGATCAGAGCGATCAGGGGCAATACCCAAATAGCAGACCAGTTGGAGGCCGGTCGGGTTTTCGCTGTAGGCAAATCAGTCATGGTCGTCGTCCGACTCCGTGTTATCCCAAATCAGTCGGGGATCGAAAGTTACTGCGGCAAGCATCGTCAGAATCACCACACTGGCGAAGGCGATGGCGCCAAGATTGGCTTCAATGCTGGCAAGCCGTCCGAAATTGACTACTGCCACGAGGATGGCAATCACAAAGATATCCAGCATCGACCATCGGCCGATGAACTCGATAAAGCGGTACATCACAATGCGCTGCCGGGCCGAAAGAGGCTGGCGCCTTTGTACGGAAAACAGCAGTAGCGCGATGCCCACCAGTTTGAATGTCGGTACCAGAATGCTGGCGATAAAAACCACCGCCGCAATGGGAATCATGCCGTGCTGAACCAACTGGATGACACCCGACATGATGGTGCTGGGGTCACCTTGGCCAAGCGAGTTGACAGTCATGATCGGCAAAAGGTTGGCTGGTATGTAGAGAATCGCGGCCGTGATCAGCAACGCCCAGGTACGTACCAGGCTGTTCGGGCGACGGGCATGTACCAGCGCACCGCAACGGGTGCAAATCTGCTCGTCAGCTTCCTGCTTATTCAACTCATGGCATTCAATGCAAATCAGAATGCCCGCATCAATCGCCCGCATGAGCATCTTCTCCCGATAACGCCTGCCAGATCTGATGAGGTGACATGACGACCTCCAAACAGACCTGGACCAACAACAAACTGATAAAGCACACCAGGCCAAGGCCCACGGTAATAGCTGCCATATCTGCCAGTTTTACAATCGCAACCAGTACGCCCATCAGGTAGACCTCAAGCATTCCCCAATCTCGCAAATGGTGATAAATGCGGTAGAGCAACAAACCGTAACTTCGACCTATATCGAAGCGGATACTCAATAGCACGGCCAATTGGCAGAGTAACTTGGCCAGTGGAATTCCCATGCTGCAGAGGAACACCACGACAGCTACACCTTGCATGCCGGTATCAAACAGGCCAACAACCCCACTCCAGACCGTGTCATGGGACGACTGCCCGAGTAAATTGAGCTCCATGATGGGTAGAAAGTTCGCAGGGATATAAAGCAGCAGGGCGGCGATGACTAAGGCGAGGCTTCGTTGCACGACATTATGACGATTGGCATAGAGTTCGTAACCGCAGCGAGGGCACAACGCTTTCTCGCCGTGTGCGAGTGCTGGCTTGCGCATCAGCAAGTCGCACTCATGACACGCCACCAAGTCGTCCAGTGGTAATTCTGACAGCCCTGAGGCGTCAACCGGATCTGGCATAAAAGGCTCTGACTTCGAAAAAGTTGGGCCTATTCTAGTGTTCTTATTCAAAAATAACTGTGCAAATTTGTACCGACGCTTTCGTAGTACTTTCCTGCGGACAAAACAAAACCCCTGTTCGCGTTAGCAAACAGGGGTTTCGGAATTTAATCTTGACGATGACCTACTCTCACATGGGGAAACCCCACACTACCATCGGCGATGCATCGTTTCAC
>NZ_JACMYF010000008.1:0-399239 GCF_015351605.1 Pseudomonas sp. p50(2008)
TTCGCGCTTCGATGACCTGAAGCAACTCACTGCCGAAAACCGCGTAACTCTTTGTTTACCAAGGAGTTTTCCGTTTCGACTGCGCCGGAAGTGGGGCGAATTATAGACATCCTGAATCTGCCGTCAACCCTTAATTACGCCTTTCGTGCAGAAGATCCCTTTTTATTGGTTAATCGTGGAATTCGGCGGCTTACAGAAGGGATTCGCATCACCAATAGCAGTACACCTATAGAGGCGTAGATCACCCACTCCTTCAAGTCAGCGCGCACGATCCACAGCATATGCAGCAAGCCAAGACCGAGGATCACATAGACCAGGCGATGCAGCTTCTTCCATCGCCCCCCCAAACGGCGCTGACTGAACCGATTAGAGGTCACTGCCAACACCAACAAACCGAGAAACCCCAGCACTCCGACAATAATGTAAGGCCGCTTGCGCAATTCGACACCCAGCTGCGACCAATCGAACCCGAGGATAAAAGCGGTATAGCCGCTCAGATGCAGCACCACATATGCAAAACACCAAAGACCCAGTTGACGCCGTACAGCTACCCACCCCGCCCAACCGGTAAGCTTCTGCAAAGGCGTCATGCTCAAAGTAATCAGGAGTAACACCAGAGTTCCCAGCCCCAAGCGGTCGACCAGCACCTTCCCGGGATCAGGACCCAGTACATCCTCCCAAGCCTGATAAAGCCAAAGTACAGGCCACATCGCCGCAGCGATGAAAATCCCGATACGCCAGAACGGATAACGCATCAGTAATTCTTCCGCAGATCGAGCCCTGCATATAAGGAAGCGACTTCATCCGCATAGCCGTTGAACATTTGGGTGTCGCGCACATTGGGTTTGAACAGACCACTCGGCAATCTGCGCTCGCGTGCCTGGGTCCAGCGAGGATGATCTACTTCGGGATTCACATTCGCATAGAAGCCATACTCATCGGCAGCGATACTCTGCCAGGTCGTTTTCGGCTGCTCGCTCACCAGACTGATACGCACGATGGATTTGACGCTCTTGAAGCCGTACTTCCAGGGCACCACCAAACGCAGCGGCGCACCGTTCTGATTAGGCAACTCTCGCCCATACATGCCCACCGCAAGAATCGCCAACGGATTCATCGCCTCATCCAGGCGCAGCCCTTCTATATAAGGCCAGTCGATCAACGCAAAACCGGAACGCTGGCCCGGCATGCTCTTGGGGTCCTGCAGGGTTTCGAAGCGGATGTATTTGGCGCTGGAGGTTGGCTCGACTTCTTTGAGTAACGCCGAAATGGGGAATCCGATCCAGGGAATGACCATCGACCACGCCTCCACACAGCGGAGTCGGTAAATCCGCTCCTCTAAATGGTAGGGCTTCATGAAATCTTCCAGTGCATACCGCCCCGGCTTACCCACCTCCCCATCCACCACGACGCTCCATGGCTCGGTCTTCAGCGCACCGGCATTCGCCGCCGGATCACCTTTATCGGTACCAAATTCATAGAAGTTGTTGTAATGGGTCGCGTCCTTGAACGGGGTGATAGCCTCATCCTTGACGTTCACTGCCCCCCATTTAGTGGACAGCAGCTTGTCCGCAAACCAGGAAGGCGCCTTGCCAGGCTCGACGTCGGCATATCGCGCAGCCTCATCAGCACCAGCCCAGCGAGGGAGACTGCTGACAGCCAGGCCGGCCACGGCAGCACCCAGCACATGACGACGGGAAAGATAGAGAGATTCAGGCGTAACGTCAGACTCATGACAGTCGGACGCTTTAGGAATTTTGATCAGCATGGCTACTCCGCAGTATTGGAGAACAGATACACCAATAGACTGCGGAGTATGAGGGATGTTACGCGTTCTTGTGCCGGCGAAGTCTCAAGAGATATTGCACCGGACCGGAGGCTGCATAAGCAAGGAAAACCAGCAGCAGAATGCGTGGTGGATCGCTGAACACTACCGCAAACACCAGGACCACAGCCAGGATCGCCACGAAAGGGACACGCCCCTTCAGATCCAGCTCCTTGAAGCTGTTGTACTTGATGTTACTGACCATCAGCATACCGGCAGCGGCAACCATCAATGCCACCAGGAAAGACATCTTGGAGCCCTGGATGCCGTAATCGCTGAAGGCCCAGACAATACCAGCAACTACACCCGCAGCAGCCGGACTGGCCAGACCGATGAAGTAGCGCTTATCCGCAGTGCCAACCTGAGTGTTGAAGCGTGCCAAGCGCAAAGCAGCGCCAGCTACATAGATGAAGGCAACCATCCAGCCAACCTTGCCCATGTCGCCCAACGCCCAGCCAAACGCCAGCAATGCCGGCGCAACACCAAAGGCAACCATGTCCGACAAAGAGTCGTACTCGGCGCCGAAAGCGCTTTGTGTATTGGTCATGCGAGCAACACGGCCATCAAGCCCGTCGAGGACCATGGCGACAAAGATCGCAATCGCAGCGAAAGCAAAATACTTGCTCGCATTGACTGAATCACCCGCACTCAATGCCGCCTGGGCGCTCATCGAATTGATGATGGAATAAAACCCTGCGAACAGATTCGCAGTAGTGAAAAGATTCGGCAGAAGATAGATACCACGATGCCGGACTTTACGACCTTCAGCGTCATGCCCTTCTTCGATATGTTCATCGATGGGCAGCAGGCTTTCGGCGTCAGAAGCCTGGTTTGGCTCTTCGGGACGTTCGCTCATGGACATTACCTTGCAACAGGGTGGAAAGTTTCGACAAGTGTCTGGGACGACGGTTCGGCCACAAACGATGCAGCTTTATACCAGAACCGGACTCCCAAACGAAAAAACGCGGCCTAGGCCGCGTTTTCCGTTCAACCGTGCGACTTAGTTTTTGGCTTTGTCGACGATCTTGTTGGCACCGATCCACGGCATCATGGAGCGCAGTTGCTCGCCGATGATTTCGATACCGTGAGCGGCGTTGTTGCGACGCTTGGCGGTCATCGAAGGATAGCCGGTCGCGCCTTCGCTGATGAACATCTTGGCGTATTCGCCGTCCTGAATACGTTTCAGGGCGTTGCGCATGGCCTGACGGGATTCGGCGTTGATCACTTCCGGACCGGTCACGTACTCGCCGTACTCGGCGTTGTTGGAGATCGAGTAGTTCATGTTGGCGATACCGCCTTCGTACATGAGGTCAACGATCAGCTTCAGTTCGTGCAGGCATTCGAAGTAGGCCATTTCCGGCGCGTAGCCAGCTTCGACCAGGGTTTCGAAACCGGCTTTTACCAGCTCAACGGTACCGCCGCACAGAACGGCTTGTTCGCCGAACAGGTCGGTTTCAGTCTCGTCCTTGAAAGTGGTTTCGATGATGCCGGTACGGCCGCCACCAACGCCAGCAGCGTAGGACAGCGCAACGTTCTTGGCGTTGCCGGAAGCATCCTGATAGATAGCGATCAGGTCAGGGATACCGCCGCCTTTGACGAACTCGGAACGCACGGTGTGACCCGGTGCTTTCGGCGCGATCATGATCACGTCGAGGTCGGCACGCGGAACAACCTGGTTGTAGTGAATCGCGAAACCGTGGGAGAAGGCCAGGGTGGCGCCCTTCTTGATGTTCGGCTCGATTTCGTTCTTGTAGAGAGCGGACTGGAACTCGTCCGGGGTCAGGATCATGACCAGGTCGGCAGCAGCAACAGCCGAAGCAACGTCGGTCACTTTCAAGCCGTGGGCTTCTGCTTTGGCAACGGTAGCCGAACCTTTACGCAGGCCAACGGTAACGTCAACGCCGGAGTCTTTCAGGTTGCACGCTTGAGCGTGACCCTGGGAGCCGTAACCAATGATGGCAACTTTCTTGCCCTGGATGATCGACAGGTCGCAGTCTTTTTCGTAATAAACTTTCATGAAATTCCCCTATATATCCAGGCCGTTCAGGCCATTCACTAATTTGGTTTAGATGCTGAGTACTTTGTCGCCGCGAGCAATCCCGGTCACGCCACTGCGGACGGTTTCCAGAATCGAGGCAGTGCCAATGGACTGAATGAAGCTGTCGAGCTTGTCGCTGGTACCGGTCAGTTGAACGGTATACACGCTGGCGCTGACATCGACGATCTGCCCACGATAAATATCGGTAGTGCGCTTGATCTCGGCGCGCTGGGCGCCGGTGGCCTTGACCTTGACCAGCATCAGCTCGCGCTCGATGTGAGCACTCTCCGACAGGTCGACCAATTTGACCACTTCAATCAACTTGTTCAGGTTTTTGGTGATCTGCTCGATCACTTCGTCATGACCAACCGTGGTCAACGTCAGACGCGACAGTGTCGGGTCTTCGGTCGGTGCCACTGTCAGGCTTTCGATGTTGTAGTTGCGCTGCGAGAACAGGCCGACTACACGAGACAGAGCGCCAGGTTCGTTTTCCAGAAGCAAGGAAATAATGTGCCGCATGATTAAGTACGCTCCGTCTTGCTCAGCCACATATCGCGCATGGAGCCGTCTTTGATCTGCATCGGATAGACGTGCTCGCTGGTGTCCACCGAGATATCGATAACCACCAGACGGTCTTTCATGGCGAACGCCTCTTCCATCTTCGACTTCAAATCTTTCGAGTCGGTGATGCGTACGCCAACATGACCATAGGCCTCTGCCAGCTTGACGAAGTCAGGCAACGATTCCATGTAGGAATGCGAGTGGCGACTGCCATAACTCATGTCCTGCCACTGGCGAACCATGCCCAACACACCGTTGTTCAGGATGACGATTTTTACCGGCAAACCGTACTGCAGGCAGGTCGACAACTCCTGAATGTTCATCTGGATGCTGCCCTCGCCCGTCACACAGGCGACGTCATCATCCGGAAAGCTCAACTTGATCCCCATGGCCGCTGGAAAGCCGAAGCCCATGGTGCCCAGGCCACCGGAGTTGATCCAGCGGTTCGGCTTGTTGAACTTGTAGTACTGCGCGGCGAACATCTGGTGCTGACCCACGTCTGAGGTGACATAGGCATCGCCCTTGGTCACTTCGCACAGGGTTTCGATCACGGTCTGCGGCTTGATGATGCTGCCGTCGCCCTTGTCATAAGGGAACAGGCCGCGGTCACCGCGCCATTCGTCAACTTGCTTCCACCAACTGGCAACGGACTCCTTGTTCGGGGTCTCGCCGATCTCCTTGAGAATCGCGACCATTTCGGTCAGGACACTCTCGACCGGGCCAACGATAGGCACATCGGCTTTGATAGTCTTGGAAATCGAAGCCGGGTCGATGTCGATGTGAATGATCTTGGCGTTCGGGCAAAACTTGGCCGGGCCATTGATCACGCGATCGTCGAAACGAGCGCCAACAGCAAGGATCACATCGGCATGGTGCATCGCCAGGTTAGCGGTGTAGCTGCCGTGCATGCCGAGCATGCCGATAAACTGACGGTCCGTGCCAGGGTAGGCACCGAGACCCATCAGGGTATTGGTCACTGGAAGGTTAAGCATCTTCGCCAGCTCGGTCAGCGGCGCGGAGCCACCACCAAGGATCACGCCGCCGCCCGCATACAACACAGGACGTTTGGCCGCCAGGAGCATCTCTGCTGCCTTTCGGATTTGCCCGGAGTGACCGCGGACAGCCGGACTGTAGGAACGCAGCTTGGCTTTTTTCGGGAAGATGTATTCGAACTTCTCGGCCGGGTTGGTCATGTCTTTCGGGATATCGACAACGACCGGACCAGGACGACCGGATTGCGCCAGGTAGAACGCCTTCTTCATGACTTCCGGAATTTCCGATGCGTGCTTGATCATGAAGCTGTGCTTCACGATCGGCCGGGAGATACCGATCATGTCGGTTTCCTGGAACGCATCGGTGCCTACCATGGTGCTAGGCACCTGGCCGGAAATGATCACCATCGGAATGGAGTCCATGTACGCCGTGGCAATACCGGTAATGGCATTGGTTGCGCCCGGCCCGGAAGTTACCAGCACCACACCGGCTTTACCGGTTGCGCGGGCATAGCCGTCAGCCATATGGGTCGCAGCCTGCTCATGACGAACCAGGATGTGAGTCACTTCCGGTTCTTTGAACAGCGCGTCGTAAACATGAAGAAGAGCACCACCCGGGTACCCGTAGATGTACTTGACGCCTTCGTCACGCAAAAAGCGGACGAGCATCTCACCGCCAGATAAAAGCTCCACGTTGTTCACCTCTAAAACGCCAGAATACCGCCCACTTCAAAGAGGACGGGTCTTAATAGGTTTACTTCTCAGCAGAGCATGAGCGACGGTGGTCGCCGACTACGTCAGCACTGACTGAGCAAGTATTGGGATCGTCCCAAGTGTTGCGGGCCTTTCCCACCCAGCGCGAGGTAACGCGTTGCGGGTGTAACAGGTCGGCGCGGATGTGCGCCTCATGATCTGCTGAGTGGGTCTGCTTCTGGCAGTCCCTCTACAGCGGACTTTGGATTCTTCTGTTTCGCCCTCTCCAAGTCAAGTCGTCTATGTGCTTTATTGAAGTAAGCGCATGAGAAAGCAAGAAAAAACCGCTAAACAGCAACTGTGTTAGCTTCAATTGCGCAACTCATGGCAAGGAAATGGCATGCGAACTTTATTGATGGTCAGTCTGTTGATCAGCCCTTTGTGTATGGCCGGTCAAATCTATAAATGGGTCGACGCCCAAGGCGTTACCCATTTCGACGCTCAACCACCCCAAGGCCAGGCGTCGACAACAGTGGTCACGCCCTCTGCGCCTGCAAGCAAATCGACGCTACCTGCACGCAGCAACGTCATAGGCGATCAGCAGGCAATCGACAAATCGGTGAAAGAGCAGGTCGCTGATCAACAGGCCCAGTTGAAAGTGTTCTGCGAACAGGCACGCACCAACCTTGCTCAACTGCAGAACAATCCAAGGCTACGAGAGGATGTGGGTGGCGAGATGCGTCGCCTGACCGATCAACAGCGTAAGGAGCGAACAAGCGAAGCACAGAAACAGATTGCGGAGAACTGCCAATAGGTGCGGATAGATAGCTGTAGGCGCTGCCGAGTGAAACGAGGCTGTGATATTCGATTTTGCTTTTCAAGAACAAGATCAAAAGATCGCAGCCTCGTTTCAATCGACAGCTCCTACAAGCCTTACAGATCCAACAATGAATCGGCCTTAGCGCGAGGCCGTGATCAGCAGGTCGAACTCTTTGAGCAGCACCTGCAATTGACGATCTTTGCCCTGGACGTTACGGGCAGCGAAAACCATTTCGGCCATTTCCTGAATCCCCGAGGCATTGGGCAACGGTAGATCCTGCTCCAGGATCACTTTCATCCTCGGCAGGAAGATCCATTGCAGCCATTGCTCGAAATCCAGGGTGTCGACCGAAAAGGGCTCGACACTGGAAAGCGCTTCGACCGATGGAGAAACCTCGTCCCACCAGCCCTGAACACGCAACTCGCGCTCGATCAACAGCAACTGTTCGGCGATCTTCGGGAAGCGTTCGTCCATCACAGCGAAACCTTGGCCTTCTGACGGGCCAATGCGGCGCCAGCGGAATCACCCTGTTTTTCACGCGCCTGAGCGATCAAACCCCACAAACTGGCCTGAAGATCCGGACGACCGTTGGCCATGGTCAGGCCACGTCGCGCGAACTGCTCAGCCTGTGCCGCATCGCCTTGGGCCATGCGGACCTGAGCCAGACGATAAAGCACCTGCGGTTCCCGAGGCGCCACTCGCTGAGCACGCTCAAGACTGGACGACGCACCGTTCAGATCACCACCGGCCTGTTGCTGCTGCGCGGTCGTCAACAGCGCCAATACCGGACCATCCAGTTGCTCATCGGCAGACAAGCCCCCTCCCGTACTGGCGGAGGGAATGCCGCTCGGCGTCGACGGCATGTTGTAGCTACCCTGATTGATCGGCGCCGACTGTACTGGCGAAGTGTCGATCGGCCCCGGAGTAATAGGGCCCGGCGTGATCGGCGACGTACTGATCGGCGCCGATGCTACCGCCCCGCCACCGGGCACCATGACCACTACACCGGTATCACCTTGCGGGATCGCCTGGGTCTGGGCTTGTGCAGGACGTTTCACTGTCGTCTGACGGAAACCGCCATTCGCCTGAATACGTTCGCTGTTGGACACGGCGCTGCCCGAATCCACTACCGGAATCGAACCACGCTGCACGGTGGAACAACCGCTGAGCAAAGCCACGGCGGTAACCGCTGGAATCAACCACTTGTTCACTTGAAACCCTCTTTGCTTAATTCATCCAGCCTTTGACCCAATCCATCACCGTTTCGCCAGAAGCAGGGCTTTCGCCACCGCAGGCGGCACCAGGAGGTGGTTCGCTGCCGCGAATATACGGCATCTGCACGACGCCTGGGCAGCTGGCATCCGAACCCTGCCCCGTGCGCGAATCGACCCACGCCTGCACGATGTTGTCGGGCTGCGGCATGTCCAACGGCAACGGATCGGCCTTGCGCATGAAACTGGACCAGACCTGCAATGCACCGGTAGCGCCGGTAAACGGCGTCTTGCCGTTATCATCGCGCCCCAACCACACCACCGCCAGCAAGTCCTGACTGAACCCTGCGAACCAGCTGTCTCGAGAGTCGTTACTGGTACCGGTCTTGCCGGCCAGCGTCAGGGTTTTCGGTAACACGTTGTAAACCGAACTGCCGGTACCTTCACGCATGACCCGCTGCATGGCACTTTGAATCAGATAAATGGACGCCGGATCGAAGCGTTGCTCGATCTGGAACGGGTAACGCTTGAGCGGCTCGCCTTCAGCAGTCAGCACGCTACGAATCCCGCGCATCGGCGTATTGAAACCACCGTTGGCCAGGGTCTGATACATGGTCGCGACTTCGATCGGAGTCAAACCTCCCGCCCCGAGCAACATCGAAGGGAAAGCCGGAAATTCACGAGTCACACCAAGGCGCGCCAGCGTCTTGAGCACGTTGGGTACACCCACCGCCAACCCAAGACGCGCGGTCGACAAGTTGTAGGAATGCGCCAACCCTTGATAAAGGAAAACCGTGCCATGGGAGCGGCGATCATAGTTCTGCGGCTTCCAGACCTGACCGTCAGCCCCCTTGACGGAAAAAGCATCATCGGACAGCCAACTGGTCAGCGTGTACTGGCTTGGCTTCTCAAGGGCGGTCAGATAAACCGCCGGCTTTATCAGCGAGCCAATCGGCCTGACCGCATCCAGTGCGCGGTTGAAACCGGCAAAACTGGCCTGCCGACTGCCGATCATGGCCTGGACTTCACCTGTTTCCGGGTTAGTCACGACCATGGCCGCTTCAACTTCATCGGACCCCTTACGCCCGGACAGACGCTTGAACGTATCGTTGACCGATGCTTCAGCTTTCATCTGCAGAATCGGGTCGAAACTGGTGAAAATCCGCAGGCCTTCCTCAGTCAAGTCTTCGTCACGATAATCCTGGCGCAGCTGACGCTTGACCAGATCGATGAAACCCGGGAACGAGCTATCAGCCAATTTGCCGCGCGTAGTCACACCCAGTGGCATTTTCTTCGCTGCAGCAACCTGTTCGGCGGTGGCAACGCCTTGCTGCTCAAGCACGTCGAGCACCAGATTTCGCCGCTCAAGCGCGCGCTCAGGATTGCGACGCGGGTTGTAATAGGACGGTCCCTTGACCATACCGACCAGCAACGCAACCTGATGCAGTTTCAGCTCGGACAACGGCTGCCCGAAGAAGAACTGACTGGCCAGGCCAAAACCGTGTACCGCGCGCTGCCCATCCTGACCGACGAACACTTCATTGAGGTACGCCTCAAGAATTTCCCGCTTGTCGTAATGCAACTCAAGCAACATCGCCATCATGGCTTCGGTGAGTTTGCGAGACAGGCTGCGCTCGCTGGTCAGGTAGAAGTTCTTGACCAGTTGTTGCGTCAGCGTACTGCCGCCCTGCGTCATCCTGCCGCCAGAGGTGTTGACGTAAAGGGCTCGCATGATCGACTTGGGCGAAACGCCCCAGTGACTGTAGAAATCCCGGTCTTCAACTGCGACGAGGGTTTCCAGCAGGTACGGCGGGACCTGATCGATCTTGATCAGAATCCTGTCTTCGAGATTTTTCGGATAGATCCCACCGATCATCAGCGGCTCAAGCCGGACAACGGACAGCTTCGAACCGTTCGTCGCGGAGAGCTCGGCGACATAGTCACCCGAGAACCGGACACGCACCGGTTGGGCCTTCTCCATGCCTTCATAGAACTGGAAGCCACGGGTGTTCAGGTCGACAGTGTTGCCATTGACCGACGCAGCGCCCGGCCCATTGCTCACGCTTTCGCGCCGGTAGCCCAAAGCGTCCAGTTCGGTGAGGAAATCTTCTTTGCTCAGTTTCTGGCCGGTGAACAGTTCCAGCGGGCGGGCGTAGACCTTGGCCGGGATTGTCCAGCGCTTGCCAGAGAACTTCTCCTGGACGATGGCGTCGAGGTAAACCGCGAAACCGGCGAGCACCACAAGGCCGACCAGACTGAGTTTAAGGGCCCATCCCAGCCAGGGGCGCATGCCCTTGGAAGGTGGTTTTTTTGGAGTGCGGGGGGATCGAGTACGAGTCATGGCGGCGGATTATACGCACTTTATTCATACTCAACAGAAGCCCTCCGAGGTTTGCGTCGGGCGGACTTGCGGCCATAATGGCGACCGTGAATTTTCCCAGACTCTGAAGGATCGCCTGTGAGCCAGTCCCTGATCGCTGCCCTGCAAAACCCGGCCCTCTACCCGCATCCCGTAGAAGGGTTCCAGGTCATCGAGACCCACATTTCCTGGGTCCTGCTCACCGGCCCGTTTGCTTATAAAGTGAAGAAGCCCATGAATTTCGGCTTCCTCGACTTCACCAGTCTCGACGCTCGCGAGCATTTTTGCGGCGAAGAGCTGCGACTTAACCAACGTTTGACCAGCGATTTGTATCTTGAAGTGTTGCCGATAACTGGCAGCGCAGATGCCCCCCAACTGGGTGGTGAAGGACCGGCCATCGAATTTGCCCTGAAAATGCGCCAGTTTCCGCAGGCTAATCTCCTGAGCACGCTGCAGGCCAATGGTGAACTGACCACCGCGCACATCGACGAGATGGCCGCGCAAATTGCTCATTTCCACCTCAACGCGCCGAAAGTCCCCGCCGAACATGAAGCCGGTCAGCCGGACAGCGTGATGGCCCCTGTCAGTCAGAACTTCGAGCAAATCCGTCCATTCCTCAGCGACAAGGCCGATCTGCTGCAACTTGATGCCCTTCAAGCCTGGGCGGAAAGCAGCTTCGAACGCCTCAAACCGCTGTTTGCCCAGCGCAAGGCCGACGGTTTTATCCGCGAATGCCACGGTGATATCCATCTGGGTAACGCCACCCTGATTGACGGCAAAGTCGTGATCTTCGACTGCATCGAATTTAACGAGCCGTTCCGCTTCACCGACGTCTACGCCGACACCGGTTTCCTGGCGATGGACCTTGAAGACCGCGGTCTGAAAAGTCTGGCGCGCCGTTTCATCAGCCAATACCTGGAACTGACCGGCGATTACCAGGGCCTTGAACTGCTGAACTTCTACAAGGCCTACCGCGCGCTGGTTCGTGCCAAGGTCACCCTGTTCAGCATGCCAGCCGAAGCCGACCCTGTGCAGCGCGCGACAACGCTGCGTCAATATCGCAACTACGCCAACCTGGCTGAAAGCTACAGCACCATTCCTTCGCGTTTCATGGCCATCACCCACGGTGTTTCTGCTGTCGGCAAGAGCCGTGTGGCAATGCGCCTGGTGGAAGCACTGGGCGCGATTCGCCTGCGCTCCGATGTGGAACGCAAGCGCCTGTTCGGCGAGCAGACCGTGACAAACGATCCGCATGCCGGCATTTATAGCGCCGACGCCAGCGCCGCAACCTATACCCGCCTGCATGAAATCGCGGCCGTGATCCTGCGTGCCGGCTTCCCTGTCGTAGTCGACGCCACTTACCTCAAGCGTGAGCAACGCGACGGCGCAGCGAAAATCGCCGAGTCCACTGGCGCGCCGTTTTTGATCCTTGATTGCAACGCCCCACAAGCGGTCATCGAGGGGTGGTTGGCATTGCGCCAAGCCGATAAAACCGACCCTTCCGACGCTAACCTCGCGGTAATCGCCGATCAGCAGGCCAATCGCGAAGCCCTGACACCTGCAGAGATTCTGTGCAGCAAACGGGTTCAAACCAACGAAAGCGGGACGCTCGACACTGTCGTAGCGCAAATTCGCCAGCGACTGCCCGGCCTGTAAGGATATTTCAGCCGTGGGGCCAGCGTGGCTTCACGGCTGTCAAATAGTGGCACTATACTGGCGTCATAAAACCAACAGGTGATGTGACATGAGCCAGCCCAAACTCCTCGACACTCCGCTTTATGCCTTGCTGCACAAAGACGACATCACAGGTTTCAACAATGAACGCCCCGAGGAAGGAACCATCGACATGATCGGTGGTGACTTCCGCGGCCTGGACCTGCGTGAGTTGAATGCCGAAGGTGTCGACTTCACCGACGCTTATTTTCGCTCCGCCGACTTGCGCGGCATCGACTTTCGCAAATCCTCACTCGAAGGCGCCAGCCTGGCCCACGCGCAGATTTCCGGTGCCTATTTCCCCGCAGAACTGAGTGCGGACGAGATCCTTATGTCGATGAACTTCGGAACCCGTCTGCGATATCGCACTCGCTAAAAACGACCTGTTAACCGAACGGTCCAGCGCCCCCGCTTTGCGCTGGACTACGGGTCGTAACATCCGATCCACTCGATTCCGGCACCCTCTTTCGATTCGATTCACGTATTTCCTTGGACTCGGCGCCAATGTTTCTTAGAAGCATTTGCCCTGAAACCGACCAAAGAATCACGCTTTTCCTACTGATGGCTACACTCCTGAGAAGCTTGCCCACGCACCATTCGGCCGTCGCAAGGAGGCTTGATGAATGATGAACTGCAACACCTGAAGAATCTTGGCAAGACGTCGGCGCAATGGCTGCATGCCGTGGGCATCCACAGCGCCTCGGACTTGCGTCGCCTCGGGGCGGTGGATGCCTATCGAGCCGTGCGAACGCGCGGGTTTCGGGCGTCCAAGGTGTTGTTGTATGCAATCGAAGGCGCCCTGATGGATGTGCACTGGAACGACATTCCTGCAGAACGAAAGGAAGCGTTGAACAAGCAACTGGAGGCTATTTCGTCCCGTCACAAAAATTGAATAGACGTGAAACCCAATGATTTCGGGCCTCTAGATTGAATTTCTGTCGAATTTAAAGGCGATGAAAAATCAATTGTTGACATGGTAATGAGAATCGCTATGATTATCACAACTGGTCGCGAGACTGGTCGATATTTGAACAGCCCTTGGTTCGGACTCTCAGATATCTCCTCATCAGGCTAATCACGGTTATTTGACCCGGCTCTTGCCGGGTCTTTTTTTGCCTGTCGAAAAGCCCCCCGTACAGACTTACTTCTTCGACGGCTTGCCGAACTGTTTTCGCATCTGCTCACAGTAATCCGGGGTTGGCTTGTCCGGGGTGTACCAAACGTAATCGGCCATTTGCGACGTGACCTCGCTACCCTGCTGAGCCAGCATCAATACTGTCGGTGCTTCGGGTGCTCCCAGATCGAGCAGATGGATAGGCACGCCAACATCCTTGCGCGCATGAAACGCGCCGGCAAACAGCACCGAAGGCTCGGGGGCGGCAAGCAAGCGCTCAGCCATGCGTCTATCGCGCTGCTGCTGAACCGCCAGCATTGCAGGCATTTGCGACGCGGGTAACAGACCGCAATGCGAGTCACTGACTTGTTTCAGAAGCTCGTCCCTCACGGACGATGCATTGGAACGCGAACCGCTCAGCGTAGGTGGGGTTGTGTAGATGGCACGTACTTCAGGCACGTCCAGATTTGCCGCCAGCAATGGGTACGGTTGAGTCAGGGAAAATCGAACGATAGGCCCGTACAGGTCCCACTCCCAGCCAGACTGCCAGTCCAGAGATCCGGGCAAATCAGTCGGTGGCGTCGCAGCGTGACGTACCTCATCCACGCGAGGTTGCTGATCCGGCGTGAGCATCTCCAACAGCAAACTGCCCTGAGGCCGCCTATCCCCCAACGACTGCAACAACCACAATTGCAGCTCGTGGTGGTCGCGGTTGTCGTGCTGCTCACCCACGATCAGGCGTGAGGGCTTGGCCAACGCCGCAATCAGCTCCTGCGCCGTCAAAGACTGACCACTGTGCAGGTCGCGAATCTCACCCACCACAGGTGGCGGCGCTGAAACATGGGTACAGGCACTCAGCAACAACACTCCCAGCATCAGCATTAAGCGCATGGATTCACCCCAGTAATGGATCTAGCGGGCGATAATCAGCGGATGCCCGCGCTCCGGGTGCTGCTGCACCAGTACTTCCAGACCGAACACCGCCTGAAGTCGATCAGGACGTAACACCCGTTCCGGCGTATCCAGCGCAACAGGTCGTCCGCCTTCGAGCAGCAACAGTCGATCACAATAGCGCGCTGCCAGGTTCAGATCATGCAGGATCACCATTACCGCCGCACCACGATCGGCGAATTCGCGCACAGCTTGCAGTGTGGTGTGCTGATGCAATGGATCGAGCATCGACGTGGGCTCGTCGAGCAGCAAGGTCTGCCCCGCTTCACCTGGCCAGAGCTGTGCCAACACCCGCGCCAGATGTATTCGCTGACGCTCACCTCCGGACAGGGCCAGGTAACTTCGGCCGTGCAAATGGGCGGCATCGGCAGCGTTCAAGGCCGCCGCGACAATTTCGTCATCCCGGACACGACCACTCTGATAAGGCAAACGCCCCATGCCGACCACTTCTTCGACACGAAAGGCAAAGTCCAGCGTCGATACCTGCGGCAATACAGCCAGACGCTGGGCTCGCAACGGCCCGGTCCAGTGACTCAACTCATGCTCGTCGAGCCAGATGTTTCCGTGATCAGCCTTTAACTCGCCACACAAGGCGCCAAGCAACGTGCTCTTGCCGGCACCGTTAGGTCCCAGCACACCCAGGACTTCCCCCGGTTTGAGTTCAAGCGTGATATCCATCAGCACGGTCTTGCGGCCGCGGCGGATTTGCAGATTTTGCGTTCGCAGCATCAGGCGCGTCCTCTGAGGAGCAGGTACAGAAAGAACGGAGCACCAATGAACGCCGTAACAATGCCAATGGGCAGCTCGGCAGGCGCCAGTGCCAGCCGCGCTACCAGGTCAGCAAACAGCAAGAGACTGGCGCCGGCCAACACCGAGGCGGGTAACAGCACTCGATGATCAGGGCCGGCCAGCAGACGCACCAGATGCGGCACCACCAACCCGACAAAGCCAATCATTCCTGCCGCCGCCACAGCGGCCCCTACTCCCAGCGCCGTGCAGAAGACCAGCTCGCGCTTGAGCCTTTCAACGTCGATGCCCAGGTGCCCGGCTTCGGACTCTCCCAGTAACAATGCATTCAAGGCTTTGGCACGACGTGGCAGCCACAGCGCCACACCGGCGCTGATCAACAGCAATGGCCAAAGTCGCGAATAACTGGCGCCGTTGAGGCTGCCCAGGTTCCAGAACGCCAGGGTACGCAGGGTGGCGTCGTCCGCCAGATAGGTGAAAAGCCCAACGGCAGATCCTGCCAGAGCAGTCAAAGCAATGCCTGCCAACAACATTGTTGCAACGTTGGTCTGACCGTTACGCCGACCCAACCGATACACCAGCGCCGTCACACCCAGGCCGCCGAGAAAGGCGCACAGCGATAACAGGTAAGGCCCGAAAGCCTCCGGCAGACCGCCAAACGCCGAACCACCGACAATGGCAATCGCCGCGCCGAGCGCCGCGCCGCTGGAAACGCCCACCAACCCCGGATCGGCCAGTGGGTTACGAAAGAGACCCTGCATGGCCACGCCGGACAACGCCAGCACGCCTCCCACCGCCAAACCCAACAACGTTCGCGGCAGGCGTATTTGCCCGAGGATCAGCTCCGCCTGCTCCAGGCCCTCTGGCGCAATGGGCAGGCCGATCATGCGCAACGCTACGCGCAATGTGTCGAGCAACGGCAGACTGACCGGCCCAAGCGCCAGCGACAACCAGATCGCCAATAAGCACAGCAGGCTCAGGCCAATGAACAATGCACGCGGTTTAACCAGAACCGTCATTGTTTGGCGGTGCCGGGGAAGAAACCGTCAGACAGCTTTTTCAGTTCATCGGGTAACCGCGGCCCCAGCCCGCCGACCAGTAACGTCGGATCGAGCTCGATGACGCGCCCGTCCTTGGCCGCACGTGTCGAAGACAGAATAGGGTTTTCTTTAAACAAGGCGGCACGCGCCTCTTCGCCACTCAGCGCGCGATCGGCAAACACCAGCACTTCCGGGTCCAGGCTGATCAGGGATTCGACGGAAAACGGCTTGTACCCGGTATGCGTCGCCAGGTTATGCCCACCGGCGCGTTGCAGGAGCCAATCCGCGCTGGTGTCTTTGCCGGCGATCAGTGGCTTGCCGCCCGCGTGACCGATCAGCACCAGCACACCCGGTGACGGCTGACTCAACTGCGCCTGGGTGATCCGGACCTTTTGTTGATCAAGCTGTTGCTGGTAAGCCTGAAACAGTTTCGAAGCCCGGCCTTCGGCACCCAGCAACTTGCCCAAATGCTCCAGGTTACTCTGCAAAGCAGGCAAATCAGGCTGGGCTGAGAACAGTTCGACCTGCACTCCCGCGTTGCGGATCTGCGACAGTATCGGCGGTGGCCCCATTTCTTCGGTGCCGACCAATATTTGCGGGCGCAGGCTTAAAATGCCTTCAGCCGACAATTGCCGCTGGTAACCGATACTCGGCAGTGCCTTGAGTGTTTCCGGGTGCTGGCTGGTGGTATCGACACCGACCAACTTCGACTCACCACCCAGCGCGCTGACCCACTCCGACAGGGCGCCACCGGCACTGACCCAACGTTGTGGCAACTCGGTTGCGGCAACGTGGTGGCTGGCGAGGAGGCCAACACAGAGCGCAGCAACGCGGGGACTCAGGCGCATAAACAGCTTCCTTTAAAGTTTTTCCAGGCGTGGAGCTGACAGGCCAAGTATTCTCGGCGTCGGCACCTGCACCCAACGGGCGGAGCCGGCATTTGATAATTGTTTGCATTTGAACGTCAAGCTCTGACATATCCAGTCACGGGCAGGCGTGCTTGAGGATAGACATGAAGTATCTTTGCGCAGGCCTGGAGCTCGCCGATTCCAGCAGCCGTGGCTTTGACATTGACGGCCAGAAGCTCCTTGCGGTGCGCCGAAGTGGACAGGTTTATGTCTACCTCAACCGTTGCCCGCATCGTGGCGTCGGACTGGAATGGCAACCCGACCAGTTTCTTGATCCGAGCAACAGCCTGATCCAGTGCGCCACCCACGGCGCACTGTTTCTGATCGAAGACGGCGAGTGCGTCGCCGGCCCGTGTTCCGGACAGTTTCTGACCAGCGTCCCTAGCCACGAAGATGAACAAGGCATCTGGATCAGCCTTTAATCTTCAAGCATTAGTTCCAGACGTCGATCGACCACCATTTCTTCATGACTCAATCTCACACCGTATGCCAGCACCTCGACCCCGCACGCCACCGCTTCGCGCAACGCTGCCGCATAAGCCGAATCGATTTCGTGCGCGGGACGCACGGCATCAATGCCACTCAGGTTCACGCAATACAGCTGCACCGCGCGGATCCCGTCCCGAGCCAGGTGTGCCAGCTCGCGCAAATGCTTGGCACCCCGCTGGGTTACCGCATCGGGAAACGCAGCCACCGATGAGCCATCAAAGCCCAGCGTGACACTCTTGACTTCCACATAGGCCGGCCCGGTCGGGTAATCGAGACGGAAATCGATGCGACTGCTTTCCTGGCCGTAAGCCACTTCGCGCTTGAGCTCGGTGAAGCCGTTCAGTTCGGTGATGACCCCGGCACGCAATGCCTCCTCAATCAAACCATTGGCGCGCCCGGTGTTCACGCAAAACAGCCGGCCCTGCGGGGTTTCGCCGATTTCCCAGGTGCCGGGCAACTTGCGCTTCGGGTCATTGGAGCGGCTGAACCAGACCTGCCCGCCCTCAACCTGGCAATTGAGCATCGAGCCGGTGTTCGGGCAATGAATGGTCAGCAACTCGCCGTCTACAGTTTCGATGTCAGCGAGGAAGCGCTTGTAACGCCGAATCAGGCGACCTTCTTCAAGGGGAGGATGAAAACGCATCAGCCTTGCCAGCTCCGCAATCCGCGGGCGATCCGCTCGACCGCTTCCTGCAGCCGAGGAAGGCTTTGGGTGTAAGCAAATCGCACGTGATGGCCGGCCTGATAACGACCGAAATCCAGACCCGGGGTGATCGCAACATGTTCAGTTTCGAGAAAATGACGACAGAACGCGAAGGCATCGCCGCCGAACTTGGTGATATCTGCATACAAATAGAACGCGCCTTCAGGTTCTACAGCGATACCGAAACCTAGCTCGCGCAACGCAGGCAGCAGGAAATCACGACGACGACCAAACTCGGCGCGGCGCTCTTCGAGGATGCTGATGGTGGCAGGCTCAAAACAAGCCAGCGCCGCATGCTGGGCCATACTCGGGGCGCTGATGTAGAGGTTTTGAGCGAGCTTCTCCAGTTCGCCGACGGCTGCCTCCGGGGCAACCAGCCAACCCAGGCGCCACCCGGTCATACCGAAATACTTTGAAAAACTATTAAGCACGAACGCGCTGTCATCGACTTCGAGCACGCTGGCGGCGTCGGTGCCGTAAGTCAGGCCGTGATAGATCTCGTCGACCACCAGATGACCGTGTCGCGCCTTGATTGCGGCGGACAAGCCCGCCAGCTCATCGCGGGTCAGAATGGTCCCGGTCGGGTTGGCAGGCGAGGCCACGAGGGCACCGACGCTGTCATGGTCCCAATGGCGAGCCACAAGGTCAGGCGTCAATTGATAACGCACGTCCGGACCGACGGGTACTAACTGCGCCGCACCTTCCACCAGTCGCAGGAAATGCCGGTTACACGGGTAACCCGGATCCGCCAACAACCAATGTTTGCCCGGGTCCACCAACAGGGCGCTGGCCAGCAGCAGCGCCCCGGATCCACCGGGTGTGATGAGAATTCGCTGCGGATCGATGTTCAATCCATACCGCTGTTGATAGAAACCCGAAATGGCTTCACGCAGTTCGGGAATACCCCGTGCGGCGGTGTAACGGGTCTTTCCGGCGGTGAGTGCAGCCTGGCCCGCCTGAATAATCGGTTCGGCGGTGGTGAAGTCAGGCTCGCCGATTTCCAGGTGGATGACATCGTGGCCTGCGGCCTGCAATTCATTGGCCCGCGCTAACAGCGCCATCACATGAAAGGGTTCGATCGCGCGACTGCGGGCACTGTAGGACTGAGCCATTGGCCTTCCTTCAACGGTAAAAAGAACTGATTCTACCCAAGCACTGGAACGAGCGAGAACCTAAAGCGGTCAGACGCTCATAACGCCGGTCCCAAACGACTCAAGCGTGTATCCCAGGTTTGACTAAAATCAATATTTGATCAGGTCTCCAGCACCACCAGACAAGGCTTTGCAACTATTTGCAAGAGCATCGGGCCATTACCTCGACATCCGGGAGTAGCGCGGTCCGATTTGATCTGGTAAGTTCGCCCGCTTGCAGCCGCAGGGCCGGCAGGTGTCGGTGATGGAGCAATCCTGCGCAATGGATTACAAGAGTAGAGGCGGTCCATTTCATGCCCACCCAAGCAAAGCAGCAAAACCAGTCGATCAGCGGCTTCGAACCCTACAAAGAAGTGAAGGGTGAGGAATACATGGGCAAGCCCATGCGCGCGCACTTCACCAAGATCCTGAACAAGTGGAAACAGGACTTGATGCAGGAAGTCGACCGTACGGTTGATCACATGAAGGACGAAGCGGCCAACTTCCCGGACCCGGCAGACCGTGCCAGCCAGGAAGAAGAATTCAGCCTCGAACTGCGTGCCCGCGACCGCGAGCGCAAGTTGATCAAGAAAATCGACAAGACCCTGCAATTGATCGAAGACGAAGAGTATGGCTGGTGCGAGTCCTGCGGCGTCGAGATTGGCGTCAAGCGACTGGAAGCCCGCCCTACCGCCGATATGTGCGTTGACTGCAAGACCCTGGCGGAAATCAAGGAAAAGCAAGTCGGCAAGTAATGTCGACCTGAACGAAAAACGGAGCGTGCGAACGCTCCGTTTTTGTTTCCAAAATTCAAACCAGCAGGCCTCCCTTGAGGGAGCGGACCTTCGTGGCGAGGGGATTTATCCCCGTGGGTCGCGTAGCGGCCCCAAACTCTGTAATCGCGATGCATCAGATAGAGCGCATTTACTGGTTTGCGACTGCTTCGCAGCAGAACGGGGTGGTGCGGCATTCCGATAAATGCCCTCGCCACAAAGGCCACCGCCCTCTAGTGATTTGCGTCTGGCCCAACAACATAGATCGCATTTATGACCGCCACCTCCTACATCGGCCGCTTCGCCCCCACGCCCAGCGGACATCTGCATTTCGGCTCGCTGGTCGCAGCGCTGGCCTCGTACCTCGACGCCCGCTCGGTGGGCGGTCAGTGGTTGATGCGGATGGAGGACCTCGATCCGCCTCGGGAAGAGCCCGGCGCTCAGGCTGCAATACTCAAGGCCCTGGAGAGCTACGGTTTCGAGTGGGACGGCGAAATGATCCGCCAAAGCGACCGGCACGACGCCTATGCCGAAGTCCTCAATCGTCTGTTAAACCACGGCCTGGCTTACGCCTGCACCTGCTCGCGCAAACAACTGGAGCCTTATCACGGCATTTATCCAGGGTTCTGCCGCAATGCCGGGCACAGCACTGAAAACGCAGCAATACGATTGCGAGTACCCGAACTGGAATACCACTTTATAGACCGCGTGCAAGGCGAGTATCGCCAGCACCTGGGTCGTGACGTCGGTGATTTCGTGATTCGCCGCCGCGACGGACTCTATGCCTATCAACTCGCGGTGGTGCTGGACGACGCCTGGCAAGGCATCACTGATATTGTCCGTGGCGCCGACCTGCTGGACTCCACACCCCGGCAGCTCTACCTGCAAGAACTGCTCGGCTTGCGGCAACCGAAATATCTGCATATCCCGCTGATCACTCAGCCCGATGGCAACAAGCTCGGCAAGTCCTACCGCTCTCCGCCCCTGACAGCCGATCAGGCAACACCTTTGTTGCTGCGTGCCCTGCGCGCGCTCGGGCAAAATCCGTGGACCGAATTGTCGTACGCAACGCCCAGGGAAGTGCTCGACTGGGCTATTGGCCACTGGGATGCACTGCTGATCCCGCGAACACTTGACCTTCCCGAAGCGCAACTGCAGTGATCACACTTGCAGTGGCGCGCCCATCCGTTACCATCGCCGCACGTTTTCGGGCACGCGCATAAAAAAGAGAGGCCGGGATGTACATCTATCGCTTGGTCCTGCTCCTGGTAGTGGGGATTTATCTGTTCTCCCCAGCCATCATGGATTGGTGGATCGACGCCACCGGTGCCTGGTATCGCCCTTATCTGCTCTGGCTGATTCTGATCGTCGTGACCTTCATCCTGCAGAGCCAAAAAGATGCCGATGAGCTTTAGCCTGACCCAGATGATCCTGATCAGCGCCGCCTACCTGGCCGTGCTGTTCGGCGTAGCCTGGATCAGCGAACGGGGCATGATTCCCCGGGCGATCATTCGCCACCCACTGACATACACCCTGTCGCTGGGTGTTTACGCCAGTGCCTGGGCTTTTTACGGCACCGTGGGCCTGGCCTATCAATACGGTTACGGTTTCCTGTCCAGCTATCTCGGTGTTTCGGGCGCTTTCCTGCTGGCGCCGGTGCTGCTGTATCCGATCCTGAAAATCACCCGCACCTATCAATTGTCTTCGCTGGCGGACTTGTTTGCGTTCCGCTTTCGCAGCACGTGGGCCGGAGCACTGACGACGATCTTCATGTTGATTGGCGTGCTGCCGTTGCTGGCGTTGCAGATTCAGGCCGTGGCCGACTCCATCGGCATTCTCACTCGCGAGCCGGTCCAGCATCGCGTGGCACTGAGCTTCTGTGCGCTGATTACCCTGTTCACCATTTTCTTCGGCTCACGCCATATCGCTACCCGCGAAAAACACGAAGGCCTGGTGTTCGCGATTGCCTTCGAGTCGGTAATCAAACTGATCGCCATTGGCGGCGTCGGCCTCTATGCGCTGTACGGCGTGTTCGATGGTCCGCAGCAACTTGAGCTTTGGCTGCTGCAAAACCAGACGGCGCTGGCTGCCCTGCATACACCGTTGCAGGAAGGTCCGTGGCGCACGCTGCTGCTGGTGTTCTTTGCATCGGCGATCGTGATGCCGCACATGTATCACATGACGTTTACCGAGAACCTCAACCCTCGCTCGCTGGTCAGTGCGAGCTGGGGTTTGCCATTGTTTCTTCTGCTGATGAGCCTGGCCGTCCCGCTGATTCTCTGGGCCGGACTGAAGCTTGGCGCCACCACTAACCCGGAATACTTCACCCTGGGAATCGGTATTGCCGCCAACAGCAAGGCTTTGGCACTGCTGGCGTATGTCGGCGGATTATCGGCCGCCAGCGGATTGATCATTGTCACTACCCTGGCGCTGTCCGGGATGGCACTCAACCACCTGGTGCTGCCGCTCTACCAGCCGCCGGCCGAAGGCAACATTTATCGCTGGCTGAAGTGGACGCGACGCGCGCTGATCGTCGCCATCATCATGGCCGGTTACGGTTTCTATCTGCTGCTCGGCGCCGAGCAGGATCTGGCCAACCTTGGCATCGTCGCGTTTGTGGCGACATTGCAGTTCCTGCCGGGTGTGCTGTCGGTCCTGTACTGGCCGACCGCCAACCGTCGCGGCTTTATCGCCGGTTTGCTGGCCGGGATCCTGGTGTGGCTGGTGACGATGCTGTTGCCGCTGGTCGGCAATTTGCAGGGCTTCTATATTCCGCTCCTGAACATGATTTACGTGCTGGACGACACCAGTTGGCACATGGCGGCCATCGCTTCGCTGGCTGCCAACGTCCTGATGTTCACACTGATTTCACTGTTCACCAATGCCAGTCCTGAAGAAGCCAGCGCCGCAGAAGCCTGCGCTGTGGACAACGTCCGCCGACCGCAACGTCGCGAATTGCACGCCGCCTCTCCACAAGAATTTGCCACCCAACTGGCCAAACCATTGGGTGCGAAGGCTGCGCAAAAGGAAGTCGAGCAGGCGTTGCGCGATCTCTACCTGCCATTCGATGAGCGCCGCCCGTACGCGTTGCGCCGTTTAAGGGATCGGATCGAGGCCAACCTGTCTGGCCTGATGGGGCCGAGCGTCGCTCAGGACATGGTCGAAACCTTCCTGCCTTACAAGGCCGGCGGCGAAAACTACGTGACTGAAGACATTCACTTCATCGAAAGCCGTTTAGAGGATTACCACTCGCGTCTGACCGGGCTGGCAGCGGAACTGGACGCTTTGCGTCGTTACCACCGCCAGACGTTGCAAGAGTTGCCGATGGGTGTCTGCTCCCTCGCCAAGGACCAGGAAATCCTGATGTGGAACAAAGCTATGGAGGAGCTCACCGGAATTGCCGCCCAACGCGTGGTCGGTTCACGCCTGAGCACCATTGCCGATCCATGGAAAGAACTGCTGCAAGGCTTCATCAACCTGCCGGACGAGCACTTGCACAAACAGCATCTCGCGCTCGACGGCCAGACCCGCTGGCTCAATCTGCACAAAGCCGCCATCGATGAGCCCCTCGCGCCGGGTAACAGTGGCCTGGTGCTGTTGGTAGAAGACCTGACTGAAACCCAGATGCTCGAAGACAAACTGGTGCACTCCGAGCGTCTGGCCAGTATTGGTCGACTCGCCGCCGGCGTGGCCCACGAGATTGGCAACCCGATCACCGGTATCGCCTGCCTGGCGCAGAACCTGCGCGAAGAGCGTGAGGACGATAGTGAGTTGAAGGAAATCAGCGGCCAGATTCTCGAGCAGACCAAGCGGGTGTCGCGCATCGTTCAGTCACTGATGAGCTTCGCCCATGCCGGCAGCCACCAGCACAGCGACGAGCCCGTCTGTCTGGCGGAAGTCGCCCAGGACGCGATAGGCCTGCTGGCCCTCAACAGACGCAATTTCGAAGTGCAGTTCTACAACCTGTGCGACCCCGATCACTGGGTCGAAGGCGACCCGCAGCGACTCGCCCAGGTCTTGATCAACTTGCTCTCAAACGCCCGCGACGCCTCGCCTCCCGGCAGTGCAGTGCGCGTTAAAAGCGAAGCCGGCGAGCACACGGTCGACCTGATCGTGGAAGACGAAGGCAGTGGCATTCCGAAGAACATCATGGACCGATTGTTCGAACCTTTCTTCACCACCAAGGACCCTGGCGAAGGCACCGGTCTGGGCCTTGCACTGGTCTATTCCATCGTTGAAGAGCATTATGGACAAATCACCATCGACAGCCCGGCTGATGTTCAAAGCCAACGCGGCACCCGTATTCGGGTGACCTTGCCGCGTCATGTCGAAGCGACGTCCGCTGTGAACTGAGACCGTCGAGAGTATCGAATCAATGCCGCACATTTTGATCGTCGAAGACGAAACAATTATCCGCTCCGCCTTGCGCCGCCTGCTGGAACGTAACCAGTACCAGGTCAGCGAAGCCGGTTCTGTGCAGGAAGCACAAGAACGTTTCACTATCCCCACGTTCGACCTGATCGTCAGCGACCTGCGTTTACCAGGCGCGCCGGGCACCGAGCTGATCAAGCTCGGCCAAGGTACGCCGGTGCTGATCATGACCAGCTACGCCAGCCTGCGCTCAGCGGTCGACTCGATGAAGATGGGCGCGGTGGACTACATCGCCAAGCCTTTCGATCACGATGAAATGCTTCAGGCAGTCGCAAAAATCCTGCGTGACCGGCAATCGGTGCAAAGCACTGCGGGTGAGCCTGCCAGTGCCAAGGCGGGCAATGGCACGGCAAAAACCGGTGTCGACAACAGCAATGGCGAAATCGGCATCATCGGTTCGTGCCCCCCGATGCAGGATCTGTACAGCAAGATCCGCAAAGTGGCCCCGACTGACTCAAATGTCCTGATCCAGGGCGAATCCGGCACCGGTAAAGAACTGGTGGCACGGGCGCTGCACAACCTGTCCAAACGTGCCAAGGCACCGATGATTTCGGTGAACTGCGCAGCCATTCCGGAAAGCCTGATCGAGTCCGAGCTGTTCGGCCACGAAAAAGGTGCGTTTACCGGTGCCAGCGCCGGTCGCGCCGGCCTGGTGGAAGCTGCCGATGGCGGCACGCTGTTCCTCGACGAAATTGGCGAACTGCCACTGGAAGCTCAGGCTCGTCTATTGCGCGTATTGCAGGAAGGCGAGATTCGCCGAGTCGGTTCCGTGCAATCGCAGAAAGTCGACGTGCGACTGATCGCTGCGACTCACCGGGACCTCAAGAGCCTGGCGAAGATCGGCCAGTTCCGTGAAGACTTGTTTTACCGCCTCCACGTCATCGCCCTGAAATTGCCAGCGCTGCGCGAGCGTGGTGCAGACGTCAACGAAATCGCCACTGCTTTCCTGGCGCGACAAAGTGCGCGAGTCAACCGCACCGACCTGAAGTTTGCGCCGGATGCCGAGCAAGCGATTCGTCACTATTCATGGCCGGGCAACGTTCGTGAACTGGAAAACGCTGTAGAGCGCGCCGTCATTCTTTGCGAAAGCCCGGAGATTTCCGCTGAACTGCTGGGGATCGACATCGAACTGAATGATCTGGATGACGATGAGTTCATCGGCCTCGCACCCCAACAGGGCGGCAGCGCCAGTAACACCAGTCATGAGCCTACGGAAGACCTGTCACTGGAAGACTACTTCCAGCACTTCGTACTCGAGCATCAGGACCATATGACCGAGACCGAGCTGGCTCGCAAACTCGGGGTCAGTCGTAAATGCCTGTGGGAACGTCGTCAGCGCCTGGGCATTCCACGGCGTAAGACCGGTGTGGCCAGCGAAAGCTGAACGTCACCTTTCGAATGTGCAGGTAACAGCTGATTGTGTGAAAAAACTGTTACCTCAGGTTTTTCACGTAACAGAAGCCGGGGCTTACGGTAACGAAGCCCCGGCTTTTTTTGGCCTCGCGAATACCCGATGCAGCGCCTAACCCCTTGTTTTGCTGGGCTTCGCAAAAGTTGGCACGCACCCTGCTATATGTTTAGTACAAGAACAATAACAAGCAATGCACAAGACAATAAAAATAAGACGAATCGACTCACGCACAATAAAAACAAGACGGCGAGAGGCGCAGCTAACTGATTCTTTTGGAGAGGCGTTGTATTTGGGGCTTGCCCCACGACCAGGCCGAGAACAACAAAAACTGTCCTAAGACAGAGCCTGAACTGGTTGGATCGATAGATCACTGCAGCACAGCGACCAAAGCAATCCGTTTGCTCTTGGCTCCCGATTGGGAGGGTCATGAAGAAAAATCTCCATGACGAGGGCACTTAACAAAAACAAAAAGCCCGAAACCAATAATAAAAATAGAGCATGCAACTACTTCTTGGGGAGCTTCGGCTCCCCTTGTAGTTTCCGGGATTTGACGATCATGCGGCCCCTGTCGTCGCTGTCCTATCATTCGCCCTTCATCCCGTTGCGCAGCTTCCTACACCATCCCCCGACTAAATGCTAGAATCCCCGCCCATCATGCGGTCATTCTTCGTTATGGCCGAACATTCCTTCAAACAGTGCATCCCATGCTGAAGAAGTTGTTCCAGTCATTCCGTTCTCCCAAGCGTCATACGCAACACATTCGCAGTACGCCTGAAGTGCTCAACAGCAGCCAACATTCGCTGCAGAAGTCGCAATTCAGCCGATACGCAGTGAATATCGTCGAACGCCTGCAGAACGCCGGTTACCAGGCCTATCTGGTTGGCGGCTGTGTGCGCGACATGATGCTCGGCATCACGCCAAAAGATTTCGACGTCGCCACCAGTGCAACACCTGAACAGGTCAGAGCTGAATTCCGCAACGCGCGGATTATCGGCCGTCGCTTCAAATTGGTGCATATCCATTTTGGCCGCGAAATCATCGAGGTCGCGACCTTCCGCGCCAATCACCCGCAAAACAATGAAGAAGAAGACAGCAACCAGTCCTCACGCAATGAGAGCGGGCGCATCCTTCGCGACAACGTTTACGGGACCCTGGAAGAAGACGCGCAGCGCCGCGATTTCACCATCAACGCCCTGTATTACGATCCGGTCAGTGAGCGCATTCTCGACTACGCCAACGGCGTCCACGATATTCGCAATCATCTGATCCGACTGATCGGCGATCCAAAGCAGCGCTACCAGGAAGACCCGGTGCGGATGCTGCGCGCCGTGCGTTTCGCCGCCAAGCTGAATTTCGGCATCGAAAAGCACAGCGCCGCGCCGATCCGCGAACTCGCCCCGATGCTTCGAGAGATACCGTCGGCTCGTCTGTTCGAAGAAGTCCTCAAATTGTTCCTCTCTGGCCATGCCGCAGACACCTTCGAAATGCTGGTCGATTTGCAGCTGTTCGACCCACTGTTCCCGGCCAGTGCCGAAGCGTTGGAATACAACCCGACCTACACGCACACACTGATCAGCGAAGCCTTGGTCAACACTGACCTGCGCATTAAGCAGAACAAACCGGTGACCCCGGCGTTCCTGTTTGCAGCGCTGTTGTGGCCTGCATTGCCGGCGCGCGTGCTGCGTCTGCAAGAGCGTGGCATGCCCCCGATACCGGCGATGCAGGAAGCCGCTCACGAACTGATTGCTGAACAGTGTCAGCGCATCGCGATTCCGAAGCGCTTTACCATGCCAATCCGCGAGATCTGGGACATGCAGGAGCGCTTGCCACGGCGCAGCGGCAAACGTGCCGACCTGTTGCTCGATAACCCACGATTCCGGGCCGGTTATGACTTTCTGCTGTTGCGTGAGAGCGCCGGGGAACAAACCGATGGCCTCGGTGAATGGTGGACCGATTATCAGGACGCCAACGACAGCGAGCGCCGTGACATGATCCGCGACCTCAGTGGCAAAGACGAAGGCACCGGTGCGCCGCGCAAACGACGCCGTAGCGGTGGCGCAAAGCGCAAGCGTACAGCCGACGCACCGAGCACCACGGGCGAGTAATTCATGGAACGCATCTACATCGGCATGGGCAGCAATCTGGCTGACCCCGCCGAACAATTGCGCAGCGCGGTCGACGCGCTGGCGCAACTGCCATGCACCGAACTGGTCGCCGTTTCCGCGTTTTATCAAAGCGATTCATTGCTGCCCGGCCAACCGCGTTACACCAACGCGGTTGCGGCCCTCGACAGCCTCCTCCCGCCACTGGAGCTACTGGATGCGCTGCAAGCCATCGAGAATGACCAGGGGCGCGAACGCCTCGAACGTTGGGGGCCACGCACGCTGGATCTCGATATCGTGCTGTTCGGCGATCGACTGATCGACGAGCCTCGCCTCAAAGTCCCCCACTACCATATGCAGGAACGCGCGTTCGTTCTGTATCCGCTGGCCGAACTGGCGCCTGCGGACCTGCGTTTGGCCGATGGCCGGGTACTTGGCGAATTACTCCAGGCTTGCCCGTTTGTCGGGCTGGAGCGCATTCCCCAAAATTGATGAAATCCCTCTACAGGAGCAATGCTTGCTCGCGATAGCTGACTGAAATACGGCACGCATGTCGACTGACACGTCACTATCACGAGCAAGCTTTGTTCCTATAGAAACGCGGAGCCCCCACTTATGCCGCCGCCGCATCCCGTCTGCTGAATCGCATCAGTTACGCCGGTAACACCTCATGCGTAACAATGCGGTAACACACGCAATTGACTTCCCGAGTTCTCCTCACGACTATAGGCGTCCCGTTGCCGCCAACACGGCGTTGAAGGGCGCAATCCAGGCCTTAAAAGCACGACAACAGACCGTGCGCCTGTATTTAACGAAGAATCACGCGCGTTACTCGCAGTAGTTTTCACAGCGCCTGAATGAGGAACTTTTCATGCCAGCCATTACCCTGACCACCCTGCAAGGTCTCAAGCAAAAAGGTGAAAAAATCACCATGCTGACCTGCTATGACGCGACCTTCGCCCACGCCTGCAATCAGGCTGGCGTCGAAGTGCTGTTGGTGGGTGACTCCCTCGGCATGGTTTTGCAGGGTCATGACAGCACGCTGCCGGTGACCACCGCTGAGATGGCTTACCACGTGGCGTGCGTCAAACGCGGCAACACCGACGCATTGATCCTCGCCGACCTGCCTTTCATGGCCTACGCCACCACTGAACAAGCCATGACCAACAGCGCGCTGTTGATGCAGGCCGGTGCGCACATGATCAAGGTTGAAGGGGCATTGTGGCTTGCGGACTCGATTCGCTTGCTGGCCGAGCGTGGCATCCCCGTCTGCGCTCACATGGGACTGACACCTCAATCAGTGAACATCCTGGGCGGCTACAAAGTTCAGGGACGTAACGAAAACCAGGCGCGACAAATGCGTGCCGATGCGATCTCGCTGGAACAAGCCGGCGCAGCGATGCTGCTGCTTGAATGCGTCCCGAGCGAGCTGGCCGAAGAAATCACCCAGGCAGTGAAGATCCCGGTTATCGGCATCGGCGCAGGCAGCGCCACAGATGGCCAGGTATTGGTGATGCACGACATGCTGGGGTTGTCGATTACAGGTCGCATGCCAAAATTCGTGAAAAACTTCATGGCCGGTCAGACCAGCATTGATGCGGCTTTGACTGCCTACGTCACTGACGTCAAAGCGGCGACCTTCCCAGGTATCGAACACGGATTCTCTGCATGAACACCGTAAAAACCGTACGCGAACTTCGAGCCGCCGTCGCCCGCGCCCGTAGCGAAGGCAAGCGCATCGGCTTCGTGCCCACCATGGGCAACTTGCACAGCGGCCATATCGCGCTGATCACCAAAGCCACTCAACGAGTGGATTTCGTGGTCGCGAGCATCTTCGTCAACCCGTTGCAATTTGGGGCCGGCGAAGACCTCGACAAATACCCGAGAACCCTCGCTGCGGATCAGGAAAAACTGCTCCAGGCGGGCTGCCATTTGCTGTTCGCGCCAAGCGTTGAAGAGATGTACCCGGACGGCATGCAAGGTCAGACCCGCGTCAGTGTTCCACAGCTCTCCGAAGGCCTGTGCGGCGCCAGTCGTCCCGGTCACTTCGAAGGCGTGGCGACAGTGGTCAGCAAGCTGTTCAACATGGTCCAGCCGGACCTGGCGATCTTTGGCCAGAAAGACTTCCAGCAATTGGCCGTGATCAAGTCCCTGGTTCATGACCTGAACATGCCTGTGCAGATCATTGGCGAGCCTACTGTTCGTGCAGCCGATGGCTTGGCGCTTTCCTCGCGTAATGGCTTTCTCAATGAACAACAGCGCTCCGTTGCACCCGTGGTGTATCAAGGCCTGACGCAAATTGGCGAGGCGATCAAACAGGGCGACAGGGATTTCCCGGCGCTCATCGATGCCCAGATCAAACAGCTGGAAACCGCCGGGCTGCGTCCGGATTACCTGGAAATACGTGAAGCGCGGACCTTGCGTCCGGCAACCCCGCAGGATCGGGACCTGGTCATTCTGGTAGCCGCGTATCTGGGGACAACGCGCCTGATCGACAACCTGCACATCAACCTCGACGCTACGGCGTAGAAAGTGCGGTCGGTCATCCAGCATGATGCTGGATGACCCAGCAGATTCGCGACTGCTTCGACAGTGAATCGGGTTCAGCTTTCCCCTACCCGGTTCAGGTCGCCTGACCGAGCCAAAACCCGCACATCCTTCCGTTTGTCGGCTCACCTTCTTCTTTATGTATAAAAAAGTACCGGGGACGGGTCAGACAAAGTCAAGACAGATCGCAGCGCGAAGGTTACTGTATTCGCCCTGCGCCATGAAAACGTGAAGACGCAGTTGACCGGACGCCCACCCGCAGCGATCCGGTATTTTTAGTGTTCAAAAGGCCGTTCAAGTAAAAAGGAAACCCGCAGCGATGGCGTACTACCGCACTCCTCACGACGTGACCGCTCTGCCCGCCTGGCAAGCGTTGAATGATCACCGCCAAGCCATGCAGGATTTCAGCATGCGCGAAGCGTTTAATGCCGATCCGCAGCGCTTTACCCAATTCACCCTCAGTAGCTGCGGTCTGTTTCTCGATTACTCGAAAAACCTGATCAACGCCGAGACCCGCAACCTGCTGGTGGGTCTGGCCAACGAAGTCGACCTCAAAGGCGCTATCAAGTCGCTGTTTGAAGGCGAAATCGTCAACTCGTCCGAAGGTCGCCCTGCCCTGCACACCGCGCTGCGCCGTCCAGTTGGCGACAAGCTGTCGGTCAACGGCGTCAACGTGATGCCGGAAGTGCACAAGGTACTGAATCAGATCACCGATCTCGTGGGCCGTATCCACGACGGTTTGTGGCGTGGTTACACCGAGAAGCCGATCACTGACGTGGTCAACATCGGCATCGGCGGCTCGTTCCTCGGCCCGGAACTGGTATCCGAAGCACTGCTGTCCTACGCCCAGAAAGGCGTGCGTTGCCATTACCTGGCGAACATCGATGGCAGTGAGTTCCACGAGCTGACCATGAAGCTGCGTGCCGAGACCACGCTGTTCATCGTTTCGTCGAAATCCTTCAACACCCTCGAAACCCTGAAGAACGCCCAGGCAGCGCGCGCCTGGTACCTGGCTCAGGGCGGTTCCGAGGCGGAGCTGTATCGTCACTTCATCGCCGTATCCAGCAACAACGCGGCAGCGGTGGCTTTCGGTATTCGTGAAGAAAACATCTTCCCGATGTGGGACTGGGTTGGCGGCCGTTACTCGTTGTGGTCGGCCATCGGTCTGCCGATTGCCCTGGCCATCGGCATGTCCAACTTCAAGGAACTGCTGTCCGGTGCCTACACCATGGACCAGCATTTCCAGAGCGCTCCTTTCGAACAGAACATGCCGGTATTGCTGGCGCTGCTCGGCGTCTGGTACGGCAACTTCTGGGGCGCACAGAGTCACGCGATCCTGCCGTACGATCACTACCTGCGTAACATCACCAAGCATTTGCAACAGCTGGACATGGAATCCAACGGCAAGAGTGTTCGCCAGGATGGCACGCCAGTGTCCACCGAAACGGGCCCGGTCATCTGGGGCGGCGTGGGTTGCAACGGCCAACACGCCTATCACCAGTTGCTGCACCAGGGTACCCAACTGATTCCGGCCGACTTCATCGTGCCGATCGTCAGCTTCAACCCGGTCTCCGACCACCACCAGTGGCTGTACGCCAACTGCCTGTCCCAGAGCCAGGCATTGATGCTGGGCAAAACACTAGCGGAAGCCGAAACCGAGCTGCGCGACAAAGGCATGAGTGAAGAAGAAATTCACACAGTCGCGCCGCACAAGGTGATCCCGGGCAACCGCCCAAGCAACACCATCGTGGTGGAGCGCATCAGCCCACGTCGTCTCGGCGCATTGGTGGCGATGTACGAACACAAAGTCTTCGTGCAAAGCGTGATCTGGGGCATCAACGCCTTCGACCAATGGGGTGTGGAGCTGGGCAAAGAACTCGGCAAAGGCGTCTACAACCGCCTGGTCGGCAGCGAAGAAACTCCGGCTGACGATGCCTCGACCCAAGGCTTGATCAACTATTTCCGCGGTCGTCACCGCGGCTGATCGTAAGCAATCCCTTGTGGGAGCGGCCTGCCCGCTCCCACATTGGTTTGTGTCTGACTTGAACCGATCCACTACTCGGCGCATCTTTATATCTTGTCGCAAAACAAGAATAAGGAACCGTCATGTTCGATATCAGCACGTTCCCCGAAGCCGATGCCGTCCGCCGGGCTGCGAATCTGAGTCAAGACGACTACCAGCGCCTGTACCGCCAATCAATCGAACACCCCAGTACTTTCTGGGCCGAACAAGCCACACGCTTCCTCGATTGGAGCGCCCCCTGGGACACTGTCCAGCGCTACAACCTGAAAACAGGTGAAGCCAGCTGGTTCTCCGGCGGCCAGTTGAACGTCAGCTACAACTGCATCGACCGTCACCTGAAACAACGTGGCGATCAAATTGCGATCATCTGGGAAGGCGACGATCCCGCCGAATCCGCCCAGATCACCTACAAAAAGCTCCACCACAACGTCTGCCGCCTGGCCAACGTGCTGAAAAGCCGTGGGGTCAAAAAAGGCGACCGGGTGTGCATCTACATGCCGATGATTCCCGAAGCGGCTTACGCCATGCTCGCTTGCACGCGAATTGGAGCAGTGCATTCGGTGGTGTTTGGCGGTTTCTCTCCCGACTCTGTCCGCGACCGGATACTCGACGCCGATTGCCGCACGGTCATCACCGCAGATGAAGGCGTGCGTGGCGGCAAATCCGTACCGCTCAAACAGAAGGTCGACCAGGCGCTGAAAAGCTGTCCGGACGTCAGCACCGTTATCGTGGTCGAGCGCACGCAAGGCGAAGTGGACTGGGTCGAAGGCCGGGACATCTGGTATCACCAGGCATTGCGCGATGTCAGCGATGACTGTCCGCCCGAACCGATGGACGCTGAAGATCCGCTATTCATCCTCTACACCTCCGGCAGCACCGGCAAACCAAAAGGCGTGCTGCACACCACCGGCGGCTACTTGCTGCAAGCGGCGATGACGTTCAAATACGTGCTCGATTACCGTGATAACGAGGTTTTCTGGTGCACGGCCGATGTCGGCTGGGTCACCGGCCACAGTTACATCGTCTACGGCCCCCTCGCCAACGGCGCGACCACGCTGATCTTCGAAGGCGTGCCCAGTTATCCGAGCAGCTCGCGCTTCTGGCAGGTCATCGACAAACACCACGTCAACATCTTCTACACCGCCCCGACAGCCCTGCGTTCGCTGATGCGCGAAGGCCCCGAGCCCCTGAAGGAAACGTCCCGGGCGAGCCTGCGACTGCTCGGCAGCGTCGGCGAGCCGATCAACCCGGAAGCCTGGGACTGGTACTTCAACGTCGTCGGCGAGCAGCGTTGCCCGATCGTCGACACCTGGTGGCAGACCGAAACCGGCGGCATCATGCTCAGCCCCCTGGTCAGCGCCCAGCGCATCAAACCCGGTTGCGCCACCCAACCGATGTTCGGCGTGCAACCGGTGTTACTTGATGAAACGGGCAAGGAAATCAAGGGCGCCGGCAGCGGCGTACTGGCGATCAAGTCCAGCTGGCCGGCGCAGATCCGTAGCGTGTATGGCGACCCTCAACGAATGGTCGACACCTACTTCAAGCCCTACCCCGGGTATTACTTCACCGGTGATGGCGCGCGGCGCGACGAGGATGGCGATTACTGGATCACCGGGCGCATCGACGACGTGATCAACGTCTCCGGGCACCGCATCGGCACTGCGGAAGTGGAAAGCGCGCTGGTTCTGCACGACAGCATCGCCGAGGCCGCTGTGGTCGGTTACCCTCACGACGTAAAAGGTCAGGGCATCTATGCCTTCGTCACGCCCATGAATGGCACCGAGCCCAATGATCAGCTGAAAAAAGAGCTGCTGGACCACGTCAGCAAGGAAATTGGCAGCTTCGCCAAGCCGGATCTTATTCAGTGGGCACCGGCCTTGCCGAAGACCCGATCAGGCAAGATCATGCGGCGAATTCTGCGCAAGATCGCCTGCAATGAGCTCGACACGTTGGGCGACACCTCGACCCTGGCCGATCCAAGTGTGGTTCAGGAGTTGGTTGATAAGCGTCTGAATCAATAACATTGGACTCGGAATGCCCCCCGCAGGAGCTGCCGCAGGCTGCGATCTTTTGATCTTGTTTTTCAGAATCAAAATCAAAAGATGGCAGCCTGCGGCAGCTCCTACAGGGGGATTTCAGGTCCGTAATTTTTTCGCCATTGAGTCGCCATGGAATACATCCGCAGTCGCATCGAAACCCAGATCATGAGCCTGACCGGTCTGTCCCTCGGCAAACTTGACCTGGAAAACCCCAAAGGTGATCCCGGCCTGTTCGGTCCCGACTCGGTGAGCTGGCAAGTTCATGGCGACTTCAGCAGCATGCTGATTGGTGGTATCAGCGCGCTGATGTTGCAAGCCTTGCACCCCTTGGCGCTGGCCGGGGTGTGGGACCACTCGAATTTTCGCGAGGACATGCTCGGCCGATTGCGCCGCACCGGCCAGTTCATCTCAGGCACCACCTTCGGCTCACGAAAAGATGCCGACTGGTTGATCGAGAAAGTCCGCACCATTCACCTTCAAGTCACCGGCACCGCGCCTGACGGACGCCCCTACGCTGCCAGCGACCCCGATCTGTTGACCTGGGTTCATGTGGCCGAAGTCAGCAACTTTCTCGCTGCGCACCTGCGGTATCGAAATCCGAACCTGTCCTTGGCGGATCAGGACCGCTATTACGACGAAATCGCTTTGGTCGCCGAACGGTTAGGCGCCCGTGATGTACCTCACTCGCGGCAAGACATTGCCAACTACCTTGAGCGCATCCGTCCGCAGTTGCTGTGCGATGAGCGCAGTCGCGAGGTGTTGCGGCTGCTCATGAACGCGCCATCCCCCAGCCGGTTGGCCAAGCCGTTCGGCGGGTTGATGATGCAAGCCGGGATCGACCTGCTGCCGGACTGGGCCAGCGACATGCTGGGTGTCCACCAGAGCCCGCTGCAACGAAAACTGATCCGCGCCAGTGTCAATCGCAGCGCGCCGATGTTGCGCTGGGCTGTCCGTAACGGCTCGGTCCAACGGGCCAAGCGGCGGATGGGCTTACTGACCTGAGCCGGGTATCCGCCCTCGCCACAGGCAATCCCCTTCCACACAGTGTTAAACTCCCGCGCCAAATTACCTCCTGCAAGGCGCCCAGCATGTCTTCCTTGAATCAGGCGCTGCGCGCCGCCCTCGATCAGCGCCAGGACCTGCTTGCCGAACTGCATCAGCAAGGCACCGATTGCTACCGACTGTTCCATGGCAGCCAGGAAGGCGCTGGCGGTTTGACCATCGACCGTTACGGTCGACAGTTGCTGGTGCAAAGCTTCCACCAAGCGCTGGAACGCGACGCCCTGCTGCAGTTGCATGCCACGATCAATCAACACTTGGGCGTTGAAACGCTGCTGGTCTACAACGACCGCTCCCGTGGCAACTCACGCATTGACCGCGAAGACACGGTCTACCAAGCCGACGAAGCCGCGTTGCAGGACCTGGTCGGTCACGAGTGGGGGCTCAACTACCGGGTCCGCGGTCGTCACGCGGGTCAGGACCCGCTGTTGTTTCTCGACCTGCGCAACACCCGTGGCTGGGTCAAGGCACACAGCAGCAACAAAAGCGTACTCAACCTGTTCGCCTACACCTGTGGTGTCGGCCTCAGTGCTGCGGCCGGTGGCGCGCGCGAAGTGTGCAACCTGGACTTTGCCGAGGGTAACCTGGCAGTCGGTCGCGAGAATGGCCTGCTCAACCCGCAATTGCCGACCATGGAATTCGTCCAGTCCGATTATTTCCCGGCGATCCGCCAACTGGCCGGTCTGCCGATCAGCCAGCGTCGCGGGCAGAAACTACCAAGCTATCAGCGCCTGGAACAACGTCAGTACGACCTGGTGCTGCTTGATCCACCGGCATGGGCGAAGAGCGCGTTCGGCACCGTCGACCTGCTGCGCGACTACCAGAGCCTGCTCAAACCAGCGCTGCTGACCACCGCCGACAACGGCGTGCTGATCTGCTGCAACAACCTGGCGAAAGTCAGCATGGACGACTGGCGCGAGCAGGTACTGCGTTGTGCCGAGAAGGCTGGACGGCCGGTTCGTGAGTGGACCGTGATGAAGCCCGGCGCCGATTTCCCGTCGATGGACCAGCAGCCTCCCTTGAAAACGCTGATCCTGCAGCTCTGACATCTGCCGACATTTTCAGACAAATCCCATAAAGCCTGTTCACTTCGGAACCAGAAACGCGTGCCATACTCCAAGGCACTCCGATTCAGACAGATGAAGCCGCACATGCCCAAAGGATTGATTCGCGCTATTGGCGCTTTGTTGACTGCTCTGGCCCTCTACAGCCTGCTGGGGTTTCTGATTTTGCCGGGCATTGTGCTTCGGGTGGCCAACCAGCAACTGGCCAGCTACGCCACCGTGCCCGCGCATCTGCAACGCATCGAACTCAACCCGTTCAGCCTTGAAGTGACCCTGTGGGGGCTGACCCTCGGTGAGCCAGGCAAGGAACAAGTCGGTTTCGAACGTCTCTACGCCAATTTGCAGATCGACAGCCTCTGGACCAAAGCACTGCACCTGTCCGATATCGAGCTGGACAAAGCCAAGACCGAAATCCTCTTCAACAAGGAAGGCCAGCTCAATCTGATCGGTCTGTTCAAACTGCCCGCGAGTGAACCGACGCCCGTAGACCCTGACGCCAAACCTTTCCCGATGCGTATAGAGCGCATCAAATTCGCGGATGGTTACGTGCACTTCCAGGATGCGCGGCCCAGCGAACCCATTGAGTTTCTCTACGACAAACTCGATTTCGAACTGAACAACCTCAGCACCCTGCCCGATGACAGCGCCGACATGACTCTGGTCGCGGTCGGGCCAGGAGGCGGTCAAATTGACTGGACGGGCAATTTCAGCCTGATCCCGATTGCATCCGAAGGTAAGTTGAAAATCACGAACGGCCAGATGAAACTCTTTTGGCCCTACGTTCGCGATGCCTTGCCACTGGTGCTTGAGAACGGCGTTGTAAACCTCAGCACTGACTACAAACTCAACCTGTCCAAGGAAACCGAGCTGCTGTTGAGCAACGTCGCGGTCAGTGTCGCGCCCTTTGCCATCAAAGCCCCGGACGGTCGTCCTCTGGCGAAACTTGAGCGTCTGGATGTCACGGAGACCACCGTCGACGTGGCCAAGCAGCAAGTGGTGGTCGGCAAGATTCGCAGCCAGAAACTGGAAACCTGGGCAGCCCTCGAAGCAGACGGGCAGCTCGACTGGCAAAAACTGTTCGCCAGCCAGCCGTCCAAACCGGCGGCCAAAGTCAAAGCCGACGCCGAACCCGCCAGCACACCCGCCGCTGCCGATTCACCGAAACCTGAACCTGCCGCGCCCGGCAAGCCATGGCAGGTGTTGCTCAAAGACGTGCAACTGCGCAATTACCAGGTGCACCTGGCGGACCGTCAGGCTCAGCCCAACGTGGCGCTGGACGTCGGACCGCTGAACGTTGATCTGCAGAACTTCGACAGCCTCAACGGCTCGCCTTTCGACCTCAAGCTCGACACTGGCATCGGCAAGCAAGGCAAGCTCACCGCGCAAGGCATCGTCAATCTGGCGCCGGTCAGTGCGAAGCTCCAGGTTCAAACCAAAGATATCGACCTGCGTGTCGCCCAGTCCTACATCAACCCCTTTATTCGCCTCGAGCTGCGCAGCGGCATGCTGGGCAGTGACCTGGCTGTCGACCTGAAAAGCACCGAGCCCCTCGCGCTCAGCGTCACCGGTCGGGCTCAGATCGATCAACTGCACACCCTCGATACCCTGAAGACCCGCGACTTTCTAAAGTGGCAACAGGTCGTGGTCGAAGGTCTGAATTATCAGCATGGCGACAGCTTGTCGATCGACAAGGTCAACCTGTTCCAGCCTTACGTACGCTTCATGATCAACGATGACCGCACAACCAACGTCGATGATTTGCTGATCCCGCAACCGGCCGACTCTGGCAGTAAATCCACTGCCGCCAAACCGGCCAGCAAGGACAAACCCCTTGGCATTCACATTGGCGGCATTGCCATCAATGACGGGTCGGCCAACTTCGCCGACTTCAGCCTGACGCCAAACTTTGCCACCGCCATCCAACAGCTCAACGGTGCGATTGGCACCATCGACAGCCGCCAGATGAAACCGGCCACCGTCGACATCAAGGGCAAGGTCGACCGCTATGCGCCAGTGACCATCAAGGGCGCGGTCAACCCGTTCGACCCGATGGCCAGCCTGGACATTGCGACCAGCTTCAAGCGCGTGGAACTGACCACACTGACGCCCTACTCCGGCAAATTTGCCGGTTACCGCATCCGCAAGGGTCGACTTAATCTCGACCTGCATTACCTCATCACCAAGGGCCAGCTCAAAGCCGAAAACAAAGTGGTGGTCGAACAGCTGCAACTGGGCGAAAAAGTCGACAGCCCCGATGCGGTGAGCCTGCCGTTGAAACTGGCGATTGCGCTGCTCAAAGACGTCGACGGCAAGATCTCGATCGAACTGCCGGTCACTGGCGATCTCAACAACCCCCAGTTCAGCGTTATGCCGATCGTCTGGCAAACCCTGCGCAACCTGATCGTGAAAGCGGCTGCCGCCCCCTTCAAATTGATCGGCGGACTGGTCAGCGGTGGTGGCTCGCAGGATCTGGGCACCGTCTCCTTCGCCCCAGGTTCAAGTGACTTGAGCAAGGATGCCGAAGAGGCATTGATCAAACTGTCCCAGGCCCTCAAGGAACGCCCAGCCCTGCGCCTGGAAATTGAAGGGACTGCGGCGGCCAGCAGTGACGGCCCGCTGATCGCCGAGCAACGTCTGGAGCGGGAATACCAATACAACTACTACAAGATGCTCCAGCGTCGCGGCGACAAAGTGCCGGCCCAAGCCTCTCTTCTGGAGGTGCCGGACGGCGAAAAGGGCGCACTGCTGGAAGGGATCTACCGCACACGCCTGAAGACTCAACCTCCTGCCGAGTGGAAGGATCTGGGCAAGGAAGAACGCACCGCGAAAATGCGCGAAGGCGTTATCAAGTTCTGGAGTTCGAGTGACGTGCTGTTACGTCAGCTGGGTCAGGACCGCGCCAGCAGCATCAAGGATTATCTGGTCGACAAGGGGCAACTGGCCGATGACCGCGTTTACTTCGTTGACGCCAACCTTGGCGAAGCAGAAAGCGACGGCCGGGTCATTACGCCGCTGCACCTGGATGCTGAGTGATGATTCGCAAAGTGTTATTCAGCCTGGCGCTGACATTGATTGCGGGGCATGCCTCGGCAGCCAACACCCTACGCTGCGGCAGTCAATTGATCAGTATCGGGGACCGTTCCAGCGAGGTCTTGCAGAAGTGCGGGGAGCCCGTCGAACGAGACCCGCTGGGCTATAAGCGCAGCGCTAACCGACGGGAAGAATTCCAGGTCGAAGAATGGACTTACGGGCCGAATGGCGGGATGTATCAGTACTTGCGGTTCGAAGGTAACCGCCTGGTGCAGATCACCAGCAAGCGCGGAAGCTGATAAATCCCCTACGCCAGCACATTCCCTGTAGCAGCTGGCGAAGCCTGCGTCCGGCTGCGAAGCAGTCGTAAAAACAGAGCATGCGGTCTTCCTGATGCACCACATCGCGAGAGTTCACGACTGCTTCGCAGCCGGACGCAGGCTTCGCCAGCGGCTACAGGAGCGAGAGCGCACTACATTTTCAAGCTCCCACAATAGAACAGGCCCCGACACGAATGCCGAGGCCTGTAATGGCCACGTCCTTGTGGCCTTCGCATGAACTCCAAAGCTGCGACAGACGTATAGCTCGGCCCGTCTATCGCGCCTTCTCCCGGTTCAGGCGAGAAGTCGTGCCGTTTACTCGGCTTTCAGGCCGTCAGCGGAGACCGCTTTGACGCCTTTGATTTTCTTGGCGATAGCCACTGCGGTGGTTTTCTGAGCGTCAGTCACTGCAACAGTGGACGACAGGGAAACAACGCCTTTGTTGGTTTCAACTTTGATGTCGGTACCAGGAATGCCTTTTTCGGTAACCAGGTCAGCTTTGACTTTGGTAGTGATCCAGGTATCGGAAGTAGCTTCTTTGGCTTCGGTCACTTCACCAGCAGCCAGCACCATTGGTGACTGGGTAGCCTGGGTAGTTTGTGCAAATGCGGAACCGGCCATGGTCAGGGTCAGCGCGGTAGCAGCAGCGGCAGTGATAGCGAACTTCTTCATACGAGTAACTCCTGTTTTTCTGGAAAGTCTGCTGCGTGTCTTGTCAGCAGGGTTACTGGGTATATTGCGAACGCTGTGCCAACTTTGAGACACCTAAATATTCGTTATAAATCAAAAGGTTAGCAAACAGGCCGATTTTCGGAATCATGCAATTTGCATGAGTTGGAAATAATGGACATGCAAGTTGCGGGTTTTGGCGTGGGCCTAAGGCCATGAATTTATGAAGTTTTTACTTTTTAGAGAACGAAGCGTCGCTTTCTCTAAACACAACGCAAAAAAAACCCCGCGAGGCGGGGTTTTATCATCTACAAAAATTCAGCTGCCATTAACCATGAGGGCAACCCGCTGGAGCGAAATCGGCCGCAGCGCTGGTCTTGCAAGACCAACCGCTGGTGGCATCACGAGTCAGGGTAATGGTCGCGGCAGAAACTTGAGCGGGCGCTCCTACAAGCGTACAGACGATGCCAGTCGGACTTGTAGCGACTGTAATTGTGCAGTTTTGTGTGGTGGCCGTCGAAGTGATGTCAGCAACCGCAGGGGCAGCCGTACCTGAGTTGACCTTGTCCTCATAATTCACTTTAAGCGCCGAAAGCTCCGCCACCCCCGCCGTCACCTTCGCCCGCGCCTGATATTTCGAATAAGCCGGAATGGCAAACGTCGCCAGGATCCCGATGATCGCCACAACGATCAACAGCTCGATCAGGGTAAAACCTTTTTGGTTATTCATAGACAAGCTCCATGCATGAGTCGGAATCTCATGATCTGAATTTACCCCAGCACAGCGCATGCCAATTTCCATAACGCCTGCACGCTGGGGGCAAGCGCAAATGATCTGCCTGATCGGCCCTCGTAAACCGCACTATCTGACACTTTTTGTCACTTCACCACGGCTGGTTTGGCTCCGTCCCTTGACTAGGCTATAAGTCATGAACTGTCTGCGTCCGGTATCCCAATGAATGACATCGCTCTTAGCGGCCTGGCCAAGCAATTGGTCCTGGCCGAGCTGGTGACTGACAAAAGCGCGCAACAGGCGTATCAGCAAGCCCAACGCAACCGCATCTCCCTGGTCAGCCATCTGGTGCAGAACAGGCTGGTGAAGAGTCGGCAGGTGGCCGAAATCGCTTCCGAGCATTTCGGCATGGCGTTGTTTGACCTCAATGCCCTCGACAAGGAAGCCCAGCCCAAAGGACTGGTCAGCGAAAAGCTCGTGCGCCAACACCAGGTCCTGCCCCTTTGGCGGCGCGGTAACAAGTTGTTCGTGGGGGTTTCCGACCCGACCAACCATCAAGTCATCAATGACATCCAGTTCAGTACCGGGCTGACCACCGAAGCCATTCTGGTAGAGGATGACAAGCTAAGCGACGCCATCGAAAAACTCTTCGACACCCACTCCACCGGCCTGGAAGACATGGCCGACGTTGACCTTGATGGCGTGGACATTGATTCAGCCGACGACGGCAAAGCGGACGCGATCGCTGGACAGGATGCCGATGACGCGCCAGTGGTTCGCTTCGTCCACAAGATGCTGCTCGACGCGATAAAAAGCGGCTCCTCCGACCTGCACTTCGAGCCTTACGAAAAGACCTACCGCGTACGGATGCGTACCGACGGCATGCTGCGCGAAGTCGCCAAACCGCCGATTCAACTGGCCGGTCGCATAGCCGCGCGGTTGAAAGTCATGGCCAGCCTCGACATTTCCGAACGACGCCGGCCTCAGGACGGGCGGATCAAAATGCGCCTGTCCAAAAGCAAATCCATCGACTTCCGGGTCAATACCCTGCCGACCCTGTGGGGCGAGAAAGTGGTGATCCGGATCCTTGATCCGTCCAGCGCACAAATGGGCATCGATGCGCTCGGTTACGAACCCGCGCAAAAAGACCTGTACATGGCCGCGCTGAGGCAGCCACAGGGCATGATCCTGGTCACCGGCCCCACGGGTTCCGGCAAGACCGTATCGCTCTACACCGGCTTGAACATTCTCAACACCGTGGACATCAACATCTCCACCGCCGAAGACCCGGTGGAAATCAACATGGAAGGCGTCAACCAGGTCAACGTCAATCCCAAGCAAGGCCTGGATTTTGCCCAGGCCTTGCGCTCATTCTTGCGGCAGGATCCGGACGTGATCATGGTCGGTGAAATCCGCGACCTCGAAACCGCTGAAATAGCCATCAAAGCGGCCCAGACCGGGCATTTGGTGTTATCGACCCTGCACACCAACAGTGCGGCGGAAACCCTCACCCGCCTGCACAACATGGGCGTTCAGGGCTTCAACATTGCGACGTCCGTCAGCCTGATCATCGCTCAGCGCCTGGCGCGAAAATTGTGCAGCCACTGCAAGAAACCCATCGATATTCCGCGCGAAGCATTGCTCAAGGAAGGCTTTCCCGAGGAACGCATCGGCTCGTTCACGATCTTTGAACCGGTCGGATGCGACCTCTGTAACAACGGCTATAAAGGCCGGGTCGGGATTTATGAAGTGGTGAAAAACACGCCGGCGCTTCAACACTTGATCATGGCCGAAGGCAATTCACTGGAAATCGATATCCAGATGCGCAAGGACGGTTTCGATGATCTGCGTACTTCCGGTCTGCAAAAGGCCATGCAAGGCATCACCAGCCTTGAAGAAATCAACCGGGTCACCAAGGACTGAACATGGCGGTCAAAGCAGTAAAAATCAGCGTGTACGCCTGGGAAGGCACCGACAGGAAAGGCACGAAAATGACCGGCGAGTTGAGCGGTCAGAATCCGGCGCTGATCAAGGCTCAGTTACGCAAGCAAGGCATTAACCCGGGCAAGGTGCGCAAGAAGTCTGTCTCGATTCTCAACCTGGGCAAACGTATCAAAGCCCAGGACATCGCCCTGTTCACCCGGCAAATGGCGACCATGATGAAAGCCGGCGTGCCGCTGCTGCAATCGTTCGACATCATCGGCGAAGGCTTCGAGAATCCGGCCATGCGCAAACTGGTGGACGAGGTGAAACAGGAAGTCGCGGCGGGTAACAGCTTCGCTGCCGCCTTGCGTAAAAAGCCCCAATACTTCGATGAGCTGTACTGCAACCTGGTGGACGCGGGCGAACAGGCGGGCGCCCTGGATACCCTTCTGGAACGGGTCGCGACCTATAAGGAAAAAAGCGAAGCCCTCAAGGCCAAGATCAAGAAAGCCATGACCTATCCGCTGTTCGTGGTGTTCATCGCGCTGATTGTGACGGGGATTCTGCTGGTCAAAGTGGTGCCGCAGTTTGAGTCCGTGTTCAAGGGGTTTGGCGCTGAATTGCCCGCCTTTACCGTCATGGTCATCGGCCTCTCGGAGTTCATGCAGGAGTGGTGGTGGATCATACTGGGGCTATTGATCGCTGCAATCTTCGGTGTACGCCATGCGCTTAAAACCTCTCAAGCTTTTCGCGACCAGATGGACACGTGGCTGTTGAAGCTGCCCTTGGTGGGCACCTTGATGTACAAGTCCGCCGTCGCTCGTTATGCCCGCACGCTGTCGACCACTTTCGCCGCGGGGGTACCACTGGTAGAAGCCTTGGAGTCCGTTGCCGGGGCGACCGGCAATATCGTGTTCAAGCGTGCGGTATTGCGGATCAAGCAGGACGTTTCGACGGGCATGCAGCTGAACTTCGCCATGCGCACCTCTGGCGTTTTTCCAAACATGGCGATCCAGATGACAGCGATTGGTGAGGAGTCTGGCGCCCTGGACGACATGCTCGACAAGGTGGCCGGTTTCTATGAAGCCGAAGTCGACAATATGGTGGATAACCTCACCAGCCTGATGGAACCGTTCATCATGGTGGTGCTGGGGGTTATCGTCGGCGGCTTGGTGGTGGCCATGTACCTGCCTATTTTCCAACTCGGCTCAGCGATCTGACATGCCCTTGAATGAAATTCTTACTGCGTACCCAATGGCTTTTGTCGCGCTTGCCCTGCTGGTCGGTTTGCTGGTGGGCAGCTTTCTGAATGTGGTGATCTGGCGCCTGCCGAAAATGCTTAAGCGTGATTGGCGCCTGCAAGCTCACGACATACTCGGTCAACCGCTGGATACGCCGCAGCCGACCTACAACCTGATGCTGCCCCACTCCCATTGCCCGCACTGTGATCACAGCATTCGAGCCTGGGAAAACATTCCGCTCATCAGTTACGTGTTTCTGCGGGGACGTTGCTCAAACTGCGCGGCGTCGATCAGCAAGCGCTATCCATTGACCGAGTTGGCCTGCGGTGTTTTGTCGGCGTTTATTGCCTGGCACTTCGGATTCGGCTGGCCGGCTTGCCTGGTGCTGGTGCTGACATGGGGCCTGTTGGCCATGAGTCTCATCGATGCAGAACATCAACTGTTGCCGGATGTGCTGGTGCTGCCGTTGCTGTGGCTGGGATTGATCGTCAACAGTTTCGACCTGTTCGTGCCGCTGCATGAGGCGCTGTGGGGCGCGATCGCCGGCTACCTGGTGTTGTGGTCGGTGTTCTGGCTATTCAAGCTGATCACCGGCAAGGACGGTATGGGCTACGGAGATTTCAAGCTGCTGGCGATGCTCGGCGCCTGGGGCGGTTGGCAAATTCTGCCGCTGACCCTGCTGCTTTCGTCCTTCGTGGGCGCCATCATCGGCGTGACCCTGCTGCGTTTTCGCAATGCCAAAACCTCCACACCGATCCCGTTCGGCCCCTATCTGGCAATTGCCGGCTGGATTGCGTTGCTCTGGGGTGGTCAAATAACCGACTTCTATTGGCAGTTTGTCGGTTTGAAATGAATACCCCTGTGGAAAAACCCTGGATACTCGGCCTCACCGGCGGCATCGGCAGCGGCAAAAGCGCGGCTGCACAGCACTTCATCGATCTTGGGGTGCACGTGGTGGACGCCGACCACGCAGCGCGCTGGGTGGTGGAACCCGGTCGCCCGGCGCTGGCGAAAATCGTCGAGCACTTCGGCCCTGGTGTCTTACAGGCTGACGGGCAGCTGGATCGCGCGGCGTTGCGCAAGCTGATCTTCGAAGTGCCAGAGCAGCGCATGTGGCTTGAAGCGTTGCTGCATCCACTGATCGCGAAGGAAATCGTCGAACACCTGGGCAAGGCACAATCGCCCTACGCGATACTGGTGTCGCCGCTGTTGATCGAATCCGGCCAGTACGCCATGACGCAACGTGTCCTGGTCATCGATGCCCCCGAACAGCTTCAGATCGAACGAACCCTGCAGCGCGACCAGACCAGCGAGCAACAGGTCCAGGCGATCCTCAAGGTTCAATCAAGCCGTCAGGATCGCGTGAGCCATGCCGACGATGTCGTGATCAACGACCGCGACCTCGCCTGGCTGCACAGCGAGGTCGAACGCCTGCATCACTTTTACCTTACTTTGCGTGGAGGCCAGTCATGAGCCAGACCCCAACCGTCAACTGCCCAACTTGCGGCGCTCCTGTCGAATGGAGTGCCACCAGCACCTTCCGGCCCTTCTGTTCGGACCGTTGCAAACTGATCGACCTGGGCGCCTGGGCGTCCGAAGAACACAAGATTCCCGTCAGCCCGGACGCCGAAGATGACCTGTTCAGCGAAGACTTCGAACCCCGTCACTAAGAGGACGACCCAGGCGGAGCTTCAAATCCAAGGGCGAAAGACTTCAATTCAGAATCAGGATTCTGGATCGTCGTCTTTCCAGGGTGCCGACAGGTAGCGCGTACGATTGAAAGTTTCCAGCCACTCGGGGCAGAACACCACCAATGCGCTGACCACCATGCCGTTGATGAACGCTTCGGGAAATATGATCAGCCACAGATAGCCGACAAAATCCTCCAGCCAATACGGCATCGCAAAACGCCCATCGAACCACAGCAGCCAAAGCGCAAGCAGAAGGCACAGCAACGCAGACACCGCCGCCGCAAAGAACCCGGACACGAAGATGTAGACAAAGGGATTACGCGGCTGCGCGCGCTCGACCAGAATGGCGCAGCATTCAGTAATCAGCACCGGCAGCAAAATCAGCAAGGCGCCATTGACCCCCACGGCAGCAAGGTCCTGACGCCCGAGGAAAACCAGGCCCATTTGCGCCACCAGGCCGCCAATGATTGCCAAAGGCCAATCCAGCAGCAGAGTGACCGCCGTCAGACCGATGAAGTGATAGCTCACGCCAGTGTCGAAATCCCGACGCACCAGCCAAAGCATGAACAGTGCGAACACCGTGCCAAACAGTAAATGCTGACGCCGCCGGTCGGTGAACAATTCGACCCACGGCGCACGCCAGATCGCCCACATCACCACAGGTAAATAAATCAGCCAGCCCACCGTCAGACTTTCCGGTGACAGCAACTCGGCGCCGATCATGTGCCTACTCCTTTGAACACCACCGTAGTCTCCTTGGCTGAGTGCAGCTCATATCAGCAGTCTACACCGGCCTAAAAGTCGCTCCACCTGATGCAAAGCTTTCTGCTTGTCGCATTTGAACGCTAAGCTTGGGCCTATGGATGACTCAGACTACTTACGCCTGCTGACCATTGCGGCCGAGCAAGCCAACGCGTTCCTGTCCAATGCCCGCAAATGGGAGCGTGAGCGTTGGGTTTGCCAGCGCCTGCTGCAAGGCCTGAACATTCCCTACCGCGCCGACGAATTCGCCCCCGCCGGGGAGCCGCCAGACGTGCTGTTTCGCGACGCCAGTTTCGAGGTGTTCTTCGTACTCGACGAAGGCCGACGCCTCAATGACGAATGGCGCGATGAACTGCAGCGCCGACGCAGCGCATTTTCCTTGAGCTCCCTGGTGCGCCGCGAAGCAAAACCCAAACGCATTCCGGCCAATGAATTCTTGATGAGACTGGCGCCGACCCTGCGTAAAAAAGCGCACAACTACAAAGAGCGCGGCATGGACCTGGGGGAACTGGACATCATTGCCTTTGCCAGCCTCAAGCGTGAAGTCCTCGACCTCAACAGCCACTTTCCACCGCCCACCGAATACCTGCGCCAAGGCTGGCGCTCGTTGTCGCTGGTCGGGCCGACCTTCGCCCGCGTGCTGTTCGCGCATCCGGACGCCCCGGACTTCCTGCGCAGCAACCTGGGACGCAGCATTGTGTTCGACGTTGGAATCAGTCTGTGAGCCCATTGCAGGAATTGCTCGCTGAAGTCCCGCAAACCGGCCACGTTCGCTGGATTGGCGTGCGACCGGAACCGCACGTGCCGATGATCGAACTCGATGCCGTGGAAGCGCGCCTCGAGGCAGGCCTGACCGGCGATCGCGCCCGCCCCGGCGTGCGTAATGCCCGGCAGGTAACGCTCATTCAGTGGGAACACCTGGCGGTGATCAGTTCACTCATGGGGCGTTCGGTCGATAACCCGGTGTTACCACAGGATTTGCGACGCAATCTGGTCATCAGCGGGATCAATCTGTTCAGCCTCAAGGGTCGACGCTTCCGGATTGGCCAGGCAATTTTCGAAACCACCGGTTGGTGCCAGCCCTGTGCACGCCTGCAGAACAACCTCGGCCCCGGTACGTTTCAGGCCGTTCGCGGACATGGCGGAATCACAGCTCGAGTGTTACAAAGTGGAATCATTCGCCTAAACGACACCGTGAGCGTCGAGCCCATTCCGGACAGCGGCTATGCTCCGTTCAACGTGCGTTAAATCAGCCTGTAGCTTCTATACATTCAGCAACGTCTACCTGATGAGGCCTTTATGACCAGCCGCCTGAACCCGGACGACCAGAAGCATGTCGAAGAGTACCTGCACCTGTCCCAACACCAAGTCGAGCGCCGGCCCTTCCGGCCGTGGATGCTCCTTGTGCTGGTGCTGGCAGTGACCATTGGTTTGGGCTTGTTGAGCCGTTTCATCAGTTACCTGACGCTATGAGCCGCCTCGCGCTCGCTCGGGTAATTGCACCGATTTCTTTTAGCCTTGCGAGATATCCCCATGACTCATCGTATTGTCATCGTTGGCGGCGGCGCCGGCGGTCTGGAGTTGGCTACCCGTCTGGGTAAGACTCTGGGCAAGCGCGGCACAGCCAGCGTGATGCTGGTCGACGCGAACCTGACCCATATCTGGAAACCCCTGTTGCACGAAGTGGCCGCTGGATCGCTGAACTCTTCCGAAGATGAACTCAACTATGTCGCCCAGGCGAAATGGAACCACTTCGAGTTCCAGCTGGGGCGCATGAGCGGGCTCGATCGCACCCAGAAGAAGATCCAGCTGGCCGCGACCTATGACGAAGCGGGCGTAGAACTGGTGCCTGCCCGTGAACTGGGTTATGACTCGCTGGTGATTGCCGTTGGCAGTACCACCAACGATTTCGGCACACAGGGTGCGGCGCAGCATTGCCTGTTCCTCGACACCCGCAAACAGGCCGAGCGCTTTCACCAGCAACTCCTGAATCATTATCTGCGCGCCCACGCCGGACAAACCGACAAGGTCGAGCAAATCAGCGTCGCCATCGTCGGCGCAGGTGCAACGGGTGTCGAACTGGCCGCCGAGCTGCACAACGCCGCCCATGAACTGGCAGCGTACGGACTGGACCGGATCAAACCAGAGAATATGCACATCACCCTGATTGAAGCCGGACCACGGGTGTTGCCAGCATTGCCGGAGCGAATTGGCGGGCCCGTGCATAAAACCCTGGAGAAACTTGGGGTCAACGTCATGACCAATGCTGCAGTCAGTGAAGTGACGGCTGACAGCCTGATTACGGCGGATGGCAAAGTGATCAATGCCAGCCTGAAAGTCTGGGCCGCGGGGATCCGCGCACCGGGTTTCCTCAAGGACATCGATGGTCTGGAAACCAACCGCATCAACCAGCTTCAGGTGCTGCCGACCCTGCAAACGACTCGCGATGAAAACATCTTCGCCTTCGGTGACTGCGCGGCCTGCCCGCAACCGGGCACAGATCGCAACGTGCCGCCACGGGCGCAAGCCGCGCACCAGCAGGCGTCATTGCTGGCCAAATCGTTGAAGCTGCGCATCGAAGGCAAAGCGTTGCCCGAGTACAAATACACCGACTACGGCTCGCTCATCTCGCTGTCGCGTTTTTCGGCTGTGGGTAACTTGATGGGCAACCTGACCGGTAGCGTCATGCTTGAGGGCTGGCTGGCTCGGATGTTTTATGTGTCGCTGTATCGCATGCACCAGATGGCGCTGTATGGCGCGTTTCGCACGGCGATGTTGATGCTGGGCAGCAAGATCGGGCGCGGGACTGAGCCGCGTTTGAAACTGCATTAAATTTCGGCGCCCGTCAGGGCCTCATCGCGGGCAAGCCCGCTCCCACAGGTTAGGTGTTGATCTTGGAATCCGGGTCCAGCACTAAACCTGTGGGAGCGTGGCTTGGTCTGGGCGGCATTCCGACGATGCGGTCGCCTCGGTTTAACCTGCGCAAACTGTGTCCCACTGTATCCCCTCCCCGATACAGCCCCTTCGCTTACAAACCTCCCCCTGGCGCGACACAGTAGCGATACACCCATCCCGCTAAATGGCCACACCCGAGCAAGGCAACCCGCCTGCTCTGGCTACCAGACCCTTTATCGAGCGGTTGTGTCGTGCAACCCAGGAGAATTCTAATGTCCCGCATCCCTACTCTCGGCAAGAACACTTTTGGTCTGCTCGGCGCTGTACTGGCCGGCGGCATGATGTTGTCCGGCTCCGTATTTGCCTCCCAGCCTTTGACTCAGGGCTATTTGCTGGCGTCGGCCGAACAGGTCGTGAAGACCCCTGAAGGAAAATGTGGTGAAGGCAAGTGTGGCGACGAGTCGATGGCCCGGACCGATACCGACGGTGACGGCAAAGTATCCCGCGCAGAATTTTTGAAAGTGGCGCCCAAAGCGGACTTCGACAAGATCGATACCAATCATGACGGGCAGATCGATGAGCAGGAGGCATTTGATAACGTGAAGGCTAATTACGAAGCCAATGGCAAAAAAATGCCAAAAGGCTTGTTCGAGCACCTGAAGGACAACAGCTAAGCCCTGAACGTCGCACCCACGCCTCGCTTCTCAACAAGAGACGCGAGGCTTTTTTATGTGCATTTCCAGCAGGCAAAAAAAATCCCCGTATCTTTCGATACGAGGATTTTTAATATGGTCGGGGTAAGGGGATTCGAACTCCTGACATCCTGCTCCCAAAGCAGGCGCGCTACCGGACTGCGCTATACCCCGGTAAAAAAAAGGCGACCTTATCAGTCGCCTTCTTCGATCAGTGCTTTTGGCCTCCGATCTTAAGATCTGATCCCAGCGTTAACTGGTTTCAAAAATGGTGGGTCGTGTGGGATTCGAACCTACGACCAATTGGTTAAAAGCCAACTGCTCTACCAACTGAGCTAACGACCCAAAAATGGTCGGGGTAAGGGGATTCGAACTCCTGACATCCTGCTCCCAAAGCAGGCGCGCTACCGGACTGCGCTATACCCCGGTTTGAAATTGGCTCCGTGACCAGGACTCGAACCTGGGACCCAATGATTAACAGTCATTTGCTCTACCGACTGAGCTATCACGGAACTACATATTTCAATTTACAACATTGAAGCTTTACAGCGTTCTCTTCGACCCGTTCGCATCGCTGCGTTCGTGTGTCTGAGGCGCGCTATTCTACAATCTTAAGCACCTCTGTCAACCCCCTAAATTGCTTTCAAGTTAATGATTTGCAACTTATTTCAGATTTCTGCTTGGGGAGCAGAAACCCTTCCGGGTGACTTACTGCGGGGCGCACTTTACAAGCCTTTTCCTTTGAGTTCAACAGCCTAACGAAAAAAAGGCCTCGCAATGCGAGGCCTCTTCTATTTTGCTGCCGCTTTGGATCAGACGAAGACGATTTCGTCGTTCTCCACGACACCCTGTGCGGTATCGCCAGGCATGAACCGACCCGAAAGGATCAGCTGTGCCAGCGGGTTCTCGATCCAGCGCTGGATCGCTCGTTTGAGCGGCCGTGCGCCGTATACCGGGTCGTAACCCACCGCGATCAGCTTGTCCATGGCCTCAGGACTGAGATCAAGCTTCAGTTCCCGTTCAGTCAGACGACTGCGCAGGCGACTCAACTGAATCTCAGTGATGCCGGCGATCTGATCGCGAGCCAGAGGCTCGAAGATCACCACTTCATCGACCCGGTTGATGAACTCCGGACGGAAGTGTGTGGAAATCGCGTCCATCACCGCAGCGCGCTGAGCCTCACGGTCACCGACCAACTCCTGAATCTGTACCGATCCCAGGTTAGAGGTCATGACAATCACGGTGTTCTTGAAGTCCACCGTGCGGCCATGACTGTCGGTCAAGCGGCCATCTTCCAGCACTTGCAGCAAGATGTTGAACACATCGGGATGGGCCTTCTCGACCTCGTCCAGCAAGATCACCGAGTAAGGCTTGCGACGCACTGCCTCAGTCAGGTAACCGCCTTCTTCATACCCTACGTACCCTGGTGGCGCACCAATCAGTCGAGCCACGGAATGTTTTTCCATGAACTCGGACATATCGATCCGCACCATCGCCTCTTCCGTGTCAAAGAGGAACTCGGCCAAAGCCTTACACAGCTCGGTTTTACCCACACCGGTCGGGCCGAGGAACATGAACGAGCCACTCGGACGATTCGGATCGGACAACCCTGCCCGCGAACGCCGCACCGCGTTGGAAACGGCAATCACCGCTTCGTCCTGGCCGATCACACGCTGGTGCAACAGGCTTTCCATCTTCATCAGCTTGTCGCGCTCGCCTTCGAGCATTTTCGATACGGGAATACCGGTCCACTTGGAGACGACTTCGGCGATCTCTTCTTCAGTGACCTTGCTACGCAGCAACTGGTTTTCGCTCTTGCCGTGCTGGTCGACCATCTGCAGGCTGCGCTCCAGATCCGGGATAACCCCATACTGCAGCTCTGCCATACGGTTGAGGTCGCCTTTGCGGCGGGCCGTTTCCAGCTCCTGTCGCGACTGCTCGATTTTCTGCTGGATCTGCGCAGAACCCTGGACTTCAGCTTTCTCCGCGTTCCAGATTTCTTCCAGGTCCGAGTATTCGCGCTCCAGGCGGGCGATTTCTTCCTGGAGTTTTTCCAGGCGTTTTATCGCCGGCTCGTCACTTTCTTTCTTCAGCGCCTGGGATTCCACCTTCAGCTGAATCAAGCGACGCTCCAGACGGTCCAGCACTTCCGGCTTGGAATCGATCTCCATGCGGATGCGGCTGGCAGCTTCATCGATCAGGTCGATGGCTTTGTCCGGCAGCTGACGGTCGGTGATATAGCGATGACTGAGCTTGGCCGCAGCAATGATCGCACCATCGGTGATCGCCACCTTGTGGTGAACCTCGTAACGCTCTTTCAAGCCACGCAGGATGGCAATGGTGTCTTCTTCGCTCGGTTCGTCTACCAGGACTTTCTGGAAGCGCCGTTCGAGGGCCGCGTCCTTCTCTATATATTGGCGGTACTCGTTGAGCGTGGTAGCACCCACGCAGTGCAGCTCACCCCGAGCCAATGCCGGCTTGAGCATGTTGCCCGCGTCCATCGAGCCTTCGCCTTTACCGGCGCCAACCATGGTGTGCAGTTCGTCGATGAACAGGATGATCTGCCCTTCCTGCTTCGACAGTTCATTGAGCAGGGATTTCAGACGCTCCTCGAACTCACCGCGATATTTGGCGCCGGCAATCAGCGCCCCCATATCCAGGGACAACAGGCGTTTGCCTTTCAAGCCATCCGGCACTTCGCCATTGATGATCCGTTGCGCCAGACCTTCAGCGATGGCTGTTTTACCAACGCCAGGCTCACCGATCAGTACCGGGTTATTTTTCGTACGACGCTGCAGCACCTGAATCGTGCGGCGAATTTCGTCGTCACGGCCGATAACCGGGTCAAGCTTGCCGTCTTCGGCACGCTTGGTCAGGTCGACGGTGTATTTATCCAGCGCCTGACGCGACTCTTCGTGGTTGGCGTCGTTGACGGCCTCACCACCGCGCAAGTTGTTGATGGCATTTTCCAGGGCTTTTTTGCTGACACCCTGGCCAAGCAACAATTTGCCGAGCTTGCTGTTCTCATCCATCGCCGCCAGTAATACCAACTCGCTGGAGATGAACTGGTCGCCCTTCTGCTGTGCCAGACGATCGGCCTGGTTGAGCAGGCGCGCCAGATCCTGCGACATGTTGACGTCGCCGGTCGGGTTCTGGATTTTTGGCAGCTGGTCGAGCTCTTTCGTCAGCTCTTTGCGCAGGCTGTTGACGTCGAAGCCTACCTGCATCAGCAGAGGCTTGATCGAACCACCCTGCTGTTCGAGCATGGCTTGCATCAAGTGCGCCGGTTCAATGCCCGGATGGTCAAGGCCAACCGCCAGCGATTGGGCGTCGGATAGCGCTAACTGTAATTTGCTTGTTAAACGATCGATACGCATAAGTCACCTTCCTTTTGAGCAGGCCGGACCTATAAAACATCCTGAATGAAGAAACCTGCCAGATACCGTTATAGATGCGGTCGATTCTGGGAGTTTCAAGCGTTGATCAGTTGATGCAGGTCAGGGAAGTCTAGCGTTCAAGCCAGATAAGGGAGGCAAACCGGCCGGTACGGGATGAACGGCGGTAAGAAAAGAAGCGTGGATCGGTGACCGTGCAGAAATCACCACCATAGACAGCGGTTACTCCGCGAGCCGCCAGACGCAGGCGTGCCAGCTCATAGATGTCGGCCATGTACTTGCCGACGTTTTGGCTGGCGACAAAGGCTTTCTCGGTTTCGGGTAACTGCTGGATGAAGGTTTCACGGACTTCGGGGCCGACTTCAAAGGCCTGTGGGCCAATGGCCGGTCCGAGCCAGACCAGCACTTCTGCTGAAGGCAACGCCAGGGTATCGAGAGTTGCTTCGAGCACACCCGCCGCCAACCCGCGCCAACCGGCATGAGCTGCCGCGACGCGAGTGCCGGCACGATCACAGAACAGCACAGGCAGGCAGTCCGCCGTCATCGCCGCGCAGGCGATACCCGGGGTTGCCGTCCAGCTCGCGTCGGCCGTGGCTACCACGCCCGGATCAGTATGAGCCACGGCAATGCCATGAACTTGCTGCAACCAGGCAGGTTGAATAGAAAAACAATCGGTTAGGCGTCGGCGATTTTCGGCAACAGCTTCAGGGCTGTCATCGACATGATCACCGAGGTTGAGGCTGTCGAACGGCGCCAGACTGACGCCGCCCGAACGGGTGGTAACACAGGCTTTTACCCCGGCAGGCGCAGGCCAGTCGGGAATCAGCCAGTCACTCATCCGATGAACGCCTCACGGTCTTGCTTGAGCAGGGTCAGCAACCAGACAAAATCGTCCGGCAATGGCGATTCCCAGCTCATGCGCTTACCGGTCGTCGGGTGATCCAGTTCCAGGAATCGCGCGTGCAATGCCTGGCGCGGGAACGCCTTCAACGATTCGACCATGGTCACACTGGCTGCCGGCGGAATGCGGAAACGACCGCCGTAGGCAGGATCTCCGACCAACGGGTAGTTGATGTGAGCCATGTGCACACGAATCTGGTGCGTACGACCGGTTTCCAGCTTTACCCGCACGTGAGTATGGGAGCGGAAACGCTCGAGCACGCGGTAGTGGCTGACGGCTTGCTTGCCACCTTCCATCACGGCCATGCGCTGGCGCTGCTGGCCGTGACGACCGATCGGGGCGTTGATCTTGCCGCCAGCGGTCACCACACCAATCACGATGCACTCGTAGATCCGGCTTACGCTGCGGCTCTGCAACTGAGTGACAAGTTGTGTCTGCGCTTGAATGGTCTTGGCCACCACCATCAGACCGGTGGTGTCCTTGTCCAGGCGATGCACGATACCGGCGCGGGGCACATTGATAATGTCCGGCACATGGTGCAGCAAGGCGTTGAGCAAGGTGCCATCGGCATGACCGGCAGCCGGATGCACCACCAGGCCCGCAGGCTTGTTGATCACCAGGATGTCGTCGTCTTCATAGACGATGTCCAGTTCGATGTCTTGAGCGATCCATTCGCCCTGAGCTTCCTGCTCGGCAGTCAACTCAAGAATGGCGCCACCGTGAACGATGTCTCGCGGGCGTATTACCGCCCCATCCACAGTCAGGCGGCCGTCTTTGATCCAGGCGGAAAGGCGCGAGCGCGAGTGCTCAGCGAATAATTGTGCGGCGACTTGATCGAGGCGTTGGCCGCCCAATTCGGACGGCACCTCTGCGCGAAGTTCAATTTTATCGGACATGCTCAGACTAGGCGTCGGCACAGCCTTTGGTTTCGGCTGCGCGCTTGTGGTTAAATACGGCGTCTTTTGCCCCGAGGCTTTTCAACGGGGCGCTCATCATAACAGGACGGCCTCGCCCAAGACAGCGGCCGTCATAGGGACGCAAGCCGCCATGCAAGTGAAACACCTGCTGCTGATCGCCATCCTCGCATTGACCGCTGCTTGCTCATCGAAGGAAGTCGTAGACGAAAACCTGAGCGAGGTCGAGCTGTACCAGCAGGCTCAGCACGATCTGGATAACGATAACTACACCGCGGCCACAGCCAAGCTGAAGGCCCTGGAATCGCGTTATCCGTTCGGTCGCTACGCCGATCAGGCTCAACTCGAGCTCATTTACGCCAACTACAAAAACACCGAGCCTGAGGCTGCGAAATCGGCTGCCGAGCGTTTCATTCGCCTGCACCCACAGCATCCGAACGTGGATTACGCTTATTACCTGAAGGGTCTGACGTCTTTCGACCAGGACGTCGGCCTGCTGTCGCGTTTCCTGCCGCTGGACATGACCAAGCGTGACCCGGGCGCTGCTCGCGACTCCTATAACGAGTTCGCCCAGCTGACCAGCCGCTTCCCGAACAGCCGTTACTCGCCTGACGCCAAGCAGCGCATGATTTACCTGCGCAACCTGTTGGCGGCCTATGAGATCCACGTCGCCGACTATTACCTGACTCGTCAGGCCTACGTTGCCGCTGCGAACCGTGGCCGTTATGTAGTGGAAAACTTCCAGGAAACCCCGTCGGTTGGCGACGGTCTGGCGGTGATGGTCGAGGCCTACCAGCGTCTGCACCTGGACGAACTGGCCAGCACCAGTCTCGAAACCCTGAAGCTCAACTACCCGAACCATCCAAGCCTGGAAGACGGTCAGTTCAAGCCTTCGGTTGCCGAAGCCGACAACCGTTCGTGGTTGAGCAAGGCCACATTGGGCCTGATCGAATCCCGTCCGCCACTGCCGCCGGGTGAAACTCGCGCCAATCAGGACGTGCAGAAGCAATTCCAGGATGCCAAGGACGCGATCCCTAACGATCTCAAGCCGCGCGATGAAAACGGCGACGTAATCGAAGAAGAGGAACAAGAGTCCGAAGGCAATAATGACGACCGTTCCTGGTTCAGCTACATGACGTTTGGCGTGTTCGACTAACGCTTCAACGTTGCGCGAAAAGGGAGACTCCAGAGTCTCCCTTTTTATTGCCTGATGATTACGGCGAGTTAATCCGCTGTGCGCCTGCCCCGTCCTTGGCTAAACTGCCGAATCATCAATCAAATAGCAGCTGACCATGCTTCGTTTACTGTTCTGGATCGCCCTGATTGCCGCCGCCATATGGTTCTGGCGCAAGTTCAAGGGACAGGCTTCCGCGCCAAAGTCATCTGCCGAGCTGGAAGCGGCACCCATGGTGCGCTGCGCTCACTGCGGCGTGCACCTGCCCCGTGACCGAGCGCTGAACCTTCAGCAGCAGTGGTATTGCAGCCAGGCTCACCTTGAGCAAGGCCCGGGCACCAGTGATCGCTGAGACGTCCAGTCCCGGCAACAAACAAGCCCAGCGACTGCTGCGCCTCTATCATCTCTACCGTTTAAGCGTTGGCATCATTCTGGTGCTGCTGATCTCCAGCAACATGGACGGTCAGTTGCTTTCACGTGCCAATGGCGACCTGCTGAGCAACGGCAGCTGGCTGTACCTGGTGCTGAATATTCTGTTGGTGGTGTTCCTCGAGAACACCCGCCGTCCAGCCCAGCTGTTCACCCTGGCGCTGGTCGACGTCGTGTTGCTGTGCGGGCTGTTCTATGCTGCCGGCGGCGTCGCCAGCGCGATCGGTAATCTACTGATCGTCTCGGTCGCCATCAGCAACACCTTGTTGCGCCGACGCATCGGACTGTTGATCGCCGCCATCGGCGCGATTGGCATCGTAAGCTCGAGTTTCCTGCTGAGCTTCAGTCGCCCCGCCAGCCCTAACGATTATTTACAGGTCGGTACGGTCGGCGCCCTGTGCTTTGCAGTGGCATTGCTGGTGCAAGGCCTTATCCGACGTCTGGAAGTCAGTGAAAGCCTGGCCCATCAGCGGGCGAACGAAGTCGTCGGCCTTGAAGCCCTCAATGCACTGATCCTGCAACGCATGCGAACCGGCATCCTCGTCCTTGACGACGTGCAGCGCATTCAACTGGCGAACATCAGCGCGCTGACCTTGCTAGGCCGGGAAACACTTGAAGGCCTTCTGATCGAAGACGTCTTCCCCCTCCTCGTCGAACGCCTGCAACTGTGGCAAAACAACCCGACGCTGCGCCCCCAAAGCCTGAAAGTCGTCAGTAACGGACTGGAGCTGCAACCGAGCTTCATTGCGCTGGATAACAGTCCAAGCCAGCGGACACTCATTTTTCTTGAAGACCTGGCCCAGATTGCCCAACAGGCTCAGCAGCTCAAACTCGTCGCCTTGGGTCGACTGACCGCCAGCATTTCCCACGAAATCCGTAATCCACTGGGCGCCATTAGTCATGCCGCCCAGCTATTACAGGAATCCGAGGAACTGAACAGCGCGGATCGGCGTCTGACCCAGATCATTCAAGACCATTCCCAGCGGATGAATCGGGTTATCGAAAACGTTCTACAACTGTCTCGGCGCCAGCAAACCTTACCGCAACGACTTGATTTGAAGCCGTGGCTGGAACAGTTCGTCAGTGACGTCCGCGAAAGCGCTACCGAGAAGCAGAAGATTCATCTGAACATCGGTCCGGGAGACCTCAAGACCCTGATGGACCCGAACCAACTGACCCAAATTCTCGACAATCTGTTACGCAACGCCTGGCGCCACAGCGCCCAGATCCATGATCAGGCACAGGTCTGGCTGGCATTGTTCGTAGACCCGCAAAGCCAGCTGCCAATGCTCGAAGTGCGGGACGACGGCTCTGGTGTGACTGCGCAATCCCAAGCCCATTTGTTCGAACCATTCTTTACCACCAGCAACCAAGGCACAGGTCTTGGGCTTTATCTGTCCCGTGAGTTGTGCGAAAGCAATCAAGCCCGCCTAGACTTCCAACCACGCCAAGGCGGCGGCTGCTTTCGCATCACCTTTGCTCACGGACGGAAACAAAGTTGAACATGAGCCCACTGCAAAAAATCCTGATCGTCGATGACGAACCCGACATACGCGAACTCCTCGAAATCACGCTCGGCCGAATGAAGCTCGATACGTTCAGCGCTCGCGACCTCGGCGAAGCCCAGGCGCTGTTGGCTCGGGAGAAGTTTGATCTGTGCCTGACCGACATGCGCCTGCCTGACGGTACCGGACTCGAACTGGTGCAGTTCATCCAGCAGCGCTACCCGCAAGTACCAGTGGCGATGATCACGGCCTACGGCAACCTGGAAACGGCGATCAACGCCCTCAAGGCTGGCGCGTTCGACTTTCTGACCAAACCGGTCGACCTGACCCGCTTGCGGGAGCTGGTGAGCAGCGCACTGCGCCTGCCTGTGCCCGGTGGCGCCAGCACGTCAATCGAACGTCGGCTGCTGGGTGATTCATTGCCCATGCGCAACCTGCGTAAACACATCGACAAACTGGCTCGCAGCCAGGCGCCGGTCTACATCAGCGGCGAATCAGGAAGTGGCAAGGAACTGGTCGCACGCCTGATCCATGAACAGGGCCCGCGTACCACTCAACCGTTTATCCCGGTGAACTGCGGCGCGATTCCATCGGAGTTGATGGAAAGCGAGTTTTTTGGGCACCGCAAAGGCAGCTTCAGCGGCGCCGTCGAGGACAAGCCAGGGCTGTTCCAGGCCGCTCATGGCGGCACTTTGTTCCTCGACGAAGTGGCTGACTTGCCTTTGGCGATGCAAGTCAAACTGCTGCGCGCCATTCAGGAAAAAGCCGTGCGCAGTGTCGGCGGTCAACAGGAAACCGTCGTTGATGTCCGCATTCTCTGCGCCACGCATAAAGACCTCGACGCTGAAGTCGCCGCTGAACGCTTTCGTCAGGATTTGTACTATCGGCTCAACGTGATCGAACTGCGGGTTCCGTCCTTGCGGGAACGTCGCGACGACATCGAACTGCTCGCCAGCCATGTACTCAAGCGTCTGGCAGCGGACAGCGGCGAACCCGTCACAAAACTTCACCCCCAGGCTCTGGATGCGCTGAAAAGCTATCGTTTCCCTGGCAACGTACGGGAACTGGAAAACGTCCTTGAGCGCGCTCATACGTTGTGTGAGAACAAGCAGATTGAGGCGAGCGACCTGCGGCTGGTTGATGGCAACTGCAACGCAGAGGGAGATGTGCCAGACCTGACACAGATCGACAACCTGGAAGATTATCTGGAAAACGTTGAACGAAAACTGATTCTCCAGGCTCTGGAGGAAACCCGCTGGAACCGCACCGCAGCGGCTCAGCGGTTGAATCTTTCATTCAGGTCGATGCGTTATCGGCTCAAGAAACTGGGATTGGATTAACGCCAAAAAAAGATCGCAGCCTTCGGCAACTCCTACTGGAGAGTGCATTCCTCTGTAGGAGCTGCCGCAGGCTGCGATCTTTTGCTTTTCTGTTAAAACCGGCCTGTCGGCGCATAAGGCGCAGGATCAATAATCGGCTCACGCCCAAGCATCACATCCGCAAACAACTGGCACGACGCAGGCGCCAACACCAACCCGTTTCGATAATGCCCGCAATTGAGCCAGAGCCCTTCAAATCCAGGCACCGGGCCGATATAGGGAATCCCCTCCGGCGACCCCGGACGCAACCCGGCCCAATGCCCTACCACCTCGGCATCCGCCAACGCCGGAATCAATTCCACCGCCGAAGCCTTCAGGCTCTCCAGAGCCACTTCGGTCGGCGTCTTGTCGTAGCCTTCGTGTTCCAGCGTACTGCCAATCAAGATGTGCCCGTCGCGCCGTGGAATTGCATAGCGCCCTTTGGCCAGCACCATGCTCGGCAGGAAATCCGCTGCGCACTTGTAAAGAATCATCTGCCCTTTCACCGGTTCAACCGGCAAATCCAGACCCAGGCTTTTCAGCAAGTCCCCACTCCACGCACCTGCGGTCAGCACAACCTGGTCGGCACGAATGGCACCCGTGGACGTTTGCACACCCACCACTTGATCACCTTCGCGGATAAACCCGTCGACCTCGCACTGCTCGTGAATCGTGACGTTCGGCAGTGCCAGTAACGCCGCCTTCAGGGACTTCACCAGCCGCGGATTACGTACGTTGGCGACATCAGCCATGTAGATCGCTCGCGAAAAACCGGCACCCAGCACCGGCACCGCGTCATGAGCCGCCGAGATATCCACGGCACGCAACGGACGGTTTTCCCGCAGCGCCCAGGCCAGCGCTTGCGCTTCATCGTCCAGATCCAGCCAATACAGCCCGGTGACATGCACTTCGGGATCGACGCCGGTCGCAGCATGCAATCGCTTACCCAGCTGTGGATAGAAATCCTGTGACCAGTGCGCCAGCGCGGTGACGGCCGGGCTGTATCGCCATGGATAGAGCGGCGACACAATCCCGCCGCCCGCCCAGGAGGACTCCTGGCCAACATTCGAGCGATCCAGCAGCACCACGCTTTGCACTTCGGACGCGAGATTGAACGCTGTCAGCAAGCCAATCACACCGCCGCCGACAATCACTACTTGCTGTTGCCTGGTCATGTTCTGATCCAACCGTTAGATAGACAGAGGGCGCAAAGAGCGCCCAAAACGTAATTCAGCGACCCCAGCAGTCCTTGGTGGTCAGTCCGGCTGTCGCGTTCACCATGCTCCTGATGCCGGTATTAGTGATGGTGAAGTCCCCGCACTTGTCACCCGCCATGGCGGTGCCAGCCTTGCGCACAGCCGTTAGCAGGAAGGTCTGATCGGTCAGCGTCGGAGTGATGGTGTAGAAGTCATTGCCGGCGCTCAGCCCGGTGGCACCGGTGTAGACACTGGTTTTCGAATTCGAGTAGAACCGCTCGAGTATCTGCGCCTGCTCCGAAAGCAACCCCGCCACTTCAGTTCGGCGCCCCTTTTTCACGTATTCAGTCAGGCTCGGGTAGCCAATGGTGATGACGATCCCGATGATCGCAATCACGATCATGATTTCGATCAGGGTAAAACCTCGGTTGGATCTGCGCATGCCTCAACTCTCACTTACTGTATTTGTCGCCACATGATGCGACGGCTGCCGCCGCCGGCCTTTTCCACCAGCGTCGTTGGCGTTCCGCTGGAGTCGTTCACGATCTTGCGGGCGCCACCGTTGACGATGGCGTTGAGCACCGGCATTCCGCCCGTGAAGATCACGCCGCTGGAAATCGTGTCCGTGCCGTCAACCAACCCGTCACCGTTGGTGTCGAGTACCGCGTAGTTGAGCATCTTACCGCTGAACGCATCGAGTTCGACCAGTTTGCCCGTGCCAAAACTGGCGCAAGGGTCGGTGGTGTCGACACTGGCCGTGGTAAAGACGATCCGCCCCAACACCAAAGCGGCCTGATTGATCACCCGTTCACCGGTCAGGGCACTGTTATAGACCAACGGCAAATACCAGCCCTTCTCCGCCGGATAGGTCACGTCGTTCTGGCTTGTGGTGATGAACTGTCCCGAACTTCCCGAGAACACACCCGTGACAGATTGAGCTTGCAGGCTCGCGGTGGTGATCTGCCCGGAGCCGCCATCTGCGTCCCACACCGCATAAAACGCCTGCAGGTCCTTATTGGTCTTATCGGCGGTTTCGTTGAATTTTCCGGTGCCGAAAAATACCACTTTGCCGCCCTGGGAATTGTCCGCGAGCAACGGCTGTGCAGTGATCGGTTGGGTGGCGCCCCCGGCGGTGGTAAATAACGGTTTACCGGAGAACGCCACGCCCCATGCATCGGGACTTGTACTGCTCAAATCAAACTTCCACAGCCGTCCTTTCAGGTCGCCACCATAAGCCGCCTGCACCACGTTCTGGGAGTTGACCTTGAGCTTCACCGAGGACAGGCCGTTCGTGGTTTCGGTACTGTCGACCACGATCTTCCTGATCAGCGAGCCGTTGCGGATATCGACGACGTACAACGCCGCCACACCCGAATTGCTGCCATAACCGTTTGAGATAAACGCCGCCCAGCGACCATCATCAAGGCGTGCTACCTCGGGACGGGCGTAGGCGTAACCCAGATCGTTGAAAGCATTCGACGGGCTTGCCGTGGCCGGCGCGCTGATCTCCCACAAAGCCTTGGGCTGGTTGTTGGGCGAAGCATCAAACAACTGCAACGCGTAATACGTCCGGCCACCGGCACCTGTTCCGCCCAGCGCCAGGGTTTTCCAGTCACTGTCGAGTTGGGCGTCGAACACACCTACCTGACCGTCCACCAGGAATTTGTGGCTGACGCCATTGATGTAAGCGACATCGGCAATGTTACGCAGCGATGGCAACACACTGGAGGGCATGTAGGCATAACGTCGGGCGCCATTGTTTGCATTGATGACGCTGACAAAACCATCGTTGCCGTTCACCACCAGACTGGTAGTCATATTCTGGGCCTTCTTGGCCAGATAGGTGGTGTAGCTCGAATTACCCGATAAATCCGAGGCGGTTTTCTCCGAGGGCGAAGCGAGTATCAGTGGCGAATTGATGACGTCGCCGAGCAAAACGCTTCGTACCCTCAACCCTGCTTTGTTCGTCCCCTTGCTCCACTCCACCAGATCGCCGCCGCCTATGTTGGTGGGCAGTCCCTGGTTGAGGACTGTTTGCTGAGCGGGAGAGAAATTCGTGAACGCCAATGTCACGGGCGTATTGTTAAGGGAGTTCCAGGACTGGTAAGTGGGTGCCGTTGCGCCGGGGACAATGGCCTTGTCCGTGGTCCAGAGCACCGAAGATGTATCCACCGCGCCTGCAGAAGTGAAGCCGAACGCTTTGATTGTGCCGCGCCAGTCTTTGGGGTCGTAGCTGGTCTGGTAGTACGAGGAACCCGACCCGACGATCGCGCTGCTGGTGGTGCCGCTGCCCCCTGAACCCGCCTTGGAGGTAATGTCGCTCAACGCCGATGACAGCGCGGTGGTCAGGCCAGTACTGTCGGTTGCCAGGTAATACTTGCCCTGACCGTACTTCGCGGCATCCTCCAGCATCTGATTGGCGGTGGTGAAGCCCACGGTGTAGGTGTTCATGTTCTGCTTGGGAAAGTCCGTCGCGTCCCAGCTTTTTTTCGCCAGATCGACACCGGTCGAGCGCATGTCGATGTCGAAGGCAAACTTGGCGATGTCATCCAGAAACAGCGAATCACCTTCGTCGTCGCCGCCCAGCGGGTTATCGCCATCGTTGTTGATGCCGTCCCAGTTCGGCAGTCGGGGGCCGCCTTGGGCAATGGCTTGAGGGTCATTTGTGGGAAAAGTGCGGTCGTAGGTTGGCAATCCATCGGTGATCACCACCCCATAGTTTTTCTGGCAGCGATACTGGATCGGGCTCGTGTACAGGCTGGGCGTGGTGTTGTAGTACGGAGCCAAACCGCGCATGTAACGGGTGACTTCGTAGTAGGTTTCTGCCAGTGGCGTGTTCGCCACGGCACCCAAGGCCGCGATTGAGTCGGTCAGCGTCTTGAATTTTGCATCTGTCGTCAGATCGTCGATGGGGACGGCGATGTAACCACCATTGCCGCGGTTGTTGCTGTTGACCGCATTGAAGGTGGCAAGCCCGATGCGCAGCGTACGATTCGCCCTGACCAAAGCGGTTGATACATTTCGCGCAACACTGATGCGCGAGTCGGTGGGAATGGGGGAACTGGCGGTTGAAAAGTCGGTTCTCTGCCCATTCGCCAAACCGACCACGTAGGAAATGTAGTCCCCCGAATACCGTGTATCGCCGTTCCCCGCCGGGTCAGGCAACTTGATGCACAGGGGCGCCAGTGAGTTGTTATAAAAAGCGTTATAGCCGCTTGAACAGCCTGACGTGGCCAGGCTCGAGAGAAAGATCGAATCCCCCGTAATCGCGGACGAACTCAAGCATAAACCCAGGAATACGTTGCACTCGCGGGCCGGTGTCCAGTTCGCCGTCGGGTCGAAGGCAGCAGCGTAAATGATGTTGTTCATGCTGCCTGAGTCGTCGATCAGCAGCATCACATTCGGCGCCACGGCCGCCGCACTCAACAACGGTGAGTCGGAAGGCGTAAACGCATAGGCCGGTGCCGAGAGATACAAACCCAGCAGCGCGCCGCACAGTATTTGCCACCACCCGGCGCGCCTCTCAGTACTTCGCATAGATGCTCTCCACCACACTGCGAACGTTGTTGCCCACCACGGCCACTGCCGTGACCCGGTACAACGTCGCCGATGTATTGCTCGGTACATTCACGGCATTCAAGGTGGTGCCAAGGTTCTGTACGCCATAGAAGCCGCTGCCGGCCGCGACCCAGGTGACACCGGAGGTCGCATTGAACCCGGCGCCGTTAATGGTTGATGACTCCGCGGGTGGTGCGCATGGGACGGTTCCACTGCAAACCGCCAATGAATAAGTGTCCAGCTGCACGGCACTTTCGCCGATGCGCAATGCCGCTTCGGCATTCTGGAACGATTGATTGCGCAAGGACACGCTGGTCGCCATTTTTTCCTGCAGGGTGGCGTTCTGCATCGAGGAAATACCGATCAGTGTTAACAACAACAGGAACACCAGGCTTATCAGTAGCGCCATGCCGCGCTGGGAGTGAGGGGTGACTGCAGAAAAACTCATCGGCCCTCCTCTCATGGCAAGCGGTTGCGCAAGGCGGCAACCACGTTGAAGGTTTGATCGCGTACCCGCTTGTCGGGGTCCGTGAGCGTCAACGTCAGTCGCACGCTGCGGATTCGCGCGGGGTCTGAAGGATTACTGCTGTAACTGGAGGCAGCAGCGTCCGTGGCAGAACTGGCGAGGCCAAAGCTCACATTGAACGCGCTGACGTTATCCACGAGCACATACTGAGTCGGCGAACCAATTCCCGCCCCCATCGTCAGCTGGCTGTTTTTCAGGCTATAGATCAATCGTCGAATCGGAAACGCCAGCTGCCCTGAGGCAGGAGCCCTGGTCTGGGGGTAGGCCGTCGCGGTACTTCGGCAGTCGGAAATCACAGTCCAGGTCGGCGTCCCCCCGCTCCCCCCAACATCAGCGGTCACGAGCGTGAGTTTAAGGTTGGCGTTGTCCCAACTGATGGGCGTGATTTGATGGGTGTTGAAGTCGCTGCCCGGAACTGCCTCGGTAATAGTCCCCAGACAACCGAACATGCCCACCATGCGAATCTCTTGAATCATCTTGCTCAGCACGAAGCGCGCATCTTCCTGCATGTTGGCCGCGCTGTTCTGGGTGACATAGGTATTTTTGGCAGCGATAAAAATCTGCGCGACGCCCAGCACCACGATCAGGCTCAACGCCGTGGCGATCAATAGTTCGACCAGGCCGAAACCGCTGTCGCGCCGGGTCATGGTGTAGACACCGGGTCGACGGTTGCACGACTGGTCAATACAAAACTGCGACGGGCATTGGCGGTGTTGGCGGCGCGGGAGTCATCCCAGGTAATTGTGATGGTGTATACCCGCTGATTAAGGGCGACGCTGCCTGTGGCGGTGGCGCCAAGGGCGCTGGCGATGTTGGTGGTGAAATCGTAAAGATCCTGATCCCGGGCGACGCTCAGGTTGGCCGAGGTGGGTGGCGTGACCGTGTAATCGGCTGCCGAGTTGGCGCGAATTCGATCCATCATGTCGTAGGCAATAAAACTGGCCTGACTGGTCATCCGCGAGCTGTCGGTGTACTTCAACGCATTGAGTTGAATGGCCGCCGCCCCCAACAGGCCCACAGCCAGAATCAACATCGCAACCAGGACTTCAATCAGCGTCGTGCCTTCCTGTGCGCGTTTGCTCCATCCCCTCATCCGCAATTTCCGCTCAATATGATTCGTCCGTTCAAACACACATTCAGTGTCCTGCTTTGCGCGCCCAGCGCATAGCTGATCGCCACCGCAGTGGAAGGTGCCGACAACCCGCCCAGGTTGTTGAAATCGATGGCGGTCACTCCTGAGGGTAGCGTCAGAGTCGCGCCGCTGCTCATTGCGGGAACAACCCGCAATACATTGGCGGGCGTGCCAATACCGTCGTACACCGTCAATTCACCGGTCCAGACACTACCACCCGCCGTCGGACGAACCCGTGTGGTGATGCCCCGGTCGATCGCCTCCAGTCGCGCGAAATTCAAAGCGCGTCGCAGGTCACCGATCTCGGTATCAGCCTTGGTCCCTTGAACCGAACTGGTGAACGCCGGTACCGCCAGCGTGATCAGGATCAGAAAGATGGCGAGCGCGACCAACAACTCGATCAGCGTGAAACCTTTTGTACGATGATCCATCGATGCCCTCCGTTGCCGTCGGCTATACCTGCTGTTACACGCTAGAGCATTCAGCCGGCAGATGTAGGGTTGTTTTGCCATTAGTCGCGCTCGAATGTGCGTGTCACCACACTCCAGGGAGGGAGATGTCATGCGCCAGCAAGGTTTCAGCCTGATCGAACTGCTTATGGGACTGACGATTGCCGGGATTGTTCTGTCGCTGGTCAGTCCGGCGTTCGCAGCACTTACCGAATCGAACCAACGCGAAGAAGCGGCGAAGAGTTTGGTCGCCGGTGTACGCAGCGCGCGAAGCGAGGCGATCACGCGCAATCAGACAGTGATGATTCACGGCATCAATGGCGATTGGAGCCAGGGGTGGCGAATCATTGTGGATGTCAGCGGCAAGGGGTATGAGGACAGCGACAATCCGGTGTTGATCGAGCGTCAAAGTGGCATTGGCGTGCCGATTGTCGGCAACACGCATGTTACGACATCCATACGATTCACCGGTCTTGGCAGACCAGCAAGTAGAGGATTTCAAAATGGAACATTACATGTGTGTGCAATCAGCGAGCCGGTAAGCCAACACCAGGTGGTGCTGGCTTCCAACGGCCGCGTCAGCCTGCGCAGTGATAAAACTGCACAGGCGTTATGCGTGGGAGGAGAAGACTCAGAGAAGGGAGCGGACGCGTAATTCCTTGGGCATGGAGAACGTGATGTTTTCCTCGCGCCCGGCCAATTCATCGGCACCGGTAGCACCCCACGCCTGCAACTGCTGGATCACACCACGCACCAGTACTTCCGGTGCGGAGGCGCCGGCAGTAATGCCGATCCGCTCGACACCGTCGAACCAGCTCTTTTGCAGGTCTTCGGCGCCGTCGATCAAGTAGGCCGGAGTCGCCATGCGTTCAGCCAGTTCACGCAGGCGATTGGAGTTGGAGCTGTTAGGGCTGCCGACTACCAACACCACGTCACATTCATCAGCCAATTGCTTGACCGCGTCCTGCCGGTTTTGCGTGGCGTAGCAGATGTCGTCCTTGCGTGGACCACCGATCGCCGGGAAACGCGCACGCAGAGCGTCAATGACACGACTGGTATCGTCCATGGAGAGCGTGGTCTGGGTCACGAACGCGAGCCTTTCAGGATTGCTCACTTGCAGCGCGGCGACATCTTTTTCGTCTTCGACCAGGTAGATCGCACCACCATTGCTGCCATCGTACTGACCCATGGTGCCTTCGACTTCCGGGTGACCGGCGTGGCCGATGAGGATGCATTCGCGCCCGTCACGGCTGTAGCGCGCGACTTCGATGTGCACCTTGGTCACCAGCGGGCACGTTGCGTCGAACACCTTCAGGCCGCGGCCAGCGGCTTCGGTACGGACTGCCTGGGAGACGCCGTGGGCACTGAAGATCACGATGACGTCATCCGGCACCTGATCCAGTTCTTCGACGAAGATCGCCCCGCGAGCCCGCAGGTCTTCAACGACGAATTTGTTATGCACCACTTCGTGGCGCACATAGATCGGCGGCCCGAAAACTTCCAGGGCGCGGTTGACGATTTCGATCGCCCGGTCCACACCGGCGCAGAAGCCACGGGGATTGGCGAGTTTGATTTGCATGCTGTGCCTCGTGTCTTGCGCGCAAGAAATAGCGAAAACAGTGAAAAATCTACTGTGGGAACAAGCCTGCTGTGGCGAGCGGATTTAGCGAAACGTCGCACCGCCCCGTTAGGGTGCGAAGCGACCCTAAACCCAACCACCACGGTCTTGAATGAGAACGGGGTGCCTTATTTACGATTGCTTCGCTATCGAACGGGGATAAATCCCCTCGCCACAAAGGCTTGTTACCACAATTTACAGCGATGTGACGCTGATGATCTCAACGTCAAACGTCAATGTCTTGCCAGCCAACGGATGATTGAAGTCGATGGTCACCTGCTCATCATCGAACTCTTTCACCACGCCCGGCAACTCGGTATTCGCCGCATCGTTGAAGATCACCAACAAGCCCGGAGACAGGTCCATGCCCTGGAACTGCGAGCGCGGGATGATCTGCACATTCTGCGGGTTGGGCTGGCCAAACGCGTTTTCCGGCGCAATCGCCAGCGTACGCTTGTCGCCCACCTTGAAGCCAAACAGTGCTGCTTCGAACCCTGGCAACAGGTTGCCATCACCGACCTTGAAGGTCGCCGGGGCTTTGTCGAAGGTGCTGTCGACAGTGTCGCCGTTCTCCAGGCGCAGTGCGAAGTGCAAGGTGACTTCCGTGTTCTGGCGGATGCGTTGCTCAGCCAATACGTGTTCAGTCATGAACGGCTTCTCCGGTCTTTTTACTTTTGAACATATCCAGTGCAAGCATCACGGCACCGACAGTAATAGCACTGTCGGCAAAGTTGAACGCCGGGAAATACCAGCGGTTCTGCCAATGCACCAGGATGAAATCGATCACATGGCCCAAGGCAATGCGGTCATACAGATTGCCCAGCGCGCCACCGAGCACCAGGGCCAGCGCAACCGCCAGCCAGGTTTCGTTGCGCCCCAGCCGCTTGAGCCAGACCACCAGCACGGCACTGACCACAATCGCGATCAACGCAAACAGCCAGCGCTGCCAGCCGGAGCTGTCGGCCAGGAAGCTGAACGCAGCGCCCGTGTTGTAAGCCAGGGTCCAGCTGAAGTAATCGGGGATCACCACGATTTGCTGGTACATGCTCAGCGAGCCTTCGAAGTAGAACTTGCTGGCCTGGTCAATGACCAGAACCAGCAAGCTCAACCAGAGCCAGCTCAGTCGTCCGAAACGACCAACGGCATTAGGCATAGTGGCGAACCTCGCCAGCGCCGCTGATGTTGTCGACACAACGACCGCAGATTTCCGGATGCTCCGGGTTCACGCCAACGTCTTCACGGCAGTGCCAGCAACGGGCGCACTTGGCGAAGCTCGACTTGACCACTTTAAGCTTCAGACCGCTGACTTCGGTGACCACTGCGTCGGCCGGTGCCTGCACGAAAGGTGCAACGCTGGCGGTCGAGGTGATCAGCACAAAGCGCAGTTCGTTGCTCAGCTTGGCCAGGTCGGCGCTCAACGCCTCTTCGGCAAACAGCGTGACTTCGGCTTGCAGGTTGCCACCGACAGCCTTGGCCGCGCGCTGGATTTCCATTTCCTTGTTGACCGCTACCTTCACCGCCATGATCCGCTCCCAGTAGGCGCGGCCCAATTCAACATTTTCCGGCAACTCGGTCAGGCCTTCGTACCAGGTGTTGAGCATCACCGATTCGTTACGCTCGCCCGGCAGGTATTCCCACAGTTCATCAGCGGTGAACGCCAGGATCGGCGCGATCCAGCGCACCAGCGCTTCGGAGATGTGGTACAGCGCGGTTTGCGCTGAACGGCGAGCCTTGCTGTTGGCGCCAGTGGTGTACTGACGGTCCTTGATGATGTCGAGGTAGAAACCGCCCAGCTCCTGCACGCAGAAGTTATGGATCTTGGAGTAGACGTTCCAGAAGCGGTATTCGCCGTAGTGCTCTTGCAGCTCGCGCTGCAGCAGCAAGGTACGGTCCACGGCCCAACGATCCAGTGCCAGCATTTCTTCGGCCGGCAGGATATCGGTGGCCGGGTTGAAACCGGTCAGGTTGGAAAGCAGGAAGCGAGCGGTGTTACGGATACGCCGGTAAGCGTCCGCGCTGCGCTGCAGAATCTGCTCGGAGACCGCCATTTCACCCGAGTAATCGGTGGAAGCCACCCACAGACGCATGATGTCGGCGCCCAGGGTGTCGTTGACCTTTTGCGGCGCGATCACGTTACCCAGAGACTTGGACATTTTGCGGCCGGACTCGTCGACAGTGAAGCCGTGAGTCAGCAGTTCGCGGTATGGCGCGTGATTGTCGATTGCACAACCGGTCAGCAGCGAGGAGTGGAACCACCCGCGGTGCTGGTCGGAGCCTTCGAGGTACAGGTCGGCACGCGGGCCGGTTTCGTGGCCCATCGGATGTGAACCGCGCAGGACGTGCCAATGCGTGGTGCCTGAATCGAACCAGACATCGAGGGTGTCACTGATCTTGTCGTACTGCGGCGCTTCGTCACCGAGCAGTTCGGCAGCGTCCATCTTGAACCAGGCTTCGATGCCTTCGACTTCTACGCGCTTGGCGACTTCTTCCATCAGTTCAACGGTACGTGGGTGCAGCTCGCCGCTTTCCTTGTTCAGGAAAAACGGAATCGGCACGCCCCAGTTGCGTTGACGGGAAATGCACCAGTCAGGACGGTTGGCGATCATCGAGTGCAGGCGCGCCTGGCCCCAGGCCGGCACAAACTTGGTCTCTTCGATCGCTTTGATTGCCCGCTTGCGCAGTGTTTCGCCAGTTGCAGGCTCTTTGTCCATGCCAATGAACCATTGCGCGGTGGCGCGATAGATCAGCGGAGTCTTGTGACGCCAGCAGTGCATGTAGCTGTGTTCGATGATGGTGGTGTGCAGCAGCGCACCGACCTCGGTCAGCTTATCGACGATGGCCGGGTTGGCTTTCCAGATGAACTGGCCGCCGAAAAACTCCAGCGACGGAACGTAGACGCCGTTGCTCTGCACCAGATTGAGGATGTCATCGTTGACCATGCCGTATTTCTTGCAAGTCACGAAGTCGTCCACGCCGTAAGCCGGGGCGGAGTGAACCACGCCAGTGCCAGCGCCCAGCTCAACGTAGTCGGCCAGATATACGGGCGACAGGCGATCGTAGAACGGATGACGGAAGTTGATCAGTTCCAGCTCTTTACCGGTCGTGGTCGCGATGACCGAACCTTCCAGGCTGTAACGGGCCAGGCAAGACTCGACCAGCTCTTCAGCCAGCACCAGCAGCTTGTCGCCGACGTCGACCAGGGCGTAATTGAATTCCGGGTGTACGTTCAGCGCCTGGTTGGCGGGGATGGTCCACGGCGTGGTGGTCCAGATCACGATCGAAGCGGGCTTGGTCAGCGACGACAGACCGAAAGCCGCAGCCAGTTGGGCCTCGTCGGCAATCGGGAAGGCCACGTCGATGGTCGCAGACTTCTTGTTCTCGTACTCGACTTCAGCTTCGGCAAGAGCCGAGCCGCAGTCGAAGCACCAGTTCACCGGCTTCAAGCCCTTGAACACGAAGCCGCCCTTGACGATTTCCGCCAGGGCACGGATTTCACCCGCCTCGTTTTTGAAGTCCATGGTCTTGTACGGATTGGCAAAGTCGCCCAACACGCCGAGACGGATGAATTCGGATTTCTGACCTTCGATCTGCTCGGTGGCGTAGGCACGGCAAAGTTCGCGGGTTTTATCCGCACCCAGGTTCTTGCCGTGGGTCACTTCGACTTTGTGCTCGATCGGCAGGCCGTGGCAGTCCCATCCCGGAACATAAGGCGCGTCGAAACCCGACAGGGTTTTCGAGCGGATGATCATGTCCTTGAGAATCTTGTTCAGTGCGTGACCGATGTGAATCGTGCCGTTGGCGTACGGAGGACCGTCGTGAAGCACGAACTTCGGACGATCCTTGCCAATTTCGCGCAACTTACCGTACAGGCCAATGCTGTCCCAGCGCTGCAGAATCTGCGGTTCGCGCTGAGGCAGGCCGGCCTTCATTGGGAAGGCGGTGTCCGGAAGGTTTAGCGTGGCTTTATAGTCGGTCATTTAAGGCTCTTCATTAGCGATTGGCGCTAGGTGCGACAGGGCACGGGCGGCGGCGACATCCGCATTGATCGCCGTCTTAAGCGCCTCCAGAGAGGCGAAACGCTGCTCTTCACGCAGCTTGTGGTGGAAAACCACCGTCAAACGCCGGTCATACAGATCGCCGGCAAAATCTAAAAGATGTACTTCGAGGTGAGCCTTGCCATCGCCCTGAACCGTTGGCCGCACGCCAATGTTGGCGACACCAGGCCAGGTCTTGCCGTCGATATCGACATTGACCAGATAAACACCGGTCAGTGGAACCCGACGACGCTTGAGCTGGATGTTGGCCGTGGGCGTACCCAGTTGGCGCGCCAGCTTCTGACCATGCAATACCCGGCCGGCAATCCTGTAGGGACGACCCAGCAGACGCTCGGCCAAGACAAAATCAGCTGCGGCCAAGGCATTGCGAACCTGCGTACTGCTGACGCGAATACCGTCCAGTTCCACGGTTTGCGCCGCTTCTACGGTAAAGCCCTGCATGACGCCGGCCTGTTGCAGGAAATCGAAGTCCCCCACCCGGTCACAGCCGAAACGGAAGTCGTCACCGACCTCCAGGTGCTGAACGCCCAGGCCATCCACCAGAATAGTATCGACGAATTCGCTGGCGCTGAGCTTGCTCAGTCGTTGGTTGAAGGCCAGGCACAAAACGCGGTCTACGCCTTCGTCGGCCAGCAGCTGCAGTTTGTCTCGCAGCCGGGCCAGACGGGCTGGCGCCGTGTCCGGAGCGAAAAACTCTCGCGGTTGCGGCTCGAAAATGACCACGCAGCTGGGCACGCCCAACTCGAGCGCACGCTCACGGAGCCTCGCCAGGATTGCCTGGTGGCCACGGTGAACACCGTCAAAGTTGCCAATAGTGGCGACACAGCCCCGATGCTGGGGGCGCAGATTGTGGAGGCCTCGAACCAGCTGCATAACGCGCTTCTTGCTCATAAAGTGGTCGATTATAACCACACCCGGCGGCCGACGACAGGCAACACCGTAACCCAAAGTGATCGAGCCGACAAAAACACCGACTCGCCCGTGTTTATCGCGTCGTGACGTTCAACTCAACGCCTTGCGATTGAAGTCGCGTAAACGAAAGCCCATCAAAAACAGCATACCGAAATAGGCGATCACGCCAGCAGCGACCAAAGCCCCCAGACGCAGGAACCTTTCCAGCATGTGACCCTCGGCCCAGGCCGGCATGAAATGCATCCCTGCCAGTAAAACACCGGACATCACCAGCACGGCGATCACCAGCTTGAGACCGAACTTCCCCCAGCCGGGCTGAGGCTGATACATCTGTTGCTTACGCAGCTGATAAAAAAGCAGCCCGGCATTGATACAGGCCCCCGCGCTGATTGCCAACGCCAGACCGGCATGTGCGAGCGGCCCGATCAGCACCAGATTGAACAACTGCGTCACGACGAGGGTAAAAATCGCGATTTTTACCGGTGTCCGGATGTTTTGTTGTGCGTAAAAGCCCGGCGCCAACACTTTAATCACGATGATTCCGAGCAAACCGACGGAATACGCAATCAAGGCCCGTTGAGTCATGGACGCATCAAAAGCGCTGAACTCGCCGTACTGGAACAACGAGACCGTCAGCGGTTCGGCGAGAATACCCAGCGCCAGCGAGCATGGCAGCACCAGCACGAAACACAGGCGCAGACCCCAATCGAGAATCCGCGAATACTCGTGACGATCCTTGCTGGCATAGGTCTTGGCCAGGGTTGGCAACAGAATCGTTCCTAACGCCACGCCCAACACACCGGATGGCAATTCCATGAGGCGGTCGGCGTAATACATCCAGGAAACGGAGCCTGCGACCAGGAACGAGGCGAAGATCGTGTTGATGATCAGCGAAATCTGGCTCACGGACACGCCGAGAATGGCCGGGAGCATCTGTTTCATCACCCGCCACACACCGGTGTCGCGCAGATTCAGGCGCGGCAGCACGAGCATGCCGATCTTTTTCAGGTGCGGCAGCTGATATAGCAACTGCGCCAGACCACCCACCAGAACTGCCCATCCGAGCGCCATGACCGGCGGATCGAAGTACGGCGTCAGGAACACCGCAAAAATAATCATGCTGACGTTGAGCAGTGTCGGCACGAAGGCCGGCACCGAGAAGCGGTTGTAGGTATTGAGGATCGCCCCGGCCAGTGATGACAGGGAGATGAGCAATATGTAAGGAAAGGTCACTCGCAAAAGGCTGGATGTGAGCTCGAATTTTTCCGGCGTAGTGGTGAACCCTGGCGCCGTCGCCCAGATAACCCACGGCGCGGCGATCATGCCCAACGCAGTGACCAGTGCGAGCACCAGCGTCAGCAGGCCGGAGACGTAAGCAATAAACGTTCGCGTCGCTTCTTCACCCTGCTGGCTTTTGTATTCCGCGAGAATTGGCACGAATGCCTGGGAAAATGCCCCCTCGGCGAAGATACGCCGCAACAGATTGGGCAATTTGAAGGCAATAAAGAAGGCGTCTGTCGCCATCCCTGCGCCAAAAGTACGTGCGATGAGCGTGTCACGAACGAACCCCAGAATCCTGGAAAGCATCGTGATAGAGCTGACGGCGGCCAACGATTTGAGCAGATTCATTGAAAGAGTTTGTGCCTGTCGATAAACAGCAGGCGAACAAAGCGCCTACTTATGCGATACTCCGCGCCGCAGCAGCACAGAGCCAAAGCTCGCGAGTTTACAGGTCAAGCGCCGGAAATAAATATCCCGCCTCTTTATACCTACCACTTAGCGGAACGTCTCAACCGCCCTTGACAAGACAACAACTCATCGGCATGATTCGCGGCCTATTTTGTTTGCTATTTCCTAAAAAGTCTTTCGAGGAGCTCGACGGTGGCCAACACACCTTCCGCCAAAAAACGTGCAAAACAGGCTGAGAAGCGTCGCAGCCACAACGCCAGCCTGCGTTCCATGGTTCGTACCTACATCAAGAATGTAGTTAAAGCCATTGACGCAAAAGACGCTGAAAAAGCTCAAGCTGCTTACGTTCTGGCCGTGCCAGTTATCGACCGTATGGCCGATAAAGGCATCATCCACAAGAACAAGGCTGCTCGCCATAAGAGCCGCCTGAACGGTCACGTCAAGGCTCTGAACCTTGCTGTAGCCGCATAAGCGATAAGCTTGTTAAAAAACCGACCTCAGGGTCGGTTTTTTATTGCCTGCGATTTGGCAGACACCGCACAAAAAAATGTAGGAGTGAGCCTGCTCGCGATAGCGGGGCAACATTCAACACTGATGTCGACTGTTCCACCGCTATCGCGAGCAGGCTCACTCCTACAATTTGGATCTTCGTCAGATTACTGGACGTGCGCCCACGGCAGGATCGGAATAGCCGTTACCGCATTCTGTGGACTGCCTTCGATCAAGCGATCGCTGTAGACCAGGTACACCAGCGTATTGCGCTTCTTATCGAGGAACCGCACCACCTGCATGGTCTTGAACACTAGCGACGTGCGCTCCTTGAACACCTCGTCCCCGTCCTTGAGCTCCCCCTTGAAGCTGATAGGGCCGACCTGACGACAGGCAATGGACGCCTCAGCGCGATCTTCTGCCAACCCCAAACCACCCTTCACTCCTCCGGTCTTGGCACGCGACAGGTAACAAGTCACGCCCTCAACCTTAGGATCATCAAACGCCTCGACAACGATACGGTCATTCGGCCCGACAAACTTGAACACTGTCGATACCTGACCAATCTCTTCAGCTGAAGCCAGCAACGGCATCACCAACAGCAGACCCAACAATCCTTTTGCCACGCGCATTCAGGTATTCCTTCAGACCAGAATCAGGTTATCGCGGTGAACCAGTTCAGGCTCCGCCATATAACCCAACAGACCGACAATCGCCTCAGACGACTGACCAATGATTTTTTGTGCTTCGAGCGCGCTGTAGTTCGCCAGGCCTCGGGCGATTTCACGACCATCCGGAGCCACGCACACCACCATCTCGCCACGACGGAAGCTGCCTTGAACCAGCTTGACGCCCACCGGCAGCAAACTCTTGTTGCCCTTGGACAACGCCGTTACCGCCCCCGCATCCAGCACCAGCGTGCCGCGGGTTTGCAGATGGCCGGCCAACCACTGCTTGCGCGCCGCCAGCATGCCGCGCTCAGGCGACAGCAAGGTGCCGATGCGCTCGCCCGCTTTCAGGCGATCCAGCACGCGCTCCAGGCGCCCACCCACAATGATGGTGTGAGCACCCGAACGAGCCGCCAGACGCGCAGCACGCAATTTGGTCTGCATACCACCACGCCCCAACGCACCACCCGTACCACCCGCCACCGCATCCAGCGCCGGATCATCGGCGCGGGCTTCGTAAATCAGGTTGGCATCGGGATTGTTACGCGGATCGGCGTCGAACATGCCGTCGCGATCGGTGAGGATCACCAGCAGATCAGCCTCAACCAGGTTGGCCACCAGCGCCGCAAGCGTGTCATTGTCGCCAAAGCGGATTTCATCGGTGACGACGGTGTCGTTCTCGTTGATGACCGGAATCACTTTCAGCTCAACCAGTGCACGCAAGGTACTGCGGGCATTCAGGTAGCGCTTGCGATCGGACAAGTCGTCGTGCGTCAGGAGGATCTGCGCAGTGTGCCGGCCATGTTCGGCAAAGCTCGACTCCCACGCCTGCACCAGGCCCATCTGGCCGATTGCGGCAGCAGCCTGAAGCTCGTGCATCGCGCTGGGTCGCACGCTCCAGCCCAGACGGCTCATGCCGGCCGCCACCGCCCCGGAGGACACCAGCACCAGCTCGACACCCGCCTCATGCAAGGCCACCATCTGCTCAACCCAGACACTCATTGCCGCGCGATCCAGGCCTTTGCCGTCCGCCGTCAGCAAAGCGCTGCCGATCTTCACGACCCAACGCTGCGCACCTGTCACCTTGCTCCGCATCATCTTCAACCTTAGCTTGAGGACAGCGCGACCCAGCGCTGCCCGTGACGTTAATCGTGGTTATTCGTGACCCATGATCGATTTCCAGATACTAAAACGCCGCTCTGGTGAGCGGCGCTTAAGTTTATCGCAACGAATCAGTCACGCACGTAAATGATTTCCGGACCGTCTTCGTCATCCACATCTTCTTCATCCCAGTCATCGTCGCCGATGTCATGGACCGACTTCACGCCGCTGCGACGCAGAGCACGCTGATCATCCAGGGCTTGCAGCTGCGCACGGGCTTCGTCTTCGATACGCTGATCGAGTTCGGCCAATTCTTCCTTGTAAGCCGGGTCGTTCGCCAGGCGATCGGCACGGTCTTCCATGTAACGCATGATGTCGTGGCACAGACGCTCGGTACCGAGCTTGGAGATGGCCGAGATCACATAAACAGGACCGGTCCACTCCAGACGATCAACGATCTCCTTGACGCGAGCATCGTGCTCTTCTTCAAGGATCTGGTCGCACTTGTTCAGCACCAACCAACGATCACGCTCAGCCAGGGACGGGCTGAATTTGGTCAGCTCGCTGACGATCACTTCCGCAGCATCCGGCGCGCTTGCATCGTCCAGCGGCGCCATATCTACGAGATGCAACAGCAGGCGGGTACGCGACAAGTGCTTGAGGAAGCGAATCCCCAGGCCTGCTCCATCTGAAGCGCCTTCAATCAGGCCTGGAATATCCGCGACCACGAAACTTTTCCAGCGATCGACGCTGACCACACCCAGGTTCGGCACCAACGTGGTGAACGGGTAGTCGGCGACCTTCGGCTTGGCGGCCGAGACCGAACGAATGAAAGTACTTTTGCCAGCATTCGGCAAACCCAGCAGACCAACGTCCGCCAGGACCTTCATTTCCAGCTTCAGATCACGCGCCTCACCCGGCTTACCCGGAGTGGTTTGACGCGGAGCGCGGTTGGTACTGGATTTGAAACGAGTGTTGCCCAGACCGTGCCAGCCACCATGAGCTACCAGCAGTTTCTGACCTGCCTTGGTCAGGTCGCCGATCACTTCCTGAGTGGCCGAGTCGATGACAGTAGTACCGACAGGAACCCGCAGTACCAGCTCTTCACCCTTCTTGCCGGTGCAGTCGGTGCTGCCGCCGTTGGAACCACGCTCGGCATCAAAGTGCCGGGTGTAACGGTAGTCCACCAGGGTGTTGAGGTTTTCGTCGGCGAGCATGTAGACCGAGCCGCCATCACCACCATCACCGCCGTTAGGGCCGCCGTTTTCAATGAATTTTTCGCGACGGAAGCTCATGCAACCGTTGCCGCCGTCACCGGCTTTTACTCGAATCGATACTTCATCAACAAACTTCATAACAAAACGCCTCTCGTCATACGGACGAGCCGAGAAAATCTAGACATAAGACTCTTGCAAAAATGAGCGCAGCGACCTCAATCAACGACCGCAAATCCAGCGCTGGAGCCCATTACAAACAGCTTTGCAAGAGACTCACCCCACAAACGAAAAAGCCCCGTCGCGAGACAGGGCTTTTCCAGCGATCGCGCAATTAAGCTGCGACAACGCTCACGTAACGGCGGTTGAACGCGCCCTTTACTTCGAACTTGATCACGCCTTCGATTTTCGCGAAGAGGGTGTGATCCTTACCCATGCCAACACCGTAACCGGCGTGGAATTGGGTGCCGCGCTGACGCACGATGATGTTGCCCGGAATGATTTTCTGGCCGCCATACATCTTAACGCCAAGGCGTTTGGCTTCTGAGTCGCGACCGTTACGGGTACTACCACCAGCTTTTTTGTGTGCCATGAGTCAATTCTCCTAGTGAGGAATTAGGCTGAAATTAAGCCTGAATACCGGTGATTTTGATCTCGGTGTACCACTGGCGGTGGCCCATACGCTTCATGTGGTGCTTACGACGACGGAACTTGATGATGCGGACTTTATCGTGACGACCTTGGGAGATCACTTCAGCCACAACGGTAGCGCCAGCAACAACTGGAGCGCCGATATTCACGTCGTCGCCATTGGCAACCAACAGAACGCGATCAAAAGTAACTGATTCGCCGGTAGCGATTTCCAGTTTTTCGATCTTCAGGTATTCACCTGGAGCAACTTTGTACTGCTTGCCACCAGTAACGATTACTGCATAAGACATGGTATTTCTCCGATAATCCTGCTCACCCAGCTCTTTATAAGAAGAGGTATTGGCTGGCATGGCTGCATTGGGCTGGAAGGCCCGATTGCAATTGCGTAAGGCAGGTGCTGCCCAGGAAGTTCAGGGTGCGCGATTGTACGCAAGCTGCTGAGGCGATGCAAGGGGCCGTCCATCGCGCCTTGACACCCGCCGACGTGGGTCCTAGCATGCCGCGCAACCCTTCTGGAGCAACTGTCGCTGATGCAACCCCAAGCTTTCTACCGCGCGGTGGCGGACGATTTTAGCGCCGTCGACGGCATCATCAAGAAGCAGCTGACTTCCCGAGTGCCGCTGGTTTCGAAAATCGGCGATTACATCACCTCGGCTGGCGGCAAACGCCTGCGTCCTTTATTAGTGTTGCTCTGCGGCAAGGCACTGGGCCGTGAAGGCGATGACATGCGCCTGCTGGCCGCGACCATCGAATTCCTGCACACCGCCACCCTGCTGCATGACGACGTCGTCGACATGTCCGGCATGCGCCGTGGCCGCTCGACCGCCAACGCCATGTGGGGTAACGCCCCAAGCGTGCTGGTCGGCGACTTCCTGTATTCGCGCTCCTTTGAAATGATGGTCGAACTGGGCTCCATGCCAGTGATGAAGATCCTTTCGCAAGCGACCCGCATCATCGCCGAAGGCGAAGTGCTGCAGCTGTCGAAGGTGCGTGACGCGAGCACCACCGAAGAAACCTACATGGAAGTCATCCGCGGCAAGACCGCCATGCTCTTCGAAGCGTCCACCCACAGCGCCGCGGCCCTGGCCGGTGCGACGCCGGAACAGAGCGAGGCGTTGCGCACCTTTGGCGACCATCTCGGGGTAGCTTTCCAGCTGGTTGACGACCTCCTCGACTACAAGGGCGACGCGGAAACCCTGGGCAAGAACGTCGGTGACGATCTGGCCGAAGGCAAGCCGACCCTGCCACTGATCTACACCATGCGCGAAGGCACGCCGGAACAGGCGGCACTGGTGCGCAAGGCGATCCAGAAAGGCGGTATCGAAGACCTGGAAAGTATCCGCGAAGCTGTCGAAGCTTCAGGCTCGCTTGAGTACACCGCCAAGCTGGCGCGTGAATACGTGGCCCGCGCAATCAAATGCCTGGACGCGCTGCCCGCCAGCGAATACCGCGATGCTCTGGTCGAACTGAGTGAGTTTGCGGTCGCCCGCACGCACTAAGCTCAAAAGATCGCAGCCTCCGGCAGCTCCTACAGGGTTTTGTGTTCACCTGTGAGAGCCGTCGGGAGCGGCGATCTTTTGCTATCCGCGCCCTCCTCGGCTAAAACCCTATATAATGTGCGCTTTTTAGCGGTCCTGAATTCAAGGAGCTTTAGTGAGCACGTTGCCACCCTGCCCAAAATGCAATTCCGAATACACCTATGAAGACGGCCAGCAGCTGATCTGCCCTGAGTGCGCCCATGAATGGTCCGCCAGTGGCGAAGCTGAAGCAGCGTCCGATGACGCCGTGAAGAAAGATTCGGTCGGCAATGTCCTGCAAGACGGTGACACCATCACCGTCATCAAGGACCTCAAGGTCAAGGGGACATCTCTGGTCGTCAAGGTGGGCACCAAGGTCAAGAACATCCGCCTGTGCGATGGCGACCATGATATCGACTGCAAAATCGACGGCATTGGCCCGATGAAACTCAAATCCGAGTTCGTCAGAAAAGTCTGAATCTGCTCCATACCATCCCGCGCCCGCGTGGGATGGTGCTTCATCCCTCCCCCAGCCTTTCCGCCTCTTCCCGTGCAATAGCAAAACGCCAGTCGTTTTGACCTTACGCAATCTTTACCCGGAAAAAAAAGCAAACCACCAATAGATCCTTGCTATTTGATGAATAAGAATTATTCTCATTGAACCCCAATCAATGGAGATGAGAACCATGACTTATTTGATCGATGCCTGGCTGGACCGTCCACACCCATACCTGCGGATCCTGCATCGGGAGACCGGGGAAGTGTGTGCCGTACTTGAAGAGGAAGCCTTGAACGAGCTGCAGGATCAGGGTGACCTGGACGTCATCGGCTTGAGTTCCAGCGAGCCGATGGTGCTCAAGGAATTGGTGCGTAACCTGTTTCTATTCTGTTATGCCCGAGCGTTGCGCCCGGCAAATGAACTGCATCACAAGCTCGAACTGTGACAGTCACTGCAAACTGCTGTGGGAGCAAAGCCTGCTCGCGATGCAGTCGACTCGGTTCCGGATCGAAACCGTAGTGATACCATCGCGGGCAAGCCTTACTCCCACAGAAGCAAAAGCTTTACAGAACGTCGAGCAGCTCGACGTCAAACACCAGTACGCTGTGCGGCGGAATGCTGCCAACGCCTTGAGCGCCGTAAGCCAGCTCGCTCGGCACGTACAGACGCCATTTGCTACCGGCGTTCATCAGTTGCAGCGCCTCGGTCCAACCCGGGATAACGCCGCCCACCGGGAATTCAGCAGGCTGACCGCGCTCGTAGGAGCTGTCGAACACAGTGCCGTCGATCAGAGTGCCGTGATAGTGGGTGCGCACTTGATCTTCACGGGTTGGCTTGGCGCCATCACCTTGGGTCAGCACTTCAAATTGCAGGCCGGAAGCCAGGGTGGTAATGCCGTCACGCTTGGCGTTATCAGCCAGGAATGCCAGGCCTTCACCCGCCGCTGCTTCAGCTTTGGCTGCTGCTTCGGCTTGCATGACTTCACGAATGACTTTGAAGCTCGCGGACATCTCTTCCTGACCTACGCGGCTTTCCTTGCCGGCGAAGGCGTCGGTCAGACCCGCCAGGATCGCGTCCAGGCTAACGCCCGGTGGCGGGTTGTCGCGCAGTTGGTCGCCCAACTGGCGGCCGATACCGTAGCTGACGCGAGTTTCGTCGGTGGACAGATTTACTTCGGACATGACACTGCTCCGCTGTGCGGACGGCCCAGGAACATGCCGTGCTTGCACAGCGCATCCCGGAGCGCCCGGAACCAAAAGGGCCAGCAGACTAGCACAGATGCCATTGCGTTGATGAGAGGCGTCAGTTGTGCCATGCAGAACGAAAGGCGATCGGCACCTTCAGGCTCTCCTCGGCACTGGCACCCAGCCCGCACATCTCGTCATGCACCGAGGTGTGCACAAGGTTGAAAGGCAAGGCTGGAAAAGCGTGCAACACTTCACGCGCGTGTTCCACTGAGCGCAAGTGGAACATGCCACCGCTGGCATCGCTCAAGGGGTAGGCGGCACCGTGCATGCGCGCCTCCAACAGATAAATACCGCCTTCCAGCGATATCAGGTTCAGCTCATCGACCTTACCGGCGATGGCAAAGGCATTCAGCTCTTGCAGGTTCATGAACGCACCTCAGACAGTGGCGAACCAGGACCCTTACAGGCATATGCCTCGCCGCATCAAAGTACAAGCCATAAACCACACCGCTTGTCAGTTTCACACTTGTCTGTGGACCAAAGCTTGATCGCGATGGCATCCCTGCGGTTTGAAGTGAAACCGAATTGACCCTGATCGCGAGCAAGCTTTGCTCCTGCAGAACGGGGTGCGTCAGTGCTTGGTCAGCTTATCCAGATAACCCATGGCAAACGCCGAAATGACGAAGGTCATGTGAATGATCACGTACCACTTCAAATGCTCGGGATCGACGTTCTTGGCGTCCATGAAAATCCGCAGCAGGTGAATGGACGAAATCGCCACGATAGACGCCGCAACTTTCATCTTCAGGGAAGACGAGTCCATGGTGCCCAACCAGTTGAGCTTTTCCTTGTCGTCATCAATGTCCAGCTGGGAGACGAAGTTCTCGTAACCGGAAATCATCACCATCACCAGCAAACCACCCACCAACGCCATGTCGATCAGCGACAACAGCACCAGAATCAGATCCGATTCCGCCATGGAGAACACGTTAGGGATGACGTGAAACACTTCCTGGAAGAATTTCAGCGCTAACGCCAGCAGGCCGAGCGACAGGCCGAAGTAGATCGGCGCCAGCAACCAGCGGGAGGCGTACATTGCATTTTCGATAAAGCGTTCCATTGAATCTCACACAAGGGCTGGAAATGGCCGCGAGTATAACAGCCGCTCGTTACACCCAGAAACCGTCCGGAATCCGCAACCTGCGCGTTTGTCACAAGGTTTTTCTGCTAGTGTCCAAACTATTGACAGCCCAGCTGCAACGGACAGGAAGACTGGAAAATGGATGTGCGATTACCTTTAACGAGTGCCGGCATTTGCCTCGCCCTGCTGATGAGTGGTTGCTCGCCCAGCGATGAGAAACGCGAGATCAGCCTCGAAGAAAAGACTGCGCAATTCGAAAAATCACTGGATGCCATCCAGGATCCGAAGCTCAAGGGCGCCGTGGCCGAACTCGGCGGCTCGCTGCTGTTGCTCGAACGGGCGCAACTCAAGCTTGACAGCAAACCTGTGGAAACCGGATACAGCGACGATGCACTGGCCGTGCTCAAGCACTACCCCACCCCTCAGGCGCTGGTCGACACCTACATCTCCGGCCTGTTTGTGCTGCACAAGGATTCCAGCTCCGACTACCTGACCGATCTGCAGCCGGTGTTCCCGTTCAGTTTCAATATCCCCGACGCGTTTCTCTTCCCTCACGGCCTGGAATGGCAATCGGTAACCCTGAGCAATAAGCGCGTGATTCCATTTCAGCCTGAGTGGTCGGAAACCGACCCCGGCATCCAGTTGAGCCCCTCAAGCTCCAACCTGACCAATCCCGATGATCTGACGGTGACCTACCCCTTCATCGATGGCCTCGACGTCGAAAACAAAAATCAGCCGCAACCGGTGAGCCTCCAAGGCAAAGTTGAAGTGATTGCGCCACGCCGGCTGTACAGCTTTGACCTGACGAAAAAAGACGTCGGCCAGACACGCACCAATGACAACCTCAGCGTCAAGTTGCTGAAACTTGAAAACAACTATGCAGAGATCGAATTCAACAACAGCGCGCCATTAGCGCCCGAGGTGAGCGAAACACCACTTAATCCGCTGGTCGTTCAGGCGAAGGACACCACCGGGCAATTTCTCTCGCGCTCAGGGTCGATAAACGAAACCGCCGAGCAGATCGCTTTCTATCAAAAACAACTGGCACGCATGCAACAGCAGAAGGAGTGGAGCGAGGCGTTCGAAAAGCAGCTCGATGAAGAACAACGCGCCTTTGAAAAACAACAAACCCACCACTACTCCAAGGTGTATTTCAACGGACCGATCGACACCCTCGAAGTCAACGTACTGGACTTCTCGGCTGCCACGGTCACCCGCAAGGACCTGAACCTGCCAGTTCGTCGGTTCGATTCACACACCACGGAAAAAACCATCCAGACGTTAAATCTCCCCGTGGTGGTCTATGACGACCAGGCGCCGACCTGGTTAAAAGGCGCGACGCTAAAAGAAGACCAGTTGAAAAAAGGTGTCAGCATCCGTCAGTCGGTCGAAGACCCAAGTGCGGCGCGCATCGAGTTCGATCATGCCAAAAGCTTCAATGACGAACTGCTCGGCAACTCTTTCAATCCCGGTGACAGCCCTGTCAGCTTTTTTACCGAAGACGGTCAAGGCAAACGCGATGAGCCGATCGAACTGCCTCCTGAGGCTTACCAGGTCGATCCGTTGCGCGGCACCATCACCTACGACCTGAATCTGTTTCCCGAGACGCCCGCGTACGTCGTGGGCTCGATGCCGCTATTCCTGGCCACCGTGGAGCAGAAAACCCTGGAGTCCCATCAACTGCCCAAAGGCCTTGAGCTCAAAGGCAACGCTCTGGTGGTCGATCTCAAGACTTATCCCGCCCAGGACTGGCGTTTCTTCGCCAGGGACGACAGCGGCAATTATTTGAAGGAAATTCTTTCAGTCAGCCATGATGCGAGCGCGGAAGGCCCGGCATTGGTAGGCGTGCATTATTTTTACGGGCGCCCCACCCGACTGGAAACCTATCAACGAACCGATCTCACCACCGTGCAATACGGTTTCGAGGTCAAGCTCGACAAGGCTGATACGTCCAGCCTTGCTCAATAGCTATCCCAATGACCGGATTCAATGATCAGGCCGGAACTCGAAACCACCGGGATTGCGGTTGCGACCGCCATTGATTTCCCGCAGCTGGGCCTGCAGATGCAGGCACCAGATTTGCGGGTCATCGGCCAGCTCGTAACCATGTAGCGTCAGGCTTTCAACGATGGTGTCGAGGATCGATTCGGCCACGAAAGGCCCATGAAACGGCCCTTGGGCTTTGATGGCTGAAGGTTGTTCGCCGGCCATTCCAGCGGCAAAAAGTAATGTCCACATGCCCGTATCCCCCGCCAGCGGGCGGATGGCACATTCGATCCGGGTCACAAGGCCCAGGCATTGACGGGTGAGGCAGAGGTTGCGCGACATGGCGGCGACCCTCGGTAGATCCGGTATTCAGCCCCCACGAGAAGGCTGTCTCGATCCAGTGATTACTGTCGATATCCTTGAGCTGAGAATAGAAGAAAAGTATGGCTAGCATGCCAACTGAGACCAGAAGGCGCCGAGCGGTCATTGTGTGAAGTTTGACGTCAGTTTGATGTCACTTTACGGCTTTCTGTTGGAGCCGAGCTTGCTCGCGATTGCGGACTTTCATTCAACCTGATGTTGAACGTTAATCCCTCATCGCGAGTAAGCTTTGCTCATACAGGGGTTATGGGTTACGCAGGCTTGGCCTCTACCAGTGCCTCCAGCGCCGCTTCTTTTTCTGCTTCCTTCAGATCTTCTTCACTGATCATTTCCGCAATCACGCGCAAGCGCTCCACGACCCGCGCGTTGACACTGCCCTCAGGGAACTCGCCGTTCTCATCAGGTGCACCCGCCGGCTCGCCCACCAACAGGCTCAAGGCCTCATCGGCCTGCCGTACCGCGTACACATGGAACTGCCCGGCACGCACCGCGGCCAGCACCTTCTCGTCGAGCATCAGGGTCGCAACGTTCGCCTGGGGAATAATCGCGCCTTGCTCACCGGTCAAGCCGCGCGCTTCACAGAGCCGGAAGAAGCCTTCGATTTTCTCGTTGACCCCGCCCACCGCCTGCACTTCACCGAACTGGTTGATCGACCCGGTAATCGCAAAACACTGCTTGAGCGGCGTTTTCGACAAGGCCGAAATCAGTGTGCATGCCTCGCCCAGCGATGCACTGTCGCCATCCACGTAACCGTAGGATTGCTCCAGCGCGATACTCGCGGAAATCGCCAGCGGGAATTCCTGTGCATAACGACTGCCCAGGTAACCCGTGAGGATCATCACGCCTTTGGAGTGGATCGGTTGGCCCAGGTTGACCTCGCGCTCGATGTCGACGATACCGCTGCCACCCGGATACACGGTGGCGGAAATCCGCGCCGGCACACCGAATGCCGAGTCACCGACTTCCAATACGGTCAGCCCGTTACATTTGCCCACGGCCGCGCCATCGGTGTCGATCAGGATGATCCCGGCCAGCATGTCATCGAGAATCCGCGCCGAAACTCGCCCGGTGCGGGTCGCCTTGGCCTTGAGCGCACGTTCGATATGTCCGGCATCAGTCATCTCATCCGCCGCCAGGTGACGAATGAAATCCGCTTCGCTGACCAACTGGAACAGATCGCCTATACGCGCCGAAAGACGCCCCTGATGCTCAGCCAGACGCGCACTGTAGGTCGCCAGACGTGCCACCGCATCAGCGGTCAGCGGCGCCATGCCCTCCTCCGATGTTCGGGTTTTCAGCAACTGGGCGAACTGTTCCAGGCTCTCGTCGACCATCGGGATGTCTTCATCGAAATCCACCAGAACGCGGAACATCTCCTGGAAGTCCGGATCAAGGTCCTGCAGCGTGTAATACAACTGGCGAGCGCCAATGATGACGACTTTGACCTGCAACGGAATGTGTTGCGGGTTCAGCGTTACCGTGGCCAGACGGCCCAGCTCACCCAGCGGCGACTCCATCTTCAGCTTGCGCGATTGCAAGGCACGCTTGAGCGCATCCCACACGAACGGCTCGCTGAGCATCTTTTCCGCTTCAAGTATCAGGAAACCACCATTGGCCCGATGCAACGCACCCGGTCGCAGCTGGCGATACGTCGTGTAGAGCGCCCCTTGATCGGTGCTGTATTCGATGCGGCCGAACAGGTTTTCGTATGTCGGGTGCGGCTCGAACACCACCGGCGCACCGCCACTGGACGAATGCCCCACGACCAGGCTCGGAGCGTATTGCTCTTCCAGCATCTTGCGGGCTACGGCGTCGACTTTGCTGTCGTCCACCAGTTGCTCGACCACGGTCTTGAGCAGGTACACCTGCATTGCTTGCAGATAGCCGCACACGGCCGCGTTCTCTGCGTATTTCTCCGACAACGGAGACAGCAAAGGCTGCAAGGCCAGCGTGATAGTTTCTTCGTTGAGCTGACGCAGTTGATTGCTCGACTCGCGCTTCCATTGCGGCAGGCTGGCGAGCTCTTCGTTCAGCCGCTCTTCCAGTCCAGAGATGTCGTCGTGGAAGCGTTCACGATCCGCCTCGGGCAGTTGCGCAAATTCCGCTTCATCCAGTGCCTTGCCTTCAGCCATCGGCGTGAACGCAATATTGCTGGCATCGCGGTAGAGCGCGACGTCCTTCTCCAGCGCCAGACGTTCGATGATGTCCAGTGCCTTGTCATAGCGCTGGTTGAAGGCGCGGTCGATGGCACTTTTCTTTTGCTGGTAGGACGGGTGTTCGAACACCGCCGGGAATGTCGCCAGCAAGTTGTCGATCAAACCGTTGATGTCGCCGATAAACGCACCGGCAGTACCCGATGGCAATTCCAGCGCTCGGGGCTCGCGCGGTTCGTCGAAATTATTGACGTAGACCCAGTCCGCCGGGGTCTGCAGGCGCTTGCCTTCGGCTTTCAGATAGCGTTTGACGAACGAGAACCGGCCAGTGCCGGGCTCACCCATGACAAAAACGTTGTAACCGGGGCGTGGCATGGCCACGCCGAACTGCAAGGCTTCGACCGCACGTTCCTGGCCGAGCACACCGCGAAAGGGCTCCAGATCATTGGTGGTAGAGAAGCTGAACTGTTCAGCGGAAAACGGACGGGTTAGCGCTTCAGGCGCTAGACGCAAGCTGGCAGCAACAGGATCAGGCATCGGGCTTCCTTACATCAGGCGGGGCAGATAGCGGCATTCTGGCGCTGCCCATACCCCACTTGCAAGGCGCGCCTATAGGCAAAGCATAGACAACCCGCCATCTCCAGGCGGGCCGGGTGAAAAACAGCGTTTAGATCAAATGTTTTGCAAAAAATCACGGAACCCTTGGAACGTGCCTAAACTCCAAATTGCGCGGCTGGAACAATAACCGGCCCACTGGCGCCAGATCGGGCCAGACCCTGTCCATTGGTATGCACATAAAGAGAACAAAGCTATGAAACGGATTCTTCTCGGTACTCTCTTCACCGCTGTATCCATCAACGCCATGGCTCAGGCGCCAGGCGGCCCGGATTGCGGTTGGGGCAACATGCTGTTCGAAGGTCAGCGTGGCACTCCGGCTCACTTCCTGGCATCCACCACCAACGGCACTTCCGGTAACGCTACGTTTGGTATGACATCCGGCACCAACGGTTGCTCGACCAACGCGTCGCTGACCTATGGCGGCAAATCCTGGTTTGCCATGAATGGCATGATGAACGAGCTGTCCGAAGACATGGCCAAAGGTAACGGCGAAGCGCTGACTACCTATGCCGTGGTACTGGGCGTGGCGCCGGAAGACCGTGCGCACTTCGCTGCTGTGACTCACGAGCACTTCCAGCAAATTTTCAGCAAGGCTGACGTAACCGCTGAAGACGTGCATACCAACACCCTGGCCATCCTGAAATCCGATCCTCGTCTGGCCAAGTACGCAACTCAAGCTTAAGCTCGACCGACCCGTTCCTTTCGAGGAGCGGGTTTTATTTTTTGAACCTGGCTCTTTTTGGCCCGCACTTTTGGGTCTTTATTCTCGAACTCTAAGTTGCCCACTATGCTCAAACGCCTTGCCTGGCTGGCGCTCTGTGTCTGCGCCCCGCTGTCCGCCGCGCCACACATCGACCCTCAACGTTTGCAGCAACTGGCCAACGACCCTTTCTGGATTTCCCTGGGCCACTACGAAACCGCCAAGCTCGGTGGCTGGCGCAGTTACGTCAGTGACAAGAAATTCTTTATCGCCCCTGACGGCAATGAACACCCGGACCGCGAACTCGCAGCCACCGTGCAAGCGCTGTACGCGCCGGCCAGTGCGGGAGAAAAACACGCCCAGTGTGTGTATCCGTCCCGCACCCGCTGGCTGAAGTCACAGCTCAACCTGACCGATCTGCCGACGCTCGAATGCGCTGAATTCAAGCAGTGGTTCAAGGACGTCTCGCCCCACAGTGCCGTGATGATCTTCCCTGCGGCCTACCTCAATAGCCCGTCGTCGATGTTCGGCCACACCCTGCTGCGTATCGACCAGGCCGATGTTCAGAGCGACAAGACGTCGCTACTCAGCTACGCGATCAACTTCGGCGCCTACATCGAAGGCTCGGACAACAGCATTCTCTATGCCTGGAAAGGCTTGATGGGGGGCTACCCAGGGCTGTTTGCGCTGGTGCCGTATCAGGAAAAACTCTCGGAGTACCGCAGCCTCGAAAACCGCGATCTGTGGGAATACCGGCTGAACCTGACACAGGCAGAAACCGCGCGCATGGTCGAGCATGTCTGGGAATTGAAACAGATCCAGTTCGACTATTTCTTCTTCGACGAAAACTGCTCCTATCGCCTGCTGGAATTGCTCCAGGTCGCACGTCCAAGCTTGCGCCTGACCGAACAGTTCCCGCTGACCGCCATTCCGACCGACACCGTCAAAGCCGTGAAAGAAGCCGGCCTGGTGGAGTCCATCGAGTATCGTCCGTCCCGCGAACGCGAACTGTTGAGCCGTGCCGAGCCGTTGACCGATGAAGAGCAGCAATGGGTACTGAAGGTCAGCGCCGATCAGAAACAATTGCAAGACCCAGCGTTCAAGGCGCAACCACGCGACCGTCAGGCGCTGATCATCGACGCTTCTTACCGTTTGGAACGCTACCGCGCCAACGGCCAGGAGCGCGATCCTGAGCGGGCTCAGCGCAGCTTCGAACTGCTTCGGGCGATCAACCAGAACCCCGCGCCGGATCTCGATATTCCACGCCCGGGCTTGCCCGAAGACGGTCATGAATCGCGCACCTGGCAGGCCGGCCTCGGCACCCGGGGCGACGAGGCGTTTGCCGAGTACGGCTTGCGCATGGCCTATCACGACCTCAACGACAATGCTGAAAGCTTCCCGCTGGGCGCGCAGATCGAAATCCTGCAGATGAAACTGCGCCAGTACGAAGGCAATCGCTGGCAGTTTCAGCAGCTTGATCTGGCGACCATCCGCTCCCTGACGCCGCGCAACGAGTTGCTGCAACCGCTCTCATGGCAAGTCACTGGCGGACTGGAGCGTGTACCGGGCAAGCATGACGATGAAACGCTGGTCAGCCACGTCAACGGCGGCGGCGGTGGTACCTGGCAGCTCGGTGAAGATGTGCTGGGTTTTGCCCTGGGCACTGTGCGGGTCGAACACAACAATGACTTCGCCGAATTTGTTTCACCAGCGTCAGGTTTCAACACCGGCGTGCTGTGGAAAAATCCGCTGGGCAACCTCAGCCTGGAGGCCAAGGGGGATTACTTCACCAACGGCGAAGTGCGCCGCAGCTTGAGCTTGAATCAGCAGTGGGAATTGTCGCGCAACCTTGGATTGCGCCTGAGTGCGCAGCGTGAATTCAGCCATGTGGCGACGCCTGAGACCGAGGTCATGCTTGAGGTGAAGTGGTATCACTATTGATCCCCTCAACCTGTAGGAGCAAAGCTTGTTCGCGATCGCATCACCTCAATGTGCGTGCACGACCGCGCTGATGCCATCGCGAGCAAGCTTTGCGCCTACAGGGCTGCAGTATTTTGATCTTTCTTTCACATCCGGCTCACGAATCCACACCTAGACTTCTCCCATAGGCCGTTAAACGGCCCGGGAGTACGAGATGTGGCGTTGCATGGCTGTGCTGGGGGTTTTGCTGTTGAGTGCGGGTTGCCAGACAACCCACGAAGATCTGATCGCCAAGGGGTATCCACCGGCATTCGCCGATGGGTTCGATGACGGTTGCAGCAGTGGTCGACAAGCGGGCGGCGCCATCACCGGTGAGTTTCGCAAGAACGTCCCGCGCTATCTCAAGGACAAGCAATACGCCGAGGGCTGGAGTGATGGCTTTCGCCAGTGCCAGGCCATGCTTGAGAACAAGGATCGCGATGACTATCGCAGCCACCATTGGGATGACCGCGACAAAGCCTGGCAACAGCAAAAAGACCAGGACGCCGCGCGCGCCTATCGCTCGCAATGAGTCGCTGACAGGTATCCGCCGAAACTAAATGCCTGCGAACATGGCCCAAACCCAATAACGGGAGAAAACCATGAGTCGCGCCTTCGTCAATGAAGATAACGCCGCAGCGCAAGCTGATCAGCCGGTCGAACGACAGGTGAGCGAGCAGCCCAATTACGTGACGCCCACGGGGCTGAACCAATTGCAGGCGAAAGTCGCCGAGCTGCAACTGCAACTGAGCGAGCAATCGGCCAAAGGAGAACAGGCGGACAAACAGCGTCAAGCCGACCTGGAACGGGATTTACGGTATTTCAACCAGCGCCTGCACAGCGCTCAGGTCGTAACGCCCGCGAGCTCGACGCAAAAAGTGCAGATCGGCAGCCGTGTGACCTTCGCTGATGAACAGAGCACCGAACAAACGGTGCAACTGGTGGGCGAGGATCAGGCCGATGCGTCGGCAGGCCTGATCAACTGGGGATCACCGCTGGGCCGTGCGTTGCTCGGGGCGCAACTCGGCGACGAGGTGCTGTGGCAACGCCCCGCCGGTGATCAGATGATCGAGGTCGTGCGCATCGAACCGGCTTAAACCACGCCTTGAGCGAGCATGGCGTCAGCCACTTTGACGAAGCCGGCGATGTTCGCGCCTTTGACGTAGTTGATTCGTCCGTTCTCTTCGCCGTAATGCACGCACGCGTGATGAATCGACTGCATGATCGCGTGGAGTTTGCTGTCGACTTCACCGCCGGTCCACAACAGGCGCATGGCGTTCTGCGACATCTCCAACCCGCTCACCGCAACGCCTCCCGCGTTCGACGCCTTGCCCGGCGCGAACAAAATACCCGCCTCGATGAACAGGTCCACGGCTTCCAGGGTGGTCGGCATGTTCGCGCCCTCGGCCACGCAGATGCAGCCATTGCGCAACAGCGTGCGAGCGGCGTCGGCGTCGAGTTCGTTCTGCGTCGCGCAAGGCAATGCGATGTCGCACGCCAGGTCCCACGGGCATTGACCGGCGCGGAACTCCAGGCCAAAGCGCGCGGCCAACTCGCTGATCCGGCCACGCTGGACGTTTTTCAGTTCCAGCACCGCCAGCCATTGCTCTTCGGTCAAACCCGCTTCGCAGTACAGCGTGCCTTCTGAATCCGACAGCGAAATCACCTTGCCGCCCAGGTCCATGACTTTGCGCGCTGCGTATTGCGCGACGTTGCCAGAGCCCGAGATCGCCACGCGCTTGCCTTCGACTTTCTCGCCGGTGCGCTTGAGCATTTCCTCGGCGAAGTACACGCAACCGAAACCCGTGGCTTCGGGACGGATCAGACTGCCGCCGTAACTTGGGCCCTTGCCGGTCAGGACGCTGGTGAACTGGTTGCTCAGGCGCTTGTACTGGCCGAACAGGAAACCGATCTCGCGAGCACCCACGCCAATATCTCCGGCGGGCACGTCAACGTCTGCACCGATGTGCCGATACAGCTCGCTCATGAAGGCCTGGCAGAAGCGCATGACTTCGGCGTCGCTTTTGCCTTTGGGATCGAAGTCCGAGCCACCTTTACCGCCGCCCATGGGCAGCGACGTCAGCGAGTTTTTGAACGTCTGCTCAAACGCGAGGAATTTCAGCATGCCGAGGTTTACCGAAGGATGGAAACGCAAACCGCCCTTGTATGGGCCGATGGCGCTGTTCATCTGGATGCGGAATCCGCGATTGACCTGCACCTTGCCGTGATCGTCGACCCAGGAAACCCGAAACACCACCGCCCGCTCCGGCTCGCAGATGCGCTCCAGAATGCCTGAGTTCAGGTAGTGCGGATTGGCTTCGAGAAAAGGCCACAAGCTGCGCAGGACCTCTTCGACGGCCTGGTGGAATTCAGGCTGGTCAGGGTCACGTTTTTTCAGGCGGGCAAGGAAGGATTCAACGGATTCGATCATGAAAAGTCTCGGCAAATTTGTTGTCGTTGGAGGAGATTGAGCCGGACTTTAACAAACGATTCGCGCACAGGAACAGCGCGAAATGTCGCACTTATGAAATTAAATGGTGCACAGGATATAAATCAGGCTGCTTTTTAGACTGATTTTCGCACCTGAATGGGGATTATCAATTTGGGGATGCACCGTTAGGTGCACCGCCATCGCGAGCAGGCTCACTCCTACAGGGGAACGCATTCCAATTGCAGGAGTGAGCCTGCTCGCGATGGCCACGCCTTGGTCTCGCTGACAAAACCCGGACAAAAAAACGGAGCCCGAAGACTCCGTTTTTCATGCAACCCACCTGATATCAGGCCAGTTTCTTGTGCCGTACACGATGCGGCTGGGCCGCTGCTTCGCCGAGGCGCTTTTTGCGATCGGCTTCGTATTCGGTGTAGTTGCCTTCGAAGAACACGGCTTGCGAGTCGTCTTCGTACGCCAGAATGTGAGTCGCGACGCGGTCAAGGAACCACCGATCGTGAGAGATCACAATGGCGGCGCCCGGGAAGTCGAGCAAGGCTTCTTCCAGGGAACGCAGGGTTTCAACGTCGAGGTCGTTGGAAGGTTCGTCGAGCAGCAGGACGTTGCCGCCCTCTTTCAAGGTCAGGGCCAGGTGCAAGCGACCACGCTCACCACCGGACAGGTCCTTGACGAACTTCTGCTGATCACCGCCCTTGAAGTTGAAGCGACCCACGTAGGTGCGCGACGGGATTTCGTAGTTGCCGATACGGATCTGATCGGAACCGTCGGAGATTTGCTGGAACACAGTCTTGCTGCCATCCAGGTCTTCGCGGCTCTGATCGACGCAGGCCAGTTGCACGGTATCGCCGACTTCGATGGTGCCCGAATCCGGTGTTTCCTTGCCCATCAGCATGCGGAACAGCGTGGACTTACCGGCACCGTTACCGCCGATTACACCAACGATGGCGCCTTTAGGCATGGAGAACGACAGGTTGTCGATCAGTACGCGATCGCCATAGCCCTTGGAAACGTTCTTGAACTCGATGACCTTGTCGCCCAGGCGCGGGCCGGCCGGAATGTAGATCTCGTTGGTTTCGCTGCGCTTCTGGAATTCCTGCGATTGCATTTCTTCGAAGCGTTGCAGACGAGCCTTGGATTTGGACTGGCGGGCCTTGGCGCCTTTGCGCACCCACTCCAGTTCTTCCTTCATGGCTTTTTCGTGGGCCGACTGCTGCTTGGACTCGGCCGCCAGACGATTGGACTTGGCTTCGAGCCAACCCGAATAGTTGCCCTCGTACGGGATACCGGCGCCACGGTCGAGCTCGAGAATCCAGCCGGCGACGTTGTCCAGGAAGTAACGGTCGTGCGTGATCGCAACCACGGTGCCCGGGAAGTCGTGCAGGAAGTGCTCCAGCCAGGCGACGGAGTCGGCGTCCAGGTGGTTGGTTGGTTCGTCGAGCAGCAGCATGTCGGGGGCGGACAGCAGCAGACGGCACAGGGCCACACGACGCTTTTCACCGCCGGACAGGAATTCGACCTTGGCATCCCACGCCGGCAGACGCAGCGCGTCGGCAGCGACTTCCAGTTGGCGATCCAGGTTATGGCCGTCGCTGGCTTGCAAAATGGCTTCGAGCTTGGCCTGTTCTGCAGCCAGTTTATCGAAGTCGGCATCTTCTTCAGCGTAGGCCGCGTAGACCTCGTCCAGGCGCGCCTGGGCGTTCTTGATCACGCTGACCGCTTCCTCGACCACTTCACGCACAGTCTTGGTCGGGTCCAGGATCGGCTCTTGCGGCAAGTAGCCGATGTTCAGGTCCGGCATCGGACGGGCTTCACCCTCGAACTCGGTATCGACGCCCGCCATGATTTTCAACAGCGTGGACTTACCCGAACCGTTGAGGCCGAGCACGCCGATCTTGGCGCCGGGGAAGAAGGACAGTGAAATGTTTTTCAGGATTTCCCGCTTCGGCGGAACAACTTTGCCCAGCCGATGCATGGTGAAGACGTATTGAGCCATGGAGAACCTTGGGTCAGTGACAGATGAATGATTGGAGCGCAGGCGATGCCCGGCCAGACCGTGCGCGTCGTACGATTGATGGGTATCAATGCGTGCGCGCTGAAAAAGTCTGATTCTAGGAGCTGGAACGCTCCCGCGTAACCGGCAAAGCTACCTGATTGACGGAAGGCAGTCCAGCCGAGCGGGGCTGGCACTTTGCCACAACTCAAGGCATGCTAGCCGCCCTTCGGGCGTCCGGCTTATAGTGCACGTCGCGCCGGTCCAGCCCATCCGCAGGATTTCAGTTTGCCTAACGTCCCTCCTTCATCTGCCCCGAGCGCACCGTCTCTTGCGACCGGCTCGCCCCTGCGCGGCACGTTGAAAGGTGCGCTGGCAACGCTCGTATTACTGTTACTCGCCCTGCTCTTCTGGCAACTGCTCGATCAACTGAGCGAAACCCAGAAAAACCAGCGTCAGTACACGATCGACTACACCGCCGACCTGGCGTCGCAAGTCAGCCTGAACATGGCACTTAACGCGCAGATTGCACTTAATCTGCTACCGATCGTCGAGCAACCGCAAAGCGCCGACGAACAGCGGGCGCTGCTGCGCAAAGTGCAGCAGTCACTGCCCGATGTCCGCAGCCTGGCACTGTTAAGCCCCTCCGGAAAAATACTCAGCGACAGTGCTGAAAGCAGCGACGACGCCGACTACCTGAGCGAACTGGTCCGGCGCAGTCGCGCCCAGGCCCACTATTTCAGCAACGCCGAAGACGGTTCGGTGGTGCATCTGTTGCTGCACCAGGCCAGCGGCAGTACACGGGGTTATTGGGCCCTGCGCCTCACACCGACCTTCTTCTCTTCCCTGACCAAGCAACACGAAGCGGGCATCCGCCCGCTATGGCTGGTGGAAAACCGCCTCACCCATCAGATCATCAGCCGTGATGATGCTTTGCCCATGGCCGAACCCGGAACCCTGACGCCGGACGATCTAACCAACAGCGTGCTCACCGTTCCTCTGAGCAGCAGCGACTGGCAACTACGCGGACTGTTCGACCGTCAACGCGTTATTGAGCATCTGTTGCCGGCCTTCATCGGCAAATGCCTGCTGGGACTGGCTTTCTCGCTGCTGCCGTTTATCGTCCTGCTGAACATGCGCCGGCGTCAGCGCCAATTGCACGAGGGCCGTCGACGCTATCAGGATATTTTCGAAGGCACTGGCGTCGCGCTGTGCGTACTGGATGTGTCAGGGCTCATCAGCGTTTTCGACAAAGCGAAGATCCACAGCAGCGAACACCTCAAAACCTGGCTGGATACGCCATCGCAACGTCAGCAACTGCTGCAGGAATTGCGCATCACCGAGGTCAACCAGGTCGCCCTGCAATTGCTCAACGTCAATTCCTGCGAGCAAGCCTGGCACCTGCTGATCGACGGCAATCCTCTGGACGGCACTGCCATCGGCGACCAGGTACTGGACGCCGTGCTGAACCGACACAAGCAGCTCGAACTGGAAATCAAGCTCCAGGACGCCAGTGGACGCGACCAGCATCTGTGGTTGGTCCTGCGCTTGCCGGAGGATCGGGACGACTACAAAGCGGTGATCCTGAGCATTACCGACATCACCAGCCGCAAGCTCATTGAGCTGTCACTGCTGGAGCGTGAAGGGTTCTGGTCCGACGTGGTGCGCACGGTGCCGGATCACCTGTATGTGCAAGATGTCATCAGCCAGCGGATGATTTTCAGCAACCACCATTTGGGCCAGACACTCGGCTACAACCGCACCGAGCTGCACCAGATGGGCGAGTACTTCTGGGAAATCCTGCTGCACCCGGAAGATGCCGACTTCTATCACCGTTCGCGACAGACCCAGCGCCAGGGTGGTTACGGTCAATTGATGCAGTGCCAGCTGCGTTTTCGTCATCGGGACGGCAAATGGCGGCGCTTCGAGATTCGCGAGCAAGCACTCGCGCGGGACAAGGACAATCAGGTCATCCGTATCATCGGCGTGGCCAAGGACATCACTGAACAGATCGAAGCCAGTGAGTCCCTGCGCGACAGCGAACAGCGATACCGGATGCTCGCCGAAAGCATCAGCGACGTGATCTTCTCCACCGACAGCAAGCTGTCCCTCAATTACGTCAGCCCGTCGGTGCACACCGTGCTGGGCTACGACGTCGACTCGATTTTCCAGAACGGCTGGCAATCGACCATCGCCAACCCGCAACAACTGACCGGCATTTATAGCCTGATGGATCGGGTCAGCAAGGCGCTGGACAAGCCGGAGCAGCTGGCGCTGTTACGCAACCAGGTGCAGACCCAGTTGTACCTGTTCGACTGTCTGCGGGCCGACGGTCGCAAGATTCCAATCGAACTGCGCCTGGTGCTGGTCTGGGATGAGCACGACGCCTTCGAAGGTGTGCTTGGCGTAGGTCGCGACATCAGCCAGCAGCGCCGGGCCGAGAAAGACCTGCGCATGGCGGCGACGGTATTCGAGCACTCGACGTCGGCGATCCTGATTACCGACCCGGCCGGCTATATCGTCCAGGCCAACGAAGCCTTCAGCCGCGTCAGTGGTTACGCGGTGGAGCAAGTCCTCGACCAATTGCCGAACATGCTCACCGTCGACGACCAGCAGGAAGCCCATCTGCGTTACGTCCTCAAACAGCTGAACCAGCACAGTACGTGGGAAGGCGAGGTGTGGCTCAAGCGCCGCAGTGGCGAGCACTACCCCGCCTGGGTGGGGATTACCGCCGTGCTGGATGACGAAGGCGATCTGGCCAGCTACGTGTGTTTCTTCAGCGACATCAGCGAGCGCAAGGCCAGTGAACAGCGGATTCACCGCCTGGCCTATTACGACGCCCTGACGCACCTGCCTAACCGCACGTTGTTCCAGGATCGCCTGCATACGGCGTTGCAATCGGCGGAACGGCAGAAGTCCTGGGTGGTGCTGATGTTTCTCGATCTGGACCGCTTCAAGCCGATCAACGACTCCCTCGGCCACGCCGCCGGCGATCGCATGCTCAAGGAAATGGCAACACGCCTGCTCGGTTGCGTCGACGATGACGACACCGTGGCGCGCATGGGTGGCGATGAATTCACCCTGTTGCTGCAGCCGCGGGCCAACCGTGAAATGGCGCTGAACCGGGCGATACATGTGGCCGAACAGATCCTTGCCAGCTTGGTGAAACCGTTCGTACTCGAAGGCCGGGAGTTCTTCGTCACGGCCAGTATCGGCATCGCCCTGAGCCCGCAGGACGGGAATGAACTCAGTCAGTTGATGAAAAACGCGGACACCGCGATGTACCACGCCAAGGAACGCGGCAAGAACAACTTCCAGTTCTATCAGGCCGACATGAATGCCAGCGCCCTGGAGCGCCTGGAACTGGAAAGCGACCTGCGTCACGCCCTCGAACAGAACGAATTCGTGCTGTATTACCAACCGCAATTCAGCGGCGACGGCAAACGCCTGACCGGTGCCGAAGCGCTGCTGCGCTGGCGCCACCCACGTCGCGGATTGGTGCCGCCGGGGGATTTCATCCCGGTGCTCGAAGAGCTCGGCCTGGTGGTTGATGTGGGCGACTGGGTGATCAGCGAAGCCTGCCGTCAGCTCAAGACCTGGCATCAGGCCAAGGTTCGGGTGCCCAAGGTGTCGGTAAACATCTCGGCGCGGCAGTTCTCCGATGGTCAACTGGGTACGCGTATCGCCAATATCCTCAAGGACATCGGACTGCCGCCGGCGTGCCTGGAGATCGAGCTGACGGAAAGTATTCTGATGCGTGAAGTCAGCGAGGCGATGCAGATTCTCGACGGGCTGAAAAATCTCGGCTTGAGCATCGCGGTCGATGACTTCGGTACCGGCTATTCCTCGCTCAACTACCTCAAGCAGTTCCCTATCGACGTGTTGAAAATCGACCGTACCTTCGTCGATGGCTTGCCCTCCGGAGAACAGGATGCGCAGATTGCCCGGGCAATCATCGCCATGGCGCACAGCCTCAATCTGGCCGTGATCGCTGAAGGTGTCGAGACCCAGGAGCAGCTGGATTTCCTGCGTGAGCATGGTTGCGATGAGGTTCAGGGGTATCTGTTCGGGCGACCCATGCCGGCTGAACGGTTTGAAGAACAGTTCAGCATTGATGCGCTCTTCGCGTTTGATTGAGGCTTTGCAGTGATGCTTCTGGCCTCATCGCGAGCAGGCTCGCTCCCACAGGGGGGGTTGGGTATTACACAAGATTTTTGACCGCTGAACCTACTGTGGGAGCGAGCCTGCTCGCGATGAGGCCGGCACGATCACCGCTGATCCCGTCATGAAGCCCACTTGTCTGCGACATGATGTCCTTTCATATGCCATCTAAAACCCATTGGGTTAGAATGCCCCCCTTTTCTGCCCCGATCCTTGAGGACCGCCATGTTCAGCCGTGATTTGACTATTGCCAAGTACGACGCCGACCTTTTTGCCGCCATGGAGCAAGAAGCTCAGCGCCAGGAAGAACACATCGAGCTGATCGCTTCGGAAAACTACACCAGCCCAGCGGTGATGGAAGCTCAAGGCTCGGTACTGACCAACAAGTACGCCGAAGGCTACCCGGGCAAGCGCTACTACGGTGGTTGCGAGTTCGTCGACGTGGTCGAGCAGCTTGCAATTGATCGCGCCAAAGAGCTGTTCGGCGCCGATTACGCCAACGTTCAGCCGCACGCCGGTTCGCAAGCCAACAGCGCCGTGTACCTGGCTCTGCTGTCGGCTGGCGACACTATCCTGGGCATGAGCCTGGCACACGGCGGTCACCTGACCCACGGCGCCAGCGTTTCGTCTTCGGGCAAGCTGTACAACGCCGTTCAATACGGCATCGACGCCAACGGCCTGATCGACTACGACGAAGTCGAGCGCCTGGCGGTTGAGCACAAGCCGAAAATGATCGTGGCCGGTTTCTCTGCCTACTCGCAGATTCTGGACTTCCCTCGTTTCCGCGAAATCGCTGACAAAGTCGGCGCTTATCTCTTTGTTGATATGGCTCACGTGGCCGGTCTGGTCGCCGCTGGCGTCTACCCGAACCCGGTGCCTTTCGCTGACGTCGTGACCACCACCACGCACAAGACCCTGCGCGGTCCACGTGGCGGCCTGATCCTGGCTCGCGCCAACGCCGACATCGAGAAGAAGCTGAACTCCGCCGTATTCCCGGGCGCCCAGGGTGGCCCGCTGGAGCACGTGATCGCTGCCAAGGCGATCTGCTTCAAGGAAGCACTGCAGCCTGAGTTCAAGACCTACCAGCAACAAGTCGTGAAGAACGCCAAGGCCATGGCCGGTGTGTTCATCGAGCGCGGTTTCGACGTGGTGTCCGGCGGTACTGAAAACCACCTGTTCCTGCTTTCGCTGATCAAGCAGGAAATCTCCGGTAAAGACGCCGACGCCGCTCTGGGCAAAGCGTTCATCACCGTGAACAAGAACTCCGTGCCAAACGATCCACGCTCCCCGTTTGTCACCTCCGGCCTGCGCTTCGGCACTCCGGCTGTGACCACTCGTGGCTTCAAGGAAGCAGAGTGCAAGGAACTGGCCGGCTGGATCTGCGACATCCTGGCAGACCTGAACAACGAAGCGGTGATCGACGCCGTTCGTGAGAAGGTCAAGGCCATCTGCAAGAAGCTGCCGGTATACGGCGCTTAATTGCACCGTTAAATCGCAGCAATAAAAAACCGGCCAGTGATGGCCGGTTTTTTTTCGCCCGCGATCTCGCCGTGTTGGAGCTGCCAGAGGCTGCTATCTTTTGATCTTTGGCCGCTGGTCAGACCGGTCATGCCAATTTTACGATTTTCACTTGTCATCCCGAAAAAACCGAGCGTAGACTGCGCCTGCACTGGACATACCGGTAAGACCACAATAATTAAGTCCTGTATCTGATGCGCTTCAAGCGTACGGCAGCCAGGACACCGACCAGGATTCCTCCCATGCTCAGATGGTGCTCGCGTTCAATCTTCCTTCAAGTCGTTCTCGGACTGGTGCTCGGCATCGTCTGCGGGCTGACCCTTCCCGAATACTCCGCTCAGCTCAAACCCCTGGGTGATGGCTTCATCAAACTGATCAAGATGCTCATCGGGCTGATTGTTTTCTGCGTGGTGGTCAGCGGCATCAGTGGCGCGGGCGATCTGAAAAAAGTCGGACGCATCGGCCTGAAGTCGGTGATCTACTTCGAAGTGCTGACCACCATCGCCCTGGTGATCGGTCTGGTGTTCGCCTTCAGCACCGGTATCGGCAGCGGCGCGAACATTCACCTGGACCAGCTCTCTGCTGCCGACATGGGCGACATCGCCCAGCGTGGTCAGCACATGCACACCACCACCCAGTTCCTGATGGACCTGATTCCGACCTCGGTCATCGGCGCCTTTGCTGACAACAACATCCTGCAAGTGTTGCTGTTTTCAGTGCTGTTCGGCAGCGCGCTGAACCTGGTCGGCGAAGCGGCCTCGGGTATTTCCCGGCTCATCAATGAACTGAGCCACGTGATCTTTCGCATCATGGGCATGATCGTGCGCCTGGCGCCGATTGGCGTGTTCGGCGCCATTGCGTTTACCACCAGCAAATATGGCCTGGATTCGCTGCAACATCTGGGCAGCCTGGTGGGCCTGTTTTACCTGACGTGCGTCGCGTTTGTGTCGTTGATCCTCGGGCTGGTGATGCGCCTGTCCGGCCTGCGGATGTGGCCACTGCTCAAGTACCTGCGTGAAGAACTGACCATCGTCATGGGCACCGCTTCGTCCGACGCCGTGCTGCCACAAATCATGCGTAAGCTTGAACATCTGGGCATCGGCAGTTCGACGGTCGGCCTGGTGATTCCGACCGGTTACTCGTTCAACCTTGACGGTTTTTCGATCTACCTGACCCTCGCTATCGTCTTCATCGCGAATGCCACCGGAACGCCGCTGGCCATGACCGATCTGCTGACGATTTTGCTGGTGTCGCTGATTACCTCCAAAGGCGCACACGGCATCCCCGGCTCGGCGCTGGTCATTCTGGCGGCGACGCTGACTGCAATTCCGGCGATCCCCGTGGTTGGCCTGGTGCTGGTACTCGCGGTGGACTGGTTCATGGGCATCGGTCGGGCGCTGACGAACCTGATCGGCAACTGCGTCGCCACGGTGGCCATTGCACGCTGGGAAAAAGACATCGATATCCAGCGCGCAAACAAGGTGCTTTCCGGTCAGGTGGGTTATACCTTCCAGCCGAGAAAACCGGTGGTACCGGCGCATCAGCAGGAATTCTAAATAACGTGTGCCTGCCCCGCGGGCGGGCACCTTTATCGCGACATGGAGCGAACAGTGATTACCTCGTCAACCGTCGTAAATTCAGTAGTGGAAAAACTGCGGGCCGCGCTGGTCCGTGGTCAGTGGCGCAAGGGCGAAATGCTGCCCGGGCAACGTGAGCTGGCCGAGCAACTGGGCATCAGCCGCCCGAGCCTGCGCGAGGCCGTGATCGTTCTGGAAACCCTTGGCCTGGTGCGTTCGATGCCGGGCAAAGGCGTGGTGGTGCTGGACGCTCCGCTCGCCGACAGCCAAAGCCATGACAGCGCGGTGGCCGGCGCAAGCCTGGAAGATGTGCTGCAACTGCGCTACACCCTCGAGCCGTTCATCGTCGGCCTGGTGGCGCAGTCGATCAGCAGCAAGGAAGTCGGCCAACTGCGCCTGACCTTGATGGACATGCGCGAAGCACTGGAGGCCAACGACAGCGAGGCCGGCGTGAACGCTTACATCGCCTTCCACGAAGAACTGTTCACGCTGACGTCCAACCCGATTTTCCAAAGCGTGGTGCAGCAAACCAGCAACGCCCTCAAGCAAAGCGCCGAGGTGCTGCGCAATTCCCCCGAACACCTGGCTGAACGCCTTGAAGAAAACGAAGCAGTGGTACGTGCGATCCGTAGCAAGAATAGCGCTCAGGCGAGTGCCGAAATGCGTCGACATATTCTTCGAGAAGGTCAGCGGATGGGCGTTGAACTGAACATCCCGGACGACAATCTCGGCAGTTGACCCCCCTTACAGACACCGGAGACCGGCCATGAACAGCTTCGCCTCACCGCAGACTCTGACTGCCCTGCCGTTTTCTTTGCAGAAGGACGATCTTTATACGCGGCTGTTCGATGCCATTCTCGAACAACGCATTCACGCGCAGAGTCGCTTTACAGAAGAAAGCCTGGCGCAGATGTTTGGTGCTCGACGCAGCGACATTCGTGGAGTGCTGACCCGCCTCTCACATCAACAGATCATTGTCCTCAAACCCAACCATCGTCCCCGCGTCGCGTCGCTGGATCGCGAGCAAACCCGACAGACTCTGCATGCACGGCGGTTGACGGAAACCACACTGGTACAACTGGCCTGTGAAAGACGTTGCCGACAAGACTGGAAACCCCTGCACGTTTTGGTCGAAAAACAACGCCGTTGCTCCGAGCAGGGTCCGGCCATTCGACTGTCCGGGGACTTTCACCTGCAGTTGGCGGAAATGGCGGGCAATGCTCCTTTAGCGCAGTTTTTGGACAGCCTGGTGCCTTTGACTTCGCTGGCAATTGCACAGACTCAGTTACAAGAAGAGAAATATTGCGATTGGCAGGTTCACGGGAAAATGCTGGATGCCATTGAGCGAGGGGATGCGCTTGATGCCGAAAGGTTGCTGACGGGGCATCTGGATTCACTGGAAAACATGTTACTGAACTCGCCATCGGAATCCAGCAAGAATCGTGTCGCCAGTTAAGCAGTCTTCGCGAGCAGGCTCGCGCCCACACTGGCTTTGTGTCGTTCGACTTAAAGCAGGCAACCTCTATCAAATGTGGGAGCGAGCCTGCTCGCGATGAGGGCTTCATTCGCATGAAGATTCTCACCCCCTACTCCACCGCCACCTTCGCAAACCCCGCCCGGATTCTCTCTTCCGGCAAATCATCGGCAATAAACACGATCACGCTTTCGCGCGGTTCATCGTCCGCCCACTCGGTATCCCAGTCGAAGCCATACAACTTCAACACGCCCTGGAACACCATGCGCCGAGGTTCGCCAGCGATGTTCAGCACCCCCTTGTAGCGCAGCAGTTGCTTGCCATGGTCTTCCAGCAGTTCGTTCATGAACTCGCTGAGCTTGTCGATATCCAGCGGCTTGTCAGTTCGCAGCACAAGGCTGGAAATGCGATCGATCGAAGGCGCCGAATTGGCCACCGGACGCAAGCTGATGCCGCCGCCCAGATCCGCATTGAGGTTGAAGCCACGGACGTCGAGCAACTCGGCCAGGTCGATGTTGCCGTGATCGACCACTCGAATGGGTGCGCGACGGTTGATGCGGGTCAGGCGCTCGCTCAGCGCGGTGAAAGTCGCCTCATCCACCAGATCACGCTTGCTCACCAGCAGACGGTCGGCAAAACCAATCTGTGCCTGGGCGATGGTCTGGGTCAGATGGGTGTCGGCATGAGCGGCGTCTACCAAGGTGATGATGCCGTCGAGGATGTAGCGCTCACGCAATTCTTCATCGATGAAAAAGGTTTGCGCAACGGGCGCCGGATCGGCCAGTCCCGTGCATTCGATGACTAGACGGTCGAAGGCAATTTCACCGCTATCCAGGCGCTCAAGCAACAGGTAAAGCGCCTTGGTCAGGTCGGTGTGGATGGTGCAACAGACACAGCCGTTGGACAGCGTCATCACTTGTACAGGCTCGTCACCCAACAGCTGGGTGTCGATGCCGGCGTCGCTGAATTCGTTCTCGATCACGGCGATTTTCAGGCCGTGTTCTGCTTTGAGCAGGTGGCGCAACAGTGTGGTTTTGCCAGCACCGAGGAAGCCACTGAGGATTGTTACTGGAATGGGAGAGGACAAACTGGATCTCCTGACTCACAAATTGAAGTATCAACACAAAATAAATGTGGGAGCTGGCCTGCCAGCGATGGCGGCTGAACATTCAACATCACTGTTGAATGACAGTCCGCCATCGCCAGCCGGCCAGCTCCCACAAGATTGCTGCTAATCCGACCACCGGATCAACAGCACTTCGGCCCACCCTTGCCACCGTAACGGGCTTCCTGACGCTCCCGGAAGAACATCTCGTAGCTCATCACCGGTTTGTCCGGGTGTTTGGTTTGCATATGCTCGACATAGTTGTCGTAGTCGGGCATGCCGACCATCAGGCGCGCGGCCTGACCGAGGTATTTACCGAGGCGACTCAGGTCATTGAACATGTTTGCAATCCTCGATTACGCATCCGGCACAGCCTGGTATGGCGCTTCTTTATCCGTACGCTCTTTGGTACCCCAGGCAGCAATACCGACCTTGAGCGCATAGAACAGGATGCTGAACACCACAAACAGGAACAGCCCCGTCAGCGTTGCGTTGGTGTACGCGTTGTAAATCACGTGTTGCATCTGGTTGATGTCCTTCGCCGGAGCGAGGATCTGACCGTTGGCCAATGCATCGCTGTACTTCTTGGCCAGCGACAGGAAGCCGATCGCCGGGTTGGCGTCAAACAGCTTGATGAAGCCTGCCGTCACGGTGCAGATCAGCAGCCAGACAGCTGGCAGCATGGTCACCCAGATGTAGCGTTGACGTTTCATTTTGATCAGCACGACCGTCGCCAGCATCAGCGCGATGCCTGCCAGCATCTGATTGGAGATACCGAACAGCGGCCACAAGGTGTTGATCCCGCCCAACGGGTCGATCACGCCTTGATACAGCAGGTAGCCCCACATCGCCACGCAACCGGCGGTGGCGATCAGGTTGGCGGTCCAGGATTCAGTGCGCTTGAGCGCCGGCACGAAAGAGCCCAGCAGATCCTGCAGCATGAAACGCCCGGCACGGGTGCCGGCGTCCACGGCGGTCAGGATGAACAGCGCTTCGAACAGGATCGCAAAGTGGTACCAGAACGCCATGGTGTTTTCACCCGGCAGGACACTGTGCAGGATCTGTGCGATACCGACCGCCAGGGTCGGAGCGCCACCCGCGCGAGCCAGAATCGTTGTTTCACCGATGTCTTTGGCCACCGCTTGCAGGGCTTCAGGTGTGATCGCGAAACCCCAGCTGCTGACGGTTTGCGCAACAGTCACCACATCACCACCCACGATCGCTGCCGGGCTGTTCATGGCGAAGTACACGCCAGGCTCAATCACCGAAGCGGCGACCATCGCCATAATGGCCACGAAGGATTCCATCAGCATGCCGCCGTAACCGATGTAACGGGCATGGCCTTCATTGGCCAACAGTTTCGGCGTAGTACCGGAAGAAATCAGCGCATGGAAACCCGACACCGCACCGCACGCGATGGTGATGAACAGGAACGGGAACAGACCGCCCTTCCACACCGGCCCGGTGCCGTCGATGAACTGGGTCAGGGCTGGCATTTTCAGGTCTGGCATGGTCACCAGGATGCCGATTGCCAGGGCGATGATGGTGCCGATTTTCAAGAAGGTCGACAGGTAGTCACGGGGCGCCAGGATCAGCCACACCGGCAGCACAGCGGCCACAAAACCATAACCGATCAGCATCCAGGTGATCTGGATCCCGGTAAAGGTGAAGGCTTTGGCCCACACCGGATCAGCGGCGATCTGCCCGCCGAGCCAGATCGAGCCCAGCAGCAACAGCACGCCAATGACGGAAATTTCACCGATGCGGCCCGGACGGATGTAGCGCATGTAAATGCCCATGAACATCGCAATCGGGATGGTCGCCATTACGGTGAAAATGCCCCACGGGCTTTCAGCCAGCGCTTTAACCACGATCAACGCCAGCACCGCGAGGATGATGATCATGATCAGGAAGCAGCCAAACAGCGCGATGGTGCCAGGGATACGGCCCATTTCCTCACGGACCATGTCGCCCAATGAGCGGCCGTTGCGACGAGTGGACAGGAACAGGATCATGAAGTCCTGAACCGCGCCCGCCAGCACCACACCGGCAATCAGCCACAGCGTGCCGGGCAGGTAACCCATCTGCGCCGCCAACACCGGACCGACCAGAGGCCCCGCGCCAGCGATGGCAGCGAAGTGGTGACCGAAGAGAATGTGTTTGTTGGTTGGAACATAGTCCAGACCATCATTGTTGAGTACGGCGGGGGTGGCCCGTCGCGGGTCGAGTTGCATCACATTGTTAGCGATGAACAGACTGTAATAGCGGTACGCGACCAGATAGATGGCCACTGCCGCGACCACAATCCACAAGGCGTTGATCGCCTCGCCTCGGCGCAATGCCACTACGCCCAGGGCGCACGCTCCTACGATTGCCAGCAGCAGCCAGGGTAGATGGCGTAGCAGGCTATTATTATTTTTCATTTTATGATTCCAGCCAGGGTGGACAAGAAAGACAGCCACCCCGAGTTTAGCTCTCCTGACGGCAAAGACCATACCCCGACATTGGTCTAGAGGCCTGTCCGTGCTGGCGGCCTAAGACAATGCGGGTCTATAGTCAGCGAACATTTCGAGGATTGCCCCATGAGCGACCACGCTGCCGATCGCCGCCGCTTCAAACGAATCGCGTTCGATGCAAAAACCGAGCTGGGCCAAGGGGAAATGATCTGGTCAGTGAAGCTGATCGATCTTTCGCTGAAGGGGTTGTTAATTGAACGACCAGAGCCGTGGCTTGGGGATCAAGCGAAGGATTTCTTCGTGAATATTCATCTGACCGATGACATCGACATCGCCATGGACGTACAGCTGACCCACGAAGAAAACGGTCAGCTTGGTTTCGTCTGCCGACACATCAGCCTTGAATCCATTGAACGCCTTCGGCGGTTGATCGAGTTCAACCTGGGAGATCCGCAGGAGCTGGAGCGGGAGTTGGGGGCACTGATCGAAGTTTGACCGCTTCCTGTAGGAGCTGCCGCAGGCTGCGATCTTTTGATCTTGTTCCTGAACATCAAGATCAAAAGATCGCAGCCTGCGGCAGCTCCTACAGGGAGATTGTATTCACTCAAATAGAGCGTCGAGGGCCTGCTCCAGACGCGTCACGGCAATGATCTGCAATCCGGCCGGCGCTTCCTTCGGCGCATTGCCCTTGGGCACGATGGCGCGTTTGAACCCGTGCTTGGCTGCTTCCTTCAAGCGTTCCTGACCGCTGGGTACCGGCCGAACTTCACCTGACAAGCCCACTTCACCGAACACCAGCAGATCGTGGGGCAACGGCCGGTTACGCAAACTGGACATGACCGCCGCCATCAGCGCCAGGTCGGAAGCAGTCTCCAACACCTTCACGCCGCCCACCACGTTGAGGAACACATCCTGATCGTGGGTCGGAATGCCGCCGTGACGGTGCAGCACCGCCAACAACATTGCCAGGCGGTTCTGATCCAGCCCCAACGTGACCCGGCGCGGGTTGGCGAGATGACTGTCATCCACCAGGGCCTGGACTTCCACCAGCATCGGCCGGGTCCCCTCCCACGTGGCCATGACCACACTGCCAGGTACTTCTTCCTGCGCGCGCGTCAGAAAAATCGCCGAAGGGTTCGAGACTTCTTTCAGCCCCTTGTCGGTCATGCCGAACACACCCAGTTCGTTAACCGCCCCAAAACGGTTTTTCACCGCACGCAGCAAGCGCAACCGCCCATCCGACTCGCCTTCGAAATACAGTACGGTGTCCACCATGTGCTCCAGCACACGAGGGCCGGCAAGCGCGCCTTCCTTGGTGACATGACCGACCAGAAAAATGGCCGTGCCACTCTGCTTGGCATAGCGCACCAGCAATGCCGCACTTTCCCGGACCTGGGAGACACCGCCGGGAGCCGATTGTAGCTGTTCAGTGAAGATGGTCTGGATGGAGTCGATCACCATGACTTTGGGCTTTTCGACCCGCGCCGTGGCGATGATTGTTTCGATGCAGGTTTCAGTCATCACCCGCAGCTGATCCTGAGGCAGTCCCAGGCGCCGGGCCCGCATCGCTACCTGCTGCTGGGACTCCTCGCCGGTCACGTACAGCGCAGGCATGGTTTTGGCGAGGTTGCATAAGGTTTGCAACAGAATGGTCGATTTGCCGATGCCCGGATCACCGCCGATCAACACCACCGAGCCGTCCACCAGACCACCGCCCAGCACCCGATCGAGTTCGCTGGAGGCCGTGGAGAAGCGCGGGATTTCTTCAACGCTGACTTCGGCCAACGTCCTGATCTGCGCCTGCTGGCCAGTCCACCCGGTGCGACCGCTGGGAGGCGCGGCGCCGCCACTCTCGACCATGGTTTCGGTCAGGGTGTTCCAGGCACCACACTCGCCACACTGGCCGGCCCACTTGGGGAAGGTCGAGCCGCACTCGGTGCAGCCGTACATGCGCTTGGCCTTGGCCATTTTAACTCCCGACAAAAAAACGCGATGATAGCGCAGTTGAGCCGGATCAGTTGCCAATGGGTTTAAGCACTTGCCTGATCGAACGACGAGGTTTTATTCACGCAGTGGCTATTAAGAAAAACCTGTACAAACTAATAAACAGATCGGCACTGTACTCAACAATTAATACACAAACCCTGTACAGCTCTTTATCGAACAAAACAACCTTGTACAACTTCAATTAACATCGATATTAGAATGCCACCAATCGTCATTATTGATATACATCTGACATGCCGACTATCAAAGCATTTGCTAATCGTTATCAAACTTACCCTGTGAAAGTACGAGTTTAATCCAAGCCATTCGACTTCCTTCCGGCAGCTGTTTTTCCGCCGGATAATAATGGCATCAGTCCTCCCAACTCCTCGCAGGCGAGCATCACATCATTCCGCGAAACGATCGCAGATCGCACAGCGGTGATGGTCTTTTATAAACTTTTTGCGGCTAACCCGGTCGATAGCAGGCAAGCTCTGTAAGCAGTTGTTTCGGGCAGAACGCACTCTGCTGATTTACACTGCCTTCACCAACCTCATCTGTAACAAGGAAAAAACCTATGGGCGTGATCAGTGAGTTCAAGGCCTTCGCGGTCAAAGGGAACGTGATCGACATGGCAGTCGGTATCATTATCGGCGCCGCGTTCGGCAAAATCGTGTCATCGTTCGTCGGCGACGTCATCATGCCGCCAATCGGTTTGCTGATTGGCGGAGTGGATTTCAGTGATCTGGCGATTACGCTCAAGGCAGCGAACGGCGATATCCCTGCGGTGGTGATGGCTTACGGTAAATTTATCCAGACCATCATTGACTTCGTCATCGTCGCTTTCGCGATCTTCATGGGCGTCAAAGCCATCAATCGTCTGAAGCGCGAGGAAGCCGCGGCGCCAACACTGCCGCCGGTTCCGACCAAGGAAGAAGTGCTGCTGGGCGAGATTCGCGATCTGCTCAAAGCCCGGAACGATCGACCCGGAACGCAGGATTGAAAACAGAAACGGCGCCTTTCCGGCGCCGTTTTTTTTCACCAGTACGTTTCTACTGCCACCTGTCCGGGCCGTCGACTGAGGCTCAGGTTCATGTCGCGCAGCTTCAATATCTTTCGGGTGTCATCGATCATCTGCGGATTGCCGCAAAGCATGACCCGCGAATGCTCCGGCGTAAGCGCCATACCCGCTGCGCGCTCCAGTTCGCCGTTCTCGATGAGCGTGGTGATTCGCCCGTTCAACGCTCCGGGGTACGACTCGCGGGTGACGGTGGGGACAAACTGCAGCTTGTGAGCGAATTCAACCAGGTAGTCACGCCGAGCAAGCCCCTCAATCAAATCCCGATAAGCCAGCTCCCGGGCTTCGCGCACGCTGTAAACCAGGATGATGCGCTCGAATTTCTCCCATACTTCGAAGTCCTGCAGGATCGACAAAAACGGTGCCAGGCCGGTGCCGGTGGCGAGCAGCCAGAGATCACGCCCATCAACGAACCGATCAAGGGTCAGGTAACCGAAGGCTTGGCGGTCGACCAGCAGCGTATCGCCAACTTCAAGCCGACTCAGCTCACTGGTGAACTCGCCGCCCGGCACAACAATCGAAAAAAATTCGAGAAACTCGTCATGAGGTGACGAAACCATCGAATACGCGCGCCATACGGTGCTGCCGTCCGCCTTGGTGACCCCCAGCCGAGCGAATTGGCCTGCACGAAAACGAAAGCCGGGATCCCTCGTAGTCCGTAATGTGAACAGACTCGGAGTCAACGAATGGACGTCGAGCAGGGTTTGGCGAGTGAATTTTTCTGCACTGGCGGTCATGGGGCGCTCCGATCAACAGGTCCCCCAGTGTCCCGCAAAGCACAAAAATTAAACACCGACGGTTTGTAATGACTTTAACTTATTCGGCCTGTATTAACCGACTAGTTCAAACTTATCACAGAGTAAAATTAAAGATGACATTCAATAAATAAAACTCACTCCATACTGTATTAGAACTGAATCTTCACTTCTAAAGCACTAACAACAGCCAAATAATAACTACCCATCTGAAGGAAATATCCTACACTTTTCGGGGTGCAGGATCTTGGATCCACTAAGCACCCCCTCGTGTACCCGCAGCCGTAACTGGAGCTTCACTATGGACCAGTGGAAAGAAACACAAATGAAACAGTTGTCTGCTACGACGGACATTCAAAACGCGTACCAGATTTCGCTGACTTTTGCCAAGAATACCGGTTTCAAATTTTGTGCCTTTTCAACTGGTTACTTGGACAAAATAACGACTTCCAGCGTGATTCAGTTCGACAACTACCCAGGCGAATTGAACGCGAAGTATAAGCAAAAAGTCCTGGGTGCACTTAACCCGATAGTGGCGCATTGCAATCAATCGATGTTTCCGATTCTCTGGTCGCAAGAGCTGTTTTCCGAAGCCACCTGGATCTGGGACGCACTCGAGCAGCATGGTTCGCAGTACGGGTGGTCTCAATCGTTCCACGATGAAAGAAGTGGTCTGTGCAGCATCTTGAGCCTGGCCCGAAGCCATCAACCGATCACGACATATGAGCTTTACGATAATCTGGGTTTTTCGGTGTTCATCGGGCGCCATCTGCACGCGCTGGCCGTAGAAACGTTGCCCAAACAGGTCGCCGATCACGAAGTACCGCACTTGTCGGAACGTGAAATCGAAGTCTTGAAGCTGGCAGCGGCGGGCAAGACGGCGGGAGAAAGCGCCAAAATTCTCAACGTTACCCCGCGCACCGTCAATTTCCATGTGCAAAGCGCAATTATGAAATTCGGCGTCAATAACAAAATTTCAGCAGTGATTGCGGCTGCCAAGGTCGGAATCCTCACCAACACCTTGGGCCGCTGACAAAACCTGCGAGTAATTCAATAGAAAAAATCGTACCATTTGCAGCCTTTCCGAGTGTTGACCTGTAATCCTCTACAGCGCAGTACACTCGGCCGGATTCGCCCGCAACAATGCCCCTGGCGGCGAGAATTCGTTGATTACCAAGAGCCCCTCGCCCATGCCTTTGCTTGAAACCCCCTTTGCCCAACTCGATCTGATCCGCCAGCCCGAGCAGCCGAACGAGCCGCTACAAGCATTCGATGCTGCAGACGAGTATCTGCTTAACTACCTGGCCGAACAGCAACCCACCGTGCAAACCCGGGTGCTGGTGCTCAACGACAGCTTCGGAGCATTGGCCGCAAGCCTGGTCGGCAAAACTCAAGTCACCAGCAGCGGCGACTCGTTCCTGGCGTTTCAGGGGCTGGAAAAGAACCTGCTGCGGAACAGCCACGCATTTGATGCTGTGCCGAAGGTGCCCGCCAACCAGCCATTCACCGGGCCGTTTGACCGGGTACTGATCAGGGTGCCAAAGACCCTGGCCTTGCTCGAAGAGCAACTGATACGCCTTCAGGGACAATTGGCACCGGGCGCACAAGTGGTCGCCGCCGCCATGATCAAACACCTGCCCCGCGCAGCCGGCGACCTGCTTGAGCGTTACATCGGCCCGGTCCATGCCTCGCTGGCCGTCAAGAAGGCACGTCTACTGATCGCGACCGCTGAAGCCAGGGTCGCAGCGGTATCGCCCTACCCGACCCGTTATCAGCTCGACACTCCCGCTATCGAACTGCTCAACCACGCCAACGTGTTCTGCCGTGAAGGCCTGGATATCGGCACCCGAGCGTTTCTGCCGCATCTGCCAAAAAACCTGGGCGCCTCTCGTGTCGCGGATCTGGGCTGTGGCAACGGCGTTCTTGCCATTGCCAGCGCCCTGCAAAATCCTGACGCGCAGTACACGCTGGTCGACGAGTCGTTCATGGCGGTGCAATCGGCTGCAGAAAACTGTCGTGCAGCGCTGGGTGACAGGGATGTGATCGTGCGGGCCGGTGATGGCCTGGCCGAACAGGAATCACAATCGCTGGACGTGGTGCTGTGCAATCCACCGTTCCACCAACAGCAAGTCGTGGGCGATTTCCTCGCCTGGCGCATGTTCCAGCAAGCCCGGGAGGCGCTCGTGGTGGGCGGTGCGCTGTACATCGTGGGCAACCGTCATCTGGGTTATCACAGCAAACTGGCGCGGCTGTTCCGTGGCGTCGAGCAAGTGGCGGCCACGCCCAAGTTCGTGATCCTCAAAGCCCGCAAGTAAATCGCAGGCAAAAAAAACCTCCATACGCTGGAGGTTTTTTATTGAGGGGCTGCAGCACCTCAATGTGTGCTCAGCCCTGCTGCGTTCATGAACATGCGCATCAGGCTCGCGACGATAAACAGCGCGCCCACGCTACCCACCCAGATCATCGCCAGCCATCCGAGTCGCTGCCACAGAGGCTTTTTCTCTGCGGCTTCAATTTCCTCCAATGAATGCTTACCAGTCATGGCTTTAAACCCTCCTCTTCAAGGTTGACGGCGTCTGTCTCGACGCCATCGCGAGCAAGCTTTGCGCCCACAGGCCGTGCGCTAGTGGTAGCCATCTTCATGGGTGACCTTGCCGCGGAACACGTAGTAGCTCCAGAAGGTGTAGCCCAGGATGAATGGGATGATAAACAGTGTGCCCACCAGCATGAAGCCTTGGCTTTGCGGCGGTGCGGCGGCGTCCCAGATCGAAATCGACGGCGGCACGATGTTCGGCCACAGGCTGATGCCCAGACCGCTGTAGCCCAGGAAAATCAGTACCAGGGTCAACAGGAATGGCGTGTAGTTCGCATTGCGCGCCACGGCCCGGATCAAACCGTACATGGTGACCAGCACCAGGATCGGCACCGGCAGGAACCAGAACAGATTCGGTAACGTGAACCAGCGCGAGGCGATCTCAGGATGAGCCAGCGGCGTCCACAGGCTGACAATACCGATCACCGCCAACACCACGAACGCCAATGGCCGCGCGAGGTTGTGCATCTGTTCCTGCAATTTGCCTTCGGTTTTCATGATCAGCCAGGTGCAACCCAGCAGCGCATACGCCACCACCAAAGCAACACCACAGAACAGAGTGAACGGCGTCAGCCAGTCCAGCGAACCACCGGCGAATTGACGGTTGACCACCGGTAGCCCATCAATGAATGCGCCCAGTGCCACACCCTGGAAAAACGTTGCAGCCACCGAACCACCAATGAACGCTTTGTCCCACAGGTGACGCTTGTCGTCTTTGGCCTTGAAACGAAACTCGAAAGCCACGCCGCGAAAAATCAGCCCGATCAGCATGAAGATCAGCGGCAGATACAGCGCCGACAGCACGACCGAATAGGCCAGCGGGAAGGCGCCGAACAATGCAGCGCCCCCGAGCACCAGCCAGGTTTCGTTGCCGTCCCAGACGGGCGCGACGGTGTTCATCATCACGTCCCGATCCGTCTTGCCCTTGATGAACGGGAAAAGAATCCCGATACCCAGGTCGAAACCGTCCATGACCACGTACATCATGATGCCGAAGATGATGATCACGGCCCAGATCAGCGGAAGATCAATACCCATGATTCAAATCTCCTTGGTCAGGCTGTGGTCGGCGTCAGCGTCAGCATCGTCGTCCGCTGCGGACAGCGGACGGGCGGGTGTACGTTTCTTGCCAGGACCGCCATCGTTGGTTTCCTTGCCTTCGTCGATCTTCGGTCCTTTGCGCACCAGACGCATCATGTAGCCCAGGCCGGCACCGAACAGCGCGAAATACACCACGACGAACATGATCAGGGTGATGCTCATCTGCAGGAAACTATGGTTGGAGGACGCATCCGCCGTTCGCATCAAGCCGTAAACCACCCAGGGCTGGCGACCGATTTCAGTCGTGAACCACCCGGCGAGGATTGCGATCAGTCCCGAAGGCCCCATCCACAATGCCAGGTAAAGGAACGGACGCGAGGTGTACAGCTTGTCGCTCTTGCGCAGCCACAGGCTCCACAGACCGGTGAAGATCATCAGGAAACCCAGGCCAACCATGACCCGGAACGACCAGAACACGATGGTCGAATTGGGCCTGTCTTCAGGCGGGAAATCCTTCAGCGCCGGGACCTGTTTGTCCAGCGAGTGCGTGAGAATCAGGCTGCCGAGGTACGGAATTTCGACGGCGTACTTGGTTTTTTCGGCCTTCATGTCCGGCCAGCCAAAGAGGATCAGCGGGGTCGGTTCATCACCGACGTTTTCCCAGTGCCCTTCAATTGCAGCGATTTTCGCTGGCTGATGTTCGAGCGTATTAAGGCCGTGGAAGTCGCCTATGACCGCCTGAATCGGCGCAACGATCAATGCCATCCACATGGCCATCGAGAGCATGGTACGGATCGCCGGATTGTCCTTGCCGCGGAGCAAATGCCAGGCCGCCGAGGAGCCGACGAAGAAGGCGGTCGCGACGAACGCAGCGGTTGCCATGTGCGCCAGGCGGTACGGGAACGACGGATTGAAAATCACCGCCAGCCAGTCAACCGGAATCACCTGCCCATTGATGATTTCGTAACCTTGCGGGGTTTGCATCCAGCTGTTGGAGGCGAGAATCCAGAAGGTCGAGATCAGGGTGCCGATGGCAACCATCACCGTCGAGAAGAAGTGCAGGTTGCGCCCGACCTTGTTCCAGCCGAACAACATGACGCCCAGGAAGCCGGCTTCCAGGAAGAATGCAGTCAGGACTTCATAGGTGAGTAACGGACCTGTCACGGCACCGGCGAAGTCCGAGAAACGGCTCCAGTTCGTGCCGAACTGATAAGCCATCACCAGGCCGGATACCACACCCATGCCGAAGTTGACGGCAAAGATCTTCGACCAGAAGTGGTACAGGTCGCGGTAGGTATCGTTATTGGTTTTCAGCCACAGGCCTTCGAGCACCGCCAGGTAACTCGCCAGGCCAATGGTGATGGCCGGGAACAGAATGTGGAATGAGATGGTGAACGCGAACTGAATTCGGGCGAGATCAAGCGCCTCCAAACCGAACATAAGTCTTCCTCTGTCAGGTAATACCGGCTGTAGGCCTGCGGCCTGCACCCACTGCCCCCACGGATATGGAGTGTGGCGAATTCAAATTCGTTCTTTTTTTACAATCATCACAGCGTAGGGAGTCTGGCCATCTGGCCGCCGGATCATTTCCACAAAAGGTTTTGATCTGGATCAAGCATGGTTGAAAGAGTAGTCCCATTTTTGAGGGGGACCCGTGTGGTCTTTTGCCGCGTGACAGGTTGCCTCATGGCTGCGGTCATAAGCCGTGACACATTCGTGCGTGAACTTGTGGTGAGGGGATTTATCGGAATGCCGCACCACCCCGTCCGGCTGCGCAGCAGTCGTGAAATCAGCCGACGCGGTGTATCAGGAAAACCTTACATTCAGGTTTTACGACTGCTGCGCAGCCGGACGGGGATAAATCCCCTCGCCACCGGGTTAGCCCGTAGCTACGGGGCGAAAGGGGGTGAGCAGGGAATCGGTGTCTTGCTAACTAAATTTGCCGTGGTCGCAACTTCTAGTTACAGGTTGGTGATAATCTCGGGACTACCCCGCTCAAGATTCGCCTCAGATGCCCAGCCAAGCGCCCCTGCTGTTACGTCATCACCGCCCTTTCATCGCGTTCTGGCTGGCCCGTGTATTCACGGCCAGCGGCTTTCAGATGCTCACCGTCGCCATCGGCTGGAATCTGTATCAACTGACCGGAAATGTGCTCGATCTCGGTCTCGTGGGCCTGGTGGAATTTGCGCCAAGGGTGCTGTTCATGTTGCACACCGGTCATGTGGCGGACCGTTATGACCGACGCAAAGTTGCGGCGATCTGTCAGTCACTGCAAGCGCTGATCGCCCTGTCACTGGCTATCGGCAGCGCCACCGATCATGTCACCCGGGAGATGATCTTCATCCTCGCGTTCCTGCTGGGGGCCGCGCGTTCCTTTGAAATGCCGACCACTCAAGCGTTGCTGCCCAGCATTGTGCCCAGCGCCCTGTTTCCCCGGGCGGTTGCCGCCGCACAGTCTGCCCAGCAATCGGCCACCATCGTCGCCCCGGCCCTCGGCGGTTTGCTCTACGCCTTCGGCAGCGTCTGGGTCTATGGTCCGACGGTCATTCTCTACCTCATTGCCTGCGCACTGATGCTCAACCTGCCGGCACGCCAGACACCGTTGAACAAGGGTAAAGCCACGCTGGACTCGCTGTTGGCCGGCATCCGTTTCATTCGCAGTCGCCCGGATATCCTCGGGGCGATTTCTCTGGATCTGTTCGCGGTTTTACTGGGGGGCGCAACGGCGTTGCTCCCGGTGTTCGCCAAAGACATCCTGCTGACGGGGCCGTGGGGACTGGGCCTGTTGCGTTCTGCACCCGCTGTGGGCGCATTGATGATGTCGCTTTGGCTCGCACGGTTCTCCGTGGACCGCAAGGTCGGGCGAGTCATGTTCACTGCCGTGGGCGTGTTCGGTGTCGCGACGATCGCGTTCGGCCTGTCGACTTCATTCTGGTTTTCCCTCGCGGTACTGGTGGTGCTGGGCGCGGCGGACATGATCAGCATGGTGATTCGCGCCTCCTTCGTGCAACTGGAGACCCCGGACGAAATGCGTGGCCGGGTGAGCGCCGTGAACGGACTGTTCATCGGCGCTTCGAACCAGTTAGGCGAATTTGAATCCGGCCTGACCGCTCACTGGTTCGGCACCGTACCGGCCGTTGTGATGGGCGGTATTGGCACACTCGTGGTGACCGGCGTCTGGATCAAACTGTTCCCGACCCTGGCCAACCGCGATCGCATGTATGTGCCTGTCGAAGAAGCCAAAGTCTAAAGCAGTTTGTCGAGGGTGACGGGAAAGTCCCGCACCCGCTTGCCGGTGGCGTGATAGATCGCGTTGGCCACCGCCGCAGCCACGCCAACGATGCCGATCTCACCCACGCCTTTCGAACCGAGGGCATTGACGATCTCGTCGTGTTCTTCGACGAACAGCACATCAATGTCACCGATATCGGCATTCACCGGGATGTGATACTCGGCCAGGCTGTGGTTCATGTGACGGCCCAGCGCATGATCGGTTTGCGTCTCTTCGTGCAGCGCCATTCCGATTCCCCACACCACGCCGCCGAGAATCTGGCTGCGCGCCATTTTCGGGTTAACCACCCTGCCCGCCGCGATGGCGCTGACCACGCGTTTGACCTTCACCGTTCCCAGGTCCTCATCGACAAACACCTCGACGAACACTGCCGAGTGAGTCGCCGTCGAATACGCCTCGCGCTTTTTGTCCGGCTCGGCATCCACCTGGACCTCCAGCGTGGCTTCGCCACTGTTCCGGACCAGCTCAGCCAGTGACACCTTCGCCTCACCGAACACTAACTGGCTGTCTTCGAAAACCGCCTGCTCCGTCGTCACTGCACTGAACGCCGGGTGCGTCTGCCGTGCCACCGCGAGCAGCTTTTCTTTCAATGCCTCGCAAGACTGTTGCACGGCAGTACCCACCGACGAGACGGTGAACGAGCCACCCTGCAGCGGTGCTGTGGGCAATGAAGAGTCGCCGAGGACAAATGTGACGTCCTTCACCGAAACGCCTGACGCTTGCGCGGCAATTTGCGTCATCACGGTGTAGGTTCCGGTGCCAATGTCCGTCGTCGCGCTGCTGACGGTCAAATGGCCCGCGTGGTCCAGGCTGGCCTTGGCACTGGCTTTCTGCTGCATCGCCTCCCAGACACCGCCGGCCATCCCCCAGCCCACCAATTGGCGGCCATGGCGCATGCTGCGTGGTTCGGGGTTACGCGCATCCCAACCAAAACGCTCGGCACCCTGTGCATAACAGGCGCGTAATTCCTTACTGGAATACGGCTTGTCTTCGTTCTGATTGCGTTCCGAATAGTTGATCAAACGCAGCTGCACCGGGTCGATCGCCAGCGCGCACGCCAGCTCGTCCATGGCGCACTCGAGACCGATCAGTCCGAGCGCGGCCCCGGGGGCTCGCATGTCCAGCGGGGTGAACACGTCGAGGGGGACCAGCTTGTAAGTCAGTTGCACGTTGTCACAGTGATAGAGCATGCCGCTCCACTCCACGACATGTTCGGTAAAGTCCTCGAAGCGCGAGGTCTGGCCAATCGCAGTGTGCGCGACCGCCAGCAAGCGCCCGTTGGCTGCCGCGCCCAATTGCAGTCGTTGCAACGTGCGAGGCCGATAGCCGAAGGTGAACATCTGCTGACGGGTCAACGTCACGCGCACCGAGCGCTTCAGTTTGAGCGCGGCCATGACGGCGAGTGGCAGTTGATATTGAGGGCGCAAGCCCGAGCCGAACGCACCGCCGACATAGGCCGCGAAAATCCTCACCTGCTCTTTCTCGAGGCCGAAGACTTTTTGCACGTAGGACTGACAGTTTTGCGGCCCTTGAGTCTTGTCATGAATGTGCAGGCTGCCATCGGACTGGTACAGCACCGTGCTGGCGTGCGGCTCCATCGGATTGTGATGTTCAATCGGGGTGCTGTAATTCAGATCCAGGCTGATAGCCGCACCGGCGAACTCGGCCTGAAAATTCCCACGGGGCTTGGGCAGTTCGGCGGGCGCGGGATGCGCTTCTTCCTGCGTCGACAACAGATCGGTCTGATGGGCTTCGCTTTCGTATTCGATCACCACCAGGGAACCGGCATGGCGCGCCAGTTCAAGGTTGTCCGCCACCACCAGCGCAAGTGGCTGGCCACTGTAGAGCACCCGGTCGTTGTACAGCGGACGAAACGGGGAGCCTTCGGCGGAGTCGGCGTCGTCGTAATCCTTGTCGTAACTGGCGATCTTCGGCCGGCTCACATGATCGATCACCGCGATGACACCGGGCAGTGCCAATGCTTTCGATGCATCAATGCTGATCACCCGACCACGGGCGATGCGGCTGGAAACAACACTGCCATGCAGCAGGCCTTCCTCTGGATACTCACCGGCGTAACGCGCTTGCCCCGTGACTTTGAGTTTGCCGTCAACGCGGTCCAGCGGTTGGCCCATGGGTTGAGTAAAAGTAGTCATCAGGCTTGCCCTCCCAGCGCGGCATCGCTCAGGGCGCGGACGATTGCCCGACGCGCCAGTTTGACCTTGAAAGCGTTGTGTTCCAGGGGTTCTGCGTGTTGCAGCAAGGCATCGGCGGCGGCGCTGAAGGTCTCGCGGCTGACGGCTTTGCCCACCAGAAAACTTTCCACGGCCTTGTCGCGCCAGGGTTTGTGCGCCACACCACCGAGTACCAGACGCGCCTCGCGGATGATCGGCCCGGTCATATCGAGTGCCGCAGCCACCGAGACCAGTGCAAAGGCATAGGACGCACGATCGCGGATCTTCAGGTAATGGCTGTACTGGGCAAAACCGGCCGCTGGCAACTCGATGGCGGTGATCAACTCGTCATCGGCCAACTGGTTGTCACGCTCCGGCGACTCGCCTGGCAGGCGGTGGAAGTCGGCGAACTCGATGACTCGCGAGCCTGCGCGTCCTTGAAGGTAGACCAGCGCCTCCAGTGCGGCCAGCGCGACACACATGTCCGAAGGATGAGTGGCGACGCACTGCACGCTGGCGCCGAAGATGGCATGAATGCGGTTCAGTCCGTCCTTCGCCGGGCAACCGCTGCCGGGTTCGCGTTTGTTGCACGGCACGCTGGCGTCGTAGAAGTAGTAGCAGCGCGTGCGTTGCAACAGGTTGCCGCCCGTGCTGGCCATGTTGCGCAGCTGCGGCGAGGCGCCCGCCAGTATGGCCTGGGACAACAGCGGGTAACGCTGTTCGATCAGGGGATGCCAGGCCAGGTCGGCATTGCTGACCAGGGCGCCGATCATCAACCCGCCCGTCTCGGTTTCGCGGACCTCTCGCAGGGGCAGCCCGGTGATATCGATCAGGTGCTCAGGACGGGTGACGTTTTCCTTCATCAAGTCCAGCAGATTGGTACCGCCGGCAATGAACCGTGACGCGGGACCGGCGAGATGAACGGCGTCCTGCACCGAATCGGGCTTGCTGTAATGAAAGGGATTCATTGGCCACCTCCTTGCCCGTCTTGCTGGCGACAGGCGGGAAGCGCCTCTTCGATGGCATCGCGAATGTTGCTGTACGCGCCACAGCGGCAGAGATTGCCACTCATCAGTTCCTTGATTTGTTCCGTGGTCTGCGCCCGACCTTCGTTGGCCATTCCCACGGCAGAGCAGATCTGCCCCGGCGTGCAGTAACCGCACTGGAAAGCGTCGTGCTTGATGAAGGCCTGCTGCATCGGATGCAGTTGATCGCCGTCGGCCAAACCTTCGATGGTGGTCAGTTCGGCACCGTCGCACATGACGGCCAGCGTCAGGCAGGCATTCACGCGCTTGCCGTTGATCAACACCGTACAGGCGCCGCACTGGCCGTGGTCGCAGCCCTTTTTCGTGCCAATCAGGTCCAGCTGTTCACGCAGCAAATCCAGCAGCGTGGTCCAGGGCAGCACTTCAAGCTCACGCCTCTGACCATTGAGGGTGATGCACAACGGATATCGGGCAAAGGCCGGCTGCGCTGCGTTGGGAGTGGTCGCGCTCATATACACCTCACGGTTGATCGTACGTTCGCGGCGTTTTGGCAAACCGCCGTCATAAGGGGTACGACTTCAGGGGGTGTGGAGCGTTCAAGGAAGTTGATCTGTGGCGCGTGCTCGACTGCACAGCCTGATCAGGCCAGCGGGAGCAAGCTCCCTCGCCACAGGATCGGTTCTAAATGACTAACTCCGCGGCCACAGATGCACGCGTGGCTTTGCCGCAGAGTTGTTCCACAAGCGCCAGGGCAAATGGCAGGGCAGCGCCCGAACCTTGCGCGGTGATGCAATTACCGTCGATCACTACCGGTTGATCGACGAAGTTGCAGCCTGACAATTGGTGGCTGGCCGAAGGCAGGCAAGTCATGCGTCGCTGACGCAGGACACCAAAGGCCTGCAATGCCACCGCAGGGGCCTCGGCAATACCGGCAAACAGTCGGCCGGCAGACGCCTGGTCCTTGATCAGTTGTTGCAACGGTTGATGCGCCGCCAGGTGCTGCGCCCCGATTGAGCCGCCGGGCAGCGCGATCAGGTCAAACGTCTGGGCGAGCAAGTCAACGAGCATGGCATCGGCCGTCAAGCGGGTGCCGCGCGCACAGGTGAGCATGCGCCGTCCCTCGATGCTGGCCACCACCACTTCGACTTTGGCGCGGCGCAGCACATCGACCAGGGTCACGGTTTGCAGATCATCGATGCCCTCGGCGAGGGTAATCAGGGCTCTAAAGGTCATGGGGGGTGTTCCACAGAATGATCTCTAAAGCGTAGTCAGCTTTCTTGAGCCCTGTTCTGGCTGGCCGTTACTTGATGTAAAGCTGGGTCGACATCGTGTTGCCCGGTGCATTGATCGAGGTGTTGCTGAAGGTGAAAGTACCCTCCTGCTTGCCGGCCAGATCAAACACGTACAGATAGCCGACCGTTTTTTTTCCGACGGTGCATTCCGTCAGGTTGCCGTTATCAAACGCGCAGATGGGGGTTCGGGTGCCGTTCACTTCGAAACCATCCAGACCGACTTGAGCCGTACGCCCGTAGCCGACTTCCAGCACATACACCTTGATACTCGGCCCACTGTGATTGCAGCGCGTCTGTTCCTGCCCCTGTGCAATGTCTTCAAAGCCGCAGGCCGGCGATTCGACTTTGAGTACCTTCACCTGGCTCAAGGGGGGCGCCGATGCCGCCGACACCGTTTGTGCCCCAAGGAACACGGCCAAAGCCGTTCCAGACACTCTAAACAGATGCTTTTTCATGCAGCCCTCATGTCACCCCAAATTCAGCGCGCAGTATGGCTCACTTGGCTTTAACGCAAAACATCGACGACGATCGCAGCCATAAGCAGCCACAGCCCCACGCTGCTGGTATGATGCGCGGCTTTTTCCGACCCACAGAAAATTACCAGGCGCCTGCAGCGGTCTGTGCTTTGCTGTTGAGGTCGATACATTCACGGCGCCGGGCGCGCCACGGGGAGCAGACATGCTGGAAAGGCTGTTTCAACTCAAGGCACACAACACCAACGTGCGGACCGAGATTCTTGCGGGCGTAACGACCTTTTTGGCCATGGCCTACATTCTGTTCGTCAACCCGAGCATCCTCGGCGAGACCGGCATGGACAAGGGTGCGGTGTTTGTCGCGACGTGTCTGGCAGCGGCCATTGGCTCGACGGTCATGGGCCTGATCGCCAACTACCCGATCGCGCTGGCACCGGGCATGGGCCTGAACGCCTTCTTCACCTACACCGTGGTCCTGCACATGGGCCACACCTGGCAAGTGGCGCTGGGCGCGGTGTTCATCTCGGCAGTGCTGTTCTTCCTGCTGTCGATCTTCCGCATTCGTGAATGGATCATCAACAGTATCCCGCTGCCGCTGCGTTCGGCGATTGCGGCCGGTATCGGCCTGTTCCTGGCACTGATTGCCCTGCACAACGCCGGCATCGTGGTCAGCAACCCGGCAACAATGGTCGGCCTCGGCGACTTGAAGCAACCGGCTCCGATCCTCGCGACCCTCGGCTTTGCGCTGATCGTGGCCCTCGAAGCCATGAAGATACGCGGCGCTGTGCTGATCGGCATTCTGGTGGTGACCATCGCCTCCATTGCGCTGGGCTTTACCCCGTTCGGTGGCGTGATGTCGATGCCGCCGTCCCTGGCCCCGACGTTCCTGCAACTCGATATCAAAGGCGCGCTGGACATCGGTCTGGTCAGCGTGATTTTTGCCTTCCTGTTCGTAGATCTGTTCGACAACTCCGGCACATTGATTGGCGTTGCCAAGCGCGCCGGGCTGATGGGCAAGGACGGCCACATGCCGAAAATGGGTCGCGCGCTCATCGCCGACAGCACGGCGGCCATGGCCGGTTCGCTGCTGGGTACATCGACGACGACCAGCTACATCGAATCCGCAGCCGGCGTGAGCGCGGGTGGCCGCACAGGCCTGACCGCGGTGGTGGTGGCGATCCTGTTCCTGCTGGCGCTGTTCTTCTCGCCACTGGCCGCCAGCGTTCCGGCGTTCGCGACTGCACCGGCCCTGCTGTTCGTCGCGGTATTGATGACATCCGGCCTGGCCGAAATAGACTGGGACGACATCACCGTTGCCGCGCCGGTCGTTGTCACCGCCCTGGCAATGCCATTCACGTACTCCATCGCCAACGGCATCGCCTTCGGTTTCATTTCCTGGACCGTGATCAAGCTGCTGTCCGGCCGCGCCCGTGAGTTGAATCCGGCGCTGGTGATTCTGTCGATTCTGTTCGTGATCAAGTTGGGTTGGTTCAACGCATGACTTTTGATTCCCAGGCTTACGCCACTCAGCTCGAAGAAAAGGTCACGCGCCTGCGCGACCTGCTGGCCCCGTTCGACGCGCCCGAGCCGACCGTGTTCGACTCGCCTTTGAAGAACTTTCGCCTGCGTGCCGAATTTCGCCTGTGGCGCGAAGGCGGCGAGCGTCACTACGCGATGTTTTCCCAGGAAGACAAACGCACGCCGATCCTGATCGAAGAGTTCCCGATCGCCAGCCTGCGCATCAACCAGTTGATGCCGCAGCTCAAGGCGGCGTGGAAGGCCAGTGCGGCACTGAGCCACAAACTGTTTCAGGTGGAGTTCCTGACCACCCTGGCCGGCGACGCGATGATCACCCTGTGTTATCACCGCCCCCTCGACGAACATTGGCACACCGCCGCATCGAAACTGGCAGCCGACCTTAACGTCAGCGTGATCGGTCGCTCCAAGGGCAAACGCGAAGTCATCGGTCACGATTATGTGGTCGAGAAGCTTGAAGTGGGCGGTCGCACCTTCAGCTATCGCCAACCGGAAGGCGCGTTCACTCAGCCCAACGGCACCGTGAATCAGAAGATGCTCAACTGGGCGTACGACTCACTGGGCGATCGTGCGGATGATTTGTTGGAGCTGTATTGCGGCAACGGCAACTTCACCCTGCCCCTCGCCACCCGCGTGCGCAAAGTGCTGGCCACCGAAATCAGCAAGGCTTCGGTCAATGCGGCCTTGAGCAACCTCAGCGAAAACGCTGTGGATAACGTCACCCTGGTGCGTTTATCCGCCGAAGAACTGACCCAAGCGCTGAACGAAGTGCGTCCGTTCCGTCGTCTGCAAGGCATCGATCTGAAGCGCTACGAATTCGGCAGCGTCTTCGTCGATCCGCCTCGCGCCGGCATGGACCCGGACACCTGCGAACTGACCCGGCGCTTCGACAACATCCTCTACATTTCCTGTAATCCGGAAACACTGGCGGCCAACATCGCCCAGTTGCACGACACGCACCGCATCACACGCTGCGCGATGTTCGACCAGTTCCCGTGGACGCATCACATGGAATCCGGAGTGATGCTGACCCGTCGCTGATTGCAGCAGCCATAAACAGAAAAGCCGTCTTCACGACGGCTTTTTTGTGGGTGCTCAGTGGGGGACATCGGCTTTGCGCGAACTCTCTACAACGCTGAAATCGTCCGATCACCGCACACAAACGTCTGCGATCCCGCCTCTTCAATTGACCAAACTAACCATCTAGTACAATTTATCTCCACAGGCTGAAAAATCGGCCAATGCTAAAAATAATAAGTGGAGAGACCCCATGCCCCCTATCGTTCTGGTGCTGAACGGCCCGAACCTGAACCTGCTTGGTACCCGTGAACCGGCCACTTACGGGCACGAAACCCTGGCGGATATCTCAGCGCTGTGTGGACGTACCGCTGAAGAATTCGGCCTCACCGTGGAATTTCGCCAGACCAATCATGAAGGCGAGCTGCTCGACTGGATTCATGCCGCTCGCAAGCGTTGCGCCGGCATCGTCATCAATCCGGCCGCCTGGACACACACCTCGGTTGCGATTCGTGATGCATTGGTTGCCAGTGAGCTGCCGGTTATTGAAGTGCACCTGTCCAACGTTCACGCCCGTGAGCCTTTTCGCCACCACTCGTTCGTATCGGCTGTGGCGACAGCGGTAATGGCCGGTTTTGGCAGCCATGGTTATCGCCTGGCGCTGGAGCATTTCAGTCTGCGTTTGAAGGGGTGAGCAGCATGGACCAGCACAACGTGGTACTGGCCGGCCTGATCGGCGCTGGCATTCAGGCGTCACGCACTCCGGCGCTGCACGAGCATGAAGGCGATGCGCAGGGCATGCGGTATCTCTATCGCCTGATCGATCTCGACCAGTTGAAACTCGATAGCGCTGCCCTGCCCGAGCTGCTGATGGCAGCCGAGTGCATGAACTTCACCGGCCTCAACATCACATTTCCCTGCAAGCAGACAATTATCCCGTTACTCGACGAATTGTCTCCGGAGGCCCGTGGCATTGGGGCGGTCAATACGGTGGTGCTTAGAGACGGTAAACGAATCGGCCACAACACCGATTGCCTGGGTTTTGCCGAAGGATTTCGGCGTGGCTTGCAGGACGTTTCCGTTGAACACGTCGTACAAATGGGCGCGGGGGGTGCCGGCGCGGCGGTCGCCCATGCGCTATTGAGCGAAGGCGTACAACGGCTGAGCATTTTCGATGTGGAAATCAGCCGCGCGGAAGCCTTGGCGCAGAATCTCAACCAACACTTCGGCGCCCGTCGTGCGGTGGCCGGGCATGATTTGCCGAGTGCGCTGGCTCAGGCGAACGGGCTGGTCAATACCACGCCCATGGGCATGAAGAAACTGCCGGGCATGCCTGTTCCCGTGGAACTGCTTCGCAAGGAGCTATGGGTGGCAGAGATCGTCTACTTTCCGCTGGAAACCGAACTGCTGCGCAACGCCCGCGCCTTGGGCTACCGGACGCTGGATGGCGGCAACATGGCGGTGTTTCAGGCGGTAAAGGCGTTTGAGCTGTTCAGCGGCGTGGTGCCGGATGCGCAGCGAATGCTCGCGCATTTTCAAAGCATGAACGGGTAAAGATCAAAAAGTCGCAGCCGGCGGCAATGCCTGCAGGCTGCGATCTCAAGGGTGAGATCAAGCCTGCAGATAGCGCAAAACCGACTCGCAGATCATTTCCCGATGACGCTGCTTGATGCGCTCGTTCGGCAAATCGATCTGGAACATTTCACTGAGCGTGTGGCGGTTCGATACGCGATAGAAGCAGAACGAGCTCATCAGCAAATGCACATCCAGCGGATCGAGGCCGGGGCGGAACACACCTTCGTCTGCACCCCGTCGCAGGGTCACGCCCAATGCGTCGAGAACGGTGTTGTTCATCGCCTTGATGGCATCTGAACGCTTCACGTACTCGGCATTGTGGATATTCTCGATGCTGACGATACGCACGAAGTCGACGTTGCGGTCATGGTGATCGAAGGTAAATTCCACCAGGCGGCGAATCGCGTCCACGGGCGCCAGCTCGGACAGGTTCAAACGGTTTTCAGTGTTGCGGATGTCACCGTACAGCTTTTCCAGAACCTCGACATAGAGCTGCTCTTTACTGCCGAAGTAGTAATAGATCATGCGCTTCGAGGTGTGGATCCGGTCAGCGATCGCGTCGACGCGAGCGCCGGAAAGCCCCTGCTGGACGAACTCGACAATGGCCTCTTGAAGAATATTCTCGCGGGTCTTTTCCGGATTGTTCTTGCGACTCTTGCGCGGCCCCGCCACTGGTTCGTCGGGCACTACGGAGAGTTCTTGAGATATTGTCATTGCGGGCTCACGGCCATCACTGAACAGGCTGGCGATTATGAGCCGCGCCGCACGGCGAAGGAAGCTGTGCGGTAGCGGTTTAACCTCGCGCTTACCAATTTCCTACAACTTTGCCTGACGGACGGCGCCACTACGTGATTTGGCCATCGCCGCCAGCCGTACCGCTACGTTGGCAGCACCGTAACCTGCGTAGCCGTCCTTACGCTGGATGATTTCAAAGAAGAAACGCCCTTCGAACGGCTCGGTGTAGACGTGAAACAGCTCGCCGCCCTGGGAATCCCGGTCGTAAAGCACATTGTAATAAGCCAGTTCGCTGAGGAATTCGTCGTCAAAATCGAAGCGCGCCGCGAGGTCATCGTAATAATTGAGCGGGATGTCCAGCAGCGGTACGCCCGCCTCTTTGGCGCGACTGACTTCAGCGAAGATGTCGTCACAATCGAAGGCGATGTGATGCACGCCCGAGCCGCGATAGCTCGACAGTGCGTGTGAAATCGCGGTGTTACGGTTCTCGGAGATGTTCAACGGCAAGCGGATCGAACTGTCACGACTGCGCAGGGCCCGGCTCTTCACCAGACCATACGGGTCAGGAAGCACCACTTCATCGTCGGCTTCGAAGTCCAGCAGGCTTTTGTAAAAAAGCACCCAGCTGTCGAGGCTGTCGGCGGGCAATGCAATGGCCATATGGTCGATGCGTTTGAGGCCGCCGCGAGCCACCGCATCGGGGCGCACATTGAAATCGGTCCCGTAGACATCGGCGTCCTGATCCACCAGATAGATCAGGCTGCCATCCGGTGCGCGCACGGCGGCCAGCTCCAGCTCGTTCGGGCCCACCAGCCCGCGATAGGGTTGACCTTTATATGCGACGGCGCGGGCCAGCGCACTGCTGCTGTCCTTGACCCGCACGGCCATGGCGCACAGTGAAGGACCGTGAGCTTCGAAAAAGCTGTTGGCGAAGGAGTAAGGCTCGCAATTGAGGATCAGGTTGATATCACCCTGTCGCAGCAAGCTCACGCTCTTGGAGCGATGTTGCCCCGCCTTGACGAACCCGAGGCGTTCCAGCCAGTTGGAAAGCTTCGCGCCCAGGCTTTCGTCCACCGCGAATTCGAGAAACTCGATCCCGTTGTACTCGCTGGCCTTGGGGGTCTCGAACAGAATCTCGGGATTAACCGCTGGCTTGGCTTCCTGCGCCAGCCGCTCGCGGGTTTTCTCTTCCAGGTACAGCAGCGAACGCAACCCGTCAGCGGCGTTGGCTCGAGGCGGTGCGGCGCGGAAGCCATCGTTGAAGATCTCCAGCGACAGCGGTCCGGTGTAACCGCTCTTGATGATGGGTGCGAGGAAACCGGCCAGATCGAATTCGCCCTGCCCCGGGAAACAGCGGAAGTGCCGGCTCCACTCCAGCACGTCCATGGCCAGGATCGGAGCGTCAGCCATTTGGACGAAGAAAATCTTGTCGCCGGGAATATCGGCGATTGCGCTGGGATCGCCCTTGAGCGACAGGGTGTGAAAACTGTCCAGCAGCACGCCGAGACTCGGGTGATCAGCCTGGCGGACGATGTTCCACACCTGTTGCCACGTGTTGACATGCCGGCCCCACGCCAGCGCTTCATAACCGATACGCAGGCCACGCGCCCCGGCGTGCTCGGCGAGCAGGCGCAAATCGTCGACCAGAATCTGTTCGTCACCGATGGAATCGGCAGAGGCATTGCTGCACACCAGCACGAGGTCAGTCCCCAGTTCCTGCATCAGGTCAAACTTGCGTTCGGCCCGTTCCAGGTTGCGTGGCAAGCGATCGCGGCGGCAGCCCTCGAAATCCCGGAAAGGCTGAAACAGGGTGATCGCGATCCCGAGATCGGCGCACATCTGTTTGATTTCCCGTGGACTACCGTCGTAGTAGAGCAGGTCATTTTCGAAAATCTCCACCCCGTCAAAGCCGGCGGCGGCAATGGCTTCGAGTTTTTCCGGCAGGGTACCGCTCAAGGAAACGGTGGCAATGGAACGCTGCATATTCAGACTCCCGGTGGTGGAGACAATCTTGTTATCGACATCGCGGTAACCGCATTTGTAGCAGCTGGCGAAGCCTGCGTCCGGCTGCGAAGCAGTCGTGAAATGAGCCGAAGCGCTGTATCAGGAAAACCTTACATTCAGCTTTTACGACTGCTTCGCAGTCGGACGGGGATAAATCCCCTCACCACAGGCTTCGCCAGCTGCTACCGAGGTTGCGTTGAGCAACGAGTGATGATTTGACGCTGGGTGAATTATTGGCCGAGCACCTCCACACAGCAATTCAAAGTGTACTACCCGGTTAGTTTTTCGTTCGATTATCGAACACTATGGCCGTTGGTGAATTGACGATTTTTTGTCCACTGCGCAACATCAACTGCACATTGAGTCCGGTCATGAACCACCGGGCTCGGTAACCAACGACACAGCACACCCTATAAAAACAATCGGTGGCCTACATGATTCCTTCTCAGAGCTCTTCCATGGAGCGTCCCTCCATGACCCCTGCCAGCAGTGGTGTCGGCGACAAGATCCGCGGTGCCATGGCGGTCGGCAAGACCCGCTGGGGCATGCTGGCGCTGGTGTTTTTCGCCACCACCCTGAACTACATCGACCGTGCCGCACTGGGCGTGATGCAGCCGATCCTGGCCAAGGAAATGAGCTGGACGGCGATGGATTACGCCAATATCAATTTCTGGTTCCAGGTCGGTTACGCCATCGGCTTCGTGCTGCAAGGTCGATTGATCGACAAAGTCGGTGTTAAGCGCGTGTTCTTCTGCGCGGTGTTGCTCTGGAGCCTGGCCACCGGCGCTCATGGTCTGGCCACTTCGGCGGTCGGCTTCATGGTCTGCCGGTTCATTCTCGGACTGACCGAAGCCGCCAACTACCCGGCCTGTGTCAAAACCACGCGGCTGTGGTTTCCGGCCGGCGAACGCGCTGTGGCCACGGGCATTTTCAACGCAGGTACCAACGTCGGCGCGATGTTCACCCCCATGCTGCTGCCGCTGATCCTCCACGTGTGGGGATGGCAGGCCGCGTTCCTGTGCATGTCGGCATTGGGCGGGATCTGGCTGTTGTTCTGGGGTTTGAAGTATTTCAACCCGGAAGATCATCCGAGCGTTAAACAAACGGAACTCGACTACATCCAGAATGAAGTCGAGCCGGAACAAACCCGCGTACCTTTTTCGAAAATCCTGCGTATGCGCGGCACGTGGGCATTTGCCCTCGCTTATTCGATGACCGCGCCGGTGTTCTGGTTTTACCTTTACTGGCTGCCGCCCTTCCTCAACCAGCAATACAACCTGGGAATCAACGTCACCCAGATGGGTATCCCGTTGATCATCATCTACGTGACCGCTGACTTCGGCAGCGTGGGTGGCGGGATCCTGTCCTCGTTCCTGATCGGTCGCGGCATGAATTCCATCAAGGCACGCCTGTTGTCCATGTTCCTGTTCGCCTGCTGCATCGTCGGCGTGATCATGGCGGCGGGGTCCAGCAATCTGTGGGTCGCCGTGTTCGCGATCTCGTTGGCTATCGGTGCGCATCAAGCCTGGACCGCGAACATCTGGAGCCTGGTAATGGACTACACGCCCAAGCACATGATGAGCACCGTGTTCGGCTTTGGTGGGATGTGCGCAGCCATTGGCGGGATGTTCATGACCCAGTTGGTGGGCCATATCCTGACGGTGACGAACAACAACTACACCGTGCTGTTTACCATGATCCCGGCGATGTACTTCATCGCGCTGATCTGGATGTACTTCATGGCACCGCGCAAGATTCCGACTGTCACTGACTGATATTCCTTCCTCTTGCGGGCCTGATTCCAGGCCCGCTGTTCTACGTCACCGCTTGCGCTGCTGCCACACCGCGGCCAACCCGCTGCAGCAGATCACCGCGATCCCGACCACCGTGGTCAGGGTCGGCGTGTGAGAAAACAGCAGCCATCCCAACAAGCCTGCAAAGACGATCTGGCAATAGCCGAAAGGTGCCAACAAGGCCGGTGCGGCGTATCGGAATGCCTGGGTCAGCAACAGGTGAGCCGTCATCCCGCAGGCCCCGAGCGCCACCATCAAACACCCATGAAACAACGTGGGCACCTGCCAGAAAAACGGTACCAGCGCGCTCATCACCAAGGTGTTGCACAGACCGGCGAAAAAGTTGCTGGTCGTCGGGCTGTCGATTTCACTGAGCTTGCGCGTGAGCAATTGATAGAAGCAGAAGAACAGCGCCGAACACAAAGGCAGCAACACCGCCGGCGTGAACAACTCCCCACCGGGATGGACAATGATCAATACACCGATGAACCCGCAGATGACCGCGATCCATTGGCCACGGGTCACATGCTCTTTCAACAACGGCACCGACAGCGCAGTCACCAGCACCGGGGCGAGAAAGTTGACAGCCGTGGCTTCGGCCAAGGGGATGTATTGCAAGCCGGTGGTGAAAAACAGACTGGTGCCCAGCAGGCACAACGCCCTGACCAGCTGCAGCATCGGTCGCTTGGTACGCAGGACACGCAACCCCGATTGCGGCAGGAAAATACCCGCCATCAACAAGGTATGAACCACATAGCGGGCCCAGACCACCATGACGATCGGATAGAAACCCGACAGGTACTTCGACAAGGCGTCATGGCTCGAGAAGAGAAAGGTGGCGATGACGATCAGCAAAATCCCTTTCAAGGGATGGTTAACGCCGGAGAGCGGTGTGCTGACGGTCATGAATATCCCTTACGTCCTGAAATCAAAAACATCGCCGTATCGTCCTCTCGTGATTATCGTCAGGATAGATCCATCTCGACAATTTAGAACCTGATTCCATTTTCTTTCATGGACGTACGACGAAACTGTGCGAACAACGCACAGGTTTTTCCTCGCATCAGTCTAGCTAAACAACTCGGAGGCCAGACTCGCCGCCGACAACTCCTCTGTAAATCTCAGCAAGACCGGCGCCAATTCATGCAACCGCGCTCCCGGCATCCGCGCGCTGGGACCGGCGATGCTCAATACACCAATGACTCGCCCATCACCGGGATGGCGCACCACCGCCGCAATCGCCGACGTGCCCACGGCCGAGCTTTCCTCGACCCACGCATACCCTTGTTCCCGCGCCAGACGCAAGCGCTCCAGCAGTTCAATGTTGGAACGCGGTGCGTTCGGACCGAGATCCTTGGGTTGTTCCGCGCCTTGACGCTCGACCAGTGACAAGGCTTCGGCATCGCTCATGCACGCCAGCCACGCATGCCCGGAAGCCGTGTAAAACAGCGGCGCATCACGGCCCATGTCGGGGTCATAGCGCAGCCCGGACCGAGCGCCCTGGGCTTTGGCAATCCAGGTCTGGCGCTCGCCTTCGATCACGCCCAGGCGCACCAGTTCACCGGTCTCCTGGGCGAGGCGATCGAGCACAGGCTGGACGATATCGGCACCGCTGCTCGACAGATAACGAAACCCCATCGCCACCAGTTTGGTCGACAGCTGATAGCGCAGGTTCTCCGGGTTTTGCCGGACGTAACCCAATCGAATCAGTTCGGCGAGCAAGCGGTGCGTCGCACTTTTCGGGATGTCCAATTGCTCCGCGAGCAGCTGCAGGGGTACGCCGCGGGGGTCACTGGTGAGGCTCTCCAGGACGCTGAAAACTCGTTCGATCTGACTGCCGGCCATGGGGGGGGTCCAACGAAAAGATTTCGCTGATTCTAAAAGACAATGGGGTGAATGCGAAATCTGGAACCAGTTTCCGCTGACTTCCAAATGTTGGTAGTCCTGAAAAGCACCTTGTAGCAGCTGGCGAAGCCTGCGTTCGGCGGCGAAGCCGTCGTGAAATCAGGCGATGCGGTGTTTCAGGAAAATTTCGCGGTCAGGTTTTACGACTGCTTCGCCGCCGAACGCAGGCTTCGCCAGCTCCTACAGAGAACGTGTTTCGTCCCCTTACACATTCAGCCCGCACGCCCGGGCCGATGCGGTTATTCATGGACAGGGCGATTACCCGCCTTCATCAATCCATGAGAGACCACAACCATGTTATGGAACAAGGCAAGACGCAGCACCAACGTTAACGACACTCGCGAGGGCAAGGATGCCCGTAAACCTACAGGGTTAGTACTCGGCGCAGGACTGGCGTTCGCACTCACAGGCGCCGGCGTGTACACGGCGCTGAGTCCAACACAAGAAACGCCATCCGAGCAAAACACCTCGAGGTTCCCCGTACCCGCCGTCGACCCGCAATTGACGTTCGTTCAGGCCGTGCTGGGCGATACCGAAGATACCTGGAAGGACCTCTTTGCCCAAAAAGGGAAACTCTACCCCGAACCGACATTGACCCTGTTCGGCAACGGCGTGAATTCGGGATGCGGTTACGTCGGTTCCGGGGGCGGCCCGTTTTATTGCCCCACAAACAAACAGGTTTACCTCGATCTCGAATTTTTCCGAATTATGGCCGAACGCTATTCGGTGGCGGGCGATTTTGCCCAGGCCTACATCATCGCTCACGAGGTTGGTCATCATGTGCAGCTTGAGCTGGGCCTGTCCGAGCCCTTGGAGAAAGCCCTCAACGAAGACCGGCCCGTGATAGGTGACGGCGGCCTCGAGGTTCGCGGCGAACTGCAAGCCGACTGCCTGGCAGGAGTCTGGGCGCACCATGCACAAAAACGGCACGAGTGGCTGGAACCGGGGGATATCGACGTCGCGCTGAACGCCGCGTCAACCTTCGGCGACGACTACCTGCAGGCGCTGCGTAAAGGCAACGTGTTGCCTGAGACGTTCAGCCACGGCACCTCGCAGCAGCGCCAGCACTGGTTCACCCAAGGTTTTACCGTGGGTGCCATAGACGCCTGCGACACCTTTACTGCCGAGACCCTGTAATCCCCTTCGTCAGCTCAAATCGCTGATATCACCCCAGGCACAGAACCGCCGCGCCATAAGGCTGTCAGACGACCGGACTGGCGCGGCACCTGCTCACCAGCAACACTCATCACCACGCTTCTTCATCACGCAAGGAAAGAGGGTTCCCACATGCTATGGAAAAAAGGCCGACGCAGCGACAACGTGGTAGATGCCCGTGGAGATAATGTCGGCGGTGGTGGCGGTGGGATGCGCTTTGGTGGCGGCAAAGGTTTGAGCCTGACGGCAATCATCTTGATTGTCGGCATCGGCTGGATCACGGGGCAGGATCCCTTGCAGATACTCGGGCAACTGACCGGGCAGATGAGTGAGCAATCGGCACCGGCGACCACCCAGACGCGCAAGGCGCCACCGGCCAATGATGAGAGTGCCGAGTTCGTGCGCTCGATTCTGGGTGATACCGAAGATACGTGGGGCCAGATTTTTCAGCAGGCGGGACGGCAGTATAAAAACCCGACGCTGGTATTGTTCAGCAACCGCGTCAACTCGGCGTGTGGTTTGGCGACGTCGGCGACCGGCCCGTTTTATTGCCCGGCAGACCAGAAGGTTTACCTGGACATGAGCTTCTTCCAGGAAATGTCCCAACGCTTTTCCGCAGCCGGCGACTTTGCTCAGGCTTATGTGATCGCTCACGAAGTCGGGCACCACGTTCAGACGTTGCTCGGGGTGTCGGCGAAAATTCAGGCTGCGCGCCAGCAAGGTCGACAGATGGAAGGTGACGGCGGCTTATTGGTCCGTCAGGAGCTTCAGGCCGATTGCCTGGCCGGTGTCTGGGCGAACAATGCACAGAACCGCCTTAACTGGCTCGAGCCAGGTGATATCGAAGAAGCCTTGAACGCCGCCAACGCCATCGGCGACGACCGCTTGCAACAGCAAGGCCAGGGTCGCGTGGTGCCGGACTCGTTTACCCATGGCACGTCAGCGCAAAGGGTGCGCTGGTTTAAAACTGGATTTGCACAAGGCCAGGTTGGCCAGTGCGATACCTTTGCGGCGAAAAATCTGTAAATGAAAAATTGGCTGTTGATGCTGTTGTTTACCTGCGCAAGTACCCTGGCCGCCGAGCATGGCGTGAAAGAAATCAGCCCCGGGCGATTGTTGTTGAAAGAGGGTGAGATGGCCGTCGGCATTGGCCCGGCGCCCGCGAAGATTGAACGCGTGCTGATCATCCTGCATGGTCGGTTACGCAATGCTGAAACCTATCGCCAGAGCGGCGAACACGCAGCCGAACTGGCCGGACAAACGTCCACCACGCTCGTGGTCGCCCCCCAGTTCCTCAACGAAACAGACCTCGCCCTGCACCCATTGCCCGACACCGTGTTGCGTTGGCAGGGCAATGAGTGGATGGCGGGCGGTTTATCCACCGCGCCGTTTCCTCTCGGTTCCTACGCAGCGCTCGACCAAATCATCGGCCGGTTTGCCGACCGTCGACAGTTCCCAGACGTGAAGGAAATCATTATTGCCGGGCACTCCGGCGGTGCTCAGGTGGTGCAACGGTATGCCTTGCTGAGCAGCGATCAACCGGACCTGGAAGCGGCCGGCGTGCACGTGCGTTACGTGATCGCCAATCCTTCTTCCTATGCGTATTTCGATGAGCGACGGCCCGTGGCGTTCAACCACGCGGGCTGCCCGGGTTTCAATCGCTGGAAGTATGGGCTCGCGGATTTGCCTGCTTACGCACAAACACAAACCCCCGCGACGCTTGCGCAGCAATACGCCAAACGAGACATCGTTTACCTGTTGGGCCAGCAGGACACTGATCCGAATCATCCGGCGCTGGACAAGGGGTGTGAGGCGAAAGCTCAGGGCCCGAATCGGCTGATGCGCGGGCGCAATTATTTCGAGTACTTGAAGCGCGAGCATCCTGAGGGGCTGAACCAGCAGCTGATCGAGGTGCCCGGGGGTGGGCATGATGGGGATGGGATGTTTACGTCACCGGAGGGGCTGAAGGTGTTGTTTGGTCAATAAACAATGGCGCCCAGGTTGACGCCATCGCTAGCAGGTCGAATCGTCGCACCGTAGCTCCCACAGGGTTCTGTGTTGAATGACAGACCTGAGGTTGACCCAGTCAATGTGGGAGCGGGCTTGCCCGCGAAAGCGGTGGCAGCGACGACCCATCACTTAAACTGAAAGCATCTGCCTGAGTTCAACACAATCCGCCGCATGCCAGTCCGTCAACTCCGGCCACGGATTGTCCGGCAGGTTCACCAACACCGTCCGCGCCCCCGCAGCCCGGCCGCAATCCAGATCAAAGCGGTAATCGCCCACCATCACCATCTCGCTGGCCGGCACGTTCCAGGCTTCAGCCAGTTTCAGCAACCCGCCGGGATGAGGTTTCGGTGGCGCTTCATCGCGCCCCAGCACATCCTCCACCGCGAAACAGTCCGCCAGGCCGATGGCCTCCAGCGTTACGTGCGCCAGTTCCCGCGCGTTACGCGTAAGGATACCCAGACGGTAGCCGCGTCCTGCCAGTTCACGCACCAGTTCCACCGCGCCCGGCGCTGGTGTTGAACCTAGCGCCAGATCACGTTCGTGCTCCAGCAGCCACGCATGTTTCGTGGCCGCTTCCTCAGCCGGCAGCGCGGCAAGGTGGGTCAGGATGTCGTCCTCGGCCGGGATCGACAGCGCCACACGAATCGCCGCGAAGTCGTGCACGGCCACGGTCAGGGTGCCGTCCATGTCGAACACCCAGTTCCGCACCTCGCCCAGACTCATGCCCAATCCTTGCGGTAGCGAATCAGGCCTTCCTGCGTGACCGACGCCACCAGTTGCCCGGCGCGGTTGAACACGCTGCCACGGGTAAATCCACGGGAATTACCGGCCCACGGGCTGTCCATCGCGTAAAGCAACCAGTCATCGGCGCGCAGATCCGCGTGGAACCACAGCGCGTGGTCCAGGCTGGCGACCTGCATGTCCTTGTGCCAGACCGATTTGCCATGGGGCTGCATCGAGGTGGTCAACAAGCCGAAATCCGACGCGTAGGCCAACAGGTATTTATGCAATGCCGGCGAATCGGCCAAGGCACCGTCGGCGCGAAACCAGACGTACTTGATCGGATCCGACGGTGTCGGGTTGTAGGGGTCTTTCTCGGTAATCGGCCGGAATTCGATGGGCTTGGGGCACAACAGTTTTTCGCGCATGTGTTCCGGGATCAGGTGCGCACGCTGCTGGGCCAATTCGAGTTCTGAAGGCAAGTTTTCCGGGCCGACCACGACCGGCATCTCGGCCTGGTGCTGGAAGCCTTCTTCGTCATATTGAAACGACGCGCTGCAGGTGAAAATCGGGTTGCCCTTCTGAATCGCCGTCACCCGGCGCGTACTGAAACTGCCACCGTCACGCACCCGGTCCACCTGGTAAACCACTGGCAGCGCGGAATCCCCCGGACGCAGAAAATAGCCGTGCATCGAATGCACATGGCGCGCTTCTTCTACCGTCTGACTGGCCGCCGACAGCGACTGACCGATGACCTGACCGCCGAACAACTGGCGAAAGCCCAAATCCTGACTGCGGCCACGGAACAGGTTTTCCTCGATCGGCTCCAGGGTCAGCAGGTCGACCAGATCATCCAACACTTGGCTCATTCAGACTCTCCTAACACAACGCAATGCCGCGCAGTCTTGGCTGCGGCGGTCGATTCAATTTCTGGCCAGCGCCATTATGGGAGCCATTGTAAACATCCCGGCCGGCTTAGCCATGCAAGGTTTGCAGCCATTGTTCACGGGTGATGCGGTACAGCATATGGTGACGCAGCGGATGGCCGACGGCGAGCTTGGGATGCTCAAAGTCATCGGCTGAATCATGGTGCATGCCGATGGCCTGCATGACTTTCTCCGACGGCAGATTGGATTGCGCGGTGAAGGCCACGACTTCTTTCAGTGCCAATCGGTCAAACCCGCAGCGCAGAGCGGTCCAGGCCGCTTCACTGGCATAACCCAGCCCCCAGTGTTCACGCGCCAGGCGCCAGCCGATCTCGATAGCTGGCGTGAAAGGCGCGTCGAACCCGACCACGCCCAGCCCGGTAAAACCGATAAAAGCACCCGTGTCCTTGCGCTGCAGCGCCCAGAGGCCGAAACCATGCTCGGCAAAATGTCCACGAATGCGACCGATCAACGAGGCGCTTTCCAGCCGACTCAAGGGCGCTGGAAAATAACGCATCACTTGTGGGTCGGCGCACATCGCCGCAAATCCCGGCAAATCCTCATCGCGCCATTGTCGCAACAGCAGACGTGCGCTCTCGAGTTCCAGTATCGGCTCCATCGTGCTCCCCCTTTCGATGCCTCAAGTTTACATCGCTGGTAGGATCCTTCATTCATTCCTACACGCGTCCAAGATAAATCAGCCATGCCCCTGCCGTTGATCTACCACGAAGACTACAGTCCCGAGTTCCCGGCGGATCACCGCTTTCCCATGGATAAATTTCGCCTGCTGCGCGATCACCTGGTAGACAGCGGGTTGACCCGGGACGCCGACCTGTTGCGTCCGGAACTCTGCCCGCCAGAGATTCTCGCCCTCGCTCATGACCCTGCGTATATCGAACGCTACATGGGTGGCGAGTTGTCCCGTGAAGACCAGCGGCGTCTCGGCCTGCCCTGGAGCGAAGCCTTGGCCCGACGGACGATACGGGCGGTTGGCGGTTCACTGCTGGCGGCCGAGCAGGCGCTGGAACACGGATTGGCCTGCCACCTGGCGGGCGGCACACACCATGCGCATTACGATCACCCTGCCGGTTTCTGCATCTTCAATGACCTGGCCGTCATCAGCCATTTCCTACTACAAAGCGGTCGGGTGAACCGGGTGTTGATCTTCGATTGCGATGTGCATCAGGGCGACGGGACGGCGCGGATCCTGCACAACACCCCTGAAGCGGTCACCGTTTCCCTGCACTGCGAGAAGAACTTTCCTGCACGCAAAGCTGAAAGCGACTGGGACATTCCCTTGCCAATGGGCATGGGCGACGCTGATTACCTGAAAGTCGTCGACGATGCGCTCAACTATTTACTGCCGCTGTACCAACCCGACCTGGTGTTGTACGACGCCGGCGTCGATGTGCATAAGGATGACGCGCTCGGCTACCTGAAGCTGACAGACGAAGGCGTCGCCGCACGGGACGAAAGCGTGATGCGGCATTGCCTCGGCAGGGATATTCCGGTGGTCGGGGTAATCGGCGGCGGCTACAGCAAAGACCGCAAGGCCCTGGCGCGTCGACACGGGATTCTGCACCACAGCGCGCAACGGGTCTGGCTGTCATCAGGGTGTCATTGAGCTGTGGATGCTTTACCCACAATGCCTGTGGAGCTGCCTGTGGATAACCTGAGTGAAAGGGACTGCAGGCCTTGATGTGTATAGCCTGCAAAGTAGTGGTTGTTTTTTGATCAGCTTTCAGAACAACCCCATTCCCTGTGGGAGCTGGCTTGCCAGCGATGAAAGTTGCACATCCAGCATCTTCGATAACCGGCAGACTGCTATCGCTGGCAAGCCAGCTCCCACAGGGAATATGTGCTGATAGAATGCGCGCCTTATTCCGCCACACCGCAGCGCTCGCCATGACCAAACCATCGCCCTCCTCTTCCTCTCATGTCGCCATCATCGGCGGCGGCCCCGCTGGGCTGATGGCGGCCGAAGTACTGAGCCAGGCCGGGATCAAGGTCGACCTGTACGACGGCATGCCTTCGGTAGGGCGAAAATTCCTGTTGGCCGGGGTCGGCGGCATGAACATCACCCATTCCGAAGCTTACCCGGCGTTTCTCTCCCGTTATGCCGAACGCGCTCCGCAAATCGCCCCACTGCTGCGCTCATTCGGTGCTGATGCCCTGTGCCAGTGGATTCATGATCTGGGCATCGAAACCTTTGTCGGCAGTTCGGGCCGCGTGTTTCCTACCGACATGAAAGCCGCTCCCCTGCTGCGCGCCTGGCTCAAGCGCTTGCGCGAGGCTGGCGTAGTTATCCACACCCGCCACCGCTGGTTGGGCTGGGACAACAGCGGCAGCTTGCGCATCGACAGCCCCGAAGGCGAAAAAACCATTAAACCCGACGCCACCTTGCTGGCACTGGGCGGTGGCAGCTGGTCGCGCTTGGGTTCCGATGGTGCGTGGATGCTGCCACTTGAACAGCGCGCTGTCGGTCTGGCGCCTCTGCAGCCGAGTAATTGTGGCTTCGAGGTGCAGGCCTGGAGTGATTTGATGGTCAGTAAATTCGCTGGCGCGCCGCTGAAAAATATCGCCATTGGCCTCAATGACGACGTCCCGCGGCTTGGCGAATGCGTGATTACCGCGACCGGGATTGAAGGCAGCTTGATCTATGCCCTGTCGGCTCCGACCCGTGAAGCCATCAATCAGCACGGCTCAGCGACCCTTCACCTGGACCTGTTGCCGGGCCGGCCTGTGGATAAAGTCCAGGCTGCACTGGATAAACCACGGGGCTCACGCTCCCTGTCCAAACACCTGCACAGTCAGCTCGGGATTGATGGCGTAAAAGCGGCGCTGTTGCGAGAACTCACACCGACTGAGACGTTTGCCGATATGGCGCTGCTGGCCAAAGCGATCAAAGCGCTGCCACTGACCCTGGTGAAAACCCGCCCACTGGACGAGGCCATCAGCAGTGCGGGTGGTGTGTTGTTCGAAGCGATGGATGAACGCTTGATGCTCAAGCAAGTGCCTGGCGTGTTTTGCGCGGGGGAAATGCTCGATTGGGAGGCGCCGACCGGGGGCTATCTGCTGACGGCGTGTTTCGCCAGTGGGCGTGCGGCGGGGTTGGGGATGGTGGACTGGCTCAAGGGCAGCGGCAAGCCTGCTGCGTTTTGATCGTTCCCACGCAGAGCGTGGGAACGATCACTCAAACAGCGAATTAAGGCTTCTTCTTACGCGGCCCGGTATTGAACACCGGCACTTTTCGCACAGGCTTGATCGAAGGTTCCGGCGCCGAAGCATCCCCACTCTCGACCCACTTGCCCAGGTTGCGCTTGCCGCCGCCGGAGGTTTTTGGCTTCTTCGGCTTTTTCGGTTTCTTCACGACCTGACCGCTGGCATCAGTGTCCGGCACGCGGTGTTCAGGTTCGAAATCGTGCTCCACCTGCCGAGGCAATGTCTGACGCGTCAGCGTTTCAATGGCCGACAGCAGATTCACTTCATCCGCGCAGACCAGCGAAATCGCCTGCCCGGTTGCACCCGCACGACCGGTACGACCAATGCGGTGAATGTAGTCTTCCGCCACGATCGGCAGGTCGAAGTTGACCACCAACGGCAAATCTTCGATATCCAGACCGCGGGCCGCCACGTCGGTGGCCACCAGGATCTGTACTTCACTGGCCTTGAAACGGTCCAGTGCGCGCTGGCGCGTCGCCTGTGGTTTATCCCCGTGGATGCCGTCGGCGTTGATGCCCAGGCCCTGGAGTTTTTCCACCAGCGCGTCCACGCCGTTACGGGTTTTCGCGAACACCAGGACCTGCTTCCACTTGCCCTTGCGCAGCAAATGGATGAACAGTTCCGGCTTGCGCTTTTTGTCGACCGTCACCACCCACTGCTTGACCGTGTTGGCGGCAACGTTGCGCGGGCTGACCTCGATGGTCAGAGGGTCGTTGAGCATTTGCCCGGCCAACAAACGGATGGCGTCGGAGAAGGTCGCGGAAAACAACAGCGTCTGACGTTGTTTCGGCAGCACGCGGTAAATATTCCCCAGCTCTTCCGAAAAACCCAGATCGAGCATGCGGTCAGCTTCGTCAAGAATCAGGGTTTGCAGCTGATTGAACTTGAGGGCCTTCTGGCGATACAGGTCGAGCAAACGACCCGGGGTCGCCACCAGCACGTCGACACCTTTGCGCAGCTTCATCATCTGCGGGTTGATGCTGACGCCGCCGTATACCGCGTAAGTGCTCAACGGCAGATTCTCGGCGTACTGACGCACGGCTTCGTGAACCTGTTCCGCCAATTCACGAGTCGGCACCAGGATCAGCGCGCGCACCGAGTTTGACGCCACTTTCGGCCCTTCCATGGCCAGCAATTGCAGGAGTGGCAGCGCGAAACCGGCGGTCTTGCCTGTCCCCGTCTGGGCGGCGGCCATCAGGTCGCGACCGGCCAGCACCGCTGGAATGGCTTGCGCCTGAACCGGCGTCGGGGTCTGGTAGCCGAGCGTATCAAGAGAGCGCAGCAAGGGTTCGATCAGGCCAAGGGTGGCGAAAGTCATGGGATTACCGTAGGAAAATTCAGCGCGGTTGTGCAATGCCGCGCAGTTTACCCTAATTCACGCGGGATTCTGTCGGCACCGCTGCAGCGGGTTTGACCGGAGCCCGTCGCCACTGCGGCAACCCGATCAGGACCACGGCGCTGATGATCACGGCCATGGCCAACGCTTCTTCAATTCCGATGGTCTCACCGACAAACACAATCCCGAGCAATACCGCGACCGCCGGGTTCACGTAGGCATAGCTTGTAGCCGCCGCTGGCCGCACGTTTTTCAACAGGTACATGTACGCGTTGAACGCGATGATCGAGCCGAAGAAGATCAGATAAGCCAGGGCCACCCAACCTTCAACCGGTGGCAGGCTTTCCAGGCGTTCGCCGCTCACGGCGCTGCCGATCAACAACACAACGCCGCCCACCAGCATTTCCACCGCGCTGGCCATCGCGCCCTGAGGCAACGGCAGGTGTCTGCTCCAGACCGACCCAAAAGCCCAGGCCGCTGCGGCGAAGACCAGCAACGCTGCGCCCGTCGGGCTCGATTGCAGGTTGGAGCCGAGGTTCAACATGCCAATGCCGATCAACCCGAGCACAATCCCGGCCCATTCGAGACGGGTATTTCGCGCGCCCCAGAAGTATCCGCAGAGCAAGGTAAACAAGGGCACCGTCGCCACTGCCAACGCGGCAACACCCGAAGCAACGCCTGTATGTTCGGCAATACTGACCGCACCGTTACCACAGCTCAGCAGCAATATTCCGATGATGCCCGCCGCTTTCCACTGCGCCCACGTCGGTGCAGGTGCCCCGCGCCAGCGCAGGAACGCGTACATCAGCGTGCCCGCAATCACGAAGCGAATACCGGCGAGCAGCAGCGGCGGCCAGTATTCCACGCCGATTCGAATCACCAGGTAGGTCGAACCCCAAATCACGTACAGCGCGAAAAAGGCGGCGATCAATGGTAAAGGGAAGCGACGTAAGCCAGGCATGGGGCAGCTCGAAGGCAAGACAAAAGAACGGTTATTCTAGAAAGGCCAATGGGTAAAAATAAGTTACAAAACCGGTTTTTCGCACCGGTACACTTTGAAAATACGTGTAGGAGTCAGGAGTTCGAGAATTCGAGGGATCAAGCGTTCAGCATATTTACGGTGTTCCCGTCAGAACCCGCGATGCCGCTTCAAATGCTCATTGATCTTCGCCGCCGGCACTTTCTGCAAACTGCACAGCAAATCATGAGACAACTCCCGCAGCCCATGCTTCTGCCGTAATTCCTGGGCCAGGTGCGCCGTCAGGTTGGCCGCCATTTCGGCATCAGCCATGGCCCGGTGAGCCTCCCCCGTGTGGGGCAGTTGCGCGAAGGTGGTGAGGGTGCCGAGTTTATGGTTCGGCGCCGCGGGCATCAGACGACGGGCGAGCAGCAGTGAACAGGCAAAGTTCTGCAAGCGGGTGCGCTTGATGCGCCCCATCTCGAAATCCCAGAACTTCTGGTCGAACGCCGCGTTGTGCGCTAACAGAGGCGTGATGCCAACGAACTCGTTGACTTCATTCATCACTTTCTCGGCCGAGGGTGCGGTGCGCAACATGGCGTTGCTGATGCCGGTGAGTTGTTCGATGAATCCCGGCACGCGCACGCCGGCGTTCATCAGGCTCTGGTAACGCTCGACGATGCGCCCCTGTTCAAGGATCACCACGGCGATTTCCGTGGCCCGGCAACTGCTGCTCGGTGAGATCCCGGTGGTTTCAAAGTCGATGACTGCTATGCGTTCCAAACCTGTTTCAACTCCGTAAAAATCAATTCTTGAGCAGCAATGCGCCTTCGATCGGCACATAGCGGCTGGCGGCGCGGATCAGCGAGTTGGCGGTCAGGCCAGGCACGCCGTAAGCCACGGCTTGCACGCCATGCTTGCTGATGATGCGCTCGAGCAGCATGTCGAAATCACCGTCGCCGGAAGCCAAAACGACTTCGTCGACGTGATCGGCGGCGTCCATGATATCGAGGGTGATGCCCACGTCCCAATCACCCTTGGCCGAGCCGTCGCTGCGCTGGATGTAGGGTTTCAGCTTCACGACGAAGCCCAGGTTGCGCAGGATCTGCTGGAACTGCTGCTGTTTGCTGTCGCCACGATCGATCGCGTAGGCATAGGCCTCGACAATCTCGCCCTGCTTGCTGATATCAGCCCACAGCGCGGCGTAGTTGAAGTGGCAACCATAAGCCTGACGCACGGTGTAATAGAGGTTCTGGACATCGGCGAACACTGCGATTTTTTTCACCGTTCATCCTCGTTCGCGCGCAGACGCGCAGGCTGGATCAGGCACCAGGCCCGAAAGGGAGCCCAGTATGCCAGCACGAAGGAATGTTCCGCGAATAATCAGCCATGCGGCGAGGGAGGTTGCCCCCTCGCCGCAACGGAATCAGACGAAGGAGTCGTCATCTGCGCCAAAGAATGACGAACTGTCGTCACTGTAATCAGCATCGGCATAACCGCCCTGATCACTGGCGCTGTTGTCAGCGACACGCTGGTCATCGCCCCAACCATTGTCGCCGCCGCTCTGATCGTTGACCTGAGCCGGTTCTTCCTTGATCACTTCAACCACTTCGGGCTGCTTATTGTGATTGAACAGGCTGCTGATGCCTTGTGCCAGCATCACGCCACCCGCCACGCCGGCTGCCGTTTTCAGGGCGCCGCCAAGAAAACTGCCACCCGCCGGCTGCTGCGCGGCGTAATTCTGCTGAGGGGGTGCAGCACCGAAGTTTTGCTGAGCGGGCTGCGAATTGAACGAAGGACGCGCCGGCTCACGCCAGCCTCCACTGCTCGAAACCGGTGCCGATTGAGTGGGCGCTGGCTGCGTATCACGGGAACCACCGCCAAAGATGCTCGACAGGAAGCCACCACTCGCCGGTGCTGAGGGCTGTGCTTTGGCTTGCTGCAGCTCGGCCTGCAATTGCTGGACTTGCTGGGTGAGTTGCTTGTTCTGCTGGTCGAGGCTCTTGAGGGCTGCCTCTTGCACCAGAATCGCCTGGGTCATGAAATAGCCTGCTGCGGGCTGGCGAGTCAGGTGTTCCTTGATCCGCGCCTCGGCCTGAGCGTCACGCGGGGCTGAATCCGTTTCGGCCTGCTGCAGCCGGGAAAACAGTCCATCGATCAGGGTTTGTTCTTCGCTGTTCATGGCGACCTCGTAGATTGCCGGGAATTTCGTCGTCTCATCCACTGTGGATAAGCTGCTCACTGGTAATGGAGGCTGATACAGGATGTTTCAATGACCTTTACCGAACGTTTACGTTTGCGCCCCCCAGCGCATCATCGGTTAAAGTGAGCCACTGCTTTCAACCTGCGATACCGACTGATGAATTCCTTCGATGTACTGCGTGACTCTCTGTATTTCTTCAAGCGCAATCTGGGCCAGATCGTGCGGCTGTGCCTGCCGCTGGTGATCTTCGAGGCGCTGTTGCAACAAGTCGTTGACTACTCCACTGAGCCGGACAGCTTTCCTGGCATCAGCGTGATCGTCGGTTTGTTGATCTACCCGCTCTACACCGCCGCACTGATCCTGTTTCTCGACGCCCGCAGTCGTGGCGAATCGCCGCGCACCCGTGACCTGCTGGCAATGTCTGCGACACTGTGGCCGCGTTTCGCCCTGCTGACGGCCCTTAACACGCTGCTGATCCTGCTCGGCTTGTCGCTGTATTTCCTGCCAGGCATCTGGCTGATGGTGACCCTGGCCTTCGGCGAATACCTGCTGGTGCTGCGTGGATTGGCCCCGCTTGCCGCCATGAAGGAAAGCCTGCGCCTGACACGGGGACATTTCCTGAGAATCCTGGTGTGCATCCTGTGTGTGATGGGCCCGTTGTGGGTACTCAAGGGCGCGACACTGACGATCTACCCGGACCCGCAAAACCCTGTCATTTCACTGCTGATCGACAGCGCCCACAGCTTCCTGCAACTGTTCACCAGCGTGGTGCTGTTCCGTTTGTTCATGTTGATCAGCGAACAACCGGCCAAAACCGATGGGCCGCTGTAACTGACGCCGCAGCCCTCTGCGTTGACTGACACCGCGCCACCTGGAGCAGCTGGCGTCCGATTGAGATGTGGCGAGGGGATTTAGCGAACGTCGCACCGCCCCGTTCGGCTGCGCAGCAGTCGTAAAGATTTTGGGGCCGCTGCGCGACCCAACGGGGATAAATCCCCTCGCCACAACGGGTTTCGTTAGCTGCTACAGGGGGGAACGCTATTTGCGTAGACATCCTTGGGATTACGCCCGACGCTCGGTTATGCTCGGGCTCATCTTTTGTAACGCGATAAAAGCCGAGTCATGACCCGTCTACTGCGCTACACCTTGCTGGGCCTGCTGATCGCGATCGCCCTGGTCGCCCTGCTGATCTACAACCTGACCTGGCGCCCCGAGGCCAAGGAAATGTTGCCCGTCAGTTGCAACGCACAGGCCCCCACGCTGGTGCCTGGCCAAGCGCTGAAGATAATGACCTGGAACGTCCAGTACCTGGCAGGCAAGCGCTATGTGTTCTGGAACGACCTGGCCCAAGGCAATGACGAAAATCCCACGCCCGAAGACATGGCATTCAGCCTCGATGAAGTGGCGCGGGTGATCCGTGACGAGCAGCCGGACATTGTGCTGTTGCAGGAGCTGGATGACGGGGCCAAAGCCAGCGACTACCAGAACCAGCTCAAACTGCTCCAGGAACGGCTCGCCGACCTTTACCCCTGCAGCGCCCACGCATTTGACTGGAAGGCCGAATTCGTTCCCGAGCCCCGCATCTTTGGCGCCGTCGGCCGGCAACTCGCCACCCTCAGCCGCTACCAGATCGAACACGCCGAACGCCTGCAATTGCCCATCGAGCCCGCCAACTTCATCAGCCGTCAGTTCAAACCGAAAAACGCTCTGCTGGTCACGTATCTGCCGCTAAGCGATGGCGGCCAGATCGCCGCGCTCAATACGCATCTGGACCGCGCCACCCAACCGGATGAAAGGCTGCAAGACCAGGTGACCGCCGTGGGCAAGGTGCTCGACCGATACGAAAGCCGAGGCACCCCATGGCTGATTGGCGGTGATTTCAATCTGTTGCCGTTGGGTCAATTCCAACGCCTGCCCAACGAACAACGCACGCCCTACTCCGCCGACAGCGCGCTGCATCTGCTGTGGGACAAATACCCGATGATCCCCACCAACAACGAAGCCAGCGGTGCCGACCGGGCGCTGTGGCTGACGCATTACCCGAACGATCCGGGCTTGAACGGCCCGGACCGGACGGTTGATTACCTGTTCTACAGCCCGCGAATCAAACGGGTCGAGGCCATGGTGAGGCAGGACGATACGTTGCGCATTTCCGATCACTTGCCAGTGATTGCGCGGTTTCTGTTGCCCGCAGCACCGTAAGCTCTGGCTAAACACAAAACCTGTAGGAGTGAGCCTGCTCGCGATAGCGGTGGATCAGGCACCCTATACATCGCCTGGAAAAAAGCCATCGCGAGCAGGCTCACTCCTACAGGGGGAATTGTGCACAACCGGTTCGGTTCAATGCGCCTCCTCCAGCTCATCATGCAGCAACCCGAAAATCTCGCGTTTCATCTCGATAAACGAGCGTTCCATGACCATGTCCAGGTGGCGTGGGCGTTCGATCGGTACATCCAGAATCTGCTTGATGCGCCCCGGCCGCGCGCCCATCACATAGACCCGATCCCCCAACAGAATCGCCTCGTCGATATCGTGAGTCACGAACAGCACGGTTTTTTTGCTGTTGCCCCAGACCCGCAATAACAGCTGCTGCATTTGCAGGCGCGTTTGGCTATCAAGGGCGCCGAAAGGTTCGTCCATCAGCAGAATCTGCGGATCGTTGGCCAGCGCCCGAGCAATCGCCACACGTTGCATCATGCCGCCGGACAGCTGCTTGGCGTAGTTGTCGGCAAAGCCGGTCAGGCCCACTTCATTGACGTAGTAGTCGACGATTTCCTTGCGCTGCGCGGTCGCCATACCACGCCGTTTGAGACCGAATTCGACGTTCTGGCGCACGGTCAGCCAGGGGAACAGGGTGTAGCTCTGGAACACCATGCCGCGGTCCGCACCCGGCCCCTGCACTTGCTGGCCGCCCACGTAGATCTCGCCTTCGGTGGGTTCGTTGAGCCCGGCGGTGAGGTACAACAGGCTCGACTTGCCACAGCCTGACGGCCCGACCAGCACCGCGAATTGTTGATCGGGCACCTCGAACGACACCTTCTCCAGCGCGGTAAACATCCCGCCGTCGGGCTTCTGGTAGCGCAGACTGACCTTGTCCACTTGCAACCGTGGCGCGGCCTGTACCGGAGCCGACTGGGACGTGACGAAACGAGGGTTGACTGCGGTTACTGAGCCCATGCGGCGATCCTCAGACGTAGGAAGCGGAACAGTTGATCGGTGAACAGGCCCAGCAGGCCGATGATCGCGATAGCCAGGAAGATCACGTCAACCTGAAAGCCGCGCATGGCTTTGAGACTCAGGTAACCCAGGCCACTGGACGCCGCCACCAGCTCGGCGACCACCAGGTAAGTCCAGGCCCAGCCCATGGTCACGCGCAAGGTGTCGAGGACACCGGGCAACGACGCTGGCGCGATCACGTGGAGCACCGCATCGCGGCGATTTGAACCGAGGGTGTAGGACGCGTTGATCAGGTCCTTGGAGATGCCTTTCGACACGTCAGCGATCATCACCAGTTGCTGGAAGAACACGCCGAAGATGATCACCGAAACCCGTTGCTCCAGGCCGATGCCGATCCACAGAATGAACAGCGGCACGAACGACGTCACCGGCAGGTAGCGAATGAAATTGACCATCGGTTCGAGGAACGCTTGAACGATGCGGAAGCTGCCCATCAGCAACCCCAGCGGCACGGCCACCAGCGACGAGATAATAAACCCGACCATCACCACTTCGAGACTGGCCCACACATGCAGACCGAGGGTGCCGTCGCGGCTCAGGCGCACGGCGGCTTCAACCACCGCACCCGGTGTCGGCAGGAACATCCCCGGTACCACACCGCCGTAAGACAAGCCGGCCCACAAGCCCACCAACAACACCCAGGCCAGCCCACTGGCGCTCCAGATCACCTGCACCGGCAGACCGGTCTTGGGCGTGATGCAGCGGCTCAGCCATGAATTGCGCTTGAACATGCGAACCTCCTACAGCGGGGTGACGAAGCGGTTGTCGATCAGATCGTCATTGCTGACGTTGTAGGGTTTGCCCTGCAATTCACTGGCGGTTTCGTTGGCCAGTTTGATCAACGCTTCGCTGTCGCCCGGCGCACCCGGCGCGCCCAGGAGTTTCTCGCTCATCGCTTGATCGTAGAACCGCACGCCTTTCGCGGCGGCGGCCAGTTCCTTTGGATCGGCCAGGTAACCACCGACGCCCTTGGCCATGATCTTGTAGGCTTCTTCCGGATTATCCTTGGTGTACTGGACGGCCTTGTACAAACCAGCGACCAGCGCCTTGACGTCTTCCGGCTGCTTCTCGATGACCGAACAGTTGAGCGCCACCACGTCGACGATCACACCCGGAGTGCTGCTGCTGTCGATCAGCACCTTGCCTTGCTGTTTGCTGCGCACCATCGACAGATGCGGTTCCCACGTCACGGCAGCCGGCACGCGCCCGGCGATGAACGCGGTGGCGGCATCGTCAGCCGTCATGTTCTGCACGGTGATGTCGCTCATGGTCATGCCGTGTTTCTTCAGCAGATAAGACAACCAGAACTGGGACGTCGACCCTTCGTTCACTGCCACCGCTTTGCCTTTGAGCTCCTGCAGACTCTTGACGTCCTTGCCCACCAGCACGCCGTCGCCACCATGGCTGTCGTCCAGTGCAGCCACGGCCTTGAAGCAAAATTGCGGACGGTATTTCAGCACTTCGTCGATGGTCGACGCCGATCCCGACAACTCGCCGGAAGCCTGCGCGGCCATGTACATGGAGGCTTCTTCGACGACGGGCAATTCGACGGTCAGGCCGTTTTCCTTGAAGTAACCCAGGTCCCGGGCCAGGTAGAGCGTGCCGTAGCCCACCCAGGTGGTGTGACCGATAGACAGGGTGCCGGCCTGGGCGCTGGTGGCGACCGTGGCGGCAATGGCGGTGAGCGCCAGTGGATGGGCGAGACGGGTAAGCAAGGACTTGATCATGGAGCACTCCCAAAGCTGTTGATTTAGTTTTGATGGGCAGTACGGCCAGCGGCTCTGGACATCAGCTGTCACCTCGGGTCTCTGATGGACCTTGCGGTGGGCAGCATCGGGCTGACTGGCGAAGTCGATGTTGGCCCAGTGCGGGGAGAAGGAAAATTAGGAAATATGTCGCCGGGAGTGATGAAAAAACTGGGTAGCGTGCCCGGTAAAAGGGCGGTGTTGGAGGGGGTGCACGGGGTGGGTGCAAAAGATTAGATAGGGTGTGAATCGCCAATAGCTATCGCGGGCAAGCCCGCTCCCACAGTGTGCGTGTTGGCCTCAAAATCCGGCACTTACACAAATCTGTGGGAGCGGGCTTGCCCGCGATTGAGGTCCGCAAGAGCGATAAAAGATCAGAGCCGGCCGTATTCCTGCGCCGTACGATCGAGCGCTTTCAAGGTCTTGCCCACCAATTCATCAATTTCCTCACGACTGGCAATCAACGCCGGCGCCATGATCATCCGCCCCAACGTCGAGCGAATGATCACCCCTTCTTCAAAGCCAATCGTGCGGCAACGCCAGGCAATGTCGTTCTCATTGGCGAAGCGCTTGCGGCTGGTCTTGTCCTCGGCCAGTTGCAACGCCGCGACCATGCCCACGCCTTGAATATCACCCACCAACGGGTGATTGCCGAACACCTCGCGCAAGCACTGTTGCAGGTACGGGCCGATGTCATCCTTGACGCGCGTGACCACGCCTTCATCGCGCAATGCCTTGAGATTGGCAATCGCCACCGCCGCCGCCACCGGGTGTCCGGAATAGGTCAGGCCGTGGGCAAACACCCCGCCCTGTTCCACCAGCACCTGGGCCATTTTCTTCGACAGGATCAACCCGCCCATGGGGATGTAGCCGGAGGTCAAACCCTTGGCGATGGACAAGGTGTCCGGTTCAAAACCGAAGTACTCATGGGCGAACCATTCGCCGGTACGACCGAAGCCGCCGATCACTTCATCAGCACACAACAGCACGTCGTATTGGCGGCAGATGCGCTGGATTTCCGGCCAGTAACTTTCCGGTGGAAAGATCATGCCGCCCGCTCCCTGGAACGGTTCGGCGATGAAGCCCGCGACCTTGTCCGCTCCCAGTTCGAGAATCTTCGCTTCCAGTTGCTGCGCCGCTCGCAGGCCGAATTCCGCCGGCGTGAGATTGCCCTCATGGGCGAAGAAATACGGCTCGTCGATGTGTTCGATGTCCGGGATCATGCCGCCCATTTCATGCATGAATTTCATCCCGCCCAGCGCCGTCGCGGCCAGGGTAGAACCGTGGTAGCCGTTCCAGCGACCGATCATGATTTTCTTCTCGGGTTTGCCGAGCACCTGCCAGTAACGGCGCACGGTGCGGATCAGCACCTCGTTGGCCTCAGACCCGGAGTTGGTGTAGATCGCGTGGCTGTAGTGCCCCGGCAACAGGCTGAACAGCAGCTCCGAGAGCTCGATCACCTGCGGGTGGGTGGTGTGGAAAAACATGTTGTAGTACGGCAATTGCTCAAGCTGCCGGGTCGCCGCCGCAGCCAGATCCTTGCGCCCGTAACCGAGATTGGTGCACCACAACCCAGACATGCCATCCAGGTAACGCCGACCATCGTTGTCCCACAGATGCAGACGCTCACCGCGGACCATCACGCGCGGTCCTTCGTCGTTCAGGGCTTTTTGATCGACGAAGGCGTGGATGTGGTGCGCAGCGTCGGCGGCCTGATAGTCGCGGGTTTCACGTGGTGTGGTCATCGCCAGTTCTCCGTTTTGTTGTGAGCGGCTGTTATCAGCGCAGCTGAAACCAGGTGGTCTTCAGCTGGGTGTATTTATCGAATGAGTGCAGCGACAGGTCACGGCCGAATCCCGACTGTTTGCCGCCACCAAAAGGCACCGTCACGTCCAGCGCATCAACGCTGTTGACCGACACCGTGCCCGCTCGCAATTGTCGCGCCACGCGGTGGGCGCGGTTGAGGTCGTCGGTCCACAGCGAAGCCGCCAGACCGTAGACGCTGTCGTTGGCCAGTTGCAAGGCCTGTGCCTCGTCATCGAACGCCGTCACCGCCAGCACCGGGCCGAACACTTCATCGCGAAACAGCGGCATGTCCGGGCGCACACCGGTGAAGATCGTCGGTTGAATGAAGTTGTCGGAACCGTTGAAGATCGACTGGCGACCGCCACACACCTTCGTCGCGCCCTGGCGTCCGGCCTGTTCGATAAACGTCATGATGCGCGCGGTCTGGCGGCTGTCGACGATCGCTCCGGCGCTGCTCGACGGGTCCAGTGGATCCCCCGGTAGCCAGCGTTCAGCCTGGGCTTTGAGGCGCTCGACAAAGGCGTCGTGAATCGAGCGCTCGACTAACAACCGCGAGTTGGCCGAGCATACTTCGCCCTGATTGAAGAAGATCCCGAACGCGGCTTTCTCGGCGGCCAGATCAAGGTCCTGGCAATCGGCGAACACCAGGTTGGCGCTCTTGCCGCCGCACTCCAGCCACACCTGTTTCAGGTTCGATTGCGCGGAATACTGCATGAAGTATTTGCCGACTTCCGTGGACCCGGTGAACACCAGGCAATCGACGTCCGGGTGCAAGCCGAGGGCTTTACCGGTCTGCTCGCCAAGCCCGGGCAACACGTTGAGCACGCCTGCTGGCAAGCCGGCTTCCAGCGCCAGTTCGGCCAGACGCAGGGCAGAAAAGGGTGATTGTTCAGCGGGTTTGAGGATCACCGAATTACCCGCCGCCAGCGCCGGCGCCAGTTTCCATGCCGCCATGTCCAGCGGGAAGTTCCACGGCACGACGGCCGCGACCACGCCCAACGCTTCACGGGTGATCGTGGCGAGGACGTTTTGCGCGCTGGGGGCGATCTGATCGTAGAGTTTGTCGAGGCTCTCGGCGTACCAGCGGAACACTCCGGCGGCGCCGGGGACGTCAATGTTGTAGGCATCCATTACCGGCTTGCCCATGTTCAGCGAATCCAGCAGTGCCAGTTCTTCACGATAGGTCATGAGCAGGTCAGCCAAACGCAGCAGCACTTGCTTGCGCTCAGCCGGTGATCGGCACGACCACGTGCCGGCCTCGAACACCTGCCGTGCATTACGCACCGCCGCGTCTACCTCTGCTTCGCCGCACGCGGTCACGTTCGCCAGGCACTGGCCGGTGGCCGGATTGATTGCCGCAAAGGTCTGCCCTGTCTGTGCCGTACCGTGTTTACCGTCGATGACGGCCTGATCGGGAAACCGCAGGGCAGCGGCTTTATTTTGCCAATATGCAAGCTCGAACACGTTCAGACGCTCCAAAGGCTTTCTTGTGCCCTGGATGTTGGCTCAGGTACGAGTCCAGCAAAAATAGTAAAAATGTCTTCGCAGACGATAAAAAAACGGGGTAGTCATTCTCCCCAGCCGGGTTGCTTGTGGTTATTGTTCAAGCAACAAAAACACCGTCGTCAGAACGGATGCAGGCGGCTCGCAATTTGCTTGGATGTCGACATCATCCACCCCGAGGTTTGCCGTGGCTGCCTACAACCTGCGTCAACTGAAATACTTCATCACCACCGTCGAGTGCGGCAGCGTCGCCGAGGCTTCGCGCAAGCTGTACATCGCCCAGCCGGCGATCTCCACGGCAATCAAAGGCCTGGAGGACAGCTTCGGTGTGCAACTGCTGATCCGGCACCACGCTCAAGGTGTGTCGCTGACGCCCAGCGGCGCGCGCTTTTATCGCAAGGCCCAGGAACTGCTGCGCATGGCCAAGGAGTTCGAACAGAACGCCCTGGCCGACAACGATGTGGTGTCCGGACAAATCGATATCGGCTGCTTTGAAACGGTCGCGCCGTTGTACTTGCCGCAGCTGATCGCCGGGTTTTCGGCGCTATACCCCGGGGTGAAGATCCGCATCCGCGACGGTGAGCAACAAGAGCTGGTGCAAGGCCTGACATCGGGCGCCTTCGACCTGGCCATCCTGTATGAACACGATCTGGACGCCACCATCGAAACCGAGCCGTTGATGCCGGCGCAACGACCCTATGCGTTACTGCCGGCGGACCATCGCTTCGCCCAGCTCAAGCAAGTGTCGCTGCGGGATTTGTGCCTGGAGCCGATGATTCTGCTGGACGTGCAACCGAGCCGGACCTACTTCGTCAGCCTGTTTGAAGAGTTGGGCCTGACCCCGCATATCGCGTTCAGCTCACCGTCGATCGAGATGGTCCGGGGCATGGTCGGGCAAGGGTTTGGTTTCTCGATCCTGGTCACGCGGCCGCACTCGGAATGCACGTATGACGGCAAGAAAGTGGTGTGCGTGGACATCGTTGAGGATGTCACGGGGTCGGGGTTGGTGGCGGCGTGGCTCAAGCGCGGGCAGTTGACCAAGCCGGCGCAGATGTTTGCCGATTATTGTCGGGAGCAGCTCACCGTGAAGGCCGGCGCCTGAACCTGGTGCTTATGATCGTTCCCATGCTCCGCGTGGGAACGATCAAAGCTTCAGGTTTTACGAGGCTTGATCCGCGCAGTAGCCTCGGCCACCAGTGGATCATCCGGCCAGTAGTGCTTCGGATACCGCCCCTTCAAATCCTTCTTCACCTCGGCATACGTGCTGCGCCAGAAGTTCGCCAGGTCCTGGGTCACTTGCACCGGACGACGCGCCGGGGACAATAAATGCAGCTTCACTACTTGGCGACCACCGGCGATACGCGGGGTGTCGGACAGGCCAAACAGTTCCTGCAACCGCACCGCCAGAATCGGCGGATGCTCGCTGTAATCCAGACGAATCGACGAGCCCGATGGCACGGACAAGTGATGGGGTGCCAGTTCGTCCAGCCGTTGCGGGAGTGGCCAGGGCAGCAGGTTATGGACGATGCTCGACAGGTCCAGATTGGCGAAGTGACTGAGGCGCGAGACCTTTCCCAGATACGGCATCAGCCAGTGTTCGAGGTTTTTATTCAACGCCCCGTCGCTGACATCCGGCCATTCACTCTCGCCTTTGCTACCCAGATCCAGTTGGCGCAGGAGCGCCACACGCGCCTGCCACTGGCGCAGCTCCGGGGTCCAGGGCAACAGCTCCAGCCCCTTGCGTCGCACCAGATTGACCAGCGCCTGACTGCGCGCGGTTTCATCCAGACCGGTCAGTGGTTCACGGCTGAGGATCAACTCCCCGACCTTGCGTTGCCGCTCGGCGCGCAGCACGCCTTCGCGCTCATCCCAATCCAGCTGATCGACCACCCGCACTTGTTCGGCCAGCACGGAATCGAACAGCGCCGGATCGAAATCCGCCGCCAGATAAATCCGCTCCTCACGCTGCCCTTGTCGACTGCCGAGGTCGGCGATCACCAGCCAGGGTTGCTTCATCAGACTGTCGGCCTCGGCAAACAACGCGGCGCGACCATTGGCCAGACGATACTCGGCGCCCCCGGCACGCCGCTGCTGGGCGACGCGGTCGGGATAGGCCAGCGCCAGCAGTGCGCCCAGCCAGCGCGGGTGATCCGGATTGCTGACCGGTTCCGACGCTTTGCCCCGCAGATAACCGCGATACTGCCGCGCCAGTTGCCGGGCACGCTGCACGCCGCCCTGAGCACCACGAGCGGCGCGTTCTTCGCCGGACAACAGCACCAGCCGACTGTGCAGATCCGCCCCGGCACCGCGCAAGATGTCCCGCTCACCGAGCAGTGCCGCGACATCGCACGCCATGTCCGCCAAGCCCAGCGCCTGGCCACGCAATAACAAATGCGCGATACGCGGATGCGCCGGCAGCTCGGCCATGGCCTGGCCGTGACGGGTCAACGCCTCACCCTCCAAGGCACCCAGGCGGCCGAGCAGGTCCTGCGCTTGTGCATAGGCTGCAGCTGGCGGTACGTCGAGCCAAACCAGTTGCGTCGGTACCACACCCCAGCGCCCGAGTTGCAAGGCCAATCCGGCAAGGTCCGCTGAAAGAATTTCCGCGCTGGCGTATGCCGCCAGCTGTTCGTGCTGATCCTGGGACCACAGGCGATAACACACACCCGGCTCCAGTCGCCCGGCCCGGCCCGCGCGTTGAGTGGCACTGGCGCGGGAGATGCGTTGAGTATCGAGGCGAGTCATGCCGCTGCCGGGATCGAAGCGCGGCACCCGTGCCAGCCCTGCATCGATCACCACGCGCACGCCGTCGATGGTCAGGCTGGTTTCGGCGATGTTGGTTGCCAGGACCACTTTGCGCTTGCCCGCAGGCGCGGGGTCAATGGCAGCGCGCTGCGCAGCCAGGTCCAGCTCACCGTGTAACGGGCAAAGCAGTACCGGCGTGTGATCACCCAGCGCGTCGATCAACTGCTGGTGCACCCGACGGATTTCCGCCTGCCCCGGCAAGAACACCAGCACACTGCCGGTTTCATCGTTCAATGCTTCGAGAATGGTTTGCACCACCCGCGGCTCGATGAATTCACCGGGCTGGAACGGCCGCCCCCAACGCATCGCCACCGGGTACATGCGGCCTTCGCTGCGCAGGATCGGTGCGTCATCGAGCAATCCGGCCAGACGCTCGCCTTCCAGAGTTGCCGACATCAACAGGATTTTCAGCGGTTGATCATCGCGGAACAGCTCCCGGCCGTTCAGGCTCAGGGCCAATGCCAGATCAGCGTCGAGGCTGCGTTCGTGGAATTCATCGAAGATCAGCAGGCCTACGCCTTCCAGTGCAGGATCGTCCTGCAGGCGCCGGGTCAGAATGCCTTCGGTGACCACTTCGATGCGGGTGTTGGGGCCTACCTTGCTGTCCAGCCGAATACGATAACCCACGGTTTCGCCGACCTTCTCGCCCAGCTCGCTGGCCAGACGCTCCGCCGCTGCCCGCGCCGCCAGACGACGCGGTTCAAGCATCAGAATGGTCTGCCCGGCCAGCCATGGCTCGTTGAGCAAGGCCAAGGGAACGCGAGTCGTCTTACCCGCGCCGGGCGGTGCTTCGAGCACAGCTTCGTGGCGTGTAGCCAGGGCTTCACGCAGGGCGGGTAAAACATCATCGATCGGTAAAGAAATCATGCTGGCTCCAAAACAGAGCGGCGAGTATAACGGCGAACTGCATCGCGTTTATCACGGTCCTAATTCATACCGACGACGCTTCGTTTCCAGATGACCCAAGGAGGTTTCCCATGCGTGTTCCCTTTCGCCTGATTGGCGGTGTTTTGGTGGCGACTCTGCTGACACAAGTCACCGCGTGCGGATCGATCTTCTACCCCGATCGCCGCGGGCAGATCGACGGCAAGATCGACCCGGCCATTGCTGTGCTCGATGCCGTCGGTTTGCTGTTCTATGTCATTCCCGGGCTGATCGCATTTGCCGTCGACTTCGCCACCGGCGCGATTTACTTCGAACCGGGCAAGACGGCCCAGGTGGCACCGGAAAAACTTCAGGAAGCCATCGGCGCTGATGGCAAGGTCGATAACCGCAAATTGCAGACTATTCTGGAAACCGAACTGGGCCGCAGCTTCCCGCTGGACGATCCACGCCTGATCCAGCACAAGGGCAGCACCCAGCAACTGGCCATGTTCGGTCTGCAACCTACCGCCTAAGAACCTGTATTGAAAGGAATCGCCGGACTCATGATCTCCAGCGCAGAACACGCCCGCCTGTTGCGGCTGGCGACCCGAGCCTCGGTGGCGGTGGCGTGCACGCTGATCGTCGCCAAAGCGATTGCCTGGTGGCTGAGTGGTTCGGTGAGCATGCTCGCCGGCCTGACCGACTCGGCACTCGACGGTGTGACGTCGTTGCTCAATCTGCTGGCGGTCCATTACGCCCTGCGCCCGGCGGATGACGATCACCGTTACGGGCATGGCAAGGCTGAATCACTGGCGGGCATGGCTCAGGCGCTGTTCATTGGCGGCAGTGCGGTGCTGATCGCCCTGCAGGCGTTTGAGCGGTTAAAAAATCCGGAGCCGGTGGGAGCGCCCTGGATCAGCATCGGAGTGATTATCTTCTCTCTGGGGCTGACCCTGGCGCTACTGACTCTTCAGCACCGGGTCGTCAAGGCGACCGGCTCCAATGCCGTGCACGCCGACTCGCTGCATTACCGCTCGGACATGCTGCTCAACGGCAGCATTCTGGTGGCACTGATACTGGCAGGATTTGGCTGGCATCAGGTGGATGCGTGGTTTGGCTTGGGCATCGCCGTCTACATACTCTGGAGCGCGATTCAGATCGCCCGGCAAAGCTTTACCGTGCTGATGGACGAAGAGCTGCCGGCGGATGTCAGCCAGCACATGCTCGAACTGGCCTGCAACGTGCCGGGCGTTCTGGGTGCGCATGACTTGCGCACGCGGGTCTCCGGCAACCAGTGGTTTGTGCAACTGCACCTGGAGTTGCCGGGGGACCTGACCCTGTCAGTCGCCCACGGCATCAGCGACCAGGCCGCCGATGCCATTCATGCCGTCTACCCCAAAGCCGAAGTGCTGGTGCACGCCGACCCGCAGGAAGTGGTACAGGCCGCCCGGGCTCAGAACGTTACCCGGTAACCGCGACTGCTCAGGCAGTTGCCCTGGGCCTGTCGGTACGCTTGCACGGCCGACGGGTCTGGCTGATAGGTGTCGGCCCGGGGATCAAAGCCGCTCTGCTCGACGGCGAATCGATAACACTCGTAGCCATCCTGATTGACCACTTCTGGTGGCTGCCCATTCGCCGGATACGCTTCCACGTCGTAACTGTTGCTGGCCGATTGCGGCAGCGGCTGGCCCGCAGGCTCGACCACGACGTAATCCTGAGTGTTCTCCTGATAGGCGTAGTACGAACCTGCCGCCAGGAACAGCAACGAACCGCCAATCCACACTTCCCGTGCGTAGTCGGGCAGGTAACTGACGCGAATGCCACGCGGTGGCTGCACCACCACATAACGCGGTCCCTGCGGGCGATACCAGTAGCCACCGGAATAAAAGTAATCCCGACCACCGTAAGGCACTCGATAATCACGGTCCGGGAAGCGGTCGATCACGTGACCTGGACGATACTGTGGTCCTGGGCCCCAACCGTTGCCGTGGCCATCCGGACGACCCGGCCAGCGATGGTCATCGGGACGTGATCCCGGACCGCCCGCCTGCCAGTGCTGGTTGTTATTGTTGCGCTGTGGAACATCCTGGTAGTAACCACGCTGCGGCTGCTGAGTCTGGCGCACGCTGTCGGGCCGGCCCTGTATCGGCAGGTCATTGGCTGGCAGCTGAGGCGGCGGAGGTGGCGATCGAACCCGGCTGTTGTAGTCGGGTTGCGGACGGTTTTGCCCGTTCTGATGCTGGCCGTTCTGTTCGAATTGACGGCTGTTGTCGCCACGAATGATCTCGTTGTTTTGCGGGCGCGGTTGATTCTGCTGCGGAGCGTTCTGCCCATGCGGCTGATTATTCTGTTGAGGATTGTTCTGCGGGCGCTGCTGGTTATTGTTGCCACCATGCCCCTGATTGTTGCCCTGACGACCATCCCCCCCGCGTTGCCCGCCATCGGGGCCGTGGTTTGGCGGGTCATCGGCCAGCGATTGCGCAGTGACACTCATACACAGCAAACCAACACCGGCCAACTGCCAGATGCGCGACTTCATGCTTTTCCTCACTGCGAGTTAGGGCTTGTACATAAGACTGGGAAAGCACAGGCCGGTTCTGCGACAGGTTATCAGTCACGCAACTTATTTATTGAGGGCCTGGCGATAAATAGCGGGCAAAAGAAAAGGGAGACCCGTCGGCCTCCCTTTGAGAACTTCGTCCGTGCTCGACGCTTTTGACGTCGGCTCACCTCACGCCGTCTTCTGGACATTGTGTAGCTCGGGGGCCGGCACATCCCCTGTGGGGGTGGCGACCGCAGCTGACCTGATTGGGCGAGCCGCACTGGACTGTTTGTCCGAGCAGTGATTCTGGTGATAAGAATAGGCTCGTGACGCCGGCAGAGGATTGCGAAGATTGCTGAATTAAACATCACTTGCGCAATTTTTAACCCTGGATAGATAATCCGCCGCAATAGTTATGACAAAGGCCTGACTGATGAGCAAACTCGACAGATACGACTTGAGCATTTTGGCGGAATTGCAGCGTGACGCGCGCATCTCCAATCAGGAGCTGGCCGAACGCATCGGCCTGTCGCCTTCGCCCTGTTCCCGTCGGGTCAAGCAACTGGAAGACGACGGCTACATCTCGCGCCAGGTCGCTTTGCTGGATCGCAAGATGCTGGGCCTGAGCCTGACCGCGTACGTGCTGATCGGCATGGATCGCCACACGCCTGAGCGGTTCGAAAACTTTGAAGCCGCGATTCGCACCTTGCCCCAGGTACTTGAATGCAGTCTGGTGACCGGGATGGATGCCGACTATCAGCTGAAGGTCGTTGTGCCGGACATGGACCACTATCAGAAATTGCTGCTGGGGCATCTGACGCGGATTGAAGGCGTGACGAGCGTGCGGTCGAGTTTTGTGTTGAATCAGGTGTTGAACAGCACTGAGTTGCCGTTGACTCATCTGCGCAGCTGATTGGTGTGTGTGTTTTCTGTGGCGAGGGGATTTATCGGAATGCCGCACCACTTCGTTCCAATGCGTAGCGCTGGCAGACAATCCTGGGGTCGCTGCGCAACCCAACGGGGATAAATCCCCTCGCCACACAATGCTCCGCCAATCCCCCTGGCGTATACTCGCCCCCGCCCTTATTAGCCCCGCCCGCGCTGGAGATGTTCGATGGATCCTGCAGTATTCGAAGAGTGGATGATGACCGGCCTGGTCTCCATCCTGATCATTTTCATGGGTTTCATCGTTTGGGATCTGGCGAAGAAGTCCAAGGCCGGACGCTTCGGCTCGATGATTCTGTTCTTCGTGCTGGGCCTGGGCGTGGCTGCGTTCATCATCAAAAGCGTCGTGATCGGCCTGATTGAATCCGGCGCCTTATAAGCGCGCGGGCACTTCCTTCCACTGGCCCTGATCGAGCCCTTCGATCGTCCAGTTACCGATCCTGACCCGCACCAGCCGCAATGTCGGCAAGCCGACGGCCGCAGTCATGCGCCGCACCTGGCGGTTGCGCCCCTCGCGGATGACCAACTCCAGCCAACTCGTCGGCACGCTTTTACGAAAGCGTACGGGCGGGTTGCGAGGCCACAATTCTGGCTCTTCAAGTAGCCGTGCCTCGGCGGGCAACGTCATGCCGTCGTTCAGTTCAACGCCATCGCGTAAACGCTGCAACTGCTCGGGGCTCGGCTCGCCTTCCACTTGCACCCAGTAGGTCTTGGCCAGTTTGTGTTTCGGATCGGCGATGCGTGCCTGAAGCTGTCCGTCGTTGGTCAGCAACAACAAGCCTTCACTGTCACGGTCCAGGCGTCCTGCCGGATAAATCCCGGGAACATCGATGTAATCCTTGAGCGTCGCGCGCCCTTCTGCGTCGCTGAATTGCGTCAGCACATCAAAAGGTTTGTTGAACAGAATCAGTTTCGGCTCGGCAGGCGGCGCTTTGGCAACCCGGCGAGGGGCTGAGGAGGATGGTGCAGGCTTCACGCCAGGGCGGTGTGAAACAGGACGAGGTGGACGGGGCATGGCGAAATGAACATCTAACGGTCAGGGCTGCTAATGCTAGTAGCCCGACCGTTAAATAACCATCGGCAAATCAGCGGAACGGCGGCTCGTCGAAGCTGCGCAGTTTGCGTGAGTGCAGCGAGTTGAGTTCGGTGCGCAACAAATCCACCGCCTCGATGCCGATCTTCAAGTGCTGACTGACTGCGCGCTCGTAGAAAGCGTTGGCCGATCCCGGCAACTTGATTTCGCTGTGCAGCGGTTTGTCCGAGACGCACAGCAACGTGCCATAGGGCACCCGCAAACGATAACCCTGGGCGGCGATGGTGCCGCTTTCCATGTCCACCGCCACGGCGCGAGACAGGTTGATCAGCGGACGCTCCTGAGCCCAGCGCAGTTCCCAGTTACGGTCGTCGTAGGTCAACACGGTGCCGGTGCGCAGACGCTTTTTCAGCTCGTCGCCCTTCTCACCGGTGATGTTCGCCGCCGCTTGCTGCAGGGCCATCTGCACTTCGGCGAGGGCGGGAATCGGGATGTTGGGCGGCACGACCCGGTCAAGAATCCCGTCGCGGCGCATATAGGCGTGAGCCAGGACGTAGTCGCCGATGGTCTGGGACTGACGCAAGCCGCCGCAGTGGCCGATCATCAACCAGCAATGCGGGCGCAGTACGGCCAGGTGATCGGTGATGTTCTTGGCGTTGGACGGGCCGACGCCGATGTTCACCAGCGTCACGCCATGGCCATCGCTGGCGATCAGGTGATAGGCCGGCATCTGGTAACGATGCCAGACAACGCCTGCGGCAATCGCCGAGGCTTCGCCGTGGTCCATGCTCTTTTCGATGATCACATTGCCCGGCAGGACCATACGTACGAAGCGCGGGTCACTGCGCAACTGTTCCAGGCCATGGACGATGAACTGGTCGACATAACGGTGGTAGTTGGTCAGCAGAATCCACGGCTGCACATGACGCCAGTCGCTGCCGGTGTAATGCACCAGGCGACGCAGGGAGAAATCCACCCGTGCCGCATCGAACAGCGCCAGGGGCAACGGATCGGTGTTTTCCCAATCGTACAAACCATCGGCAATGCCATCGGTAGCGGCGGACAGGTCGGTACTCGGGAACACGCGCGCCAGCACGGCGGCTGTCACACCGGAGCCGGCCAGCTCATCGCCCTGTTCAACGACATACGGATAAGGAATGTTCTGCTGACTGACGCCGACTTCCACGGTCACGGTAAAGTCGTGCATCAGGGGAACGAGTTGTTCCAGCAAGTACTTACGGAAGGCGGCCGGATGAGTCACGGTGACGCTGTAGGTCCCTGGCAGTTGAACCTTGGCGTAGGCGCGAGTGGTTTGCGGGACTTCGCCCTGACAGTGATAGGTCAGGCGCAGCTCAGGATAACGAAACATCGCACGCTGTTCGGCATCCGGCTCAACACGATCCTTGAGGTAACGCTTGAGCGCCTGGTTCAGCGCGGTGGTTGCACGATTGTGCAAGAGCGCAAGCCGGTCCACGGCTTGCTCGGCGGTTTGAACGACAATAAAAGCTTCGGTCACGATCAGCATCCTGTGTTCTGACTTGCAGAGCTTCATCTTGCCTGTATCGGTGCTTCACGGGAACAGTGGCCTCAACACAAATGCCAAGTCCAGCGCAGATCCATTGTGGGAGTGAGCCTGCTCGCGATAGCGGCGTGTCAGCCAACAATTGTGTTGACTGACACACCGATATCGCGAGCAGGCTCACTCCTACAATAGGTTTTTGGTGGTCAGAACCTTTGCGGAGTCGAACGCGCCACAATCGCTTCCACATCCAGACCCCGCGGTAACGCACCGTACACCCGCCCCGCCGAACCCAGGCGGCTGGCGATGAATGCGTCACTGACCGCGGCATTGCCGGCCTCCAGCAACAGCTTGGCCTGCAACCCCAACGCAATGTCCTCGGTGAGCTGCCGCGCACGGTATTGAATGTCGCCAGTGTCCTTGAACGCCGCCTGCAATTGGTTGATGTGCGCGGTCAGACGCTTGTCGCCATGGCCGTCACCCAACTCGCTGAACAGCACATCAAGCACGCCCGGTTCTTTCGACAAGGCGCGCAGCACGTCAAGGCATTGCACGTTGCCGGAGCCTTCCCACGTCGAATTCACGGGCGCCTCACGGTACAGCCGCGGCAGGATGCTTTCCTCGACATAACCCGCGCCGCCCATGCATTCGGCCGCTTCGTTGATCATCGCCGGCGCGCGTTTGCAGATCCAGTACTTGCCCACCGCGGTCACCAGTCGGGCGAATTTCGCTTCATGACCGTCGTCCAGATGGTCCAGCGCGCGCCCCATGCGCAGACTCAAGGCCAGGGCCGCTTCGCTTTCCAGGGCCAGGTCGGCCAGGACGTTCTGCATCAAGGGCTGCTCGCTGAGCAGTTTGCCACCGACACTGCGGTGAGCGCAGTGATGGCTGGCCTGGGTCAGGGCCTGACGCATCAATGAGCTGGAACCGACCATGCAATCGAAACGGGTCATGGCGACCATTTCGATAATGGTCGGCACGCCGCGCCCCTCTTCGCCGACCATCCAGGCCAGCGCCCCCCGAAACTCCACTTCGCTGGACGCGTTGGAACAATTGCCGAGCTTGTTCTTCAGGCGCTGTATGTAGAACTGGTTTCGCGTGTCGTCCGGACGATGCCGTGGCAGCAGAAAGCAGGTCAGTCCCTTGTCGGTCTGAGCCAGCGTCAGGAATGCATCACACATGGGCGCCGAGCAGAACCACTTGTGCCCCACCAGTTCATAGGCCTGGCCCGGACCGCTCGCGCCGACCGGATAAGCCTTGGTGGTGTTCGCCCGAACATCCGTGCCGCCCTGCTTCTCGGTCATGGCCATGCCAATGGTGACACCCGCCTTGTGGGCCATGCCGACGTTGCGCGGGTCATATTCGGTGGCGAGGATTTTAGGCAGCCATTGATCCGCCAGGTCCGGCTGCAGACGCATCGCCGGAACGCTGGCGAAGGTCATGGTGAGCGGGCAACCGCTGCCGGCTTCGGCCTGGCTGTGCAGATAGGTCATCGACGCGCGAGCAACGTGGGCACCGGCCTGAGGATGCGCCCAAGGCAATGAGGTCAATCCGTGTTCGACTGCTGTGCGCATCAACTCGTGATAGGCCGGGTGAAACTCCACCAGGTCGATGCGATGGCCGTAACGGTCATGACTGACAAACACCGGTTTGTTCTGATTGGCCAGAAACCCTGCTTCCATCAGCGGCCCGCCGGCCAATGCGCCATACGCGTCAATTCGCGACTCGGCCCAACCCGCGCCAAACCGCCGCGACCACTCCTGCAACGGCAGGTCGATGCGGTACAGGTTGGTACCGTCCAGCGACGGGGGCTGGTTGGTGACTTCGTGGGTTTCGGCGAACTGATGCAAGTTCATGACGGGGCTCCTTTGGGTCAGCCAAGGGGTTTAGTTAAGCACCGCCCCATGGCCGATCAAAGTGTCATATCCGCCTAACTGCCGGCGCTTTCGCCTTGTTGCGGACTGAGCACACGACGATAGAGGGCTGCTTGCAACACCTCGAATTTCACCGGTTTGCTCAGATAATCGATCAAATCGCCCGCTGGGCAGCGCTCCCGATCATTGCTCAGCGCCAGCATGAAGACGGGCAATTGCGCACAGCCTGGCAAGGACCGAATCTGGCAGCAGACAGAGATACCGTCAGAGGCAGGTAACTGACAATCCAGCAGCACCGCATCAAAAGTTTCACGCTGCAGGTAATCGATCGCTGCAGCTTCATTGTCGGCGGTACGCACCTGGAACCCGAGTTTGAGCAACATGCCGCGCATCACCAGCTGGTTGATGCTGTTGTCATCCACCACCAACACCGTGCAATCGCGAGGCAAACGCAGGCGTGGGAAATGACGGTCCTGCATTGGCGGCTCTATTTCCGGCAGTTCGAACTCGACGTCGAGCTGGAAGCGACTTCCGCGCCCTGGTTCGGAACGATGAGTGAGCCGTCCACCGAGCAATTCGACCAGTTGCCGACAAATCGCCAGCCCCACACCCAGACCGCCGTGTTCGCGCGTCATCGAGCCGTCGAGCTGGAAAAACCGCTGGTACATCGTTGCTTCGCCCAAATCGGTGAAGCCGATGCCGGTATCGATCACGGCGAACGAGAGCGCCAATCGACCCGGCTCTGCAGGTTTGCCTGTCACTCGCAGTGCCAGCCCGCCAATCCGGGTGAATTTGATCGCGTTGTCCAGCAGGCATTCCAGGCATTGGGTCAATTTGGCGCTGTCGCCGTGCAACCGGTCTGGCAATCCGGTTGCGATATCCACTTTGAAATCCAGAGACTTGCTCAACGCGTTGCCTTCGAACTGCACGCGCAGGGCTTCAACCACGCTGCGCAGGCTGAATGACGACGCAGTGGCCTTCAGTTTGCCGGCCTGCAATTCAGTCAGGGTAAGGATGCCGTTGACCATGCGCATCATGTCGCGCGCAGACCCGGCGGCTGTCTGCTGATACTGCGCCAGCTCCTGATCCATCTCGACGGTCTGCATCAACTCCAGCGAACCGATGACACCATTCATTGGCGTGCGCAGTTCATGGGTCAGGGTGGCGAGGAATTCATCCTTGAGCTGGTTGCTGTGCGCCAGTTGCTGGTTCAGTACTTCGAGCTTTTGACCGGCATCGAACAGGGTCTGTGCCTGCTGCTCGCGCATGGAATTGATGCGGTCAGCCAGGGCCAGGGACAGCAGCGCCACTTCGATGGCCGAACCGATCTGGCTGGAATACATGGTCAGGAAAACATTCGGCAGGTAACCCAGCACCATCAAGGTGTTGATGATGCCCCCGAGCAAAAAAGCCGACCAGGCGATGATGAAATAACGCGCGACGCGCAGTCCGCGGACCCAGGCGAAAATACCGGCCGCGAAAATCACCACGGTGAAGGTCAGCGCCAGCGTCGTCGCCAACCGCAGGGCCAGGGCGTAACTGGTCATCAATGAGAGCCCGACCACCACCGCCCCAAACATCACCAGTGCCAACAGCAAGCGGTCGAGCCAGCGACTGTGCACCGCCGTCTGCAGGAAGCTGCGGGCGAACTGACTGCCAAACAGGCCGGCACATCCAATGAAGAACGGTGTCGAAGCGTTGGCCCACCAGGGGTTGTTCGGCCAGAAGTACTGTACCGCCGCACCGTTCACCGACAGCTGATACAGGCCGAACGAGGCGATGTAGAAAATGTAATAGAGGTAGCTGGTGTCGCGCACGCTGAGATAGATGAACAGGTTGTAGACCAGCATCCCGAGCAATACGCCATAGATCAACCCAAGCACATAAAGGCGCAAAGGCTGTTCTTCGAGGAACGCAGTGCTCGACCACAACGTGACAGGGGCCTGAATGGAGCCTTCACTTTGCAGACGCAGGTACAGGGTTTGCACTTGGTCCGGGGTGAAGTTCAGATCAAACAAATAGTTGTTCTGGCGAATTTCGCGACTGTCGAACGGTAATGCGTCACCCGTCTGTCGGGCCAACTGGTAGGTGCCGGCAGCATCGGGCAAGTACAGATCAAGGTGATCGAGAGGTGGATAGGCCAGTTCGAGTAACCAGGTCCGTTGCGCAGCCGGATCATGCGGACGGTAATGCAGGTCGATTTTGAGCCAGAACACCGAACGCGAATAACCGGCGTTCAAGGTGTCTTTATCGTGGGGTTTGAAGTTCCCGGCCGCCGCTTGCGCACGTACGTCGGCAATGGTCGCCTGACCACTCGGGTCTTCGAACACTTGCAAGGCGCGACCCAATGGCAGGCTTTGGGTGGACTCGTCGAACTCGACTGCGCTCGCCAAAAGGGGCAAGCAAAGCAGCAACATCAGCAAATAGCGCATTTAAGCCCCAGCGTGGCCGCTCCGGTTATCCAAGGAAGCCCCTCATTCCTTTTGAGTAGACGTAAAACCGGTATTACCTGTTATTGGTTTGGATCCACTCTAGCATGGCGTTGATGGCCTTTGAACACCATTGTAAAAATTCGTACAACGGCTCTAGCACGGGCGTTTCAGCGAAAAACATCGAAAAATACCTGTTTGCCAGGCCATACGCCCTGGCCCCCTGTAGCAGCTGGCGAAGCCTGCGTTCGACTACGCAGCAGTCGAAATACCGCCCTCCACAGTGTTTCGGTTAGATCGCGGGTGACGTATAGGCAACTGCTACGCAGTCGAACGCAGGCTTCGCCAGCTGCTCCAGGACGGTGGTTGACGCAGGTGTCGTCTGGAGCAAATGGACCTTCATGACTGATGGGTCGACTGGTGGTAAGCTCGCGCACCATGAATATCTTCAGCTCTCGCCCCGTTGTCCTCTGTCTCTCCGGCCACGACCCCAGTGGTGGCGCCGGCTTGCAGGCAGATATCGAAGCCTTGCTCGCGCAGGGTTGTCATGCGGCTCCGGCCGTCACCGCCCTGACCGTGCAAAACACGGTCAACGTCACTGACTTCCGCGTCCTCGACCGCGAGTGGGTGTTGGCCCAGGCCAATGCCGTGCTCGACGATTCCGAAGTCGCCGCCGTTAAACTGGGCATGCTCGGTTCTCTGGAAATGGTCGACACCGTCGTCGAACTGCTTCAGGCGCACCCGCATTTGCCGATGGTCTGTGACCCGGTGCTGCGCGCAGGTGGCGGAGGACGACTGGGCAAGGATGAAGTCGGTTACGCCATGCGCGAGCGCTTGCTGCCGCTGGCAATCATTGCCACCCCTAACCTTCCCGAAGCCCGCATCCTCGCCGAACTGCCGGAAGGCACTGCAGACGAGTGCGCTGAAAAACTCCTGCCGTTCGTCAAACACCTGTTGATCACTGGCGGTCACGGCGATGAACAGGACATCCACAACCGTCTGTACAGCCGCGACGGGCTTCGCAAGACGTTTACCTGCCAGCGCCTGCCCGGTAGCTACCACGGTTCGGGCTGCACATTGGCGAGCACACTGGCCGGTCGTCTGGCCCTGGGTGAAAACCTCGTCAGCGCTGTGCAGACCGCGCTTAACTACACGTGGCGCACCCTGCGCGATGCAGAGCAGTTGGGTAAAGGGCAGTTCGTACCGCGGCGTCTACCGCTGGATTTCTGCTCGTAACTTCCTATTGGTTAGTAATGCGGTGAGGCTTGTCCGATGAAATTACGTGGCCTTTACGCCATTACCGACAGCCAGTTGCTGGCCGGGAAATTCCTGTCGTATGTGGAGGCGGCGCTGGAAGGCGGCGTCACCTTGCTGCAGTACCGTGACAAGAGCAGCGACGAGGCCCGCCGTCTGCGTGAGGCCGAAGCCCTGCGCGACCTGTGCGATCGCTACAAGACCCGGCTGATCATCAATGACGATGCCGAATTGGCTGCGCGCCTGAACGTCGGCGTCCACCTGGGACAGACCGACGGCCCGCTGACCCCGGCCCGCGCCCTGCTGGGTCGTTCGGCGATCATTGGTTCGACGTGTCATGCCCAGCTCGATCTTGCCGAACAAGCGGCCAAGGAAGGCGCCAGTTACGTCGCCTTCGGCCGCTTTTTCAACTCCAGTACCAAACCCGGCGCGCCGGCGTGCGATCTCGAACTGCTCGACCAGGCCCGCAGCAAACTGCACCTGCCGATCTGCGTCATCGGCGGTATCACCCTGGAAAACGCCGCGCCATTGGTTGCCCACGGGGCCGATTTGCTGGCGGTCGTTCACGGTCTGTTTGGTGCCGAGAATACGGCGCAAGTGACCCGCCGCGCCCGCGCCTTTAACGAATTGTTCAAATCCTGATTTTTGAGAGCCCGATCATGTCTCGTTCCGAAACCCTGTTTGCCAACGCCCAGAAACACATTCCCGGCGGCGTGAATTCGCCTGTTCGCGCGTTCAAGAGCGTGGGTGGCACGCCACTGTTTTTCAAACACGCTGAAGGCGCCTACGTCACTGACGAAGACGACAAGCGTTATGTGGATTACGTCGGTTCCTGGGGCCCGATGATTCTCGGCCACAGCCACCCTGACGTGCTGGACGCCGTGCGCAAGCAACTTGAACACGGGCTTTCCTACGGCGCACCGACCGAAATGGAAACCCAGATGGCTGATCTGGTGTGCTCGCTCGTGCCGTCGATGGAAATGGTGCGCATGGTCAGCTCCGGCACCGAAGCGACCATGAGCGCGATTCGCCTGGCCCGTGGTTTCACCGGTCGCGACAGCATCATCAAGTTTGAAGGCTGCTATCACGGCCACTCCGACAGCTTGCTGGTAAAAGCCGGCTCCGGTGCGCTGACCCAAGGTGTGCCGAGCTCGGCCGGTGTGCCGGCAGCATTTGCCAAACACACACTCACCCTGCCGTTCAACGACATCGAAGCGGTCGAGACGATGCTCGCCGACGTCGGCCAGGACGTAGCGTGCATCATCGTCGAGCCGGTTGCCGGCAACATGAACTGCGTGCCTCCGGCCCCCGGTTTCCTCGAAGGCCTGCGCACATTGTGCGACAAGCACGGTGTGGTGCTGATTTTTGACGAAGTGATGACCGGTTTCCGCGTGGCCCTCGGCGGCGCGCAGGCGCACTACGGTGTCACGCCGGACCTGACGACCTTCGGCAAGATCATCGGCGGCGGCATGCCGGTGGGCTGCTTTGGCGGCAAGCGTGAAATCATGTCGCACATCGCACCGCTGGGCCCTGTGTATCAGGCCGGCACATTGTCGGGTAACCCGCTGGCGATGGCGGCCGGTTTGACCACCCTGCGCCTGATCAGCCGCCCTGGTTTCCACGCAGAATTGACTGACTACACCAGCCGTCTGCTCGATGGTCTGCAACAGCGCGCCGATGCAGCAGGCATTCCGTTCGTGACGACCCAGGCAGGTGGCATGTTTGGTCTGTACTTCAGCGGTGCCGACGACATCGTGACCTTCGATGATGTGATGGCCAGCGACGCGAAACTGTTCGGACGCTTCTTCCATCTGATGCTGGAAGGTGGTGTGTACCTGGCGCCGAGTGCATTCGAAGCCGGCTTCACCTCGATCGCTCATGGCGAAGCCGAGTTGAAACTGACGCTGGATGCCGCCGAACGCGCATTCGCTGCATTGAAATAACGCAGTGCCGCTGACGTTGGCGAGTGCCAGCGTCAGCTTTTACCTACATCCGTGCCCATTTTCCTACTCATCTGCCAGGAATCACCCATAAAGTGGGCGATATATTCCCCGTGCAGCAGAAAAACGAGTAAAGACTTTGTAAGGTTGGCCCTGCTTATTTCATAATGCGCGCTTATTGGATCCCCTCGATGGGTCCGCGTGCCCTTCAGAGGTAAGTCGATTCCCATGAACCGCACCGGCCGCGCCCTTGCATTGGGCTGCCTGTTGCTCCTTCAGCCCTTGCTTGTACAAGCAGGCGGCAACTCGTTGTTAATCCCAGCGATGGGTCGTTGCACCCTCAATACTCAGCCGCAAGATCTGGCACAGGCCCTCGCTGCCTGCCAGAAGGCGTCGGATGAAGGGGATGCGCAGGCACAATACGAGTTGGGTGAGTTCTACTACGACGGCAAAAATGCGCCGCGCGACCTCAATCAAGCCCTGAGCTATTTCGAAAAAGCCTCGCTGCAAGGCCATGCCCAGGCGCAATTCAAACTCGGCACCATGTTTTTCCACGGTGAAGGCGTGACGGCCAATAATGTTCAGGCGTATATCGTGCTGAAGATGGCGGCGGTCAATGGCGCAGAAGATGCGCTGGACACCGCGGATGAAGTGGCCGAGAAAATGCCGCGCGAAGAACTTGAGGTTGCCACTCAGGTGCTCGGGCAGATCTTTCGTAAATACCTGATGGAATTGCAAAGCGCGGACGGGCGTACGCCGTTTTCGCCGCTGCCTTGATCCCGACTCGACCATTGTGTTGAGGGGATTCTGTGACCAGAAGAGAGCTCTGTCAGCTTTCTGTTATTTCTCAGGCATCGGCATCGGGAACGGCATGACATTGCCGACCGCGCCGCGGGCTTCGCTGATTTTCGGCGTACCGAGACGTTCCACTTCATCGATGCGCACAATCGAGTGCATCGGCACAAAACTGCGAACTACACCCTCGAACTGAGCCTTGAGCTTCTCTTCGCTCGGATCGACGACCACTTGCGTGCGCTCGCCAAAGACGAATTCTTCCACTTCCAGGAAGCCCCACAGATCACTTTGATAGATCTGCTTGGCATACATTTCGTACACCTGGCCCTGGTTAAGAAAAATCACCTTGTAGATTGGAGCTTCACGTTTGGTCATGGCGGGCGAGCAACACATCGGGGGATAAAAATGAGGGCGCGAACTATAGCATAGCCGCCGGACGCACAGCGGTAGGAACCTTGGAACATGTTCCCTATAATGCGCGGTTCTTTGAATCACGTGATGACTCTGTCCATGGCCAAGAAGCTTTACATCGAAACCCACGGTTGCCAGATGAACGAGTACGACAGCTCGCGCATGGTCGACTTGCTGGGCGAACACCAGGCCCTGGAAGTCACCGCTCGCGCTGAAGATGCCGACGTGATCCTGCTGAACACCTGCTCCATTCGCGAACGCGCCCAGGATCGGGTGTATTCCCAGCTCGGCCGCTGGCGCGAACTCAAACTGGCCAACCCGGACATGGTGATCGCCGTCGGCGGTTGCGTGGCCAGTCAGGAAGGCGCCGCCATCCGCGATCGCGCGCCGTACGTCGACGTGGTGTTCGGCCCGCAAACACTGCACCGTTTGCCGGAAATGATCGACGCCGCGCGCGCCACCAAGCTCCCGCAAGTTGATGTCTCGTTCCCGGAAATTGAAAAATTCGACCATTTGCCCGAGCCACGCATTGATGGCCCGAGCGCTTATGTGTCGGTGATGGAAGGCTGCAGCAAGTACTGCACGTTCTGCGTCGTGCCTTATACACGCGGCGAAGAAGTCAGCCGCCCGTTCGACGACGTGATTGCCGAGATCATCCACCTCGCCGAGAACGGCGTGCGCGAAGTGACCCTGCTGGGTCAGAACGTCAACGGCTACCGTGGCAACACCCATGATGGTCGCCTGGCTGATCTGGCCGAGTTGATTCGGGTTGTCGCCGCTGTCGATGGCATCGATCGCATCCGCTACACCACCTCGCACCCGCTGGAATTCTCCGACAGCCTGATCCAGGCCCACGCCGATGTCCCGGAACTGGTGAAACACCTGCATTTGCCGGTGCAATCGGGTTCCGACCGGATTCTCTCGGCGATGAAGCGCAACCACACGGCGCTGGAGTACAAGTCCAAGCTGCGCAAACTGCGCGCGGCCGTGCCGGGAATCTGCATCAGTTCGGACTTTATCGTCGGTTTCCCGGGCGAGACCGAAAAAGACTTCGAACAGACCATGAAGCTGATTGAAGACGTCGGTTTCGACTTCTCCTACTCGTTCGTCTATAGCCAGCGTCCGGGCACCCCGGCCGCTGATCTGGCGGACGAGACCCCGGAAGCGCTGAAGAAAGAACGCCTGAATGCGCTGCAACATCGCCTGAACCAGCAAGGTTTCGAGATCAGCCGACAGATGGTCGGTTCGATCCAGCGGATCCTGGTGACCGATTACTCGAAAAAAGACCCTGGCGAGCTGCAAGGCCGGACCGAGAATAACCGGATCGTCAACTTCCGCTGCGACAATCCAACCTTGATCGGCCAGTTCGCCGACGTGCACATCGATGCCGCGCAGCCGCACTCGCTGCGGGGCTCGTTGATTCAATAGCACCGCACGAATTTGCGGGACGAACTTTGTGTGGCGAGGGGATTTATCCCCGTTGGGCTGCGCAGCAGCCCCAAAAAACAGGACTGCTACGCAGCCCAACGGGGATAAAATCCCCTCGCCACAGTCAAAGCGTCAAAATCAGGCGCCTATTTAAGAGCTTTCGCACCTGCTCCACTGGCGTTATCCTTGATTTCATCTTAATTGCCCCAGGGCGGCTAAATACGACCTTGAACGCACCCATCGAACCACATCGTTTCATGCTCGAGCCCTTTGAGGCTCGCCGCTTCGCCAATCTGTGCGGGCAATTCGACGAGCATTTGCGCTTGATCGAACAGCGCCTGACCATCGAGATCCGCAACCGCGGAAACCAGTTCGAACTGATCGGCGACCCCAAGCACACCACCTCCGCGGAAAACCTCCTGCGCCGCCTGTACCGGGAAACCAAAGGTACCGAGCTGTCGCCGGACATGGTTCACCTGTTCCTGCAGGAATCGGCCGTCGAAGAGCTGGACAACGTTTCCCCGTCCGAACCCTCCGTCGCCCTGCGTACCAAGAAAGGCATGATTCGCCCTCGCGGCTTGAATCAGCTGCGCTACGTGAAGGAAATTCTCGGTAACGACATCAATTTCGGCATCGGCCCCGCCGGTACCGGCAAGACTTATCTGGCCGTTGCCTGCGCGGTAGACGCGCTGGAACGCGAGCAGATCCGCCGCATTTTGCTGGTGCGTCCGGCGGTTGAAGCGGGCGAAAAGCTCGGTTTCCTGCCCGGCGACCTGTCGCAGAAAATCGATCCGTACCTGCGCCCGCTCTACGACGCACTCTACGAAATGCTCGGCTTCGAACACGTCGCCAAGCTGATCGAGCGCCAGGTGATCGAAGTTGCACCGCTGGCTTACATGCGCGGCCGGACCCTGAACAACAGCTTCATCATTCTCGATGAAAGCCAGAACACCACCGTCGAGCAGATGAAGATGTTCCTGACGCGGATCGGTTTCGGCTCGACGGCGGTCATTACCGGTGACATCACCCAGGTCGACCTGCCGAAAGGCACCAAGTCCGGGCTGCACCATGTCATCGAAGTGTTGAAAGACGTTCCGGGCATCAGCTTCACCCATTTCAAGCCCAAAGACGTAGTGCGCCATCCATTGGTGCAACGCATCGTCGAAGCCTACGAGCGCTTCGAAAATCGCGTGGCCGACGAAGCCCCCAAGGACAGCCGCCGCGATGCTTGAGCTTGATCTGCAACTGGCTACCCAAGCGTCTGCCCCGAGCGAAGCCGAGTTCCGCCAATGGTGCGAACTGGCCCTGCGCCTGCGCACAGCCGACTCGGAAATGACCATTCGCCTGGTCGATGAAGAAGAAGCGCGGGAGCTCAACCACACCTGGCGGCAAAAGGATTACGCCACCAACGTCTTGTCGTTTCCGGCCGATGTGCCAGACGAATTCCTCGACATTCCACTGCTGGGCGATCTGGTGATCTGCGTGGCGGTGGTCGAGCGCGAAGCGGCTGAACAAGGCAAGGAACTAAAGGCCCACTGGGCGCATCTGGTAATTCATGGCTGCTTGCATCTACTCGGTTACGACCATATAGATGACGACGAAGCCGAAGAAATGGAAGCACTGGAACGAACGTTGCTTGCCGAACTGGGTCATCCGGACCCATACGCGGACGACGAAATTGAAACATCCCCTATCGTTACAACAAAGGATTCAGAGTAATCGCTATGAGCGAAGATCGATCGAGCAACGGGCAGAAGTCATGGCTGGGTAAGCTCACCCAGGCTTTTGCCCACGAGCCGAAAAACCGTCAGGAGCTGCTTGAGCTACTGCGCGATGCACACCAAAACAAGTTGCTGGACAGCGAAGCGCTGGCCATTGTCGAAGGCGCCATTCAGGTGGCTGACCTGCAAGTACGGGACATCATGGTTCCGCGCTCGCAGATGATCAGCATCAAGGCGACCCAGACCCCTCGCGAGTTCCTGCCTGCCGTGGTCGATTCGGCCCACTCCCGCTACCCGGTGATCGGCGAAAGCCACGATGACGTGATGGGCGTGTTGCTGGCCAAGGACTTGCTGCCGCTGATCCTCAAGGAGAACGGCGACAGCTTCAACATCAAGGACCTGCTGCGCCCGGCCACGTTCGTGCCAGAGTCCAAGCGCCTGAATGTGCTGCTGCGTGAGTTCCGCGCCAACCACAACCACATGGCCATCGTCATTGACGAATACGGCGGCGTGGCCGGTCTGGTGACCATCGAAGACGTGCTGGAACAGATCGTCGGCGACATCGAAGACGAGCACGACGTCGAAGAAGACAGCTACATCAAGCCGCTGCCAAGCGGTGATTTCCTGATCAAGGCCCTGACGCCGATCGAGAACTTCAACGAGTTCTTCGACAGCGAATTCTCCGACGACGAGTTCGACACCGTCGGCGGTTTGGTGATGAGCGCGTTCGGGCACTTGCCTAAACGCAACGAAATCACTGAGATCGGCCCTTATCGCTTCCGCATCCTGAATGCCGACAGCCGTCGGATTCATCTGCTTCGCCTGACGCCCATTGCCCGTTAAGGAATGACATGCCCCGCGTAACCCGCCCCGGCTGGCCCGGTAACCTGCTGGCCGTGGTGGCCGGTGCACTGACTACCCTGGCCCTGGCGCCGTTTGATATCTGGCCGTTGGCGTTGCTGGCGGTCGGGTTCTTTTATGCCGGGTTACGCGAACTGAATCCCCGCCAGGCCTTGGGTCGTGGCTGGTGTTACGGTTTTGGCCTGTTTGGCGCCGGCACCAGCTGGATCTACTACAGCATTCACCACTTCGGTGGTGCTTCTGTGCTGCTCGCCGGCTTCCTGATGCTGATTTTCACGGCGGCCATTGCCTGGTTCTTCGCCCTGCCCGCCTGGATCTGGGCGCGCTGGCTGCGGCGTAACGAAGCGCCGCTGGCCGACGCACTGGCGTTCGCAGCGCTGTGGGTCGGCCAGGAAGCCTTTCGCGGCTGGTTCCTGACCGGTTTCCCGTGGCTCTATTCCGGTTACAGCCAGCTGGACGGCCCCTTGTCCGGACTTGCACCACTCGGTGGCATGTGGCTGATCTCGTTCACTCTGGCACTCACCGCCGCGCTCCTCTACAACGCGTTGCCGTTGGTTCGTACCGGACGCAAGGGCTTCATTGCTGCTGGCGCAGTGCTGCTGATTGGACCTTGGGTGGCGGGCATGGCGCTCAAGGAACACGCCTGGACCAGCCCCTCGGGCGCGCCGCTGACCGTGGCAGCAATTCAGGGCAACATCGAACAAAGCATGAAATGGGACCCTGCGCAGTTGAACGCGCAACTGGCCCTGTACCGCGACATGAGCCTCAGCTCCAAGCGCGTGGACCTGCTGATCTGGCCGGAAACGGCCGTCCCGGTGCTCAAGGAGTCCGCCGAGGGCTACCTCACCATGATGGGCAAGTTTGCGGCGGAACGTGATTCGGCGTTGATTACCGGCGTACCTATTCGCGAAGAAGTCCGGCACGAGAAACGCTTTTTCAACGGCATTACCGTGATCGGCGAAGGCGACGGTACGTACCTGAAGCAGAAGCTCGTGCCATTTGGCGAATACGTACCGCTTCAGGACGTGCTGCGCGGCCTGATCGCTTTCTTCGACCTGCCGATGTCCGACTTCGCCCGAGGCCCGGCTGATCAGGCTCTGTTGCAGGCGAAGGGCTATCAGATTGCCCCGTTCATTTGTTACGAAGTGGTGTACCCGGACTTCGCCGCCAGCCTTTCGGCGCGCAGCGATCTGCTGCTGACCATCAGCAACGACACCTGGTTCGGCACGTCAATCGGCCCGCTGCAACACTTGCAGATGGCGCAGATGCGCGCGTTGGAAGCCGGCCGCTGGATGATCCGTGCGACGAACAACGGCGTGACTGGCTTGATCAATCCGTTTGGCCAGATCACCGCTCAGATCCCGCAATTCGAACGCGGCATCCTGTACGGCGAAGTGGTGCCGATGCACAACCTGACGCCGTATTTGCAATGGCGCTCGTGGCCACTGGTCATCGTCTGCGTGCTGTTGTTTGGTTGGGCGTTGATTGCGAGCCGGATAGCCAAGACCGTCTGAGACTGCTGAGCATTTGTGGCGAGGGGATTTATCCCCGCTGTGCAGCAGGCCCATTTCAGGGCTGCTGCGCAACCCTATCGGTAAAACAACGAATACCCCACCTGCCCCACCGCCTCGTTCATCAACTGGCCGCTCTGCCAGATCGACTTGAACTCCGGCATCCAGCCGCCCAACGGTCGGGCATTGTCGCCGCCCAGAAACCCAACCGGCGCCGGCACTACCTCAAACCCGGCCTTCTCAAAACTCCAGACCGATCGCGGCATGTGGGCAGCTTGAGTCACGACCACCACGCGCTTGATGCCCTGCGGTAATAAAACCTGCGCACTCAGCTGCGCGTTCTCCCAAGTGGTGCGGCTACGCCCTTCCTGCCAACGCACAGTCACGCCGAAATCATCCAATAACGAATCGGCCATCATTTTGGCTTCACTGGGTGGTGTGCCGTAGTGCAAGCCGCCACTGGTCAGAATCGGCAGCCCCGAGGCCTTGGCAAGTCGCGCCGCATAACGCTCACGCTCCAGCCCAATGCCCGTAGGTTGATCCGAGCCCCAAGCCGGATCACCCCTTTCGCGCCCCGAACCCAGCACCACGATGGCGTCCGCTCGCTGCCCAAGCGTCGCCCATTCATCGCGAGCCAATGGGGGCACTCGCTCCAGGGCATTCGCGCTCCATTGCACAACGACCGGCAAGCTCATCAACCAGAAACCGCCAAGGCCCAGTGCAAAACACACGCCGGCAAGGCGCGGTCTAGAGCGGCGGAACCACCAGGCAAGCGCCAGCAACAGCAGAAGAATGCCGGGCGGCAGCAGAAGTTGTTTCACAAAATAACGAAAAGGCATCGAGCATCTCCAAAGATGCCCGAAGCCTAAGTGCGTTGACGCCTTGCGACAACATATTCGAAAGGACTGTGCGTTGAACTACAGTTGAAAAAGCAGTCGGGACATCGTCTCAAGTGCCCTTATTTGAATTGCAGTGACCGGACCTTTACCGCGTCCCTGCCAGGTGCCTTGTCCTTGAGCCAGATGATCTTGGCCGAACGTGGTGCGTCGAGTTGCTTCACTGCATCTGACAAGCATCCCTGTGTTTCACGTTCACTACGGTCCAGATACGCTTTGACCAGTGCAAACTCTGCAGGACTCAGGCCACGTAGTTCCAACTCCATGGGGCGCTCATCGCGCAGCCGGTTAGCAGTTTTTGCCGCGTCCAGGGCCATCCCCAGACGATCGATCAGTCTTTCATACAGCTCTGGTTTTGTGACTTTCCGCTGTGACTCAACCATCCCTCACCTCATTGAAGATAAGTCTTGCTCCCCATTTAGAGCTTAGCTTCCATGATCAAACCAGCTGAGTGCTGCGACCAACGGCCCTCGCAGCGTGTTTCGCAAGACCTGCGGCAGCAATCAGGGTTTCCCTCGGTAGAGCGCGGTCATGTATGCTACGGCGCTTCCTGTAACTCCACTTCCAGCTCGTCTGGACACCGAAACGCCGATTTGGCGTGCTCACCGTCCAGCGTCGCATTGAAGAGGATTAGGCCACCCCTATTCAGTTCAAAAGTAGCCATGCACGAACAATATCAGCCCCGTGAAATCGAAGCCGCCGCCCAGTCGTTCTGGGACGAGCAAAAGTCCTTTGAAGTCAGTGAACAGCCAGGCAAGGAGACGTTCTATTGCCTGTCGATGTTCCCTTACCCCAGCGGCAAGCTACACATGGGGCATGTGCGCAACTACACCATCGGCGACGTGATCTCCCGCTATCAGCGCATGCAAGGCAAGAACGTCCTGCAACCCATGGGTTGGGACGCCTTCGGCATGCCGGCAGAAAACGCCGCCATGAAGAACAACGTAGCGCCCGCCAAGTGGACCTACGAAAACATCGCCTACATGAAAACCCAGCTGCGCAGCCTGGGCCTGGCGGTGGACTGGTCCCGTGAAGTGACCACCTGCAAGCCGGATTACTACCGCTGGGAACAATGGCTGTTCACCCGCCTGTTCGAAAAAGGCGTGATCTACAAGAAAAGCGGCACCGTGAACTGGGACCCGGTCGACCAGACCGTTCTGGCCAACGAGCAAGTGATCGACGGTCGCGGCTGGCGTTCCGGCGCGCTGATCGAAAAGCGCGAAATTCCGATGTACTACTTCAAGATCACCGCGTATGCGGATGAGCTGCTGGAGAGCCTCGACGATCTGCCGGGCTGGCCTGAACAGGTCAAGACCATGCAGCGCAACTGGATCGGCAAGTCCCGCGGCATGGAAGTGCAGTTCCCGTACAACGTCGATTCCATCGGCGAAGCCGGTACGCTGAAAGTCTTCACCACCCGTCCAGACACCCTGATGGGCGCGACTTACGTGGCCGTGGCCGCCGAACACCCGTTGGCCACCCTGGCCGCGCAGAACAACCCTGAGCTGCAAGCGTTTATCGCTGAATGCAAAGGCGGCAGTGTGGCCGAGGCCGACGTTGCAACCCAGGAAAAGAAAGGCCAGCCGACCTCGCTGTTCGTCGAGCACCCGCTGACCGGTGAGAAACTCCCGGTGTGGGTCGCCAACTATGTGCTGATGCACTACGGCGATGGCGCAGTAATGGCGGTACCGGCTCACGACGAACGCGATTTCGAGTTCGCCACCAAGTACAACCTGCCGATCAAATCCGTGGTTCGCACCAGCTCCGGCGATACCAACCCGGCACCTTGGCAGGACGCGTACGGTGAGCACGGCACGCTGATCAATTCCGGCGAGTTCGACGGCCTCGACTTCGCAGGCGCTTTCGACGCCATCGAAGTTGCGCTGATCAAGAAAGAACTCGGCGCCTCGCGCACCCAGTTCCGCCTGCGTGACTGGGGCATCAGCCGCCAGCGCTACTGGGGTTGCCCGATTCCGATCATCCACTGCAAAACCTGCGGTGATGTACCGGTCCCGGAAGACCAGCTGCCGGTCGTACTGCCAGAAGACGTCGTTCCGGACGGCGCCGGTTCGCCACTGGCGCGCATGCCCGAGTTCTACGAGTGCCAGTGCCCGAAATGTGGCGCACCGGCCAAGCGTGAAACCGACACCATGGACACCTTCGTCGAGTCCTCGTGGTACTACGCCCGCTACGCCTCGCCGCACTATGAAGGCGGCCTGGTGGAGAAGTCCGCAGCTGACCACTGGTTGCCAGTGGATCAGTACATCGGCGGTATCGAACACGCGATTCTTCACCTGCTCTACGCGCGCTTCTTCCACAAGCTGATGCGCGACGAAGGCCTGGTGAGCTCCAACGAGCCGTTCAAGAATCTGCTGACCCAAGGCATGGTGATCGCCGAGACTTACTACCGTCGCGAAGCCAACGGTGCTTACACCTGGTTCAACCCGGCGGACGTCGAACTCGAGCGCGACAGCAAGGCCAAGGTGATTAGCGCCAAGCTGATCGCAGACGGTCTGCCGGTGGAAATCGGCGGCACCGAGAAGATGGCCAAGTCCAAGAACAACGGCGTCGACCCACAGTCGATGATTGACCAGTTCGGCGCAGACACCTGCCGCCTGTTCATGATGTTCGCCTCGCCACCTGACATGAGCGCGGAATGGTCCGACTCCGGCGTGGAAGGCTCGCACCGCTTCCTCAAGCGCGTCTGGCGTCTGGCTCAAGCGCACGTTACCCAGGGCCTGCCGGGCAAACTGGACGTTGCCAGCCTGAACGACGAACAGAAAGCCGTTCGCCGCTCGATCCACCTGGCCATCAAGCAAGCCAGCCACGACGTCGGCCAGAACCACAAATTCAACACGGCCATCGCCCAGGTGATGACGCTGATGAACGTGCTGGAAAAAGCCGCACAAAGCACCGATCAGGATCGCGCTCTGGTTCACGAAGGTCTGGAAGCCGTGACGCTGCTGCTGGCTCCGATCACCCCGCACATCAGCCACGAGCTGTGGAATCAACTGGGTCACGCTGAACCCGTGATCGACGCTGGTTGGCCGGTGCTGGACGAGACCGCTTTGGTGCAGGACAGCCTGACGCTGGTGATCCAGGTCAACGGCAAGCTGCGTGGCCAGATCGAAATGCCGGCCAGCGCAACGCGCGAAGAAGTCGAAGCCGCTGCCCGTACGAATGAGAACGTGCTGCGCTTTGTCGACGGCCTGACCATTCGTAAAGTGATTGTCGTGCCCGGGAAACTGGTCAATATCGTCGCCAGCTAAATTGGATCAGGCGCCAGGTGAGCCTGGCGCCGAGTAAAACCTTTCGGGCCGCATGATCGGCCCACCTGGTTTCAAGGGGAGCAACAAGATGATCAAACGCAATTTGCTGGTGATGGGCCTGGCAGTCCTGTTGAGCGCCTGCGGTTTCCAGCTGCGCGGCACTGGCAACACTGAACTGGCGATCAAGGAGCTCGATCTGAGCGCCCGTAACGCTTACGGCCCAACCGTGACCCAATTGCGTCAGGTGCTTGAGGGCAGCGGCGTCAAAGTCGTCACCGGTGCACCCTACAAGCTGGTGCTGACCGATGAGCAGGAAACCCAGCGCATTCTCAGCTACGCCGGTGCCGGCCGTACTGGCGAGTATCAGCTGAGCACGGTGCTCAAATACGACATCCGTGGCCAGGGCGGCGTGGACCTGCTGAACGACAAGATCGAAGTGCAGAAAGTGTTCATCCACGACGGTAACAACCTGGTGGGTTCCGAACAGGAAGCCGACACTGCTCGCGTGGAAATGCGCCGCGACCTGGTCCAACGCATGATGGTTCGTCTGCAACAGCTCACGCCGGCTCAGCTGGATCAGCTGCAACAGACCGCCGACGCCAAAGCCAAGGCTGAAGCCGAGGCCATTGAAGCAGCACAGAAGGCTGAGGCGCAAACACCGCGCCAGTCGCCTCTCGAACTGCCTCAGCAGTAAGACTTACGGGGCGCTCCGGCGCCCCGTTCGCCTTTCCTATGAAACTCGCCCCCGCCCAACTCGGTAAACACCTGCAAGGCGCACTTGCGCCGGTCTACATCATCAGTGGCGATGACCCGCTGTTGTGCCAGGAAGCCGCCGACGCCATCCGTGCCGCTGCCCGCCAGCAAGGCTTCGACGAACGACAAGTGTTTGCCGCCGACGCCAGTTTCGACTGGGGGACGCTACTGCAAGCAGGCGCGAGCATGTCGCTGTTCGCTGAAAAGCGTTTGCTGGAGTTGCGCCTGCCCTCCGGCAAGCCTGGCGACAAAGGGGCTGCTGCCTTTATCGAATACTGCTCACGACCGGCTGAAGACACGGTATTGCTGATCAGCTTGCCGAAGCTCGATGGCAGTGCTCAGAAAACCAAGTGGGGCAAGGCGCTGGTCGAAGGTCAGCAGACCCAGTTCGTGCAGATCTGGCCAGTGGATGCCAATCAGCTACCAAGCTGGATACGTCAACGGTTGTCCCAGGCCGGGCTGTCTGCCAGCCAGGACGCCGTTGAGCTGATTGCTGCACGGGTCGAGGGCAACCTGTTGGCCGCGGCGCAGGAAATCGAGAAACTCAAGCTGATGGCCGAAGGTGGCCAGATCACTGTTGAAACCGTTCAGGCCGCAGTGGCTGACAGTGCGCGTTTTGACGTATTCGGCCTGACTGATGCGATTCTAAATGGCGAAGCCGCCCACGCTCTGCGCATGCTCGAAGGCCTTCGAGGCGAAGGCGTCGAACCACCGGTGATTCTCTGGGCCTTGGCTCGAGAGTTGCGTTTGCTGGCCAACCTGTCGCTGCAATACAGTCAGGGCGTGCCTTTGGACAAGGCGTTCAGCTCCGCCCGACCGCCCGTCTGGGACAAGCGCAAGCCACTGATGAGCAAAGCCCTGCAACGCTACTCGGCGCAACGCTGGGCGCAGCTGTTGCTGGAAGCGCAACGCATCGATGCGCAGATCAAAGGCCAGGCCGCTGGTTCGCCCTGGATGAGTTTGAGTCGGTTGTCTTTGTTGATGGCGGGTCAGCGGCTCACATTGCCTGCTGAATAAGATCAAAAGATCGTCCGAACGCGGCCCGAGCCTGCGGCAGCTCCTACAGGGTATGCAATCTCCTGTAGGAGGGGCCGCGGGCTGCGATCTTTTGACGTTTCTTCCTACACAAAACACATCCATTTGCACTATAGACACTGAACCGGCTTCGGCCGATGATTCGCCCCGCAAAACTCACTCAATTGCGAGAACCATCATGAGCAAAAAGCCATCAAAAAATGGCCCGAACAAGGCCAAATCCATCATCGCCCAGCCACTGTTCCGCAGCCGTCAGGAACGCGCCGGCAAGGGCAAAGGCAGCTACCGCCGCGAAGCCTTCCAGTCTAATAGCTGGGAGGCTTCTTACTTTCTGGCGGCCTGAAAGGCAAGCGCACGCTCAACATGTTAAGGTCTGCACCTGATTCGTATTCCCTGGACCTGTGCATGCCCCCTAGTCTTTCCCGTCGTTGGCACCTACGCCAATTGATTGCTGCCTCCAGCCTCGTACTGCTTGTCGCCTGCGCGGAAAAACCGACCGCCGCCGACGCCGAACCGCTTCAAACCCGTCCCGTAGCGACAGCCCCAGCGGTGATTCCTCCCGTTGTGCCGACCGGCGAAAACCTTGATATTCAGCCGACGCAGACCTTTGCCGAATGGCAAGCAGGTTTCCGCAAGGACGCACTGGCTGCCGGCATCCGCGCCGATCTTTTCGACCGCGCGTTCGCCAATGTCAGCCTGGACCCCAGCATCATCCGCGCCGATCGCAGCCAGCCCGAATTCTCCCGCCCCGTATGGGAATACCTTGATGGCGCCCTGTCGCCATTGCGTGTACGTAGAGGCCAGGCCCTGGTTGGCCAATACGCCGACATCTTGCAAAGCATCGAACAGCGTTACGGTGTCGATCGCCAGGCACTGGTCGCTGTGTGGGGCATGGAGAGTAACTTCGGGCAATTCCAGGGCAGCAAGTCAGTGATCAATTCCCTGGCGACGCTGGCCTATGAGGGGCGCCGTCCAGGTTTTGCTCACGCACAATTGATTGCTGCGCTGCAGATCCTGCAACAGGGCGATATCGAGCCAGACAAGATGCTCGGCTCGTGGGCCGGCGCCATGGGTCAGACCCAGTTCATCCCGACGACCTACAACACCCACGCCGTCGACTTCGATGGCGATGGTCGCCGCGACATCTGGGGCAGCCCCGCCGACGCCCTGGCATCGACCGCACATTACTTGCAAAGCTCCGGCTGGCAGAAAGGCCAGCCGTGGGGTTTTGAAGTGCAGCTGGCGAGCGGCTTCGACTACGTTCTGGCCGATGGCACGATTCGCAAGAGTGTCGCCGAATGGCTGCAGCTGGGTGTGACTTTACCTGGTGGTGCTCAGGCGCCAGCCGGCTCTGAACACCTGTCTGCCGCCCTGCTGCTACCGGCCGGTTATCGTGGCCCGGCGTTCCTGGTGCTCGACAACTTCCGCGCGATCCTCAAGTACAACAATTCGTCGTCCTACGCATTGGCGGTGAGCTTGTTGTCGGAACGCTTCAGCGGTGGGGGCCTGATCAGCGGGACTTGGCCGAAAGACGATTTGCCATTGAGCCGCACTGAGCGGATCGAATTGCAAAGCCTGTTGAGCGCGCAGAACTATGATGCGGGCACGGCTGACGGGATTATCGGTGCCAACACCCGCAAGGCGATTCGCAGTGCGCAACAGTCATTTGGCTGGCCGGCGGATGGGTATCCGACGCACAAGTTGCTGGAAGGGCTTCGCAACCGTTAAAAGCAACGCGGGCAAGCCTTGCTCCCACAATGGATCTACGCGGACCACAAACAGTGTGTTCACTTCAGATTATTGTGGGAGCAAGGCTTGCCTGCGATGACTGACTGTCAGGCGAAAAAACCTACCGTTTGACAACCACATCCTGCTCCAACACCAGTTCCTTGTTCCCCGCATCGAGCCTCACCAGAGCCCCCATTGGCAACGTCAGGTTCGGATCGCAATGCCCGCTGCGCCACCCGGCCAATACCGGAATCCGCAACGGTTCAAAGGTCTGCTTGAGCAAGCGTGCCAGCGCATCGGCGTCCACACCCGCCACATCCCCCACCAGAACCCCTCGAAGCTTGCCCAGCGTGCCTGCAAGGCGCAGGTGGGTGAGCAGTCGGTCGATGCGATAAAGCGGCTCATTGATGTCCTCGATGAACAGGATGACGCCTTCGGCATCAATCTCGTAAGGCGTGCCCATGGTCGCGGCAATCATCGACAGATTGCCCCCCAGCAAACGCCCGTGGGCGATGCCCGGCTCAATGGTTGTCAATGGGTTAGCCACCGGGTGCGCGAGCACGCTGCCAGCCTTTACCTGCCCTCTGAGCATGTTGAAAAACGAAGACTCGGTCGGCTTTTGCTTGTCACCCAACAAATCGGCATTCAGCAGCGGCCCATGAAACGTCACAAACCCGGCGTACCGACTGATCGCCAAATGCAGGGCGGTGATATCGCTGTAGCCTATGAATGGCTTGGCGTTATTGCGTAGCAACTCGAAATCAATCCGGTCGAGTAAGCGTGGCGTACCGTATCCACCACGAAGACAAACGATGGCATCGACTTCGCTGTCAGCGAACGCCGCATGCAAATCATTGAGCCGCACATCGTCGGTGCCAGCCAGGTAGCCATCCGTTTCATACACCCCTGCAAACACCCGCAGCGAATAACCGCGAGCGCGCATCCAGCCGATGGCTTTATCCGTATCCAGCCTCGCAGGGCCGGCGGGTGCAATAACGCCAATCAACCCTTGCGCTGGCAGCGCCGGGACAGGCGTGTGAGGAAAGAGAGTGTGGTGCGGTCTAGCGGTCATCCTTGAATCTCCCTGCGTGAACACATCAAACACACAGTAGTCAGGAACGGGGACAAACAGAAGAGGTTCGGTTGCCCCGAGGGTTGCGGGAAAAGGCAGCGGTCACTGTGAGACAGGCAAAAAAAGCCCGCAAGGCCGGATAAGCCATGCGGGCGTTTTATTTCTTGCACCGGCACATTACAAGGCGGCTATCAACTCGGCCTTAACCAGTTTCGCCTGCTCGTCGGCATGGTACGAAGAACGCACCAGCGGGCCGGAAGCGACGTTCTTGAAGCCCATCTTGTAACCTTCCTCGGCGAACCAGGCGAAGGTGTCCGGGTGCACGAAGCGCTCGACCGGCAAGTGGCTGCGGGACGGTTGCAGGTATTGGCCCAGGGTCAGCATGTCGATGTCGTGTTCGCGCATGCGCTTCATGACTTCGATGACTTCGTCGTCGGTCTCGCCCAGACCCAGCATCAAGCCGGACTTTGTCGGAATGTGCGGCATCATCTGCTTGAAGCGTTGCAGCAGGGTCAGCGACCACTGGTAGTCCGAACCCGGGCGCGCGGCCTTGTACAGGCGCGGTACGGTTTCCAGGTTGTGGTTGAACACATCCGGTGGCTCGGCAGCGGTGATTTCCAGCGCAACGTCCATGCGACCACGGTAATCGGGAACCAGTGTTTCAAGCTGTACGTTTGGCGACAGTTTGCGAATCTCGCGGATGCAGTCGGCAAAGTGCTGGGCACCGCCGTCACGCAGATCGTCGCGGTCTACAGAGGTGATCACCACATACTTCAGCTTCAGGTCGGCAATGGCGATGGCCAGGCTTTCCGGCTCGTTGACGTCCAATGGCTTCGGACGACCGTGGCCCACGTCGCAGAACGGGCAGCGACGGGTGCAGATGTCACCCATGATCATGAACGTCGCAGTGCCGCCGGAGAAGCACTCGCCCAGGTTCGGGCAGGACGCTTCTTCGCACACGCTGTGCAGCTTGTGTTTGCGCAGCAGGGCCTTGATACGGTCGACTTCCGGAGATACCGGGATGCGCACGCGAATCCAGTCAGGTTTCTTCGGCAGTTCGGTCGTCGGAATGATCTTTACCGGGATGCGTGCAACCTTCTCGGCGCCGCGCAGCTTAACGCCGGCTTCAACCTTGGCACGCGGGGCCGGGCGCTCGGTGACATCCAGCGTCGGGATCATGGTTTGCACTGCATCAGTAGTCATATCAGTCGATTCCGCCCGTTAGGGTCGTCTGCTCAGCATAGTCGAGGTGTTTGACGAGCTGCGCGCGCAGCCGGGCACTTACCTCGGCAAATTCAATCGATCCTGCGTGATCGCTCAGCTGGGTCATCGCCAGCCCGGCGTAGCCGCAGGGATTAATCCGTCGAAACGGTTCCAGGTTCATGTCCACATTCAGGGCCAGGCCATGAAAGGAACACCCGTGGCGAATACGCAGCCCCAGGGACGCTATTTTCGCCCCGTTGACGTAGACACCCGGTGCATCCGGCTTGGCCGCTGCCGTGACGCCATAGCTGGCCAGCAGCTCAATCAGGCAGTGCTCCATGCGGGTGACCAGGTCACGCACACCGAAACCGAGCTTGCGAACATCAAGCAACAGGTAGGCTACCAGTTGACCGGGACCGTGGTAGGTCACCTGTCCGCCGCGATCAACCTGCACCACCGGAATATCACCCGGGAGCAACAAGTGTTCGGCTTTACCGGCCTGACCCTGGGTAAACACCGGCGGGTGCTCGACCAGCCAGATTTCGTCGGCGGCCTCGGTGCCGCGTTCGTTGGTGAAGCGTTGCATGGCATGCCAGACCGGCTCGTAAGCCATCTGGCCGAGCTCGCGAAAGCCCAGCGTGCCAGACATCACAGCACCATGTGCACGAAACCGGTAGCCCGCAACTCGCTGTTGATGTCGTACAGCTGTTCTTGACCGGTGGCGATGATGTGCAGCTGGATGGTCGTGTACTTGCCGTTGGTGCTCTGGCGTTCAGCAAACGTCTTGAGGTCAACGGTCGCGTGTTTCTCAAGGATCGCGATGATCTTGTCCTTGAAACCCACGCCGGTGTCGCCGATTACTTTAATTGGGTAATCCGCGCAGGGAAATTCGATCTTTGGCGCCTTTACTTCGGTATCGGTCATGGCGTAACGGCCTCGTGAGCGTAAGCCGTGGCAACGAACATGGCCCCGCTCCTTATTGGAACGAGGCCATGCAGGTCCACACTAAATCAGTTGAACAAGCCGTAGAAGAATAGACGGATGCTATCCCACATGCGACGGAAGATACCACCCTCGTCGACCGCGTCCAGAGCAATCAGGTCTGCGCTGTGCACAACCTTTTCGTCCAGTTTCACTTCGACTTTACCGATCACGTCGCCCTTGGCGATTGGCGCAATCAGCTGTGGGTTCATGGTCATGCTGGCGACGAGCTTTTTCAGCTGGCCTTTTGGCAGGGTCATGGTCAGGTCTTCAGCCAGGCCGGCCTTGACTTGATTGGTGGTGCCTTTCCAGACAGGAGCCTGAGCCAGCTCGGCGCCTTTCTGATAGAAGGTCTGTGTTTCGAAGAAACGGAAGCCATAAGTCAGCAGCTTCTGGGTTTCGGAAGCACGGGCCACGTCGCTGTTGGTGCCGAACACTACCGCGATCAGGCGCATGCCATCACGGACAGCCGAGGACACCATGCAATAGCCGGCTTCATCGGTGTGACCGGTTTTCAGGCCGTCGACGGTCTTGTCGCGCCACAACAACAGGTTGCGGTTCGGTTGCTTGATGCCGTTCCAGAAGAACTCTTTCTGCGAGTAGATCGCGTAATGAGCCGGGTCTTCGTGGATGATCGCGCGAGCCAGCACGGCCATGTCATGAGCCGACGAGTAATGCTCCGGGTTCGGCAGGCCGGTCGGGTTCATGAAGTGGGAGTTGGTCAGGCCCAGATCGGTGGCGGTTTTGTTCATCATGTCGGCGAATGCGTCTTCGCTGCCCGCGATGTGCTCGGAGAGCGCAACACTGGCGTCGTTACCCGACTGAATGATGATGCCGTGCAGCAAGTCGCTGACAGTCACCTGCGAGCCAACCTTGATGAACATCCGCGAACCACCGGTACGCCAGGCGTTTTCGCTGACCGTTACCGGATCGTTTTCGCCGATCTGGCCACGACGGATTTCCAGGGTCGCGATGTAGGCTGTCATCAGCTTGGTCAGGCTGGCCGGAGGCAGACGCTGGTCACCGTTGTTCTCTACCAGCACGTTACCGCTGCTGGCGTCCATGAGCACATAGGATTTAGCGGCCAGTTGGGGTGGCGAAGGCATCATCTCAACCGCGAACGCGGCAGGCGAGATGAGCAGCGGTACTAGCAGGCACAGTCGTTTGGCAAAGGTGGTGATGTTCATCCGTCTCTCGAAATCGCTAATGGTACTGCCCAGAGGCAAATCTAATCAGACAACCTTCTAACGGGTCGTCGCGTGTTCAGTTGTTCACTCAGAGCCCTTGCCGGGCTTTTGTTCTTCAACGAGCCAACAACCAGGCCCACCCCCCAAATAGCAAGTGAACCGTCATTCAAGTACTGCGTACTACTCGGCAGTGACCAGGCTCGGCGAACCGAGATTGGCCAGCCGCACGCTGTTCTGCACTTGCTGGATTTCACCCTGCGAGCCGATTGGCCCCAGGCGAACCCGATGCAGTGTCTGTTGATTGCGCACGATCGAACTGATGAACACCGGAGCGCTCACCATTCCGCTCAGCTTCGATCTCAGGAGTTCTGCAGCGTCCGGGTTGGCGAACGCGCCCACCTGCAGATACTGGCCAGACGCTGGTACAGAAGCGTTTTTTTTTGCATCGATCTGCACGGGCACTACGGCCGCTGCGTGCTGCTGCGGCGGTGGCGTCCATTGTTCGACCGTACCGGCCGACGCGGTTATGACCGGGGCCTTGTTCTGTGCAACCTGCGGTTCGTTAAGCATCAACGGCGCCGGACGCCCCTTGGCGGCCCACCACTGCTGCGGATCGATACCTTCGACCTTGACTCGCGCCGTGCCGGTTTCGGCATAGCCGAGCTTCTTGGCAGCCGCGTAGGACAGGTCGATGATCCGGTCCGAATAGAAGGGGCCACGATCATTGACCCGCAGGACTACCGACTTGTTATTGTCCAGGTTGGTCACCCGAACGTAACTTGGCAGTGGCAGGGTCTTGTGAGCGGCGCTCATGCCGTACAGGTCATACACTTCGCCGTTGGCGGTGTTCTGCCCATGGAACTTGGTGCCGTACCAGGACGCCGTGCCCGAAGCCACATAGGTCTTGGACTCTTGCAGCGGGAAGTAAGTCTTGCCCAGCACGGTGTACGGGTTGGCCTTGTAGGGGCCGGTATGCAGGGTTGGCGTGGCATCCGGGATGCGCGATACGTCGACGTCCCACCATGGCGCGCCGTCCTTGTGAGCACGGTTGATGTCCAGCCCCGGCGTCGAGCGCACGGCAGGGGATGAGGATTTCTGAGCCGGCGCGCGGCTGGTCGAACAACTGGCGACCAGCACTGCCAACGCGGCGAATGCCATCAGCTTCAGGGGTTTATTCATAGGCAATGCCCGCATTACTTGACGCCCCGTGCTTGGACCAGCTGTTCAGACAGTTGATGTACGGCCATGGCGTACATCACGCTGCGGTTATAACGCGTGATCGCGTAAAAATTCTTCAGGCCCATCCAGTATTCAGGGCCGTTGTCACCTTCCAGGCGGAAAGCGGTGACCGGCATATCATCGCGCAGCGCATCATGACTTGACCACCCCAACGCTCGCAACTCCCCGACGGTTTTAGTCGGTTCAATGCCAGTGGTCAAACCTTCCTCTACCTGATCGCCACGAACATCGGCGCGACTGACCACCGGCTCACCGGCGACCCAGCCATGACGCTTGAAATAACTGGCGACGCTGCCGATGGCGTCATCCGGGTTGTTCCAGATATTGATGTGGCCGTCACCGTCAAAGTCCACTGCATAGGCGCGAAAGCTGCTGGGCATGAACTGCGGGAGGCCCATTGCGCCGGCGTAGGAACCCTTGAGGGTCAACGGATCGACCTGCTCTTCACGGGCCAGCAGCAGGAACTCACGCAGTTCCTTGCGGAAAAATTCGGCACGAGGAGGATAGTCGAAACCCAGGGTCGACAACGCGTCGATCACCCGGAAATTTCCGGTATTGCGTCCGAAAAAGGTCTCAACCCCGATGATGGACACGATGACCTGCGCCGGCACGCCATATTCCTGCTCCGCGCGGGCCAGCACGGCCTCGTGCTGACGCCAGAAATCCACGCCCCGGGCGATACGCGCATCGGAGATGAACATTGGCCGGTACTCGTTCCACTGCTTGACCCGCTCGGCAGGTTTCGAGATCGCGTCCAGAATCGACTGCTTGCGCTCGGCTTCGCGGAACACGCCCATCAGCTGCTCACCAGCGAAACCGTAGTCGCGGGTCATTTCACCGACGAATTCAGCCACCTGGGGTGAGCCTTCGTAATCGCCGGCCAGCGCGTCTTGCGCTGTGCCAAGGATGCTTACCAGGCCGACCCACGGCGCGTATCGAGTCGCCCAGCCACGCATTACTTGCATTGAAATCTTCACCTTATTCAAACTTGTGCGATCCACTTACGATGGGTATGGATCGACATCAAAACCCCAAACGCTGACAGCAGCGTCACCAACGAAGTTCCTCCGTAGCTAATGAACGGCAACGGCACCCCTACAACCGGCAACAGGCCACTGACCATACCGATGTTGACGAAAACGTAAACAAAAAAAGTCATGGTCAGGCTGCCCGCGAGCAATTTGCCGAACAATGTCTGGGCCTGGGCGGTAATTACCAGCCCGCGACCGATCAATAAAAGGTAAATCAGTAGCAGCGCACAAATGCCCACCAGGCCGAATTCTTCACCCATTACCGCGATGATGAAGTCGGTGTGGCTTTCCGGCAGGAAGTCCAGGTGGGACTGGGTGCCCAGCAACCAGCCTTTGCCGAATACACCGCCGGAACCGATGGCCGCTTTCGACTGAATGATGTTCCAGCCAGTGCCAAGCGGATCGCTCTCAGGGTCGAGAAACGTCAGGATTCGCTGCTTCTGGTAGTCGTGCATGATGAAAAACCACATGGCGATGGCCACAGGCACTGCAGCGGCCAGCACACTGATAATCCAGCGCCAGCGCAGTCCGCCCATGAACAGCACGAAGGCGCCGCCCGCAAGAATCAGCAGCGAGGTGCCCAGGTCGGGCTGGCGCACGATCAGGATGAAGGGCAATCCGATCAGGAACAGACTGACGCCCACATGTTTGAGCTGCGGCGGCAAGGTGCGCTTGGACAGGTACCAGGCGATGGTCGCCGGCATCAGGATCTTCATGAATTCCGAGGGCTGGAAGCGAATCACCCCGGGAATGTTGATCCAGCGCGTCGCCCCCATGGCGTTATGGCCCATGACGTCCACCACCACCAGCAAGAGCACGCCGACCACATAACCGACTGGCACCCAGCGAGCCATGAAACGCGGTTCGAACTGGGCGATGACAACCATGGACACCAGGCCGATGCCAAACGATGTGGCTTGTTTGGCCAGCAGATCCCAGCTCTTGCCACTGGCTGAATAGAGGACGAACAGGCTGCCGGCGGCCAGGGTCAGCAACAGGATCAGCAACGGGCCATCGATGTGCAGTCGTTGCAACAGCGTCGCCCGGCGACGCATCACATCCTCACTGGAGAGCATGCGATCAAAATTATTCATCACGGGCCGTAGCCTCCGCACTGATAGGGCTGGCGTACTCGGCTTTCAATCGGCCGTCCTGGCCCAGAAGCCAGGCATCCATCACTTGGCGTACCACGGGTGCGGCGACGCCAGAACCGGACTCGCCGTTCTCGACCATCACCGACACGACGATTTTCGGGTTATCGGCCGGCGCAAAGCCCACGAACAAGGCGTGGTCACGGTGACGTTCCTGCACCTTCGAGCGGTCGTACTTCTCACCCTGCTTGATGGCGACCACCTGGGCCGTACCACTCTTGCCGGCGATTCGGTACTGGGAACCAGCAGCAGCCTTGCGCGCGGTACCCCGAGCGCCGTGCATCACCTGCTGCATGCCGTGGTTGACCTTGTTCCAGTCGGACGGGTCACGCAGGACGATGTTCGGCATCGGGTTTTCATCTTTCGGCCTCTCACCTTCGACGGTCTTGGCCAGGTGCGGGCGGTTCCAGATGCCTTTGTTGGCGACCAGCGCCGTGGCTTGCGCCAATTGCAGCGGTGTCGACTGCATGTAGCCCTGACCGATCCCGAGAATCAGTGTTTCGCCCGGGAACCACGCCTGACGACGGGTTGCACGCTTCCATTCACGGGACGGCATCAAGCCCGGTGACTCCTCGAACATGTCCAGGGAGACCTTCTGGCCGATGCCGAACTTGCCCATGTAGGCGGACAGTCGATCGATGCCCAACTTGTGTGCCAGGTCATAGAAGTAGGTGTCGTTGGACCGCATGATTGCCGTATCGAGGTCCACGAAGCCGTCGCCGCTGCGGTTCCAGTTACGGTACTTGTGATCGTAATTGGGCAGCTGGTAATAGCCGGGGTCGAAGACTCGGGTCGACGCGGTGACCACACCGGAATCAAGACCTGCAATGGCCACGGCGGGCTTGATGGTCGAGCCTGGCGGGTACAGGCCTCGCAGGACACGGTTGAACAGCGGACGATCAATGGAGTCACGCAGCTCCGCATACGCCTTGAAGCTGATGCCTGTGACAAACAGGTTCGGATCGAAACTCGGCTGGCTGACCATCGCCAGCACTTCGCCGGTCGCCGGGTCCAACGCCACAACGGCGCCACGCCGACCGCCCAGCGCCGCTTCTGCGGCTTCCTGCAATTTGATGTCCAGGCTCAGGACGATGTCCTTGCCGGGAATCGGATCGGTACGCTTGAGCACACGCAACACGCGGCCTCGAGCGTTGGTCTCTACTTCCTCGTAGCCCACCTGACCGTGCAACTCGGGCTCGTAGAAGCGCTCGATGCCGGTTTTGCCAATTTGATGGGTGCCGCTGTAACTCACCGGGTCCAGAGTCTTCAGCTCTTTCTCGTTGATCCGCCCCATGTAACCCACCGAGTGCGCAAAGTGCGCACCCTGCGGGTAGTGACGGACCAGTTGCGCGACCACTTCAACCCCTGGCAGGCGGAACTGGTTCACGGCGATTCGTGCTATCTGCTCTTCGGTCAACTCGAACAGGATCGGCACCGGCTCGAACGGCCGACGCCCCTGCCGCATGCGCTTCTCGAAAATCACCCGATCCTCAGGCGTCAGCTCCAGCACCTGGACGATCACGTCGAGCACTTGCTGCCAATCGCCAGAGCGCTCACGGGTCATGCTCAGGCTGAAGCTGGGCCGGTTGTCGGCAATGACCACACCATTGCGGTCGAAAATCAGCCCACGGGGAGGCGGAATCGGCTGCACATGGACGCGGTTGTTTTCCGAAAGGGTCGAGTGGTACTCGTACTGAATCACCTGGAGGAAATACAGCCGCGCGATCAGCACACAAATCAGCACCACCACCGCAATAGCCCCGAACACGACGCGGCCACGCACCAGACGGGCGTCTTTTTCGTGGTCCTTGATGCGGATCGGCTGAGGCATGAGGGCAGAACTACTTGTGGTAAGGGTGGCCGGACAGCACTGTCCAGGCACGATACAGCTGTTCGCCGATCAGGATCCGCACCAGCGGGTGCGGCAACGTCAACGGCGAGAGTGACCAGCGCTGATCCGCCCGCGCACACACTTCCGGCGCCAGCCCTTCCGGGCCACCGACCATGAAATTCACTGTGCGCGAGTCCAGCCGCCAGCGATCGAGCTCGACCGCCAGTTGCTCGGTGCTCCAGGGCTTGCCGTGGACTTCGAGTGTGACAATCCGCTCGTTCGGCCCGACCTTGGCCAGCATGGCTTCGCCTTCCTGGCGGATGAAACGAGCCACGTCGGCGTTTTTGCCACGGGTGTTGAGCGGTATTTCCACCAGTTCCAGCGCCAGCTCGGAAGGAAGACGCTTGGCATATTCATGCCAGCCTTCTTCCACCCATTTGGGCATGCGTGAACCGACGGCGATCAGTCGCAGTCGCACAGCGAACCCTTATTGCTGGTCTTTGTTGAGCTTGGTGAAATGCTCATGGGTGTTCTCTGGGCTGTGGTGTGCAGCGCTGGCCGAACGGCTTTGCTCGGCACCGGCCCACAGACGCTCCAGGTCATAGAACTGACGGGCAGAGGCAGTCATCATGTGCACGATGACATCATCCATGTCCAACAGGACCCAATCGCTGTCGCCCTTGCCTTCTTCACCCAGTGGCTTGACGCCTTGGGCTTTGACGGCTTCGCGGACTTTGTCGAGCATCGCGCCGATCTGGCGGTTGGACGTACCGGTCGCGATGATCATGAAGTCGGTGATGCTCTGCTTTTCACGAACATCGATGACCTGGATGTCCTGGCCCTTCACGTCTTCCAGGGCTGCTACGGCAACCTTGACCAGTTCTTCGCCACGCAGCTCCGGCCCGGTTTGGACTTCTACTGGCAGCGGGGCGCTCTTGAACGTGCCTTTGCGCTTTACTTTGGTTTGGTCTTTGTCAGTCATATAAAACTCGTTTTGCTCGTATGTTCAGGCGCTTCAATACACGTTGTTGCACGTGCCTTGAGGCACTCCTATTCAGTTCGACGCACGGTAAAGTCCGTGCGCATCGATGTAGGCCAGGACCGCGTCGGGCACCAGGAAACGTACCGACTTACCGCTGGCCAGCAGTTGACGGATCTGGGTGGCGGATACCGCAAGCGGTGTCTGCCAGACGAATGCAATCTGTCCGCTCGGCCCTTTGAGGGCCAGCGGGTCGCTCACCGAGCGCGCTGCCAGCAGGTTGCGCAAGGCATCCGGCGGTTCGCTGTCGGCATCCGGGCGTTGCAGCACCAGGATGTGGCAATGCTGGAGCAACTCTTCCCAGCGGTGCCAAGTGGGCAGGCCGCAAAAAGCGTCCCAGCCCAAAAGTAGAAAAACCTGGTCTTCAGCGGCCAGCTCGGCACGCATCAGTTCCAGGGTATCGATGGTGTAGGACGGTTTGTCCCGCTGCAATTCGCGGGCGTCCACTACCAACGGCGCCACACCGGCCACCGCGCACTCAACCATTGCCAGACGGTCTTTTGCCGACACTTGCGGAGTGCCGCGATGAGGCGGCCGGGCACTCGGCGTCAGTCGCAACTCATCCAGCGCCAGCGATTCGGCGACTTCCAGTGCACCGCGCAAATGGCCGATGTGCACCGGGTCGAACGTCCCACCCAGCATGCCAATGCGTCGCGGGGCGGGCTCGCGGGCAGGGACCGGCGTTGTCAGATCGAGGTCGCCCAAGTCAAACAGACGCCTGGCCGCGCAACTGGCCATCACCGACCACGATGTACTTCTCGCAGGTCAGACCTTCGAGACCCACCGGGCCACGGGCGTGCAGCTTATCAGTAGAAATGCCAATCTCGGCACCCAATCCGTATTCGAAGCCATCTGCGAAGCACGTCGGAGTGTTGATCATCACCGACGCCGAATCGACTTCCGCCACAAAACGCCGGGTATCGCCGACGTTTTCACTGACGATCGAATCGGTGTGATGGGAGCCGTACTGATTGATGTGTTCGATCGCCTGGTCCAGGCCATCAACGACACGGATCGACAGAACCGGCGCCAGGTATTCGGTATTCCAGTCTTCTTCCGTCGCCGCTACCGCATCGATGATCGCCCGGGTGCGCTCACAACCGCGCAATTCAACGCCTTTCTCGCGGAACTGTGCAGCCATGGACGGCAGGAAATCCCCGGCAACGGCTTGATCCACCAGCAGCGTTTCCATCGCGCCGCAAATGCCATAACGGTAGGTCTTGGCATTGAAAGCGATGCGCTGGGCTTTCGGCAGATCGGCATGAGCACTGACATAAACGTGGCAGATGCCGTCCAGATGCTTGATCACGGGTACACGGGCATCGCGGCTGACACGCTCGATCAGGCCACGGCCGCCACGGGGCACGATGACGTCGACGTATTCCGGCATGGTGATCAATGCACCAACGGCGGCACGGTCGGTGGTTTCTACCACTTGCACGACGGCGGCCGGCAGTTCTGCCTCGGCCAGACCGCGCTGGATGCAAGCGGCAATCGCCCGGTTGGAATGAATCGCTTCGGAGCCGCCGCGCAGAATGGTCGCGTTACCGGACTTCAGGCACAGGCTTGCAGCATCGATGGTCACGTTGGGGCGGGATTCATAGATGATCCCGATCACACCCAGCGGTACGCGCATCTTGCCGACCTGAATACCCGACGGCCGAAAACTCATGTCGCGTATGGCACCCACCGGGTCCGGCAGGGCTGCGACCTGGCGCAAGCCGACGATCATGCCGTCGATGCGATCCGGCGTCAGCGCCAGACGCTCAAGCAATGCGGGCTCAAGACCATTGGCGCGGCCAGCAGCCAGATCCAGTTCATTGGCAGCGGTCAGCTCGGCGCGTGCAGCGTCCAGCGCATTGGCGGCAGCTTGCAGGGCGCGGTTTTTCTGCGCGGTGCTGGCACGGCCGATGACGCGGGACGCTTCGCGAGCAGCGCGACCCAGGCGGGTCATGTAGTCAAGAACGGACTCAGTCATGGTCTTGGCAAGGTCTTAGATAAGGTTTGATAAAGAGTAAAGCGGCAGATTATAGCTGTCGTGTCTCCTGACTAACAGCAGTGACGGGCGGATGGTCGAAATGGAAGGCAATTTGCCGACGTTCAGACGTGATTAAGCTTCAAATTGTTATCATCACGACTCATTCACCGCTGATAAACGCTACTGATCATGACAAATCTGACTCTTCGAGCATCCGCTACGCGGCAGCCCAAGGCGCTTCCAGATGCGTTTTTCAACCGCGATGCCCAAACGCTGGCCCGGGATTTACTCGGCAAAGTTATCCGTCATCGGGTCGGTGATCTATGGCTCAGTGCCCGAATCATCGAAACCGAGGCCTATTATTTCGACGAAAAAGGCAGCCACGCCTCACTCGGCTACACAGAAAAGCGTAAGGCTTTGTTTCTGGATGGCGGCCACATCTATATGTACTACGCCCGAGGTGGCGACTCTCTGAACTTCAGCGCCCACGGTCCCGGCAACGCCGTACTAATCAAGTCCGCCTACCCATGGACAGATGACTTGAGTGGACCGGCAAGCCTGGCGCAGATGCTGCTCAACAGCCCCGACGCCCAGGGACGCCCTCGCCCCTCGCAAAAGCTGTGTGCCGGCCAGACCCTGCTGTGCAAGGCGCTGGGGCTGAAAGTCCCCGTCTGGGATGCCAAGCGCTTCGATCATGAGATATTGCTGGTGGAAGATGCCGGCCCTGCTCCCACCCACATCATTCAAACCACACGACTGGGCATCCCCCATGGACGTGACGAACACCTGATGTACCGCTTCGTTGATGGCGCCTACGCGCCCTATTGCACGCGGAACCCGTTGCGACGCGGACAGGTCGAAGGGCGGGATTATTTTTTGCTGACTTGAACGATGGACGCCCCACTTGTGGGAGCGAGCCTGCTCGCGATAGCAGACGGACAGTCGACGCAGATGTCACCCGACACTCCGCCATCGCGAGCAGGCGCGCTCCCACAAGGAGATGAAATCAATTGAACATTCAATGGAGTTGTATGTATGGGCCCATGGCTCGATAGCGTGACCGGTTGGTTGACGGTGAACCCACAATGGCTGGCTGCGGCGGTGTTCATCGTGGCGTTTGTGGAATGCCTGGCGATTGCCGGCCTGATCGTGCCTGGCACGGTGCTGCTGTTTGCCGTCGCGGTGTTGGCGGGCAGTGGAGCACTGTCATTGAGCGAAACGCTGCTGCTGGGTTTTTTGGCCGGCGTTCTGGGCGACATCGTTTCCTACTTCATTGGACGTCATTTCCATCAGAACATCCGGCGCCTTCCAGGGCTGCGTCATCATCCAGAATGGATCGCCGGGGCCGAGACCTATTTCCAGCGCTACGGTATCGCCAGCCTGTTAGTCGGACGTTTTATCGGCCCTCTACGCCCCATGCTGCCAATGGTCGCCGGGATGTTCGACATGCCCTTCCCGCGCTTTCTTGCCATCAGCTTGCTGGCCGCTGCGGGCTGGAGCGTCGCCTATCTTCTGCCCGGCTGGGCCACGGGCGCGGCAATTCGCTTGCCACTGCCGGAAGGGTTCTGGCCTGAAGCGGGTATCGTCGCGGGGAGCATTGCGGCAATGGTCGGCCTGAGTATCACTAGCAGTATGCGCCGCCACCGCAAAGCAACGGTGCTGATTGCCGGCATGAGCTGTTTGATTCTTGCAGGCCTGTTCATCGGTTACCCGTACCTGACAGCCCTTGATCAGGGGGTGATGACGCTCATCCAGGAACATCGCAAGCCGATGCTCGATGAGGTCGCCGTCACGTTCACGCTGATCGGCGAATTCCGCAACATGCTGATGTTCAGCGCCCTGCTGACGGTACTGTTGCTGCTTACCCGACAGTGGCGACAAGCGATATTCGCCGGCAGCACTCTGCTCTTCACGGCACTGGCCAATACCGCGACGAAGCAATTTTTCGCCCGGGTGCGTCCTGAGGTGTTGAGTGATCCGCTGGTGAGCTACAGCATGCCCAGCGGGCACGCCTCTGGCGCTTTCGCGTTGTTCCTGACCCTGGCTGTGCTGGCCGGGCGCGGACAACCGCCGCGGCTGCGTCTGACGTGGTTGCTGTTGGGATGCTTGCCCGCGCTGTCGATCGCCCTGTCTCGGGTGTATCTGGGCGCGCATTGGCCGACCGATGTGGTGGCTGGTGCGATGCTCGCCGCGTGCGTATGTGCTGCGAGCCTTTGGCTGATTCAGCGCAAGGAACCGCTCAACGCCATGCCACCCCGGGTCTGGTGGCTGGTGCTGCCGGCCCTGACGATACTATTCGGCTTTTTCGCGCTGAGGCATTTGCCCCACGCGATGTTGAGGTATGCCTACTGAAGCCCAGCCGCGATTCTGTAGCAGCTGCCGAGCCTGCGAGGCTGCGTTCGGTGGCGAAGCCGCCGCCGGGCAAAACTGCGAGGACTGCGTCCTCGAACGCAGCCTCGCAGGCTCGGCAGCTGCTACACGTGCTACAGCGATTAACGATGCATGATGATTTCAGGCAAACAACTCGCCTTGCAACTCATCCAGCAGCGCTTGAATGGCATCCAGCCGCTGCTGCGGATCATCAAGTTGCAGCAAATCAATCTTGTCCACTTCGGCGAACGGCAGCAGATAGGCAAGCTGATTCGCCAGAGACTGCTGACCGGTGGCTTCGGTGCCCATGTTCAATGCTTCAACCATCGGATGTTCGGCCAGGGCCTTGAGCAAGGCGACCAGATCGGCATCCTCATCCTGCAAAGGTTGTTCTGGCTCGTCTTCCAGCCACTCGACCTCGGCAATCGTCAACTGATCGCGCTGGACCTCCGTGCGCAACACATTGAAACGCCTTCCGCCCTGCACGCGAATACCCAGCAAGCCGTTTTCCTGCTGCTTGAAGTCAGTGATCAGTGCTTCACAGCCCACCAGTGCATAGCCCTCGGGGGCTAGACCGACCTCTTCGCCGTCGAGGATGCACACCACGCCAAAACCGCCGCCCTGCTTCATGCAGCGGCCGATCATGTCCAGGTAGCGCGCCTCGAAGATCTGCAAATCAAGAATGCAGCCGGGAAACAGCACTGTGTTCAGCGGAAAAAGCGGCAAGCTCATAGACATTTCCTTACACCACCATCGACACCGCCAACGGCAGGAACACCGCCGTGGCCACGCCCATCAGACTCATCGCCAACGCCGCGAAGGCGCCGCACTCTTCACTTTCCTGCATCGCCACCGCCGTGCCGACTGCGTGGGCGGTCATGCCCAGGGCCATGCCGCGGGCTTCGGCGCTGTGCACACCCAGTCGGGTCAGCAGGCTTGGCCCGAAGATCGCCCCGATCACGCCGGTGATCAGCACAAACACCGCCGCCAACGCTGCGACACCACCAATCTGCTCAGCCACCAACATGGCGATCGGCGACGTCACCGACTTCGGCGCCATCGTCATCAGGATCATGTGTTCGGCACCAAACCACCAGCCCAGCAACACGCCCATCCCCGTGGCGACGACACCGCCTATCACCAGCGTAGTAAATATCGGCCAGAACAACTGCCGAATCCGTCGCAGATTCAGGTAAAGCGGAACGGCCAGTGCAACCGTCGCCGGCCCTAGCAGGATGCTGAGAATCTCGGTGCTTTTGCGGTATTCGGCGTAGGTCAGACCACAACTTATCAATACACCGATCACCAACAGCATGGAGACCAGCACCGGCTGCAAAAAGATCCAGCGGGTTTTCTCGAACGCCGCCAACACCAACTGATAGGCGCCCAGCGTGATCCCGATACCAAACAACGGATGGTGAATTACCGACGCCCAGGCGCCGTGCCAATCGAAAATCATTGGCTGTCCTCGGGATGGGCGTGACGCTTGACCATGCGCTGCATCAGCACGCCGGCAAACGCCATGGACAGCAGGAGCGACAACACCAGGGCGCCAACGATGGCCCAGAAGTCAGCGGCAATGTCCTTGGCATACACCATCACGCCCACGGCCGGCGGTACCAGCAGCAGCGGCAGATAACGCAGCAGACTGCTGGCTGCCAGGTTCAGAGGTTCGCCCACCTGGCCACGGAATATCAGAAACACCAGCAGCAACAGCAGGCCGACGATAGGCCCCGGCAGCACCGGCAAAAACAGGTGATTGATCGCTGTGCCGAGCAATTGGAACAGCACCAGCCAGGTTAAACCTCGTAACAACATCCTTAAATCTCCTGCAGAACCCGTCCCCGCGGTAGCGGGCCGAGCATTATAAGCACGTCATCGCTATAGATCGGCATTCGCCAAAAGCATGGTCAGTTGACCTTGGCCCATTGCCATGTTGATCTAAAGTGGTAATTCGGGAGGTCAAATCCCCCCACCTAAAAACTATAAAACCGATGAACCCAAGGAGAGTCTCAATGCCCTATGTTCCCGTTGCAGAGCTCAAAGATTATGTCGGCAAGGAACTTGGATGTTCCGAATGGCTCACCATCGATCAGGAGCGCATCAACCTGTTCGCCGAAGCCACCGGGGATTATCAGTTCATCCACGTCGACCCGGTCAAAGCCGCGCAAACGCCTTTCGGCAGCACTATCGCCCACGGCTTCCTGTCGCTGTCACTGATCCCCAAACTGATGGAAGACATCCTCGTCCTGCCTGAAGGCCTGAAGATGGTGGTCAATTACGGCCTCGACAGCGTGCGGTTCATTCAACCGGTCAAGGTCAACTCCAAAGTAAGACTCAAGGTCGAACTGAGCGAAGTCAACGAGAAGAAACCCGGCCAATGGCTGCTCAAAGCCACCGCCACGCTTGAGATTGAAGGCTCGGACAAGCCGGCGTACATCGCCGAACCACTGTCACTCTGCTTCGTGTAAACCATCCCGGATGCGAAGCAGCTCATGCTGTTTCGCGCCCCCTCTCTATATATAAGTGATAGAGCTGCGGCATACTCGGTCGCCTAATTGCCCGGATCCCGCTATGCGCTCGATTGCCCTCCTCGCCTTGACCCTGATGCTGACCGCTTGCGGCGACGGTGAATCACTGTTGCCGCCTGACGCTCGTCTCCCGGACGGTGGGCGTTATCGCGGCGATCTGGTCAACGGACTGCTGCAAGGCCAGGGTCGCATCGACTACCCGAACAGCAGCTGGTACGCCGGCGAGTTCGACAAAGGGCAATGGCATGGCCAGGGGGAATGGCACGGTAGCAACGGCGAGGTCTATCGCGGGCAATTCAATCAAGGCCTGTTCGACGGCCAGGGCACGCTGACCACCAACGGCAGCAGCTACACCGGCGGGTTCAAGGCGGGTCGGCGGGACGGCGAAGGCACCCTCAAAGAAAACGGCATGACCTACCGTGGCGAATTCAAGGCCGACCAGTATTCCGGGCTCGGTCGACTCGAACTCGACGACGGCAGTTCGTATCAAGGTCAGTTCGCGCACGGCAAACCCAACGGTGAAGGTCAGCGCGGCGACGCCAGCGGCAATCAATTCACCGGGCATTTCGTCGACGGACAGCTGGAAGGCAACGGAACATTCAACAGTGCTGACGGCGACATTTATGTCGGCAGCTTCAAAAACAATCAATTGCACGGCAAGGGTCGCTACGAAAATGCCGACGGCGATGTCTGGCTTGGGCAATTCAAGGAAGGATCGCTGAACGGCAAGGGCGAGTTGATCGGCGCCGACGGCAGCCATTACATCGGCCACTTCAGCGACTGGCGCTTTAGCGGCGCAGGTCGACTGAACCTGCCAGACGGCAGTTTCTACATTGGCCAGTTCGACAACGACAGTTACTCGGGCCGCGGCACCCTGGTATTGACCGACGGCACCGTGCAAAGCGGCACCTGGATCAATGGCCAGCGAGTCCGCGACGCCGACGGCAAGCTGCTGCCCGACAGCCTCGAACTCGGTCTTTTGGCCCAAGGCCGCTTGCTCGAAGAAACGCTGGCCAGCGTGCCCGCCTCGACCCCGGCGATCGAACTCTACACCTTGACCCTCGGCGGTGATGGCAAGCAGAGCGTGTTCCTGCGTGAATCCGACTATGTCAGCAACATGCTCAGCAGCCGCTTTGGTGCTTATGGTCAGATTCGCCTGGTGAACCATCGCGACCATCTCGTCGATCGGCCGATGGCCACCCGGGAAAACCTGCGCCGCGCCGCCGCGACACTGGCCGAACGCAGTGGACCGGAAGATTTGATCTTCATCTACCTGACCAGCCACGGCAGCAGTGAGCACGAACTGGTGCTCGACCAGCCACGCATGGAGCTGTCAGACCTGCCGGCCGACGAACTCGCCGCCGTGCTGGCCCCGCTGAAAAACCGCGACAAGATCATTGTCATTTCGTCGTGCTATTCCGGTGGTTTCATCCCGATGCTCAAGGATGAACGCACCCTGATCATGACGGCGTCCCGCGCCGACCGTGTGTCGTTCGGATGCTCGGAAGAAGCCAACTTCACCTACTTCGGTGACGCCCTGTTCGCCCAGGCACTGAACCAGACAGACGACCTTGAACAGGCGTTCAAGCTGGCCAAGGCTACGGTGGCCGAGCGTGAGCTCGCAGACAACTTCGAGGCCTCTGAACCGCAGATATGGGCGCCGAAGACGGTCCTGTCCCACTGGCAGTTGTTGCGTAAACAACAAGCACGCAAGGCACTGCAAAGTGTCTCTATCAGCAGCAAGGATGCAAAGAGCAACTAAGCTGAACAGTATCAAGGGAGAAACACTATGTACTTGACGCCTCAGCACGTACTGCTTGCCGGAGCTACCGGGTTAACCGGTGAACACCTGCTTGACCGCCTGCTTAACGAACCCACGATTACCCGGGTTTTGGCCCCTTCACGCCGACCATTGGCCAAACATCCCCATCTGGAAAACCCCGTCGGCGACCCGGCCGTGTTCCTGCCACAACTCAACGGCCGCGTAGACATTGCCTACTGCTGCCTGGGCACCACAATCAAACAGGCCGGCTCGGAAGAGGCGTTCCGCGCAGTGGACCTGGACATGGTGGTGGCCTTCGCCAAACGTGCCCGAGAGATGGGTGCACGACACCTGATCGTGATCAGCGCGCTGGGGGCCGACCGCAGATCCTCGGTTTTCTATAACCGGGTTAAAGGCGAAATGGAATACGCCCTGCGTGAGCAAAACTGGCCGCAACTGACCATTTGTCGCCCATCACTGCTGCTGGGTGATCGTCTGGAACCGCGTTTCGCCGAGAAAGTGGCAGGCCCTTTGTCTCGACTGATCCCGGGTAAATATCACGGCATCGAAGCTTGTCAGCTGGCCCGCGCAATGTGGCGGTTGGCATTGGAAGAGCAGGATGGGGTGCGGGTGGTTGAATCGGATGAACTGAGGAAGCTGGGCAAATAACCTGTGGTGTCCGGGCGGACACCTTCGCGGGCAAGCCCGCTCCCACAAGGACAACGCGTCCCCCTGTGGGAGCGGGCTTGCCCGCGATAGGCACGACACCGATTTAGAACCGAGCGCTACAACCCACCCGTCGCCTGAAAACCCACGCCGAGCACCGTCAACACAGACAACGGCAACAACAGCGTATCGAGCAGCGCACTCGCCGGCAGATCAATACCCGGATAGCTCGGTGCCTCAGCGCCAAAGCGGTCCATCGCACAGCAACCGCCGTTCATGGCATACAAATCCAGTCGAGTCCCTGAGTACACAACCGGAGCCCCTGGCTTGGCGGCATCCAGCGTGCGCGCCGTGGCACAGCCCGCCAATTGCAACGCCAGGATAATCATCAGCAGTCTATTCATCGCTGGTCAAATGGTGCTCACCCCAACGCGGCAACATGTCCTGGGGAATGTTCAGCAGATTGAGGATCCGCGCCACCACGAAGTCGATCAGGTCATCGATGGTCTGTGGCTGATGGTAGAAGCCCGGCGACGCCGGCAAAATCGTCACGCCCATGTTCGACAACTTGAGCATGTGCTCCAGATGAATGCTCGAATACGGCGCCTCACGCGGCACCAGAATCAACTGGCGGCGCTCCTTCAACGTCACGTCGGCGGCACGCTCGATCAAGTTGTTGCAGGCTCCCGTCGCGATTGCCGACAAGGTCCCGGTCGAACAGGGCACGACCACCATCGCCGCCGGTGCGCCAGAACCAGAGGCCACGGGTGACATCCAGTCTTCCTTGCCGTACACGCGAATTTGCCCGGCGGCAGCGCCGGTGTATTCGGTGAGGAAGGCCTGCATCATCTGGGTTTTGGGTGGCAGCAAAACGTCCGTTTCAGTGGCCATCACCAGCTGCGCGGCCTTGGAAATGAGGAAGTGCACCTCGCGGTCCTCGCGCACCAGGCAGTCCAGCAGGCGCAAACCATACTGGGCGCCCGAAGCGCCGGTCATTGCCAGCGTGATGCGTTCCGGACCGTTGTTCATTGCAGGGCCTCGGCGAGTTTGCCGTGCAGGCCGCCGAAGCCGCCATTGCTCATGATCACCACGTGAGTGCCTGGCTGGGCCTGGCTTTTCACGCGCTCGATGATGCCTTCCAGCGTATCGCTGACGATCGAGGGCACGGTGCACAGCGCGGCAGTGCCCGCCAGATCCCAACCGAGGTTGGCCGGCGCGTACCAGATCACCTGATCGGCATCGTTCACACTTTCCGGCAAGCCATCGCGGTGCGCGCCAAGCTTCATGGAGTTGGAGCGGGGTTCAATGATCGCAATCAGCGGAGCGTCACCGATGCGCTTGCGCAGGCCATCGAGCGTCGTGGCAATCGCAGTCGGGTGGTGAGCGAAGTCGTCGTAAATAGTAATGCCACGGACTTCGGCAACTTTCTCCATCCGACGCTTCACGCTTTTGAATGCGCTCAATGCAGCAATCCCCATGGACGGGACAACACCGACATGCCGCGCCGCAGCTAACGTCGCCAGCGCGTTGGCAACGTTGTGCTGACCGGTCATGTCCCACTCGACCACGCCTTGAACCACACCTTCGAACATCACTTCGAAGGCAGAACCGTCTTCGCTGAGCAACTTGACCTGCCACTGACCACCCGCACCGGTGGTTTGAACCGGCGTCCAGCAACCCATTTCGATCACTCGCTGCAACGCGGGCTCGGTGGTCGGATGGATCACCAGGCCTTCGCTGGGAATGGTGCGCACCAGATGATGGAATTGGCGCTCGATTGCCGGAAGATCCGGGAAGATGTCCGCATGATCGAACTCAAGATTGTTCAGGATCGCGGTGCGCGGACGGTAGTGAACAAACTTCGAGCGTTTGTCGAAGAAGGCACTGTCGTATTCATCCGCTTCAATCACGAAGAACGGTGTGTCACCCAGTCGCGCCGACACCGAGAAATTTTGCGGGACACCACCGATCAGGAAGCCCGGGCTCATGCCAGCGTGCTCCAGTACCCAGGCCAGCATGCTGCTGGTGGTGGTCTTGCCATGAGTGCCAGCGACGGCCAGCACCCAGCGGCCTTGCAGCACGTGATCCGCCAGCCATTGCGGGCCGGAAACGTAAGGCAGGCCTTTGTTCAGTACATACTCTACGGCCGGGTTGCCGCGGGACATGGCGTTGCCAATCACCACCAGATCCGGTGCCGGATCCAGTTGGGATGGGTCGTAGCCCTGGGTCAGCTCAATGCCTTGAGCCTCAAGCTGAGTGCTCATCGGCGGATAGACGTTAGCATCGGAACCCGTTACGTGATGGCCCAGCTCTTTGGCCAGAACCGCCATCGAACCCATGAAAGTGCCGCAGATACCAAGAATATGAATGTGCATAGTCGACCTCGTAAAACATGGCCGCAGGTTAGCGTAGGGTGGGGAAATTCGCACCTTTGTTTCAGGCTGATCGCTCCTAAAGGTTCGTGCACATGATCGTTCCCACGCTCCGCGTGGGAATGCAGCCCGGGACGCTCCGCGCCCTATCCCGGGCCGAACGCGGAGCGCCCGCGGAGGCATTCCCGCGCAGAGCGTGGGAACGATCGGTTACGCGGAACGGGCAATGCCATGTTTACGCAGCTTTCTATAGAGCGTGTTGCGACTAACACCCAGCAGCTCAGCGGTATGCGTCATATGCCACCGCTGTTGCTCCAACGCATTCAACAACGCCAACCGCTCGGCATCCTCCAGCGGAAACTCCGAGGACTCTTCAACCGCCGACACCGCCTCAGGCCGAACCTGCCGAATCATCACAGGCAAATCGTCCAGACCGATTCGTCCGCCGTCACACAACGCAGCCAGCGTGCGCAGCACGTTACGTAACTGTCGAACGTTACCGGGCCAGGCGAAATCCAGCAGCGCCTGTCGCGCCAGTCCGTCGATGACCACCGTTTCCCCACCAGTTTCTTCCGCCAGCAAAAAGTCGAGTAATTCTGATTTATCGGTTCGCTCGCGCAACGCCGGCAACGCGACCTCCAGCCCATTGAGCCGGTAATACAAATCCTCGCGGAAACTGCCGTCCTGCACCCGCTCCATCAAATTGCGGTGAGTGGCGCTGATGATCCGCACGTTAACCGACTCCGGCTCACCACCGATCGGCACCACCTGCCGATCTTCCAGCACTCGTAACAGCCGCGTTTGCATGGCCAGCGGCATGTCGCCGATTTCATCGAGGAACAGCGTGCCGCCATCGGCCTGCTGCAACTTGCCGCGCATGCCTTCCTTGCGTGCGCCCGTGAAGCTGCCGCCGCGGTAACCGAACAATTCACTCTCGATAAGGCTTTCCGGAATGGCCGCGCAGTTGAGGGCCACGAACGCTTTTTCAGCCCGCTGACTGGCGTTGTGCACGGCCTTGGCGAACGCTTCCTTGCCGGAGCCGGTTTCGCCATTGATCAACAGCGGCACGTCCCGCTCGAAGACTCGCAAGGATTTTCGGAAGTCTTCCTGCAGCGATGCATCGCCAAGACAAATGCCGGACAAGCGTGGACGGTCGGCAATGATCGGGCGCTGCACCACGGGCGTCGGGATGCTGCGGGGTTGTCCGCGCAGCAACGCAAACAAGTGCCGCCCGTCACGCGTGCGCAACGGCCAACTCGCACTGGCGTTGATGCTGGCGCGGCCGAGCAGTTCATCCAGCGAGCAGTCGAAAAACGCCTCGACCGGCTTGCCCAGCAGTCCGCCGCGTACATGCCCCAACAGATTCAAGGCACTTTGGTTGACGGCGCTGATCCGCCCTTCCCCGTCGAACGCCAGCAACCCTTCGCTGAACAGCCCGACGGATTCGGCCTGCAGGTGAAAACGCAACAACCATTGGTTGTCGAAGTAGCGCAGGAAATAGCAGCTTTCGATCATCTTTGCCGAAAGATTGACCAGGGCCATGGTATGGAACTGGCTCTGGCGCGAGACGTCGTGACGCGCGGAAGACACGTCCAGCACGGCCAGCAGTTCGCCATGCGGATCGAAGACCGGGCTGGCCGAACAGGTCAAACCGGTGTGGCGACCACGAAAGTGTTCGTCCTGGTGAATGGTCAGTGACTGCCGCTCCACCAGGCAGGTGCCGATACCATTGGTGCCTTCGCAGGCTTCGCTCCAGTCGGCGCCCAGCCACAGGCCGGCGCGTTCGAAAATCTTCCGCTCGGTGGGGGCCGTGACGCAATTGAGGATGACGCCGCGAGCGTCGGTCAGCAGCACCGCATGTCCGGCGCCGGAAAGTTGCTGATGGAGACTGGTCATTTCAGTGCCGGCGATCTGCAGCACTTGCTGCAAACGTTCGCGGCTTTCCAGGACGCGGCCGTGTTCCAGCACGGTCGGCGCAATCGTCAAGGCCGGGTCGAGGTGATAATCCTCAAGACAACGCAGCCAGGAACGGGCGATGGACGGGTCACTGCCAGGACCGCGCAGACGGGATTTCCCCTGGGTCACGGTCAAGACTTGCTGGGCATGGCGACTTAAATGGTTGTCGTGCATTTTGTTGTTCTTCTCCCTGCCGGGTCTGGTTCGCCCCGTGTAGCAGCTGCCGAAGGCTGCGTTCGGCTGCGGTGCAGTCGTAAAACCGTATTCGATATTTCCATGCCAAACCGAGGCGAGTGCTTCGCACTCGAACGCAGCCTTCGGCAGCTGATACAGACAGCGTGTGGCCGAGCATCCTCCAGCCCGGCGAGTATTGCAATGCTCGCAAGACTGCCTGGTCACACACTGCGCCACAACCGGTACAAACTGTCACACGCGCTGTACCGATACCGTCACAGACGCCGCCCGCCCGTCCGACTGAAACCCGGCAATCCCTTGATTTGACTGACCTCAAAGGCAGTGGCCCGACCTTTGCTCTACGCTTATAACAAGCGCACATGCGCTCTCCCTTATAAGCACAAAAGCCAAGGAGAAATCACTATGCGTTACGCTCACCCCGGTACTGAAGGCGCTATCGTTTCGTTTAAAAGCAAATACGGTAACTACATCGGCGGCGAGTTCGTCGCGCCTGTTAAAGGTCAGTACTTCACCAACACTTCGCCAGTGAATGGCCAACCCATTGCCGAATTCCCACGCTCCACGGCCGAAGACATCGACAAAGCCCTGGACGCTGCCCACGCCGCAGCAGACGCTTGGGGCAGCACTTCTGTCCAGGCACGCTCGCTGGTGCTGCTGAAGATTGCCGATCGTATCGAGCAGAACCTGGAACTGCTGGCGATCACCGAGTCCTGGGACAACGGCAAAGCCGTTCGCGAAACCCTGAATGCCGACATCCCGCTGGCTGCCGACCACTTCCGCTACTTCGCCGGTTGCATCCGCGCGCAGGAAGGCAGTGCCGCCGAGATCGATGGCAACACCGTGGCCTATCACATCCATGAACCGCTGGGCGTGGTCGGTCAGATCATTCCGTGGAACTTCCCGATCCTGATGGCGGCCTGGAAACTCGCCCCGGCGCTGGCCGCCGGAAACTGCGTGGTGCTCAAGCCTGCCGAGCAAACGCCGCTGGGCATCACCGTGCTGATGGAACTGATCGGCGACCTGCTGCCGCCGGGCGTGCTCAACGTGGTGCAAGGCTATGGCAGAGAGGCCGGCGAGGCGCTGGCCACCAGCAAACGCATCGCCAAGATCGCTTTCACAGGTTCCACTCCGGTGGGCTCGCACATCATGAAATGCGCCGCCGAAAACATCATCCCGTCCACCGTGGAGCTGGGTGGCAAGTCGCCGAACATCTTCTTCGCCGACATCATGCAGGCTGAAGAAACCTTCATCGAAAAAGCCGCCGAAGGCTTGGTATTGGCGTTCTTCAACCAGGGCGAGGTTTGCACCTGTCCTTCCCGCGCACTCGTGCAAGAGTCGATCTACGACGACTTCATGAAAGTGGTGATGAAGAAGGTCCTGTCGATCAAACGTGGCGACCCGCTGGACACCGACACCATGGTCGGCGCCCAGGCGTCCGAGCAGCAATTCGACAAAATCCTTTCGTACCTGGAAATCGCCAAGGGCGAAGGCGCCGAGCTGCTGACGGGTGGCAAGGTCGAGAAACTCGAGGGCAACCTGTCGACGGGGTATTACATCCAGCCGACCCTGCTCAAGGGCACCAACAAAATGCGCGTGTTCCAGGAAGAAATCTTTGGCCCGGTGGTGAGCATCACCACCTTCAAGGACGAAGCCGAAGCCCTGGCCATCGCCAACGACACCGAGTTCGGCCTGGGTGCCGGCCTCTGGACCCGCGACATCAACCGCGCCTACCGCATGGGCCGCGCCATCAAGGCCGGTCGCGTCTGGACCAACTGCTATCACCTGTACCCGGCGCACGCCGCATTCGGTGGTTACAAGAAGTCCGGCGTCGGTCGTGAAACCCACAAAATGATGCTCGATCACTATCAGCAGACCAAAAACCTGCTGGTGAGCTACGACATCAATCCGCTGGGCTTCTTCTAAACGTCTGCCACGAGCAGGCCTCCTCTCCTACGGGGGAGCGGCGGTGCGACGATTCGACTTGCTCGCGATAGCGCTCGTCCATTCAACACTCAGGTGAATGACAAACCGCATTCGCGAGCACGTTCGCGCCCGTAAGGGAGCCTTCGCACTACCCGGCAACTTGGCCGGCCAAAACAATAAAAACAGGTGAACTCTTATGCCCAGCGAACCTACGCCCGCTCCGGCGGCCGGCTCCTCTGTCGACTTCGAAAAAGTCGGCTCCGATTATTTCCAGCAACGTGAATTGAAAAAAGGTGCAGCAGGCTGGGTCCTGCTGGTGGGCCTGGGGGTGGCTTATGTCATCTCCGGCGACTACGCGGGGTGGAACTTCGGCCTGGCCCAAGGTGGCTGGGGCGGGATGTTTCTTGCCACGCTGCTGATGGCGACCATGTACTTGTGCATGTGTTTTTCCCTTGCTGAGTTGTCCTCCATGATTCCCACCGCGGGTGGCGGCTACGGTTTTGCCCGGAGCGCCTTCGGCCCCTGGGGCGGATTTCTGACCGGGACGGCGATCCTGATCGAATACGCCATCGCCCCGGCAGCGATTGCCGTGTTTATCGGTGCCTACTGCGAGTCGTTGTTCGGCATCGGTGGCTGGATGATCTACCTGGCCTTCTACATCATCTTTATCGGCATCCACATATTCGGTGTCGGCGAAGCGCTGAAACTGATGTTCGTGATTACCGCCGTAGCCGCCCTGGCACTGGCCGTTTTCCTGGTGTCGATGGTGCCGCACTTCAGCGTCGCCAACCTGCTGGACATCCCGGTCACCGAGGCCAAGGGCGCGAGCAGCTTCCTGCCGTTTGGCTATGTCGGCGTGTGGGCAGCCATTCCTTACGCGATCTGGTTCTTCCTGGCTGTCGAAGGCGTGCCACTGGCCGCGGAAGAAACCAAAAACCCGAAACGCGACCTGCCTCGCGGCCTGATCGGCGCCATGCTGGTGCTGGTGAGTTTTGCGCTGCTGATTCTGGTGATCGGGCCCGGTGCGGCTGGCGCCAATGCACTGCTGACATCCGGTAACCCGCTGGTTGAAGCATTGAGCAAAGCCTATGGCGGCTCGACCTGGATGGGCAGCTTCGTCAACCTCGTGGGCCTGGCGGGCCTGATCGCCAGTTTCTTCTCGATCATCTACGCCTACTCACGGCAGATCTTTGCCTTGTCCCGCGCCGGCTATCTGCCACGCAAACTGTCGGAAACCAACAAAAGCAAGGCGCCGGTGCTGGCGTTGATCATTCCCGGGATCATCGGTTTCGGGTTGTCGCTGACCGGTCAGGGCGACTTGCTTATTCTGGTGGCCGTGTTCGGCGCAACCATCTCCTACGTCCTGATGATGGCCGCGCACATTACGCTGCGTATTCGTCGCCCCAAAATGGATCGGCCTTACCGTACACCGGGCGGCATCTTCACTTCTGGTGTAGCGTTGGTATTGGCGTGCATCGCTGTCGTGGCAGGATTTCTGGTGGATCCGCGAGTGGTGATTGGTGCAGCGGTCATCTATGGAGTGTTAATTGCTTACTTCGCTTTCTACAGTCGGCATCACTTGGTAGCAGGCACGCCCGAAGAAGAGTTCGCGGCGATTCAGGCCGCTGAAAAAGCCTTGCACTAACAGCCGCAAATCACGGCGCAGGCCTGGTCTGCGCCGTCACGGAGAATCTGTATGGCTAGTTTTGCTCACACGGTCGGCAACCAGACCTATCGCTTCGAGAGCCTCAAGGACGTCATGGCCAAGGCCAGCCCTGCGCGGTCCGGGGATTTCCTGGCAGGCGTCGCCGCCCTCAACGATGGTGAACGGGTGGCCGCGCAGATGGCCCTGGCTGACATACCGCTGAGTCATTTCCTACAGGAAGCGCTGATTCCTTACGAGGACGATGAAGTCACCCGCCTGATCATCGACACCCACGATAAACAGGCTTTCGTCGTGGTCAGCCACCTCACCGTCGGCGGTTTTCGCGACTGGCTGCTCAGCGATGCCGCTGACGAGCAAAGCCTGCGCGCACTCGCCCCCGGGCTGACCCCGGAAATGGTGGCCGCCGTTTCAAAGATCATGCGCGTGCAGGATCTGGTGCTGGTGGCGCAGAAAATCCGCGTGGTGACCAAGTTTCGCGGCACGATGGGCCTGCGCGGCCGCTTATCCACCCGTCTGCAGCCCAACCACCCCACGGATGAGCCCGCCGGCATCGCCGCGAGCATTCTTGACGGTCTGTTGTATGGCAACGGCGATGCAATGATCGGCATCAACCCGGCCACCGACAACATCGCCTCGATCTGCGCAATCCTGGAAATGCTCGATGCCGTCATCCAGCGCTACGACATTCCTACACAGGCTTGCGTGCTGACTCACGTCACGACGTCCATCGAAGCGGTGAACCGCGGCGTGCCACTGGACCTGGTGTTCCAGTCCATCGCGGGCACCGAAGCGGCCAACGCCAGTTTCGGCATCAACCTGAACATACTTCAGGAAGGCTACGACGCGGGGTTGAGCCTGAATCGCGGCACCCTGGGCCAGAACCTGATGTATTTCGAGACGGGCCAGGGCAGCGCTTTGTCCGCCAACGCCCACCATGGCATTGATCAACAGACCTGCGAAACCCGAGCCTACGCCGTCGCGCGACATTTCAAACCGTTTCTGGTGAATACCGTCGTAGGGTTTATCGGTCCCGAATACCTCTACAACGGTAAACAGATCATCCGCGCCGGCCTTGAAGACCACTTCTGCGGCAAGTTGCTGGGTGTGCCCATGGGTTGCGATATCTGTTACACCAATCACGCCGAAGCGGACCAGGACGACATGGACACCCTGCTGACGCTGCTTGGCGTGGCAGGGATCAACTTCATCATGGGCATCCCCGGCTCCGACGACATCATGCTCAACTACCAGACCACCTCGTTCCATGACGCGCTCTATGCGCGGCAAACCCTGGGTCTGAAACCGGCGCCGGAGTTCGAGCAATGGCTGGCCAAAATGGGCATCTTCACCCAGGCGGATGGCAAGGTTCAGTTTGGCAACAACCTGCCGCCGGCATTCCGCCAAGCCTTGGCGCAACTGGGATGATCGTTGATATGGATAAACCACCCGTCGATCCGCAAAACCCTTGGCTGGAGCTGCGCCGACTGACACCGGCGCGGATTGCACTCGGTCGAACCGGCACCAGCATGCCCACCAGTGCGCAGCTGGATTTCCAGTTTGCCCACGCCCAGGCTCGAGACGCCGTGCACCTGCCGTTCGACCATGCCGGTCTTGGCGCACAGCTGGCCGAACGCGGGCGTGAGAGCGTGCTGCTGCACAGCGCAGCCACTGATCGCAACAGCTATTTGCAGCGTCCGGATCTGGGCAGGAAGCTCAGTGACGAGTCGGCGCAGACGCTGCGAGATTATGCACAAGCCCATCCCGGCGGGGTGGATCTGGCGATTGTCGTCGCCGACGGGTTATCGGCACTGGCGGTTCATCGCCACACGATGCCCTTTCTGGAGCGCATGGAAGAGCAGATCACGGCTGAAGGCTGGTCCGTGTCGCCGGTGATCCTGGTTGAACAGGGCCGCGTGGCCGTCGCCGACGAGATCGGCGAGCGACTGGGCGCAAAAATGGTCGTCATCCTGATCGGCGAACGCCCCGGACTCAGCTCGCCAGACAGCCTGGGACTGTATTTCACCTACAACCCAAAGGTCGGCCTGACGGATGCCTACCGCAACTGCATCTCCAATGTCCGGCTGGAAGGATTGAGCTATGGAATGGCGGCGCACCGTCTGCTGTATCTGATGCGTGAAGCGTGTCGGCGGCAGCTGTCAGGGGTCAATCTGAAGGACGAAGCCCAAGTGCAGATGCTGGAAACGGAGCCAGGCGTGGAGATGAAAAGTAACTTCCTGCTGAGCCCGCCCGAAGCCTGAACCGTTTCCGCATTGCGTTTGAATGCGGATTTCAGGCAGGATCGACGCACGGCTGCCCGAGTGAGAACCGTTCGCCGTCAGAGCACGTGAAGACAGCCACTTGAAGACGAGACCTATCGATGCGGATTATTCAAGCGACCCTCGAACACCTGGACCTGCTGACCCCGTTGTTCGTCAAATATCGGGAGTTTTATGGCTCCCTGCCGTATCCGGACTCGTCCCGGGCGTTCCTTGAGAAACGCCTGCGCCGCAAGGAGTCGGTGATCTACCTGGCACTGTCCGATGAGGACAACAACAGGCTGATGGGTTTTTGCCAGCTGTACCCGAGTTTTTCATCGCTTTCACTCAAACGCGTGTGGATCCTCAACGACATCTACGTTGCCGAAGATGCCCGCCGTCAACTGGTCGCCGATAACCTGATTCGTACCGCAAAAAAAATGGCCAAGGACACCAATGCCGTGCGTATGCGCGTGTCCACCAGCAGCGACAACGAAGTCGCGCAGAAAACCTACGAATCGATCGGATTCAAGGAAGACACCGAGTTCAAGAACTACGTACTGCCGATCAGCGACGAGCTTTAAGCCTCATCGCCTGTAGGAGCAAAGCTTGCTCGCGATAGCTGTGTATCAGCAGCGGATACGCTTAATGACATGACACACCGCTATCGCGAGCAAGCTTTGCTCCTGCTGAAAAAGCAAAAAGCACCGTCCGTCTCCGCGACATCCCCCGCTACAAACTCGACGCGCTTTTCAGTTGTCTGTCCGTATAATGCCGACCTTTCCGGCTTGTAAGAAAAACTACACCCGTCTGTAGCCTTTCGCGAAGTCAACCGCACAGGCCTGCAGAGTCGGGCCGTCACCACAGGTGCTTTCCATGGATTTCAACCCGCTTGACCTCATCTTGCATCTCGATGTTTACCTCGACATGCTGGTCACCAATTACGGGCCATGGATCTACGCCATTCTGTTTCTGGTGATTTTCTGCGAGACCGGTCTGGTCGTGATGCCTTTCCTGCCGGGTGATTCCCTGCTGTTTATTGCGGGCGCCGTCGCGGCGGGCGGAGGCATGGATCCGGTATTGCTGGGCGGGCTGCTGATGCTGGCCGCGATACTCGGCGACAGTACCAACTACGTGATCGGACGAACGGCCGGAGAACGCTTGTTCAGCAACCCGAACTCGAAAATCTTTCGCCGTGACTACCTGCAACAAACCCACGACTTCTACGACAAACACGGCGGAAAAACCGTGACCCTGGCGCGCTTCCTGCCGATCATTCGGACCTTTGCGCCGTTCGTCGCCGGCGTTGCAAGAATGCCCTACCCGCGTTTCTTCGGTTTCAGCGTCCTCGGCACGATCCTCTGGGTCGGCGGCCTGGTGACCCTCGGTTACTTCTTCGGCAATGTACCGTTCATCAAGACCAACCTGTCGCTGCTGGTCGTCGGCATCATTCTCCTGTCCTTGGTGCCCATGATCATCGGTGTGGCACGCAGCCGCTTTGGCGGTTCGAACTCGAAAGCCCAACCGCGCTGATCACCGATGTGGTCCCTTAGCGCCTGGCGTCGCCAGCGCATCCTGGCCAGACACCCGATTGCCGACGACATGTGGCAACGGGTGCGTCACCACCTGAGTTTTCTCGACGGCATCACCGCTGCCCAAGACCAGTGGTTGCGCGAAGCCAGCGTACTGTTCCTCGAAGACAAACACCTGACCGCCCTGCCCGGCGTGGAACTGCACCAGGAACAACGCCTGTTGCTGGCGGCCCAGGCGCAATTGCCACTGCTGAACCTGGGCGATTTGAACTGGTATCAGGGTTTCCACGAAATCGTGCTCTACCCCGACGACTTTCTCAGCCCTCAGCGTCATCGAGATGCCAGCGGCGTCGAACACGAGTGGGATGGCGAGCACAGCGGCGAAGCCTGGCAGCAAGGCCCGATCATCCTCGCCTGGCCCGGCGTGATGGCCAGCGGCGGCTGGGAGGGCTATAACCTGGTCATCCACGAACTGGCGCACAAGCTGGACATGCTCAACGGTGACGCCAACGGCCTCCCGCCGCTGCATGCCGACATGCGGATCAGTGACTGGGCGAAGGTCATGCAGGACGCCTACGACGATCTCGATCAGCAACTGGAGCGTAATCCCGACGCCGAAACCGCCATTGATCCGTACGCAGCGGAAAACCCGGCAGAGTTCTTCGCCGTCACCAGCGAATACTTTTTCAGCGCCCCGGATTTGCTGCACGAGGCTTATCCACAGGTCTACGAGCAGCTGAAGCTTTTCTATCGGCAGGATCCTTTGGACAGGCTGCGGCAACTTCAGGCCAATGACCCGGTCTATCAGGCACACGACTAAGGTCTCTACGACCCTGTCGCGCATGGCATCGGCGGCGGAATATGCCTATAATCGCCGCCACTTTTTGGTCAATCCGGCCAAGTGTTTTTGGTCAACTAACGGGGGCACCGCCCAATGAGCTACAGCAAGATTCCGGCTGGCAAAGACCTGCCGAACGACATCTACGTCGCGATCGAGATTCCGGCCAACCACGCGCCGATCAAATACGAAATCGACAAAGACAGCGATTGCCTGTTCGTTGACCGTTTCATGGCCACCCCGATGTTCTACCCGGCCAACTACGGTTTCATCCCGAACACCCTGGCTGACGACGGTGATCCCCTCGACGTGCTGGTTGTAACCCCTTACCCGGTTGCTCCAGGTTCGGTCATCCGCGCTCGTCCAGTCGGCATCCTGAACATGACCGACGACGGCGGCGGCGATGCCAAAGTCATCGCAGTACCCCATGACAAGCTGTCTCAGCTGTACGTGGACGTGAAGGAATACACCGATCTGCCACCGCTGTTGCTGGAACAGATCAAGCACTTCTTCGAGAACTACAAAGATCTCGAGAAAGGCAAATGGGTGAAGATCGAAGGTTGGGGCGACGCTGAAGCTGCCCGCGCCGAGATCATGAAGTCGGTTGCAGCCTACAAAGGCTGAGAAGCTCCAGGCTTCTAGCAACAGGCATCAAGAAAAACCCCGGTTGATCCGGGGTTTTTTGTAGACGCCTATAAATCACCATAAACGTTTCGTTTAACCCGCATCCGTTTTGGTTTTTTCTTGTTTAATTTCCCTACATTACGTCTTACATCCGGTCGTAAAATTCCCTCGATATTTGAACGGCTCGTTGATTCAAAGCCCTGCCCCGCGACATTAGACTCGCGTTTATGAAAAAGAATAAAACCTGCGGTAAACGATTCAAGGTTCTCCTCAAAGAGGCGAAAATCTCGACGACGGCATTTGCCGATTTCTTGAACATCCAACAGGCTCAAAACGTTCACAACTGGTACACCCGCGGCGTGCCCGAATACCGTATGGAAGAAGTCGCCAGAATTCTGTCCGTTAAAAGCGAGTGGCTGAAAACCGGCGAAGGTCAAAAAGACGCCAAGGAACTGCGACTGACCGACGAGTCCGGCAATGCCCTGGATGCCCAAACGATCCGTGGCTCCTACCGGGTGATCGAGCCAACCGATGTCGAACTGCATTTCTATAAAGAAGCACCCATCACGCCCGGCGCCACCAAAACCCATGTCATCAAAGATCCCGGCCAAACCATCCGCCTGCCCCGCAGCGATCTCGATTCCCTGGAAATCAAACACATCGACGCCATCTGCGTTCGCATGACAGGCAACAGCATGGCCGAAAAAATTGACGACGGCTCCATCGTCGCCATAGACCGGGGACTGACGCAAATTATCGATGGCGAGATTTACGCGATAGAGCATGACGGCATGCTGTTGATCCGCTACCTGTATCGGGTACCGGGCAATGCGATACGCATGCGCAGCCACAACAACAGCCGATACCCGGACGAAGTCTTTCGCCCACCGCAAATTGATGATGAAAATATACGCGTCATAGGGTGGGTGTTCTGGTGGTCGACCCTGAACAAACGACGACCGCCCATTCCATTCTTGTAAGCGGGTTCTGTAGCAACTGGTACAGGTTGTGTCCGGTAGATCGCCGAACGCAGGCTTCGCCAGCTGCTACAGATTAGCGTGAACGAGCAATCACCCACATCAAGCTGGGAATTGCGTAAAAAAATCAGTATGCTGCGCCCCACATTTGCGCATCGACCCTCCCAGAGGCTCAGATCGCACCGACCAGGCAGATGATTTTCTCGCCGAGTCCCACAGCCGGACGCAAGATCCGGGTGTACGTTTTGAAGGCTGGCGCGGTTTACCAAAAATGAATCAAGCCAGTCCCCGAGAAGCCGGCCACAAGCCGGCTTTTTAATTGTCCGAAATAATCCTATCCCATCCAAGAGCCCACCTGATAGCCTAGCTAATACAGGGGGTTTAGGCATCCCCTTGTCCAATGGCGCTCAACGCCATTTGACCTCATCCGACGATGAAGTGGGGGGACAAGTGGGGGGACAAAAAGGACGACTGGGGAAATCCAATGGGTAAGCTGAATCCGAAACAAGTCGAAAACCTGACCGAACCTGGCACCTATGAGGATGGTGACGGACTAAGGTTGGTCGTCAAATCTACCGGACGTAAATCCTGGCTACTTCGCTTCCAACTGGCAGGCCGTCGCAGAGAAATGGGCCTGGGTTCATTCCCAGAAGTAGGCCTCAAGAAAGCCAGGCAAGAAGCCAGTGCTAAACGCAGCCAATTGAGCGACGGTATAGATCCTCTAGCTGCTCGCGACATTGAGCGCGCTGCCCAGCTCGAAGCACAACGAACCAGCGAGGCGAAGCAGCTGAAGTTCGAGACGCTCGCGAAAGAATACTGCGAAGCACATGGGGGCGCCTGGTCAGAAAAGTGGCGTAAAGGCTGGCTACGGAAACTGGAGCTGTATGCTTTTGACCACATCGGCAAGTTGTCAGCCGAGAAGATCGGTACTCCACAGGTCCTCAAGGTGTTGCAACCCATCTGGGCCGCCAAAACCAGAACCGCCGACGAAGTACGTGGCCAGATTGAACAAGTTCTGGACGCTGCCAAGGCACGCAACCTGCGAGAGGGTGAGAACCCCGCTCGCTGGCGTGGGCACTTAGACAATCTGTTGAGTCGTGCTGAAAAGAAAAAGGCTCGAAAGCGTGAGCACTTTGATGCTTTGCGGTGGCAGGACGTGCCAGCATTGATGGCCAAACTCAGTACAAACACAACGCCAGCGTCCTTGGCAGCCCAACTGCTGATCATGACCAGCGCACGCGCCCATATGGTGAGGTTCGCGCGCTGGGATGAGTTTGACCTGGAAGCTGGCACTTGGTCTCTGCCAGATGAGCGCATGAAGATGCGAGTGGCCTTTGTAATCCCACTTGCCGATCAAGTCATGGTGCTGGTTCAAAGCATTCCAAGAACACCTGAAAGCCCTTTCCTCTTCCCTGGTCAAGGCAAGACAGGAGTGATGCACGCGAATGCTATACGCACCCTTCTGCATGGCATGAAATATGACCACATCACTCGGCACGGTTTTCGTTCTTCATTTCGAGATTGGTCAGGTGAGTGCACAAATTTTCCTCGCGAAGTCTGCGAGATGGCGCTCGCTCATGACGAGCGCGACCAAACCGAGGGAGCCTACTCTCGCACTGACTTTCTCGACAAGCGACGCGCCCTGATGACCGGATGGGCTAATTACTTGACCTCTAAGGAGCCGCCGCAAGCAATCACTCATGAGCAGCAGGCAGCCAAAGTGTAATGATGGCGCTTACGGGCAACGCAGCTACCACAACTTTGAGAAAGCCCATGATAAAAATAGATACCCGCTTGTACGAGAGCATCACATGCCCACGCCAGCTCGGAGATTCTCCGCAATCTAAGCATCGCTGCTACCCTGTCGCTTCAATTTCCAGGATAGGAATGTGATTGTGTCGTTCCGGAATTACAGCGAGACAAACCCAGAAAGGCCTAATTTAGGCACTTTGAAGATGCTGCTCACTCAAGCTAAAAATGTCGTAGAGAGCGTGTTCAATCAGCTAGGAACCCCTCCACCTGCACGAAATCAACAATTGCAGGCGCTGTATGAAAGGATGGGCAGTTTTGAGATCCAGCCTCACCAGGACAAACAAGTCGATCTGATTATCCGACAGGGCCAGGTCGCGATTGAAGAACAGTTGATTGAGCATGCCGACACTGCCCTTCGTCAAGCAGTCTATGTGCAGTTTATCCACGACAAACACCTGCCACCACAGAGTACGTCGGGCCCAACCGCCGCCTATGAGCATCACTTACAGGAAATGATCACGGCCTTGATGCTGGCCAATCGTCACCTGGCGATGCTAGAAGCACTCAAGAACCTAGAGGGCAAACACTATGGTGTACGCGCGGCCCGGGGAGGCCACGCTAAAAACCAGCAACCCTCCAGCAAGATGACTTCCCAACTTATTCGCACCATGGTCAAGGGCATGCTCTACAACAAACCTGACCTCGCGAATAGTAATAAGACCGAAGTAGCCGATGCGATGGCCACGCGCATTTATAAAGCCAACCGCGAATTTGAAATGCTTGATATCACTAATATCAACGATTTGAAGCATGAGGTTCGCGAACTTCTGTTCGACTTTGCCAACATCGGTAAACGCGGCAACCGGCGGCAGACAGACCGCCAAAGACTCGGGCATATCCTGCGTCATTCATTTCCCACGCGAGATACGGAAGAAGCGCGCCAGATGGATGTCGACGCAGCACGCACCAGGGGGCGGATTGAAGGAGTGAGAACAGCGTTAGCTCTGCAACTTAAGCAGCGCTTTGGAGCGCTGCAGGGGTCAGCAATTGAAAAGCTGGAGACCACTGACGACCTGGATCAACTGCAAATCTACCTGGAGCGGCTAACAGAGGCCCGGTCTATAGATGACGTCATCCAGAACAGCGAATGAACGATATTTATCTAAATGAAAACGCCACCATGATGGATGGTGCTCTCGATGCACACGAAACGGCAAGTCTTGCACTAGCTCTGTAACGAGTTACGCCTACGGGCTACTAATTAATGATCGAGAGGCGGGATAAATAGGCATCAGAGCAATCCACCGGGAGCCATCTCGGCACCACAAGACTTCTTGGGCGCCGCCCCCCCCCCTAAAGTGAAGTCGTCAAAGGAGTCAGAACACTTCTAGTATTCATTTTGCTCATCGAGTGCTCAGGAAATATATCAAGGTATGTGACATTTTTAGACTTTGACAGCAAAACCTTTCCTTGCGCCCAAAGCACCTCAATAGCAGGGTCCAGCCGCTTTAATTTTCGCAACTGACTGGGCCCCCTTTGTAGAATTGAGTTCTTCACCACAAACCTCTCGCCGGCCTCTCGCTTTAACTGCAACCAAGCATCCAACTCCTGGGCATCGACCTCTTCTTGAGGCGGCGATGAAAACATCCGTAAAAACTCGTCAGAGTACCAAAAGCAAACTTCGATAGCTGCCTCCAAGGTTTCCACAGCTATTTCTCCATCTTTTTTTTCGAAGAAATGAAATATAGCAGCGACTCTGGCGATATTATCTGCCAACTTGGACGCATGATCCCCCATACCAAAATATCGCCCTCCCGGTCTAATCTGCGCCTCCACCCCATTAAAAATACTGACCCACCGGTGAATCGCCGCCTGAGAAAACCTAACCACCAACTTCGGCTTCTTGGGGTCAGCTAGAAACTCAACACTGTTCTTAAGTATCTCGCCGACGCGCTCAGAAAACCTGTCACAACAATCCCAAGGCGCGGCGCCTTCCGTAATAAACCGAGTCCCCTGAGTAGACTCTGGACTGCAAACCAAAAACCTCGCCCACAAGCCAGACCCACGTGATTTTTCACCGTTTTTCTCCATATAGCTAAAAAATGAACTTTCTTGAACCATTAACGATACCGTCAACCGCCCTCTGACTTCATAACTTTCAGCCGACACACGATCAACCGTTATGGCATCCCCGCTCCATAGCGCATTCTGTTTTGAGAGGTCATTGAATGCCTTACCCGTCAGCACGCCACCGCCCTCACTGGAGATAAGTCCAGCTACTGGAATGTTCTGGTGCAAGCCAAGAAACAACGCCTCTGACGTAGCATCTTCGTACAGCAACTTGAAGCGCCTAGGTTTGATCGGCGTACAGGCTTGATGCTCCATGAGTTGTTTATCCGGATCACCCCCCTCCGCTTGATCCAATAGAAGAGCTTCTTTCAAGATAGCCTTTCGACGAGCATCCCAGATCGACTGTTTCGCACGCCAATCAGAGAGCTCTGATTGATAAATCACATCCATCTCATCCTGAAAGCGCCGAACTCCTCCCATAAATACATTCTCTGCGGTCGACTTTCGCTCCCCAGAGTTGGCCACCGTGAGCACCATTAGTGATACCGGACCGATTTGGCCATTTGGTTTACAGACATCAATTGAACCTTGAGCCGCAGTCGCCATGGCTGGCAACGCAGCTGAATAAATAAGTGCTCGCGGGGCCATTATATTGCGCTCAGCTTCATCTACTGCGGCCCCGATAATCGGCAAAGCCATAGACCTTGGAAATGCTCGACCTGGAACAGGAAGCCAACTTGACACACCATTAGAAAAACTCATAAACCACCCCTCTCAAGAATTCACGCTGTAAACATTTCGGCTTTCTGCAATTCGGGACTCAATCCACCGACAAACATCTTCCTCAATCCAACCTACAGCTGACGCCCCCAACTTAATCGGTCTGGGAAAACTGCAGTCGTACCTGGGCGACATTGGATTTAAGCGATCGTAGATGGTCGACGTACTCAGCCCGAGACGCTCTCGCAACTGCCGCATGCGCAAAATTCTTAGCATTAGTTTATTACTGTTTTCTTTGATCATTTCTACACCCTCTTCGGCTACGGATTCGATGAGAAGGACTTTAAAGCCCCTGCCACCCCTAGTCGTCGAAGGTGCTAAACGCCACATCCACCCTAAGCAGATCTATAGACATCACCGTGCATTTGTGCTTGTCGATTTCACCCCGTCGAATCTGCCAGGGTCTACTGCAGCTGCTATTTTTGCTATTAGTAGCAAAAATAGCAGCCACACTCCCCCCTACCTCCGCTCAAGACTCCCTTTCGGCTGCACCCTTCGCGTGAATCATTCAGCAGCCATGAGCCGCCTGCTGGTCAATCCATTGCAGTAGTAAGGCCCTACCAGGTCCGCTTGGCTGTCGTCGACCCTGCTCCCAGTCCTGCAGCGTGCGAGAGCTGATCCCCAACTGTTTGGCGAGCGCCTGCTGGGTTAGCTTCAGTCGTTGACGTAAACAACATACTTGCCTGAGGACGTCTGAAGATATCGAGCGGTCCTGTGTGGGATTATGTTGTCTCCTTGGCCCTTGCTGAGGAAGTTGCTTCAAGAATTCAGAGTTAGCCGTTGTAAAAGTAGATAAGGGAAATACGGAGCTTACAGGCGCAGGCGGCTGCACTGCCTCTTGCGAACGTACCTGTGACTGACTTTCATACTCAGGGTGCCGAGTGAGAAACTCACGACGCCAATGCTCGCTGTAGCTCATGCGAAAGACTCCTTTTCTAGTGATAAACAGTGCGGCAATGCCGCACCATAGAATAGGCATATTGAACACTCTCAGCCCGGACTCAGACCCGACTGGTGGTGAACACTGCAAAGCCCTGCCTCAGCTCCTGTGACTTGCTGTACTCCTTACATAAGTAGCTCATGGCGTAGACCACTTGTTTGAGTGAATCAGGAAAACGCTGCTCCAGACGTTGGTAAACCTGGCCACTGAGTTTGTCCTGGCAGGCATGCACCAACCCGGACATGTCGTGTGCAGCACAACCAATTGCCCAGGCCCAAGCACGCACGATGCGATGAAACAAGTTCTCTCTGCTGTAGGTGCCGTCTGTACTAGGCCCGTAGTTACCTAAGCCCCCAATGGCGTCGTAGTTGAGCAATAGCATGAGGTGATAATGGGGTGCCTCGCTGCTGTTACGCTCCCGGCACCAGATGTAGCGAATTTCGGTCGAGTATTTGGTATTTGCCCAGACCAACTCTTTACTTAGTTGGTAGAAGAAACGAGTCATTACTTCATTGCTGATGAGCGCATCCGACGGCATACGGCCGACGGGGTAACGCAAGTCGACCCGACAGACTAAGGTTCGAGCCTGTGCCGAGAGACAGTGCTGTAGAGTCTCAATCCCACGCTCCAGGTAGTTTTCGATCAACGGGCCATGTGCCAGTTGCTGCTGCACGGCGAAGCCACGGTATTCGTTACTGTAGTGCAGCTTGAGCTTAGTATTGAAGGGATGACGTTTAGGTTGATGATGGAACATGATCAGTTTCCTGTCGGCTGTATATGGAGTGTTCACCGGCAGGCACACCGAGTCAGGTGCATTCAGGCACCTTGCTTCGACTTATACGCTTCTTTCAAACTCTCAACGCGTTGACTTGCAGTCAAGACTTTACGTTACGACCGTTGTTTATGGCAGATCTGTTTCGTAGATTTCTATAAGTACGACACCCCTCTATTGGAGAGGGCTATCGATTACTCAGCAATCAATAATAACTATGGTCTCTATCAGTTACTATTAGAGCCTCTTTTAGATGCATACTACTTTAACCGTAACAACAACAATGCCGCACCTGCAAAAAACCACGAGAAATAGGCTCAGTGAAAAATTTAACCCCCAGAACTACAATAAGAAAATTCACTTATTCAACTCTAAAAAGATTCCATTTTTCATTCAGAATAAAACGTATGAGTCGACTGATGTGTGCCGCCAGCGCTTTTAGTCATATAGACATCCCATACCGCTGACCTGTAAAAACTTACTGCACTGCCGTATTCATGTCGTTGAGGGCTCCAAAAGGCTGGTTTTTCACGGCTTTGCCGTAGCGTAGTGAGCCGATACGAGTTCAATCAAAAAAATCTCAGACCTATATCACCTCTGTGAACGCCCACCGTATTAACTGCGGTAGGGATTTGGCGTGCCAGCTATATGGCTCATCACGCTCATCACTTGAGAGGATCTGTGTATGTATACCCCTTGCCCAAGCTGTAACTCTGGACGCGTCGTCACGAAAAATATTGGCAAACAAGCAGGTGGATTGGTTGGCGCTGCGGGCGGTGCGGCCAGTGGTGCTGCCGGAGCCCTGTCGGGAGCAGAAGCCGGCGCAGTGCTGGGTGTAATCGGCGGTCCGGTCGGGATCGCCATTGGCAGTATTGCTGGTGCACTTCTCGGGGGACTGTTTGGCGGCGTGGCTGGCGGGATAGCCGGGTCCACGCTGGGCGCACAAATGGATGACAAGGTGCTGAACAACTACCATTGCCTGCAGTGTGGTTACAGCTTCAGCGTCCACCGTTAAGCCGTTGTGAAGAGGTGTCGCTTGCTGATGAAACGACGCTCTTTTCCACTCATTCGCAAGGAATCATTCCCATGGCTCATCTCGTTGAACAAATGGCTTACGTTGGTGCCACGCCCAGGCATGGTCTGGGCAGTCGCCTTTCCCCGAAACAACCGCTTGAAATCTGGCAGCGCGAAGCAGGCATGGACTGGCGGATTCAGGACAGCCCGGTGCACTTCAAGTCCGACAGCATTGGTGCTCTGGGCTCAATTCACACCTTCTCCGAACAGAAGGTGCTATACCGATCCGATACCAAGGCCCCTCTGTCGGTGGTTTCTCAGCGCTACCAGGTGGTGCAGCCACGTGAAGTGCTGGAGTTCTACCGGGATCTGACTGAAGTCTCGGGCTACGAACTGGAAACCGCTGGAGTGCTCAAAGGCGGTCGCAAGTTCTGGGCGCTGGCCCGTACTGGGCAAGGCACGACGCTCCGTGGTAACGACCAGGTAAACGGCTACCTGCTGCTTGCCACCTACTGTGACGGCACCCTGGCCACCACAGCGACCCCGACCATGGTACAGGTGGTCTGCAATAACACGCTGACCATCGCCCTGGACGGCACCACCCGCGCGATCAAGGTGCCGCACAACACCCGCTTCGATCCGCAAGCAGTGAAAAAGCAGTTGGGTATTGCTGTCTCTCAATGGGACGAGTTCATGTACCAAATGAAAAATTTATCCGAGCGAAAGGTTCAGTAGCGTGAAGCAATGGGCTTCTTCACGAACGTACTGCGTGACACCAGCACTGATAGTCCGCTACCGCCAGTCCTTCCCAATGAACGGGCGCTACGCAAGGTGCAGAGCCTACATGAAGGTCAGGACGAGGATCGACATTAGAATCAGCTCAAGGTACCGCCTGGGGATTACTCAATGCTGTAACCAAGTATACGGATCACGAGCGACGGTCCAAGAGCAGTGAGTATCGGGTCGACTCCGCTTGGTTCGGCCAAGGAGCAGCGCTCAAGCAGAAAGCCCTCAAATCCGCACTTCTATTGGTGGGCTAAAGCGGCGGGCAACCGGCTGCACGCTTATCCTAACCTTCCAATTCCTGGGATATTTGTGACAGGAGCATTTCCTTGGACATTTCCGGATCCTGGAGCAACTGGCTTTTGATAAGCACAGTTGCGGGATGAACTCCAAGATGGGCAGAAAGCTCAATTAATTTTTCTACGGAAGGGCTTTTCAAGCCTCGTTCAACATCGCTGACGTAGCTCTGGCTCGGAGCAAGCTGCTCTTGGGCAATACCATGTCTGCTCCTCAGGATTTTCACTGCCATCCCGAAGGCTTGCTTTGAGTTCATTTCTGTTGCTCGCAAAAGCAACGATGAAGCCTTCGGAAGCGCAAAAGCACTATACTCGATTGAGCATATACAGCTAAAATTCGAAAAAACCCTTACACAATTTTTTGATTGGATCGAATGCAAGCAACTAACCACGTGATTGCCATCTCGCAGAGCTAGCTCGTCCCTCTCGTCACCAAGTGGCTCAACGAGTACACACCCTACGGATCGTCAACGGTGGTTACGGCTTTCCAGAAAAAGCAGGGATACATGCATCTTGCTTTTGTTTTTTCTATGCGCTTTTAAATCTGAAAAGGGAATCACATGAAAATCGTGTACAAAATATTTGCGCTTACTTTGATGACGTCCTCTGCATACGCTGTTGATCTATATAGCCAATATTCAACTCCCGACTCTATAAGTTGCACTGGCCCGAACAACAACGTATGCACCGACACTACCCGACCTGACGACATTGTCGTCCAATATAAAGATGCCTATGGCAAAGTCACCATGCAACAAGAGCCCTCTTTTGAAATCATTACTTGTATACGCATTTTAGACAAGTGCATTGATAACGATCGAAACTATCGAGGAAAATCGATAACGGGTCGCGATGTCAAATATGTGGCGTTCAAAGATTTTTATATTTATCCGGGCGGTGACGGCAAAGATTGGGCATACAAAAATGGTACGGGACCTCTATTCGGAGGCGCTCCAGCAGGCAACGTCGTAGGAGCACCTGCGACCTCCACAGTTAAAGCAACGGCTACAGCTACCGGCACCTATGACATATGGTGCGATCCGCAAGGCAATAGCTGCGATCTAACCATAGACGGTGGTAGTGACATGGTCAACCGTGATCGACTACCGGTTTACGTACCGATGGCTTCTGATACCAGTAACTGCTCCATGGAGTTTTGCTATAACTCAAAGCAGGACGTAATTGGTTTGAACCCAGGGTACGCACTCTGGAAAAAGTAACGCCTATTCCCGCTGGCTCGCCAAGAGCCTGAGTATCAAATGTACTCACTCTGGTTGGGCCATGGCGCTGTCATCAAACAACGCGCCCTGCAGCGCTGTGCTGGAACTCGCGGCCTAGCAACACTCATTTACTCAACTATTAAAGCGCCTGGCCAGCTTCTGTTGGCCGGGCTTTTTTTTTGGTTCTTTACGGATTACCGGGAAAGACGCTCTTGATCTTCATGAAAAAGAACTCGCTGTACCGGTAGCCATACGCCATGCGCTTGATGACTTTAATTCGATTGTTTATCCCTTCCAGTTGCCCTGTATGCATCGGCCACCTAACTCGGCTCACAATCCTTCGCCAATAGCGTTTCAGTCGTTTTGCAAACTGAACTGGATGCGTTTTTTTTGACTTCAAACCCTTGCGCCGGGCAATAGATTACTTATTGAACATTTTGTAAAAATCCGTAACATTGCCCGCCATGATACTCGAACAGCTCAAAGCCCTGGGGAATGACACTCGCATGCAAATGATGGAGTGGCTCAAAGACCCACTCAGTAATTTCCCACCTCAGGATCATGGCGATCCTGCCATAGGGGTGTGCGTAACCCATTTGCAGCACAAGGCAGGGCTTTCACCTTCTACCGCGTCTGCACACTTAGCTATCTTGCAACGTGCAGGCTTCGTGCTAACCACCCGCATCGGAAAATGGACTTACTATCGACGCAACGAGGTGGCGATTGATGACTTTGCGGCTAGGCTGACCATCGATTTGTAATTTTTAACCTTTCATTTCGTTATTTCGCGTAATTAGAAAACACAAGGAAACCCCGATGAGCAACAAAACAATCTTCGTCCAACCCGGTGGCGGCTATGAAAAGGTTGTGGTTGGCAGCAGCGAAGCCCGAGCCGCAGCCCACGGCGAAATCACCGTGCGCCTGCACGCCAACTCGCTTAACTACCACGACTTCGCGGTGGTCAGCGGTATGTGGGGCCCTAGCGAAAAACGCATCCCCATGGCCGATGGTGCAGGTGAAGTCATTGCTGTCGGCCCAGATGTCACTGAATTCAAGGTGGGTGACTCGGTCGTCAGTACCTTCTTCCCGGAGTGGATCAGCGGCGCGCCACTAGTTGAAGGCTTTGTTAGCGTGCCAGGTGATGGAATTGACGGCTACGCTCGTGAGCAAATGACTGCCCAAGCCACATCGTTCACCCTCGCGCCGACCGGATACAGCCACGCTGAAGCGTCGACGCTCACCACTGCCGGCCTTACTGCATGGCGCGCTCTGATGGCCGATGACTCACTCAAGCCGGGCGATACCGTGCTCGTTCAAGGCACTGGTGGCGTTTCAATTTTTGCCCTGCAGTTCGCTAAAATGGCCGGCGCTACCGTCATTGCTACCTCTTCAAGCGACGAAAAACTTGAACGTCTGAAAGCACTAGGCGCTGATCATGTGATCAATTATCGCAAAGATCTTAACTGGGGCGAAACTGCACGCGCTCTAACGGGGGGCCGCGGTGTTGATCACATCATAGAAGTCGGCGGCCCTGCGACGCTTGAGCAATCGATGATTGCAATTCGGGTTGCTGGTCACATCTCCGTCATCGGGATACTGAGTGGCGTAAGCGGTGCAATGAATTTTGTACCGGCATTGATCAAGCAAGTGCGCCTGCAGGGTGTGTTGGTAGGCAGCCGCAGCCAGCAGCAAGATATGGTCCGAGCCATCAACGTTAACGGTATGCGCCCGATTATTGATCGTCATTTCCCTATGAGCGAGATTGTCGAAGCGTTCAAGTATCAGGAAACCAACCAGCATTTCGGCAAAATTTGCCTGGATATCTAAGCGCGCATGAATGGCCATGATCCGTATGCCCACCTCAAAGTCGTGCCGAGGTGGCTGCCGACGCAGCGCGAGACGGATTTGCCCATTGCTGTCTGTCGCAACCGGCAGCAGTGGGTCGACTCACCCATGCTGTGCTCCGAGGCAATCAGCTAAGAAGCAGTCATTCTAAGTGCCATGAAAACGATTCGATTTAGCCCCTCTAGTCAAAGCAGAATCATTAGGGCTACAACGATTTTGTCATGCAGTTATTGGGTTGAAGAATAGACAATCGTAGGCATTCTCACAGAGCCATGGTCGCTCTCTGCTGGTCATGGTCACGCAACGTGATGGTGAAATCCGATGCAAATGCTTGGTCAGGTCGAATGCAAATGGCTGGGCAAGCCCGTGCAATTACCCACCGTTCTAGCCCACAGATCCGGATAATCCGCCCAGCAGCCGCTCCGGCTCAAGCCATAGTACGGGCAGCGCGATGTTTTTCGTCAAATTTGACGCGTACAGCTCGTTGTCCAAAACTCTGGCGGGCCGCTTGGTTTACGATGGATGTCAAAACTCGTTCCCAGCCTAAGCAATGCTGTAGCAAAATCAGCTCGACTCGAGAAGAGCTGCAATTTGCTCCCCTCCGGCGAGTATCGTAGATCTTTCTTCCTAACGCGGCGGCGATCATCGGACCGACATAATGCTGCGCATCAAATGAAGTGATGGCTGGCTCACGAACTGCGATTATCAAGATTTCGTCGGAGGGCTTGCTCAAAACCCAAAGTAGACGACTGGTCTAATTGTTGGTATGGTGCGTCCATGAATACGATGACCACCACCGATGTACGGCAACACATCCTCGACACGGCTCAAAACATCATTGCCGGGCGAGGATTCACAGCTGTTGGTTTGAGCGAAATCCTTAAATCTGCGAATGTGCCAAAAGGTTCGTTCTATCATTACTTCAATTCCAAGGAAGCATTTGGCGAGGCGCTCTTGGAGAGCTATTTCAGTGACTACATGGTGCAATTGGAAACGCTATTGAACCGTCCAAGTGTATCAGCAGCACAACGCTTGCTGGCCTACTGGGCTACCTGGATTGAAACCCAATCAGCCTGTTATCCCGCCGAGGGGAAATGCTTGGCAGTGAAGCTTGCAGCGGAAGTCAGTGATCTATCGGAGCCAATGCGTATGGTGCTCCAGGATGGCATGGAAGGAGTAATTACTCGTCTCGCCAATGTGGTGAGTGACGCTGTAAACGATGGTTCTCTGCCGGGCGATACTGACACCCGCGGCTTGGCGACCATGCTGTACCAACTTTGGCTCGGAGCCAGTCTAAGGACCAAGGTCACGCGTGATCAGATGCCTTTGCAGGCGGCCTTCGAGACTACTTCTCTGTTACTCAGTCAGGTATCCGACCGATGAAATTTTCAATGTAAAAAATTTACTCAAAAAATATACGACTGGTCTATTTAATCGGAGTTAAAGCAATGTTTAATTTTGACTTCTACAACCCTACGCGAATCGTCTTCGGCAACGAAACCATCAGCCGCCTGGATGAACTGGTTCCGGCTGCGGCCCGCATCCTGCTGCTCTATGGTGGCCAGAGCGCTCGTGCAAACGGTACGCTCCGCGAAGTCCGTGACGCATTAGGCTCTCGGGAAGTGCAAGAATTCGGGGGTATAGAACCAAACCCCAGCTATGAAACGCTAATCAAGGCTGTTGATCAGGTTCGCACCCATCGCTTGGATTTTCTCCTGGCTGTCGGTGGAGGTTCGGTCATCGATGGCACCAAGTTCGTTGCCGCTGCTGTTGGCTACGAGGGTGATGCTTGGGACATTCTGGAAACGCGGGGTGCAAGTATTCGACGAGCGCTGCCATTTGGCACCGTTCTGACCCTACCGGCAACTGGCTCGGAAATGAACAATGGAGGCGTGGTTACTCGCCGGGCGACACAAGACAAGCTGCCGTTTCGAAGCGCTTACATGTTTCCACAATTCTCGATTCTCGATCCCACCAAAACCCAAACCCTCCCCACCCGTCAACTCGCAAACGGCGTTGTCGATGCGTTCGTGCATGTCATTGAGCAGTACCTGACCTACCCAATCGATGCGCGCGTCCAAGATCGTTTTGCCGAAGGTCTTTTACAAACGCTGATCGAAATTGGCCCCCTTGTACTGAAAGAGTCCGCGGACTACAGCACGCGTGCCAACCTCATGTGGACGGCCACTTTGGCGCTCAATGGCCTGATCGGAGCGGGCGTACCACAGGACTGGTCCACCCACATGATCGGCCATGAGCTCACCGCGCTGTACGGCATCGATCACGCACGGACCCTGGCCATCGTACTTCCTGCGAACCTAGAGATTCGTCGTGAAGCCAAGCGCGCGAAGCTGCTGCAGTACGCCGAGCGGGTTTGGCAGATCAGCCAAGGGGACAAAGAACAACGGATTGACATGGCCATACAACAGACCCGGATGTTCTTCGAGAGCCTGGGCTTACCGACGCACTTATCCGCCTACAAGCTCGGCACTGACGCTATACATGCGCTAATAAACCAGCTCGACACACACCACCTCACCGCACTCGGCGAACACAACAACGTCAGTTTAGACGTCAGCCGCCGTGTGCTTGAAGCGAGCCTATAAGCCAACCTCCAGCACTGCTTATCCACACAGGCAGCGCATTACAAAACATCCACAAGCATGCACAAATGCAAGGTATACGACATGAAGATTCTCCTCGTTCTGACTTCCCACGACCAGCTTGGTGACACTGGCGAGAAGACCGGTTTCTGGCTCGAAGAGCTGGCCGCGCCTTACTACGCCTTCATCGACGCTGGCGTGCAAGTGACCCTAGCATCGCCGAAAGGCGGTCAACCACCCATCGACCCAAAGAGCAATGAGCCCGACTTCCAGACAGACGCCACCCGTCGCTTTCAGACCGATTCAGTCGCCACTCACGCGCTGGCCAACACCGAGAAACTGAGCGACGTGATCAGTTCCGAGTTTGATGCGGTGTTCTACCCTGGCGGCCATGGCCCACTGTGGGATCTTGCGGAGAACACCTTTTCTATCTCTCTGATCGAGCAATCAATCCAATCCGGCAAACCTGTCGGAGCGGTTTGTCACGCACCAGCGGTTTTGCGCCATGTCAAGTGTGTAGATGGCAAACCTCTGGTTGCAGGCAAGACAGTAACCGGTTTCAGCAATAGCGAGGAGGCTGCGGTGGGTCTAACTCAAATCGTGCCTTTCCTGGTAGAGGATATGCTCAAGGCAAATGGTGGGCGCTATACCAAGGGTGCTGACTGGAGCGTTCATGTCGAAGTCGATGGGTTGCTCGTAACTGGCCAGAACCCAGCTTCCTCTGAAGCTACGGCTCACTCGCTGCTCAAACTGTTGGCCTGAGACTACGTCAATGTCCGCCTACGTAGTCTTCACACGTGAACACACCACAGACGAGGCTGAGTTGAAACTCTATGCCCGTAAAGCACCGGCGGCACGCCAGGGTCGGAACCTCACACCATTGGCCTTCTACGGCCAACTGGAGGTGCTCGAAGGCGGACCGATTGAGGGCGCAGTCATTCTTCAATTTCCGGACATAGCAGCAGCTCGAGAGTGGTACTCCAGCCCCGCCTACCAAGAGGCACTGCAACATCGTCTTAAAGGTGCGGTTTACAGAGTATTCCTGATTGATGGCATCAATCATTAGTAAATGCACCAAAATATTCCCGCAGTTTAGGTCCTGTCTACTTACCAGCCTCATTAACAAATCAAATTTACTTAAAATTACTGGAGAAACAGCATGGCATACGCATCCGTTAATCCCTATACAGGTGAAGTTCTAAAAAGTTTTCCAGATGCAACAGATATTCAGATTGAACAGGCTCTTGAGGCGTCTCACAACGCATTTCTTGTCTGGAAGAATTGCTCAATCGCAGAGCGTGGGGCCGTCCTTCAGCGAGCTGCCGACCTGCTGCGCGCGCGAGCAAACGACTATGCCCGGTTGCTAACACTGGAAATGGGCAAGATCACTGCCGAAGCATTAGGTGAAGTAGAAATCTCAGCAAGTATCTTTGAGTATTACGTTAAACATGCAGAAGCTTTGTTAACTCCGCAGAAGCTGCCGGTAGCCGACCCAGCCGAGGGTGAAGCAATCTTGGTCCATGAGCCGTTGGGCACTATCCTGGCCATTGAACCATGGAACTTTCCTTACTATCAAATTGCTCGCATTCTCGCACCACAGTTGGCAGCGGGTAATACCGTGCTGCTCAAACATGCTTCAAACGTACCGCAATGTGCCGAAGCTTTCGAACAACTACTGCTTGATGCTGGTCTACCTGCTGGCGCATTCAGCAACATGTACGCAACTCGCCAGCAAATCGAGACAATCCTCAACGACTCTCGAGTACACGGGGTGGCACTGACCGGTTCCGAAGGCGCAGGTGCCATCATCGCCTCCCAGGCTGGCAAGGCACTGAAGAAATCTACATTGGAACTGGGGGGGGCAGATGCCTTCATAGTTCTGCGCGACGCTGAACTGAAAAAGACCGTGAAGTGGGCTGTTGTAGGCCGTCACTGGAATGCTGGACAGGTGTGCATATCATCCAAACGCATGATTGTAGTGGAAGAAGTCTACGATGAGTTCCTGCGCCTTTATGCCGAAGGTGTAGCACAACTGAAGGCCGGCGACCCGTTCGATCCGGAAACAAATCTAGCCCCCTGTCATCTCAAACTGCCGCCGACGAAATCCGCGCGAAGATTCGTGAAGCAGTCAACTACGGTGCTACGGCCACCGAGGTTGGGCCCAAGGTACCAAGCAAGGGTGCATTTGTTCAACCGACCATTCTGACCAACCTGACGCCTGATAACCCTGCCTACTACTGGGAGTTCTTCGGTCCAGTCTCGATGATCTTACGAGCTAAAGACGAAGAAGACGCGATAGTTATCGCCAACGACTCTCCGTTCGGGCTCGGTGGTTCGGTATTCACCGCAGACACCCAGCATGGTGTTGAGGTTGCTAAGCGCATCGAGACAGGCATGGTGTTCGTCAATCACCCAACGTCATCGAAAGCCGACCTACCTTTCGGCGGAATCAAAAGATCTGGTTACGGTCGCGAGCTGATTGGTTTGGGAATCAAGGAATTCGTCAACCACAAGCTGATTAACGTCATGGATATCGACGCGCCGTTCTGACTTACATCTTCACCTCAATGCAAACAGGCCTCAGTGCTTTTATGCAGCAGCCCCCCCCTCTTTGATGAAGAGATCGGGGGGGGGGGCTGGACTACGTAGCCAAGCCTGGCGCGCAGCACAGCGCGCTCCCCGCCGATCCAGAAGCAGGCTGAAAAAGTGCGGCGATAGGAATGCCTGCGCGAATACACAACTACATATTGACATATATCAATATCTCAAATAATCTCAACCAAACCCATCGCACTTACCTCAGGAGGTAACCCATGCAAAATTCCAGTGATACCCATCCGAGCTACCTTCCCGACAACAGCTACGGCCTGTTTATCGACAACCAGTGGGTGGCGGCCGAAAACGGTGAAACCCTCGACATTATCAACCCCGCCAACGGAAAAATTCTCACCAACATCCCAAACGCCACAGCTGCCGACGTCGACCGCGCGGTGCAGGCCGCAAAACGCGCCTTCGTGACCTGGCGTACCACCTCGCCAGCGGAACGCGCCAATGCGTTGTTGAAGATCGCCGACCTGCTGGAAGCCGATGCCGATCGGTTCGCCGTTCTGGAAACCCTTGATGTAGGCAAACCCATTCGTGAAAGTCGCTCCGTCGACATCCCACTGGCGATTGATCATTTCCGCTACTTCGCCGGCGCAATCCGCAGCCAATCGGATGAGGCGGTCATGCTGGATGAGCAAACACTCAGCATCGCTCTCAGTGAACCCCTCGGCGTCGTGGGCCAAGTGATTCCGTGGAACTTCCCGCTTCTTATGGCCGCCTGGAAGATCGCTCCAGCCATCGCGGCGGGTAACACCGTAGTCATCAAACCTTCTGAGCTAACCCCGGTAACCATCCTTGAACTGGCGAAGATCTTCGCCAAGGTACTTCCGGCCGGCGTGGTCAACATCGTCACAGGCTTAGGCACCTCAGTTGGCCAGGCCCTACTGGATCATCCAGACCTGCGCAAGCTTGCCTTCACTGGCTCGACGCGTGTCGGCGAACTCGTCGCCAATGCGGCAGCGAAGAAAATCATTCCTGCCACCCTTGAACTGGGCGGCAAGTCAGCCAACATCGTTTTCCCCGATGCGAACTGGGACAAGGCCGTGGAAGGCGCAGTCCTCGCCATCCTGTGGAACCAAGGCCAAGTCTGCGAATCCGGCGCACGGCTGTTCGTTCACGAGTCCATCTACGAGCAATTCCTGGCTGAGCTCAAGCATAAGTTCGAAGCTGTGCGTGTGGGTGACCCATTGAACCCAGACACCATGATGGGCGCACAGGTCAGCAAGACCCAGATGGAACGGATCCTCGGCTACGTTGATATCGCCAAACAGGAAGGTGCCGAGGTACTGATCGGCGGCGGTCGCCTTACAGGTGCCGATTACGATGCCGGCTTCTTCATCCAGCCAACGATTCTGGTCGGTGTTCGCAACGATATGCGCGTCGCCTACGAGGAAATTTTCGGCCCTGTTCTGTGCGTCATTCCTTTCAAGGATGAAGCGGAGGTCATCGCCATGGCCAACGACTCCGAGTACGGCCTAGCGGGCGCAGTCTGGACCCAAGACATCAACCGGGCGTTACGTGTGGCACGCGCGGTGGAAACCGGACGTATGTGGGTAAATACCTACCATGAGATCCCTGCCCACGCCCCCTTTGGTGGCTATAAGAAATCTGGCCTAGGACGGGAAACTCACAAGTCAATGCTGGAAGCCTACAGCCAGAAGAAGAACATCTACGTCAGCCTCAACGAAGCACCGCTCGGGCTCTTCTGACCTCGCTGATCCATGTTTTTTTGACCTATAACATCGAATATTTTAGATATGCAGGTAAACGAAATGACACAATCAGAACTTTTTAAAACCACTCAGCTGGGCCCATACACCCTCAAGAACCGTATCGTTCTGCCGCCACTGACGCGTTCGCGCAGCTCCCAACCCGGCAATATTGCGAACGACCTAATGGCCACATATTACCGTCAGCGCAGCGGTGCTGGCTTCATGGTGACCGAGGGCACACAGATCGAACCCCGAGGACAGGGTTATGCCTGGACACCCGGCATTCATAGCCCAGAACAGATACAAGGCTGGCGTAAGGTCACCGACGCTGTTCACGCCGAAGGGGGGGTGATCTTTGCTCAACTTTGGCATGTAGGCCGCGTGTCGCACACATCGCTGCAACCCGGTGGTGAAGCGCCCGTCGCGCCATCAGCCATCCGCGCGGACAACGTCAAGGTGTTCATCGAAACTGGCCCCGGCACGGGTGCACTGGCCGACCCATCGCCCCCCCGAGCCCTGTCCACCAAGGAGGTAAAGGAACTGGTTGAGCTCTACGCCCAAGCAGCCCGAAATGCTTTGGACGCAGGTTTTGACGGGGTGGAGCTTCACTGCGCGAACGGGTACCTGGTAAACCAGTTCATTTCGGCCCATACCAACCAGCGTGATGATGAATATGGCGGTTCGCTGCAGAACCGTCTTCGCTTCCTGCGCGAAATCACCCTGGCCGTTGCTGGTGTCGTCGGCAAGGAGCGCATGGGAGTTCGCTTCGCCCCGCTGTTCGCGACCACAGACGAAGACCGCGTATACCTTGGCCTGGTCGAAGAAGATCCTCACCAAACCTACATCGAGGCAGTGAAGATCCTCGAGGAAGTGGGCATTGCCTACCTGTCGCTCGCCGAAGCCGATTGGGAAAACGCACCCGAGCTGCCTGAGACGTTCCGGGAAGATGTTCGTAAGACCTTCAGCGGCAAGATTCTCTATGCCGGCAAGTACACCGCTGAACGAGGAAATCGCGTGATAAAAGCTGGCTGGGGCGACCTGATCGCTTTTGGTCGCCCCTTCATTGCGAACCCCGACCTGCCCGCTCGTATCGCCAACAACTGGCCGCTTCACCCAGTTGATCCAAGCAGCATGTACGGCGGTACCGATAAGGGCTACACCGACTACCCGACTTACAAATCCTAAACGCTCAATGCCACGCCCCATAACTCAGGGGCGTGGCTCAGCGTTTGCTGACCGAGGAAGTTAAGCATGTACCAACCGAGCACGATCCCCTACCAAGAGCATAGGGGATTCAAACGAACCTTCAGGCAGGGTCATCTAAGCCTTGGGCTGTTCTTTCCCCTAGAGGCTTTCGAAGGTGATACACCGAGCATGCTAGATCAGGTCGCGCTGGCCAAACGTGCAGAGGCACTTGGTTTTTCGGCGCTCTGGTTTCGCGACGTCCCACTCAGGGACCCAAGCTTCGGCGATGTCGGCCAGGTTTTCGACCCTTGGGTGTATCTGGGCTACATGGCAGCCCATACAACAGAAATCGCACTAGGTACCGCCTCCATCGCCCTTACTTTGCGTAATCCCTTGCACACGGCAAAGGCCGCAGCGAGCATTGATCAGTTGAGCGGAGGCCGCTTGCTCCTGGGAGTAGCCTCTGGCGATCGTCCCGTGGAGTTTCCCGCATTCAGCATTGATCCAGAAAAGCGTGGCGAGACCTTTCAAGAAAACTTCAATGTGATACGCCAAGCCCATCGAACACACTTCGAGCCCATTCGCTGGAGTGGCGGCGAGTTAGTGGGGGCCGACCTCGTTCCCAAACCTACGACTCGGGAAATACCGCTATTCGTAACCGGACACAGCCGCCAGCCGCTCGATTGGATCGCACGTGAAAGCCATGGATGGATCAACTATCCACGTCCGCCAAAAATACAGCGACTGATCGTGGAGGATTGGCGACAGGAAATAGTTAAACAGTGTGACACTATCTACAAACCGTTCTTGCAATCGCTTTATATCGACCTGGACGAACACCCGTCCACGCCGCCCTCGCATATCCATCTAGGATTTCGACTAGGACGTAACCACCTTCGGGCCTTGCTGGATACACTTCAGGAAATCGGTGTAGATCACGTCATCCTGAACCTCAAGTATGGTAAACGCCCCGCAGCAGAGGTTATCGAGGAACTTGGCAAGCATATCGTCCCGCAATTCGGCGTCCAGGCTTCTGATAGTGCTGCCTGACAGAGCAACAATACTTCAGCCAGGAGCGGCCAGTCCTTGCAACAGACGGCGGGCGCAGAGGTCACGTCAATACCTTCCATTTTTCTGCGCAAACCCGGAAGATATCTAAATATCGCAAAAAACAGGTATCAACATTCCATGACCATTGACGTCAACGAAGCACTGAAAGCATTGGCAAACCCGATGCGCCTTGCCATCCTCAATTGGCTCAAGGATCCCAGGACAATCTTTCCAGAGCAGGAGGTCGACCCAGAAACGGTAGGCGTGTGCGTCAGTATCATCCAAGAGCGCACGGGCCTCTCGCAGTCCACCACATCGCTTTATCTCGCAGCTCTGCAGCGCGCGCAATTGGTGACATCGCAGCGGATCGGCCCCTGGACCTACTACAAACGCCACGACGAAAATATCGATGCCTTTTTCAAAGCGCTGCAAGAAAAAATCTAAGGCTGAAGAAACCTTGTATTTCTGGCTGATTTCAGTGCTTGCCGATTTCAAAAACAGCAATCTGACCAAGTAACGATCAACTAACCCGTTCATTTATGAGTTTTTAGCCGCAGCGAGCATTTGGTAGCGGGCATACTCTGCATTACGCCCCCATCTCGCCTGGGGTGATCAGCAAATACCGGCCAGCCAGGACATGTGCAGGTTCGACAGATCGAACAACTTGACCTGTGGCGCGGCGTTCTTCACTACCCAGTGGAAACGCACTTTGGTTTCGCCAAACTGTCACTTAATCACTCTGAAACCGGAGCGGTATACGCAAAATACTGCACATTCCAGAGAGAAGCGCGAAGCCTCCTAGTGGTCTTTTACGGCCGACCTTCTTCTTCAGGGGGCAGCATAGGATTTTTTCAACATGACAGAACCGCACCGCAAGCCTGAGTATGTCGGCCTAGTTCTCGCCGCCGGCTCCGGGCAACGCTTCGGCAGCGACAAACGCCTTGCCCAGCTGGCAGACGGCAACAGCCTTTTGCGCGCGACGTTGTTGCGCGCGAAAGAAGCCTTCAGCGATGTTCGAGTCGTATTAAAGGCTGAGGATGATGCAGAGGCCTTGGCTATTCCGCATGGCATTCATCTGGTACGTGCGGCCCACGCCAAACAGGGCATGGGCTCAAGCCTGGCCGCCGGCATCCAGAGCCTGGCAAATACGCAGGCCACTGCGGTGGCGGTGCTGCTCGGGGATATGCCGTGGATTACTCTCGCAACGCTGTTGCAGTTGCGCGCGCATGCGCACGCTGAACATATTGTTGTCGCTTACTGCGATGGCCAGCGCGGACACCCCGTGTTGTTCGGCCGGCGCTTTTGGCCGGAGCTGATGCAACTGCAAGGGGAGAATGGGGCCAAGGCTTTAATCGCCACCCATGCGCAACAGGTGATAGAAGTGACGCTTGCTGATAGGGGCATCCTGCTGGACGTCGACAAGCCGGCCGACCTTAGCCACCCACCGATTTCATAATCAGGGCACTGCCGGTAAAAGTGGCGTCTTGTTTGTCCTGCAGCGCACGACTGAGCAACCCTTTCAGTTGCGGCTGCGCCTGCTCAGTCGGCAGATCCAACAGCGCGCCCATAAAATGTCCGCGATTGGATGATAGGCATCCGTATAACCAGCCCGTAGACGACAACCGCAGACGACTGCAGCTCCGGCAAAAGGGCGCGCTTTCGTTGGCAATAATACCGAACGCCCCGCGCTCGCCCACGCTATAACGCAGCGCAGTGGCATCTAGCGCTGCCTCGGTTTGTGTGAAGACATAACACTCGCCGATAAGCTCCAGCAGCTCGCGCTGGCCGACGAACTGGGTACGAAAAGCCTCTGCATGCTGGGCCAGATGGCCCATGCGCATCAGCTCGATAAAGCGCAATTCGTAGCCCTGCTCCAGGCAGAACGCCAACATGGGCATGACCTGGTCGAGGTTGCTGCCACGCATCGGCACCATATTGATTTTGATGCTCATACCAGATCGACGCGCCAGCTCAATGCCGTTAAGCACAGTCTGCAGATCGCCGCCCTTTGCGATCTTGCGGAAGGCGCGCGGGTCAAGTGTGTCGAGGGACACATTGACCCGCTGGATGCCCGCGCTGCGCAATACCGGCAACTTGCCGGCCAGCAATTGTCCATTAGTGGTCAGGCTGATGTCCTGCAACGCTAGCGCACCGATGCCCTGCAGAAAAGGCTCCAGCCGATCACTCAGCAGCGGCTCACCGCCGGTAATGCGCAGCGCGTCGATACCGGCGACATCCCTGAGCAGTTCGACGGCGCGCAGCATCGACGCGGCCGCCAGCTCATCACGCGCGGCCACCAAGCGGCGGCCATCGGCCACACAGTAGGTGCAGGCGTAATTGCAGGCAGCCGTGAGGCTCAGGCGAAGTTTGCGGAAACGCCGACCCTGTCGATCGACGATCACCCTGCCATGTCCGTGTCGAAGCCAGTGGCTGACTCGCCATCCTCAGCCAACGCCTCCAGCACATAAACCTGACGATCGCTCAGCAGCTCGCCAAGGGCATTAGCCATGGTCGTGTAATGGGGCATCTGCCGATGAAGCGCTATCGCCTCATGGCTTGCCCAGCGCTCGACGAAGACAAACCGTCCGACCTGTTCAATGCACCGACTCAGGACGTAAGACAGGCAACCGTCTTCGGCCCGCGAGGGCTGCACGCAAGCTCGCAGAATCTGCTCGACCTGCTGCTCTTTGCCGCCTTTGGCGGTCAGTATCGCTACAACGCGTATGGTTTGATTCACGCTGATAGGTTCCTCGGTTGATCAGTCGTCAAGGCTGCACGGCGAACCGCCGATAAGCCTCTGCAGCAAAAGCGATTTCGGTTTCGGTCTCGCTAGCGATCAGCACTGGGTCGCTATCATGGATACTCGCGGACCTGAAACGCAGGCTGCCACCATTGCGACCATTGAGCACCGCCTGAATTTCCGCCAGCATCGCCATAGCCACGCTTTCCGGAGTGTCGCCGCCCAGGTCCAGGCCAATCGGATAATGCAAACACGCCAGCCCTGGCAACTCGCCCTGCTGCTCGTGGATACCGGCCAGCAGGCGCTCGGTGCGCTCACGCGGGCCCAACTGCCCTACATAACAGGGCTCACTGTGCAACACTCCCTGCAGCCAGTGCGCGTCTTGCACCAAGCTGTGAGTCATCACCGCCACCGCTGCGCCGCGTACAAGTTCACGGTAGGCGAAAGGTTGCTCAACATCGCCAACCAGCACCTGGTCAGCGTCGGGAAAACGCTCTGCTCGGGCAAAGTGTGACCGCCCATCGATGATTGTCACATGCCAGCCCAAGAGCTTGGCCATGCGCACCAGCGGCTGGGCATCATGGCCCGCACCAAACACTACCAAACGCCGCACGGGCGGCAGGTACTCCATAAGCACTTCAATCTTGCCGGTGCCATTCGGGTAAAGATATCGGGATGACTTTCCACGCACCAAGGTCTGTTGGAGATCAATCCTGATCTGCTCAGCCAGCGCCGACTGCAGCAACTCGCCCTCGGCGCTTTGTCCTGACACTAATAACAGGCGATCACCTAACCGGTGTGAACCATCAGCCGAGCTGGCGATCACCGTGGCGATGGCCGCCGGTTGCTGGGTGTCGCGAACGCCAAGCAACGCAGTAATCAACGCGCAAGGACCACTGGCAGGCAGCCGCTCGAACAATACGTGAACCTTACCGTTGCAGCCCAGCCCGAAACTAAGCGCTTCCTCACTGCCCTCATCCGCCTCGGAGGTGCTGTAGCTACGCAGTGCAGGCCCAGCTTCAGTTAACCACCAGGCTTTTCTGGCGACTTCCGCCTCCAGGCAGCCACCACTGATGGTCCCCTCGGGCCTGCCGAAGCGCGAGACTAGCATCCGCGCTCCTGGTCGCCGATACGCAGAGCCGTCGACTTTTACCACGGTCGCAAGCACCGCTTCTCGGCCAGCATTGCGCTCCGCCAGGAGTACATCCAGCAGTGGAATCAGACAAGACATGAGGCACCTCGGCTCAATGAAGGGACTCGGTACGGCGCTTAGCCACAGCTTGCTCCGATACCTGCGCACCAGTCTCGCCAAAGCGCTTCAGTACGAAGCTGCTCAGCGCAGCCAATTCCTGGTCGGAGTAAATGGTCCCGAACGACGGCATGCGTCGATCTACCCGGGTGTCGGTCGAACCATGCCCATTTAGCAGGATGCCCAGCAAATTACTGGCGGCAGGATCGTTGACCGTCTTTAGACCCCGTAGCATGGCAGTCTGACTCTGGTTTCCGGTCCCGTCCCAGCGGTGACAACTAGAACAGGCTTCGGCGAACAGTTTATTGCCAAGGGCATTGTCGCCCCCCTGCGGTGCAAGCTTAGCCTGCTGCGGACGAGCCACACCTTCGCTGCGCGCCGGTGAGTCCTTGAGATAAACGGCGATCGCGTGACGATCGGCGTCGGTCAGATGGCTCAGACTGTGCTCCACCACCTCCGCCATCGGCCCGGTGGACAACCCGAATCCTGGCGCCGCGCCGTCCTTCAAGTAACGCGCCAGCACGTCCGTGGGCCAGGCACCGACGCCATGTATCGGGTCAGAGCTGATGTTGTAAGCGTTCCAACCCTGTATCAGGTTACCGGCAAGCGAACGGTCTTTGCTGACAGCTTGGAACAGGTTCCGAGGCGAATGGCACTCACCACAGTGGCCAGGACCTTCCACTAGGTATTTGCCTCGATTCCACTCGGTAGAGTGCTGGGCCTCGGTTTCAAATTGCTTGTCGTCCAGGAACAGCATATTCCAGAAAAACATCCCCCAACGCTGATTGAACGGGAAGTTCAGCTGGTTCTCTTGAGCCACCTGCTCGATTGGCTCCAGGCTATCGAGATAGCTTTTGATGGCCAGGATGTCGTCACGCGACATCTTGCTGTAGGACGTATAAGGGAATGCTGGATAGTAGTGTTTGCCATCGCGCCCCACGCCGGTTCGCAGCGCGCTAACGAACTCATCATCAGTCCAGGCTCCGATGCCAGTTTGCTTATCTGGAGTGATATTGGGCGAAAAAAGCGAGCCGAATGGCAGCTTAAATTCGACACCACCGGTGAAGGGTTTACCACCGGGCACGGTATGGCAAGCCACGCAATTTGCAGCGCGCGCAAGATACTCGCCCCTGGCAAGTAAGTCCTCCTGCGCATACGCAAACTGCGCCACCAGGAATCCGCTAGCGAGCAATAGCCAACTTGTTATCAAATTCATGAGTAACTCCTCAAACCGGATAGTAGCCAGCACGGCTAAGTGGTAACCGACGAATGCGCGTACCGGAAGCAGCGTAGAGAGCGTTAACCAAAGCTGGACCGATCAGCGCAGTACCGGCTTCCCCGACTCCGCCCGGTGCTTCCAGGCTAGGCAGCAGGTGCACCTCAACTGCTGGCGCCTCACTTATGCGCAGCTGCCGATAGTTGTGGAAGTTGGTCTGCTGAACCTGACCGTTCTCGATAAGAATTTCGTTGAACAACGAAGCAGACAGACCGAATAATGTCCCACCTTCAACCTGCGCCAAGACCGACGTCGGGTTAGTCGCGAAGCCGCAGTCCACAACACTGATCAAGCGTTTAATGCGCAAGCCAAATTCACCCTGCATCTCAAGCTCAACGAGAGTTGCTACATAGCTGCCAAACACCGAACTTACTGCCACACCCCGACCCTGCCCAGCAGGTAAAGACTGGTACCAGTCACTCTTCTCAGCAAGTAAGCGCAGCACCGCCTGGGCACGTGGCTGGTCCGCCAACAGCTCCAAACGGTAGACCACCGGGTCGGCCTTGGCATTGTGCGCCAGCTCATCAATAAAACACTCAAGGGCATAGGTCCCCCGCAGAGGGCCCACGCCTCGCCACCAGGACACGGGCACGACACTCGGCTCCTGGCGGATATAGCGAACCTGCAAATGCGGCAGGCGGTAGATGGGTTCCACCGCGACTTCAACGGCATCGGCATCCACGCCGCTGGGAGGCAAGCTGCCGGCATAGCGGGCGAGAATCGAGGCACCAGCGATACGGTGTTCCCAGCCCAGCGGACGCCCCTGCTTATCGAGGGCGGCTTGCATACGATCGGCATAGAGCGGCCGATAGAGGTCGTGGGTCATGTCCTCCTCACGGCTCCAGACCAGCTTGATCGGGTAATCGACCTGACGCGCGATGGCCACTGCTTGGGTGATGAAGTCGAACTCCAGACGCCGGCCAAATGCCCCACCGATCAATTGATTGTGCACCTGGATTTTTTCCAAGGGCAGCCCGGTGACTTGGGCGGCCGTCTGTTGGGCGAAGACCGGCACTTGGGTGCCCACCCATAGCTCGCACGCATCTTTACGCACATGGGCCACGCAGCTCATGGGCTCAAGCGGCGAATGCGACAACAGCGCTTGCTCGTAAACGGCCTCGAACTGGCTGGAAGATCCCTGTTTGGCTTGCTCAATATCGCCTGTGCGCTTAGCGACCACGCCATCACGGCTACTTGCGGCTAGCAGCTCCTGGTCCAGTTGCTTTGATCCGATAGTAGCGTTCGACCCAAGTTCCCACTCGATCTTTAACGCTTTGATGGCCTGCTGGCAGGCCCAAAAGTTACTTGCGGTAACGGCCACGGCATTGTCCAAACGCACGATGTCGCGCACCCCTAACACCCGTCGCGCCTCAGTTTCATCAACCGAACGCAGCCGTCCGCCATACACCGGACAGGTGATGCTGGAGGCCACCAGCATCCCAGGGATTTGCAGGTCAATGGTAAAGCGCGCCTTGCCGTTGACCTTCGCGGGCGTGTCCAGGCGTTGCGCGGGAGTGCCCAACAGCTTGAACTGCTCGGGGGTTTTCAGCGGCACCGCGTCGGGCAACGGCAGCGTCGCAGCGGCCTCGACCAAATCGCCGTAGTCAGCCTGCAGGCCTTTGGGGCCAAACACCTGGCCATTCTGCGCATGACACAGGCTCGGCGCGACGCGCCATTGCAGCGCTGCCGCCTGAATCAACAGAATGCGCGCTGTAGCGCCCGCCCGACGCAGCGGCTCCCAGGTGTAACGGGTAGAGGTCGAGCCACCAGTGGCCTGAAACTGAAGCAGGGTATCGGTATACAGTGCGGAGTTCGGTGGGGCCTCCTGGATTACTACCTTATCCAAATCGACCTCAAGCTCCTCCGCCACCATCATTGCAATACCAGTTTGCGCGCCCTGACCCATTTCAATCTTCGGCGAGATCACCGTGACCACGCCATCTGGGCCCACCCGCACAAAGGCCCCGAACCCCTCAGCGGAGCGATCACCCAGCCGGCCTAAGGCAGCAGCCTCGGAGGCAGCGCTTTTGGACACCAACGGCGGTAGCCAGGTACTCAACACCAAGCCGCCGACCGCGATACCGCTGCCTTGCAAGAGACGGCGACGGGACATATCAACATTCATTTCGATTGTCTTCTTCATCTCACGCCTCCTCTACACGGCCAACACTGTGGATGGCTGTGCGAATACGGGTGTAGGTGGCGCAGCGACAAAGATTGCCTGCCATTGCAGCATCAATCGCCTGATCGTCTGGCGCGGGCTGGCTCTGCAGCAGAGCAGTGGCCGCCATGATCTGCCCTGACTGACAGTAACCGCATTGCACCACCTCATGCGCCAGCCAAGCCTGTTGAACGGCTTGACCGACAGCAGTCTCACCGATGGCTTCAATGGTGGTGATTGAGCGGCCCGTCAAAGCAGCAACAGGGGTCACGCACGAACGTATCGGCTGACCATCAAGATGCACGGTGCAAACGCCACACTGAGCAATACCACAGCCGTATTTTGTCCCGGTGAGGCCAAGCACATCGCGTAAGACCCAAAGCAGAGGCATATCCTGCGGCACGTCGACTTGGTGCGACTGTCCATTGATGATTAGCGTTTGCATCTTCATTCCTCAGACTAGTATTTTTAATGCTGACAACCTTAGTTATCGCTTTAATCATGTGGGTGCGGTATGGGAAGCAGGCCAAAACAGCCTCATACGTTCACGAATTAATCCGCCTTAAACGGGCAACCAACCACCCGGCCAGCGGAAAGGAGACAAGCTGGGTGATTGGTACCAATACCAGCACCTCCACCAATACCATTACTGGGAAACTCAAATCACGGGTCAGCGGGGCTAATATACTCAGCACCAACAAAAGCGTTGGGTAAAGCCCCAAGCAGCCAACCAGTACACGCCAGAACGCGGCGTTTATTTGATGCGAGCGCTTACTGCGTGCGTGCATAATCCCCCCACAGGCATTACTTGTACTTAGTGGCCTGGATCTTTTTAAATAAAAAAGCCCTACCAGCAAGGAGCTTGAGCTGGCAGAGCAAAAAACACTGTCATTCCAACAACAGGCAATCAGTCTTCACTTACCCGAACCACTAGCTTGCCAAAATTACGCCCCTCTAGCAGGCCGATAAAGGCCTTAGGCGCCTCCTCTAGACCACTCACCAATTCTTCACGATACTTAATCCGGCCCTGCGCAAACCAGCTTGACATATCGTTAAAGAATTCGTCGTAGCGGTGCGCGTAATCATCAAAAATAATGAAGCCTTGGACTTTAATACGCTTACGCAGAATAGCCCCCATCAAGGCAGGCGAGCGATCTGGCCCGTCGGGTAAAGCGGTATCGTTGTAGTGCGCAATAATTCCGCAGACCGGCACTCGGGCCTTGGCATTGAGCAGCGGCAGCACAGCATCGAAGACTTTTCCACCGACATTCTCGAAGTAAATGTCGATACCCGACGGGCAGGCCTTGGCCAGTTGCTCGGCGAAGTCCGGCGCTCGATGATCGAGGCAGGCGTCGAAACCTAGCACCTCGACAGCATGCCGGCACTTTTCCGCCCCTCCGGCCACACCGACCACGTGACAGCCCTTGATCTTGCCGATTTGCCCGACAGTCGCACCGACCGGCCCGGTAGCAGCCGCCACCACCAGCGTTTCACCCGCCTGCGGCCGACCAATATCCAGTAAGCCCATGTATGCGGTGAAGCCTGGCATTCCAAATATGCCCAATGCATAAGACGGCTGCGCTGGCGAATCGCCCAAAGGGGTCAGGTCGCTGCCATCAGACAGCGCATAGTCCTGCCAACCACTAAAAGACAGCACCCAGTCATTCACTTTATAGGCATGATGCTTTGAGGCAACCACACGACATACAGTGCCCCCCACCATTACTCCGCCCACTTCGACAGGAGGGGCATAGGACGGCGCATCACTCATGCGACCACGCATGTAAGGGTCTAGCGATAGATAGATAGTACGCAGAAGTACCTGCCCCTCTGCGGGTTCAGGAATTGGACCTTGTTCAATAAGAAAATTCGCTTCGACAGGCGCACCATGTGGACGCGATGCCAGAACAACGCTTCGATTGATTTGCTTTGATTGAGACATCTTCACACTCCTTGGATGGCGGGGAAAAACAACCGCATCAACGGAAAAATTAGACCAGTCTGCTATTTTTCACATAAAAAAGCCACCCTACCGAGGCGGGAGGGTGGGCGATCTCGTAATCACGCCTCCTCAGGGACCAGCATCATCAGAGTAGTAGCCATGGCATTTTCTAGCGACCGACTGTTACGGTGCAGCTTGCTCAGCAGGCTTGCACCAAGCCAAAGCTGGTATAGCGCCAAGGCCGTTCGGTAAGCATCACCTTGCGGCAAAGAACCGTCTAGTTGACCCTGCTCAAGACAGCCAGAAATACGTTCAATTATCTGATCTGTTCCGTCACGGAGAGTGAGGCGCATAACCTCCGAAAGATCTGCAACCTCAGCGCTCAGTTTAACTACAAGACACTTTTGCTCATCGCAGGGCTTACAATAGCTTTCAAGCCATTTCTGCCAATATTCCATAAGCCGCTCACGGGCTGTATTGCCGGTAGCGGCAAATCGTTCATCCATGTTCGCCAGATAATTGCGAAAGTAATCCTCGAGCAAGCACTGCCCGTACTGCTCCTTGGATTTGAAGTAATGATAGAACGAACCTTTTGGCACACTTGCGGCTTGCAGAATCTCGTTAAGCCCAACACCCGTGAACCCCTTAACCACCATCATTCGGTGACCCGTATCGAGCAAATGTTGGCGCGTATCATCGTAACGTGGTTTCATCAGTGCAAGCTACCATAAAATAGACCAGTCGTCTATGTGAGATTTTTGCTTCAGAGATTGTAGCAATTGTTGATGGCCGCCGCAGGTCTAAACACCAACCCACGCTCGGCATCCTAATAGCGCCGCAGTACACGCAAAGAACCAATCCTAAGCCTCCCAAAGCTCCTTGGATTTCTGTGGGCGCACTCCTCTCTCGCTAGAAGACAAGCATCGAGATGCAGATCTCAAAGGACTCGGAGCGGACCGTAAGTGCTATCGGAGCATTCAGCCCACCAGAATAGTAGACTGGTCGCATATTGACAGATACAATTTCTTGCCTACTCGTTGCGAGTCCGCAAATTACCTATCGATAGCCTCAGACAATGCACATTTCCCTTACCGAGATCACTCAGAAGGCGTAAAAATGATGATAAAACTTCACCACCTCAATGACTCCAGGTCGTTTCGTATTCTGTGGCTGCTGGAAGAAATAGGCCAACCATATGAAATTATTCGGTATCAGCGTGATAAAAAAACACATCTAGCCCCCGAGACACTGAGGGGCATTCACCCCCTAGGCAAATCTCCAGTTATCGAGCTTGATGGAAAAATAATTGCGGAGTCAGGCGCGATCGCAGAAATCCTGATAAAAAAATTTGCACCTCATTTAGCACCAACAGAAAGCTCTGCAGAATACCTTGACTACTTACAATGGATCCATTTCTCAGAAAGCTCGGCAATGCTTCCGTTCTTACTGAAAATATTTAATGAGTTTGAAACACAATCTGGAACCGAACTAAAATTCCTTAACAACTACGCCGAAGCTGAATTCAATAAAGTTTTTTCCTATCTAAACAACCACTTGAATAACAAAAAGTTTTTAATCGAGGAGAGACTCACAGGAGCAGACTTCATGCTGGGATTTGTGGTGAAAGGCGCGCTCAACCTGCTCAAATCCAAGAGCGAATTTCCACATATTGAAACCTACATTAAAAACCTTGAAAACCAGAAAAGTTACAAGCTAGCGCTGGATATAGACGCGAAGTGAGTTTAGCTTTTTAACAAATAGCTGTGGCAGACTCTCAAACTGCCATGGCTCTCACCATCATGAAGCTAAGACCACCAAAGCTGACATCCTTCAAGTGACGGAACACTGGAGTGATGATCAACCTGCTTAAAAGCTTGTCAGTAACCAGGCTTAAAAATTTACTCAGCTAACGATGAATACGGCTGTTACGTCAGAGCCAGACCGGGCGTCGCTTCGCAGCTACACAATAGCAAGCACAGGCTTACATGTTGGAGCTTATTGAAAAATGACCCAAGAAAGATTTATGTTTTTGTGTCCCAGTGGCAGTGGATAAGCTTGGCAGTAGTATCCCGATTGAAGTCGCATCGACACCCACTGCAGGTAGGCATGCGATTCAGAGCGACGTATATAACGAGCCTACAGAAGCGAGCGGTAAAGTAATTTTGAATAAGTTCTAACACCCTTTCCAATGATCAATAGCCAGTTCAGTTTTGTGAAAACACGCTTCCCTAGCCTGGCAAAGGACACGGCACATCTGGCGACGCGATTTGCAATGTCGAATCTGTGGATGGCATTCCGACATTTAGCGAGCGATACAGGAGAGGTGTGCCTGTAATATAGGGAATAGCCACCGCGAGGTTCTCACGGCGGCTAATAAAGATAGGAATGAGTGAGTGATCTGAGCGTTTTGGATCAAATCGGCACTTTCAAAATTGAAGGCAGCCGAATTTTACAAAAAAATATGACTACCTCAGACCACCCCTAGCCGGGCCTTCCAAACATCGCAGAGCCTTGTTTTATTCTCGAGCTCCCTATTAAAAAAGCAACAGATAACACTTTAAGCATCGAGCACTGCAAATACTTCTCCAGCAGACTGAATCGCCGCTAGTGCAGCAGGAACTCCGGCAGCTATACCTATTTGGATAATTGTGTCAATAATTTCCTGACGCGAAACACCGGCACGCAAGGCTGAGCCAATTCGCAGTTTCAGAATGGGAGCAGCAGTTGCTCCTAGCGCAACACATCCAGCTACCATAATGAGTTCTCTGGTACGCAGATCTAACGAACTCTGCCCATAGACATCGGCAAATTCCCACTCCATAACAAATCGGCCTATAGCAGGAGCAAGGTCCTTTAGCCCGTCCAAGAATTCACTAGAACGCAGCCCAGTGATCTCCTCAAACGCCGCCTGGCCAGCAAGGAAACGCTGATCGTTGACTGATACAGTTTCGGGGGCTTTAGCCATTACAGAAATCCTCCTAATTGATTTGAAATGCGCTTCAGTTTGTCCGCAACGTGAATAATTACCGGATGGTAATTATAGGGCAAAAAATCAACCGATCAATAGTTATTTACCAATCAGTAATTAGCGAGCGTGGTGCGACATTTCACTGCAAAGCGTCCCACCTTGTTTACCAAGCGATTGTCTATCGTTATGCTGAAAGCATGATCAGATCACCACAATCGAAACGCAAATGTGCCCCCGCCGAGACGATCGACGACTCCTCGAGGCCAACGCCAAACAAACGCAAACGCATGCCCCCCCAAGAGCGTGAGAGGGAGATTATTGAAGAGGCGGTACGCTTTTTCGCCGAGGTCGGATTCGAAGGTACCCTACGCGAGTTAGCCGAACGCCTTGGAATCACACACCAGAACCTGTTTCGTTATTTCGCAACGAAAGAGGCGTTGATAGATAGAGTGTACCAAGAGGTCTACCTTAGCCGCTGGCAACCTGAATGGGAGGCAATGCTAAAGCAGCCTGGAAAGACCTTGGAAGCGCGATTAATCGACTTTTACAAGGCATATTTGCCTGCGATCTTTCGATATGACTGGGTTAGGATTTTTATTTTTGCAGGACTCAAGGGCGTCGGCATCAGTCAACGTTATCTTTCCCTAATCCAGACCAAAGTGATCGAACCAGTGGCGATGGAATTACGTGAGCTTTCCTGCGAAAAGCCACCCGGTGAGACCTTATCGTCGGCTGAGCTTGAAGTTGCATGGGGATTACACGGTGAATTATTTTATCTTGCCCAACGTCGCTGGGTATATGACATGACAGTTCCGGAAGATCTGGATCGTTTTATCGAAATATCTATCATTCGCTTCCTGCATGGAGCACCTGCTGCCATGCAGGCATTGACGCGCGACGGAGCTAACTAAAAGTTGCGACGCCAGCTCACACGATTAAATCGTCCCGCTCACGCGCACCGCCAATCACTCCGACGGCTCCTATAACAGTACCGTCGCGAAGCAACTGTATTCGCCAAGAATATATCGCAACTGCCCCCCCCTCCCCGTTCGAACTATTTATAGCGAAGAGTGGTCCGCCTGACTGAATATATCGAGCCAGATCTAAAGGGCTAATACCGAACTCACCAATCCGGATATGCGCGATTAAATCCTCTCCAGCGTCCTCCACCGCAATCCTCATCGGCTGATTGATTCGCTCAGTCTTAAATTGCGCCGCCGCAATAGACTAAAGGGCATTATTCAGACTCAACATCAATGAAGTCCTTTGAGTATCGATACCATTAAATATCATACACTCTGGCGAGAGTGCTAATAAGCACGGTACTCAAGCGTGGCGGACATTAGAACTGGGATGTCCCGATCCGTAGGGCATCATAAATGCCGCCAACACTGCACCTATTAATGTAACCACAGCGATCGCTGCCAAGGTATCGGCATGCGCCAAAATCTGAGATTGAAGCCGCACATTACTAGCTAGTAGATGCAATGCCTGTTCCGTCGCCTGATCACTGCCGCTGGACCGCATACTGACTGCCGAGATAAGGGCATCCAGCCTCGCTGAAACAGCGGCCGAGGATGTGCTCACATGATCCATAAGTACATTAGATCGGGTTTGCTCACGTACTCGATCCAAAGTGCTAACCCAAGCCAAACCCGCCGTACCGCAGATACTGCGCATAACATTGAATGCCATAGCAGCATGCAATCCCTCGCGCGGCAAAAGATCACCAACATACAAATACAGCAGTGGCAACAAGATCAGGGGCAGCCCTAAGCCCTGCAATATCTGCCCAATGCGCAACTCATCGCCCTCCCATGAGCCGTCGATGTTCAAGCTGTCATGCAGAGCACCCGTGGCGACCAATACGCCCCCCAATACAAGTAAACGACGGGGACCTCCCAACCATTTCCTATCCAAGCACACTACCGCGCCCGCAAAACTAATCAATTGCGGCCAGCCTGCATCCCACAGCACCGCTCCCAATTCGCGCGGATGATAGCTGTGTATCTGTATAAGGAATTGGGGAATCACATAGCTGCAACCTGTCACAGCGACACTGAAAGGCAAAATTCCCAAAATGCCCAGTACTATATTGCGTCTCGACAGCAGTTCTACATTAAGCAGGCGATCATGCCTCACTCTGACCACGTGATATATAAATCCGCATATGGCAACCGTACCGGCGAATAGCAACACTCTAATTGGGGTTGCCTGTAACCAATCAAGCCGATTACCCTGATCGAAAGCACAGGCGAGCATGCCAAGCCCGCCAACGAACAGGAGCATTCCAAACCGATCCATATGAAGCAAAGGCCGCAAACGCAGTCTTTCGCGCGGCAGACCATAGAAACCCGCGATCAATGCGAATATGCCAGGCAGAAGGTTTGCGAGAAACAGTGCGCGCCATCCCCAGTGGTCGAGCAGCCAGCCTGTGATTGCAGCGGCCAACTGCGGGGCCAGAGTCGAGGCGGAGGTATATAGTGCCAAAGCAAGAGCACGATGCCTAGCCGGTAGAGTTCGCAATAGCGCAACTATCGCCATCGGTAATAGGACCCCGCCGGCCATACCCTGTGCAAAGCGAACGATGACCTGAGCAGCATAAGGAGGGCTGAACGCCATTAATACCGAGGTAGCCATAAAGAGCAACGTTGCCCCTAACAACACCCGTCGAAGTGATAACGCAGTTGCCAACCAGCAGCCAATCACCACGCCGACTACATCTCCAGCGGCATAAGCTGAAGAAAGCAAAGTACCTTCGTCAACCCCCAGGCCTAAACCACCCCGTACATCGGCAAATCCCAGCACAACGTATCGGGCACCGAGCACGGTCATCCAGGCTGCAGCAATAGCGGCCACGCAGGCCGAAAAACGCCGACGATCCCATCGAATCAAAGATCCGGGAAAAAGTCGCGACTTCAGCCGACTATTCACTTCTGATACGGCAGGGCCTAAAGAGTCACTCACACCCGCCCTCGCAGCCAGCCGGTTAACCAATCAATAAAATTTCCTGAACTCAGTCCGGTTGATGTGTGAATGGTCGTAGTAACAGACATACCCGGGAGCAGAGAGGACTGCGAATCCTGACTCGGGTCAAGTGTGATCTTCACCGGAAAACGCTGAACTACCTTAGTGAAATTACCTGTCGCATTGTCGGCTGGAAGCAAAGCAAACTGCGCCCCGCTGGCAGGCTGAAGACTGTCAACCTTACCGTCGAATGCTTGACCAGGCAGACTGTCAACCAAAATAGTAACGCGCTGTCCTGGGCGTATATGCGTTATCTCGCTTTCCCTAAAATTTGCGACCACCCAAACATGTGGCAGCGGAACTACATCGGCGATCAGCGTTCCGGTGCGCACATACATACCAGGACGCACATGACGCTCGCCAATGACGCCATCAACCGGAGACGTGATACGTGTCCAGCCAAGATCTATATTGCGCAGATTCAGACTCGACTGTGCAGCCTGAAGATTGGCTCTCGCCTTGTTTATACTCGCATTGCTCATTTTCTCCCGCTGTTGCGCCGCCATCCACTCGGCGCGCCTCTGGGCAAGATTAGCGCTCAAACGCTTAACGTCTGCATCAATACCATCAACCTGCTGGCGAGACACCGATCCACTTGGCAGTAAAGCATGATAGCGACTGTGATCAGCAACTGCGCGATCCAACTCAGCGTGTAAAGCCCGTAAGGATGCCGCAGCCGCTTCTACTTGAATCTGTTGATATTGCTTTTGGCTGAGAGATTCGACCAGCGCGGCAGCGGCTAAATCAGACTTAGCCTGAGCTTCGGCGACCTTTTCTCGATAATCAGCATCCTGCACTAATGCCAACAAATCGCCAGAACGCACTCTCTGATTGTCGCGGATCGGCACATCCACGAGATATCCTTCAACGTGTGATACTAGCGGGGTCAGATCGGCCCGGACGTAGGCATCATCAGTAGTCACACTATCCCTGTACGGAATCGGGTACCAGACTGCCACCGCAGAAGCGAACAGCACGGACGATGCCATAGCGAAGCGCCTTGACATTCGCACTCTGGTTGTAACAAGCGGCCAACCCACTATTAACGCCCATCTACTTTTTATTCTGCGACGAGATCTGCACGTCGCATCCCCACTTTTTGCCGCAGATTGTCGGAGCATCTACAACCACCATTAATTACCATTTGGTAATTATAGGTCTTGAGATCGGCAAGTCAACCCGAGTTCAGTTACCGCAAGCACCAGCTGTTACCGATCGAAATCACATCCGAAAATATTTCAGATCTATATCACCTACGTGAACGCCCCACGGTATCGACTGCTGTCGGGGATTTGGCGTGCTCACTTTTGGCTCAGCACGCTCATCACTGGAGAGGATCTGCGTATGTATAACCCGTGCCCAAGCTGTAACTCTGGACGCGTCGTCACGAAAAATATCGGTAAACAAACGGGTGGATTAATTGGTGCGGCAGGCGGTGTGGCCAGCGGTGCCGCCGGCGCCCTTTCAGGCGCAGAAGCCGGCGCGGTGCTGGGAGTAGTCGGCGGGCCGGTGGGAATCGCTATCGGCAGCATCGCCGGGGCGATTTTGGGTGGTCTGTTCGGTGGGGTCGCAGGTGGCATTGCCGGGGCCACGCTGGGCGAGCAGATCGATGAAAAAATCCTTCACAACTATCAGTGCCTGGCGTGCGGTTACAGCTTCAGCGTCAACCGTTAAGTCGTTGTGAACAGGCGTCGTTGGTTAATGAAACGACGCGCTTTTCCCTTCATTCGCAAGGAATCATTCCCATGGCTCATCTCGTTGAACAAATGGCTTACGTTGGTGCCACGCCCTGGCATGGTCTGGGCAGTCGCCTCTCCCCCAAACAACCGCTCGAAGTCTGGCAGCGTGAAGCGGGTATGGACTGGCAGATTCAGGAAAGCCCGGTCCATTTTAAGTCTGACGCCATCGGGCACCTGGGCTCAATTCATACCTTCCCTGAGCAGAAGGTGCTGTATCGCTCCGACACCAAGGCCCCTCTGTCGGTGGTTTCTCAGCGCTACCAGGTCGTGCAGCCGCGTGAGGTCTTGGAGTTTTATCGCGATCTCACCGAAGTCTCGGGCTACGAGCTGGAAACCGCTGGAGTGCTCAAAGGCGGTCGCAAGTTCTGGGCGCTGGCCCGTACTGGGCAAGGCACGACGCTCCGTGGTAACGACCAGGTGAATGGCTACCTACTGCTGGCCACCTCCTGTGATGGCACTCTGGCCACCACAGCGACCCCGACCACCGTGCGCGTGGTCTGCAACAACACCCTGACCATCGCTCTGGATGGCACCACCCGCGCGATCAAGGTACCGCACAACACCCGCTTCGATCCGCAGGCGGTGAAAAAGCAGTTAGGCATCGCCGTTTCACAGTGGGACACCTTCATGCATCGAATGCGCACTCTGTCTGAACGCAAGGTGCAGTGGCATGAAGCGATGGGCTTTTTCATGAGCGTTGTGTGTGACGTCCCCCCCAATAGCAAACTGCCCGAAGTCCTGCCGAACGAGCGCGCATTGCGCAAGGTTCAAAGCCTATACGAAGGCGGAGGTCGCGGCGCCACGCTGGAATCGGCCCAAGGAACTGCGTGGGGCTTGCTCAATGCGGTGACCGAGTACGTTGATCACGAGCGACGTGCCCGAAGTACTGAATACCGCATGGACTCGGCTTGGTTTGGCCAAGGGGCTCTCATCAAACAACGCGCCCTGCAAGCCGCATTGCAACTCGCCGCCTAGCTCCACTCACTTAATCAACTATTAAAGCGCCTGGTCAGCTTCTGCTGGCTGGGCGTTTTTTATGCCGCACAGGAAAACATCATGCACACACAAACTCTGCAACACCCCAGTAACAAACCCCGTCCCGCCTTACGCCTGGTGGGGACCAAACAACTGCCGCGTGAGGACTGGTTGGCAGTTCGCAAACAAGGTATCGGCAGTTCGGATGCCGCAGCAGCCGTCGGACTTAACCCATATAAATCCCAGTTGGAGCTGTGGCTGGAGAAAACTGGGCGTGACACCTCACTGCCCAAACTCGATCCACAGGATGAAGACAGCCCAGCTTACTGGGGCAACATTTTGGAGCCTATCGTGGCGACGCATTACAGCCGGCGCAGCGGTCATCGGGTCCGCCGCATCAATGCGGTGCTGCAGCATCCTGATCCAAAACTGGCCTGGATGCTGGCCAACATCGACCGAGAGGTGATCGGCGCGCCAGAGGTGCAGATCCTCGAATGTAAAACGGCCGGTATCAACGGGGCTCGCCTCTGGAAAGAAGGTGTACCGGAGTATGTGCAGTTGCAGGTCATGCATCAGCTCGCCGTCACCGGCAAGCAGGCGGCGGATGTGGCGGTACTGCTCGGTGGCCAGCACCTGGAGGTCCATCGCATCGAACGGGACGAATCGATGATTGCTCGGCTGATCGACCTGGAGCGGTTGTTCTGGGATTACGTGGTCAGTGACACCCCACCACAGGCCGATGGCACGGCCTCAGCAGACGCGGCATTGCGCTGCCTCTACCCCGAGGATAACGGGCAGACCCTGGACTTCAGCCAACAAACGGAGTTGGCCAGCACCTACCTAGAGCTCAAGGCTGTTCGCCAGCGCATTGCTCAGCAAGAGACGCGTGAGGCGCAGCTCAAGCAGGTCCTGCAGCAGGCCATGGGTGAAGCCACCCGTGCAGAGTTTGCGGAAGGCTACATCAGCTGGAAGAAGTCCAAAGACAGCCTTGGTCTGGATGTCGAACAGATGCTCAAGGACAAACCCTACCTGCAGGCCCGCTACCCCAAGATCAAAACAGGCAGTCGCCGCTTCCTGATCGGCTGAATCATCCCACTCACCCACGCCACCCGGACCGTTTAGGTCCCGGTGGCTTTTTTATTTCCGGATTAAGGAGAACCGCCATGCTCAAAGGTTTAGCCATTACCCCTCCGGTACTCGGGCGCATTTCCATCGGCAAGGTCGTCGAGAAAAACGGCAAGCGTCTACCGGAAAAGGACGATCAATTCACCCTTACCTCCCAAGTACAGAGCCGCGACGGCTGGCTGCTGCATCCACTCAATGAGGAGCTGCGCAATGGCCAGGACGGCAAGCTACGCAGTATTCCGATCCGGCTGCTGTTCAACGAGCCTGACCTGAACTTTCGGGCGGACTACAGCCTATTTGACCGTAACAGCGGCCGGCCGCTGTGTGTAGGCAACGGCGAGACTTGCAAGCGTTTGACCAAGGACGGCATCCAGTCGTTGCCCTGTCCTTCACCGGATGGCTGTTCACTGGCTCAAGGCAATGCCTGCAAGCCTTACGGCCGGCTGAACGTGGTAATTGGCGATGACGATCCGCTGGGCAGTTTCGTCTTCCGTACCACTGGGTTCAACAGCATACGTACCCTGGCGGCACGCCTGCAGTACTTCAGCGCAATCTCCGGCAATCGCCTGGCCTGTCTGCCGCTGGAGCTGCGTCTGCGGGGTAAGTCCACTCGGCAGAGCCACGGCACACCGATCTTCTACGTCGATATCACGGTGCGCAGCGGCCTGAGCTTAGAAGACGCCTTACTGGAAGCCCAGCAGCTGGAGGAAACCCGACAAGCCGCGGGTTTTGACCAGAGCGCCTTGGATCACGCGGCCCGGCAGGGCTTTAACAATGGGGCCTTTGAAGACAGTGAGGAGGACACCGGGGCCATCGTCGAGGAGTTCTTCCCCAGCATTGAAGATCAGCCCAGCCCTTTAGAGCCAAAAGCCCAACCGGCAGCGCCTGCCAAACCCTCACTCGCCCAAAAATTGGAGTCGCAAGCCACGCGACACAACGGCAAGCCCACCGTCCAGTAACAGGGTTTCTCAGAACCCTTCGTTCTCACGCACTCGTATAGGAAGACCCAAATGAAATATCACAAACTCCAAGCCGGTGAAACGACCGGCACCTATGTCATGGACTCCCCTGTCACCGAAGCTGACATCCTACGTATGGCGCAACAACTGGCAATGAGTCGCCTGTCTAAAGGCCGGGCACTGACAGAGCCGAAGCAGGTCTTCAGCCACCTGCAAACACTGCTGCAGTACCACGAGCACGAAGTCTTTGCACTACTGCTGCTCGACAGCAAGCACCGGGTAATAGGCTTCAGAGAGCTGTTTAGAGGCACGCTGGATGGTGCGAGCGTGTACCCACGGGAAGTGGTCAAGATCGCGCTGGAGCACAACGCCGCGGCCGTAATTATGGTTCACAATCATCCCTCTGGCGACCCGGAGCCCAGCCAAGCCGATCGTACCCTGACCACAACGCTCAAGAACGCCCTGAACATGGTCGGCACCCGAATATTGGATCATGTCGTCGTGGGCCATGAAGGCTGCGTATCGTTGGCTGAACGAGGTTGCCTGTAACTCTTAGGCTCACACCGGCCGATGACCGCCCTTGGCTGATGCCGGGGTGGTCATCGGCACGGTACCCAATCACTTATTTTTTGTCGTGATCCTGCGGTTGTACTTAGCTTCGGCTGCAGCCAAAGCTATGGCTACCATTGCCAAAGATCTTGGTAGCCGACTTGCAGAGGTACCTGGCTCTATAAAAGAAATCAGCCTGTCGAGCCAGGTCGTCACGATGCAGGTGATAGTACGGATTGCTCTTGCTCGCGGTGTACTCCTTGAGCGCCGACTTCAGTTCATTGGATATACCGATGTAGCCCACCACCAGGCCGCCCTGCTTGTCCTTGAATACGCGGTTGACCCGGGGCAATGGCCTGTATCAGGTTGTGGCCTTCACCGGTTTGTCCACGTACAGGGTGTGCACGCAGGGCGCATCGAATCCTTTCTATCACGGACGATCACCCGCTTGAGCGGATCCAGCGTGCACGAGAAACGATGGCATCATTGCCTAAAGGGAACGTTTTTTTGAGACTGGACACTAGCGCAATCAGTACGTCAGCCCATGCACCTTCAAGCCCCCGCCCAGGCTTTGCCCCCTAAACTTCGACGCTGCCAACCTGTCGATCCCAACGCGTCCCATACCGCGTCACTCAGCCAACAAATTCAAACTCGGACACACCAGACGTACCATCTTGTCCGCCTTGCGCCGATAGTTATCGTTGTCGTCCGAGGTCCAGACATAGGCCTTCAGCCAGATCGTCATGTTCAGGTACTGAAATCTGATGCAACTTTCGCCGTCCAGTTTCTTCAGTGATCGCTTCACTTTCCGCTCACGCTCGAACACGGTGGCCACAAGGCCAACCCGGTAGTCCAGTGCCTTATCCTGCAAAGATTTAACCGAGCGGAAATCCCCTTCGGAGAATCGGTAAAGGTGACCTCGCTCAAGCTCGAGTTCGGTTTTGATTTCGTCATCTTCGTGGCTATATGGGTGACTGTGATAGTCACCCAGGTAGCAGACCTCAGGAAAAAAAGTGTCGATAAAGCCTTGTTTCAGCTCTTGCGCTTCATCGGTATAGGAGACTGAGCCCTGGTCTCTTTCAACGGCTGTGGATGTGTCTGCCCATACCACCCTGTGCATCATGTTTCTGCCAATGAGTGGCTGGCAGTACCCCCACAGGTGCCCGAACGTTTCTACGCCCGCCGCAGAGTCGCCGCAGGTTAAAACATGCTCCAGTTTGTAGGCCTCCAGTGCTGAAGTGACGATACTGAAAAACGCTTGTTCGGATATTGAAACAACTGAGTCAATCATGACGGTCCTTGGTCATTTAGAGTTAAGGGATGTTCAGGTGGGCTCGGGAACCCGAACATCCTGGGTCAATGATGCGTGCACCGACAGTCCATCGACGACTCCCAGTGAGGCTCCACTGGGTGCTATATCGCATTGCGGGAAGGCCTGCTTTACCGCTTCAATCACGTAGGGCGCTCGGGACATGCCGCCGGTCAAGAACAGCACCGGGGTATAGTCCTGGATCTCGCTGGCGACTTGCGCAAGAAGCGCTTGAAAGGTGCGCATGAAACTCTCGGCGGCCAATGCCAAGTGGCTATCGGTCGCTTGCGCCACTAGGCTCTGCTCAATGTAATCCAGCGAACGTTCGCTCTGTGCGGTTTCGCTGAGTTCGATCTTCAGCTTCTCCACGTCACGGTTCAGGCGCACGGGGATGCCCGGCTTCTGCAACTCCGCCAATCGGGACGCGTATGGAAGTGGGGTATGAGCAAAACGGCGATCCCGGAAGGACTTCTGACGATTAAGGTCACTCACAGACGCAGCATCCATAAATACGGGCGCCAACAACTCGGGGCACTCCCCCTTGCCGAACAACGGCATCACTGAGCGGAGCGAAAGACCGAGGTCAACATCAGTGCCGCCCTTGGGCTCACCCCAAGTGTTCAGAATATGAGGCTGCGTGTCCCCTGTGCCGACTTTAGCCAATGCGATGTCGGTGGTCCCACCACCGATATCGACGATCAACGCATGGTGAACAGTCGTTGAACTCCTGTGATAACCCACGGCAGCCGCGGAAGGCTCATGCAGAAAATCGACTTTATCGAAGCCAGCAGCAGCGGCAGCTTCGGTCAGTATGGCGATGGCCTGCAAACCTCCGTCCGGACCTATCGAACTGCGAAACTGCACCGGCCTACCCAAAGTCGCTTGCGTCACCTCTTGCTCAAGTTGCGAGCTGGCTTGTTCCCGGATGTGCTTTAGGATGCGTGTCACGATCCCGGTGATATAGCCACGCTGGGGCCCCTCCAGGCGAAAGCCTAGCATCGACTTTGGCGACTGGACCAGCCGACCGGACTCGTAGATGAACAGGGCATCTATGGCTTCCTCGCCAAAGATCGCGGTATCTAAGTGAATGTCAGCCTCTTTGGCCTTCGCGATCTCATCGCTCAGCCAGCGACGTTTGATTGCATTGATGGCCGACTCGCGAAGGTCCTGATCGCTGCTCAGAAAAGGCTTCGCTATCATGGCGCGGCGTTCTGCTTTTTCCTCCTCGGACATCGGTGCTTTGTTACGAGCTGCGGCTCGAGCGCGCATCTCTATCGCGGCGATATCCTTGTTGTACTCGGAACGTCGCTTGGCGAAAGACGCTTTGGCAGAGCGAATTCCCTCGCTGATTTCGTGCTCGTTAAGCGACGTGAGTTCAAACCCGGAAATATCGACGGCACGGTCTGGAAAGAATACCGACGTCCTGAATTGCGGCTGCCCATCGAACATGATGTGTTCGATGCGGCCGTTGCGGAAAGCTGCAGCGCTGGAGTAACTGGTGCCGAAATCAATACCGATTTTCATGCGCGGTTTCTGCCTTGGAGGTGCAATACGACAGGAATCTATAGAAGAATGAAGAAGTTGTCAGTGGAGTAGTGGCAAAATGTAGCCATTTTTCTGGCGTTCAATGGTAAGCAATGTGATGGACGCCCCAGCTCGCCATCTCGCACGACACGCCTACATAGACCTTGAGATCAAGATCGCTGCGTGCATAGGCCCAGAAGGCACAGCGTAAGGGAACAGTAAACCTGTCTGTTCACCCCCACCAATCCCCGCCCCTGGCGCTGATGCCAAGTACGCCGATAATCCTAGCCTTCCCAAGCGCCGCCCTGTCTGCGGGGATGGCTTTTGTGAATCAATCAAGGTCGACACGATGGCCGCAATACTTATCACTTAAGCCATAGGTACGCAGTTTTCAGCAACCAGCCATGGTGTGAGAGCCAGAAAAAACGCCGCTTTCCCGGTGAGGGATAAGCAGCGTTTTTCCTTAACTGAACAGCATTGCGACACGATAGCCGGGCTTTCTTATCACGCGCTTAACGAGTAAGGGGGAGGAATATTAGAAACTGTTCTTCGGACGCGTCTTCTCTTTTTTGCAGCGCACGCACCACAGAACAATAGTGTCCTCCGTCCTAGAGGCCTCATGCCAGCTGTGGTTTTCTTTCTCTACTTTTGTATGGCGGCAACGAGTGCACTCTTCTTTGACTCGGCAGTTATCATCCATGCCTGCATCGCGATAACCCTCGTGCTCGATTTTTTTCTTCACGTGATCGCAATACTCGCAAGCCCATGATTTCTCGCAAGAGCTGAACTCTGTATATACCCCGTTTCCATAGCGGTGTTCTTTCTTTGTTACGTGTTCATAGCAATCTGGGCACGTTTTTTCAAAGTGACAAGCTGGACCATTTGCAACCTTTACGAAATTGCCAGCATGAAATCCTGTAGCGCACTTGGCTTTCAAAGCCAACTCTTTAATCTTGTCAAAGAACCCCATACACATCCCTATTTGATGATCAATAACTCTCAAGCATATCGGCCGAAAACCAGGAAGCTTTAATAATTTTTAAGACCAACTCGATCAAAACACAAAAAAACGCTAGCCGGATTCGTTTATTGAGCAAGTTGCCATAGGCAAATCATCGCCCCCGATAGGATTCAGTGGCATGCGGTCGATGCGCCGGTTGATTTCCCTCTGTGTCGCGAGCTACCCTCTGAGCTTAGTGAACCACACGCAAAGCGACTTGCCGCCATGGATTATAATCGACCTACACCCGCCCCCCTTGGCACTCATGTCATTTAGGCCTGAGGCACTGACTCACCCAAAATACCATCTACCCAAGTTAATATTAACTTGGAATACCTATATCTAGTTAAGCTGAATCATGAATGGAGTCTACATATGGCAAATGAGTTGACGCACAATAAGATTATGCAAGCCCTTGACTGGGCCTACGACAAAGCAATTAACGGCGTGCCAGGTTTAGATTCGGCGGCTGAAATGGCAAGCAGTTACACGTCAGACAGTGGCACTCTAATCGACAATGCAAACTCTCTTATTCGCTGGCAAAATACAAAAGCAGGAACATCCGGCTTTTTAACCGGCCTAGGCGGAATAATTGCAATGCCTGTAACAATCCCCGCAAATATCGCATCCGTAATGTATGTTCAAATCAGGATGATTGCTGCAATAGCAAAGATGGGTGGTTACGACTTAAAGGATGACAAGGTAAAGACTCTTGTTTATGCCTGTCTCGCTGGCGACGCGGCGAAAGACATACTTAAAGATGTAGGAATTGTGGTTGGTACAAAAATAGCAACTAACGCAATTAAAAGCATCTCAGGAAAAACAATAACCGCCATCAACAAAAGCGTCGGATTCAAGCTTTTAACCAAGTTTGGTGAAAAGGGTGTTGTTAACCTTGGCAAAGCCGTTCCAATACTTGGAGGAATCATCGGTGGAACCGTAGATGCTGTAGCCACCAATGTGATTGGAAACATCGCACGCGACACTTTTATACCAGCCTGACAAACTATTTACGTCGTTCGCTTCGCTTGCAAGAGCGCTAGCGAATGGCTACTTTTTGGCGGCTTCTGCTCTTCAATACTTGGCCAACGAACTTTCCTATGAGTGATATCTGCCGACACCTATCAACTGCAAACAGTGGTCAGTAGGAATGAAAACCCGCAGGGCGGTAGTCATTTCTCCTACGAGATTGTTGACCTACTAGACGGCCGCGTTGAAGAGCGCATGTCAGCCATGGAGTCGCTGACCAAGACCATCATGGCTGCCTTCGACAAGGCCGGCCGCTAGCCCCTCAGTTTAGTTTACGATTTTTTCCGAATTCCGCGAGCCCCCCCCCTAGTACATCGATCGGCCTTACCTCCATACAGAAAGATGTAATACATCAACAAGCCCATGCACAACACAAAACCGATCTTGAGCGGCCGCGATATGCCTGAGAAGCCAATCAGAGCCACCAATATTGCGATAAAAATCAACGTTCGCATTTCTCCTTTGTAACCGACCCAGTGCGGGTCAGAATCTGCGTCTTCTGGCCATTAATTCCGCCAGCAGCCCGTCGAGAAATCCCGCCGCGAAAACTTTGATTGCGTTACTGGTGCAACGTGGACACTGGGTGAAATACTCACCCACCCCCAATGCATCGCTACGCGGCGCTACTGTTTTTTTCCATTGGCAATCGCGGCACACAAACGTAAGTGGTCTGGGCTTTATTGGCATTGCAGCTCTCCTGAAAACTTACCCATAGTCGACCCCATCAGCTCCCTCACCTGCCGGGATACATCTGCTCAATCTGCTGATCAAACTCTCCGCCATCCCCACAGTACTCACGCGGAATGCGTTCAATATCCTCGGCAATCTGCTCGATCACTTCGCGCAGCTCCAATTGCCCGTACCATCGAGCAGGAATCGCCGTAGCACCATACTGAACACCCAACAGGTGCCCGGCGATCAACCCGGTGCTGTCACTGTCGCCACCGTGATTCACCGCCGTGATCACGCCCTCCTCGAACGAGCGCGCGGCCAGGGCGCACCACAACCCAATAGCCAACGCCTCTTCGGCGACCCAACCGCCACCGAATTCGCCTATGCGTTGCGGGGTGGGTTGGTAGCCCTCGTAAAAGAAGAACAGCACGCGCTCGATGAGACTCCGTGTTTCTTCCATACCGGGCATTTGTCCGTAATTGGCCAAGCTTTGAGTGACTGCGTGCTCCAGGCTGTCTTGCCGATCGACAATGCGCTGGAGAATATCGGCGAACAGCCCAGCCGCCAGGTAGCCCGTAGGGTGCCCGTGGGTCAGGCGCCCTGACTGGGCAGCGTAGTCAAAGGCATTAGCAAAGAATGCACAGGGCGCAACGCGCATCAAGGCGCCACAACCTTTGCTGTTGTTCTCGGCAACAGCGCCCAGCCGCGAACTGGCCTTGAGTGCAGCTAGGCAGGTAGTACCAGGGGCGCGGCGAGACCAGAGTTCCGGTTGTTTGATCAGCCACCCGTCCCTGCTGACAGGCATCGCCATAGGGTAATCCTGGGTCATCAGCCAGCGCAGCAACGCATGATGGATAATGCTGGGAACGTGGCAAATCCCTCGCGAACTGCCGCGCACATAAGCCCGCAGCAAGCCTTCGGCCGTGAAGAGCATCATCTGCGTGTCGTCGGTGATGGCACCAGTGATACCGTAAGCCGGGGCAAAATAGATGATTCCCTGTGGACCGAACTTAGCTTCGATTGCAGGCCACTCGAGAAACTCCACCGGGGCGCCCAACGCATCGCCAACAGCACCGCCCAGCAGACAGCCTTTGATCCGTTCAAGTCTGTTCATGCCTGCTCCCCCGAGACTGCCGGAATCAGCAGCTGAAGCAGCTCCAACTTGCGCCGTAGCTGATCGACATGCGCTTTTTCCGCCCGCAGAGCCGAACGCAGTTCTTTATTTTCCAGATTGCCAATGTCCGTCCTGCGTGCCGCCCTATGGCCATCCAGCATCATTTGCCATATTTCACGCAACCTCAGGGTCTGTAGCACCAGCGTCAACAGGATGATGCCCAGCAACATCAATGCACCTGTAGAAACCATGTCCAACGCGTTCATGTCTGCTTCCTTGGTGAGTTCGGGAAATCCCGAAGACAGCGACACGATATGTAGTGTTAAACGACAGGTCTAGAATGTAGACTTATACAGGTAAAGTATTCACGCACATGGAGGGGACATGAAACGTACGCAATCCATTGAACAGGTTCGCTGGGACCTGGCACTTCGCTATCGTTTGATTGAAACCGTTGCCTGGTGGGAAGGCCGCCTGACCACGGGGCACTTGATCCAGAGCTTCGGCATCAGTCGTCAGCAGGCGTCCAAGGACATCAACACCTACATCAACGAACATGCGCCTAAAAACCTTACATATGACAAAAAAATAAAGGGCTACGTGCCCAGCAAGACGTTCAAGCCGCTATTCATTGACGACAGTGCCAGCGCGTACCTGCACCTGCTTTATCAGAATAATTCTCGGGCGCCGTATATCGAGGGTCTGGCCCTAGCCTATGCACACACCAGGGTATTGGAGGTGCCGGATCGCTCGATCAAAGCGGAGATACTTCGACCCTTGCTTAAGGCCTGCCGTGAACATCTGAGTCTGGACGTTGACTATGTGTCGCTAAACAGTCCGGCCCCGGAGGGCCGCATGATTGCGCCGCACACGCTGATCTATAGTGGTATGCGCTGGCACGTTCGGGCGTATTGCGAGAAGAACCGTAAGTACCGTGACTTTGTACTAAGCCGGTTACGGGGGATTCCGGATATTCAGGATGGTGAAACAGAAAACGGCATAGATGCCGATGAAGCCTGGAACACCCCGGTTACCGTAATCATCAAGCCAGATGAAGGCCTGACTCCGGCGCAGAAGTTGATCATCCAGATCGACTTCGGGATGATCGACGGGCAGCTGGAGATCCCGAGCTGCGGGGCGTTGGTGAAATATGTGTTGCAGCGATACCAGATCGATCCTAAACACTTGGATCCTAAGCCGGAGGCGCAGCAGATCGTGGTGGCGAACCTGAAAGAGCTGAAGCCTTGGTTATATGACTGAGGGAAGTATTCCATGCGGGATACTTTTGATCAGACCTGCTGGATCTTTGACCCCAGCAGAGGCTAAAACTTCAAGGGCGAGGGATACTCCCCCCAATCAGTCACCCTTCTACTTCAGAGTATGAGAGCACCTCGGAAATGAGGTGCTTGCTACTTCCGTACCCGCAGGTTCCTAGACACCTTGAAGCTTTTGCACGAAGGACAGAACAAGGCAAAGCGGCGATCCCAGATGTATTATCACTTCAGACGAAAAAGTAAAAGGCCGGTCTGAGTCCTGACGCTCTCATCGTTGCGCCTTGTTCATTTCGGGCTTCTCGGTATTCACTACTCATCCCACCGCTTACGCAACGTCTTGATCAATGCATTGCCTCGAAGTGGACTTCCGTCAGGCCCACACAGCGCAACCGAACCCGATGGCAGGCCGAACACCTCCTCGATAGTCGACCGAATGCTGCTGACTTTAGCGTCCGATCGTGCAGCACGAAACCGAGCAGCCTTCCTCCCCGTAGCGACGATATCTTCATCCGCGTCGTCATCCTCAAGCGCCTCATCGTCCGAGGCTATCAACGAAGGCCCGCCTTCCTCCTCGAACGGTTCAAGATCTCCGTCGTCGACATCAGCGCCATCGTCTTCTGCCAAACCATGGGTATACCAGGTAGCACCGTCCTCCTGTTCCCACACCAGGCCATCTTCGACATGAAAAGTACGCTTGCCTGACGAAGGCATTAAATAATCGCTGTTACGCGATCTCACGCCTGGCAATCGAAAGCCGTCGCTCATGGCCGTGAGAGCTCTTTTCGGCCCCGCCACAATTAGAAATTCTGACCAGCAAGGTTCATGAAAATTAACGCTTACCGAACCGTATAGGTAAACGGTTGTTCTAAGCGAGTGGTCTTCCCTGGCCAACCTGGACAGCACACCCATAACCGTAGAATGGAGACCGCGCCCTGACGCCTCGAGACTGTCCACGTTTACCTCAACGGTAGGCAGAGGCGTCTTACTGCTTACAAAAGCGAGGTCCGTTACCGATTTCTTGATCATGACTCTCATCCATTGAATAATTACAAAGCCCACCGCCGCGCATCGCTCATGTCAGCTACATCGGTGTCGAAAATCACCAACCAGCATGAAGCAGGCCCGCAGGCATATCAATGAGCCATTAGCCACGACCAGCAATCAGGGAAGCGTTGGGATCAATAAGGCGGGTAGGCGTTGTACTCCTCCTCAAAGATCTGAGCGTACTCGCCGGGCAATTCGCCGGTTGCGTCGTACTGGCGGTATTTAGCTACCTCATCGATGAAGAACAGCGACAGCACCTTGATGCCCTTGCTGAACAGCATCATCTCTTTCTGAAAATGTGCCTTCACCGCCTCGCGGATTTGGATGCGGCGCATGGCGGCTGTTGGCGCTGATTGAAAACTGACCCACCGGGTCAGTTTTCGGTCAGCGCCAACACCGCGACCCCATCGGTTGTTCAACCTTGGCCCGTACCTGCGCTTTGGCGTACTCATTTATGAAGTTGAAATTTACGATTCTCCGTAAAATTTCTTCGTCAAAGCTGAGCTTTTGGGGTCAAAACTTTACAAAAATGTTTTCCTGACCGTAACAAGAAACGGCTATGACCGTTCGTCGGTATTCGCCAGCTAATGGGTTGGGGCTGCACCTGGCTAACGCGCCCATGATTTGCTGTTGTTTAGCTTCGGATTCCCGAGCATGCGTTGATTGCAGCCTACCAGCCATAGGCGCCTGTAGACGGCTAGATAGCATTTTGCTAGCCTAAAATGTCCAGCGGCATTGGAAATGCGAGCGTTGTTCCAGCTAAGAATTTCCATACGCGCGCTGAATCCGCCAAGTGTTATTTCGTCGTTTCTGGACATGGATGCAGTCGTCAGAATTGGTAGCGGCGCACCTCGAACTGCAGCGAGGATAAATGGAGATCACCCTTGCGTGCAGATACCCAAGTCCAAGAGATTTTAGCTAAGTGCGATATCCTCAAGCGTGCAGGGCTATGGCCGTCGGAGCCTACGCTGCGCCCGCGCGCCTGGCTGATGAATTTCGATGAGCAAGATGCGCACGTGGCCGCATTTCTCTTGGATAAATTCACTTTCTATAACAGAACATTGACAGATGCTTTGTTAGTCGCCTCTTACAACTCGATTGGAGACGGCATGCCTAAGGGCCCTTCAGCACCAAGGGGAAACGATCTCGTAGCGGCCCTGGGCTCGGCAATCCTTACGCCCGTGAAGGGAGAGCATCCAAACCCTACCGATTCAGGCTATTTGCTTTGCCGTAAGGCACGTCAGCTGCTTCACTTGAATGACAGCTTCATCTTGGATACAGATGACGCACTTCAGCACGCCTACGATGGAAAGACTGTTGTTTTCATCGATGATTTCGTTGGCTCAGGCGATCAGTTTTTATCCACATGGAAGACTGTTGACAAATCAAGTAAGTCATTTGAAAAAGCAAACGCTATCAGTGGTTTCACGGCAATTTATGTGACATTGGTAACAACTGACTTCGGCTTGAAAAATATAAACAATCAAGCTCCAACAGTTGCAGTATATGCCACTCATGTGCTTGAGCAAAAATCAACCCTTCAGGGTGTTTTTGACTCTAACACGAGCATGAGATCGCCAATTCTAAGGTTTTTGTCTAAATACTGCACACGCTTAACGCCCGCTGAACATTATATAGCTACGAACCAGAACTATTTGATGTTCGGGTATAAACAGCGGGGACTGATGTTTGGTTTTGAACATTCGATACCCGACGCTACACTACCGATATTCTGGTCGCCGGGGTCGAACAACTGGGAGCCACTAATTGAGCGAGCTTAATCCAAATGCTGTCTTACGGCAGCTATTCGGCGACAACCGAGCTGAGTGGCCTTCTGCTAATTTCAAGGATTTGTTTGTAACACCGACCTATCTTGGCAAACTTGAAGTCATGCGTCCATGTTTTCTCGTTGGTGGTCGCGGAACAGGAAAAACCACTGCACTCCAGTCGCTGCGGTACGACTCAATGCTGGAAAGAATTGAAGGAGAAGGTCAGACCTTCGCTGATCAAGAATATCTTGGCGTTCTTGTTCGTATGAATAAGAATCGTGTCCGAGCGTTCACAGGAAGTGGTATCAACGAGGAGCGATGGTCAAAGCTTTTTGCCCACTATTTTAATCTCATCGTTTGCAGCGAACTCGTTACTCTCACCTCCTGGCTAGAAGTTAGACTGGGCTCAAAATTATCTGAAGAACATCTCAGCACAATATCTAATGAACTTGGCTTGGAGGACTGTGAAACACTGGTCCGACTCAAGAGCACAATAAAAAAATCCATATCGTCTCTCCAGTTGCAAGTGAACAACCCGCTCAAAGACATGGGGATAACGCTATCCATGGCAGAGGCCCCACTGCGAACCTTTGCGGAGGTATTAAGAGCAGAAGGTTTGCTAGGTGATAGAGTAATTTTTTGCTGTATCGACGAGTATGAAAATCTACTTGATTATCAACAGGCTATACTTAATACATATATAAAACATGCGGAGCCGCCCCTTTCCTACAAAATGGGCGTCCGGAAAAATGGACTACGAAATAGACAGACGCTTGATGGCCAAGATTTACTCAGAGTACCCGACGACTGTCTCGAGATTGAGATTGCGGATGAGGGCTTCGAGTTTTTCGCGAAGGCCGTTGCGGAATTAAGATTAAGGTACGCTCAAAGCGTCGGAGCTGTAGTCCCTAGCAACCTCCGCGAGTTCTTGCAAGAACTATCTCTATCTGAAGAGGCCGTAGTTCTAGGCGCTGACCGCGTGGCCGCAGCCATTCTGTCCGAGTTAGACGGTAGTAAAAACATAGAGTTCTTTCAACAAAAGTCGAAGGGCGAACTTTACTTTTTGAAATATTGGCAGGAAAGCGAGGGGGGGTCGTTAAAAGATCTCGCTCAAGACTGGTACAACAACGAGACTGAATGGAAGACCAGGCTTGGCAACCATGGTTATGCTAGCCTTTTCTGGTTGTCGAAAGGTCGTAAAGGAGCAAGAATCAGAAAGTACTACTGCGGAGAACGAACCCTTCTTTCGCTAGCAGCCGGAAATATTAGATATTTTCTGGAGCTGATCGATACAGCCATCAGTTATCAACTGGACGAAGAATCGTCGAAACAGTCGCCTTTAACAATATCCCCGAAATCTCAGACGCTCGCGGCAAGAGAGGTCGGAAAGAGACGACTCAATCAACTGGAGGGACTTGCAGACCACGGCGTCCAGCTGAAACGACTTGTTCTCGCAATTGGTAAAGTCTTTTTTGAACTAGCTCGAGCACCAAGTGGAAAGACCCCAGAAGTTACATCATTTGTGCTTTCTGGAAGCCCAGCGGAAGCTAGCAGAGTTCATGAGTTACTCCAAGAAGGCGTTGGCCACTTAGCTTTCGAGTCCGACCCTAGGACTAAGTCCACCAGCAGCTCAGAGCTTCGAGATGATGAATATCGTCTGCACCGGATCTTCAGCGCGTTTTTCGAGATATCCCATCGTAAGAAAAGGCGAATGACAATTGAGGCATCTACTCTCATAAGCGTGTTAGAAAATCGACCTTCTCGGGCCATCTCTACACTCCTAGATGATAGGCCGCAAACATCTGAGGAGGAGCTTCCCGAGCAGCTCGCACTATTCTCCGCGTTCTATGACGACGAGGAATTGAAATGATTACGATGCCTACGCCGTCGCTAAATACCAAGCGCTTCCAGAACATAACCATAGCAGATATAAATGCTGACGAAGTAATAATATCGGCTGCTGACTCAGCTGAGTACAGAGACAGACTTCCTTTGTGGGAACATATCCACACCTCCGATCCAAAGCGCATTATTTTTATCAAAAACATCGACAAAGAAAGCATCCTAGTTACTCATGACGGAACGGAAAAAACCGTATCCCTCAGGGACGAAGATGCGATCAATGATATCTTTATCGCGAAGCAGATATTGATAGACGTTACCGGGCTGTCGCACAACATCTGGGCTCCGCTTCTGAAGAGTGCATACTCGCAGAAGATTCGGACACGCATTTTATACGCCGAGCCCGAATCCTACACGCCTCACCCGAGCCCAGCCTCATCCGCCATTTTCGATTTAAGCGTTACATTTGAAGGGTTGTCGCCTTTGCCCGGTTTCGTGCAGTTAGCGGGGCCGGAAGACGAAGAAAAATGCTTGTTCATCGCGATGCTAGGCTTTGAGGGCAATCGACCCGAACATCTTGCATCCCAGTTGGATCCGACCCCAAAAGTGATCCCAATTGTGGGGGTCCCCGGCTTTCAGCTCGAATATCCGGCGTTCACGGTCGGCTGCAATCGAATGTTTCTGGACGAGTATCGAGCTCATTCGGAGGTCAGATACGCTCGTGCAAGCTGCCCTTTTGAGGCATTTAATGCATTGAACAAGATCCGTAGAGATTACCCTGACCACTATATATACTTGGCCCTCGTCGGCACCAAACCACACGCAATCGGCTCCATACTTTTCGCTATAAAATACGCTGAGACGACGGAAATCATGTTCGACTACCCGGTTAAGAAAAGCGGACGAACCTCCGGCGTGGGGATCGTCCATATTTATGATTTTGAGGACTTCCATGCCTATTGATATGGATAGGTACTACACCCCAGAGAACGTCGCGATGAGCGCTTTGGAGCGGGCGAATTTTCCCTTTTTACCCAAAACATGCGCGGACTCGACCTGTGGGTCAGGTCGGCTACTCGATGCCGCGAATGCCGTTTTCGGACCAGTCCAATCCTTCGGAATAGACCGAGACGTCGATGCTATATCCCAGCTGCGCTTAAGAAGGCCTGAATGGCATTTGTCGGTAGGCGACTTGCTCCATAATGACCCCGTTGATGTCCTATCGAAGCGAAATGCCGTCGACCTGCTAGTACTCAACCCTCCATTCAGCCACGGAAAAAAGAAGTCTGTCGACATCTGCTTCGCCGGCAAAGAGATGAAGGGAAGCATCGCCATGGCTCATTTGCTAAGAAGCTTTGAGCTGTTTCAGCCGAGTCTGGGCGCAATTGTGATAGCGCCGGAGTCTCTGCTCTATTCCGAAACAGACCATTTTGCTCGCCAGACATTGGAGGAGAATTATCAGTTTCAAAAAATTGCTGAGCTGAAGCGATGTACATTTCACGGCGCAAGGGTACAGGCTTCAGTCGTTCAAATTTCTCCAGGCCGTCATCGTTCTTCACTGCAAGAGATGAAGCCTAGCAGCGTCGTCGTCCCCGCGACGCTCTTACGCGGAAGTCTTCCAGTTCATTTGAACGTTAGTGATCCGGCTGGAGTACCCTTTCTACATTCCACAGATATACGAAAGGTAGTAATTGCTGGCTCAACGGTAGATATTTCTAAGACCTCGACTGTCGCTAAAGGCAGAACGAAAGGTTGGGTGATTTTGATTCCTAGAGTCGGGCTTCCCGACATGCAGTTCGTAAAAGCAATCAACCTCGAAACAACTGTCCAGCTTTCTGATTGTGTTATTGCTCTGGAGTTTCAAACTAAGGCGAATGCTATGAAAGCAGAGCGTCGAATCCACTCGCGGTGGATGGATTTCAGAAATATTTACCGAGGAACAGGCGCACGCTATGTGACCATCTCAAGATTAAGTATGTGGTTGCCCTCACTTGCTATAGCTGCAGCTACATAGACTAGCTCCGCTTACATGCAGTGCATTTCGTATCGATGCCCAGCCCAGGCGTGCCCTGTCTAGCGGGGTATGCCGAGATAAGGGGAAAATTCACTCATTTGGTCTGCCGCTGCATCTACTTATCGGAATTGAAAATTCCAGAGACCACGCGACAGGCGTGCAAGGAAAGGTCGAGGTTTGCGCCCATCCATCAGTGAAACCTAGAGTGGTTTACTATAAAACTTTTATAGATCATCCGCTTGCGACGCAAATGTCCTAATTCTACCTTATCTCGGCATCACCTCTAATTGTCCATTCCGCCTGAACCCGCAATACCAGCAGGCCGGGGCTTCCTCGGCCTGCTCTTTCGTCCAATCGCCGCATATTATCAATCGACTTTTCGCACACCCGATAGCCCCAGAGGTCACACACAGTGTGAGCCTTATGCCCCAACTTTTGGGGCATATAGGTAGTCGCCTTGGCGCTCTCGCGTTAGGGCACTAACGTCAAAATACTGCAGGATGTTGCCGGGCAGGCTGTGGCGATTTACGAAGGAACTTAAGCAGATTGGCTTCAGTTGCTTTCATTATTTCACCAACTCCATCAACTTCCCATACCCATCCACCACGTCGTACCTCACCTGCTCTGAGGTGATCTTGGCGAAAAACTTGCGTGCACAGGCGATTTTTGAAGCTTCGATAGCACGTAGGTCCAGCGTGGACATGGAGCCCTTGGTCTCGGCGATGAAGTAGATGTGCTTCACGTTGCCTTCCTGAAAGGCGATGGCCCAGTCGGGGTTGTAATTGCCGACCGGGGTCGGGATGAAGAAGCTCTTCGGCAGTTTGGCGTAGACCACCACCTCTGTGCTTGCGTCCAGCTCTTCGACGAATTTACGCTCGATGCTGGAGTCGGTGAACACATAGTCGTAGACGTGGTGCTTGGCTTCGAAAGCCTTGCTGAAATCATCCTTGGGCTTCTCGGCAGTAAAGATGTCCGAACTATGGGTTTCACCCACCGGATCGTAGGCAATGTGCTCGACGATGGCCGTGGCCTTCTGCTCGTTGATCAGCATAGCGGCCTTGGCGATGAAGTCTTCCGGGTTGGTTTTGTACTGGCTGAACACCGCCACGTTGATGTCTTTGAGAATGCTGGCAATGGTGCTGCGTGTTAGCTGGGTGTCCTCGGCCAGATTGCCGATCAGATCGTATTTCACCGCCGAATGAACGGAGTGGTTGTACTTTTCGGTCGAGCTTTCGGCGATCTTAAAGGCTGTGCCGCTCTTCATATCGTCGAAGCTGGCATTCTCCAGCTGGCTGCCGCGCTCGATGATGTACTGCATCGGTTTAACCCGCAGCTCAGTATCCAGGGCCGCCACGCACTTGCCCACCAGCTCATCGGTTTCAAAGTGAACCGTGTAAGCAGCCTTGCGATTGATCTTGTTCCACAGTGCCTGAAATTCCTTCTTCTCGAAGTTCGAGTTCAGGGGGTTGATCTTGGCCTTGCGGTCATCGCCAATCTCAGGCATTTGCGCCGCACTGAAGACGCTATCGATCAGCTGGAACACCTGGGCTGCATAGGGCTGCAGTTCGGCCGGTAGCTCTGCCAACTGCTCTTGTTTTTTGGCCTCGTGGTAGGTCAAGGTGATCTGATCGTTGTCGTCGGTGTAGTCGTTTTTCAGCAGGTATTTGTAAATCTGCTTGGCCAGTTGCGCAGAGACCTCAACGTCGCCAGTTAGAGTTTGTAAAACTTTACCTTTGAAATAATTCTCGTTGGCCTCACGTGGCCGGGCCGACAACGATTCGCTGATATCCCTCTGCAGTGCGCCAACGAAGTCCTTGTAGCTTTCGCTGGCCACCACCGTCAGCTCATTGATTTGGTGCACGGTGGCCGGGTCATCCATACGGTCACCCAGCTGGTTGACGGCCAGGCGCATGCCACGACCCACCTCTTGGCGCCGGGAAATGCTGTTATCGCTGTGCTTTAAGGTGCAAATAACGAAGACGTTGGGGTTATCCCAGCCTTCGCGCAAAGCCGAGTGGGAGAAGATAAATCGCACCGGCTCGTCGAGCGACAGCAGGCGTTCTTTGTCCTTGAGGATCAGGTCGTAGGCATCCACGTCGTCGGTCTCAGTAGCTTTTTTCCCCACTGAGGGATCGACTAGTCGCTTGCTTTTCTTGTCGATAGAGAAGTAGCCATTATGGGTCTGGCGAGCCTGAATACCCTTGAGGTAGCGGTTGTAGGGTGTGTCTTCCAGCGTCATCACGTCGGTGAGGTAGGCGTTGTACTCCTCCTCAAAGATCTGAGCGTACTCGCCGGGCAATTCGCCGGTTGCGTCGTACTGGCGGTATTTAGCTACCTCATCGATGAAGAACAGCGACAGCACCTTGATGCCCTTGCTGAACAGCATCATCTCTTTCTGAAAATGTGCCTTCACCGCCTCGCGGATTTGGATGCGGCGCATGGCGGCCTCATCCACGTTGCCCACGACCTCCCCGGCAACTAGCTCCACACCGTTGGTAAAGCTCAGCGTGTCGATACGGGCGTCGATATCGGCAACCACGTAATCTTTGTACTGATCCAGCCCACCGGACAGGTCGTACAGATTGTCGTTGCGGCCGAGTTTGCGCATCACGCGCTTGATACCACTGCTCTGCTTGATCTCGATCTCCACCCGCGCCACAGGCGATTTGGTCGAGACTTCGATGTCCTGCAGGAACAAATAAGCATTGGTCCCGGTCAGGCCTTTGACCGTAATACCGCGCACGCTGATCTTTTTAACCAGTTTCTGGTTGTAAGCATCCAGCGCGTCAAGGCGGTGGATTTTGTTGTACTCGGTTTTGTGCGTAGCCGAGTAGCGCACAATCATCAGCGGATTGAACTCGCTAAAGGACGCCAGCGTTTTGGCCCCTTCCATCTTCTGCGGCTCATCGAGAAGGAGAATTGGTCGGTTAGCCTTGATCACATCGATAGGACGGCGCGACTGAAAGTCATCCAGCTCCTCATAGATACGGCGCTGATCGGCACCACGGGCGGCGAACGCCTGCACGTTGATGACCATTACGTTGATGCCGGCATCCGAAGAAAAGCTCTCCAAGTTGTGCAATTGCTTGGAGTTGTAAATGAAGAAACGCGCCTTCTTACCGTAGCTCTCCAGAAAGTGCTCAGCAGTGATTTGCAGCGACTTGTACACACCCTCGCGGATGGCAATACTCGGCACCACGACGATAAACTTGCTCCAGCCAAAGCGTTTGTTCAGCTCGAACATGCTCTTGATGTAGCAATAGGTCTTACCAGTGCCCGTCTCCATCTCAACATCGAGGTTGATGGTGCAACCCGTATGTTTGTCGCTAGCCAGCGACGCCGATAACGGTAGGTTCTGCCGGCGTTGTACGCCTTGAATGTTTCCCAGCAACTGCGCCACGTTCAACGCTAGCTCTGCATTCTTGAAGCCAGCCTCAGTAGGCTCAATCGTCTTCGCACCGAGCAGGTCGATCTGTTGCGGTGCCGCCGGTGCGAAAGGCTTAGCTCCAGGGTCGACGCGATAACTCACGCCCGAGGATTTTGGCTGGCCGGCAAAGCAGTCGGCAAAGGCGTCTACCGCATGGGTCTGGTAGGGCTGGACTTTAAACTTCAGTTTCATGCGTAATTCCTGACTGACCCAAGGGTATTGCAAGTAAGAATCAAGGCGTCTAGCCCTTTAGGATCAGCTACTTACCGTTAATTTATTCTGCATTTATCCTGCAACTCAGGATGATTTATTCTGCATTTATTCTGCAAGCACCCAGACTGGCGCCTTGCGCGAGCCGTAATTTTTAATGCGCTCGGCACGTCGCAAGCTGGTGAGTAAACCACCGATCTTGGTTTCCTTCTGCGCATCATCTAGAGCATCGCTGAGCTTGTTGCTGAGCAACTGGTCGATATCCTTGCGGGTAGCAGAACCAAATTTGGTCAACAAATCGAGAATCATCTGCTTGTAGAAAGCGTCATCCTGTCCACGGGTACGGATGTAGTCGGCTTTACTGGCTGTTGCTTTGGCGACCGTAGCAGAAACGTACAGATTGGGCCGTTTGCCCTCGATAAGCCCAGCCTTGCGCAAGTGTTTCACCATCGCGGCATCCAGCGGCAGTCTTTTCTGCACACGGTCTAACGCCAGGATGTCGACAAGGGCAAGGTCGGTCTTCTGGATCAGCAGCCGACTGTAAGCGGGATCTACAACGCGGCCATGGATAGTCATCCTCACCGCCTGTGGCTCGGATAAGTCATAGTCCGGCATGGGGAAGAAACGCCGGGCCTGACCAAGGTGCATCTCATAAATGCCATAACCCATGGTGTCGATCATGTTCAGTTCGGCCATGGCTTGAGCTAAGAACGGGTTACGGTAACGTCTTGGGGTTTTGGTTCCGGCAATGTAGTCCGCTGGCTGTCCCTCAAAGAACGATCCGTCGTTTTCCAGCACCAGCCGATCAGGAAACTCCGTCACAATGATTCGGCCATTACGACTGTAGTCCTGGTGCGCAATGCAGTTGTGCAGCGCTTCCAGCACAATTTTCTGATCGTACTTGGCCAGTTCAATAGCCAGCAACTGGTCTTCCGGCAGGATGCGAATCTGGATGTTACGAATTTTCTGATACAGGCCGCTGCTATTGAGCAGAAACGGTAACCCGAAGTGCTCATAAGCACGCTCTGAGCCTTCCAGCTTCCAGGTCATCTGGGCGGGATGCGGCGACAACAAGTGCGCCGACTCCAATTTGCCAAGCAATAGAAGCGTTGTACGGGTGATCTGGCCGTCGCGGGTCAGTTTGGCGCGGTCGAGAAAAGTGGCAACTGACCAGTTCATGACGTCATCCGCCGCAAAGCGGTTGGCATACTTTTTCGCGAAAGACTCTCGCGCCCTAGACAGCGCGGCAACGTCTAGATGCGCCAAGGTAGCACCAGCGACTACTTGCGCCGACCAGTCGGCCGCGCCTACCTGGCGGCGAATCTCATCAAGCTTGTCTAAACCCAGATGGGTCAGGCTTTCACCAGCACGTGCGTAGTAATGCCCCTTCCACGCAATCGGCATCCCCAACGGAGCAGCCGGAATCTCGAACAGCAATACGCGCCCTTCGGTAAGTAGCAGTTCGTGAATATTACGCAGGGTGATGCTCGGCTCGGTGGCAGCAGAAATCTGCATTTTCAGGCTGTGCAGATTCTCCGCCTTAGGCCGGTAATCGCTGCCCACAGCCTTACGACTGTGGTTATCCACACCGAATACCAGCCAGGCACGTTCTTGATTACGCAAATTGGCTTCGTTGGCCAGGGCAGAGAAGTACTTGCCTATGGCGTCGGTCGAGTAATCGTTCCCGGCGCGCTTGAACTCCACTACCTCGTTTTCCCAACACTCAATCAAGGAGTCCAGTAGTGCCTGCATGGCTTGAGCATCCATATCAGCCCCTTAAAGCGTCTTAATTTCGGTAGCTGGCGAAAGCAGCTTGAACACCTGCTCGACGTTGATTTTCACGCTATCACTGGCGAAGCCGGCGTCGCGAAACACCACACGTAGCGGCTTATGTCCTGCGAGCTGTTTGACGAACTCTTCGTCGATACCTATATCGAAGCAGGCGGCCAGTGCATTACCGTCAACGAAGAACACGGTCTTGCCGGCGATAACTTGCTGGTTGATCGGCAGGGCCAGATCCACGCCCCAGTCTAGCAGCACCTGAAACAGCAAATCTTCGGAGGTGCGGTCTTCGCGGACATTGTCGATTTGATCGGAGAGCAGATCCTGGCTCACTGCATCCGGCGTGTAGTACACCTCTTTCATATTGGAGGTGTCGATTTTCAGCACCCGAAAGCCAATGTCGAGCTGCTCAATACCTTCCATGCCAGAGCACTCAACCTTGATCTTTTTGCCTGCTCGCCGAATTCTTTCCTTACTTATTTGAGCAATAGTTCCATAACCGGCTTTAAAGGCCTCGCTACCCGCATCGCACGCCTCAGGAATTTGAACTGAAATATGCCGTCTAGTGCCTTGATCCTCCGCATTTAACTCCATTACCGCGTGCGCTGTCGTAGAGGATCCAGAAAAGAAATCAAGGTAAACTTCATCTTTATTGGCCGATGAAATAGATATCATTCGCTTCAAAATAGATATTGGTTTTGGGCTATCAAAAAACGCTTTACCATCAAACAGCTTTTTCAAACTCTGCCTTGCTTCTTGGTTATGACTAACCTCTTCATGAAACCAAATTGTATTTGGGCGCAAACCCGCTTGAACCTCGGACAAAAAAGTCTTAAGCCGAGGCACCCCCTCCCCCCCTTTACCAAACCATATCCGATTATCCAGTACTAAATCATTGAATTTTTCTTTATTAACACTCCAATACCTACCATCTGGCGGACTACACTCACGACCGCTCGGCGTTTTAATTACATAATTGAGTTTGTCACTTCCCGACTTGGCCGACAACACAACGGAAGTCCATGGGCCACGCGGATCACTATCTGGATTCGTATAACCGTCATTATCGGCATCTGTTCTTGGCAGCAGGTTTAACCTCCAACCAGATAAGTCATTTGAAATTGAGTTCTTCGCATAACAGAGAATATTATCATGCATCGTAGAAAAGTAAGCCGCATCATTAGAGCGAGAAAATTTCTTCTGCCACACAATATGCGCTACGAAATTAGCCTCACCAAAAATCTCATCGCAAACCTTTCTAAGGTTAGCAATTTCACCATCATCTAAAGATATAAATATAACCCCATCATGTCGCAATAAATTTCTCGCTAGCTTTAGCCGAGAGTAAATCATACTCACCCAGGCAGAGTGAAATCGTCCATTGGACTCAGAGTTCGCAACTAACGGACTCCGTCTTTCGTCTTTCTGATTTGACTTCCTGAGATATGATTCCGCGTCCTCAGAAAAATCATCGTCATAAATGAAGTCATTTCCAGTATTGTAAGGAGGATCTATATAAATCATCTTGACTTTATTGAGATAAACCTCTTGGAGTAATTTTAGCGCATCGAGATTATCCCCCTCGACAAAGAGATTTTGCGTGGTATCAAAGTCAACGCTCTCTTCTCTACACGGGCGCAATGTCTTGGCAATCGGTGCATTCGCTGCCAGCAGCGCCTCACGCTTCCCCGGCCAATTCAGCTGATAGCGCTCCTGCGGTCCCTCAACAATGGAAGAAGACAGCTCCTGACGCAGCAGGTCGAAGTCGACGGCCTTCTTCAAATCGCCCTGGGCATCCAACGCTTCGGTGATGCAATTGGGGAACAGCTCAGCCAGCTTGTCGATATTGGCTTCGGTCAGGTTTTTAGAGTGCATCTTCAGCGTGTCCATGGGACGTCCTGTAATTCTTGAATTCTTGGGTACGAACTGGCGCTTACGCGCTCAACTGATCAATTTGGGCATTCAGCTCCCGCAATTGAGCGTTGAGCTCTACTTTGCGGTTGAACTGTATTTCTTTGTGCAAGCGGGCCTCCAGCTTGCGCTGCTCGCCATGCAGTCTGCGCAGCTGGGTCAATCGCTGCAGCTGTTCTGGCAGGCTTTCTCTGGGCCTCGCTGGATGCGGCAGCACGCTGCGCAGCAGTTGTTCGTAAAGGCCATACAGATCTAGCGCCACCGGCAAGGGCTGACGCTCGGCATCAGCCGCCAACCAAGCTCCGGCGAAGTAGCCATCGATGACCCGCTTGCTGGCATCGGCTTCGCTGGGACGTTTAAAGGTCGCCACCATGCGGGTGCGCTGCTTATGGTGCAACTGAAAGATGATCGGCAGTGGGATAGCGCGGTCGATGGCGCGCAGTACTTCTTCATCGAATTCGGCGGTTTTCAGTGCGATGTCGAAGATCTGAATTTCTACCACACCGCCCCGCGCCGGCAGATTGATGGTTTCCGGGGCCAGCTTGTACTGCCAGGTGATTTGCTCGACCTGGGCAACGAATTTATCGCGCAGTGTCGAGCTGACAAAACCACGCTCGTAGATTTTGCTCTTCGCCACCACGCGGCCAACCTTGGCCTGCGGCGGAAAACTAAACAGTGCAGGCGTAACTGAAGCCTGGCTCATACCGTGCCCTGAATAACGATGAAGGTAATCAGCTCGAAATCATCCAGCCCAGCGATGGTGTCGACCAGCGCGGTGGTCTTACCGCCGCTGAACAGACTGTCGATATCCTTCTCTTCCTTCACGTCGATCATCGAGCGAATCGCTTGGTCGAGCAGGTTGGAGTAGGCGTGCATATTACGACCGTCTTCAGTTGCCTGATTGAACAGTTGGTAGGCGTCACGAATCGGCTGATCGTGGCCCTTGCAGGCACTACGTGCCAGATCCAGCAAACGCTTGGCCTCGGTGTAGTCGTGAATAATGCGGCCATCGTTACCGATGTAGACCAAGTAATACGGATATAGACGGTTTTGCCGGTCGAGGCTAACGCCATGCGACTTGCCGTCCAAGGCGCGGTTACGCAGGGTGAATATGGCGCCGGGTAGTAAGCCCGCTGCAGGCTGCGCCGGGACCACCGCATGCATACCGCTAGGGACGCTGCTCAGCTCACCATTGGCCTTGATGTAATTGAGCAAATCCATGCGGAAATCGTTGAGACCAAGGTCGGTGATAGAAACGCCGGTCTTGATATCTTCCATCTCGATCACTTCATCCTGCAAACGTCGCAGTTGCTCTTTACGGTAGGCCACGTCGTTGGCCTGGGCGTTGAGCACGTTGTCGTCGCCGGTGGCCGTAACGTCAGCGATCATCATGCGGTTTTCAACTCGCTCTTTGAGGTTGATGTACTCGTCGAGGCTAATGTCTGGCCAGTAGTTGACCAATTGGATACTGGCATTCTGCGAGCCAATACGATCCACACGGCCGAAGCGCTGGATGATACGCACCGGGTTCCAGTGAATGTCGTAGTTGATCAGGTAGTCGCAGTCCTGCAGGTTCTGACCTTCGGAGATGCAGTCAGTGCCGATGAGAATGTCGATTTCACGCAGCTCGTCCGGGTAAATCAGCGCTTTTTCTTTCGAACGCGGCGAGAACAGTGTCAGCAAACCTTGGAAGTCATAAGTCTGGCGGCTGCCTGGCATAGTTCCAAGGGTGGACTTGGGCGCATCACTGCCGGTGACTTTGCCGGAATGCACCTGTTGAGTGCTCAGCAGGTACTCAGCCAGGTTGTCGTAGAGGTAATTGGCGGTATCGGCGAAGGCGGTGAAAATCAGCACCTTCCGATTGCCAGGATTGATCGGCGAGGCCAATTTGCTGGTGATCTGGGTTTTCAGGTGCTGCAGCTTGGCGTCGTCGGCCGGTGTAACCTTGGCCATTTCAGCCAGCAGCTCTTCAATGAAGATCAGGTCTCCCTGCAGGTCTTGCTCCCAGGACGGCACATCCATGTCTTCCAGGCTGATCTGAATCTTCTTACCAATTGTGATGTCGCCAGGCAACGGCAAGTTGTCGTCGTCAAAATCGGCATCTTCAAAGGCCGCTGTGACGTCGGCGAAATCGCTGACAAGGCCGGTTTTCTTGAAAGTGGCGATTTTATCCAGCGCGTTCCGATGCGTGTTTTGCAGATTTTTCAGGGTCAGGCGAAAAGACTCTACCGAGCTTTCAAGGCGTTTGAGCAGGTTAGTGGTCATCAGCGCTTGCAGGCTTCTCTCGCGGTCGACCTGCTTCAGCTTGCCCTTTCCACCATCCACTTCGGTGTCGTACTTCTCTTCGTATTTTTTCAGCCGGCTGGGTAGGATATAACTAACTGGCGCGTACACGGCGAGCTTAAGCAGAGACAGCTGGTTGAAGATCTCGTTGAAGCCGATGACGTCATTACGCGAAGTCAACGGGCAATGAAACGACAGCGGCTTGCGGCGCTCAGGGAAACTGCCAATATCGGCAGTGTTGTAGAAAGTCTCGATATGTCGGCGTGAGCGGGCAATGGTGACGCTGTCGAGTAGCTCGAAGAAGTCGAAATCAAGGGTGCTGAGAATCGCCGCCGCAGTGCGCTTTTCCGGTGGCAGACCGGTCCAAACATTGAAGGCTGCCTGGGCGCGACGGAAGATGCTGTCGATGTCCTTTTCAGTGCGCAGCTTCTTGCTGAGGTTGTCGCTGTCGCCCTCGTAGGCTAAGGCTAACTGGTTGCGCAAATCGCTGAAACGGTTGTTGACTGGGGTAGCCGAGAGCATCAGCACCTTGGTCTTCACGCCTTGGCGAATGACCTTATTCATCAGCTGCTGGTAACGGGTCTCTTTGTCTTTATAGATGTCGTTGTTACGGAAGTTGTGCGACTCATCGATCACCACCAGATCGTAGTTACCCCAGTTGACGCGATCCAGCGGAATGCCCAACGACTCGCCACGGGTGCGGGTCAGGTCTGTGTGGCAGAGCACGTCGTAGTTGAAACGATCCTTGGCGAAGATGTTGGTTTTAAGATTGCGGTTGTAGTTCAGCCAGTTGTCGGCCAGCTTCTTCGGGCAGAGCACTAGCACCGACTTGTTACGCAACTCGTAATACTTAATCACCGCCAGCGCAGTGAAGGTTTTACCCAGGCCAACGCTGTCGGCAAGAATGCAGCCGCTGTAGGTTTCGAGTTTGTTGATAAGACCGGTGGCGGCGTCACGTTGGAAGTTGAACAGCTTCTGCCAGATCAGGCTGTCTTGGTAGCCGGTACGGTCATTGGGCATCACGTCTTCATTAATGTCTTCCAGAAACTCACGGAAGATGTTGTAGAGCATCAAGAAGTAGATGCGCTCAGGGGCATTCTCCTGATAAACCGAGGCAATGTGGTCGCACAGTCGTGAGGTCACATCTTCCAGTTTGCTTGTGTCGCTCCAGATCTGATCAAACAGATTGAGAAAAGTCGCGGTAACACTTGGCTCATCTATTTTGGTGACAAAGTTCGATACGGCGTTGCCCTGCTGGTAACCCAGGTCCACGGCAGTGAAGCCCTGCAAAGGCATGTAGACGCTGTCGCCGGTTTTGCCTTGCACGCCCGCAAAGGGCTGCATGGGCGCTTGGCCTCGATTGGAGCGAAACTTGGCCTTGCGTTTAATCCAGTCAGCACATTCCCTGGCTATCGCCTTCTGGGTGAGCTGGTTCTTCAGCTGGATTTCAAACTCACTTCCAGTGGTGCTGCGCTCGCGCTCGGCCTTGGGAATATGGAACTCGCGCTGTTCCCTCTTGATCGTGTCGCTCACCTCGTTGAGCACAAAAGTCGGCGAGGTAAATATGAACTCCAGGGAGTCGATGCTCTCCAGCTCGTTCTTCAACGCGACGTAGGCGTAGATCGAAAAGCACGAGGCGGCAATCTTCAGCTTCGAGCCCGGCTTGAGCGTACCCTTTAGGCTTTCACCAAACAGGGTGTTGATGTTGTCGATCAGTTCCATTTGGAGGAATCCCATTATGCGAGCTGAGGGGATTATCATGGAGCCAGGGAGTAATATCACGTATTACTCGCCGGCAAATTGCAACGTATTCAAAATCACAACCCAATGGGAGCTCGACTGCATAAGTGCAGACAGCGACGACGCCAGCCACGAGCTTGAACGGATAAGCGCACGCATTGGTGCAGTGGGGGGATAAATGGGGGGACAGAAATAGTAATCCCCACACACCCCAGCAAAATAAGGCCACACTCAAACAATAACGCCGCCCACAAGCCGGCTTTTTAATGCCTGAAAAACCCCCTTCCCTCCAAACCAGCAACCGCCCCCTTCCCCGCCCTCATCTGATTGTGATTACTATAGCGCCCTCCCGCACACCCACTGCCCATGGTTCAGGCTGCTCGCTGCACCCAAGCGTAACTCGAGGCTCTGCATGAAGTTCACCACGATCTCCGTTGCGCGCAAGCTCAAGTTTTACCAATTGGTGGTGTTCGATCAGGTGCTGCAAAGTGGTTCGCTGGTGCGTGCTGCGCAGGCACTCAATCTGACTCAGCCGGCGGTGACGAAGATCATTCACGAATTGGAGTCGTACTTCGATGCGCCGTTGCTGATCCGTGGCAATCGTGGCGTCACGGCCACCGAACTGGGTGAGCTGGTGGTACGTCGGGCCAAGTCGCTTCTCGCGGAGTTGCGCTCGCTGACCGACGAGGTCAATGCCTTTCAGGAAGGGACTTCCGGGCACGTCATGGTCGGTACATTGATCTCGGCTTCTACATCGTTGCTGCCAAGGGCCATGCAGTTGCTCAAGCAGCAGGCGCCCGGCGTGCTGGTGTCGTTGCGGGTCGGGCAAATGGATCAATTGTTTCCGGCGCTGGCGGTGGGAGAAGTCGATCTGGTGGTGGGCCGAGTGCCTGACGATTGGCGCTGGCGCAATGAATCACCGATGCTCGACGTTGAAGTGCTGTACGCCGAAGAGCTGAGCGTGGTCGCGGGGGCCAACCATCCATTGCACGGACGTTCGCCCGTTAGTCTGGCGGATTTGCATGAGTATCCTTGGGTACTGCCGACCCGCGATTCGCTGCTGCGGCGCACCGCCGACATGCTGTTTGCGCAGGCCGAACTGGCCACTCCGGGAAACGTGGTGGAGTCGTTGTCGATCCTGACCAACATCACGCTGATGCAGGATCAGCAGACCGTGGCGTTGATGCCCTACGAAGCTTCTCAACAATTTGTCAGCGCCGGATTGCTCAAGGCTTTCGACCTGGGCGCTCCTCTGCAGTTTGGCGATATCGGCTGTTTCTTCTCCAACGCGCGCGCCCTGGGACCCGCAGCCCGGCTGTTTCGTGAGTGCCTGAATCAGGCCCGTTGCGAGTCTGATGAGCGCCAGCAAGTGCCCCATTGAAGGCTCGCTTCTGGTATTCCATATCGACATAGTAAGACGCCACATTTTTATTATTCACTAATATCCACTCTCCCTACACTTCCTCCGACTACCCATGTTTTCCGGAGGTTGATGTGTCTGCACCCTTGCAGTTGCTGCGTAATTACATCTCGGGCGAATTCGTCGCTGGCGAGCAGACCTTCCCCAACATATCGCCCATTGATGGCCGTACGCTCAGCCATGTCTGTGAGGCCGACAAGTCAATGGTGGACTGCGCCGTCGCGGCGGCAAAAGCCGCGCAGTCCGGCCCGTGGGGCGATTACAGCGCCAGTCAGCGGGCAGCAGTTTTGCAACGTATCGCGGACGCCATCGAACGCCGTTTTGAAGACTTTGTTGCCGCTGAAGTTGCCGACACCGGCCGCCCGGTGCAACAAGCTCGATCCCTGGATATCGCCCGTGGCATTCACAATTTCCGCACCTTCGCAGAGCTGATCAATCAGGCTGGCAGTGAGTGTTTCGAGATGCGTGCCGCCGATGGCAACGACGTATTCAGCTACTCGGTGCGCAAACCCCATGGCGTAGTGGCGATCATCTCGCCGTGGAACCTGCCGATGCTGCTGATGACCTGGAAAGTCGCCCCGGCGCTGGCCTGTGGTAACTCGGTGGTGATCAAACCCTCGGAAGACTCGCCGTCCACCGCCACCCTGCTCGCTGAAGTCATGCACGAGGTCGGTGTGCCCGCCGGTGTTTTCAACCTGGTACACGGTTTCGGGCCCGGCTCGGCCGGTGAGTTCCTGACCCGTCACAAAGATGTCGATGCCATCACCTTCACTGGCGAGTCGCGCACCGGTGAAACCATCATGAAAGTTGCCGCCGAAGGCGTGCGGGATGTGTCATTCGAGCTCGGCGGCAAAAACGCAGCCGTGGTGTTTGCCGACTGTGATTTCGACGCGGCGGTGGCGGGTGTATTGCGCTCCAGTTTCACCAACTCCGGACAGGTCTGCCTGTGCTCGGAGCGGGTGTATGTCGAGCAGCCGATCTACGAGCGTTTTGTCGCGGCCATGAAAGCTGGCGCCGAGGCCCTGAAGATCGGCTATCCCGATGAAGACGGGGTGAACATGGGTTCACTGATTTCTCACAAGCATCGCGACAAGGTCTTGAGCTACTTCGAACTGGCCCGTTCTGAAGGCGCGACGGTCGTCACCGGAGGCGGAGTACCGAGCTTTGGTGACGAGCGCGACAACGGCGCCTACGTGCAACCGACCATCTGGACCGACCTCGGCGACGACGCGCGTTGCGTGCGTGAAGAGGTGTTCGGTCCGGTTTGCCACATTGCTCCATTCGACACCGACGACGAAGTCGTGCAACGGGTCAACGACTCAGCCTACGGCCTGGCCACCGCCCTGTGGACCCGCGACCTGAAGCGTGCCCACAAGGTTTCGCGGCGTTTCGAGGTCGGCATGGTCTGGGTCAACACCTGGTTCTTGCGCGATCTGCGTACGCCATTCGGCGGCACGCGCCTGTCGGGCCTGGGTCGCGAAGGCGGCCGTCATTCCCTGGATTTCTACTCGCAAATCACCACCATCTGCGTCAACCCTTGAGCCCCGGAGTTTCGTCCATGCATGCAGCTCTTATCGAAGCGGCCAGTCAGCTGCGCCAGGCCGAACGCGGCGGGCAACCGTGCGCGCCGGTTCGTGAACTGATCGCCAGCGCCCTCGCCGCCAACCCTTCTGCCGACCCAGTCGCACTCGCCTACGCCGTCCAGCAGTACAACACCACCGCCGCTATCGAAGCCGGCCAGCGCCCTGTCGGACGCAAAATCGGTCTTACTTCCCGCGCTGTCCAGCAGCAGCTCGGCGTCGATCAGCCGGACTTCGGCCAGCTGTTCGCCAGCATGGCTCGCGGTGACGATCAGCCCATTGCCTGGCTGGACACCCATCAGCCGAAGGTAGAAGCGGAAATTGCCTTGGTGCTGGAGCACGACCTGTGCCACGAGCACCACACGATCGCCGATCTGATCCGCGCCACCGCGTTCGCACTACCGGCCATCGAAGTGGTCGGCAGCCGCATCGCCAACTGGGATATCCGCTTGGTTGATACCGTCGCCGACAATGCCTCCTCTGGCCTGTTCGTGTTGGGCAGCCGACCGGTGCAGTTGTCGCAACTGGATCTGGTGCGCTGCGGCATGAGCATGACCCTGAGGGGTGAGCCGGTGTCAGTGGGCGCCGGTGCCGCGTGCCTGGGCAACCCGTTGAATGCCGCCGTGTGGCTCGCGAACACCATGGTGCGCTTCGGCACCCCGTTGCGCGCCGGCGACATTCTGCTGACCGGCGCCTTGGGCCCGATGGTCGCTGCACAGCCGGGGAATGTGTTTACCGCTCACATCCAGGGACTGGGCAGTGTCACCGCCGCCTTCGACCTGCAACCGTGACCGGAGAACCCCATATGAGCCAAAAACTGAACATCGCCATCGTCGGCTCCGGCAACATCGGCACCGACCTGATGATCAAAGTCTTACGCAACGCCCGCCACTTGCAGATGGCGGTCATGGTCGGCATCGACGAGCATTCCGACGGCCTGGCCCGCGCCCGGCGCATGGGTGTGGCGACCACCCATCAGGGTGTCGAGGGACTGATCGACATGGAGCAGTTCGCCGACATCGACTTCGTTTTCGACGCCACCTCGGCCACCGCTCACGTCTACAACGCAGCCCTGCTGCGCGATGCCAAACCCGGGATTCGCCTGATTGACCTGACACCGGCGGCCATCGGCCCGTACTGCGTGCCGGTCGTCAATCTGGAGCACAACCTGGATCAGCTCAACGTCAACATGGTGACCTGTGGCGGGCAGGCAACGATCCCGATCGTGGCCGCCGTTTCCCGCGTCGCCCGCGTGCATTACGCCGAGATCATTGCCTCGATTGCGAGCAAATCCGCCGGTCCTGGCACTCGCGCCAACATCGACGAATTCACCGAAACCACGTCACGCGCGATTGAAGTGATCGGTGGTGCAGCCAAGGGCAAGGCGATCATCGTCATGAACCCGGCCGAGCCGCCGCTAATCATGCGCGACACCGTGTACGTGCTGTCCGAGTCAGTCGATCAGGCCACGGTCGAGGCCTCTGTAGAAGAAATGGTTCAGGCGGTACAGGCCTATGTGCCGGGTTACCGCCTCAAGCAAAAAGTCCAGTTCGATGTCATCAGCGCCGACACCCCGCTGCTGATTCCCGGTCACGGACAATTCAGCGGATTAAAGACATCGGTGTTCCTCGAGGTCGAAGGCGCTGCCCACTATTTGCCTGCCTATGCCGGCAACCTCGACATCATGACCTCCGCCGCCCTGGCCACCGCCGAACGCATGGCGCAGTCAATGCTCAGCGCTCGAGGAGAATTGCAATGACGTTCAATCCCGGCAAAAAACTCTACATTTCGGACGTCACCCTGCGTGACGGTATGCATGCGATCCGCCACCAATATTCGCTGGATCAAGTGCAAGCCATCGCACGCGCGCTGGACAAGGCGCGTGTCGATTCGATTGAAGTGGCCCATGGCGACGGCCTGCAAGGTTCAAGTTTCAACTACGGCTTTGGCGCCCACACCGATCTGGAATGGATCGAAGCGGTCAGTGATGTACTGACTCACGCCAAGGTCGCCACGTTGCTGCTGCCAGGTATCGGCACGCTGCACGATCTGAAAAGCGCCTATCAGGCCGGGGCCCGGATCGTGCGCGTGGCCACCCATTGCACCGAAGCCGACGTCTCACGGCAACACATCGAATACGCCCGCTCACTGGGCATGGACACCGTCGGTTTCCTGATGATGAGCCACATGATCAGCCCGCAGCAGTTGGCCACTCAAGCGCTCTTGATGGAGAGCTACGGTGCCACGTGCATCTACGTCGTCGACTCCGGCGGCGCCATGGGCATGCAGGACATCCGTGAGCGTTTCCAGGCCTTGAAATCCGTACTCAAACCTGAGACCCAGACCGGCATGCACGCGCATCACAACCTGAGCCTCGGCGTGGCCAATTCCATTGTGGCGGTCGAGGAAGGGTGTGACCGCATTGATGCCAGCCTCGCCGGCATGGGCGCCGGTGCCGGCAATGCTCCGCTCGAAGTGTTTATCGCGGCCGCCGAACGCCTTGGCTGGAATCACGGCACCGACCTCTACACCCTGATGGACGCCGCCGACGATATCGTGCGCCCTTTGCAAGATCGCCCGGTACGCGTTGACCGCGAAACCCTGGCCCTGGGCTATGCCGGCGTTTACTCCAGTTTCCTGCGCCACGCTGAAATGGCAGCGCACAAATATGGCATCAGCGCTGTGGATATTCTCGTCGAGCTGGGCCGGCGACGCATGGTCGGCGGCCAGGAAGACATGATCGTCGACGTGGCACTGGACCTTCTGAATTCGCGCAAGGAGCAACGCCCATGAGCACCGACATTGCCTACATCGCCAACGCGCTCGATCAGGCGGCACGTAAAGCCGAGCCACTGGCCCAATTCAGCAACCACAGTCCGTTCAGCCTCGACGAGGCCTACTTGATTCAGCGCGCATCGATGCAGCGTCGCTACGATGACGGCGAACGCATGATCGGCCTCAAGCTGGGTTTCACCAGCCGCGCAAAAATGATCCAGATGGGCGTCGACAGTCTGATCTGGGGCTGGCTGACCGATGCCATGCTCGAAGAGGATGGCGCTGTCGTCGACCTTCAGCGCTTCATCCATCCAAGGGTCGAACCGGAGGTGTGCTTTCTCACCCGACGCACCATTGACCGCCCGCTGACCGCGCTCGAAGCGGTGGATTATCTCGAAGCCGTTGCCCCTGCCATCGAGATCATCGACTCACGTTACCAGGCATTCAAGTTCAGCCTTGAAGACGTGGTTGCCGACAACTGCTCTTCCTCCGGTCTGGTGGTCGGTGCCTGGTCGAAAGACTTCGCCGGCCTGGTCAACGCCGGGGTGCTGATGCGCATTGATGGCCGCGTGGTTCAGGCCGGATCTACCGCCGCCATCCTCGGGCATCCATTGCGCAGCCTGGTACAAGCTTCACAGTTGTTGGCCAAGGCCGAAATAGCTCTGCCCGCCGGTAGCTTGATCATGGCGGGCGCGGCTACCGCTGCCGAGGCCTTGAGCCCCGGTGCGCACGTCAGTGTGGAGATTGCCGGTTTTGGCGAGTGCGGTTTCAGCGTTGCAGCTCGGCCAGGAGATGTGAAATGAGCACCAACCGATCCACCGTCGTACCCGGCAAGGCCACCCCTCGCGGACGCTTTCCGCACATCAAGCGAGCCGGTGATTTTCTCTACGTCTCAGGCACCAGCTCACGCCGTCCCGATAACAGTTTCGAAGGCGTGGAAGTCGATGCCATGGGCACCACGCGTCTCGACATTCGCGCGCAGACCCGTGCCGTGATCGAGAACATCCGCGACATTCTGGACAGTGAAGGCGCAGGTCTTGCGGACCTGGTGGAGATCAGCAGCTTTCTCGTCGACATGAACGATTTCGACGGTTACAACCAGGTTTACGCGCAGTACTTCGACGAAACCGGCCCCACCCGCACCACCGTGGCCGTGCACCAATTGCCACACCCGCATTTGCGCATCGAAATCAAAGGCGTTGCCTACGCCCCCCTCAATCGCTAAGGACAACAAGATGGACAAGCATCACTTCAGTCCACCCCTGAACTTCGATCGCTGGATCGAAGAATACGCACACCTGCTCAAGCCGCCGGTGGGCAATCGTCAGTTGTGGAAAGACAGCGACACCATGGTCACGGTCGTCGGCGGCCCTAACCAGCGCACCGATTTCCACGACGACCCCGTGGAAGAATTCTTTTACCAGTTCAAGGGCAACGCGTACCTGAACATCTGGGACCGGGGGCAATACGAACGCATCGATTTGCGCGAAGGCGACATGTACCTGATGGCCCCGCACGTGATCCATTCACCGCAGCGCCCAGAACCGGGCAGCCTGTGCCTGGTGATTGAAAAAGCCCGGCCCGAGGGGCAGTTCGATGCCCTGCAATGGTCTTGCGCCCATTGCGGCACGCTGGTCAAACGCTATGAGTTGCAGTTGCAGAGCATCGTCAACGACCTGCCTCCTGTCTACGAGCAGTTCTACGCCACCAGTGACGCCGAACGGCGCTGCAATGGCTGCGGCGAAATCCACCCCGGTCGTGACTGGCAGACCTGGCACCGCACTCTCGAGGCAGTCAAGCGCCCATGAAAATCGACATGCATTCCCATTTTTTCCCCACCATCAGCCAGGCTGAGGCCGCTCGCCTGAGCAGCGACCGCGGCCCCTGGCTGCACACCAGCGGACGCACCGGCCAGATCATGATCGGCGACAAACCGTTCCGCCCGGTGCACGACGTGTTGTGGGACATGAACCGTCGGATAGAGCATCTCGACGAACAGGGCCTGGACGTACAGATCATGTGCGCCACACCGGTGATGTTCGCTTACGACGCGCCCATCGAACGCGCCCTGCCCTGGACGCAATTGATGAACGACCGTGCGCTGGAAATGACAGCTGTAGCACCCAGCCGTCTCAAAGTCCTGGCTCAAGTGCCATTGCAGGACATCGACGCTGCTTGCCGAGAAGCCAGCCGAGCCAAGGCCGCCGGCCATGTCGGTGTGCAGATCGGCAACCACGTTGGCAATCAGGACCTCGACCATCAAGGCCTGGTGACGTTCTTCACCCACTGCGCGCAGGACGGCATTCCCGTGCTGGTGCACCCTTGGGACATGATGGGCGGCGAGCGCATGCGCAAGTGGATGCTGCCGTGGCTGGTGGCGATGCCGGCGGAAACCCAGCTGGGCATCTTGTCGTTGATTCTCTCCGGCGCTTTCGAGCGCATTCCGCCATCGCTGCGCCTGTGCTTTGCCCATGGCGGTGGCGGGTTTGCCTTCCTGCTTGGACGAGTTGATAACGCCTGGCAACATCGCGACATCGTCCGTGAAGACTGCCCGAACCTGCCGTCGAGCTACGTCAAACGCTTCTTCGTCGACTCCGCCGTGTTCGATCCCCGCTCACTGAAGTTACTGGTGGACGTGATGGGCAGCGACCGGGTGATGCTCGGTTCCGACGCACCCTTCCCGCTTGGCGAGCAAAGTATCGGTTCCGGGGTGATCGATCACCCGGAACTGGATCAGCAGAGCAAGTCGCGCATTCTGGGCAGCAATGCCGAGGCGTTCTTCGGGCTCTAAGTGTTAAAGCGGTAAAAAGCCCCGCTGCGAGCGATCGCAGCGGGGCTTTTTTTGTGCCCGCGATTCGCAACGCTGTCACTATTGTGGCGAGGGGATTTATCCCCGTTGGACTGCGCAGCAGGCCCATCTCTGGGGCCGCTGCGCTGCCCAACGGGGATAAATCCCCTCGCCACAGTTTACTCAGCGTTGCCTTTTTAACTGATCAGCGACAGCCTCGCGGCGCCCTTGGCATCATCAGACATTCAGAACTTGTACCGCACACCCATCTGCAAACCTTCGGGATTTTCATTGCGCAGCGGGCTTTCCAGGTTCCAGCTGACCGGGTAACGCACTTCCGAATCACGGTTGTGATGGACATAACCGTATACGGCGTAGAGGTCGGTCTGTTTGTTGAAGTTGTAGATGTACGCCAGGTTGATACCACTGGCGTCACTCAACGCTTCATTCTTGCGATCATCCTTGTAGACCACGCTGGCAGCGATGTTCTGGGTATCCCAGAAGTTGTGGCGGATGCCCAATTGCAGGTCGCTGCCGTTGGACTCGAAATCCACCCACGGCGCATAGGCGTAGTAACCGGTATAGCGGTGATAAACGGCTGTCAGGTCGGTCGTGCCCATGGTGTAGACCACGGTGAAGTAGGCGTCCGTCGCCTGCTCCATCGTGTGTTTGTCCCACAAGTTGCGCTGGTACTTACGATCAACGGCCGCGGCGAAGTACCACGGGCTGTCAGCCCAGTAATCGACGCTCGTGCTGTAGACCACGCCGTCCCGGCTGCCATCGTTCTCACCCAAGGTGGCCATCGCGCGAAACTGATAGCCCGCGAAACGCGGGCTGATGTACATCAGCGAATCGTCCTCTCGCCAAGGCGCATAGAACACCTGGACGTTGTTGATCAAGCTGTAGTCGTTGCCGTACAGCGGGTCCGCATAACCGTAGCTGTTGGCCGACGGCGTATCCTGGCGGCCGGCGCTGAGGGTGCCCCAACGTTCGGAGATCACCTGGTAATAGACTTCACGCTTACCGGTCGAATCGTCGGAATGGGGGTTGTACATGGCTTCATAGACAGCATTGAGCTTGATGTCATCGGTCACCTCCTGCGTCCATCTGAACTGAATGCGGTTGGCACTCAGGCCCGCACCCGTCAGCCGATCCACGGTATCGCCTCCCGAGTGCGCCACTTCGTACGTCAGGTCAACGACCCCCGACACCTTGAACTCCGCGTAACAGGCGCCACTCATCAATGGAAGGGCGAGCAATAGTTTGCGCATGAAAAACTCCGGACACTGCGAAAGCGCTGGTCGATGGCTCGATACCGAGCCACCGCCAGACTTTTCTTATTTATTTTTATTGTGAGTCGTCAGTTACCGCGTATTCAGTCGCGGGCTGGCCAGGGTTTGCTCGGCGCGTCGAAATTCGGCTTGCCCAGCAACGGCGTCGACAGCGCGTAGAAGCCATGGTTGGTGAAGACCCAGATCAGGTTGCGGTCGTATTCGGTGTAGGTGCCGTGGGTCAGGTTGCCCATGGCGTAACTCGCCACGTTTTTGGTATCGAACGGCGGCACGAAGTACGCACCGATGGTGGGTTTGCCCGGCTCGCGCACGTCGAACACTTGCACGCCGGCGTTGTAGAACGCGTACGGCAGGATGCCTTCACGGGAAATCCCTGGCTGGGTGTAGTAGCCCGAACGTTTCGGCCCGAAGCTGCCTTTGCGCTGGCAATAATCGGTGAACGCGGCCTCCTTCGGTGGCGTAGGGCGCGGCAGCACGTACTCAATGGATGGCTTTTGCGGGTTGCTCACGTTGACCGCAAAAATATCCTTTTTGGCCTCGAAGCAGTCTTCCGACAGTGGGTAGCCACTGAAGTAGATGATCCCGGTTTTCTCCACTTGCGAGACGTCGATATTGTCGCCTTCAGTGCCCGCTACGCTCACCGGAAACTCCAGATGTCCGACCACTTTCATGTTGTCGGCCTGGGTGATGTCGACCACATAGAGCCCCATCCCGCCCATAGCGGCGTAGCCGTACTTGCCACCCTGCTCGACGGTTTTCGGAATAAACAGCGACATCCGCGCGCCCATCCACGAAGCCCGGTTGCCCGCACGCGGGTTGGCCTTGAACACCGCCTCGTGTTTAGGATCGCCGACGATTTGCCCTGGCACCGTGAGCATCTGCAAGAGTTTCGGGTTGCCTGGGTCCGACATGTCCCAGGACTGGTAGCCGGCGTTGTACAGATCGTTGGGGTATTCGGTCAGTGCATATTTATCGCTGGGAGCTGCGGCCACGTACATCACGTCGCCGCCGAAATACGCAGGAATATCACGCACGCCGGAACCCTGTTGTTCACCGATCGGCGCATCGGGATGCTCGATGTCGGTGGTGCGGGTGGCGATCAGTTTCCAGTCGTCCGGCAGTGGCCCGTTCATCTCATAGACCTTGAAGCCTTTGAGGTGCTTGGACTTGCGAATGGCTTCGACCTTGTCGGGCTCGCGGTACTTGTCATTCAACACGCCGAAGCGGCGCACTTCGAAGGACTGGACCATGATGTATTTGCCCAGCTTCTTGTTCCACTGCACCGTGGCCGCGCCAAACATATCGTCCGGGGCATACGGGTTTTCTTCCGCGCCTGGACCGTCCGGCCCCCAGGTCGACCCCTTGGTGAACACCAGTTTCACGTCTTTGGGGTGGGTGATGTCGAAGACCTTCATGTTGCGGCGCACGTACTGATAAAGGTAACGCTTGCCGTCGAAGTCGACGATGTTCTGCCAGGTGTGGAACGGCTCGACCGTGATCGGGTAGTACGCCTCGACGGTCATGTTCTTGATGTAGCTTTTGGTGTCCCAGTAATCCAGCTCACCGGCAAAGGGCTCGCCTTCGTGACTGAAGGGCGTGGCCACCGGGTGGGTGAACTTGCCCGTTGCCTTGTCCATGCCATAGCTGCCCGGCGCCGGCATCGCCGGAATCTTGTCCACGGACAGTGCGGTCTGCTGTTTGACGAACGGGTCAGTGATGTTCACCGGTGCAGAGCTGTCAGCCTGCACGCTGCTCCACAGGCCCAGCATCACACACGTCGTCAGCGCGCCTCTGAGGAATGGCACACGGGGTTGGTTGGGGAGTCGCATTGTTTTCATTGTTCACTCCAGAGGTTGTGCCCGGTTGGGCAGTACAGGTCATTGCCAATCGTTGTGGATCGTTGAAGAACTGCCTGCCGGCGCCATACGCCGGCCTTACAAAATGTCGATGGGGTAATCGGTGATCAGGCGGAAGTCATCCAGATCGCCTGAACCCTGGTCACTGTTCGCCCGGTGCCAGGCTTGTCGCGCACGCACGCTCAAGCCTTTGGCGGGTCCGGACTGGACCACGTAGCGAACTTCCAGATTGGTTTCATGGTGTTTGCCATCATCGCCGTAACGCCCTGAATAGGGACCCGTGGCGGCGATGTGACTGCCGTCGATGCCCCACCCGCGCACATAACGGCCCATGACCGACAGACCAGGCACGCCATACGCGGCCAGTGACAGGTCGTAACGCACTTGCCAGGACTTTTCCTGCGGGCCGTTGAAGTCGGAAAACTGAGCGGCGTTCGGTAACTGAATCGAAGCGCCCTGATCGTTGCCATTGCGGCCATTGCGGTCTGTGTCACCGACGCCCAGATAATCGAACGGCGTGTCGCCATCGATCTTCTGCAATCCCAACAGCCAGCGGTGCGCTCCACTGCGCCAGAAGGTCGACAGACCGAGGCTGGTGTTGTCGATTTCACCGGCCTTGGCGCGGCCTTCATCCACAGTGCGATAAACCGTCAGCCCGAGGCCGAACTGGTTCAGCGCATCGACGTCGGTACGGCTCTCGAGGTTGGCGTAGTACTGGTTCCAGATGTCTTCGAAACGCGAGCCGTACAGGCTGACGGTCAGCCCCGGCGACAGTTGATAGCTACCCCCCAGGTAGTCAGCCGAAGGCGTGGTGACGCCTGCCATCACCGCCCACAGATCACCGTCGGCGTTGGTGGTGACCGGGCTGGTGCCGGACGTGAAATGCCCGGCTTGCACTTCAAGCCCTTCAACCTCGCGACTGATCAGCGACAGACCCGTGGCGGTCTGCGGCACGATGCGAAAATGGCTGACGCCGAACACCGGGGTTTCCGGTCGCTGCTCGCCGTATTTCAGAATGCTCTCGGACAGTCGTATCTTCAGCACCGCGCCAGCCTTGGAGTAGTTGTCCGCCGGATGACCGTCGTCCTGCACCGGCAGGTTGCCGGTGCCGGACTTGTCGGCAGGCGCATCCAGCTTCAAGCCCAGGTACGCAAAAGCATCCACGCCAACGCCGAAGGTGCCTTCGGTGAAGCCGGAGGAGTACTGACCAAGCACGCCTTGGGTCCAGTCGCGGGCATCGCGGCGACCGTCTTCCTTGCTGCGATTGAAGTAGGAATTGCGCAGCAATACCTCGACGCCGCTGTCCGCGATAAAACCGCGCCCAGGTGCCGTTGACTGAGCTGCGAACGAAGGCAGCGCGCAGGCGCTGGCCAACAACAGAACGCTGGTTCTGGTGTGATTCATGACAACCCCGATTTTGAAGCGAGCCGAAAAATCGGCGCGCGCAGTTGGCCAAGGCACAGGAGTGCCTGGTCAACGCATCAACAGAAAGAAAATGCCGGACCGTCCCTGGTCAGGCGGAGCCACTCAACGTTGCAGTGGCAGCGGCTTGGGCTCATCCGTCAGCGTGGGGGCCTTGCGCCGGAAACGCAGGAAGTAGATCAGCAGGATCACCACCAGGAACGGAATGCCGCAGAGCAAGGTCGGGGCAAACTCTTCGGTAAACAGTGTTGTGATCATGACCGCCAGCATCAGCAGCAATCCGCCAAGACTGGTCCATGGATAGCCCCAGAGTTTGAAGGCCAACGGTTGCCCGGCCTGACGACGGCGGAAGAACAGGTGCGTCAGAAAAATCCCGGCCCAGGTGAACATCGCGCCAAACATCGCAATGGACATCATCAAGGTGAAGGCTTTTTCCGGGTAGGCCAGGTACAACAGCGTGGCCAGACCGATCCCTACCGAGGACAGCAACAACGCTGGCAGCGGCACCCCTTTACTGTTGAGGCGACCAAACACCGACGGGGCCTGCCCTGCCCTCGACAGGCTGAACATCAAGCGCGTGGTGATGTAGAGCTGGCTGTTCATTGCCGATAACGCAGCAATCAGAATCACCGCGTTGAACACGGCGCCCGCGTAAGGCACACCCGTTGCCGCCATCACCGTCACGAACGGGCTCTGACCGCCACTGTTCTGACCCCATGGCACAATCGCCAGTACCAGCGCGATGGTCAGCAGGTAGAACACCACCAGGCGCACCACAGTGATGCGGAACGCACGGGTTACCGCACGTTGCGGGTCCTTGGCCTCACCCGCTGCCACCGCAATCATCTCGATGCTCAGATAGCTGAAGAACGCGACGATCACCGCCACCCAGGTGCCCCACCAACCGTTCGGGAAGAAACCCCGGTCATTGGTGTAGTTGGCAAAGCCGATACTCGTGTCTGCCGGCGCGCCGTACACCACGTAGGCACCCAACAGGATGAACACGACAATGGCGCAAAGCTTGATCAGCGAGAACACGTATTCGATGGCGCCAAACACCTTGACGCTGAACGCGTTGGCGAGGATCAGGGCCATGGAAAACGCGACCATCCAATAGCCGCCGGGCACGTCCGGGTACCAGTACTTCATGTACATCGCCGCGGCTGTGATTTCGGTGCCGACCGCGAACACGATCGACGACCAGTAGGCGTAGCGAATCGCGAAACCAAACCAGGGCGCCACGTAAAACTCGGCGAAAGAACCGAACGACCCCGACGTCGGATGGCGCACGGTCATCTCTGCCAGGCAGCCCATCAACAACAGAGCAATCAAGGCGCCGATGCCATAGCTCACCAGAACACTGGGACCGGCAAAACCGATGGCGAAACCGCTGCCCAGAAACAGCCCCGTACCGATGGCACCACCAATGGCGATCATCGACAACTGGCCGCTTGTAAGGCTTTGCTTCAAGCCTTTTTCACGGTCTATCAAGTGTTCGAAGGTGCTGGTTGTTTTTGTCATTGCACATTTGCTCCGAATCGGTGGGAGGGGCTCAGGTCACTGACTTGCGGGCCAGAAACTCCGGGCGATCCCATTCTTTTTGTTCGAGGATTTCACGCAGGGCCACCACGCTGTCCCAGATATCCACATAGCGGATGTACAGCGGGGCAAAACCGAATCTCAGGATGTCCGGCGCACGGAAGTCGCCGACGATGCCGCGCGCTATCAACGCCTGCATTACCGCATAGGCCTGGTCATGCGCCAACGACACCTGGCTGCCGCGCTGCTCGCCATCACGCGGGGAGCGCAATTCGATGCCCAGCCCGGCCAAATGCTGATCGCACAGCGAGATGAACAGGTCGCCCAGCGCCACGCTTTTTTGCCGCAGCAACTTGAGGTCGACGCCGTCAAATACCTCCAGCGCCGCTTCCAGCGCCAACACACCGAGTTGCGGCGCGGTGCCGGTGAGCATCCGGTCGATGGTGGGGTGTGGTCGAAAATGGTGGTCGAAATCGAAAGGTTTGGCATGTCCGTGCCAACCTGTGAGCGGTTGGCGAATGTGGGGAATATGCCGCTCGGCAACGAACACAAATGCCGGCGCACCCGGCCCGCCATTCAGGTACTTGTAGCCGCAACCCACGGCGAAATCGGCGTCGACCTCGTTCAGCGCGACAGGCATGGCACCGGCCGAGTGACACAGGTCCCAGACCACCAGCGCGCCGACAGCATGTGCCCGCTCGGTGATGCGTGCTATGTCGTAGCGCTTGCCGGATTTGAAGTTGACGTGAGTCAGCGAAACAATCGCCACGTCCTCATCCAGGGCATCGAGAATGTCGTCCGGCTCGACGCAGCGCAGCGAGCTTCCCGTCAGTTCGGCCACGCCATCGGCGATGTAAACGTCAGTCGGAAAGTTACCGCGCTCAGCCAGGATGACTTTGCGACCGGGACGCAAACGCGTGGCGGCGACCAGCACCTTGAACAGGTTGATCGAGGTCGAATCGGCGACGATCACTTCGTGGCCTTGAGCGCCAATCAACGCCGCGATTTTTGCCCCGGTGCGCTGTGGCGCCGGGTACCAGTCGGCATCGTTCCAGGAGCGGATCAGGCCTTGGGCCCATTCCTGCTTGAGCACCTTCTCGATGCGCGCCGGGATGTGGGCCGGCATCGCGCCCAATGAGTTGCCATCGAGATAGATCTCACCTTCCGGCAAGTCGAAACGCTCACGGGAGTTGCGCAGTTCATCAATCTGATCGAGGTGTTCAAAGTCCGCTCGGGTGGCGGGGGTGGACGTGGACATAAACGCTCCTTCTGATTTTTCTTCTTCTGGTGGGGCTACCGGGCGGCTTGCTGATCAATCCCGCGACAGGGACGATCCTCCTTGCACTGCAAACTGGCGTGACGCCACTGCGAAGTGCCTAGATGCTAACCGCACATGCCATTACCCGAAAATAGAAAAGCCTGCGTCAAGTATTCTCGACCGTTATAGCTGGCAGTGATCCCCTGCAAGATTGCGCTGAAGCCCGAATCGTCTGGCTCACCATGGAAGTGAACCTGGATAACGACCGGGATTACGCCGCGCCTGTCTGGTTCACAGGCAACGGCAGACTACTGCTAAGGCTGCCCGCTCATCACGGATAACTAAACCCCTTCACCAACGTCAACTCCCCCACCGCCCGCATCGGCACAAGAAACGTCTCCATCTTTTCGTTCGGCGTCCCCTCTTCCGTTATCACCGTCACCTGCGCCGTCGTCAGCGGCTGAACCGCGTCTTCCTGCCCGTCTTCATCACTGCGATAACCGCCTCCGAAGTAGTTCACATACACCAGGTACTGCCCCTTGATCGGTGCAGGCATGGCGAAGATTTCCGGGCCGTAGCCGGTGGTGACGTCGACATCGAGTGCGGCGCCGTTGGGGGCGACGCGGTCGCCGTACCAGATGTGTGCGCCGTCGGGGGTGACCAGGTGCAGATCCAGGTCGGTGTTGTCGCTGTCCCACGCCAGCAGTACCCGTAATTTGGCCGGGGTGGCGCCGCCGCTGCTGTTGAGGAATTGTGTACGACGCCGTTGCTGGCCGTCAGGACTGCGGACCTCGACGCTGTTGCTGCCGTTGGGGAATGAGAACGGCCGATCAAAGCGGCCAGCGTCATCGATTTTCAGAGGCATGCTGACGCCGTTGACGATCAGCCGCCCGGGCTCGGCGGACTTGGGCGTGGTGTTGATCTGGCCGGTGATGCGTGCCGTGTTGGCCTGGCCTGCCGGGGTGTTGACCGATGATGCGGGGTAGTTGACGGTCTGGCGGAAGTTTTCACCTTCCCCCTCGACGGCGCCGGTGCGCCATCCACCGACGGGGGTGTCGAGTTTGACGGCGTTGTCGGCGGCGTAGGCTGTGGTGCCCACGCAGAAGGAGCAGAGGAACAGGAAGACCTGTGGATAACGGAGTTTCATGGCCTATTCCAGCAAGAGGTGGCGGGCAAGCCCTTCGATGTAGGTTTCATCCTGGCCGTTGGGATGTGCTTCGAAGGCCAGGTGCAAGTATTCGTGGGTCAGGTCGAGTCGATCCTGCAGCGACAGCACGCCACGCACGTAGATGCGCTGGCGTTCGCGGTCGACGTAGGGTCGGCCAAATGCGAGGCGGCACACGGCGAACGTGCTGACTTCGTTGTAGCCGATTTCGCCTTCAAGACGTGGGCGCCAGCCGCGGCGCTGGTTTTGCAACCAGTCCTGGGCGGTGGGCAACGCTTCGCAGGAGGCGACGGGATTGTCCCAGCGGCTCAGGCTCGCACGCGGGTAAGCGTGCAGCAGGATGGCGTCGTAGCGTTGCCCGGCATTGGCTTGTTCGACGGCTTGCTGCCAGGAGAGTTTGTCGGGGCCAGGTGCGTCGGAATGGTAGGTGACGGTGCTGCCCGCGAGCACCAGGTCACTGGTCCATGCCGCGATGGCGCGGGATTCGAGGGTGGCCGGGCGTGGGGCGACGCGTTGGCGACTGCTGCTGTCGTCGATGCTCAGGCACTCGCCGTTGCGCGTAGCGTTTTGCAGCAGATACGTGCGGATCGCGACGGCGAGTGCCTTGGCGGCTTCAGCGGGCTCGGGTCTGGCTTCTCGCTGTAGCACGCGGGCGACGTATTCTTCGCGGTCAACACGGGCGACCAGTTGGCTGTTCAGCAAAAACAGTTCGCCATCGCTGTGGATATCAAGCTGATTGCCGTTGCTGAATTCGACGCGATAATCACCCTGCAGCGCCCCGGAAGAAACCTCCCGATCCCCCACCAGCACACGCTTGATCGGATAGCGTGAAAACAGCCCGACCTCGACGCATCGTCCCGCCTCGGCTGGCCAACCCACCGGCAACACCGACGCCAACGCCGCACCGTAATGACGAAGCACCATCTGGCTGGTGCCACGACCACCGGCCCAGATCGGCGTGCCATCCGCTGTCCAACCGGCAAACCCGCCCTGACGCGACGCAGGGTCCTGATCCCCCAACCAGCTCCAGGTTTTCACCCGCAACCGGCCGCCGAGTTCACCGACGACACGACCGTCAGCGGCATTCAACACAACGTCCAGCAGCACCCGCCGCGCTTGATCCTGCGCCGGCATCACCGCCAGTACTTTCAGCAATTCAGTCACGGATACTCGCTTGGCAGGTTGCAACGACGGCAAGTTCAGCAACCATTCCGGCGCCTGTCGCGCTTGCCAATACGTGCGCCACTGCGCGCCGACGATGCCCAACCGCGTCGGCTCAAAATACAAGCCGCACGACTTCACCAGCGCTTGATCGCGGCCGATCTTTCCACCGGCAGTGCAGCAGTAAACTTCTTCCTTCGACTGCCCGCGGCACTCGTACGCAGATTCCCGCGCGCCGGTGTCCACCAGCCAGGCATAGACAAATAGCTTCCACACACTGCCCAACGGCGCTTGCAGATCAGCAGGCAACGGCTCGCGGGCGATCACTTGAGTCCGGTTCAAGGACAGCAATTCCCCGTTGAAGGCCAGGCGCAGTGGCTCGTCCTGCGCCGTTGCCAGCGCAGAGATCAAGCACATCAGCCACCCGACCAGAACCCGGGGCATGTCAGTGGACCGTGACCTGGCCGAGCGCCGGTTTCTGTTCCTGAGCCTGATGCTGTGGCGCGTAGACCTGGGTGAAACGCACGGGCGGCAGGTTGAACTGGCCTTTTTGCGAGAAGCGCACCAGATGCCGCAGGCGCAGTTCACCGCTCAATGCATCAATCGGAATCGCGTAGGCCATTTGCCCCGGCTCGAAACGCGCCTTCTCCAGCGCGGAGGGCTCGGTACCCGCCTTGCCCATGAGCTTGATGCCCCACGTGGTGCGCTCAACATCGGCGCCCGGCGGCAGGGGCACTTCGAGCATGCCGTAACGCAGCGGCTTCCCGGCTTTGCTGGTGAGGATGACTTCGTCCAGATACAGGCTGTCGCTGGACAACGGTTGGTTACCGACGGCTTCCAGCTTGAAGTTGAAGGCTTCATCTCCGGGCACCAGTCGGGACAGGCGACGGGTGATGGTCACGGCCATCGGATCGACTGGCGGTTGTTGGGTCCGGTAGCTCAAGGCCGCCCGCAATGGACGCTCTTGCGTCCCGGACAACGTCAGCACCGCAGGCACTGAAGAGGCGCCCTGCCACGTCCAGTACAGTTCACCGGTAGCGCCGTGCTCCTTCTTCCAGCCTTCACCCGGTGCCAGTGCAATCGTGGGCGATGCCTGCTCGATGCTGCGCTGCAACCAGGTCAGCGCCAGGGCACGTTCCAGCGTCGATTGCTGTGGCAGCAAGCGTTGCAACAACGCTTGAGCGTGTGCCTGATCGAAGGGTTGCAGCGACAGGTTCAAGGCTTCGGCGAACGGCTGTGAACTGACCGCCAGGCGCTGTTGTGCATCCGGCAGTTGTAGACTGAATGCGTCCGGCAAAGCAACCTTCGACTGCCTGGCCAACGAGGCCGTCAATGAACGCGCCGCCGCCAGGCCGAGCGCCGAATCCGGATCGCTCATGACGAGGCTGTCGTCACCGTCCTCCATCAGATTAGCGGCGTTGCCCTCGCCCGCTTTCGCCAGGTCATCCATCAGGCCACTGAGCAACGTGTTGACCGGCAATTGCATCTGTTTGGCGAAGGACAGAATCAGCGCCCGTTGCAACAGCGGCGTGTTTTTCGCCTGCTTCGCATACACCTCCAGCACGCGCTGCCAATGCTCCGGCGGCAGACTGAGCTCCAGCACTTGGCTGGCGTGCCAGTCGGCGTAATAGGCGTAGGCGGTCAGGAAGGCATCCGGCTCGCCGTCCATGCCCCACCAGGTGAAGCTCGCGGAAGGTCCGGCCATTTGCACAAGGCGCAGACGGCTGTTTTGCATGATCAGCCGCAAGCGATCGCGAATCTGCGGGTTCGACGCCAAGGTCGGATAGGCGATGCTCAGCGGCAACAAACGACTGGCTGTCTGCTCGACGCCACCGTACGGATAACTCAACAGATCATCGAGGGCCGCGCGGAACAGCGCTTGCGGACTGTCATCCAGGCGCAGGCGAATATCACTGGCGTCTGCCGGCAACGTCAGGGGCGTATCACCGCTGGCCACCTCCAGACTTTGGCTCTGTGTCACCTGCCAGCCATCACCGGTCGCGCTCAGGTGCACGGCCAGGGCGTCGGCGATTTTGCCGTCCTGCACCAGCTCGGCGGTCCACTCGCCGCGGGTCAGCGCGAATGCCGGAAGCGCGATGTAGTTGATGCCGTTGTTCAGCGTCACGGGGACACGTTGATCAGTGCCGCCGTAATGAATCACCAGCTCAGCCTTGACCGGTTTCTCAGTTTGGCTGAAGGCGAATACACCGAGATCCGGCTTGTCGCCGTTGCGGAAATTCGTCGGGCCGCTCCACTTCAGGTACAGCGGTTTTTCCGAGCGCACGAACTGTTTCTTCTGGCCGACCTGGCCGTCATCGGCAATCGCCCGCGCGGTGATGCGCCAGCGGGTCAGCGAGTCCGGCATCACGAACGTAAAGCGGGTTTTGCCGTTGGCATCGGTCACCAGTTCCGGCTGCCACGCCGCGGTGTCGACATCTTCGCGACGCGGCCGCTCAAGCACTTTTACGCCACGCTCGCTGCGATTGGCTTTGCCCGGTGCACCTGGGCTGCCCGGCAACGCCACGTCATAGCTGATGAAGGACAGGCTGGCGCTGGTACGCACGTTATTTCTGCGCGGGTGATAGAAGAACTGGTCGATGGTTGGCGCGACTTCCGGTTGCAGCGCGTAGACCATTTCGTCGACCACGCTCACTGTCAGGTGAGCTGGAACCGCTTTGCCGGCGAACTGCGTGGTCAGGTCCACGGTCACGGTGTCGCCCGGCTGATACGCCTCTTTATCCGTGGCGATGGCAACATCGATTTGTGGCGCAACCACCTTGATGCCCGCGTTCTGGAAGCTGTACTGACCACCCTTGGTGTACAGCACCGAGAAGGTCAGGTTGGGGGCGAAGTTATCTTTCACCGGGATGCGCGCGCGGTATTGGGTCTCGCTGAGTTTTTCCATCTTCAGCCAGTCGCCGCCCTTGGACAGCAACGCCGTGGCCTCGACCTTGTCGCGCTCCAGCGACAGCAGCGCATCGCTGACCGGCTCAGGGAACGTGATCAGTGCCAGGGCTTCATCGCCGGCCTTGTACTCGGGTTTATCGAGAACGATTTCCACGGTGCCGGGCAGGGCTTTCACGCCCTCGCCGGTGACCGAATGCCCGGTGGCGCCGACGACGCGGCCGTGATCATCTTTCAACGTGAGGTTGTAAGTGCCCGGACGATCGAAGGCCAATGTGAAGCCTTTGTCCGTCGTGGCGAGTTTGCCTTCACCCGTAGACTGATCCTCCAGTCGCACCCAGCCGTAGCTGCCCGGCGTAACGGCTTTGCCTGACTCGCTGCCGCCTTCGTTGATGTAGTTGAAAGCCACCTTGTCGCCCACCGCACTGAAGCGTTGCGGCGCGCTCAAGCGGAAACTCGCGGCGCCACGGTCGATGAGGATTTCCTTGGTGGTCTTGACCCGATACGCCGCGCCATCACTGGCGAACACGGTGAGCATGTAGCGGCTGGGTTTCTCGGCAGCGGGCAGGTCGAGGGTCGCGTTGCCCTTGGCGTCGGTGGTCAATTCGGTGCTGGTCAGCTCTACCGGAAACTGTCCGAGGTATTGCAGTTCGTTGTCGACCATCGACAGTTGCTGGGCGCGCAGGCTCAGGTTCAACCTGGCATTCGCCACAGGTTTGCCGTCCGGGTACAGCAGCACCAGGCTGCCTTTCACCGGCTCGCCCGTGCGGTAATCCTGTTTGGCCAGGTTCAGCGAGATTTCGAAGTGCGGCTTGATGTACTCAGCGACGCGGAAGGCGCTGCTGTATGCCTGATCCTTGTAGCTGAAACGCAGTTCATAACCGCCGGCCACTGCGTTGTCCGGTAACTGGAAACGCCCTTGGGTTCCAGCCTTGGAATCAAGCTTCAAGGCCAGTGATTGCAAGGCGGTGCCGGTGGCATCGAGCACGGTCACGTTGACGTCGGCGGCGGTCGGCAGCACCGAATCCCGGGCATTCTTGAACTCGCGCCCGACGATTTTCAGCGACACCCAATCTCCCGGTCGATACAGCGGTCGGTCGGTAAACGCGTAGAGCTTGGTGTCGTAGATTTCGCTGTCGTAATAGAAGTTCTCGGAGACGAACACCCCGCCCTCTTCGTCTTCGCCGATGACGAATGAGCGTTCAGGGCTGACGTGTTTCAAGCGGAGCAAACCATCAGTATCGGTAGCGCCGCTGCTCATGACGCCCAGGCCATCAGTCCACAGCACATTGACCTTGGGCACCGAGCTGCCTTCGTGTTTGCGTGCTGCCCACACCACCAATTCATCACCGGCAATTTTGCTCACGGCCACGGTGTTGGAGACGAACACCATGGTGGTCGCACGGTATTTGCCGATCAGCGCTTCTACCAGGTACAGGCCCGGTTTCAGGTTGCCCAACGGGATGTAGACGTTACCCGGCGCAACGCTGACGAACTCGCTGGAAGAACCGGCCAGGTTCACACCGGCCGGCGGCTGGATGGGTTTGGCTTCCCACAATGGATAGCGGAATTGACTGACGACCGGCAGGCCCGGGATCAACGCGAATTGCGGCTGAGCATCGTAGGGGGTCGGCGCGGCGATGGCGGTGCCCATCTTCAGTTCCGGCACTTCCTCGGTGACGTGTTGGCGCGACTCGTAGGAGAACGCTCGCTGCATCACGCGCCGGGATTTGCGGTACCAGTTGTCCCACAGGTACGCGAGGGTGTTCGACAGGCCTTCGCCCTTGAACTGGCCATCGCTGACCACGCGGTGCAGGTTCTTCTGGCGTTTGAGGAAATCCAGCGGCTTGTCGATCCGATACACCCGGATATCCGCCCCACCGTAGGGCTCCATGCGGAAGCGTCGATAGTCGCGACCCGGCGCTTCGAGGCGCACCATGGCCTGCTCATCGCTGGCGAAACTGCTGTCGGCCAGCAGGAAAAAACTTTCACCGGCCACCGGCGTGTAGCCACTTGGCTCGACGGTGTCTTCGGCGTGAACCGCCGCAAAAGGCAATACCAGAACCAACAGCAAAGGCAGAAAACGCAGCATGCGGGCACCGATCATTGGGAGAGAAAATTCAGTCGATAGACGCCGATGAAGTTGGGGTTGGCTGCGTCGGGTATCCATCGGGTGTCCTTCCATGTCATGAGTTGCTGCAGGCTCGCGGAGCGCATGCCGTTGTCAGTCGGGGTGGTGGTGCCGGTGTGATAGGCAATGTTGCGGCCCATCCAGATCATCAAATGCTGGTCGTCACCCTGGTCAAAAAACATCAGGTCGCCAGGCCTTGCCTGGGCAACGTCGCGACCGACCAGGTGGCTGTTGAACTGGATCAGCTTGATCGCATTGACGTACGGCCCGGTCTTGCCGCCGCCTTGCTGCCATTGCTGGGCCAGACTGCGTTGCGCCTCGCTCAATTGCAGTTCGGGCGGCAGGTAGCGATTGGACAAGCCGTTGCTGCGCAGCCATTTGTCGTCATGGACTTTCAGCGCTTCATTGGCGGCAAAGCGCACGAGTCCGGCGCAGTCCTGCTGATACCAGCGCGGGCTCGGGCCCTGGGTCAGTTGCTCTTGAGCGATGCGTACGAACCAGGCGCGAAATACCTGGGATTGCTGCACATCGAGCGGCGGCGCCTCAAGGGCGAATACCCGACTGCCCAGCAACATCGCCAGCAGGCCAAGGCCTCGGATGAGTGCGGTCACAGGGCTTTCCATTCAAGCGGCAGCCATTGCCAGTGGCCATCGGGTTCGCTGCCCTCGGGCAAGGTCAGGGCATATTTGCCGTACCCGCCGAGCGTGCGCAGTTTCGGAATCAGGTAGGTTTGCGCGGCGTTGTAGAACACCGGCTCCATGTCCTGCGGCAGGCTGTCGAGGGTTTCCTGTTGCATCAGCTGCGCCATGGAATCCGGACCGAAGTAGACCGGTATCAGCAGGTCTTTCGGCACCACATCGGCCATCGGCGGGAAGCGCTTGTCGAGGGTGCCAAGGGCTTTGTCCACGAGCTTGTCGTCGAGGGAAAACAGCAGGGTCGAACCGTGACGGGCCAGGCTGACTTTCATGAAGGCCTTGCCGGAAATCGCCTCCGGATTCTCAGCCTCCTTGGCTTTGTAGGGACCGAAGTTGGAGCTGACCTGACGCTGCCACTGATGAACAGGGCCGTTCTGCGTCTCGACCACCGGGAACGCGTGTTCTTCGACATTGGGCTCATAGGCACCCACCATCGAACCGAACAGGTTACCGAGGTCGCCGTCGAGCTTGGCGCTGTCATCGTCGTCGAGGCTGGCGACCAGCAGCGGCGTGTACAGCCGCGAATCGGCGTACCAGCAAAGGCCGGCAGCGCCCGCCATGTGTTCGGTCAGCGCCTGGGCCACTTTATCGTCGGCCCCCAGCTTCACCAGCAACGGTTTCTGCTGCTCGGCCGCGAGCGGCAACGTCACGCAAGCACTCGCACCCATGGGCATGGCTTGCCATATCGGTTTGAAATCGAAGTCCGGCTGGTTGTCCAGTTCGTCCATTGCCAGGAAGCTGTGCCATCCCTTGTCGTCCATGTCGAAACGCAGGCCGGCGAAGTTCGGGATGAAGCGTTGATACCCCATGGCCAATACACTGGAATTGACCGACAGACGCTGCTTCACCTCAGGCGCGCGGGGTTGAAGGCCAAAGGCTTCCGGGAACAGTTTTTCGCCATTGAGCAATGCGGCGATGGCCTTGATTGAAACGCTGCCGGGTTCTTCCGTCGCGCCGTTTTCAGGGTCATACAGTTTGGCCGGATTGGACAGCACCACCAGTTTGTCGCCATGGGAGGCAAACAACAGGGCCTTGCCAGCGTTGTAGGTGAGTTGGTAGAGCGGCACGTCGTCAGCACCGACTTTCACGTCGCTGAGTCTGCTCAACTGTGAATCATCCAGCGCCACTTTCGCCAACGGCTCCAGCACCTTGGCCAGGCCTCCGCGATCCATCACCAGCAGGAAGTCTTTCAGGCGACCGTCCGCCCCGCGCCACAGCGCTACGTCTGCCGGCTGATCGAAAAGCTGTTCGATCAGGCTGTCCTGCAACTTCAGGTCGTGCTCGTAAATGATCCGCCGCAGACTGCCGATCAAACCGAGCCGATCGGCATGGGTCTCGTAATAGAAGACGAAATCTTCGGTCAGGGTTTCCTTGAGGAAAGGCACCGCCAGCAGGTCTTTGGGCAATTGGCTCAGGGAATGGGTTTCCAGCAGCCCGTCCGGCCGGCTCATGCCCAGCTTGTCACTGGCCAACTGCGCCACCGGCGCCTTGGGTTTGTGCATGAACCAGCCGAGCCCGGCCGCCACACCCGCCACCAGGCACAGCCCGACCAGCAGCGCCGGCCAGCGACGGGGAGTGGGGGCCGGCGGGGTAACAGTGTTATCGCTCATGTTCACGCTCATTGTTCACAAAGCACAATTCACCCGGGGTGCGGGAGGCTTAATAGTTGAAAGTCTTGACCAGCAGCAGGTCGCCTATCGCGCGTAACGGCACGATGAAGGTTTCGCGTTTTTCGTCGACGGTGTTTTCGTTGAGCACCAGGTTGATTTGCGAGGTGATCACTTCGTTCTGGTTGCTGGCCTCATCGAAGTTATAGCCTTCGCCGCCAAAGTTGCCCCAATAGTTCACGTAAACCAGATAAGTGCCATGCATCGGCGCGGTCATGGTGAACATTTCCGGACCGGGGCCATCGACGCCATCCGGGTCCAGGCCGCCACCGTTGGTCAACGCCGTATGGGCGAAAAACGCGTGCTGTCCGTCAGGAGTAATGATGTGCAGATCAAGTTCTGCCTTGGGATCATCCCAACCCAGCACCACGCGAATACGCGCAGGGGTACGCAGGTTGTTGGCTTCATAGAATTGAACGCGCTTGAGTGACTGGCCTTCGGCACTGCGCACTTCGACGCTGTTGGACCCTGCGCCGAACGCATAAGGCCGGGCAAAACGCCCTTGATCGTCGGTGTACAGGTTCAGCGGATTGCCGTTGACCGCCAGCGTGTGCGGCCCACGCTGAGTGCCGATCGCCTTGAGCTGCCCCTCGATCATCGTGCGATTGCGCTGCACGCCCCGGTCAATAGGCGGCGTCGGGTAGGCAACTTGTGGGTATTCACTGCGATCGAGCAGGCCGTTATAGCGCCAGCCGCCCACCGGCTCGGACAACCCGGCCGTCGGCTCGGCGCTGGCGGCGGTCGCGCCGAGCCAGGCGATCAGCAGTAAAAGAAAGGAACGCATGTAACGCCTCCTGCCATGCACAACGAAACCTTGCGCCTGATCCTCGGCGCGTAACAGATAAAAACTGTGTTTCGTCAGAGTGACCCGTGACTGACGGGTCGTTATTGGGTGAAGGTTAGCGATGTGATGGTTTTTTAACAATCGGATGCCTGTTGATTTGCGGCGCGGGTCACTCTCGTGACTGGACGATGAGCCGATTAGGCGTCATATTCGGCTCACCGCATGAGCCGAATAATTTTGTATTCGGCTCATCTCCTTAAGAGAAGCGACCTCATGGCACCTCAATGGATCTGGCAGCAGCCTGATTGGCCGAATTTCAACTGGAAAGCTGAACGCCTGTCGCCTTTGCTGCGTGAGTGTATTCAGGCCCAAGGACGGTTGATGGGTATGTCCAGCTCGGTGGGCAGTTCGCTGAGCGCGCAAAGTGAGCTGGATGCGTTGCTGCAGAACATCGTTACGTCATCCGCCATCGAAGGTGAACAGCTGAATGTCGGTTCGGTGCGATCGTCCCTGGCGCGGCGATTGGGGCTGGAGCAGGTCGAGGGTGATTGTGTCAGCCAACGCAGCGAAGGGCTGGCGCAGCTGATGCTCGACGCCACTCAAAGCTTTGCGGATCAACTGACAATGGAGCGCTTGCTGAAATGGCATGGGTGGCTCTTTCCGGACCAGCCTATCGAATTTGCGCCGCGCAGGATCCGTGTTGGCACGTTACGCGGTGATGAACCGATGCAAGTCGTGTCCGGACGACTCGACCGACCGACTATTCACTTCGAAGCACCGCCCCGTCTGGGACTGGAGCTGCAGCTCGATACCTTTCTGGATTGGTTTGAAGTCAGTCGAACCCAGACGGACCTCGATCCGTTGCTGCGAGCCGGCATCGCGCATTTTTGGTTCGTGACGTTGCATCCCTTCGACGACGGCAATGGCCGACTGACGCGAACCCTCACCGACCTGGCATTAGCACAGGGCGAAGCCCAAGCCATTCGTTTTTACGCCATGTCAGCGAGCATCCTTGAAGATCGCTCCGGCTATTACCGCGTACTGGAAAACAGTCAGAAAGCCACATCGGACATCACCGAGTGGCTGGAGTGGTTTCTACAGACCCTGCTGCGTAGCCTGCAGCAGGCCATCGCCCGAATCGAATCGGTGCTGGCCAAATCGCGCTTCTGGCAGGCGCATCGGGAGTCCAGGCTGTCGGCCGAGCAGATCAAGGTACTGAACCGCTTGCTGGATGGTGGGGAGCGAGGTTTCGAGGATGGAATCAGCGCAGCTCAATATCAGGCTGTTTCGAAGGTGTCCAAAGCGACTGCAACTCGTCATCTCACCGACTTACTGGAGAGGGGTTATTTGAAACGGCTCCCGGGTGGCGGGCGCAATACTCGATACAAGATAAATGATCCCGATGATGTTTGAGCGACAGACAACCTGTGGCGAGAGGGCTCGCTCCCGCTCGGCTGCGCAGCAGGCGTAAATTAATTACTGCGGTATTCCTGAGAAAGTCAGTTGGATGGTTTTGGGGCCGCTACGCGACCCAGCGGGAGTAAACGCCCTCGCCACTGGGTTGTTTTCAGCACGGGACGGAGGCTCAAACTCCCCTGCTCATTTGCCCATACCCCCCATGTCTGCTAGTGTCGCGCCGGTTTAACGTCAACCGGAAATAGCCGCCATGGCCCGCAAAAAAGCTGCACTGGATTTCGAACAATCCCTCGCTGACCTGCAAACGCTGGTAGAGCGACTGGAGAACGGCGAGTTGTCGCTGGAAGACTCGCTGACGGCTTTCGAGCAAGGCATCGGTCTGACCCGCGATTGCCAGGCAGCGCTGGCCCAGGCTGAACAAAAGGTTCAAGTGCTGCTCGAGCGCGATGGCGAGCTCGCCGAGGAACCCTTCGACGCGGAACAACCAGAATGATTGCAGCGTATTCGGCGACCAGCCAGGCTCGGGTCAACGCAGCACTGGAACTCCTGTTCAACGCGCCGAGCCCTGAGCTTGCACGCCTTTACGAAGCGATGCGCTACAGCGTGATGAATGGCGGCAAACGCGTTCGCCCGCTGCTGGCCTATGCCGCGTGCGAAGCATTGGGAGGTCCGGCAGAACAAGCCAATGGCGCAGCCTGTGCGGTCGAACTGATTCACGCTTATTCCCTGGTTCACGACGATTTGCCGGCCATGGACGACGACGATCTGCGTCGTGGCCAGCCGACGACCCACAAAAAATTCGACGAAGCGTGCGCGATCCTTGCCGGTGACGGTTTGCAGAGCCTGGCCTTCAGCGCCCTGCTCGACCCGCGTTTGAGCACGCTCGATGCCGAGATCCGCCTGCAAATGGTCAGCGCCCTGGCATTGGCAGCCGGTCCCGAGGGCATGGTCGGCGGGCAAGCCATTGACCTCGGTTCGGTAGGCCTGAAGCTCGATCAGAAGGCCCTCGAATATATGCATCGGCACAAAACCGGGGCATTGATCGAGGCCAGCGTCAAACTCGGCGCCCTGGCCAGCGGCCGTGCCGAGAAGAGCGAACTGAAGTCCTTGCAGACTTATGCACAGGCCATCGGCCTGGCTTTTCAGGTTCAGGACGACATTCTCGACGTCGAAAGCGATACCGAAACCCTGGGCAAACGCCAGGGAGCGGACATCGCCCGCGACAAACCGACCTACCCGGCCCTGCTGGGCCTCGATGCAGCCAAGGCCTACGCCCTGGAATTGCGCGATCAGGCGCTGCACGCACTGCGACCGTTTGACGCGGATGCAGAGCCGTTACGCGACCTGGCGCGCTATATCGTCGAGCGGCGCAGCTGAAGGCGTATCCGCCAAGTTAAAACCAACGCGTGGGCAGGGGGCGATGCATCAGGTAAACTGCCGCATCTTTTATACCTATAACGATTCGCCTGATGCCCACGACGTTTCATGAGATTCCCCGCAAGCGCCCGACCACGCCCCTGCTCGACCGTGCCAACACGCCGGACGGCCTGCGCCGGTTAGGCGAAGCCGAGCTGGAAACCCTGGCTGATGAGTTGCGCCTGGAATTGCTCTATACGGTCGGTCAGACCGGCGGGCATTTCGGTGCCGGCCTGGGTGTCATCGAGCTGACTATCGCGTTGCATTACGTTTTCGACACCCCGGATGACCGGCTGGTGTGGGACGTGGGTCATCAGGCTTATCCGCACAAAATCCTCACCGGCCGTCGCGAGCGCATGGGCACCCTGCGCCAGAAGGACGGCGTCGCTGCTTTCCCGCGTCGTTCCGAGAGCGAGTACGACACCTTTGGCGTCGGCCATTCAAGCACCTCGATCAGCGCAGCGCTGGGCATGGCCATTGCCGCCCGCCTGCAGAACAGTGATCGCAAGGCGATCGCCGTGATCGGCGACGGCGCGTTGACCGCGGGTATGGCGTTCGAGGCGCTGAACCATGCGCCGGAAGTGAACGCCGACATGCTGGTGATCCTCAACGACAACGACATGTCGATCTCGCGCAATGTCGGCGGACTGTCGAACTACCTGGCGAAAATCCTTTCCAGCCGCACCTACGCCAGCATGCGAGAGGGCAGCAAAAAGGTCCTGTCGCGCCTGCCGGGCGCCTGGGAAATCGCCCGCCGTACAGAAGAATATGCCAAAGGCATGCTGGTTCCCGGCACGCTGTTCGAAGAACTGGGCTGGAACTACATCGGCCCGATCGATGGCCACGACCTGCCGACCCTGATCGCCACCCTGCGCAACATGCGCGATCTGAAAGGCCCGCAGTTTCTGCACGTCGTCACCAAAAAAGGCAAAGGCTTCGCCCCGGCGGAAGTCGATCCGATTGGTTACCACGCCATCACCAAACTCGAACCGGTCGATGCCCCGGCCGCTGCGCCGAAGAAAGCCGGCGGACCAAAGTACTCAGGCGTGTTTGGTGAATGGCTGTGCGACATGGCCGCTGCCGATCCGCGTCTGGTCGGCATCACACCGGCCATGAAGGAAGGTTCCGACCTGGTGGCGTTCAGCGAACGCTTCCCGCTGCGCTATTTCGATGTGGCGATTGCCGAACAACACGCCGTGACCCTGGCCGCCGGCATGGCGTGCGAGGGCGCCAAGCCCGTCGTGGCGATCTACTCGACGTTCCTGCAACGGGGCTACGACCAGCTAATTCATGACGTCGCGGTGCAAAACCTCGACGTATTGTTCGCCATCGACCGTGCCGGTCTGGTGGGCGAAGACGGTCCGACCCATGCGGGCAGTTTCGATCTGTCGTTCCTGCGTTGCATCCCCGGCATGCTGGTCATGACCCCGAGCGACGAGAACGAGCTGCGCAAGATGCTCAGCACCGGCCACCTGTACAACGGTCCGGCAGCCGTGCGTTATCCGCGCGGCAACGGTCCGAATGCCACCATCGAAAAAGACCTCGAACCGATTGAAATCGGCAAAGGCATTGTTCGCCGTCAGGGCAGTAAAGTCGCCTTGCTGGTGTTCGGCGTCCAACTGGCCGAAGCGTTGAAAGTTGCCGAGACCCTGGACGCCACCGTGGTCGACATGCGTTTCGTCAAGCCACTGGATGAAGCGCTGGTCCGCGAGATCGCCGGCAGTCACGAGTTGCTGGTGACCATCGAAGAGAACGCGATCATGGGCGGCGCCGGTGGTGCGGTCAGCGAATTCCTGGCGCGCGAGAATATCCTCAAGTCGATGCTGCACCTGGGCTTGCCGGACATCTACGTCGAGCACGCGAAGCCGGCGCAGATGCTGGCTGAGTGTGGGCTGGATGAGGCCGGGATCGAGGCTTCGGTGCGTCAGCGCCTGGCGCTGCTGAACATCTGAATCTCTGGATACATGCAACACCCTGTGGGAGCGAACCTGCTCGCGATGGCGGACTGTCAGTCGACTCAGATGTTGACTGACACACCGTCATCGCGAGCAGGCTCGCTCCCACATTTGATTTGCGCGCATCGAAAAATACCAACGGATTACCTATGAAACTTTCCCGCCTCGCTCTGACGCTGACGCTGCTGCCGGCCGGTCAACTCTTGGCCGATACCTTCGAACGCGACCAGACCCTTAAACTGCCTGATGTGCTGATCAGCGCCAATCGCCAGGTCGAGGCCCGTAACGACAGCAGCGCCGCCAACACCGTGTTCACCCGCGAAGACATCGACCGCCTGCAACCGAACAGCGTCACGGACTTGCTGCGTCGCGTGCCGGGCGTACAAGTCGGACAAACCGGTGGGCGCGGCAGCCTGCCGGGGATTTACCTCCGCGGCACCAAATCGGCGCAGAGCCTGGTACTGGTGGACGGCCAACGCATCGGCAACTCGACCTCCGGCGATAGTAACCTGCAGCACATCAACATCGAACAGGTCGAGCGCGTGGAAGTACTGCGCGGCTCCCGCTCGGTGATTTATGGCAGCGATGCGATTGGCGGGGTGATTCAGATTTTCACCCGCCGGGGCACCGAACCAGGCCTGCAACCGCGCCTGCACATTGGTTTTGGCAGCAACCAGACCTGGGAGCGCAGCCTCGGACTGTCCGGGGGCGATGAAAAGACCCGCTTCAATCTTGGGGCTAGCCTCGATGAAACGGCCGGGATCAATCGCACCCACGAGTCGTATCCCAGCGATGGTGATCACGATGAGTACCGCAATAGATCGGTCAGTTTGAGCCTGAGTCACGCCCTCACCGATGACATCGAAATTGGCGCCAACGTGCTGGATAACCGTGGAAAAAGTGAGTTCGACAATCCGTTCGGCCGCTTCGACTTGGACACGTTCGAGTCAGTCCAGCAGCAGCCCTACAGCGATTTTGCCGTGAGCAGCATTAGCAGCTACGTGGACGCTCGGGTTAATGACCTGTGGAAAACCCGCATCGAGTTCGGACACAGCGAAAACCGCGAAAAGACCCTCGATAAACTCAGCGATGAGCGCAGCGTGTTCAACACCTACCGCGATTCGGTGAACTGGCAGAACGACCTGACGCTCGACGATCGCAACAGCCTGATCCTTGGCGGCGACTGGTACGAAGACCGTATCAACAGCAGCACGCCGTTCGACGAAGACAGTCGCTGGAACCGCGCGGCGTTTATCCAGCATCGCTATCAGGCGGACAGTTTCTCGACGGAACTGGGACTGCGCCGCGACCAGAACCAGCAATTCGGCGGCCAGAACAGCTGGAGCGGCACGCTCACCCTGCCGCTGAACCCGGACAACGATGTGCTGTTGACCTACAGCGAAGGCTTCCGCGCGCCGACCTTCAACGACCTGTATTACCCGGATTTCAGCAACCCCGATCTCAAGCCGGAAACCTCGAAGAGTTACGAACTGCAATGGCGTAGTCAGTTGACCGAGACCAGTCGCCTGGAAGCTTCGCTGTATCGCACGGACCTTGAAGACGCGATTATTTTCGGCAGCAATTCACGACCGCAGAACGTCGCCTCGGCACGCATCAACGGTTTCGAGGCGGCATTAAAGCAGCAATTGTTCGGCTGGCAGAGCAACCTGGGTGTGGCGATCATCGACCCTCGGGACCGCGACAGTGGACACACGCTCGCACGTCGGGCGCGGCGCACCTTGAGCCTGGATCTGGATCGGCAGTTTGATCGGCTGGGTCTTGGCGCGAGCTGGCAGGCGGTGAGCAGCAGCTATGACGATGAAAACAACCTGCAGCCGCTGGGAGGATATGCGTTGGTAGGGTTGCGCAGCAGTTGGGCGTTGAATCGCGAGATCCAGCTGGAGCTGAAGGTGGATAACCTGCTGGACAAGGGGTACAGCCGTGCGCTGTACAGCTATGACGGCAGTCAGTATGGGTATCACGAGGAAGGTCGGGCGTGGATGTTTGGGGTGACCTGGACGCCGGAAATATAAAAACTGGCGCAGTCACCTGTGGTGAGGGAGCTTGCTCCCGCTCGGCTGCGCAGCAGACGCAAAACCGGCAAATGCGGTTTAACAGGAAAATTGAGTAGTCAGATATTGGGGCTGCTTCGCAGCCCAACGGGGATAAATCCCCTCGCCACAGGTCAGCGATCAGGCGCAATCAGCTTACACAGCTTCGCTGTCGCTTCAATCATCTGGCCGCTCGGTCGCTCCAGGCCTTTGTCCGTGACGAGCAGCAACTGCCCGTGCGCCACCGCGGCTACCTGAGGCCAGGCTTTCCACACATCGAGTTGCGCCTGATCACTGGCCAGGATCACGTCGGGATTTCGCTGCAGGACCGCCTCGACGCTGACCTGAGGTGCAGGCAGCGCCAGGTCGGCAAACACATTGCGTGCCCCGCACACTTGCAGCGCATCGCTGATGACCTGCCCGCCACCGACCGTATACAGCGGCCGATCCCATACCTGATAAAAAACTCTTAACGGCTCATCCCGCCGGTAGCGCTGACGCAAGGAGTCCAGTCGCTGGCGCAGGTTCGCTGCCAACACCACGCCCCGTTCGGGTCGCCCAAGTTGTGTGGCAATCGCCTCGATCTGCCGAGTGAGTTGCTCCAGGTTATGGGGTTCGGCTACGTAAGTGGGGATGTTCAACCGCGCAAGCTGTTCACGTTGCGCCGGGCCGACGCTGCCGGGCCAGAGCAGCAGCAAGTCAGGTTTCAGACTGAGCAGGCGCTCCATGTCCAACTGGCCGTAGCGACCTACGGAAGCAAGGTTCGCGATCTCGACAGGACGCTCGCCGGCATCCAGCACGCCTACCAGCAGGTCGGCAGAATGCAGTTCAACGACGATTTCCGAGAGGGATGGGGCAAGGCTGACAACCCGCTCTACCGCAATAGCTGAGCCACTGACGGTCAGCAACACAACCGCCAGCCAATGACGCAGCATCAGCCGAGTTGACGCGGAATACGGTAAAGGTAGAACAGCACCATCGTCGACAGCGCCAGCAACATCAGCGGCACGGCTTCCAGACCGACGAAAACCGCCAGGGCACCGATCCAGGCGGGCAACGATGCAGCCAGGAACGCCACACGACGCTTGGCGGCCAATGCAATCCAGGCGGCGGGCTCTTCAGGCGTATCCAGGGCTTTCTGGGTGGCGATCAGCCCGTGCTTGTAGCCACCAAAAAATTTCAGGCTGACAAACATCGAGGCAACACCGGCAATGAACATCGGCATTGCCAGCACCGGGAGGATCGCCTCGCTTTGTCCGAAGACGCCGTTGATCACGAACAGTGGCAACAAGGCCAGCGCCAGGTATTGCCACCAGTTGACGGACAGTCGCCGCCGGACCTGACCGCGCGTCACGCCCGACCCACCTCGCCCTGATGCTCGTTGCCCATCATGTGGTCGAGCTTGCTGGCCTTGGTAGCCAGGTAAAGTTTGTTGTGCGGGTTGTGCCCGGTGTGCAGCGGCACGCGCTCGGCGACCACGATGCCCATGTCGGTCAAGGCTTTGACCTTGCGTGGGTTGTTCGTCATCAGTCGCAGGGACTTCACGCCCAGATGCTCAAGCATCGGCAGGCACATGGCGTAATCACGCTGGTCGGCGGCAAAGCCCAGGCGTTCGTTGGCTTCAACAGTATCGGCACCGCCGTCCTGCAACTCGTAGGCGCGGATCTTGTTCAGCAGGCCAATACCACGGCCTTCCTGACGCAAGTAGAGCAATACGCCACGGCCTTCACGGGCGATGGCTTGCAACGCCGCCTCAAGCTGCGAACCGCAGTCGCAACGCTGGCTGAACAAGGCATCGCCCGTCAGGCATTCAGAGTGCAGCCGGCCGAGTACCGGGGCACCATCGTCGAATTCACCCAGACTCAGCACGACGTGCTCGCGGCCGTTTTCCTCATCGAGAAAGCCGTGCATGGTGAATTGCGCAAAAGGCGTTGGCAGCTTGGAAGCGGCGACAAAAACGACAGGCACCGGTGTGCTCCTGATCTAAAGGTACTGGAGATTCGCAGACGCGGCATTGTAACAGCAGGTTCCAGCAGACGCTTAGGCTGAATTATGGGGCATAACAATCAAAATGTTCGATCTCACTCGCCCAACACCTATACAGCACAACCCCTTAGCCGCTGGCGAAGCCTGCGTTCGGCGGCCGTGTGGCGAGGGGATTTATCCCCGTTGGGTCGCGCAGCGGCCCTAAAAATATTTACGACTGCTGTGCAGCCTAACGGGGCGGTGCGACGTTTCGCTAAATCCCCTCGCCACGGGGCCACCGAACGCCAGCTGCTACAGGTACGGGTTAATTCGAGTTGAATGGATAGGGTTGTTTCCAGCGTTCGAAGATCGGTTTCAGCTGGCCGCTATTGACCAGCAGTTCCATGCGTCGATCGAACAGCGCCATCAAGGAGCGCGCCTGAGGTGTATTGGCGAAACAGAGGTAAAGCGGCAATTCCGCGATATGTGTCCGGCGGAACTGCGACGGATCCTTGGCCCGACTGACCACATAGTCCACCTCGGTCAGCGCGTCGATGTAGTAGTCCGCGCGGTCGTGGGTGAGCATCGACAGGATCCCGGTACGACGGATGACTTCGTTGTACCGATGCACGTTGGGCAGGTAAGCCTGGTATTGGTAACCCCGGACCCAGGCCAGCCGGTAATTGCCCAAGGTTTCCAGCGTCGGCGCCGGGTTACTCGCCAGCCCCAGGGCGTAAATGTGGTCGGTATCGTAATTCCAGCGCGGATAAAGCAGGTCGCTCACTTCATCCCGATAACCGCCGACGCAAGCGTCCACTTCGCCGCGCTGTGCCAGGCCGATAGAGCGTGTGTAAGGTTCGGAGCGGATGTCCAGTTTGACGCCGGCGGGCTCGAAAACTTCACGCAACACGTCCCAGGCCAGGCCGTGGCCATCGGCAGCGGTGTAGTCTTCCCATTCTTCGCTGGCCAGATGAATCACAGAGGGTGTCGGTGTTTCGCCCGCCTGAACCAGCGAGCAAAACAGTGCGAAAATAATCATCGCCAAACCGCGTCGAGCCATCCCTTGTCCCCCTGATCAGTCCCTCAAGCAAAAATCCACACCAGGCCTTGCATCCCCAGCCAGGCAAATACACCGGCCAATACATCGTCAAGCATGATCCCTACGCCACCGTGCACATGCCGGTCGATCCAGCGAATCGGCCATGGCTTGAGGATGTCGAAGAACCGGAACATCAGGAACCCCGCGAGCAACCAGTACCAGCCTTCGGGCACCAGCCACAGGGTGATCCACATGCCGACCATCTCGTCCCAGACGATACCTTCGTGGTCGTGTACCCGTAAATCGTCGGCCACCTTGCCGCACAGCCAAAAGCCGAACAGCATGGTGATGCCCAGCATCAGCCAGTAACCCCAGTCGGGCAGCATCTGCCATAGCGGGATAAAGGGTAGCGCGACCAACGACCCCCAGGTGCCCGGTGCTTTTGGCAGGGTGCCCGAGCCGAAGCCGAACGCCAGGAAATGCCATGGATTGCGCCAGACCGACGGCGGTACGAATTCCGCCGGGACCTGTTTGGGATGATCTGTCACGGTGTCTCCCGAAAATGTTGGTAGCCCCGGGTTTGCGGGGTGATGTCTTGTCCATCGGCATCCAGCAGCATGACGCCATGCCCCGTTACTACACGTCCGACCACATGGATGGGCCAGCCGTCGGCCAGCAATGCCGGCAACTCGACGGACGGTAACGTGAAAGCCAGCACATAATCGTCACCGCCGCTCAAGGCTGCGGCTTCGGCACCCGATTGGCCGAGGAAGGCGACCAGGGCTTTGGACAACGGCAACTTGTCCTTCACGACCTCAATGCCGACCTTTGACGCGAGGGCGATATGCCCGCAATCGGCCAGCAGGCCATCGGAGATATCCAGCGCCGACGTGGCCTTGCCCCGTAGCGCTTTGCCCAACTCAAGCTGCGGTTGTGGTGACCAATAGTGCGCCAGCAGCGGATCGGCGATGGCTGCCTCGGCCGTTCGCTGGCCAAGCACCAGCGGCAAGGCGCCTGCGGCATTGCCCAGCTCACCGCCGACGCACAACAAGTCACCCGGCTTCGCGCCACTGCGCACGTGAGCCCGGCCAGCTGGCACGCGACCCAATACGGTCACGGTCAGGCTCAGCGGTCCACGGGTCGTATCGCCGCCCACCAGCGCCACGCCGCAGCGTTGGGCCATGAGGTTTAAACCACGGGCATACGCATCCAGCCAATCGGCGGTTACCGTGGGCACAGTCAGGGCGAGGGTAAAGGCAACGGGCGTGGCGCCCATGGCAGCCAGATCGCTGACTGCGACGGCAAGCGAACGCTGGCCGAGTAGAAAAGGGTCGCAAGGATCTGCGAAATGCACACCGGCCACGAGGGTGTCGGTAGAAATGGCCAACTGCTCCCCTGGGGGAACAGCCAGCAAGGCGCAATCGTCGCCGATGCCGAGAGCAACGCCCTCGCCGCCTTGCGCACAGGGCGCGGCGGCGAAGAAATTGCGGATCAGCTCAAACTCGCCCATGGCTGTGTGCCGACAGTACAAGCGCCGATTAGCGCTTGTACGCCTTCACTTCAGCTTCACGCAGACGCGGAGCCAGCTTGTCCAGTACACCATTGACGAACTTGTGGCCGTCAGTGGAACCGAAGACTTTCGCCAGCTCGATACCTTCGTTGATCACAACGCGGTACGGCACATCGACGCGCTCGAGCAGCTCCCAGGTGGAGAGGCGCAGTACGGCCAGCTCAACCGGGTCCAGCTCTTCGATCGTGATGTCCAGGCACGGCGCCAGTGCGGCGTCGATGCGGTCTCTCTGTGCCGGAACCCCGTGGAGGATTTCACGGAAGTAGGCACCGTCGACATCACTGAAATCGTTATCGACCCTGAACTGCGCTTCGATCTCGTTCAGCGATTGCCGGGCCATGTGCCATTGGTACAGCGCTTGAGTCGCGAGCTGACGGGCTTCGCGACGCTTGACGCTTTTCGATGGTTTACCAGCATCCGCAGGCTTTGGATCGCGCGGGTTGAAACGATCGCTTTCGTCGCTAATCACTTGGCCTCCAACTGCGCCAGCAGGCTGACCATTTCCAGAGCGGACAAGGCAGCTTCAGCACCTTTGTTACCGGCCTTGGTGCCGGAACGTTCGATGGCTTGTTCGATGGAGTCAACGGTCAGCACGCCGAAGGCAACCGGTACGCCAAACTCCATGGACACCTGGGCCAGGCCCTTGGTGCATTCGCCAGCCACGTATTCGAAGTGCGGAGTACCGCCACGAATGACTGCGCCCAGGGCGATAATTGCTGCATATTCGCCTTTCTGAGCAACTTTCTGCGCAACCAGCGGAATTTCGAAGGCGCCAGGCGCGCGGATGATGGTGATGTCGCTTTCGCTCACGCCATGGCGAACCAGGGCATCAACTGCACCGCTGACCAGACTTTCAACGACGAAGCTGTTGAAACGGCCTACTACCAAAGCGTAGCGGCCTTTAGGGGCGATGAAGGTACCTTCGATGGTCTTCAGGGTCATTCGTTAGATCTCTTAAAGAGCCGGGACGCGTTTTTTACGCATCCCTCAGTGATATTAGCCACGAATACGCAGCCGGAAAAATCCGCATTGCTGTTCAAATGCACCCCGTGGCGAGGGGATTTATCCCCGTTGGGCTGCGCAGCGGCCCCTATTTTTGGACTGCTACGCAGTCCAACGGGGATGAATCCCCTCGCCACAACGGGTACACGCCAGCAATACGAATCTCCGGGTCATTATTCGGAGGGCACGTATTCTACAACTTCCAGATCGAAACCGGATATCGCATTAAATTTCATTGGTGCACTCATCAGGCGCATTTTTCGCACGCCCAGGTCCCGAAGGATCTGCGAACCGGCACCGACAATGCTGTAGGTGGTCGGTTTTTTCACGACCGTCTGATCGGCGGTTTCGCGAATGTGCGCGAGCAACACGTCGCCATCGAGCGGATGCCCGAGCAACAGCACCACGCCACTGCCGGCCTCGGCGACCGCAGCCATCGCGGCACGCAGGCTCCAGCGGCCGGGCTGTTTGACCATCAGCAGGTCGCGCAGCGGGTCCATGTTGTGCACGCGAACCAGTGTCGGTTCATCGGCGCACACGGTGCCCAGGGTCAGTGCCATGTGCACGTCGCCTTCCACGGAATCACGATAGGTCACCAGGTTGAATTGGCCCAGTTCGCTGTCCAGCGGCTGCTCGGCAATCCGCTGAACGGTACGTTCGTGGATCATCCGATAGTGGATCAGGTCGGCAATGGTGCCGATCTTGATGTTGTGTTCAGCGGCAAACGCTTCCAGTTCGGCGCGACGGGACATGGTGCCGTCGTCGTTCATCACTTCGCAGATCACGCCGCTTGGCTCGAAACCGGCCATGCGCGCCAGGTCGCACGCTGCTTCGGTGTGACCGGCACGAGCCAGGGTGCCGCCGGCCTGGGCCATCAGCGGGAAGATGTGACCGGGGCTGACAATGTCTTCAGCCTTCGCATCCTTCGCGGCAGCCGCTTGCACGGTGCGCGCACGGTCGGCGGCGGAGATACCGGTGGTCACGCCCGTAGCGGCTTCGATGGACACAGTGAACTTGGTGCCAAAACCGGAACCGTTGCGCGGCGCCATCAAAGGCAGCTTCAGCAGTTCGCAACGCTCACGGCTCATCGGCATGCAGATCAGGCCACGGGCGTGCTTGGCCATGAAGTTGATGTGTTCGGGCTGGCAGCACTCGGCGGCCATGATCAGGTCGCCTTCATTCTCGCGATCTTCGTCATCCATGAGGATGACCATCTTGCCTTGGCGGATGTCTTCAACCAGTTCTTCGATGCTATTGAGCGCCACAAGGCACCCCCTTGAGTCAGGATTTGAGGTAGCCGTTTTGGGCCAGGAAGCTTTCAGTAATGTTGCTGCCGGCGGCTGGCTCTGCGGCCTTGTCGCCCAGCAGCAAGCGCTCCAGGTAACGGGCCAGCAAGTCCACTTCCAGGTTTACCCGGCGACCCGGCTGATACGACGCCATGATGGTCTCGCTCAGGGTGTGCGGAATGATCGTCAGCAGGAATTCGGCGCCATCGACCGCGTTCACGGTCAGGCTGGTGCCGTCGACGGTGATCGAGCCTTTATGGGCGATGTACTTGGCCAGTTCTTTCGGTGCGCGGATGCGAAACTCCACAGCCCGGGCATTCTCGGTGCGGGTCACTACTTCACCCACGCCATCGACGTGACCGCTGACCAGATGCCCACCCAGGCGAGTGGTCGGGGTCAGGGCTTTCTCCAGGTTGACCGGGCTGCCGCTTTTCAGATCATTCATGGCGGTGCAGTCGAGGGTTTCGCGACTGACGTCCGCCGCAAAACCGTTACCTGGCAGTTCAACCGCAGTCAGGCAGACGCCGTTGACCGCAATGCTGTCGCCCAGTTTGACGTCGCTCAGATCGAGCTTGCCGGTTTCTACGTGTACCCGCACATCTCCGCCTTTTGGGGTCAATGCACGAATACTGCCGATGGATTCGATGATGCCGGTAAACATGGAGTCCTCCTCGAGAACAGGCCAGCGCTGTGGCGATGGCCGGGAATTATACGCTCGCTGCTGGCACAGGAATGGCAGTGACCCGCCAGTCATCGCCAACCGCGCGAATTTCGGTGATTTTGAGCTCGGGCGCGTCTTTCATTTGCGCGAGCGGCCAGTCCAGCAGCGGGCGTGCCGAAGAGCCCAGGAACTTGCCAGCGATGAAAATCTGGAATTCATCGACCAGGCCTTGCTGGGCAAAAGCACCCGCCAGTCGCGGGCCGGCTTCCACCAGCACATCGTTGACACCGCGCGCCGCCAGTTCAACCAGCAGTTTGCGCAGGTCGACCTGGCCATCGCTGCCGGCCACGATCAGACATTCCGGCCCGTTGGCATATTGCTCTTCGATGGCCATGCAGGTGGCCACCAGGGCCGGGCCCGCCTTGAAGAACGGCGCATCGAGCGGCACGCGCAGGCGGCCATCGATCAACACACGTAAGGGCAGACGGCTCATCACCTGCGCGGTTTGCTCGGCATCCAGACCCAATTCATCGGCGCGCACGGTCAAACGCGCATTGTCTGCCAGCACGGTGTCAGCGCCGGTCAGAACCACACTGGCCTCCGCGCGCAGACGCTGAACCGCAGAGCGTGCCGCCGGACCGGTGATCCATTGGCTTTCGCCGCTTTCCATCGCCGTGCGACCGTCGAGGCTCATGGCCAGTTTGACCCGCACGAACGGCAAGCCGTGTTCCATGCGTTTCAGGAAACCCTGATTAAGCTTTCGGGCCTCACCTTCCAGCACACCGCTTTCGACGGATATTCCGGCCTGGGCCAAACGCTGCATGCCACGACCGGCGACTGACGGATTCGGGTCCTGCATCGCGGCGACCACACGTGCCACACCGGCGTTGACCAGCGCATCGGCGCAGGGCGGCGTACGCCCATGGTGGCTGCACGGTTCGAGGGTCACGTAGGCGGTGGCGCCACGGGCCTTGTCACCGGCGGCACGCAGGGCGTGGACTTCGGCGTGGGGCTCACCGGTGCGCACATGCCAGCCTTCGCCGACGATCTGCCCGTCACTCACGATCACACAACCCACCCGCGGGTTGGGGTGCGTCGTGTAGTGACCTTTGCGCGCCAGTTCCAGGGCACGGGCCATGTAGTGAGCGTCGAGGATGGTCTGTTCGGGAGAGGTGGTCATTCTTTTACCGGTTCACGGGCCAGGCGATCGATCTCTTCGCGGAACTCGTTGAGGTCCTGGAAGCGGCGATACACCGAAGCGAAGCGGATATAGGCGACTTCGTCGAGCTTTTGCAGCTCGGCCATCACCAGTTCACCGACCACGAGGGATTTGACCTCGCGCTCACCGGTGGCTCGCAGTTTGTGTTTGATGTGCACCAGCGACGATTCGAGGCGCTCGACACTGACCGGGCGTTTCTCGAGGGCGCGCTGCATGCCGGCGCGAAGTTTTTCTTCGTCGAACGGCTGACGACTGCCGTCGGTTTTGATCAGGCGCGGCAACACCAGTTCAGCCGTCTCGAACGTCGTGAAACGTTCGCCGCAGGCCAGGCATTCACGCCGGCGGCGCACCTGTTCGCCCTCGGCGACCAGACGCGAGTCGATGACCTTGGTGTCGTTGGCACCGCAGAAGGGACAGTGCATGGTGGCAGGCAACAAAAAAAGGGAGGGCCATGGTAGCGCATCCCGGTGGCAAGACAAGCCATAGGGTTTGCGGTATACAGACTGGCTATATAGATCGATCCATGGATTTCACCTTGCTGGAGCCGCAAATGTCACTCAGACCGCTCGTTTTGCTCAGTCTTTTCAGCCTGCTGGTGGCCTGCAGCAGCGATGCGCCCAAGCCTCAGCCTCCGACACCAGGCCCGGCGCCGCAGGCTGCGCAGAAAAAAGCCCAGGAGTCGGCCAACCTCGGCCCGCTACCGGCGTACCAGCGTGAACTGAGCGGTACCCTGCAAGGCGTGCCGGCCGGCGCCGAAGTCGAACTGGCACTGCTGGTGATCGACAGCAAGGATCGCCCGCAGCAATTGCTCGCCAGTTCCAGCCTGATCGGCACCAACCAGATCCTGCCGTTTCACCTGCGCTTCAATCCGGATTCCTTTCCGGCAGGTCAACGGGTGGAACTGCGAGGCCGCGCCAGCCAGTCCGGACAGCTGATCCTGCATCTGCCGTCGCAAGTCATTACGCAGCCAACGACTCAGACCGTGGGTCAGCTGCAATTCGTCAAAGCGCCATGATTGCACCGCTCGACCTGCAACACGCGTTGGGTGAACTGCTCGGTGATGCGCAGCTTGTTCCGGTCGCATTGCCCGGGACTGAACTGCAGCTCTGGTTGATCGACGGTGACAAGATGGACCGAGCCTTCAGCCCGGAAGAAACCCGACGGATTCTGCACGAGCCGCCGTACTGGAGTTTCTGCTGGGCCAGTGGCCTGGCCGTGGCCCGCTACCTTGCGCAAAACCCGCGGTGGGTCGAGGGCAAGCGTGTGCTGGACTTCGGTGCGGGTTCCGGCGTGGCAGGGATTGCGGCACTCAAGGCCGGGGCACTCGAAGTGGTGGCTTGCGATCTCGACCCACTGGCGATTGCCGCCTGTCGGGCGAATGCCGAACTCAATGACGTAGAGCTCAGCTACTCGACGGACTTTTTCGCCGAGGCCGATCGCTTCGACCTGATCCTTGTCGCCGACGTGTTGTACGACCGGGCGAACCTGCCGCTGCTCGACGAGTTCCTGACGCGCGGGCGGGACGCATTGGTCGCGGATTCGCGGGTGCGTGATTTCAGGCATCCTCTGTATCAGCGCATCGAAATGCTGGAAGCCATGACACTGCCGGATCTGGCCGAGCCGGAGGAGTTCCGGCATGTGAGCCTGTACCACGCGCGGCGCCCTGTCTGACGCCATCGCCAGCAGGCTGGCTCCCACAGTTGGCCGCATTCATGGTGGGAGCCAGCCTGCCGGCGAAGCGTCAGATCAGGCGACACAACGCTCCCGGTCACCCCCCGCTTCCGGCCACCCCCCGCCAAGCCTTATAGTTGCCCCATCCACGCTTTTACGAGATCCCCCATGAGTCAGGAAACGCCGTACATCTTCGACGCCACGACTGCCGATTTCCAACAGTCGGTGATCGAGAACTCCTTCCACAAGCCCGTGCTGGTGGATTTCTGGGCCGAATGGTGCGCGCCCTGCAAAGTGCTGATGCCGATGCTGCAGACCATTGCCGAGAGCTATCAGGGCGAGTTGCTGCTGGCCAAGGTCAACTGCGATCTGGAACAGGACATCGTCGCCCGTTTCGGCATTCAAAGCCTGCCGACCGTGGTGCTGTTCAAGGATGGCCAACCGGTCGATGGCTTTGCCGGTGCGCAGCCGGAATCCGCCGTGCGCGCGATGCTGGAGCCTCACGTGCAGATGCCGCCACCGGCTGCGGCCGACCCGTTCGAACAAGCCCAGGTGATGTTCGACGACAGTCGCTTTGCCGATGCAGAAGCGGTGCTGGCTGTGCTGTTGGGCGAAGACAACACCAACGCCAAGGCGCTGATCCTGTATGCCCGTTGCCTGACCGAGCGTGGCGAACTGGGTGAAGCCCAAACCGTGCTCGACGCAGTGAAGAGCGATGAACACAAGGCCGCCCTGGCCGGTGCCAAGGCGCAGATCCAGTTCCTCGGCCAGGCCAAGGACCTTCCCGATGCGGCGGACCTGAAAGCCCGACTGGCGAAAAATCCTCAGGACGACGAAGCCGTCTATCAACTGGCGATTCAGCAGTTGGCCCGCCAGCAGTACGACGCGGCGCTGGATGCACTGCTCAAGCTGTTCATCCGCAATCGCAGTTACAACGAAGGTCTGCCGCACAAGACGTTGCTGCAAGTGTTCGAACTGCTCGGCAATGACCATCCGCTGGTGACCACGTACCGCCGCAAGTTGTTTGCCGCGCTGTATTGATTTTGTGGGAGCACAGCTTGCCGGCGATGGCGTACTTCAGATCACCATCGCCAGCAAGCTGTGCGCCTACAGGTGCTCGATCCAGCTATAAAGCGGCGTATCCCCGCCGCTTGTCACCTTCACCTCCGCACAGTGGCGCAAGCGCACCAACAGGCGTTTGCCCGATGCGGCGCTCCCGGTCAGCCCTTCCAGTTGCTCAAGCAAGTCCGGCCCGCTCAATTGCCCGGCCTTGCGCAGCAGATCCTTGGTGATCTGCCAAAGCGCATCGTCCTGATTGACCGGTTTCGCCGTGGCCGCAGCTGCACTGGCCTCGGGCTGGGTGACCTGGAACTGCGCGCCAAGCCGCGCCCAATCGCCGTCATCCATTTCCAGCGTCAAATCCACCGGCCAATCGCCGATGCTTCCGCGTATACGCAACATAAGCTCGCTCCTGCACATTTCTTCCCTGCATGCTCCCATGGGGCTTGTGCAACGCCAAGCAGCCGGGCAAACTCTCCGCACTTACGTTATAAGATTACATAACAATATCTTCATCTTTCTATCCGGGGATCCTCACATGCGTCGTCTGCTGCTCGCTCTGCCGTTTGCCCTGTTACCGCTGGCTGTCGCCCATGCGGCGCAAGAACATGATCACGACCATGAACACGGCAGCCTCGCCGCCCATGAGCACGGCGTCGGTCGCTTGAACGCGGCGCTGGATGGTCAGACCCTGGATCTGGAGCTCGAAAGCCCGGCAATGAATCTGGTGGGCTTCGAACACGTTGCCACCACCGACGCTGACAAGGCCAAAGTCGCCGCCGCTCGGGCGCAACTGGAAAAACCGCTGACCCTGTTCAACCTGCCAAAAGCTGCCGGCTGCGTGGTCGCGACACAGAAACTGGAAAGCCCGCTGTTTGGTGACAAGCCGCACGCCAATGATGATCACGATGAAGATGGCCACGATAAAGATGCGAAAGACGAGCATCATCACGACCACAGCGAAATTCACGCCCATTACCACTTCACGTGCTCGGCACCGGGCGCGCTGACATCTCTGGACCTGGCGAACATCTTCAACACATTCCCGGCCACCCAGAAAATTCAGGTACAACTGATCGGCCCGAGCGGGCAGCAAGGTGTTGAAGTGACGGCCAAGGCGGCTGCGCTGAAATTCTGACTCCACCCTTGCTCCTACAGGGTTATCTGCGTTCATGAAATGGGTGTTATGACTAAACCACTGATAGAACTATCCGACCTGGGCTTCAGCTGGCCCGGTCATCCGCTGCTGCTGGACATCCCGGCTTTTCGCCTGGAACCGGGCGAAACCCTGTTCCTCAAAGGCCCCAGTGGCAGTGGCAAAACCACCCTGCTGGGCTTGCTCGGCGGCGTGCAGAAACCAGATCGCGGCAGCATCCGCTTGCTTGGCCAGGAACTGACCGAGCTCGGTGCCGGCGCCCGCGACACGTTCCGCGTTGATCACACCGGCTACATTTTTCAGCAGTTCAACCTGCTGCCGTTTCTCTCGGTACGGGAGAACGTCGAACTGCCCTGCCACTTCTCCAGACTGCGCGCCGAACGGGCGATCCAGCGCCACGGCAGCGTCGATCAGGCGGCGGCCACCCTCCTCGCCCACTTGGGCCTGAAGGATCAAAACCTGCTCAGCCGTCGTGCCGATTCCCTGTCGATCGGACAGCAACAACGCGTGGCGGCCGCACGCGCGTTGATCGGTCAGCCCGAGCTGGTCATCGCTGACGAACCGACGTCAGCCCTGGATTACGACGCCCGCGAGAATTTCATTCGCCTGCTGTTCGCCGAATGCCGTGAAGCGGGCTCCAGCCTGTTGTTCGTCAGCCACGACCAAAGCCTCGCGCCGCTGTTTGACCGTCATCTGTCGCTGGCCGAACTCAATCGCGCCGCCACGCCCGAAGAGGTTTGAGATGTATTTGTTTCGTCTGGCCATGGCCAGCCTGGCTAACCGCCGTTTCACCGCAATCCTCACCGCTTTCGCCATCGCCCTGTCGGTGTGCCTGTTGCTGGCCGTCGAACGCGTTCGTACCGAAGCCAAGGCCAGTTTTGCCAGCACCATCAGCGGTACCGACCTGATCGTCGGCGCACGCTCGGGTTCAGTAAACCTGTTGCTGTATTCGGTGTTTCGCATCGGCAATGCAACCAACAACATCCGCTGGGACAGCTTCGAGCACTTCGCCAACAACCCGAAAGTGAAGTGGGCCATCCCGATGTCGCTGGGCGATTCTCACCGCGGCTATCGAGTGATGGGCACCACCGACGCGTACTTCGAACATTATCAATACGGTCGCCAACAGCATCTGGAATTGGCGGATGGCCGTGCGTTCGCCACCGACCCTTTTGAAGTGGTACTCGGCGCCGAAGTGGCCGATGCGCTGCACTACAAGCTCGGTGACAAACTGGTGCTGGCCCACGGCGTGGCGGTGATCAGCCTGGTAAAACATGACGACAAGCCCTTCACTGTCGTCGGCATTCTCAAACGCACGGGTACCCCGGTTGACCGCACGTTGCACATCAGCCTCGGCGGTATGGAAGCGATTCACGTCGATTGGCACAACGGCGTGCCGGCCCAGGGCAAAGGCCGGATCAGTGCCGATCAGGCGCGCAACATGGACCTCACACCGCAAGCGATCACGGCGTTCATGCTGGGTCTCAACAGCAAGATTTCGACCTTCGCCGTGCAACGGGAGATCAACGAATTCCGCGGTGAACCGATGCTCGCCATCCTGCCCGGCGTCGCGTTGCAGGAATTGTGGAGCTTGATGAGCACGGCGGAAAAAGCCTTGTTCGTGGTCTCGCTGTTCGTGGTGTTGACTGGATTGATCGGGATGCTCACGGCGATTCTCACCAGCCTCAACGAGCGCCGTCGAGAGATGGCCATCTTGCGTTCGGTGGGCGCTCGGCCGTGGCATATCGCATCGTTGCTGGTACTGGAGGCGTTTGCTCTCGCCTTGTCCGGGGTGATTGCCGGCGTGGCGCTACTGTACGTCTGCATCGCGGCGGCCCAGGGTTACGTGCAGGCAAATTACGGGTTGTTTCTGCCATTGGCGTGGCCAAGCGAATATGAATGGACGCTGCTCGGTGGCATTCTGGGCGCCGCGTTGTTGATGGGCAGCGTGCCGGCCTGGTGTGCGTATCGCCAATCTCTGGCCGATGGCCTGTCGATCCGATTATGAATGCTCCATGAAGAGACTGAATATGCCCCGCGCTCTGCTTGCGCTGTTGATGCTGGTCGCCCTGCCCCTGTGGGCGGCCGAGCCGAAAGACCTGACCTGGTCGGAAATGATCCCGCCGGACGCCGCGCCTGAAGTACCCAACATGACGCCGTTGCACGACCTGTCGCAGATGAGCAACGCGCTGTCCGCCGAATCGGCACCAGCGGCGAAGCAGGACATGCCCAATGCGCCGGTGGTGAAAGGTCTCGACGGTCAGAGCATCCGGCTGCCCGGCTATATCGTGCCACTGGAAGTCAATGAAGACGGGCGCACCACCGAGTTTTTGCTGGTGCCGTATTTCGGCGCGTGCATCCACGTCCCGCCACCGCCGTCGAACCAGATCGTGCATGTGAAAAGCGAGGTGGGCGTGAAGCTGGATGAGCTGTACCAACCGTACTGGATCGAGGGGGCGTTGCAGGTCAAAGCCTCCACCAGCGAATTGGCGGATGCGGGGTATCAGATGGAGGCGGACAAGATTTATGTGTATGAGCTGCCGGAGTGAATCAGGTGGTCTTGTGTTGAGGGGTCGATAGCTATCGTCGGAGCGGCGCCTGGAGCAGGCTCACTCCCACAGGGGATTTGTGTTGATGCGCAGGACCAATGCAGGAGTGAGCCTGCTCGCGATAGGGCTCACAAAGGTTCCACAAAAACCAAGGACATCATCGTTTCATTGAGCTGTATCAAAAGACCGGATTGTTAGCCGCCTTACCATTGGACATCGAAAACTTTTAACGTCCTTTGGAGCCCACATGCACAAGTCCTTGCTCAGCGCTTCGCTGTTTGCCCTCGCGCTCGCAGCCCCGCTCGCCTACGCCCACGAAGCGGGTGACATCATCGTTCGTGCCGGTGCGATCACCGTTAACCCGAAAGCTGACAGCTCCAGCGTCAAGGTCGACCAAGGCCCGTTGGCAGGTGCCGATCTGGGCGGCAAGGCCACCATGAGCAGCGACACGCAGCTGGGTTTGAACTTCGCTTACATGCTCAACAATAACTGGGGCATCGAGTTGCTCGCAGCCTCGCCGTTCGAGCATGACGTGAAGCTCAAAGGCACCGCCCTGGGCGCGGCCAACGGCAAACTCGGCACCCTGAAACACCTGCCGCCCACCTTGAGCATCGTGTACTACCCGCTGGACCATAAGTCCGCGTTCCAGCCTTACGTCGGTGCCGGTATCAACTACACCTGGATCTACGACGAGCACGTCGGCAGCGAAGCCAGCGCCAACGGCTTCAGCAACTTCAAGGCGGAGAACTCCTGGGGCATGGCGTTCCAGATCGGTGCCGACTACATGATTACCGACAACATCATGCTCAACGCCCAGGCGCGTTACATCGATATCGACACGACGGCGACCGTGGAAAACAACGCTGTGGCGCCGGGCACCCGGGCCAAAGTCAATGTGGATGTGGACCCGTTCGTGTACATGGTGGGTCTGGGTTACAAGTTTTAATACAGACGTGGACTGCTTTTGTGGCGAGGGAGCTTGCTCCCGCGCCACAGGGAACGATCAAAAAAAAAGGCGCCTCGAAAGGCGCCTTTTTTTGGCCGGGACAATCAGCGTCCCAACAATCGCGCCAGACCGACGCTCATGGGTGTCTGCTCTGGATAGGTAAAGCGCTCCAGCAACCGACGGTTGTTCGCCCGCGAATGACGAATGTCACCGGAGCGCGCCGGGCCGTAGCTCACTGGCGGCAACTCTCCCACCACCGCTTCCAGCGCCTCAAGCATCTGCTTGAGCGTGGTGGCCTGATTCCAGCCGACATTGACGGCGCCTACTTCAACCTGCGGTTTCTCGATGGCTTGCACCAGCAAGTCGACCAGATCTTCGACGTAAACAAAATCCCGCGTCTGCTCGCCATCCCCAAACACGGTGATCGGCAGGCCTTTCTGGGCTCGTTCGCTAAAAATACTGATGACCCCGGAGTACGGCGAGGAGGGATCCTGACGCGGTCCGAAGATGTTGAAGAAGCGGAAAATCACCGGTTCCAGTCCATGCTGGCGGCGGTAAAAATCGAAATAGTGCTCGCTCGCCAACTTGTCCGAAGCGTACGGCGTCAGCGGCGCTTTTGGCGTGTCCTCGTCAATCGACTCGCCCTCACCGTTGTTGCCATAGACCGCTGCACTGGAGGCAAACAACACGCGTTTGACGCCGGCCTGCCGCATGGCTTCGCAGACGTTGAGCGAACCGATGAAGTTGCTCTGATGGGTTTTGACCGGATCATCGACCGACGCCTGTACCGAAGCGACCGCCGCCAGGTGCGCCACCGCGCTGCATCCAGCCATCGCCCTGGCCACCAGATCGGCGTCGGCGACGTCGCCTAGGATCAACTCGACCTTGGGATTGTCCAGCGGCAGGTTGCTGCGTTTGCCGGTGGAGAGGTCGTCGAGAATTCGCACCGAATGCCCCTTGGCAAGCAATGCGTCGGTCAAGTGCGAACCGATGAAACCGGCACCGCCGGTGATCAAAACTGGGCCGTCAGCCATGGCGATAGAACCTATCCAGTAAGCCCGGGAGTGCCGCACGCCAGGCGCGTGGTTTGATCCCGAACGTGTGCAGAATTTTCTTGCAAGCCAGCACCGCGTGTTGCGGTTCTTCGCCAGCATCCGGGCGCGCAGCATGAGCCTGGGCGGTCGGTGCTTCGATGGCCAGCGGATGCAGGTTACGGGCTTCGGTGAGGATAGCCTGCCCCAATGCCAGCGGCGTGGTCGCCTCATGCCCGGCGTAATGATAGGTGCCCCACAGCGGTGCTGCACAATCGAGTTGCTTGAGCACCGAAATAATCACACGGGCCGCATCATCGACCGGCGTCGGGTTGCCCCGGCGGTCGTCGGCCATCAACAGCGCTTCGGGCTTTTCCGCCCGAGCGAGGAAACGCCCCAGTGCGCCATCGGGGCTGTCATCGAGCAGCCAGCCGAAACGCAGCAGCACATGCTGCGGGCACGTGGCACGGACGCTTTGTTCGATGCGCCACAAGGCCTGACCGCGCAAGCCCAGGGGTACGGGTTCATCTTTTTCGCTGTAGGCGGTCGCCCGGGAGCCATCGAATACGCGATAGCTCGATGGTTGCACCAGCACGATGTTGTGGTGCTGGCACAGTTCGGCCAGTCGCTCGATCGCGCGCTCCTGCCCGGCCAGACGCTGTTCGCTGACCGTCTCCGCCTGAAACCAGTCGAAGTAATAGGCGAGGTTGATCAGCGCGTCCGGGCGGGTGTCGTCGAGCAATTGCGTCAAGCTCGCGGCATCCCAGCCGTCTTGCGGTGGGCGGGGGGCGAGGAAGCCGATGTCTTCCTCCGCACCGAGGCGAATCAGCGCCTGCCCAAGGGCATTTCCGCCGCCCAGTAACATAAGGCGCATTCGCATAGAGTCAGCAGGCCCAGTCTGATTGGAACGATGGCTGTATCGACAGTACCCGTAGGCGATGTCGTTGATAGTTGCCGGAATCGTTGCATTTTGCGGGTTTAGTGCGCAACCGTCATCCGTAAAGTGTAGATCCCCGGGATTTGTGGTGTTGCTTATGGCCCCATCGCGGGCAAGCCCGCTCCCACAGGGATCTTCTGTGAATGCAATATCGGTGAACAACAGAGAATAATGTGGGAGCGGGCTTGCCGCGATGGAGCCAGTAGCATCTGCGAAGGTCTTGAGCGGTACTTGCATCTTCGCCACCCCACCCGCATAAATCACCCATGAATCTGCCCATTCCCCCGGACGCTGCTCTGGCAGGCTTTCACCCTGCCGTCAGCGCCTGGTTCCGCGCTACGTTCCCGACGGTCACCGCCGCCCAGGCACGGGCTTGGCCGTTGATTCGCCAGCGCCGCTCGACGTTGACTGCCGCGCCCACCGGTTCCGGCAAAACCCTCACTGCGTTTCTAGCGGTGATCGACGATCTGGTCCACCGAGGCCTGGAGACTGAAGGCGGGCTGCCCGATGAAACCCTGGTGGTCTACATATCGCCGCTGAAAGCACTGTCCAACGACATCCAGATCAACCTGCAAAATCCGCTGGCCGGCATCACCGAACAATTGCGCGCCATGGGCTTGCCCCCCTTGCACATCAACACCGCCGTACGCACCGGCGATACGCCGCAAAAAGAACGCACGGCAATGCGCAAGACAGCGCCACACATTCTCGTGACGACGCCGGAATCCTTGTACGTGCTGCTCGGTTCCGACTCGGGCAGAAAAATGCTCAGTACCGCACGCACGGTGATCGTCGATGAAATCCATGCCATCGCCGCCAGCAAACGCGGCAGTCATTTAGCGCTCAGCCTCGAGCGGTTGCAGGCGCTGTGCGCTGAACCCCTGACACGCATCGGCTTGTCCGCCACGCAAAAACCCATCGAAGCCGTGTCGCGCTATCTGGTTGGCCGGGATCGCGCATGCGAAATCATCGACATCGGGCACGCCCGTCCACGGGATCTGGGCATCGAAGTGCCGCCCGTGCCGCTGTCGGCAGTCATGGCCAACGACGTCTGGGAACTGGTCTACGACCGCCTCGCCGCGCTGGCCCGCGAACATCGCACCACACTGATCTTCGTCAACACCCGACGCCTGGCCGAGCGCGTGAGCCGACACCTGAGCGAACGCCTGGGTAAAGACGCGGTGGCCGCCCACCACGGCAGCCTGGCCAAGGAGTTTCGTCTGGATGCCGAGCAACGGCTCAAGCGCGGCGAACTGCAAGTGCTGATCGCCACGGCATCCCTGGAATTGGGGATCGATATCGGTGACGTCGACCTGGTGTGCCAGATCGCCTCGCCGCGCTCGATCGCCGGATTTCTGCAAAGGGTCGGGCGCTCCGGTCACCAGGTCGGTGGCACGCCCAAAGGCCGGTTGTTCGTCACCACGCGCGACGACTTGATCGAATGCACCGCCCTGCTCGACTGTGTACGTCGCGGTGAGCTCGACACCTTGCAGATTCCCAAGGCGCCGCTAGACGTCCTGGCCCAACAGATCATCGCCGAGGTCAGTTGCCAGGAATGGCCGGAACAGGCACTGCTGGACATGTTCCGCCAAGCCTCGCCCTACGCCGAACTCGACGAAAAACATTATCAGGCACTGCTGCAAATGCTCGCCGAGGGTTACAACGGCAGTCAGGGCATCCGCAGCGCTTACCTGCATCGCGACGCCGTGACCCGCACCCTGCGCGGTCGCCGTGGCAGCAAGCTGACAGCCGTGACCAGCGGCGGGACCATTCCCGACAACGCGGACTACAGCGTGCTGCTGGAGCCTCAGGGGCTGAACATCGGCAGCGTCAATGAAGACTTCGCGGTGGAGAGCATCGCCGGCGATGTATTCCAGTTGGGCAATACGTCCTATCGGATCCTGCGAGTCGATAGCGGTAAAGTACGCGTCGAAGACGCCCAGGGCATGCCGCCGACCATTCCGTTCTGGCTCGGCGAGGCCCCGGGGCGCAGTGCCGAATTGTCATTCGCCGTGGCCCGACTGCAAGCGCAACTCGATGACTTGCTCAGCGCCACACCGGGCGACTTGCAACCGGCCCTCGACTGGCTGACCGACACCCTCGGCTTGAACCTCGACAGCGCCGAACAGTTGGTGGATTACCTGGCCCGTGCGCGCCTGACCCTGGGTGCCTTGCCGTCCCAGGACACCCTGCTGATGGAGCGGTTTTTCGACGAATCCGGCGGCACACAACTGATCATCCATACGCCGTTCGGCAGTCGCATCAACCGTGCCTGGGGCCTGGCGCTGCGCAAGCGTTTCTGCCGCACGTTCAACTTCGAATTGCAGGCCGCTGCGAGCGAAGATGCGATCGTGTTGTCGCTGTCCACCAGCCACAGTTTTGAACTCGATGATGTGTGGCGCTACCTGCACAGCAATAGCGCCGAGCATCTGCTGATTCAGGCAGTGCTCGACGCCCCGCTGTTCGGCGTGCGCTGGCGCTGGAACGCCAGTGTCGCCCTGGCGCTGCCGCGTTACACCGGCGGCCGGAAAGTCGCGCCGCAGATCCAGCGGATGAAAAGTGATGACCTGATCGCCAGCGTGTTTCCCGATCAGATTGCCTGCGTGGAGACCCTGGCCGGCGAACGCGAAGTGCCCGAGCACCCGCTGGTGGAACAAACCCTGGACGATTGCCTGCACGAGGCCATGGACAGCGAAGGCTGGCTGAACCTGCTGCGACGCATGGAGCGTGGCGAGGTGCGCTTGATCAGCCGCGACTTGCCGGCGCCGTCGCCACTGGCGGCAGAAATCCTCAGCGCCCGCCCCTACACCTTTCTCGACGATGCCCCGCTGGAAGAGCGCCGCACCCAAGCCGTGCTCAACCGCCGCTGGACCGATCCGCAGTCCACCGACGACCTCGGCGCACTCGATGTCGAGGCGATTGAGGCGGTGCGCGAAGAAGCCTGGCCGGCGCCGACCAGCCTAGATGAAATGCATGAAGCGCTGATGAGTCTGGCGTGCATCACCGAAACCGAGGCGCAGGCCAATACCCATTGGCCAGATTGGCTGAACGCCCTGGCCGAGAGCGGTCGCGCCAGCCGTATCAATGAATCGCTGTGGTTTGCGCTGGAGCGCCTGACCTGCCTGCGGTCGATTTATCCACAGGCGAAGTTGCAGCCACCCCTTGAGGCGCTGCCAGGATTCGATGAAGTCTGGGACGCGGACGAAGCCGTGCTGGAAGTGATCCGCGCACGGCTCAGTGCGTTTGGTCCGCTGCCGTTGCGGGCGATTGCCGACCCGCTTGGATTACCCGCCATTCAAGTCACTCAGGCCCTGGCTCAACTGGAGCGCGAAGGGTATGTGCTGCGCGGCCAGTTCACGCCCGGTGCCTCGGAGGATGAGTGGTGCGAGCGGCATTTGCTCGCGCGGATTCATCGCTACACGGTCAAGCGCTTGCGCCGGGAAATCGAGCCGGTGGCTTTGCAGGATTTCATGCGTTTTCTGTTCGACTGGCAGCACCTGTCAGCGGCGACGCAAGGCCAGGGCAGCGCGGTATTGCCGGCAATCGTCGCGCAGTTCGAAGGCTACCCGGCCGCCGCTTCCGCCTGGGACAGCGACATTTTGCCAGCGCGCATCAAAGGCTACTCCGCCAGCTGGCTGGATGATCTGTGCCGCAGCGGCAAACTTGTCTGGACACGGCTGACCGCGCGCAACAAAAGCGCCACCACGGCCCTGCGCAGCACGCCCATCCTGTTGCTGCCGCGCAGTCAGGTCGGGTTGTGGAGCAGCTTGACCGAACAGACTCCGGTGAGAGACCTGTCACTCAAAACCCAAAAGGTTCATGAGGCTCTCAGCCTGCACGGTGCCTTGTTTTTTGATGAGCTGATTCACGAGGCGCATCTGCTGCGCTCGGAACTGGAAATTGCCTTGCAGGAACTGGTGGGCGCCGGGCTGGTGAACGCCGACAGTTTTGCCGGACTGCGCGCGCTGATCACTCCGGCCAGCAAACGTCAGGCCCGCAGCAGCCGTCGTGGTCGCGGCGCGTTTATCGGTGGGATGGACGATGCCGGTCGCTGGGCGTTGTTGCGACGCGGTCCCGCCGCGCCGATTGTGGATAACAAACGTCCGGCGCCCACCCCCGCCGATACGCTGGAACACATCGCCATGACCCTGCTTCGACGTTATGGCGTGGTGTTCTGGCGCTTGCTGGAGCGCGAAGCGGATTGGTTGCCCGGCTGGCGGGAATTGCTGCGCACCTTTCATCGGCTGGAAGCCCGTGGCGAGATTCGCGGCGGCCGTTTTGTCAGTGGTCTGGCGGGTGAGCAGTTTGCATTGCCGGAGGCCATTCCGTTGTTGCGCGAAGTCAGGCGGCGGCCCCATGACGGGAGTCTGGTGGTGGTGTGCGGGGTCGATCCGCTGAACCTTGCCGGCACGCTTTTACCTGGGGCGAAGGTGCCTGGGTTGGCGAGCAATCGGTTGGTGTATCGGGATGGGGTGCCGGTGGCGGCGGTGATTGCGGGTAAGCAGCAGATTTGGGGGGAGCTGGATCAGGAGGTCGGTGCTGAGGTGCGGAGCAGGCTGATCCAGCGATGATGGTGTTCGGGCTGGCCTCATCGCGGGCAAGCCCGCTCCCACAGTAATTTGCGCCGATAAAAAAAACCTTGTGGGAGCGGGCTTGCCCGCGATGAGGCCAGCAGGACCAACATAGCTACTGACTACGCGGCTGATCCGGCAGCAACACCGCCCCATGCTCTGGCGTCTGCCCCTCATCCCCAGGCTCTTCCGCCTGCCGTTTGGGCAGCAAAACCTGCTGTGGATAAGTTTGCGCGAAGTGCACCCACGGGCTGTTATCCACAAGCTTTTTCAAACGCTGATTGAACGCCCGGCTCACTGCATATTGCCCACCCGAGACGGTGCGGAATTGCGCCGTCAGCACCACGCCGTTGAGGTCCATCTTGTCGACGCCGAACACGTCCAGCGGACCTTGCAGGTTGTATTTGAGGAACGCGTCTTCGCGAATCGAATCCCCCGCTTCACGGATCAGTTCGATGGCTTTATCGACATCCGTGTCATAGGTGAACTGCACCGAGAAAAACGCGTAGGCAAATTGTCGTGATTGGTTGGTCACCGCCTTGATCTGGCCAAACGGCACCGAGTGCACAAAGCCCTTGCCGTCCCGCAGGCGCAAGGTCCGGATAGTCAGGCCTTCGACGGTGCCTGCGTGGCCGGAGTCGAGCACTACCCAGTCGCCGATCGATAGCGTGTCTTCGATGATGATAAACAGGCCAGTGATCACGTCCTGTACCAGTTGCTGCGAGCCAAAACCAATGGCCAGACCAACTACCCCCGCACCGGCCAGTAATGGCGCGACGTTGATCCCCAGGTTGGCCATGGTGGTGATTGCGCAAATCACCACCAGGATGATTTTCATCGCGTTGCGCAGCAGCGGCAGGATGGTTTTCACCCGGGTGCTGGGCTGGCGGGCCGAACGCTTGTTGGCCGATGGTTTGAGTGCTTCCTGAATCGCGGTGTCGAGCACCACCCAAACCAGCCAGGTCACCAGGAATATCAGACCGATACGACTCAGCGAGTCACTGATCGCCCGCCCTATCGAGTTGCGCACGGCAAATTCGAACAGCGACACGCCCCAGATTCGTCCGAGGATTTCGATGAACGCCACGGCCATGACGATCCTCAGAAGGGCGTGCAGCAGGCTGAGAAAACGTTCCTTGTAAGCGCTGCTGCGTTGAAGCGCCCCGGCTTTTCTGGACTTGAACAGGTGCTGGAAAATCGTACTGAGAAATACCGTTCCGATCAGCAAAATGGTGGTGAACAAGGCACAACGCAGGGCTTTCTGATTGTCCTCGCCGACGCCGATCAGGTTGATCGCTGAAACCATCACCATCAGCAGAATCGGCCAGTACCAGAGCCCGGAAAAGATCCGCAGGGACTCTTGCATCGAAGGCTGTTTGAGCCGCTGAGCCAACGGTCGGTTACGGATCAGGTGCGCCACTGGGCGGCGCAGACGAATCACCAGTAAACCAAAGATGATCGAGGCAAAAAGTCCGGTGAATACCGCAACGCTGCTGGTGATATTGCCGCCCAGTTGCCGGGCGATCTGCGGGCTGGTCAACGCGTCGCTCAGCGCGGCGAGGAAGCCGATCAGGAACAGCGGTCTGGGGCAGTAGTCACGAATGATCTGCACCGCGGGGCGCTTGTGCCCGGTGTTGAACATGACGATCACGCACAGCAGCATCGAGGTCGAAAAAATACCGCTGCTGGTGGCGTAGGCAAAACACATCGCCAGTGCGCGACCTACCGAGGCTTGCAGGAAATGACTGGCATAGAGCGTTACCGGCAGACAGATGACCGCCGGCAGCGTGTAAGGCAGCACATAGTTGAGCAGGGCCTGGCTGCGCTGGCGGGTTCGCAGCCAGCGCCCCTGATTCAGGCGCTTGGCCAGAAGACCGCCCAGCACCGTCAGCAAAGCGAAGAGCCCGAGCCAGATGCCGGACAGCAGCAAGAAATCGCCAACGACACTCATCGGCGAGCGCGCCGATGGTTGATTCACCAGTTTGTCGACTTCATCCGCAGCCCTGTCGGCTCGCAGACGCCAGGCGTCGACCAGGTTTTCGTTGAGATCGAGTTTTTCCTGCACATCGTCGATGCTGGAACTGATGGCCCCAAGCAGACCGCCTTGCACCAGCGGCTCAGGCTTGGCCTGCTCCTCGCTGGCAGCGGGAACACCCGGTAGTGCGGCGGCTTCCAGTTCGTTGCTGCCCAGGATCAGCAACGCTCCCAGCAGTATTGCGGTTTTGAATTTGAGCAAAACGCAGGGCTCCTTAAAAACGCATCAGTTAGGAACTGATCGAAAAATGGTCAGCAAGTTCGGTTATAGCTGATAGAAACCCACCCTTGCGGGTCCGTTAAGCGCGACTGGATGAAGTTCAACACGAATCGTCGCCGGACTTAACCCCTGCGGCAGCTCCTACACAATCAAAGGCCGCGTATCGCCAGTCGATACATCAATGGCCGTGCATCGCCAGCCGATACCATCCGTAGCCCCGTCGAAACTTTCTCCCGTTTTGTGCAGTCATCAAAAGACAGAGGCAACCGAGGACCATTAGACGGGAGGCGACATGGCGGCGATTCACATCGGTATTTCAGGTTGGCGTTACGTGCCCTGGCGCGGGGATTTCTACCCAAAGGGCTTGACCCAGAAACGTGAATTGCAATTTGCGTCGAGGGCGGTCAACAGCATCGAAATCAATGGATCGTTTTACGCCCTGCAACGGCCTGAGCGTTACGCCGAGTGGTATGCCGAAACGCCGGCTGATTTTGTCTTCAGCGTCAAAGCCCCACGGTTCATCACCCACATCAAGCGCCTGCGGGATGTGCACAAACCCTTGGCAAATTTCTTTGCTTCCGGGGTGCTGGAGCTCAAGGAAAAGCTGGGGCCGATCCTTTGGCAATTTCCGCCCAACTTCAAATTCGACGCCGACCTGTTCGAGGGTTTCCTGGAACAACTTCCGCACAATACCCAGCAGGCCGCGGCCCTCGCCCGCCAACATGATTCGCACCTGCAGGGTCATGCCAGCGTGAAGGCTTACAAAAAAAAGCCCCTGCGCCACGCCGTGGAAATCAGAAACGACACCTTTATCGACCCCGCTTTTGTCCGCCTGCTCAAGCGCTACAACGTCGCCTTGGTCATTGCCGACACGGCGGGTAAATGGCCGTACCGCGAAGACCTCACCAGCGACTTTGTCTACCTGCGCCTGCACGGGGCCGAGGAACTGTATGCCAGCGGCTACACGTCCGAGGCGTTGAAACGCTGGGGCGACCGGATTGATGCCTGGAATCACGGGAAGCAACCCACGGATCCGCAGCTGATTGCACCGCGGCAAAAACCTCAGGCACGCAAGTCCCGCGAGGTGTTCTGCTATTTCGACAATGACATCAAGGTCCGCGCGCCTTTTGATGCGCGACGTCTGCTGGAGCGATTTCATCTCGATGACAGCCTGGCCACGAGACCCGGAGAGCCAGCCGCCGAAGGAGTGCTGCCATGAGCATTTCCGAACAGCCCGATGCTCCCGAGCAACTTCAGACCCACACTGCCGTGCGCCGTTTCACGGTGCTGACGGTCAATACACACAAGGGGTTCACCGCGCTTAACCGGCGATTCATCCTGCCGGAATTACGCGAAGCGGTGCGTAGCGTGTCCGCCGACGTGGTGTTTCTGCAGGAAGTCCATGGCACCCACGAGCACCATCCACAGCGCTACGACAATTGGCCGTCGATGCCGCAATACGAGTTTCTCGCCGACACTCTCTGGCCGCAGTTCGCCTATGGCCGCAACGCGGTGTACCCGGCCGGCGATCACGGCAATGCGCTGCTGTCGAAATTCCAGATCATCCGCCATGACAACCTCGACGTTTCCATCAGTGGTCATGAAAACCGCGGGATCCTGCATTGCGTACTGCGCCTGCCGGGTGACGGGCCGGAAGTTCATGCGATCTGCGTCCATTTGGGCTTGCATGAAACCCACCGAACCGAGCAACTCGAATTGCTCGCGCGCCGCCTCGCGGAGTTGCCAAGTGATGCGCCCGTCATCGTCGCCGGCGACTTCAACGACTGGCGCCAACGCGCTGATGCCTTGCTTGAACCTTGCGGTTTGCGCGAGGTGTTCGCGGAGCACCACGGCAAACCGGCGCGTAGCTTCCCGGCACGACTGCCGATTCTACGCCTGGACCGCATTTACGTACGAAACCTCAAGGCCAGCCGTCCGCAGGTGTTGGTTGCGCGACCCTGGTCTCACCTTTCCGACCACGCACCGCTATCGGTGGAGATTGAGCTATGAGCGTCCCGTCGATGGAGAAAAGCACCGTGGAACATACTTCCGAGCCTCCTGTTCGAGAGCCCGCAGCGGTTGACGTCGAATACGGCTGGCAAGGGAATAATCGGGTTGTATTGCTGGAAAATGGCGAAGCGTATTTCCCGAGGGTCTTCGAGGCCATGCGTGAGGCCAAGACCGAGATTCTCCTGGAAACCTTCATTGTGTTTGAGGACAAGGTGGGCAACGAGCTGCAGGAAGTGCTGATCGAGGCGGCAAAACGCGGCGTGCGTGTCACCGCCAGCTTCGATGGTTTTGGTTGTGGAGAGCTGACCACCGGCTACCTCACTGCACTCAGCGAGGCCGGTGTGCACATCCAGATGTTCGATCCGGCGCCCAAGCACCTGGGCATACGCACCAACTGGTTCCGTCGGCTTCATCGCAAAATTGTGGTGGTCGACGGCACGGTCGCGTTCATTGGCGGGATCAACTTTTCCGGTGATCATCTCGCCGATTTTGGCCCCGAGGCCAAACAGGATTATTCGGTTGAAGTGCAGGGCCCGGCAGTGGCCGATATTCATCATTTTGCATTGCTGCAAAGTGGCCGCCCGGCGCGTGCCAAGTACTGGTGGCAACGGCGGCGGCAACGGCGCTCGGAACTGGCGTTCAGCGACCATGATGGTCAGGTGCGGCTGGTGTATCGCGACAATGGCGATCATCAGACCGATATCGAAGAGGTCTACCGGCAGGTGCTGCGCAGTGCCCAACGCCGCGTGGTCATCGCCAACGCTTACTTCTTTCCCGGTTATCGACTGCTGCGAGAGATCCGCAATGCTGCCCGTCGTGGCGTGGAGGTGCGGCTCATTCTGCAAGGTCAGCCGGACATGATGGTGGCCAAGCTCGCCGCGCGCATGACCTATGACTATTTGCTCAAGTCCGGTGTGCAGATTCACGAATATTGCGAGCGTCCCCTGCACGGCAAAGTGGCGTTGGTGGATGAGGACTGGAGCACGGTCGGATCAAGCAATCTCGACCCGTTGAGCCTGTCGATGAATCTGGAAGCCAACGTGTTGATACGTGACCGCGCCTTCAACCGCGAACTGTTCGAACGTCTGGAAGACCTCAGCAACAATCACTGCAAGGCCATGTCAGCCGATAAATCCCCCCGCGGTCGGGTCTGGCACATGACCGTGGGCTTTCTGGTGTTCCACTTCTTGCGGCACTTCCCGGCGTGGGCCGGTTGGCTTCCCGCGCATAAACCGCGCCTGAAACGGTTCACTCATCCAACCGGGAGCAAACTCCATGAGCCGCGCTGAAGCCCAACCGGCGCAGCATGCCGAAACCCCGGGAAAATCCCGCTGGAGCCGCTGGAAACGGCCGTTGACGATGCTGTTTTTTCTGGCGCTGATCGTGCTGTTCACGATGCTTGCTCGCCGCATCGAATGGAATGAAGTGTTCGAAACCCTGGCCGATTTCAAAGTACGCACGTTGATTATCGCCTCGGGGCTGACGCTGTTGAGTTTTCTGGTCTACGCCTGTTTTGACCTGATCGGTCGCACGTACATCCGTCAGGACCTGACCTGGAAGCAGATCCTCCCGGTCGGGATCATCAGCTACGCCTTCAACCTGAACCTGAGCGCCTGGGTCGGTGGAATCGCCATGCGCTATCGGCTGTATTCACGATTGGGGGTGAGCAAGTCCAACATCGCGAAAATCCTCGGCCTGAGTCTGGCGACCAACTGGTTCGGCTACATGTTGATTGCCGGCGTGGTCTTCAGCAGTGGGCTGGTGCGCATGCCGCCGGGCTGGAAACTCAGCAGCGATGCGCTGCAATGGGTGGGGGTGCTGTTACTGCTGGTGAGTGCGGGGTATCTGGCGGCGTGCCGGTTTTCCAAGCGTCGCGAGTGGGCGATTCGGGGAGTGGAAATCAACCTGCCATCGCTGCGCATGGCGATTCTGCAATTGGCGTTGGGTGCGTTGAACTGGTCGTTGATGGCGGCGGTGATTTTCACGCTGCTGCCGAGCAAGCTGGATTATCCGCTGGTGCTGGGCGTGCTGTTGATCAGCGCCATTGCCGGGGTGATCACGCACATTCCTGCGGGGCTGGGTGTGTTGGAGGCGGTGTTTGTCGCGCTGCTGCAACATGAGGCTTCACGCGGAAGTCTGGTGGCGGGGTTACTGGCGTATCGGGCGATTTACTTCATTTTGCCGCTGTTGATCACGTTGGTGATGTACCTGGTGGTGGAGGCCAAAGCCAAGTCGTTGCGGATTTCGAAGAAGCCCAGGGATTGAACACATCCCTTTGATGAGGAGGGGCTGGCGTGTGGCGAGCCCCTTCTGGGAAATGCTCATTTCGATTGAATAATGCTCAACCGCTCGCCCACGACCATTTCGGTGATCCAGTCCACAAGAATCGAGGTATAGGCCTGTTGTGAAACAGGCTCGCTCAAGGCGTGATCGGCACCGTCGATGATTCGATGGGTCAGGGAGTGCGTCTGCTGGCAAGCGGCGCGGTAACTCATGATGGTTGCGTGGGGTACGTAGTCGTCCGTCTCTGACTCGACCAGCAACACGTCGCCGGTGAATTGCGAGCATGCATGCAATGCACGATTGCTGTCGGCACGGATCAGCGTGCTGCGGTAATCGCGCAAATCCGTCTTGTCCAGTTCACGCTTGGGCGTGTGCCATTGTTCATCCCGATACAGCGCGGGGACCCGCAGCGCCAGCCAGCGGACCGGGCGTAGAGACGTCAGAATCGAGGCAAGATAACCGCCGTAACTGGTGCCCACCACCGCGATGGCGGACGTGTCGAGCGCCGGATGCGCAAGCAGCCGATCGTAGGCCGCGAGCAAATCGCGCAGATTGTCTTCACGCGTGACGCGCGTCAGCGGAATGCCGCTGCCACCGGTGTGGCCACGCAAGTCGAACGTCAGGCACACGCAACCCAGACCGGCGATGCCTTTAGCGCGCTCCAGATCGCGCTCCTGGCTGCCGCCCCATCCGTGTACGAAAAGAACCCCTGGGACTTTGGATTTGGGACTCAGGAAAGTCCCGACCATCTGTTCGTCGTCGATGTCGATTTGAATGGTTTCGCTTCTAGCCGTCATAGGATTTAACCGTCACGTACTTGAGAAGAAAGTCACTGTTTTCCGCCGGCCCGCGGTACACCTCGATGGCGTCTGCCGGCAGCGGTTGATCGATGTAGGTTTCCACCGAAGATACACGAATCGCGCGCATACCCGGATCGTTGACGAAGCTCTGCAAGGCCGCCACCTCGGCGCTGCTGGCGCCGCCCATGCGCCAGGATTGTTCGAGCACGCCGCTGCGACTCTGGCCGTTGCTGTCCAGTCCCTGGGCGATGTCGTAGTTGCGTCGCGAGGCGTAAAACCCCGGATAGGCTTCGTCAGCCGCGCTGTCGAACACCTGGGCCTGGCGGATGGCCAGTTGCACGTCGTCAGCCAACGGCAATTCGAGCAGATCGTCGTAATACCCCTGCACGACCAGCAGGTTCGAGCCTCCATAAACCTGCTCGCCATGGCCGTCTTCGGTCAAGTATTGATCGCCGCAGTAACTCAGCACCCTGTCGCCGATGAAGCTCTGGCCGACACTATGCGTGATGACATTTTGCAGGTCCTGCTCCAGCACGACGCCTTCGACAAACAACGTCCTGGCATCGGGTCGGGCGAGGATGGCATTGAACTGATCAAGACTCTCGACGACTTCTTGCCCGCGCCCGGCGCAAGCGTGAACCGGTTTGAGCCGGATCGGGCCGCTGTACAGCAAGTGCTCCGCCGCAGGCCGGGCATCTTCCAGGGAAAATACGCTGAGACCGTCGAGCACAACGCTGCGCACCCGTTCGGAAAACAACGGCGACCAGCCTTCAGGCGCGTAAGCGTGGCGGTTGAGCAAGCCATGACTGATGGCCTTGGTGCAGATGAAATCGTGATCGACGTACCCGCCCCACAGATCCTCGGGGCCTTTCACGCCTAGCTGACGAGCGGCTGCGGCGCCGACTAATGTCTGGGTGGGCAAAAGGTATAGGTCGCGGCCGCTGTGCGCGTCGACGTCGTAGCTGCCACCGAATTTGAGCCCGAGGATTTGGGCCAGCCATCGAGCCAGTGCACGGTTGGTTTCCACTTCGTGCAAAGGCGCCTCGGCGCGAACCGAGTGAGCAACGACCAGTTTCTTGCGATTCGTTGGGGTCATGCATCCCCCTTCAATCTGCGCTGGGTGAATGTGGCAGGACCGGTGCCGGGATCGAACCAGGCACCGTCTGCTGGGAACCGTTACTGAATCCGCCGGTTAATCACTCCGACATTTTGCACCCTTGAGCGTTCAACTCTGACCGGCGCCGACGCCAAATCGGTTGCGGTAATCACTCGGCGCCAGCCCGGTGATTTTCCTGAAGGTTGCCCTGAATGCACTGGGGTCTTGATAGCCGACGGTCCAGGCGATGTGATCGATGGTGCCATTGGTGAATTCAAGCATTTCCCGCGCCTTGCCGACCCGCAGATGCTGGCAATACTCGGTGGGCTTGAGGCCGGTTGCTGCGCGAAAACGACGCAGAAAAGTACGCTCTTCCAGCCCTGCCCGCTCGGCCATTGCGGTCAGTGATACCTCGGTCGCACCCGTGCTTTGCAGCCAGTGCTGAACCTTCAGAATCGATGCGTCGCCGTGATTGAGAATAGGTGAGAAGTTACTGCCGCATTCGCTTGCGCTGTCACTGTGCTCGACCACCAGGAACCGCGCAGTTCCGGTAGCGATACTTGGGCCGAGCAGGCGGTCCACCAGGCGTAATCCCAGCTCGGACCATGCCATCAGCCCGGCGGTGGTGATCAGGTCGCCGTCATCGACTATCGGTGTATCAGCCTTGAGCTTGATCGCCGGATAGCGCTCGGCGAAGGTTTTGGCTGAGGTCCAGTGGGTGGTGGCACTGCGTCCGTCGAGCAGGCCACTTTCGGCCAGCAGGATCGAACCGACGCAGACGCCGCCGAGGGTCGCGCCGTTCGCATGGTGCTGCCGCAGCCATTGAATCAAAGCGTGCGAGGCCAGCCCCTCGGAGAAGCCGGCAATCGACGGCGGTATCAGCACAGCTACCAGCGCCTCGTCTGGAGCGGGATGGCTGTCGTAAACGCACTCAGGCGCTTGTTCGCCATTGACCTGCCAATGACTGACCCGCAGCAGCGGCAAACGCGCAGCCTGATGCTCGGCGGCAATACGGTTGGCCACCCCGAACAAGTCCGTCAAACCATGCACCGCCGCCATTTGCGCACCGGGATAAATCAGTACGCCCAATTGCGCGACAGCCCTTTGTGCATCCATTGTCAGTTTTCCCCCTTCTATTGTCGGTGCGGCCAATCCTCGGACGGCCTGCCAAGGCCGATACTTCATTCCACACCTACTACACACTTCGAGGAAACAGTCATGGCCAAGCAAGCACTCATCGTAGTCGATATCCAAAACGACTACTTCCCCCAAGGCAAGTGGCCATTGGTGGGCGCCGATGCCGCTGCCGATAACGCCGTACGTCTGTTAAAGGCCTTTCGCGACGCGGGTGAGTCGGTGGTGCACATCCGCCATGAATTCACGTCCGACGAAGCGCCTTTCTTCACTCCGGGTTCAGAGGGCGCAAAGCTTCATCCCAAGGTTCTCAACCGCGCGGATGAGCCCGTCGTGCTCAAGCACTTCGTCAATTCGTTTCGCGAAACCGAGTTGAAGTCGATCCTTGACGAGCAAGACATCAAGGAACTGGTGGTCGTTGGCAGCATGAGCCACATGTGTGTCGACGGCATCACTCGCGCCGCCGCCGATATGGGCTACACCGTCACCGTGATCCATGACGCCTGTGCCAGCCGTGACCTGGAGTTCAACGGTCTGACGGTTCCGGCGGCCCACGTTCACGCCGCGTTCATGTCAGCTCTGGGCTTTGCCTATGCGAGCGTGATCTCCACTGACGAATTCCTGGCTGCCAGCCACTAAGATCACAACGTCCTCATCGAAGTCCGAAAGCTCGACTTGCCCCTCCGCGGCTCATTAAAACGGCCCGGAGGGGACATATCGTCAGACGCCCGCGAGACTTACCGTTGAAATGCCGGATAATGGCGGCCAAATCGACTAGCCCGCTATTCTGGTAACCCCCATGGAAATCAAGGTCAACTTTCTCGACAACCTTCGACTTGAAGCCAAGTTCGATGACTTCACGGTGGTGGCTGATCAACCTATCCGCTACAAGGGCGATGGCTCGGCACCGGGCCCGTTCGACTACTTCCTCGCTTCGTCGGCGTTGTGCGCGGCGTACTTTGTAAAGTTGTACTGCAGCACCCGCAACATATCCACCGACAACATCCGTCTGTCACAGAACAACATTGTTGACCCGGAAAACCGCTACAACCAGATTTTCAAGATCCAGGTCGAGCTGCCAGCAGACATTTCCGAGAAGGACCGTCTGGGCATTCTGCGTTCCATCGACCGTTGCACCGTGAAAAAAGTGGTGCAGGCCGGCCCTGAGTTTGTGATCGAAGAGGTCGAAAACCTCGACGCCGACGCCCAGGCGTTGCTGATGCCAGCGTCCAGCTCAGAGGCAAGCACCTACATTGCCGGCAAGGATCTGCCCCTTGAGCAGACCATCGCGAACATGTCGGCCATCCTCGCTGACCTGGGCATGAAGATTGAAATCGCCTCGTGGCGCAATATCGTGCCTAACGTGTGGTCGCTGCATATCCGCGATGCGCATTCGCCGATGTGCTTCACCAACGGCAAGGGCGCGACGAAGGAAGGCGCACTGGCATCGGCATTGGGCGAGTTCATCGAGCGACTCAACTGCAACTTCTTCTACAACGATCAGTTCTGGGGCGAAGACATCGCCAATGCAGCGTTTGTGCACTATCCAGACGAACGCTGGTTCAAGCCGGGCCGTAAAGATGCGCTGCCTGTCGAAATTCTCGATGAGTACTGCCTGAAGATTTACAACCGCGACGGCGAGTTGCGTGGCTCCCATTTGATCGATACCAACTCGGGTAATGAAGAGCGCGGTATCTGCTCGCTGCCGTACGTGCGGCGTTCGGACGGCGAGGTGGTGTACTTCCCGTCCAACCTGATTGAAAACCTTTTCCTGAGCAACGGCATGAGTGCCGGTAACACGCTGGCCGAAGCGCAGGTGCAATGCCTGTCGGAGATCTTCGAGCGCGCGGTAAAACGCGAAATCATCGAGGGTGAATTTGCCCTGCCGGATGTGCCTGCCGATGTTTTGGCGAAGTTTCCCGGGATTTTGGCCGGTATTCAGGCACTGGAAGAGCAAGGTTTCCCCGTGCTGGTGAAAGATGCGTCCCTGGGCGGCGAATTCCCGGTGATGTGCGTCACGCTGATGAACCCGCGTACCGGCGGCGTGTTCGCCTCGTTCGGCGCGCACCCGAGCCTGGAAGTGGCGCTGGAACGCAGCCTGACCGAATTGCTTCAGGGCCGCAGCTTCGAAGGACTCAACGACCTGCCACAGCCGACGTTTGAAGGTCATGCGGTGACCGAGCCGAACAACTTCGTCGAGCACTTTATCGACTCCAGCGGCGTGGTGTCGTGGCGCTTCTTCAGCTCGAAATCGGACTACGAATTTGTCGAGTGGGACTTCTCTGGCCAGGGTGAAAACTCGAACGTCGAAGAGGCCGCGACCTTGTTCGGCATTCTCGAAGGCATGGGCAAAGAAGTGTACATGGCGGTCTACGAGCATATTGGCGCGACGGCGTGCCGCATCCTGGTGCCGGACTATTCGGAAATCTATCCCGTAGATGATCTGATCTGGGATAACACCAACAAAGCGCTGTTCTTCCGCGCCGACATCCTGAACCTGCATCGTCTGGACGAAGAGGAGCTGCGAGCGCTGGCTGAGCGTCTGGTGGAAAGTGAGCTCGACGACTACACCGACATCACTTCCTTGATCGGCATCGAGTTTGACGACAACACGGCCTGGGGCCAGCTGACGATTCTAGAGTTGAAGCTGCTGATTTATCTCGCCCTGCAGCAATTTGAAGAGGCGAAGGAAGCGGTGGAGATGTTCCTGCAGTACAACGACAACACGGTCGAGCGTGGCTTGTTCTATCAGGCCATCAATGCCGTGCTGGAGATGAAGCTGGACGAAGACCTGGAACTGGAAGACTACGAGGCTAATTTCCGCCGGATGTTTGGTAACGAGCGCATGGATGCAGCGATCGGATCGGTGGATGGCAGCGTTCGCTTCCATGGCTTGACGCCGACCAGCATGAAACTGGAAGGGCTCGACAGGCACCTGCGCCTGATCGACAGCTACAAGAAACTGCACACGGCGCGGGCGAATGTGACTGCTCACGCTCAGTCGTGACGCCGGCCCGGACGCTCCTGCTTAAATGATGCACAAAAGAAAACCCCCGACCAGTCGAGAGGACTGATCGGGGGTTTCGAGGCTAGACCTTACAAACAAGTCCAGGCTGCATCCTAGAACGGGATATCGTCATCGAAGCTGTCGAAATCCGGAGCCGGTTGCGGCGCAGCCTGCTGAGGAGCCGGACGCGACTGTTGTGGGGCGGACTGCTGCGGTGCCGACTGCTGTGGGCGCGGAGCTTGCTGACGCGGTGCCGGAGCGGACTGCTGGTAGTTATTGCCCCCGCCTTGTTGGTCGCCCTGTTGTGGACGGCCGCCGAGCAGTTGCATGGTGCCTTGCATGTCGACCACGATTTCGGTGGTGTAACGCTTGATACCGTCTTTTTCCCACTCGCGGGTTTGCAGCTTGCCTTCGATATACACCTGCGAACCTTTACGCAGGTATTCGCCGGCGATTTCGGCTACTTTGCCGAACATCGATACACGGTGCCATTCGGTCTTCTCGACCTTCTGACCGGTTTGCTTGTCAGTCCACTGTTCGCTGGTCGCCAGACTCAGGTTGGTCACGGCGTTACCGTTAGGCAAGTAGCGAACTTCGGGATCCTGGCCGCAAGTGCCGACCAATATGACTTTGTTAACCCCACGGGCCATAACGTTCTCCTAGGCTTCGCACGCTGTCGAGGCCGGGTTGTTCACCAGGCGCTCAAGGGTGGTGCGATCCAATAGTTCGGTGTCCAATTTGATGTAAATGGCCGCTTCATCAGCGACCACGACTGCATCTGTTACCCCTACGACGGCCAACAGGCGCTCGACCAGACCCGCTTCGCGGATCGCTTCGGGCGACAACGGCAAGCGCAGGCTCGTCACGTAGGGAGGTTCGCGCATGGTAACAGCAAAGGCTAACCAGAGGGCAGCCAGCCCGGCGCATCCAAGGAACACAACCGACAAACCGCCATGCTGGAACATCCACCCGCCCATGATCCCGCCCAACGCCGAACCCAGGAACTGACTGGTGGAATAAACCCCCATTGCCGTGCCCTTGCCGCCTGCCGGTGAAACCTTGCTGATCAACGATGGCAACGAAGCTTCCAGCAGGTTGAACGCGGTGAAGAACACCACCGTACCAATCACCAGAGCCCGCAAGCTATCGCCGAACTGCCAGAAGAATAGCTCAGTGAGCATCAGCGTCACGACGGCGCCGAGTAAAACTCGTTTCATTTTGCGTTTCTTCTCGCCGTAGATAATGAACGGGATCATGGCGAAGAAAGAAATCAGCAGCGCAGTCAGGTACACCCACCAGTGCTGCTCTTTGGGCAGGCCGGCTTTTTCGACCAGCGCCAACGGCAAGGCGACGAAGCTCGACATCAACATCGCGTGCAACACAAAAATGCCCAGGTCCAGACGCAACAGGTCCGGATGCTTGAGCGTCGGCAACAGCGCCTGTCGCGCGACACCGGACTCACGATGCTGCAACGGCCCGGCGGCACGGGGCACCATGAACATCACGATGACGATGCCGATCAGCGCCATACCGCCCGTGGCGAGGAATAGTCCCGACAGGCCGAAGGCGCGAGTCAGCAATGGCCCTACAACCATGGCGACAGCGAACGACAAGCCGATGGTCATGCCAATCATCGCCATGGCTTTCGTGCGGTGTTGTTCCCGGGTCAGGTCCGACAGCAGAGCCATGACCGCTGCAGAAATGGCACCGGCACCTTGCAGGATTCGTCCGGCAATGACGCCCCAGATCGAATCGGCATTAGCGGCCAGTACACTGCCCAGGGCGAAAATGATCAGCCCCAGATAAATCACCGGACGTCGCCCGATGCGGTCGGAAATGAAACCGAAGGGAATCTGGAAAATCGCCTGGGTCAGGCCGTAAGCGCCAATCGCCAGCCCGATAAGGGCCGGGGTCGCGCCTGCCAGATCCATCCCATAGGTCGCCAATACCGGCAACACCATGAACATGCCAAGCATACGGAAGGCGAACACCAGGGCCAGACCGCTTGCTGCGCGGGTCTCACTGCCACTCATGCGTTCGCTGTGGGGATCGTGCATGGATAAACCTCATGTGAACCGGCGGCGATTCTACCAGTCCCATCGATTGACAGGGTATATCGCGACGCTTTGCCGCGCTCTGCTGACAGACTCTTCATGTAAGACAACAATCCGCTCGTTTGATAGTGTGCATCCATCCAGTATTTGGCCGTATACTCCTACGTTTTCGACGCCCGCCAAGCGAGGCCACTTTGGACAAGATCCTGATTCGTGGGGCCCGAACCCACAACCTGAAGAACATCGACCTGACCCTGCCACGGGACAAACTGATCGTCATCACCGGCCTGTCCGGATCCGGCAAGTCGTCTCTGGCATTTGACACGTTGTACGCCGAAGGCCAGCGCCGCTACGTCGAGTCGCTGTCCGCCTACGCGCGACAATTCCTGTCGATGATGGAAAAGCCTGACGTCGACACCATCGAAGGTTTGTCGCCGGCGATCTCCATCGAACAGAAGTCGACCTCGCACAACCCGCGCTCCACCGTCGGCACCATCACCGAAATCTACGACTACCTGCGCCTGCTCTATGCTCGTGTGGGTATTCCGCGTTGCCCGGATCACGATATTCCGCTGGAAGCGCAGACCGTCAGCCAGATGGTCGACCTGGTGCTTGCCCAGCCGGAAGGCAGCAAGCTTATGCTGTTAGCGCCGGTGATTCGCGAGCGTAAAGGCGAACATCTGTCGGTCTTCGAAGAGCTGCGCGCCCAGGGCTTCGTCCGCGCACGAATCAATGGCCGGCTTTGCGAGCTGGACGAGCTGCCGAAACTGGATAAACAGAAGAAGCATTCGATTGATGTCGTGGTTGACCGCTTCAAGGTTCGCGCCGATCTGCAGCAGCGCCTCGCCGAGTCGTTCGAGACCGCGCTGAAACTGGCGGATGGCATCGCACTGGTTGCTCCGATGGACGACGAGCCTGGCGAAGAGATGATCTTTTCCGCGCGCTTCGCCTGCCCGATCTGCGGTCATGCCATCAGCGAGCTTGAGCCCAAGCTGTTTTCCTTCAACAACCCGGCAGGCGCGTGCCCGACGTGCGATGGCCTGGGCGTGAAGCAGTTTTTTGATATCAAGCGACTGGTCAATGGAGACCTGACACTGGCCGAGGGCGCGATACGCGGCTGGGACAGGCGTAACGTCTATTACTTCCAGATGCTCGGATCGCTGGCGTCTCACTACAAGTTCAGCCTGGAAGTGCCATTCAATGAACTGCCGGCCGATCAGCAGAAGTACATCCTGCATGGCAGCGGTTCGCAGAACGTCGACTTCAAGTACCTGAACGACCGTGGCGACATCGTCAAACGTTCGCACCCGTTCGAAGGCATCGTGCCGAACCTGGAACGTCGCTACCGCGAAACCGAATCGGCTTCGGTACGTGAAGAGCTGGCCAAGTTCCTCAGCACCCAGCCTTGCCCGGATTGCCGTGGCACCCGTCTGCGTCGCGAGGCGCGGCACGTCTGGGTAGGTGAGAAGACGCTTCCGGCAGTCACCAATCTGCCGATCGGCGATGCGTGCGAGTACTTCGGCGGACTGAAATTGACGGGCCGCCGCGGTGAAATCGCCGACAAGATCCTCAAGGAAATTCGCGAGCGCCTGCAGTTCCTGGTCAACGTAGGCCTGGATTATCTGTCGCTGGATCGAAGCGCGGATACCCTATCCGGCGGTGAGGCTCAACGGATCCGCCTGGCCAGTCAGATTGGCGCCGGGCTGGTAGGTGTCCTGTACATTCTCGATGAGCCGTCCATCGGCCTGCACCAGCGCGACAATGATCGTTTGCTCGGTACGCTCAAGCACCTGCGGGACATTGGCAATACGGTCATCGTGGTCGAACACGACGAAGACGCCATTCGTCTTGCCGACTATGTGGTGGACATTGGCCCGGGTGCAGGTGTTCACGGGGGGCATATCGTTGCCGAGGGCACGCCCGCCGAAGTCATGGCTCACCCTGATTCGCTGACTGGTAAATACCTGTCGGGCCGGGTCAAGATTGCGGTTCCAGCCAAGCGTACGCCGCGTAACAAAAAGCTGTCTCTGTCCTTGAAAGGCGCGCGCGGCAACAATTTGCGCAATGTCGATCTGGATATTCCGATTGGTCTGCTGACCTGCGTCACCGGCGTATCCGGCTCGGGCAAGTCGACGCTTATCAACAACACGCTGTTTCCCCTGAGCGCCACGGCACTCAATGGTGCAACGACGCTGGAGGCTGCCGCACACGACAGCATCAAAGGTCTGGAGCACCTGGACAAGGTGGTCGACATTGACCAGAGCCCGATTGGCCGTACGCCGCGCTCAAACCCGGCGACGTACACCGGCTTGTTCACGCCGATTCGCGAATTGTTCGCCGGCGTGCCGGAATCCCGTTCCCGTGGATATGGCCCGGGGCGATTCTCCTTCAACGTGAAAGGCGGTCGTTGCGAAGCGTGTCAGGGCGATGGTCTGATCAAGGTCGAAATGCACTTTCTGCCGGACATCTATGTGCCGTGCGACGTCTGCAAGAGCAAGCGCTACAACCGCGAAACCCTTGAGATCAAATACAAGGGCAAGAGCATTCACGAGACCCTCGAGATGACCATCGAGGAAGCGCGAGTGTTCTTCGACGCGGTTCCGGCGCTGGCGCGCAAGCTTCAGACGTTAATGGATGTTGGGCTGTCGTACATCAAGCTGGGGCAATCGGCGACCACGTTGTCTGGAGGTGAAGCGCAACGGGTAAAACTGTCTCGCGAGCTTTCCAAACGCGATACCGGCAAGACGTTGTACATCCTCGATGAGCCAACCACTGGCCTGCACTTCGCAGACATCCAGCAACTGCTCGATGTACTGCACAGACTGCGCGACCACGGCAATACTGTGGTGGTAATCGAGCACAACCTTGACGTGATCAAAACGGCCGACTGGCTGGTGGACCTCGGACCCGAGGGTGGTTCCAAAGGTGGACAGATTATTGCCGTTGGTACGCCAGAAGAAGTCTCTGAGATGAAGCAATCGCACACTGGCTTCTACCTCAAGCCGCTCCTGGCTCGCGACCGGGACTGAGCCGGCCCCACGAAAAAGCCCCTGTCACTTCATCAGTGACAGGGGCTTTTTTGTAGCTGATTAGAACTGCGATTGCAGGTAGTTCTCGAGACCGATCAGCTTGATCAAACCCAGCTGTTTTTCCAGCCAGTAGGTGTGATCTTCTTCGGTATCGTTGAGCTGAATGCGCAGGATCTCGCGGCTTACGTAATCTTTGTGCAACTCGCAAAGTTCAATGCCCTTACAGAGAGCAGCGCGAACTTTGTATTCGAGGCGTAAATCGGCGGCGAGCATATCAGGCACGGTTGTGCCGACATCGAGGTCGTCAGGACGCATGCGCGGAGTGCCTTCAAGCATCAGGATCCGACGCATCAGCGCGTCAGCGTGCTGTGCTTCTTCTTCCATTTCATGGTTGATACGTTCGTAGAGCTCGGTGAAACCCCAGTCCTCGTACATCCGCGAGTGGATGAAATACTGATCACGCGCCGCCAGCTCGCCGGTCAGCAACGTGTTGAGGTAATCGATAACGTCTGGGTGGCCTTGCATCGCCCTACATCTCCCTGCTTGAAAGTCTGTAGTTTGAACCAAGGCGACTGTTTGGTCACTCCGTTTACGCGATAAAAGCGAAGATATTCTGAGAAAAGTAGTTTAAATAGCGCAAAAACCGCCCAAATGAGGGCGGTTCTGCTTCTCGTTTAGACTTCGTTACTCTGTACGTTGAGTGCCTTTGCGACTGCTTCTCCATACGCCGGATCGGCCTTGTAGAAATGCTGCAACTGGCGATCAACCACGTCGCTTGAAACCCCAGCCATTGCGCCGGCAATGTTATTGATCAACAGGGTTTTCTGCTCGTCGCTCATCAGGCGGAACAGCGCACCAGCATGGCTGTAGTAATCGGTGTCTTCGCGATGGTCATAACGATCCGCGGAACCGTTCAATGCCAACGGAGGTTCAGCATAACGAGGGGCCTGTTTTGGCGCCTCGATGTAGCTGTTTGGCTCGTAATTCGGCGCACTGCCGCCGTTGCTGCCGAATGCCATCGAACCGTCACGCTGGTAGCTGTTCACTGGGCTATGTGGAGCATTCACCGGCAGCTGCTGATGATTGGTTCCGATGCGGTAGCGGTGCGCGTCTGCGTAAGCAAACACACGCCCTTGCAGCATACGATCTGGCGACAGCCCGACACCCGGCACCATGTTGCTCGGACCAAATGCGGCTTGCTCGACTTCTGCAAAATAGTTCTGCGGATTACGGTTCAGTTCAAGCTCGCCGACTTCAATCAACGGAAATTCTTTCTGCGACCAAGTCTTGGTGACGTCGAACGGGTTCTCGTAGTGTGCCGCGGCTTGAGCCTCGGTCATTATCTGAATGCAGACACGCCATTTCGGGAAATCACCGCGCTCGATCGCACCGAACAGATCCCGCTGAGCGTAATCCGGATCGGTACCCGCCAGACGTGCAGCGTCAGCAGGCGCCAGGTTCTTGATCCCCTGCTTGGTCTTGTAGTGCCATTTCACCCAGTGCCGCTCGCCGCTGGCATTGATCAGACTGTAGGTATGGCTACCGAAGCCGTGCATATGACGGTATCCGTCGGGAATGCCGCGGTCCGAGAACAGAATAGTGACCTGGTGCAACGCCTCAGGCGAGTGCGACCAGAAATCCCACATCATCTGCGCGCTTTTCAGGTTGCTTTGCGGTAGGCGCTTTTGGGTGTGGATAAAGTCAGGGAATTTGAGCGGATCACGGATGAAGAACACCGGCGTGTTGTTACCGACAATGTCCCAATTGCCTTCTTCGGTGTAGAACTTCAACGCGAATCCACGTGGATCGCGCTCTGTGTCGGCGGAACCACGCTCACCACCCACGGTAGAAAAACGCAGGAAGGTTGGGGTTTGCTTACCGACGGACTCAAACAGTTTGGCGCTGGTGTACTCGGTTATGTCACGAGTCACCGTAAATGTGCCGTAAGCACCCGAGCCTTTCGCGTGCACCCGACGCTCAGGAATATTCTCACGATTGAAGTGAGCAAGTTTCTCGATGAGATGGAAATCATCAAGCAACAGCGGTCCGCGTGGGCCGGCGGAGCGGGAATTCTGGTTATCGGCGACAGGAGCGCCACTGGCGGTGGTAAGGGTTTTATTTTGGCTCATTGAAATCTCTTCCTCTGTCAGTCTATGAACTACCGCTGATCGGCTAGAGGAGAGTATTGACCACCAACGTTACACGTACAAATTCATTAAGCTATGCATGGCGATAGATTTTTTCTAACGACCGTAGGAGTGGCTGGCATTTAATAGCGAGCACAAAAAACCGGGCACTAGGCCCGGTTCTTCGTTTCAGACTGACGTCTTACTCAGCGGATACAGCTTCACCGCCAACTGGACGATCAACCAACTCAACGTACGCCATAGGCGCGTTGTCACCAGTGCGGAAGCCGCACTTGAGGATGCGCAGGTAGCCACCCTCACGGGTAGCGTAACGCTTGCCCAGGTCGTTGAAGAGCTTACCAACGATAGCTTTCGAACGAGTACGGTCGAAAGCCAAACGGCGGTTAGCCAGGCTGTCTGTCTTGGCCAAAGTGATCAGCGGCTCAGCAACGCGACGCAGTTCTTTAGCTTTCGGCAGTGTAGTTTTGATCAGCTCGTGCTCGAACAGCGACACCGCCATGTTTTGAAACATGGCCTTGCGGTGCGAGCTGGTGCGGCTCAGGTGACGACCACTTTTACGATGACGCATGGTTCATTCCTTACCAAACACAACGTTCGGTGATTACGACGATCAGGCAGTCGCCTTGTCGTCCTTCTTAAGACTTGCAGGCGGCCAGTTGTCGAGGCGCATGCCGAGGGACAGACCGCGGGAGGCCAGAACGTCCTTGATTTCAGTCAAGGATTTCTTGCCAAGGTTCGGAGTCTTCAACAGCTCTACTTCGGTGCGCTGGATCAGGTCACCGATGTAGTAGATGTTTTCCGCCTTAAGGCAGTTAGCCGAACGTACAGTCAGTTCCAGATCGTCAACCGGGCGAAGCAGGATCGGATCGATCTCGTCTTCCTGCTCGACAACCACTGGCTCACTGTCACCTTTGAGGTCGACGAACGCAGCCAACTGCTGTTGCAGAATGGTTGCAGCGCGACGGATAGCCTCTTCAGGATCCAGGGTGCCGTTGGTTTCCAGATCAATAACCAGCTTGTCCAGGTTAGTACGCTGCTCGACACGGGCGTTTTCCACCACGTATGCGATACGGCGAACCGGGCTGAACGAAGAGTCAAGCTGCAAGCGACCGATGCTGCGGCTTTCATCTTCATCGCTCTGACGCGAGTCTGCCGGTTCATAACCACGACCACGAGCTACGGTGAGCTTCATGTTCAGGGCGCCGTTAGACGCCAGGTTAGCGATTACGTGATCGGGGTTAACGATCTCGACATCATGATCCAGCTGAATATCGGCAGCGGTAACCACCCCCGAACCCTTCTTCGACAAGGTCAGCGTAACTTCGTCACGACCGTGCAGCTTGATAGCCAGACCTTTAAGGTTCAACAGGATTTCAATTACGTCTTCCTGTACGCCTTCGATGGCGCTGTACTCATGGAGTACACCGTCAATCTCGGCCTCGACTACTGCACAGCCGGGCATTGAGGACAACAGGATGCGGCGCAGCGCGTTGCCCAGGGTGTGGCCAAAACCACGCTCGAGAGGCTCGAGAGTGATTTTGGCGCGGGTTGGACTGACAACCTGCACATCAATATGGCGGGGTGTCAGGAACTCATTTACCGAAATCTGCATGGATGCACCTATTTTCTAGCCCTTACTTGGAGTAGAGCTCGACAATCAGGCTTTCGTTGATGTCGGCGGACAGATCACTGCGAGCTGGAACGTTCTTGAAAACGCCCGACTTCTTCTCAGTGTCTACTTCTACCCATTCTACGCGGCCACGTTGGGCACACAGATCGAGAGCTTGGACAATGCGAAGTTGGTTCTTTGCTTTCTCGCGGATCGCGACCACGTCACCAGCACGAACCTGGTAAGACGGTACGTTTACGGTCTGACCGTTAACGCTGACGGATTTGTGCGATACCAGCTGACGGGATTCGGCACGAGTAGAGCCAAAACCCATACGGTATACAACGTTGTCCAGACGGCATTCGAGCAGTTGCAACAGGTTTTCGCCAGTTGCACCTTTCTTGCCAGCAGCTTCTTTGTAGTAGCCGCTGAATTGACGCTCGAGAACGCCGTAGATACGACGGACCTTCTGCTTTTCACGCAGTTGGGTGCCGTAATCGGACTGGCGACCGCGGCGTTGGCCGTGGATACCAGGTGCTGCTTCGATGTTGCACTTCGATTCGATCGCGCGCACGCCGCTCTTCAGGAAGAGATCGGTGCCTTCGCGACGAGCGAGTTTGCATTTTGGACCAATGTAACGAGCCATTCTTTACAATCTCCTGGATTACACGCGGCGCTTCTTCGGCGGACGGCACCCGTTGTGCGGGATTGGCGTCACGTCGGTGATGCTGGCGATCTTATAGCCACAGCCGTTCAAAGCACGGACAGCAGACTCACGACCTGGACCTGGACCCTTGACGTTAACGTCGAGGTTTTTCAGGCCGTATTCCAGCGCAGCTTGACCAGCACGTTCAGCAGCTACTTGAGCAGCAAACGGCGTGGACTTGCGGGAACCGCGGAAACCCGAACCACCGGAGGTAGCCCAAGAAAGCGCGTTACCTTGACGGTCGGTGATGGTCACGATTGTGTTGTTAAAAGATGCATGGATGTGGGCGATGCCATCAACCACTGTCTTTTTAACTTTTTTACGAGGACGAGCAGCAGGTTTTGCCATGATAATTTTCCTGTCGATTCGCTGGGGCGATTACTTGCGGATCGGCTTACGCGGACCTTTACGGGTACGCGCGTTAGTCTTGGTACGCTGACCGCGTACTGGAAGACCACGACGATGACGCAGACCGCGATAGCAACCGAGGTCCATCAAACGCTTGATTTTCATGTTGATTTCGCGACGCAGGTCACCTTCAGTGGTGAACTTCGCCACTTCGCCACGCAGCTGTTCAATCTGCTCGTCGCTCAGATCCTTGATCTTTGCGGCTGGGTTTACCCCAGTCACTGCGCAAATTTTCTGCGCAGTAGTGCGACCAACACCATAGATGTAGGTCAGCGAGATAACAGTGTGCTTGTTATCTGGAATGTTAACGCCTGCAATACGGGCCATTCAGTGGGACTCCAATTGACAGCTACCTACGCCCCGGAAGCCAAGAAATAGGGCGCGAGATAATATCGCTGTAATAACAAATAATCAACCCGGCAGCGCACTAGCTGCCGGGCTTCAAGCGGATCACACTCAGCCTTGGCGCTGTTTGTGACGCGGTTCCGCGCTGCAAATTACTCGAACAACACCTTCGCGGCGAATAATCTTGCAGTTACGGCACAGCTTTTTCACCGATGCACGAACTTTCATCACCAACTCCTCTCACCTTATGGGTACTTCAGCGAAGCATGCCGCTGCCGTAGCCCTTCAGGTTGGCTTTCTTCATCAGGGATTCGTACTGGTGCGAAACGAGGTGCGATTGTACTTGGGACATGAAGTCCATCACAACCACGACGACGATCAGCAACGAGGTCCCGCCAAGGTAGAACGGAACGTTTGCTGCAACCACCAGAAACTGGGGCAACAAGCACACGGCCGTCATATATAGAGCACCGAACAGGGTCAGACGAGTCAGAACGCCATCAATGTAGCGCGCAGACTGCTCACCTGGACGGATGCCCGGAATAAAGGCACCGGACTTCTTCAGGTTTTCCGCTACGTCTTTCGGATTGAACATCAACGCCGTATAGAAGAAGCAGAAGAAAATAATCCCTGCACTAAACAGCAGAATATTCAACGGCTGACCAGGAGCGATCGACTGCGAGATGTCCTGCAGCCAGCCCATACCTTCAGACTGACCAAACCAGGTACCCAACGAAGCCGGGAACAGCAAAATGCTGCTCGCGAAAATGGCCGGAATAACACCGGCCATGTTCACCTTCAGCGGCAAGTGGCTAGTCTGTGCAGCAAAAACCTTGCGGCCCTGCTGACGCTTGGCGTAGTGAACAGCTATACGACGCTGACCACGCTCAATGAACACCACAAAACCGATAATCGCTACTGCCAGCAAACCGATGGCAACCAAGGCGAAAATATTGATATCACCCTGCCGCGCAGACTCGAAAGACTGCCCGATCGCTCTCGGAAGACCGGCGACGATACCTGCGAAAATCAACATCGAGATACCGTTGCCAACACCACGCTCAGTAATCTGCTCACCCAGCCACATCATGAACATCGCACCAGCCACAAAAGTGGATACCGCGACGAAATGGAAGCCAAAGTCACCAGTGAACGAAACACCCTGCCCTGCCAGACCAATGGACATGCCAATTGCCTGAACCAGAGCGAGGACGACAGTGCCGTAGCGGGTGTACTGGGCAATCTTGCGACGCCCAGCTTCACCTTCCTTCTTCAACTGCTCGAGCTGCGGGCTGACGGCGGTCATCAGTTGCATGATGATCGATGCCGAAATGTACGGCATGATTCCCAGTGCAAAAATGCTCATCCGTTCCAGCGCGCCGCCAGAAAACATGTTGAACAAGCTAAGAATGGTCCCCTCATTCTGTCGAAACAGGTCCGCGAGTCGGTCCGGGTTGATACCTGGAACCGGGATGTGTGCGCCTATTCGGTAGACGATAATCGCCAGGAACAGAAAACGCAGACGAGCCCAGAGTTCAGACATACCGCCTTTGCCGAGCGCAGAGAGAGCACCTTGCTTAGCCATTTATTCCTCGAACTTGCCGCCAGCTGCTTCGATAGCCGAACGCGCACCTTTGGTGGCGCCGATTCCCTTTCCGATGGTAACAGCGCGAGTAACTTCGCCGGACAGCATGATTTTCACACGCTGAACGTTGACGTTGATCACGTTGGCATCTTTCAGGGACTGCACGGTAACGATGTCGCCTTCCACTTTAGCCAGCTCGGACAAACGCACTTCTGCGCGATCCATGGCTTTCAGGGAAACGAAACCGAACTTCGGCAGGCGACGATGCAGCGGCTGTTGACCGCCTTCAAAGCCTGGAGCAATGGTGCCACCGGAGCGGGAGGACTGACCTTTGTGGCCACGGCCACCGGTCTTGCCCAAACCACTACCGATACCACGGCCCGGACGATGCTTTTCGCGACGGGAACCCGGCGCTGGACTCAGATCATTGAGTTTCATCGATTAACCCTCGACACGCAGCATGTAGTAAGCCTTGTTGATCATCCCGCGATTCTCGGGAGTATCAAGTACTTCTACAGTGTGACCGATGCGACGCAGACCCAGACCCTTAACACACAGTTTGTGGTTAGGGATGCGGCCGGTCATGCTTTTGATCAGCGTAACTTTAACGGTAGCCATGATCAGAAGATCTCCTTGACGCTTTTGCCACGCTTGGCGGCAATGGATTCAGGAGACTGCATAGCCTTCAAACCTTTAAAAGTGGCGTGAACCACGTTTACCGGGTTAGTCGAGCCGTAGCACTTGGCCAGAACGTTCTGAACGCCAGCAACTTCGAGGACAGCACGCATAGCGCCGCCAGCGATGATACCGGTACCTTCAGAAGCAGGCTGCATGTACACCTTCGAAGCGCCGTGACCGGACTTCATTGCGTACTGCAGGGTGGTGCCGTTCAGGTCAACTTGGATCATGTTGCGGCGAGCAGCTTCCATTGCCTTCTGGATCGCAGCAGGCACTTCACGTGACTTGCCACGGCCGAAGCCAACACGCCCTTTACCATCACCAACCACGGTCAACGCGGTGAAAGTGAAGATACGGCCGCCTTTAACGGTTTTGGCTACGCGGTTAACTTGAACCAGCTTCTCAATGTAGCCTTCGTCGCGCTTTTGGTCGTTATTTGACATAACTTAGAACTCCAGCCCAGCTTCACGAGCAGCATCAGCCAGCGCCTTGACGCGGCCGTGGTACTTGAAGCCAGAGCGGTCGAAAGCCACCTGCGAGACGCCAGCGGCTTTAGCACGCGTAGCGACCAGCTGGCCAACCTTAGTGGCCGCGTCGATGTTGCCAGTGGCGCCATCACGCAGTTCTTTATCCAAAGTCGAGGCAGATGCCAGGACTTTGTTGCCGTCGGCCGAAATGACCTGGGCGTAAATGTGCTGCGACGAGCGGAACACGCAGAGACGCACGACTTCGAGTTCGTGCATTTTCAGGCGTGCTTTGCGAGCGCGACGCAGTCGAGTAACTTTTTTGTCGGTCATTTGCTATGCCCTACTTCTTCTTGGCTTCTTTACGACGGACGACTTCGTCCGCGTAGCGCACACCTTTGCCTTTGTACGGCTCTGGTGGACGGAAGTCGCGGATCTCGGCGGCCACTTGACCTACCAGCTGCTTATCGATGCCCTTGATCAGGATATCGGTCTGGCTAGGAGTCTCAGCGGTGATGCCTTCCGGCAGTTCATAATCCACTGGGTGCGAGAAGCCAAGAGCCAGGTTCAGCACTGTGCCTTTTGCTTGCGCTTTGTAACCAACACCGACCAGCTGGAGCTTGCGCTCGAAGCCTTGGCTTACGCCTTGGACCATGTTGTTTACCAACGCACGAGTGGTACCAGCCATTGCGCGAGTCTGTTGATCGCCATTGCGAGCAGCAAAACGCAGCTCACCGGCTTCTTCAACAATCTCAACGGACGAATGGATGTTCAGTTCGAGAGTGCCCTTGGCACCCTTCACCGAAAGCTGTTGGCCTGCGAATTTGACTTCGACACCGGCTGGCAGCTTAACGGGGTTCTTAGCGACGCGTGACATGCTTATCCCCCCTTAGAACACAGTGCAAAGAACTTCGCCGCCGACACCGGCAGCGCGCGCAGCACGATCCGTCATCACACCTTTGTTGGTGGAGACGATAGACACACCGAGACCGCCACGAACTTTCGGCAGATCATCGACGGACTTGTACTGACGCAGGCCTGGACGGCTAACGCGCTTCACTTCTTCGATGACCGGACGGCCTTCGAAATATTTCAGCTCGATAGACAGCAGTGGTTTGATTTCGCTGCTGATCTGATAACCCGCAATGTAACCTTCGTCCTTCAGGACTTTGGCAACAGCTACCTTCAAAGTAGAAGATGGCATGCTTACGACGGACTTTTCAGCCATCTGGGCATTACGGATTCGAGTTAGCATGTCCGCTAACGGGTCCTGCATACTCATGGGCTAGACGCTCCTAATACACAAAAAATTAGCCTTGCGGCTACTACGTGTCGCCGAGTACATCCATGCGAAAAAAGCACGGGCTCAGGCGAGCCGGGTATTCTAGACACACCCCACAAATGAATCAAGCCCCAAAAGGGGCTTGATTCAAGTTCAAGGTCACCGGTGGTCAGGATCTTGCGATCCCGAGCACCGAGACTTTGATATTGCTTACCAGCTGGCTTTAACCAGACCAGGTACGTCACCACGCATTGCAGCTTCACGCAGCTTGTTACGGCCAAGGCCGAACTTGCGGTAAACGCCGTGTGGACGACCGGTCAGGCGGCAGCGGTTACGCATGCGCGAAGCGCTTGCGTCACGTGGCTGCTTCTGCAGAGCTACTGTAGCTTCCCAACGTGCTTCTGGACTTGCGTTCAGATCAACGATGATAGCTTTCAGTGCTGCACGCTTTTTGGCGTACTTGGCAACCGTGAGCTGACGCTTCAGCTCGCGGTTTTTCATGCTCATCTTGGCCATTTTCCTACTCCAATCAGTTGCGGAACGGGAATTTGAAAGCACGCAGCAGCGCGCGACCTTCATCATCGTTCTTGGCAGTGGTGGTCAGGGTAATGTCCAGACCGCGGAGAGCATCGATCTTGTCGTAGTCGATTTCCGGGAAGATGATCTGCTCTTTTACGCCCATGCTGTAGTTACCACGACCATCGAAGGACTTGGCATTCAGGCCGCGGAAGTCGCGAACCCGAGGCAGGGAGATCGACAGCAGACGATCCAGGAATTCATACATACGCTCACGGCGCAGAGTCACTTTGACGCCGATCGGCCAACCTTCACGGACTTTAAAGCCAGCGATGGATTTCCGAGCGTAAGTCACAACGACTTTCTGACCGGTGATCTTTTCCAGGTCGGCAACAGCGTGCTCGATGACTTTTTTGTCACCGACCGCTTCGCCCAGACCCATGTTCAGGGTGATTTTGGTAACGCGTGGAACTTCCATCACGTTCGAAAGCTTAAGTTCTTCCTTAAGTTTCGGTGCGATTTCCTTCCAGTAAATCTCTTTTAGTCGTGCCATGGTCTTCTACCTAGCAGTGTTCAAGCATCAACCGCTTTTTGGGTCGACTTGAAGACACGAATTTTCTTGCCGTCTTCTACTTTGAAACCAACGCGATCAGCCTTGTTGGTTTCGCCGTTGAAAATGGCGACGTTAGAAGCATCCAGCGGAGCTTCTTTTTCGACGATACCGCCTTGCACGCCCGACATAGGGTTAGGCTTGGTATGACGCTTAACCAGGTTCAGACCGCCAATAACCAAACGGTTGTTAGCGAGAACCTTAAGCACCTTACCGCGCTTACCTTTGTCTTTGCCGGCGATCACGATGATCTCGTCGTCACGACGAATCTTTTGCATGTCGGATCTCCTTACAGCACTTCTGGGGCGAGCGAGACGATCTTCATGAACTTCTCAGTACGAAGTTCACGGGTCACTGGCCCAAAGATACGGGTGCCGATCGGCTCTTGCTTGTTGTTCAGAAGAACAGCAGCGTTGCCATCAAAGCGGATAATGGAGCCATCAGCACGACGTACGCCGTGACGAGTGCGGACTACAACAGCAGTCATCACTTGGCCTTTTTTCACTTTACCGCGAGGAATTGCTTCCTTCACGGTAACTTTGATGATGTCACCGATACCAGCGTAACGACGATGGGAGCCACCCAGCACCTTGATGCACATAACGCGGCGAGCGCCGCTGTTATCGGCCACATCGAGCATGGATTGAGTCTGAATCATATAATTTCTCCGACCCCTAGTCCTTAGACTTCCACAGCGCGTTCGAGAACATCAACCAGCGCCCAAGACTTGGTCTTGGCCAAAGGACGAGTTTCACGAATAGTGACTTTGTCGCCGATGTGGCACTGATTGGTTTCGTCGTGCGCGTGCAGCTTAGTCGAACGCTTAACGTATTTACCGTAGATCGGGTGCTTAACGCGACGCTCGATCAGAACGGTGATGGTCTTGTCCATTTTGTCGCTGACAACACGGCCAGTCAGCGTACGGACGGTTTTTTCGGCTTCAGCCATGATTACTTACCTGCCTGCTGTTTGAGCACAGTCTTCACGCGAGCGATGTCACGCTTAACTTGCCGGAGCAGGTGAGACTGCCCCAACTGGCCAGTTGCTTTCTGCATACGCAGATTGAACTGGTCGCGCAGCAGGCCGAGCAGTTGCTCGTTAAGCTGCGGCGCGTCTTTTTCACGAAGTTCATTCGCTTTCATCACATCACCGTCCGTTTAACAAAGGCGGTGGCGAGCGGCAGCTTTGCAGCAGCCAGGGCAAAAGCCTCACGCGCCAGCTCTTCAGTTACACCCTCGATTTCATACAGGACTTTACCTGGCTGAATCTGGGCAACCCAGTACTCCACACTACCCTTACCTTTACCCATCCGAACTTCGAGTGGCTTCTTGGAAATAGGCTTGTCCGGGAATACACGGATCCAGATCTTGCCGCCACGTTTAACGTGACGGGTCAGAGCACGACGCGCTGACTCGATCTGACGAGCGGTGAGACGACCACGAGCTACAGACTTCAGCGCGAACTCGCCGAAGCTGACTTTGCTACCGCGCTGTGCCAGACCACGGTTGTGGCCTGTCATCTGCTTGCGGAACTTCGTACGCTTTGGTTGCAACATTTGGCGTACCCCTTACTTAGCAGCTTTTTTACGAGGCGCTGGTGCTTGTGGTTTCAGCTCTTCTTGGCGACCACCAATTACTTCGCCTTTGAAGATCCAAACCTTTACACCGATCACACCATAAGTGGTGTGAGCTTCGTAGTTGGCATAGTCGATGTCGGCACGCAGGGTGTGCAGTGGCACACGACCTTCGCGATACCATTCAGTACGTGCGATTTCAGCACCGCCGAGACGACCGCTCACTTGGATTTTGATGCCTTTGGCACCAATGCGCATGGCGTTCTGTACAGCGCGCTTCATAGCGCGACGGAACATTACGCGACGCTCCAGCTGCTGAGCTACGCTCTGCGCAACCAACATACCGTCGAGTTCCGGCTTGCGGATTTCTTCGATATTGATGTGCACAGGCACACCCATTTGCTTGGTCAGGTCCTGACGCAGTTTCTCAACATCTTCACCTTTCTTCCCGATAACGATACCTGGACGAGCAGTGTGGATGGTGATACGTGCTGTTTGAGCCGGACGATGGATATCGATACGGCTTACGGACGCGCTTTTTAGTTTGTCTTGGAGATACTCACGCACCTTCAGATCAGCGAACAAATAGTCCGCATAAGTCCGACCGTCTGCGTACCAGACGGAGGTGTGCTCCTTGACGATTCCCAGGCGAATGCCAATGGGATGTACTTTCTGACCCATCTCTTCGACTCCGTTACTTGTCAGCAACCTTGACAGTGATATGGCAAGACCGCTTGACGATGCGATCAGCACGGCCTTTGGCTCGTGGCATGATTCGCTTCAGCGAACGCCCTTCGTTGACGAAAACGGTGCTGACTTTAAGGTCATCAACGTCTGCGCCTTCGTTATGCTCGGCGTTGGCTACGGCCGACTCCAGCACTTTCTTCATGATCTCGGCGGCTTTCTTACTGCTGAAAGCCAACAGGTTGAGCGCTTCGCCCACCTTCTTCCCGCGGATCTGGTCGGCGACCAAGCGGGCTTTCTGGGCGGAGATTCGAGCGCCCGACAACTTAGCGGCTACTTCCATCGTTCCTTACCCCTTAACGCTTGGCTTTCTTGTCTGCCACGTGCCCACGATATGTGCGGGTACCGGCAAACTCGCCTAGTTTGTGGCCGACCATGTCTTCGTTCACGAGAACTGGAACATGTTGACGACCGTTATGCACTGCAATGGTCAAACCGACCATTTGTGGCAGGATCATCGAACGACGCGACCAGGTTTTAACTGGTTTGCGATCGTTCTTTTCCGCCGCCACTTCGATCTTCTTCAGTAGGTGAAGATCAATAAAAGGACCTTTTTTCAGAGAACGTGGCACTGTCGTATCCCTCTATTTACTTGCGACGACGGACGATCATTTTGTCGGTACGCTTATTACCACGAGTCTTCGCGCCCTTAGTCGGGAAGCCCCATGGCGATACCGGATGACGACCACCAGAGGTACGACCTTCACCACCACCATGTGGGTGGTCAACCGGGTTCATGGCAACACCACGAACGGTTGGGCGAACGCCACGCCAGCGTTTGGCACCAGCTTTACCCAGCGAACGCAGGCTGTGCTCGGAGTTCGAGACTTCACCCAGGGTCGCGCGGCATTCAGCCAGCACTTTACGCATCTCACCAGAACGCAGACGCAGGGTCACGTAGACACCTTCACGAGCGATCAGCTGAGCCGAAGCACCAGCGGAACGAGCGATTTGCGCGCCTTTACCTGGCTTCAATTCGATGCCGTGTACGGTGCTACCAACTGGAATGTTACGCAGTTGCAGAGCGTTGCCCGGCTTGATCGGTGCCAGAGCACCTGCGATCAGCTGGTCGCCAGCGCTCACGCCTTTAGGGGCGATGATGTAGCGACGCTCGCCATCTGCGTACAGCAGCAGAGCGATGTGAGCAGTACGGTTTGGATCGTATTCAATACGCTCGACAGTGGCAGTGATGCCATCTTTGTCGTTGCGACGGAAATCGACCAGACGATAATGCTGCTTATGGCCACCACCGATGTGACGAGTGGTAATACGACCATTGTTGTTACGACCACCAGTCTTCGATTTTTTCTCGAGCAGCGGTGCGTGAGGAGCGCCTTTATGCAGCTCCTGGTTGACCACCTTGACCACAAAACGGCGGCCAGGGGAAGTCGGTTTGCATTTAACGATTGCCATGATGCACCCCTTCCTTACTCAGCACTGCTGCTGAAATCGAGATCTTGGCCTGGCTGAAGGGAGATAACTGCCTTCTTCCAGTCATTACGCTTGCCCAGACCGCGAGCAGTGCGCTTGCTCTTACCCAGAACATTCAGGGTAGTAACACGCTCTACTTTCACGCTGAACAGGCTTTCGACGGCCTTCTTGATTTCCAGCTTGGTTGCGTCAGTTGCAACCTTGAAAACGAACTGGCCTTTCTTGTCAGCCAGAACCGTAGCCTTCTCGGAAACGTGCGGGCCAAGCAGAACTTTAAATACGCGTTCCTGGTTCATCCCAGCAGCTCCTCGAATTTCTTCACGGCCGACACGGTGATCAACACCTTGTCGTATGCGATCAGACTAACTGGATCGGAACCTTGCACGTCACGTACATCAACGTGTGGCAGGTTGCGAGCAGCCAGGTACAGGTTCTGATCAACCACTTCAGACACGATCAAGACGTCAGTCAGGCCCATGCCGGTCAGTTTGTTCAGCAGATCTTTGGTCTTCGGTGCATCAACAGCGAAGTCCTGAACCACAACCAGACGATCAGTACGCACCAGCTCAGCAAGGATGGAACGCATTGCTGCGCGATACATCTTCTTGTTCAGCTTCTGGGTGTGATCCTGAGGACGAGCTGCGAAAGTGGTACCGCCGCCACGCCAGATTGGGCTACGGATAGTACCGGCACGAGCACGGCCAGTACCTTTCTGACGCCATGGGCGCTTACCGCCACCACGAACGTCGGAACGGGTCTTTTGCTGCTTGCTACCTTGACGGCCGCCGGCCATGTAGGCCACGACTGCTTGGTGAACCAGCGTCTCGTTGAATTCGCCGCCAAATGTCAGTTCGGAAACTTCGATCGCTTGAGCGTCATTTACATTTAATTGCATGTCAGCTTCCCCTTAACCGCGAGCCTTGGCTGCTGGACGTACAACCAAGTTGCCGCCAGTAGCGCCAGGAACAGCGCCCTTGACCAACAACAGATTGCGTTCAGCGTCCACGCGCACTACTTCGAGGGACTGCACGGTCACGCGCTCAGCGCCCATATGACCGGACATTTTTTTGCCCTTGAATACACGACCAGGAGTCTGGCACTGGCCGATAGAGCCTGGAACGCGGTGGGACACGGAGTTACCGTGGGTATTATCTTGCCCGCGGAAGTTCCAACGCTTGATCGTACCCTGGAAGCCTTTACCCTTGGACTGACCGGTTACATCAACCAGTTGACCAGCAGCGAAGATTTCAGCGTTGATCAGATCGCCGGCCTGGTACTCGCCTTCTTCAAGACGGAATTCCATTACGGTACGACCAGCGGCAACGTTCGCCTTAGCGAAGTGGCCAGCCTGAGCAGCTGTAACACGCGAAGCACGACGCTCGCCTACAGTGACTTGCACTGCACGATAGCCATCGGTCTCTTCAGTTTTGAACTGGGTGACGCGATTCGGCTCGATCTCAATGACCGTGACCGGAATGGAGACACCTTCTTCGGTGAAAATACGGGTCATACCGCATTTACGACCGACTACACCAATAGTCATGTTGTAAACCTCATGAGTGTACGGGGCTTTCACCCGCTATGGCCGCCCATTTCAGAGCGTTACACGACTAAGACCGAGTCTTAGCCGAGGCTGATCTGCACTTCCACACCGGCCGCAAGATCAAGCTTCATAAGTGCATCAACGGTTTTATCCGTTGGCTGGACGATGTCCAGTACGCGCTTATGAGTACGGATCTCGTACTGGTCACGCGCGTCTTTGTTGACGTGCGGGGAGACCAGAACGGTGAACCGCTCTTTACGGGTAGGCAGTGGAATTGGACCACGCACTTGAGCACCAGTACGTTTCGCGGTTTCCACGATTTCCTGGGTGGATTGGTCGATCAGGCGATGGTCAAAAGCCTTCAACCTGATACGGATTTGCTGATTTTGCATTGGATTTCAGACTCCGGCTGCTATTCCCAGCGAGCGCAATACGCCCGTTAAAAGGAGGCGCAATTCTATAGACGGGCTACTACAGTGTCAACCCAATAAAAAAGCCCCCGCTAGGCGGGGGCTTTTTCAAGTCATCACTTATTAAGCGATGATTTTGGCTACGACGCCAGCGCCGACGGTACGACCGCCTTCACGAATAGCGAAACGCAGACCATCTTCCATTGCGATGGTTTTGATCAGGGTGACAACCATTTTGATGTTGTCGCCTGGCATTACCATTTCAACGCCTTCCGGCAGTTCGCAGTTACCGGTCACGTCAGTGGTCCGGAAGTAGAACTGTGGACGGTAGCCTTTGAAGAACGGAGTGTGGCGACCGCCTTCTTCTTTGCTCAACACGTACACTTCAGCTTCGAAGGTAGTGTGCGGCTTAACCGAACCTGGCTTGACCAGAACCTGGCCACGCTCAACGTCGTCACGCTTGGTGCCGCGCAGCAGCACGCCGCAGTTCTCGCCTGCACGACCTTCGTCGAGCAGCTTACGGAACATTTCAACACCGGTGCAGGTGGTGACAGTAGTGTCACGCAGACCAACGATTTCCAGTGGATCCTGAACCTTAACGATACCGCGCTCGATACGACCGGTCACAACAGTACCGCGACCCGAGATCGAGAATACGTCTTCGATTGGCATCAGGAACGGCTTGTCGATAACACGAACTGGATCTGGGATGTAGCTGTCCAGAGTCTCAACCAGTTTACGAACGGCAGTGGTGCCCATTTCGTTGTCATCTTGGCCGTTCAGAGCCATCAGAGCGGAACCGATGATGATCGGGGTGTCGTCGCCCGGGAAGTCGTAAGTGCTCAGCAGATCGCGCACTTCCATCTCAACCAGCTCCAACAGCTCAGCGTCGTCTACCATGTCAGCCTTGTTCAGGAAGACAACGATGTACGGAACGCCAACCTGACGGGACAGCAGGATGTGCTCACGAGTCTGTGGCATCGGACCATCAGCGGCCGAGCAAACCAGAATAGCGCCGTCCATCTGTGCAGCACCGGTGATCATGTTCTTCACATAGTCAGCGTGACCTGGGCAGTCAACGTGAGCGTAGTGACGGATCAGCGAGTTGTATTCAACGTGCGCGGTGTTGATGGTGATACCACGAGCTTTTTCTTCGGGAGCGCTGTCGATTTTGTCGAAAGCAACAACGGCCGAACCGAAAACTTCGGAGCAAACACGAGTCAGAGCAGCGGTCAGCGTGGTTTTACCGTGGTCGACGTGACCGATGGTGCCAACGTTGACGTGCGGGAGGGTACGGTCAAATTTTTCTTTAGCCACGACAATTAACTCCTAGCCTAAAGGGGCTGAATCAGCCTTGTTTTTTGGTAACGGTTTCGACGATGTGCGACGGAGCCGTATTGTATTTTTTGAATTCCATAGAGTAGCTTGCGCGACCTTGGGACATGGAGCGAACGTCGGTTGCGTAACCGAACATCTCACCCAACGGAACCTCGGCACGAATTACTTTGCCGGAAACCGTATCTTCCATACCCAGGATCATGCCGCGACGACGGTTAAGGTCGCCCATCACGTCACCCATATAGTCTTCAGGTGTAACAACCTCTACCGCCATGATTGGCTCAAGCAACTCACCACCACCCTTCTGGGCCAGTTGCTTGGTTGCCATGGAAGCAGCCACCTTAAACGCCATCTCGTTGGAGTCGACGTCGTGGTAGGAACCATCAAACACAGTAGCCTTCAGGCCGATCAGCGGATAACCGGCAACAACGCCGTTCTTCATCTGCTCTTCAATGCCCTTCTGGATAGCCGGGATGTATTCCTTAGGAACCACACCACCCACTACTTCGTTCACGAATTGCAGACCTTCCTGACCTTCGTCAGCAGGAGCAAAACGGATCCAGCAATGGCCGAACTGACCACGACCGCCGGATTGACGAACGAACTTGCCTTCAATCTCACAGTTCTTCGTGATGCGCTCACGATAAGAAACCTGAGGCTTACCGATGTTGGCTTCGACGTTGAACTCACGGCGCATCCGGTCAACCAGGATGTCCAAGTGCAACTCGCCCATGCCAGAGATGATCGTTTGACCAGTCTCTTCATCAGTCTTGACGCGGAAAGATGGATCTTCCTGAGCAAGCTTGCCCAGAGCGATACCCATTTTTTCCTGGTCATCCTTGGTCTTAGGCTCAACGGCAACCGAAATAACCGGCTCCGGGAAGTCCATGCGAACCAGGATGATTGGCTTGTCAGCGCTGCACAAGGTTTCACCAGTGGTGACATCCTTCATGCCGATCAAGGCCGCGATGTCACCAGCGCGCACTTCCTTGATTTCTTCACGGGCGTTTGCGTGCATTTGCACCATACGACCCACGCGCTCTTTCTTGCCCTTAACCGAGTTGATCACGCCGTCGCCGGAGGCCAACACGCCCGAGTAAACTCGAACGAAGGTCAAGGTACCCACAAATGGGTCGGTAGCGATTTTGAAAGCCAGAGCCGAGAACGGCTCGCTGTCATCTGCATGACGCTCCATTTGCTTTTCCTCGTCATCCGGGTCAGTACCCTTGATGGCAGGAATGTCAGTTGGAGCAGGCAGGTAATCGATAACGGCGTCGAGAACCAGGGGAACACCCTTGTTCTTGAAGGAAGAACCACAAACAGCCAAGACGATCTCACCAGCGATAGTACGCTGACGCAGAGCGGCTTTGATTTCCGCGTTGGTGAGTTCTTCACCTTCGAGGTACTTGTTCATCAGTTCTTCGCTGGCTTCGGCCGCAGCCTCAACCATGTTGCCGCGCCACTCGTCAGCCAATTCCTGCAGTTCAGCAGGGATAGGCTCGCGACGTGGAGTCATGCCTTTGTCAGAGTCATTCCAGTAAACAGCTTCCATGGCCATCAGATCGATCTGACCCTGGAAATTGTCTTCTGAACCGATAGCCAACTGGATTGGCACCGGAGTATGACCCAGACGCTGCTTGATCTGACCGATCACGCGCAGGAAGTTCGCACCAGCACGGTCCATCTTGTTTACGTAAACAAGACGTGGAACGCCGTACTTGTTGGCTTGACGCCATACGGTTTCCGACTGAGGCTCAACACCCGAGGTGCCGCAGAACACAACAACCGCGCCGTCGAGAACACGCAGGGAACGCTCAACTTCAATAGTGAAGTCAACGTGGCCCGGGGTGTCGATGACGTTAAAGCGGTATTGGTCCTTGTGCTGCTTCTCGGAACCCTGCCAGAAGGCGGTAATGGCAGCAGAAGTAATGGTAATACCACGCTCCTGCTCCTGAACCATCCAGTCTGTGGTCGCGGCGCCGTCATGCACCTCGCCCATTTTGTGACTTTTGCCAGTGTAAAAAAGGACGCGCTCGGTGGTGGTGGTTTTACCAGCATCCACGTGAGCAACGATACCAATGTTACGGTAGCGATTAATCGGTGTTGTACGAGCCATAAAGCCCTCGCAAAATTAGTGACGCTAAAATTAGAAGCGGTAGTGCGAGAAAGCCTTGTTGGCTTCAGCCATACGGTGCACGTCTTCACGCTTCTTAACTGCAGCACCTTTACCTTCGGCAGCGTCCAACAGTTCGCCAGCCAAACGCAGAGCCATAGACTTCTCGCCGCGCTTACGGGCGAAGTCTACCAACCAGCGCATTGCCAGGGCGTTACGACGGGACGGACGAACTTCGACCGGAACCTGGTAAGTAGCACCGCCTACACGGCGCGACTTCACTTCGACCAGCGGAGCGATGGCGTCGAGAGCTTTCTCGAAGATTTCCAGGGGGTCGCTGTTCTTGCGTTCTTTAACCTTTTCCAGCGCGCCATAAACGATACGTTCGGCAACGGCTTTCTTACCGCTTTCCATAACGTGGTTCATGAACTTGGCCAGGATTTGGCTTCCGTATTTTGGATCGTCAAGCACTTCGCGCTTGGCTGCTACGCGTCTTCTTGGCATGGATAAGCCCTCAAACGGTCTTCAGGTTCGCTCGGAATCGGTGCCCTTACGGGACGCCTCCGACCTTACTCTTATCGACTCAGAAAAATAGAAAATCAGTTTTACAAAAAGCCGCTACTACTTAGGCTTCTTGGTACCGTACTTCGAACGACCCTGGTTACGACCTTTAACGCCGGAAGTATCCAAAGAACCGCGTACGGTGTGGTAACGAACACCTGGCAAGTCTTTTACACGACCGCCGCGGATCAGTACCACGCTGTGCTCTTGCAGGTTGTGGCCTTCACCGCCGATGTACGAGGAAACCTCGAAACCGTTGGTCAGACGCACACGGCATACTTTACGCAGTGCCGAGTTAGGTTTTTTCGGCGTGGTGGTATACACACGGGTGCATACGCCACGACGTTGCGGGCAGTTCTGCAGCGCAGGTACGTCGGATTTCTCGACGATACGCTTACGCGGCTGACGTACCAGCTGGTTGATAGTTGCCATCTACTAGCTCCACTGTTGTCTTGCGACGCTATTGTCTTGCAAGAAAAGCAAAATGGCAGGAACGAATTCCCGCCAAATTTAGGGGTACAAGAGTCTAAAGAGGATCTTGCCCCCAGTCAAGGCAAGGCCCCGACCTTCCCGCTCATCCAACCTCGACAAAATGTCTGGATTCGATGAACGGAACGATCAGGGCCTCACGCTCATTTATCGCAGAACTCAGTTACCGCTAGAGTTCAGCGCTTCGGTCAGTGCAGCTTCCACTTCACTGGCGCTTACGCGCAATGGTTTGTCTGCATCACGGCGACGCTTGCGCTCGCTGTGATAAGCCAGACCAGTACCTGCCGGGATCAGACGACCCACGACCACGTTTTCTTTCAGGCCGCGCAGGTAATCGCGCTTGCCGGTTACCGCCGCCTCGGTCAGTACGCGAGTGGTTTCCTGGAAGGAAGCCGCCGAGATGAACGATTCGGTGGACAACGACGCCTTGGTGATACCCAACAGTACGCGAGTGAACTTGGAAACGAATTTCTCGTCGCCAGCCAGACGCTCGTTCTCTACCAGAACGTGAGTCAACTCCATCTGGTCGCCCTTGATGAAAGTCGAGTCGCCGGATTCAGCGATTTCAACCTTACGCAACATCTGACGCAGAATGGTCTCGATGTGCTTGTCGTTGATCTTCACGCCTTGCAGACGATAAACGTCCTGGATCTCATTCACGATGTACTTGGCCAGCGCACTCACACCCAGCAGACGCAAGATGTCGTGTGGATCGCTCGGGCCGTCGGAGATAACTTCGCCGCGGTTTACCTGTTCGCCTTCGAAGACGTTCAGGTGACGCCACTTCGGAATCAGCTCTTCGTACGGATCGGTACCGTCGTTCGGGGTGATAACCAGACGGCGCTTGCCTTTGGTCTCTTTACCGAACGCGATGGTGCCGCTGACTTCAGCCAGAATCGAGGCTTCTTTCGGACGACGTGCTTCGAACAAGTCGGCAACACGTGGCAGACCACCGGTGATGTCACGGGTCTTCGAAGTCTCTTGCGGGATACGAGCGATAACATCACCGATCGCAATCTTCGCACCATCCGCAACACCGACCAGGGCGTTGGCTGGCAGGAAGTACTGAGCGATAACGTCAGTACCTGGCAGCAACAGATCCTTGCCGTTGTCATCAACCATTTTCACAGCAGGACGGATATCTTTACCGGCAGCTGGACGGTCTTTGGCGTCGAGTACTTCAATGTTGGTCATACCGGTCAATTCGTCAGTCTGACGCTTGATCGTGATGCCTTCTTCCATGCCCACGTAGGTCACGGTACCTTTCATTTCGGTAACGATTGGGTGAGTGTGCGGATCCCACTTGGCCACGATTGCGCCAGCGTCGACCTTGTCACCTTCTTTAACCGAAATCACAGCACCGTACGGCAGCTTGTAGCGCTCGCGCTCACGACCGAAGTCATCAGCGATTGCCAGCTCACCGGAACGGGACACAGCAACCAGGCAACCGTCCACTCGCTCAACGTGCTTCAGGTTGTGCAGACGGACGGTACCGCCATTCTTCACCTGAACACTATCAGCTGCGGAGGTCCGGCTTGCCGCACCACCGATGTGGAACGTACGCATGGTCAGCTGGGTACCCGGCTCACCGATGGACTGGGCAGCGATAACGCCGACCGCTTCACCGATGTTCACCTGGTGACCACGAGCCAAGTCACGGCCGTAGCACTTGGCGCAAATGCCATAGCGGGTTTCGCAGCTGATCGGCGAACGCACGATCACTTCGTCGATGCTGTTCAGCTCGATGAACTCGACCCACTTCTCGTCTACCAGTGTACCGGCAGGAACGATGATTTCTTCGGTACCTGGCTTGAACACGTCACGGGCGATAACTCGACCCAATACGCGCTCACCCAACGGCTCAACAACGTCACCGCCTTCAATGTGCGGAGTCATTACCAGGCCATGTTCGGTGCCGCAATCGATCTCGGTCACAACCAGATCCTGCGCCACGTCTACCAGACGACGAGTCAGGTAACCGGAGTTCGCAGTTTTCAACGCGGTATCCGCCAAACCTTTACGAGCACCGTGAGTCGAGATGAAGTACTGAAGTACGCTCAAACCTTCACGGAAGTTCGCAGTAATCGGCGTTTCGATGATGGAACCGTCCGGCTTGGCCATCAGGCCACGCATACCGGCGAGCTGACGGATCTGCGCAGCAGAACCCCGTGCGCCCGAGTCGGCCATCATATACATCGAGTTGAAAGACTCTTGGTCGACTTCGACGCCATGGCGGTCGATGACTTTCTCTTTCGAGAGGTTAGCCATCATTGCCTTGGAAACTTCGTCGTTCGCCTTGGACCAAAGGTCGATCACTTTGTTGTACTTCTCGCCCTGGGTTACCAGGCCGGAGGCGTACTGACTTTCGATCTCTTTCACTTCATCAGTAGCAGCATTGATGATGCGGGCTTTTTCATCCGGGATAACGAAGTCGTTAACACCGATGGAAACGCCGGAAATGGTCGAATAGGCAAAACCGGTGTACATCAACTGGTCGGCGAAGATCACAGTCTCTTTCAAACCAACCACGCGGTAGCACTGGTTGATCAGCTTCGAGATCGCTTTTTTCTTCATCGGCTGGTTGACGACGTCGTACGACAGACCAGGCGGAACAACCTGGAACAACAGCGCACGGCCGACAGTGGTGTCGACGATACGGGTGTTCTTGACGCTGCCACCATCACGATCGTTGACGGTTTCGTGGATCCGCACTTTGACTTTAGCGTGCAGTGCGGCTTCGCCGGCACGGAACACGCGGTCAACTTCTTGCAGATCCGCGAACACACGACCTTCGCCCTTGGCGTTGATCGCTTCACGAGTCATGTAGTACAGACCCAATACAACGTCCTGCGAAGGAACGATGATTGGCTCACCGTTGGCTGGCGACAGAATGTTGTTCGTCGACATCATCAACGCACGCGCTTCCAACTGGGCTTCCAGTGTCAGCGGTACGTGTACGGCCATTTGGTCGCCGTCGAAGTCGGCGTTGTACGCAGCACAGACCAGAGGGTGCAGCTGGATAGCCTTACCTTCGATCAGTACCGGTTCAAACGCCTGGATACCCAGACGGTGAAGGGTCGGTGCACGGTTGAGGAGAACCGGGTGTTCACGGATCACTTCAGCGAGAACGTCCCAAACCTCTGGCAGTTCGCGCTCAACCATTTTCTTTGCAGCTTTAATGGTGGTAGCGAGACCACGCATTTCCAGCTTGCCGAAAATGAACGGCTTGAACAGCTCGAGAGCCATCTTCTTCGGCAGACCGCACTGGTGCAGACGCAGGGTCGGGCCCACGGTAATTACCGAACGACCCGAGTAGTCAACACGCTTACCGAGCAAGTTCTGACGGAAACGACCCTGCTTACCCTTGATCATGTCAGCCAGGGATTTCAGAGGACGCTTGTTCGAACCGGTGATAGCGCGGCCACGACGGCCGTTGTCGAGCAGTGCATCGACGGCTTCCTGCAACATACGCTTTTCGTTGCGCACGATGATGTCCGGAGCGGACAGATCGAGCAGACGCTTCAAGCGGTTGTTACGGTTGATCACTCGACGATACAGATCGTTGAGGTCGGAAGTCGCGAAGCGACCGCCATCCAGCGGGACCAGTGGACGCAGATCTGGCGGCAGAACCGGCAGAACGGTCAGCACCATCCATTCTGGAAGGTTGCCGGAACCCTGGAAGGCTTCCATCAACTTCAGACGCTTGGACAGCTTCTTGATTTTGGTTTCGGAGTTGGTTTGCGGAATTTCTTCACGCAGACGACCAATCTCGTGCTCCAGGTCGATAGCGTGCAGCAGTTCGCGGACAGCTTCGGCACCCATGCGGGCATCGAAATCGTCGCCGAACTCTTCCAGCGCTTCGAAGTACTGCTCGTCGTTCAGCAGCTGACCTTTTTCGAGGGTGGTCATGCCTGGATCGATAACGACATAGCTCTCGAAGTAGAGAACGCGTTCGATATCACGCAGGGTCATGTCCATCAGCAAACCGATACGCGACGGCAGCGATTTCAGGAACCAGATGTGGGCAACTGGCGAGGCCAGTTCGATGTGCGCCATGCGCTCACGACGAACTTTAGCCAGCGCGACTTCAACGCCGCACTTCTCGCAGATCACACCACGGTGCTTCAAGCGCTTGTACTTACCGCACAGGCACTCGTAATCCTTTACCGGGCCAAAGATCTTGGCGCAGAACAGGCCGTCACGCTCAGGTTTGAACGTACGGTAGTTGATGGTTTCCGGCTTTTTAACTTCACCGAACGACCACGAACGGATCATCTCAGGCGATGCCAATCCAATACGGATGGCGTCGAACTCTTCGACTTGACCCTGGTTTTTCAGCAAATTCAGTAGGTCTTTCAAGGCCTTTCCTCCTGGCGGAGCAGAGAGCGGGCAATCCTGCCCCGCTCTCGATTCGCGTCACGTGTTATTCGGTTTCCAGATCGATATCGATGCCGAGGGAACGAATTTCTTTGATCAACACGTTGAAAGACTCGGGCATGCCCGGCTCCATACGGTGATCGCCGTCCACGATGTTTTTGTACATCTTGGTCCGGCCGTTCACATCGTCCGACTTCACTGTGAGCATTTCTTGCAGAGTGTAAGCAGCACCGTATGCTTCCAGTGCCCAGACCTCCATCTCCCCGAAACGCTGACCACCGAACTGCGCCTTACCACCCAGCGGCTGCTGGGTAACCAGGCTGTACGAACCGGTAGAACGAGCGTGCATCTTGTCGTCTACCAAGTGGTTCAGCTTCAGCATGTACATGTAGCCAACAGTAACCGGGCGCTCGAACTTGTTGCCGGTACGGCCGTCAGTCAGCTGCATCTGGCCGCTTTCTGGCAAGTCCGCCAGTTTGAGCATGGCCTTGATTTCGCTTTCCTTGGCACCGTCGAACACTGGGGTGGCCATTGGAACGCCGCCACGCAGGTTCTTCGCCAGATCCAGGATTTCCTGGTCGGAGAAGCTGTCCAGATCTTCGTTGCGACCGCCGATCTCGTTGTAGATCTCGTGCAGGAACTTGCGCAGATCGGCAACTTTACGCTGCTCTTCGATCATGCGGTTGATCTTCTCGCCCAGACCTTTGGCCGCGAGGCCCAGGTGGGTTTCAAGGATCTGACCAACGTTCATACGCGAAGGTACGCCCAACGGGTTGAGGACGACGTCGACCGGGGTGCCATTGGCATCGTGCGGCATGTCTTCAACCGGCATGATCACGGAGACCACACCTTTGTTACCGTGACGACCGGCCATCTTGTCGCCCGGCTGGATGCGGCGACGGATAGCCAGGTAAACCTTGACGATCTTCAGCACGCCTGGAGCCAGGTCATCGCCCTGCTGCAGTTTGCGCTTCTTGTCTTCGAACTTGTCGTCCAGCAGACGGCGGCGATCAACGATGTAGGCCTGAGCCTTCTCGAGCTGCTCGTTCAGAGCATCTTCAGCCATGCGCAGCTTGAACCACTGACCATGCTCAAGACCGTCGAGAATTTCGTCGGTGATGTCCTGACCTTTCTTCAGACCGGCCCCGCCTTCGGCTTTGTGGCCGACCAGAGCGGAACGCAGACGTTCGAAAGTCGCGCCTTCAACGATACGGAACTCTTCGTTCAGGTCCTTGCGGATCTCGTCGAGTTGAGTCTTCTCGATCGACAGTGCACGAGCATCACGCTCAACGCCGTCACGAGTGAAGACCTGTACGTCGATGACGGTACCCTTGGTGCCGGTAGGCACGCGCAGGGAGGTGTCTTTAACGTCGCTGGCTTTTTCACCGAAGATGGCACGCAAGAGCTTCTCTTCCGGAGTCAGCTGGGTCTCGCCTTTCGGAGTGACCTTACCAACCAGGATGTCGCCTGCGCCAACTTCAGCACCTACGTAAACGATACCGGCTTCGTCCAGCTTGTTCAGTGCAGCTTCACCCACGTTCGGGATGTCTGCAGTGATTTCCTCTGGCCCAAGCTTGGTGTCACGCGCCACACAGGTCAGTTCCTGGATGTGGATCGTGGTAAAGCGATCTTCTTGAACAACTCGTTCCGACAGGCAGATGGAGTCTTCGAAGTTGTAACCGTTCCAGGCCATGAACGCGATGCGCATGTTCTGACCCAGCGCCAGTTCACCCATGTCGGTGGACGGACCATCAGCCATGATGTCGCTGCGCTGAACCCGATCACCTTTACGCACCAGCGGACGCTGGTTAATGCAGGTGTTCTGGTTGGAGCGGGTGTATTTGGTCAGGTTGTAGATGTCGACACCGGCTTCACCGGTTTCAACTTCGTCATCAGCAACACGAACCACAATACGGCTTGCATCAACGGAATCGATTACGCCGCCACGACGAGCCACGACGCAAACGCCGGAGTCACGAGCTACGTTACGCTCCATGCCGGTACCGACCAGCGGCTTGTCAGCGCGCAGGGTTGGTACAGCTTGACGCTGCATGTTCGAACCCATCAACGCACGGTTGGCGTCATCGTGCTCGAGGAACGGGATCAGCGACGCAGCAACCGAAACTACCTGCTTCGGCGATACGTCCATCAAGGTGACGTCTTCCGGCGCCTTGACGGTGAATTCGTTCAAGTGACGAACAGCTACCAGTTCGTCAATCAGCATTTTCTTGTCGTTCATCGTGGCCGAAGCCTGAGCGATCACGTGATCAGCTTCTTCGATGGCGGACAGGAAAACGATCTCGTCGGTGACCAGAGCGTCTTTCACCACACGATACGGGCTTTCGAGGAAGCCGTACTGGTTGGTGCGCGCATAAGCAGCCAGGGAGTTGATCAGACCGATGTTCGGACCTTCCGGCGTTTCAATCGGGCATACACGACCGTAGTGAGTCGGGTGTACGTCACGAACTTCAAAACCAGCACGCTCACGAGTCAAACCGCCAGGGCCGAGTGCAGAAACACGACGCTTGTGGGTAATCTCGGACAGTGGGTTGTTTTGGTCCATGAACTGGGAAAGCTGGCTGGAACCGAAGAACTCTTTCACCGCCGCAGCTACAGGCTTGGCGTTGATCAGGTCTTGCGGCATCAGGCCTTCGCTTTCAGCCATCGACAGACGCTCTTTGACCGCACGCTCAACACGTACCAGGCCAACGCGGAACTGGTTCTCGGCCATCTCGCCTACGCAGCGAACACGACGGTTACCCAGGTGGTCGATGTCATCGACGATGCCTTTACCGTTACGGATGTCGACCAGAGTCTTCAGAACCGCGACGATATCTTCCTTGCACAACACGCCCGAACCTTCGATCTCGGTGCGACCGATACGACGGTTGAACTTCATCCGGCCGACCGCAGACAGGTCATAGCGCTCAGGGCTGAAGAACAGGTTGTTGAACAGGGTCTCGGCAGCGTCTTTGGTTGGCGGCTCGCCTGGACGCATCATGCGATAGATCTCGACCAGCGCTTCCAATTGGTTGCTGGTGGAGTCGATCTTCAGAGTGTCGGAGACGAACGGGCCGCAGTCGATATCGTTGGTGTACAGAGTCTCGACGCGAACGACCTGGGCCTTGGCAATTTTTGCCAGGATTTCGGTGTTCAGCTCGGTGTTGCACTCTGCCAGGATTTCGCCGGTTGCCGGATGCACGATGGCCTTGGCGGTAGTGCGGCCCAGGACGTAGTCCAGAGGCACTTCCAGGGTCTTGAGACCGGCTTTTTCGATCTGGTTGATGTGGCGCGCAGTAATACGGCGACCAGCCTCAACGATGACCTTGCCCTTCTCGTCCTGAATATCAAGAACAGCGATTTCACCACGCAGACGCGAAGCAATCAGTTCCAGACTGAGGGTTTCGCCGCTGAGGTGGAAAACGTTGGTGGTATAGAACGCGTCGAGCACTTCTTCAGTGGTATAGCCGAGCGCGCGCAGCAGTACCGATGCAGGCAGCTTGCGACGACGGTCGATACGCACGAATACGCAGTCTTTCGGGTCGAACTCGAAGTCCAGCCACGAACCGCGGTATGGGATGATGCGCGCGGAGTACAGCAGTTTGCCGGAGCTATGCGTCTTGCCGCGGTCGTGGTCGAAGAACACGCCCGGGGAACGGTGCAGCTGGGAAACGATTACACGCTCGGTACCGTTGATTACGAAGGTACCGTTTTCAGTCATCAGGGGGATTTCACCCATGTAGACTTCTTGCTCTTTGATGTCCTTGATCGCTTTGTTCGACGATTCTTTGTCGAAAATGATCAGGCGCACTTTTACCCGCAAAGGTACGGCGTAAGTTACACCGCGCAATACGCATTCTTTGACATCAAATGCCGGTTCGCCCAGGCGATAACCGACGTACTCCAGCGCAGCATTGCCGGAGTAGCTGATGATCGGGAAAACGGATTTGAAGGCCGCATGCAGGCCCACGTCGCGGAACTGATCTTTAGTCGCTCCCGCCTGCAAGAATTCACGATACGAATCCAGCTGGATTGCCAGGAGATACGGCACATCCATGACGTCCGGCAACTTGCTAAAGTCCTTGCGGATACGTTTTTTCTCAGTATATGAGTAAGCCATCAGCGTTCCCCAGCTTGGTCACCTGCTTGTTTGGCCCCTCCCGACGGGAGCAGCCAGAAAATCGTGCAAACCCCATGGTTTGCTCCACCGCATCGGGTGGTTACAGCTCGTTATCAGCACCGACCCAGTCGGCTGCCAATAACGGAAAAAGGCCGGTGGCAAGAGCCACCAGCCATCAGCCTTTCGCTTCACGCTCGGGCTGGAGGTGCAAAGTCGATGCTTATTTCAGCTCGACTTTAGCGCCTGCTTCTTCCAGAGTGGCTTTTGCTTTGTCAGCTGCGTCTTTCGAAACAGCTTCCAGAACGATGCCAGGAGCGCCGTCAACTACTGCCTTGGCTTCTTTCAGGCCCAGACCGGTCAGTTCACGTACTGCCTTGATCACGTTAACTTTCTTCTCGCCAGCTTCGGTCAGCATGACGTTGAATTCAGTTTGTTCTTCAACAACGGCAGCAACAGCAGCTGGACCAGCGGAAGCAGCGGCAGCGGAAACGCCGAACTTCTCTTCCATGGCCTTGATCAGCTCAACGATTTCCAGAACGGATTTTTCGCCGATTGCTTCGATGATTTGGTCGTTAGTCAGAGACATGACTATAAATTCCTGTATTGGGGTGACAGCCTACGCGGCCATCGAAATAAACAATAAACGCTGAAAGGAGTGACTCAGCCTTAGGCTGCAGCAGCTTCTTTCTGGTCGCGAAGAGCCGCCAGAGTACGAGCCAATTTGCTGGTTGCGCCTTGAATCACGCTCATCAGCTGAGAAATTGCTTCGTCACGGGTCGGCAGGCTTGCCAGTACGTCGATCTGATTAGCTGCGAGGTACTTGCCCTCGAACGCAGCTGCCTTGATCTCGAACTTGTCCTGACCTTTTGCGAACTCTTTGAAAATACGGGCAGCAGCGCCCGGATGGTCTTTAGAGAATGCAATCAAGGTCGGGCCGGTGAACACGTCGTTGAGCACGTCATATTGAGTGCCAGCAACGGCGCGCTTGAGCAGGGTGTTACGTACAACACGTACGTAAACGCCAGCTTCACGAGCCTCTTTACGGAGTCCGGTCATAGCGCCTACTGTTACGCCACGGGCATCAGCCACGACAGCGGACAGAGCAACTTGGGCAGCCTTGTTGACTTCAGCGACGATGGCCTTCTTGTCTTCAAGTTTAATTGCCACGGGAAAAACTCCTGCTTGTTACCGTTTCATCCAACCGAAGCCGGATGTCGTTTTGGTGTCTGATTCGGTAAGGAACCGGGAGCACCATCTGCGTAGGCTTGAGGTTTAAGACTTGCGTCGCCTACGGTCTTGGATAGCCCCCGCCAGGCAGGGACCCCAATCTTTCAATTGACGCAATCGCTTGCGCCAACCTCTGTCTTACGCGTCGAGCGAGCCCTGGTCGATGACCAGACCTGGACCCATGGTGGTGCTCAGGGTAACGCGCTTGACGTAAATGCCTTTCGAGGAAGCTGGCTTGATACGCTTCAGATCAGCGATCAGGGCTTCAACGTTTTCCTTCAACTTGACGGCATCGAAGCCGATCTTGCCAACGGAGGTGTGGATGATGCCGTTTTTGTCGGTGCGATAACGAACCTGACCAGCCTTGGCGTTTTTAACCGCGGTAGCTACGTCTGGAGTCACAGTGCCGACTTTAGGGTTAGGCATCAGACCACGTGGGCCGAGGATCTGACCCAACTGACCTACAACGCGCATTGCATCCGGGGATGCGATAACTACGTCATAGTTCAGGTCGCCGCCTTTCATTTCGGCAGCCAGATCGTCCATACCTACACGGTCAGCGCCGGCAGCCAGAGCGGCCTCAGCAGCTGGACCCTGGGTGAACACAGCAACGCGAACGGTCTTGCCAGTGCCGTGTGGCAGCACAGTAGCGCTACGAACAACCTGGTCAGATTTACGCGGGTCAACACCCAGGTTTACAGCAACGTCGAACGACTCGCTGAACTTGACAGTCGACAGTTCAGCCAGCAGAGCAGCAGCGTCTACAAAATTGTAGGACTTGCCTGCTTCGATTTTGCCGGCGATAGCCTTTTGACGCTTGGTCAACTTAGCCATTACACACCCTCCACGTTAAGGCCCATGCTACGAGCAGAACCGGCGATAGTACGCACGGCTGCTTCCATATCAGCTGCAGTCAGATCCGCGTTTTTGGTTTTCGCGATTTCTTCCAGCTGAGCACGGGTCACGGTGCCAACCTTAACGGTATTCGGACGAGCAGAGCCGCTAGTCAGACCAGCCGCCTTCTTCAGCAGAACCGAAGCAGGGGTGGATTTGGTTTCAAAAGTGAAGCTACGGTCGCTGTAGACAGTGATGATCACTGGAGTCGGCAGGCCTGGCTCAATACCCTGAGTACGGGCGTTGAAAGCTTTGCAGAATTCCATGATGTTCACGCCGTGCTGACCCAATGCAGGACCAACAGGTGGGCTTGGGTTAGCCTGAGCGGCCTTCACTTGCAGCTTGATGTAAGCGGTAATCTTCTTGGCCATGAGGCACTCCAATTACGGGTTCGAACGCCTCGAAAGGCTCCCCGGTTACTTGCGCGTTTATCCCAGTGACGACAAAACCCCACAGCCTAAGGCTGCGGGGTTGGGATGCTTGCTCAGCTAGACTTTTTCGACCTGGCTGAACTCTAGCTCTACCGGAGTAGAGCGACCGAAAATAAGCACTGCCACTTGGATCCGGCTCTTTTCGTAGTTAACTTCTTCAACCGTGCCAGTGAAATCAGCAAACGGCCCGTCATTGACCCGTACCGACTCACCCGGCTCGAACAACGTCTTCGGCTTCGGCTTGTCACTACCATCAGCAACGCGACGCAGAATCGCTTCTGCCTCTTTATCAGTGATCGGTGCAGGCTTATCGGCAGTACCGCCGATGAAACCCATCACCCGAGGAGTATCCTTGACCAAGTGCCAAGTACCCTCGTTCATGTCCATCTGGACCAGCACATAACCTGGGAAGAATTTGCGCTCGCTTTTGCGTTTCTGGCCATTACGCATTTCAACCACTTCTTCAGTGGGAACCAGAATTTCGCCAAAGCCATCTTCCATGCCAGCCAGCTTTACGCGCTCTAACAACGAGCGCATGACATGCTTCTCGTAACCGGAGTAAGCATGCACAACGTACCAACGCTTAGCCACGGGACACCCTTAGCCGACAATCAAGGAAACAAGCCAGCCGAGCAGGGAATCAAGCCCCCACAACAGCAACGCCATAACCAGAACAACAGCCACTACGATCAACGTGGTCTGCGTGGTTTCTTGGCGAGTTGGCCATACGACTTTACGAATCTCGGTGCGAGCTTCCTTTACCAGTACAAAGAAAGACTTGCCCTTAACTGTCTGCAGGCCTACAAAGGCAGCTACAGCAGCAATGGCGAGCAATGCAAGTACACGGTACAGGATCGGCGAAGCAGAGTAATACTGATTGCCAACAACGCCAACAACCACCAAAGCGACTACTACTAGCCACTTGAGCAGATCGAAGCGAGAGCCTTGAGCTTCAGCTTTAGGAGTCATCTATGAAGATCCTGTGAAAAGAAAGCCAGACACACCAAGTGAATCTGGCAGGTCAGGAGGGAATCGAACCCCCAACCTACGGTTTTGGAGACCGTCGCTCTGCCAATTGAGCTACTGACCTAAAACAAAATCAGGCCGACCATTATGCCGGCCCGAAAAAGACATTACAACAACTTACTCGATGACTTTTGCCACGACACCCGCGCCAACGGTACGACCGCCTTCACGAATAGCGAAACGCAGACCATCTTCCATCGCAATGGTTTTGATCAGGGTAACGGTCATCTGAACGTTATCACCCGGCATCACCATCTCAACACCTTCTGGCAGCTCGCAATTACCAGTCACATCAGTCGTACGAAAGTAAAACTGCGGACGATAACCCTTGAAGAATGGCGTATGACGACCACCCTCCTCCTTGCTCAGAACATAAACTTCAGCAGTGAACTTGGTATGCGGCTTGACAGTGCCCGGCTTGACCAATACCTGGCCACGCTCAACATCATCACGCTTGGTACCACGCAGCAATACGCCGCAATTCTCGCCTGCACGACCTTCGTCGAGCAGCTTGCGAAACATTTCCACACCCGTACACGTTGTCTTGACCGTATCACGCAACCCAACGATCTCGACTTCTTCCTGAATGCGAACGATGCCACGCTCAACACGGCCAGTCACAACAGTGCCACGACCGGAGATCGAGAATACATCCTCGATCGGCATCAAAAACGGCTTATCAATAGCGCGCTCAGGCTGCGGAATATAGCTATCCAGAGTCTCGACCAACTTCTTGACGGCGGTGGTGCCCATCTCGTTATCGTCTTGACCATTCAGCGCCATCAGCGCCGAACCGATGATGATCGGAGTGTCATCACCAGGAAAATCGTAAGTGCTCAACAGGTCGCGCACTTCCATCTCAACCAACTCAAGCAGCTCCGCATCATCTACCATGTCAGCCTTGTTTAGGAAGACAACGATGTATGGAACGCCGACCTGGCGCGACAGGAGAATGTGCTCACGGGTTTGAGGCATCGGACCATCAGCGGCCGAGCAAACCAGAATCGCACCATCCATCTGTGCAGCACCAGTAATCATGTTTTTTACGTAGTCGGCGTGACCAGGACAGTCAACATGTGCGTAGTGACGCACGGCCGAATCGTACTCTACGTGAGCGGTGTTGATGGTAATACCACGAGCTTTTTCTTCTGGGGCGCTATCGATCTTGTCGAAGTCAACCTTTGCCGAACCGAACACTTCGGAACAGACGCGGGTCAAGGCTGCAGTCAGAGTAGTTTTACCGTGGTCGACGTGACCAATGGTGCCTACGTTGACGTGCGGCTTATTACGTTCGAACTTTTCCTTAGCCATCGAAATCACCCTCAGGAGAAGAATTTACAAGTCAAACAAGCCATTAAAACAAAGGCAGATATTTTCATATCTGCCTTGTTATATGGAGCTCTTGAGCGGATTTGAACCGCTGACCTCACCCTTACCAAGGGTGTGCTCTACCAACTGAGCTACAAGAGCGTAACACTGCGCAAGATCTGCAAACATGGAGCGGGTAGCGGGAATCGAACCCGCATCATCAGCTTGGAAGGCTGAGGTTCTACCACTAAACTATACCCGCGAGATTGCAACTCTCGCTAAAAATGGTGGAGGGGGAAGGATTCGAACCTTCGAAGTCGTAGACGTCAGATTTACAGTCTGATCCCTTTGGCCGCTCGGGAACCCCTCCTAAGCGAGCCGGCATTCTATATTATGCCAGCCTTCTGTCAAGCATTTTCTCATTAAAAACCTGAGGTTAGCTGCGTTGACCTCGCTTCGCGCTGATCACCTCTAAAGGTCTTCACTGCGAAGCGGGCGCCATTCTATGCAAACTAAACTGCGGGCGCAACCCCCTCACAAGGCATTATTTTATGTTTTAACTCGTTGAATTCTCTGGAAAGGTTTTGAAGCTGCACATCATCAAGCCAGCGGCGGCTTTCTGGTGCCACGCGCACCCAGTAGCCAGGATTATCAGGCAGATCCTTCGGCAGCGCCTGAAACCTGATCTCCATGCCGGTCAATCGTCGCTCGATTGCCTGAGCCACCTCCTGGCGTGAGTACCCTCCTACATATAGGCACCCACTATCCGGCTGAACCGTCTTGGCCTTGTCACGTGCCGCATCCGTGGATTCGCTCAGCAAGCGAATATCCTGCTGCGAGCCCCGGTAAAGGCTCAACGGCGTCACGTCCTTGGCTCGAAGAGGAGCCTCTTGTTGATGCCAGATGTAATAGAACACATTGAGGACAAGCAGGAGCAGGAACAACCAGCGCATAAATACCTCAGATCAAGGGACACGCCATCGCCAGGCCCACGAACACAAGGTCCGGAACCACACGGGCCTCAGGCACTACTCCAGCTACTAGCTCGGCATCTCCGCCGGTCAGGAATACGCAAAAGTCGTCTCCCCAGTAGCTGCGTGCCAGCTCCAACTGGGTCAAGACAAAGCCCCTGAGCATTAACGAGCATCCACGCTCCACCGCTTCGACGGTTGTGCGACCTGGAGCGAGACTCTCCAGCGCCCGCTCGGCGGCGAGATCTCCATATCGGATCTTTCGTGTATGAGTACGCAGTTGATTGCGCATCAAAGGCATCCCTGGACAAATAAAGCCTCCGAGATGCCCACCATCTCCACCGATGAAATCAGCAGTGACGGCTGTACCAAAATCCAGCACAAGGCAGGGGCCCGACGCGAGATGAAATCCTCCCAGCATCGCTAGCCAGCGATCAAGCCCCAACCGCTCGTATTCCTCATAACCGTTACGAACACCGGACATTTCGCGAGATGGTTTGGCGCAGGCAACAGATACGCCATAGGCGCTGACGAGCAAGACGGTCAGTGCGTCGGTTTCTTCGGCGGACCTGACACTTACCAAACGACAAAAGGACAGGGAGAGGCGCTCTATTGCATTCAGACTCTCCAGCAACGCCAGATCCGAATCGACAATACCCTCTCCCACCACTTCACCGGCACCGTCGCCGAGAACACGCCATTTTATAAAACTGTTTCCACAGTCGAGCTCAAGAATCATCACGCAACCTCAGGCTGAGCTCACCACCACTAAAGTTCTTTTCCACACCATCTACCTTCAAGCGCAAAGCACCTTGTTTATCGATTCCAAGCACTTCGCCATCTACCTGGTTAACACCAGCAATCAGCGATACCGCTCGTCCTTGCCATAGATGATTTTGCTCCCATTCCAACTGGATAGCGGAAAATCCTTCAACCTGGTGCCGGTGCAAATAGCCCTGTAGCTTCTCACTCAACACCGCGACCATCTGATTGCGATCAAACACCTTGCCGGCCTCCAGCCGCATCGACGTCCACTGCTGATCAACCTCATCGGTCATCTGCATATTTACGTTAATGCCAACTCCTAGTACCACGTGACATACGTCGGCCGGATCGCCGATCAGCTCGAGCAGTATGCCCGCTATTTTTTTCTGCCCGACTAATACGTCGTTAGGCCACTTAAGACCTGCAGCCGATACACCAAGCTCGCGCAAGGCGTGCATCACCGCAAGGCCGACGACCAGACTAAGACCTTCCAGCTGGCGCATTCCGCCTTCAATGCGCAACACCAGGCTGTAATAGACGTTTTCAGCGAATGGGCTTACCCACTTGCGCCCGCGCCGCCCACGACCTGCCGTTTGCCTTTCAGCAAGCACCAGGAACGGGGCAGCCCGTCCTCGCTCGATAGCTCGCAAAGCCTCGGCATTTGTGGAATCGATAGAGTCGAAGACCAAGACTGACCAATCGCAGGAAGGGGTCGCCTCGCTTATGCCTACAGGGTCAAGCAGCATCAATGGCGCCGCCAGTTGATAACCACGGCCGCGCACCTTGTGTATGGAAAGACCCAGCTCAGCCTCCAGGAGCTGAAGCTGTTTCCAAACTGCGCTACGACTGACACCCAAGGCAACGCCCAGAGCCTGGCCAGAGTGAAACCGGCCATCCTTAAGAAGCTTCAACAACGTCAGCATGCAAGTCTCGCCTCACAATGAGGCCCGCATGATAGCCATGCCCCGAGCCGTTGCATAGAAACCCGACGAGCGAGATTTTTTCGCGGACAAAACAAAACCCCTGTTCGCGTTAGCAAACAGGGGTTTCGGAATTTAATCTTGACGATGACCTACTCTCACATGGGGAAACCCCACACTACCATCGGCGATGCATCGTTTCACTACTGAGT
>NZ_JACMYF010000009.1:0-399122 GCF_015351605.1 Pseudomonas sp. p50(2008)
TCACTGCCGAAAACCGCGTAACTCTTTGTTTACCAAGGAGTTTTCCGTTTCGACTGCGCCGGAAGTGGGGCGAATTATAGACATCCTGAATCTGCCGTCAAGCACTGATTTTGATTTTCTATCAGAAGCTTTGAATTTCCTCTTATATATAGACGCAGCCGTGTCGAATGCGCAGTATATTGCCCAACGCCAGACCAACTTCCTCGTTTCAACCTTGGACGATGCCATTTAATGAATGACCAACCCCGTAACCTCGCCTCCACCCTGTTCTCGGTTGGCCTGCTACTTATAGCCATGGCGTCGATCCAGTCTGGTGCTTCCCTGGCCAAAAGCATGTTCCCGATTGTGGGCGCTCAAGGGACCACCACCCTGCGGCTGATTTTTGCCAGCGTGATCATGCTGCTGATATTGCGCCCGTGGCGCGCGAAGCTCACCTCGAAATCACTGCGCACTGTCATTGTCTATGGAATGGCGCTGGGAGGGATGAACTTCCTCTTCTATATGTCCTTGCGAACCGTGCCGCTGGGGATTGCCGTCGCTCTGGAGTTCACCGGTCCACTGGCTGTTGCGATCTACGCTTCGCGTCGGGCAATCGACTTCCTGTGGATCGCCCTTGCCGCTGCCGGATTGCTGCTATTGATACCTACCGGTGCAACAAGCGCCGGTATTGATCTGACAGGTGCCGGGTATGCATTGGGTGCTGGTGTCTGCTGGGCCATCTACATTCTTTACGGACAAAAAGCTGGTGCCGACAACGGTGTGCAAACCGCCGCCTTGGGCGTGATGATTGCCGCACTGTTCGTAGCCCCTATCGGAATCGTACATGCGGGCGCAGCATTGTTGACGCCGTCATTGATTCCCGTCGCCATCGGCGTCGCCATTCTGTCCACTGCCCTGCCCTATACCCTGGAGATGGTTGCCCTCACACGGATGCCCGCTCGGACCTTCGGAACACTTATGAGCATTGAACCCGCGTTCGGAGCGCTGTCAGGCCTTTTGTTCCTCCATGAGTTCCTCTCGCTGTCACAGTGGATGGCTATCATGTGCATCATTCTGGCTTCCGTAGGTGCAACGTTGACCATGGGTAGCAACGCCAAGCCCGCAGTAGCCGCTGATTGACACAGGTTTTGACAAGGGTCTGGTATTTGTCGCGCAATTAGGCCATGTTTAGCCCCGAAACCCAGTGCCAGGCATGGAAATTCAAGGATTGGGATATCAAAACGCTTCAAGCAAAAGCGAACGCAGTCAGACCCGGGCGATAGACTCGGGGACGCTATAAGGACAGCAATGAAACGAATTTTGGTAATGATCGCCGTACTCGCAATTGCGGGCTGCGCGGCGACATCGAAAACCCAGGTCAAGCACGGCAAAAAAGGGCTGCACATCAACTGTTCGGGACTGTCATCCTCTTGGGACAAGTGCTACACCAGCGCCGCTAACTCGTGCGCACCCAAAGGCTACAAGGTCATCGCCAAGTCCGGGGATACCGTTGAGGAGCCCGGTGACTATCCCTTCGGCCTGAACCCGGCCGGCTATACCAGTCGCAGCATGATCGTCATCTGCAAATAGGCAGACTCGACATAAGCGAGTCACGCGATCTGACGGCAAATTTCGTCGTAACTGGATTTCAGTACGGTGCGCTGCACCTCGGGAGTGGCCAACATCCGCGCCACAACCAGCGCGCCGATGCATTGCGAAAGAATGGCCCACGCAAGGCTGTCGCTTTCCAGGGTCAGCGCCCAGTTTTTCTGAAGCCGGCAAATCCAGCTCTCCGCCTGCTGACGAACCATCAAATCCGAGCGGGCAATCTCCGCCCCCAGCGCGGGCAGCGCGCAGCCAGACTCCGGAGTTTCGACATGGGCCATGCTCAGGTAATGTTTGAGGCATCGCTCGAGTCGCTCTCGCCCCTGATCCACTTCCAATCGCGCCAGACTCTGGGACAGTTCACGTTCCACGATCGAAGCAAACAGTTCATCTTTTGAAGAGAAGTGACTGTAGAACGCCCCGCCGCTCAAACCGATTGCCTTCATCAGGCCATCAACGCCCACCGTAGAAAAACCTGACTTCTTGGCCGATACAGCACTGCTTTGCAGCAACTTCTCTTTGGTTTCCAGCTTATGGTTGGCCGAGTAACGCATTGCCCTGTCCTCAAAATTGATCATCTTGACGCATGCCGGATCGTAGCATAACGTTCGTTTAGTTAACGATCGTTTACCAAAGAGAATCGCCATGAATAATAAGAAGGTCGTACTGGTTGTGGGTGCAGGTGACGCCACCGGCGGCGCCATTGCCAAGCGCTTTGCTCAAGAAGGGTTCATCGCCTGTGTGACGCGTCGAAGCGCGGACAAGCTTCAGCCTCTGGTCGATGCCATTCAGGCAACAGGTGCCGAGGCTCATGGTTTCGCCTGTGATGCCCGCAAGGAAGAAGATGTCGTGGCGCTGGTTGAGCAGATTGAAAGCCAGATCGGCCCAATCGAAGCGTTCGTATTCAACATCGGCGCGAACGTGCCGTGCAGCATTCTTGAGGAAACCGCTCGCAAGTATTTCAAGATCTGGGAGATGGCCTGTTTTTCAGGATTTCTCAATGGGCGCGAAGTCGCCAAGCGCATGGCCCAGCGTCAGCGCGGCACAATTCTGTTCACCGGTGCAACAGCAGGGCTGCGTGGGGCCGCAGGATTTGCGGCGTTCGCCGGTGCCAAGCACGGCATACGCGCACTGGCCCAGAGCATGGCCCGCGAACTGGGGCCGATGAATATTCATGTCGCTCACGTGGTCGTCGACGGCGCCATCGACACCGATTTCATCCGCACCAGCTTCCCTGAAAAATACGCCACCAAGGACCAGGACGGCATTCTCAACCCCGAACACATCGCCGAAAATTACTGGTACCTGCACAGCCAACCCCGAGACGCCTGGACCTTCGAACTGGACCTGCGCCCCTGGAACGAACGCTGGTAAGCCCTCCCCCACAATAAAAAGCAGAGAGCATCGACCATGAGCAAAACCGTGGAGTTTTTTTTCGACCTTGGAAGCCCCGCCACTTACCTGGCTTATACCCAGCTACCGAAGATCTGCAAGCAAACCGACAGCCAGCTGAAGTACATCCCCATGCTCTTGGGAGGTGTCTTCAAAGCAACGGGCAATGCCTCACCAGCGACCATTCCGGCCAAGGGCAGCTATATGTTTCAAGACATGGACCGGTACGCAAAACGCTACGGCGTACCGTTAAAGTTCAATCCGCACTTCCCCATCAACACACTGATGCTGATGCGCGCCGTCACCGGCATGCAGTTGCACTATCCCGAGCGTTTCCAGGCGTTCATCGACTGCCTGTTTCAGGCTCTCTGGGTTGAAGGCCGAAGCCTTGATGATCCGGCGACCGTCGCATCAGTGCTGACTGAACACGGTTTCGACCCAAATGAAGTATTGGCGCTGACAGCGGATGAAAACGTGAAAAACGCACTCAAAAACAACACCGAGACCGCCGTGCGTCGAGGGGTATTCGGCGCCCCGAGCATGTTTGTCGATGACCAGCTCTTCTTCGGACAGGATCGACTCGACTTCGTGCTTGAAGCATTGAGTTAAACAGCTCCACAGCACGAAGGCAGGTGCTACAAACAGCGCCTGCCCCCCTTATCCATCAGATAGCAGCAGTACGCGTGTTCAACCACTCGAGAGCGGCTCCATCGAGCAACGGGCTCAAACGCTCGCGCACTTCAGCATGATAAGCGTTGAACCACTGCTTTTCGTCTTCCGTCAGCAACGACGGCTCCAGGCAGCGAGTGTCGATCGGGCACAGGGTCAACGTTTCGAATTTCAGGAACTCACCAAACTCGCTCTTGCCCGCCTCACGATTCAACACCAGGTTCTCAATGCGCACACCCCAGCGACCAGGGCGGTAAGTGCCCGGCTCGATGGACGTGATCATGCCCGGCTGCATGGCGGTTTGCGGCGCAGCAGCGGCCTGATAGGCAATGACCTGCGGACCTTCATGCACGTTGAGGAAGTAGCCGACGCCATGGCCGGTACCGTGACCGTAATCGACGCTCTCGGCCCAGATTGGCGCGCGGGCAATCGAGTCGAGCAGCGGCGAAAGAATGCCACGCGGGAATTGCGCACGGGACAACGCAATCACCCCCTTCAGCACGCGTGTGCAATCACGCTTCTGCTCCACGGTCGGGTTACCGACCGGTACCATTCGCGTGATGTCCGTCGTGCCGCCCAGGTACTGGCCACCCGAGTCGATCAACAACAGACCATCGCCCTCGATCACCGCGTGCTCTTCTTCGGTGGCGTGATAGTGCGGCATCGCGCCATTCGCGTTAAACGCCGCAATGGTGTTGAAACTCAGCGAGACATAATCCGGACGTCGGGTACGCGCCGCCGTCAGGTGCTCGTCGATGGTCAGTTCGGTAATGCGCTCACGCCCCCACGCCGATTCCAGCCAGGTGAAGAACTCGCACAGCGCCGCACCATCCTGCTCCATTGCCCGACGGATGTGCTCGGCATCGGCCAGGCTTTTCTGCGATTTGGCCAACGTCGTCGGGTTCAGACCTTCGACCAGCTTCACGCCACTGTCCAGGTGACCCAGCAAGCCGGCGGTCACTCGCGCCGGATCGACTTGCAGGCTCGAACCACTCGGCACCGCTTTCAACGCTTCGGCCACTTCGCTGTAGTCACGCAGGGTGACGCCGTCCTGCTCGAGGACCGCACGCAACTGCGCGCTGACTTTACTCAGCGCCACAAACAGCGTGGCCTGCTGCTGGCTGATCAATGCGAAGGACACAAACACCGGGTTGAACGACACATCCCCCCCGCGCAAGTTGAACAGCCACGCAATGTCATCGAGGGTCGCAATGAAATGCCAGTCAGCGCCACGCTCCTTCAATACTTCACGCAGCTTGGCGAGTTTCTCTCCACGACTGACCGTTGCCTGAGGCGGCAAATGTTGATAGATCGGCTCATCAGGCAGGCTTGGGCGGTCACCCCACACCGCACTCAACAAATCGATATCAGTGCGCAGACGTGCGCCGCGCTCTTCGAGTTTCCCACCCAATGTGCGGGCCGAGGCCACCGCCATCACGGCGCCGTCCACGGCAACCACACCACCCTTCGGTGTTTGCTCCGCGAGCCATTCCAGTGGGCCGGGCTGACCCGGTTGCAGCTTGACCAGTTCAATGCCGCTGCCGTTCAGTTCCTTGGTCGCCTGCTCCCAGTAGCGGCTGTCAGCCCAGACACCGGCGAAGTCTGGCGTGACAATCAGGGTACCCACAGAGCCATGAAAGCCCGACAACCACTGCCGCCCTTGCCAATAACCCGGCAGGTATTCCGACAGATGCGGGTCAGCCGACGGCACCAGCAAGGCGTGAATGCCCTCCCGGCTCATCAGCTCACGGGTTTGCGCCAGGCGCTGGGGCACTGACCCATTGATCGAAGGCTGCGTACTCATCATGTCTCCTGCTAATCACGTATTCATTATTGTGTGAGTGCTGATCCGGGCCAGCACCTTATGGGACTACTGCCAGAATGCCGGTGCACTGGCGCAGGCCGCTTTTATCAGATCAACCGCCTGGTCGATGTCCTGCTCGGTGGTAAATCGGCCGAGGCTCAAGCGAATGGTGCGACTCGCCGAGCGCGCGTCGTGCCCCAGCGCCAGCAACACATGAGAAGGTGAATTACTCGCGGAATTACAGGCCGACGTCGCGGAGAACGCGATGGAATGGCTTAAAGCCGTGGAATTGAATTCACCGTCACTGAACGTCAGGCTCAACGTGTGAGGAATACGCTGAGTGGCGCTGCCGTTAAGGCGAACGCCTGGAATACTCAACAACTGCTCAAGCAAGCGTTCACGTAATCGAGCAATGGTGGCTTTCTCTGCGTCGAACAGCTGCGCTGCCAACTCGAATGCCACACCCATCGCAGCAATCTGATGCGTGGCCAATGTGCCAGAACGCAAACCACCTTCATGCCCGCCGCCGTGGATCTGGGCCTGCAAACGCTCCCGGGCACGAGGACCGACATACAACGCACCGATGCCCTTGGGCCCGTAAATCTTGTGGGCCGAAAACGACATCAAATCCACCGGCAACTGCGCCAGGTCGATCACTACCTTGCCCGCACCTTGCGCCGCATCCACATGGAACAACGCGTCACGGGCGCGAACGACCTCGCCGATGCTCGACATGTCGTTGACCGTGCCCAGTTCATTGTTGACCAGCATCAGCGACACCAGAAAGGTGTCGTCGCGCATGGCTTCGCTGACGGCTTGTGGAGTGATGATGCCTTCGGCGTTCGGCACCAGATAAGTCACCGCAACACCGGCGTCCTGCAACTGTTTGGCCGTATCAAGAATTGCCTTGTGTTCAATCTGGCTGGTGATGACATGGCCACCGGCAATTCCGCGAGCCTGGGCCACGCCCTTGAGCGCGAGATTGTTGGATTCGGTGGCACCGGACGTCCAGATGATCTGATCAGGCTGGGCGCCGACCAGTGTGGCGACTTGTCCCCGTGCGTGCTCGACCGATTGCCGGGCTTGTTGCCCGAATGCGTGGGAGCTGGACGCCGGATTGCCGAAGTTGCCGGTAAAACCCAGGCACTCGACCATGACCTTGATAACTCGCTCATCCACCGGCGTGGTGGCGGCGTAATCGAAATATAACGGACGTGTATTCATAAAAAGACTCGCAGAGCGTGTTCCGGGATCAGGAGGCTCGTCACAGAAACGTCAAAGCGCAGCCTCGTGAGCTGCGCCGATATTCCGGAGCGTCAGAAATACCTGATCGGAGGCCGTTAAAGAAGAACAACTTCATTAAAAGTGCGTAGGAACGCTCCTGAAGTCGAGCTTAACAGGCATCGGGTAACCGGTTGAAGCAATGCGTCAGCTAAAGCTTTCGAGCAGCAACGGATACAGCGACACCACCAGCAGCGCGGCCATGCCCCAGTTGAATACCCGCAACCAGCGGCGATCTTTCAGCACGTTGCGCAACAGCGTCCCGCAGGCTGCCCAAACCCCGACGCTCGGCAGGTTGATCAGCGCGAACACCGCCGCAATCACAATCACATTGGTGAAGTAACCCTGCATCGGCGTGTAGGTGCTGATGGCTCCGATGGCCATGATCCAGGCTTTGGGATTCACCCACTGGAACGCCGCCGCGCCAAGATAACTGATGGGTTTGCTTTCGCCTTTTTCGCTATCGGAGACCGGTCCGGAATGGGCGATTTTCCACGCCAGGTACAGCAAATACGCAGCACCGACGTACCGCAACACGGTGTAGAGGAGTGGATAGGTCTGGAACACCGCGCCCAGGCCGAAACCCACGGCCAGCACCAGTACAAAGAATCCGCAGGTAATGCCGAGCATATGGGGGATAGTGCGGTTAAAGCCGAAGTTCACACCCGATGCCAGCAACATGGTGTTGTTCGGACCGGGCGTAATTGAAGTCACCAGGGCAAACAGCGCAAAGCCCAGCAGCAGATCGAGGGAGAGGGTCATCGGTGGCAGTCCATCAAGGGCAATCAGGTATTGACCCTATCGCACCCCCTGAAGGAAACCCACGCACAGTTGCACAAAACTTCGAGCGGTACAGTCGCTCAGCTTGGACGGCCATGGAGTTGCACGGCGCGCTCAGCGTTCATTTCGCCCTGCTTGTCGAAACTGAAGGATTTCTGCGGCTGGCCCAGCAATGCGGCTTTCTTCGCGTGATATTCGTCGAAAGACAAACCGCGACGATTCAACTCTTCCATCGCCAATTGCCGACTTTCTTCGGCAGTGTACGGTCGCAATTCCGGTGAAACATGACTGGCACATCCCGCGAGAACGGAGATTGCGAGCAAGAGGAAAGTGGCAATTAGAGGTTTCATGATCTGGCGTCCTGGCAACTGGGTTCGGGGCAATGAACACAGGCTACTCGCGCCCCTCGATGGGCAGAAATCAACGCTCTCGATAGTGGGTATCGGGATAAACGTCCAGGCTCGCGGATTAACTTTTTAACGCCCCTCATTTATTCCATAACGATCTATAAATATCTTTTATCGATATTTTGAGGAATAACCAGGAGCCTTTATAACAGTCACATCGCTTCACTCACTGCTGCCCAGGCAACTGTTTGCCACGCAACAGTGATTCGACAAACAGCCCTTCAAATCGAACAGCATCCACCGAGTCGTGCGCTGAAAGCCCCGGATAACCGGGCTCCCATGGATTGGTACAGCTCTTGCTCAAGGTCAGTGACAACTCACTGCTCCCTGAGCAACTGTTTAAAAAGGAACCGATCATGTCGCGCCCATTGAAAGTCGTAGCCCTCTCCGGCGGTACCTGGCGTCCGTCGCGCACCCTGGTGCTCACGCAGGCCTTGCTGGCACAACTGTCAGAGCATCTGCCGATCGAAAGCAAACTGATCGAACTGGGCGACATCGCCCGGTCACTGGGTGCGGCGTTGTCTCGCCAGGAACTGACTGCCGACGTCGAAAGCCAACTGCAAGCCATCGAAAACGCTGATCTGCTGATCGTTGCCGCGCCGGTCTTTCGCGGTTCCTATCCAGGGTTGCTCAAGCATCTGTTCGACCTGATCGACCTCAATGCGTTGATCGACACCCCTGTCCTGCTGGCGGCCACTGGCGGCAGCGAACGTCATGCACTGGTGCTCGATCACCAGCTGCGACCGCTGTTCAGCTTCTTCCAGGCCCTGACGTTGCCGATCGGCGTTTACGCTACCGAGGCCGACTTTACCCACTACCAAATAACCAGTGAGCCCTTGAAGGCCCGCATTCGTCTTGCTGCAGAACGCGCTGCGCCTTTGTTCGGCGTGCACCCTAAAAATCTGCTGAAAATCGCTTAAGGATCTCTTCATGGATGTTTTCTGGTTCCTGCCGACCCACGGCGATGGCCACTACCTGGGTACCACTCAAGGCGCTCGCCCGGTAACGCTCAACTACCTCAAACAAGTGGCCCAGGCCGCTGACAGCCTCGGTTACCACGGAGTGCTGATTCCCACCGGACGTTCCTGCGAAGACTCGTGGGTCATCGCATCGGCGCTGGTTCCGCTGACCGAACGTCTGCGGTACCTCGTAGCGATCCGCCCCGGCATCATCTCGCCGACGGTGTCTGCACGGATGGCAGCCACCCTGGATCGACTGTCTGGAGGGCGGTTGCTGATCAACGTCGTGACCGGCGGCGATCCGGATGAGAACCGGGGCGACGGCAGCTTCCTCGATCACAGTGAACGTTATGAAGTGACCGACGAGTTTCTGAAAATCTGGCGCCGCGTATTGCAAGGCGAATCGGTGGATTTCGAAGGCAAACACCTGCGCGTGCAAAACGCCAAGGCGCTGTATCCTCCGGTGCAGAAACCCTACCCGCCGTTGTACTTCGGTGGCTCTTCCGATGCTGCCCACGATCTCGCGGCCGAGCAGGTAGACGTCTACCTGACGTGGGGCGAACCGCCGGCCGCCGTGGCGGAAAAAATCGCCGATGTGCGTGAGCGTGCAGCGCGTCACGGTCGCACGGTGAAATTCGGGATTCGCCTGCATGTCATTGTTCGCGAAACGGCGGAAGAGGCATGGAAAGCCGCCGACAAACTCATCGAGCACATCAGCGACGAAACCATCCAGACGGCACAGAAGTCGTTTTCACGCTTCGATTCCGAAGGTCAACGGCGCATGGCCGCGTTGCACGACGGACGCCGCGACAACCTGGAAATCGCGCCCAACCTGTGGGCCGGTGTCGGTCTGGTACGCGGTGGCGCCGGGACCGCGCTGGTGGGCGACCCACAGCAAGTCGCGGCACGGATCAAGGAATACGCGGACCTTGGCATCGATAGTTTCATTTTCTCTGGTTATCCACACCTCGAAGAGGCTTATCGCTTTGCCGAGTTGGTGTTCCCGCTTCTGCCTGAGCCCTATGCGAGCCTGGCCGGTCGCGGCGTCACCAACCTCACCGGGCCGTTTGGCGAAATGATCGCCAATGACGTACTGCCCGGCAAAGCCACGGCCTGAGCCAATTCGCCCCTTGTAGGAGCAAAGCTTGCTCGTGATGCAGTCACCACGATCTAACCAATAGACCGAGTATTCGTTCATCGCGGGCAAGTCGGGTAGCCGCATCGCTTGCTCCTACAGACATAAGGAATCTCCCGAGTGACTGCCAAGCCGCAAAGTGCCCTGATATCACCCTTGCAGACCGCCCGCCAACTCGCGGCGCAGTTCGCATTGACCGCCGTCGAACGGGACGAACGCGGTGGTACGCCTAAAGCCGAGCGTGACGCCCTGCGCGAAAGCGGTCTGCTCGCATTAAGCATTCCCACCCAGTACGGCGGCCTCGGCGCCAGCTGGAGTGAAACCCTGACGGTGGTGCGCGAGTTCGCCAAGGTCGACAGTTCGATCGCCCATGTTTTCGGCTTCCATCACCTGATGCTTGCCACCGTGCGCCTGTTCTCCAAGCCCGAACAATGGCAACCGTGGTTCGAACAGACCGCCCGCAAGAACTGGTTCTGGGGTAACGCGCTCAACCCGCTGGACACTCGCACCGTGGTGAAAAAACTCGATGGCTGGCGCGAGTTTTCCGGCAAAAAAAGCTTCTGCTCCGGCGCCAGTGATTCACAAATGCTGATCGCCTCCGCCGTCGACGAAAGTGCCGGCGGCAAATTGCTGATCGCCGCCATCCCCAGCGGTCGCAGTGGAATTACTCTGCATAACGACTGGAACAACATAGGCCAGCGCCAGACCGACAGCGGCAGCGCCACCTTCGAACGGGTGCGGGTCGAAGAGTCGGAGCTGCTGCTGGACCCGGGCCCTTTAAGCACGACGTTCGCTTGCCTGCGGCCGTTGATCGCCCAGCTGACCTTCACCCACATGTTCCTGGGCATTGCCGAAGGTGCTTTCGAGGAGGCGCGGGAATACACCCTGACCGAGACACGCCCCTGGCACAAATCCAGTACCCAGGATGTGCGTCAGGACCCCTATGTGCTCGGTCACTACGGCGAGTTCTGGGTGGCGCTCGAAGGCGTTCGGTTACTGGTCGAACGTGCCGCCGAACTGCTCGACAAGGCGTGGGCCAAAGGCCCGCAGCTCAGCGCCGAAGAACGTGGACATCTGGCCATTGCGATCGCCACTGCCAAGGTCGCGGCCACGCGCAATGGCCTGGAACTGTGTAGCCGAATGTTCGAGGTGACCGGTGCACGCTCGACCCACGCCTCCCTGCGGCTCGACCGCCACTGGCGCAACCTGCGTACGCAAACCCTGCACGACCCGGTGGATTACAAACTCCATGAACTGGGTGACTGGGCGCTGAACCAGTCCCTGCCCGTTCCGACTTTCTATTCATAAACCGCCATTCATGGAGCGAACCCCATGCAACTGCTGACCTTACCGCCCTCGCCCGCGCTGGCCACCTCGATCCGTGCCACCGCGCAGGTGTTCGAAGACCCTAAATCCCAAGCCTTGCTCGCGCACTTGCAGCAGGTCGCGCCAAGTGAAGCCAGCGTGCTGATCATTGGTGAAACCGGCACCGGCAAAGAGCTGGTGGCGCGGCACATTCACAACCTCAGCGCCCGGCGAAACCGGCCCTTCGTGGCGGTGAACTGCGGTGCATTCTCCGAATCCCTGGTCGAGGCTGAACTGTTCGGCCACGAAAAAGGCGCGTTTACCGGCGCGCTGAGCGCCAAGGCCGGATGGTTCGAAGAAGCCGATGGCGGCACTTTGTTCCTCGACGAAATCGGCGATCTGCCGATGGCGATCCAGGTCAAGTTGCTGCGGGTATTGCAGGAACGCGAAGTGGTACGCCTCGGTTCGCGCAAGAGCATTCCCATCAACGTACGCGTACTGGCGGCGACCAACGTCCAACTGGAAAAAGCCATCAATGCCGGGCACTTTCGCGAAGACCTGTATTACCGACTCGACGTGGTCAGCCTGGAACTGAGCCCGCTGCGCGATCGGCCGGGGGACATCCTGCCGCTGACCCGGCACTTCGTTGAAGCCTACAGTCAGCGCCTCGGCTACGGCACCATCACCGTCAGCAAAGAGGCCGAGTTGAAACTGCGCAGCTACAGTTGGCCGGGCAACATCCGCGAGCTGGAAAACGTCATTCACCATACCCTGCTGATCTGCCGCAACGGCGTGATCGAGCGCGATGATTTGCGTCTGTCGAACATGCGTATCGAACGTCAGGACGATTACAACAGCGGCATCGACGATTCACCGGAAGCCTTGCTCGAGCGGGCTTTTCAAAAGCTTTTCGAGGAACAGGCCGGGGCATTGCATGAAAAAGTCGAAGACGCCTTGTTGCGCGCAGCCTATCGCTTCAGCCACTACAACCAGGTGCACACGGCGGCGCTGCTTGGGCTGAGTCGCAACGTCACGCGCACACGACTGATCAAGATCGGCGAGCTGGCCGTTAACAAGCGCCGCCCCACGGAAAACCTTCAGGGTGAACGCTTGATGCAGTTGTCGATCTAGGCGCTCTTCCGCCTTAGTGCACCAGATTGCAGTGCAGCGCGTTGTCATGACTGCGTTCCAGACTGTGCACCACCTGGAACGAGCCGAAGGTCACGGTTCTCGCCTGATGAGCGAGGATCAACTGCCAGAAATCCTGTTCGCCGCTTTCAAAACTCTGGAAGGCGGCCTCACCCGCCTCGCGGGACTGCCATTGCAGGAAATTGAGCACGCGCCGGCCGTCATCACTGGCCTGGATACTGGCACTCAGAAACCCGTTGTAGCCCTGGGCCAGGCGCTCGGTTTGTGCCGACAGCGCGGACACCAGTGCGGGCTGTTGATGGGGCTCGATCTCAAATTCGATCAACTGGGTAAAACTGCGATTTTTCTCTGATACGTGCATGAAAAGCCCCCACTTTGCGTAAGCCCGATCTAACGATCCGAAGGCCTGCAGGGTAAAACCTCTAGTTAAGTCAAGGTCAAGAGGCATTTTTCAAAAATAGCGGCAAAGGAATAGAGAGTTCTTGTGGCGAGGGCGCTTGCTCCCTCGCCACAGGTTTCAATTCAGGCCGAAATTTCTTGGAACAGCATTACCCCTTCAAGGAGCTGCCGAAGGTTGCGATCTTTTGATCCTGATTTCTTGAAACCCAAAATTCAAAAACCAGCTCAAAAGATCGCAGCCCTCAGCAACGCCTACTATATTTAATCCCTCGTGAATCGTTGTCTCACAACCAACAGGGAGAACCGCCATGAGCGTCAAACCCATCCCGGAGGGCTATCACAGCATTACCCCCTACCTGGGCATTAAAAAAGCAGCCGAAGCCATCGAATTCTACAAAAAAGCCTTCGGCGCCACCGAAGTCATGCGCCTGTCCATGCCCGACGGCGGCATCGGCCACGCCGAACTGCGCATCGGCGATTGTCCGATCATGCTGGGCACACCCTGTGATCAGGGACCGTTGAGCAATCCGGACCAATCCCCATCCGTCGGCCTGCACCTGTATGTCACGGATGTCGACACGTCCTATAAACAGGCGATTGCCGCCGGCGGCACTGTGGTGTCCGAGGTCAAGGATCAGTTTTACGGTGATCGGTCCGGGACCTTGAAGGACCCGTATGGGCATCTGTGGTTTCTGGCCACACGCAAGGAGGATTTGACTCAGGAACAGATTGAACAGCGGGCGAAGGAGATGTTTCAGCAGGGTTGATATCGGCGGCGCGGCTAATGGCCTCATCGCGAGCAGGCTCACTCCTACAATGGATCGGCTTGATCCGGATTATGTCGGAGCGAGCCTGCTCGCGATGAGCGTCTGCCAGACACCGCAAAACCTGTTGAACACACTTCATGAACAACCCCACCACGCTTTGCACCTTGCCCTGACCGCCCGACGCTTTCAGGATGCTGGCAATCAAAACAAGGAGGCGCCCTCATGTTTGCCGGTTTCCTGAAAGACCAACGCCACGTCAACGGCGTGGACATCGCCTACCGGATCGGCGGGAGCGGGCCAGGCTTGTTGTTACTGCACGGCCACCCGCAAACCCATGTCATCTGGCACAAGGTCGCCGAGCAACTGGCCCGGCATTTCACCGTGGTCGCCGCCGATCTGCGCGGTTACGGAGACAGCAGCAAGCCGCCCGCCAACGAACACCACACCCACTACAGCAAACGCGAGATGGCCAGGGACGGTGTGGCGCTGATGCAATCCTTGGGCTTCGAACAATTTTCCGTGCTGGCCCACGACCGTGGCGCCCGCGTCGCCCATCGCCTGGCGCTGGATAACCCCGATGCGGTGCAACGCATGGTGCTGCTCGACATCGCGCCCACCCTGGCGATGTACGCACAAACCAACGAAGCGTTTGCCCGCGCCTATTGGCACTGGTTCTTCCTGATCCGCCCGGCCCCCTTGCCGGAAACCCTGATCGAAGCCGATCCCGAAGCCTATTTGCGTAGCGTGATGGGCAGCCGCAGCGCCGGCCTCGAACCCTTCACGCCAGACGCTTTTGCCGAGTACCTGCGCTGCCTGAAACTGCCGGGCACCGCGCGCGGTATCTGCGAGGATTACCGCGCCAGTGCCAGCATCGACCTGGAGCATGACCGCGCCGACATCGACGCCGGTCATCACCTGGATCTGCCACTACTGGTGTTGTGGGGCGCCGACGGCACAGTCGGGCGCTGCTTCGAGCCCCTCAAGGAATGGCAACACGTAGCCACCAACGTTCGAGGCAAAGCCTTGCCTGCCGGCCACTACATCGCTGAGGAAGCCCCCGAACTGCTGCTCGCCGAAGCCCTGAAATTCTTGCTCTGACACGCCTTTTCGGAATACGAAACATTTACTTTCATTTTCAGGTTCGGGATTTCTGATTCTCATTCGTCTTATATAGATGCAGTCGGCCCGCGTAGGCAAAAGCCACGGACGGACTTTTCAAGGACCCAACGCTGGGAAGCCCGCAGCAGAGGGCCCTCTCATCGATACAAGACTTAAATCATGTCGAAGAAATCCCGCTCCAAACTCTGGTTTCTGGTCCATAGCTGGCTGGCACTGCCGATCTGGTTTTTCGTATTGATCGTGTGCGTGACCGGCACACTGGCGGTGGTGAGCCAGGAAATCGTCTGGCTGGCCAACCCGCAAATGCGCGCCAGCCAACCGTCCGACGATGCGCCCCTGCTCAACTACGACCAGATCATCGCCGCGATCAAGAAGGCCGAGCCTGACACACTGGTCGAAGACATCAGTCGTCCCGATGAATCGCACTTCGCCCTCGACGTAAACGTCAGCTACCCCGACGGGCGGTCGGTGACGGTCTACGTCAACCCGTACACCGGGGTCATTCAGGGCACGGCACCACAATTCAATTTCAAGGCGTTTACCCGGGCACTGCATGGCTGGTGGCTGGTGCCGTTCACCAACGGTTATAGCTGGGGCTGGTACCTGGTGTCATTCCTGAGCCTGCCGTTGCTGGCCTCATTGGTGACCGGGCTGGTGGTGTACAAAAAATTCTGGAAAGGCTTCCTCAAACCCACCCTGCGCATCCGGCACGGCGCGCGAATTTTCTGGGGTGATTTCCACCGTCTCAGCGGCATCTGGTCGATCTGGTTCATCGCGGTGATTTCCGTCACCAGTACCTGGTTTCTGATCGAGGCCTTCATGTTCGACAACCAGGTGTCGATCTCCACCGCGCCAGTTGCGCTGGTGGTGCCCCGCGAGAGCGTACCGGTCAGCGCCGACGGATCGCCTGCGCCGATGATCAGCCTGCAGACCGCAATTGCTGAAGCCAAGGAGCGCATTCCCGGCCTCGACGACAGCTTCGTCAGCCTGCCCGCCAACGCCTACAGCTACCTGACCGTGGGCGGACGCAGTTGGTACCCGCTGATGTTCCAGACCGCCGACATCAACCCCTACAACGGTGAAGTCGCCTCCACCCGCTTGCTGTCGGATCGCTCCGGTCTGGAGCTGGTGACCGAGTCCATGCGCCCCCTGCACACCGGCGACTTCGGCGGCTTGTGGATCAAGCTGATCTGGTTCTTCTTCGGTTTGCTCCTGAGCATGATGGTCCTCAGCGGCCTGCTGATCTGGACCAAACGCACCGCCCTGGCCACGGCCAACGCCTTGAAACGTGAAAACAAGCGTTCACGGGTGCAACCAACTGAACAGCCAGTCACCCACCGCGAAACCACGGAGGTGAGCCAATGAGCCTGCACGTTGCGGATAAACCCTCCTCGAAGCTGAGCCGTTTCTGGCACAAATGGCGCTTCCACATCAACGTTCTGTTACTGCTGGTTCCACTCGGTTTCATGCCCAAGTACTTCGCCGACGCCGCGCTGTTTCGAGGCGATGTCGGGCTGGGTGAGCGCGAAGCCGGCGAAGTGCAGGTCGGGCCATGGAGCCTGCGCCTGGCGGAACTGCGCAATGAAGCACCGCGACTCGATGGTCCGGCCGGCTACATGAAAAGCTTCAATGCGGCGCTGTGCGACAGCTGCCGCGATCAGGTCAAGGCGACTTACCTGCGTATCGGCAAACCCCGCAGCCTGCGCGCCGCCGGGGTGATTTTCTTCGGCACCCCGTACCGCATGGGTGCGATGGTCCCGATCCCGGAAAAGACCAAACCCGATGCTGAGCTGTGGATCACCATGGAAGGCTGGGACGGCGCGATGCACCAGGCATCCATACCCTTGAGTCAGGCATCCCCCGCCACCGTCGAGTGGCTGAACAAACAAGGAGGCAAACCATGAATTTTCGTCATATCACCCCCCTGTTGCTGGTGCTGAGCGCCGGTTTCAGCGCCAGCGCGCTGGCCCACAACCCGATGTGCGAGTGCAAGGCGATCGACGCCGAACAGATCGAGTGCACCGGCGGCTTTTCCGATGGTAGCGGCGCACCGGGCGTCACCCTGGACGTGATCGGCTACGACGAAAGCATTCTGGTACCCGGCAAGCTCGGTGCCGATTCGAAGATGACCTTCAAAAAACCCGGCGCCGAGTTCTACGTGCTGTTCGATGCGGGCCCGGGCCATGTGGTCGAAATCGACCAAGCGGATATCCAGGCCCCATGAGTACGCCGACCACTCACGTTGTCCGCCCGGCAGGCGCCGGCCATGAAACCCTCTACGTGCTGCTCTTGTGCCTGATGATCCTGGCGGTGGCCGGTACGGTTGTCGCCTGGCGCCACGAGTCGCAGGAAGTGAGCGCTGTCAGCAGCCATCAACTGGATGCGCGCCGTGACCTGAGCGCCTCCGAGCAAGGCATCTATGCCGACCTGCGGGTGACCCTGGACGAGATCCATCTGCTGCGTCAGGAAGCGCAATCCCTGCCAACCCCCGCCGTCCTCGCGGATGAAGGTTTCGCGCCGTTCGCCCAGGACGCCAGCTCCGTCAGCCGTGGCGGCCATGCCTGGCAATTGCTCGAGGCCAAGGCTTATTTCGGTCAGAGCCAGTCACCGGAAGTCGCCGGTTCGTTCCTGATGCGCCTGACCGCCGACGACGATGCACCGGACATCTGGCTCAACCGCGACAAAGCCATCGCTGCGCCGACCGACCTCGCTGACAGCGCGCTGGAAAGCGCCGGCTGGCAGCAGATCGTCGCGCAATTCGATGCCGGCGTGACCCGCCAGCATCGGCACTGAACCCTCGCCTTCACCCGAGAGAAGACCGCTTCCCCATGCCAATTTCATCTCAACGTTCAATCTTTCGCGTGTTGCTGGTGGGCCTGCTGGCTTGCCTGCTGACACCCATGGCGAGTGCCGAAGAGGCCAAGCGCCTGCGCATCGGCATCACCTTGCACCCTTATTACAGCTACGTGGCGAACATCGTCGGCGACAAGGCCGAAGTGGTGCCGCTGATCCCGGCCGGCTTCAACCCGCATGCCTACGAGCCTCGCGCCGAAGACATCAAGCGCATCAGTGGGCTGGACGTGGTTGTGCTTAACGGCGTCGGTCATGACGACTTCGCCGATCGCATGATCGCCGCCAGCGAGACGCCGAACGTTCCGGTGATCGAAGCCAACGAAAACGTCCCGCTGCTGGCGGCCACCGGTGTGGCGGCCCGGGGTGCCGGCAAGGTGGTCAACCCGCACACGTTCCTGTCAATCAGCGCGTCGATCGCTCAGGTCAACAACATTGCCCGCGAGCTGGGCAAGCTCGATCCGGCCAACGCCAAGACCTACACCCAGAACGCCCGCGCCTACGGCAAACGCCTGCGGCAGATGCGCGCCGACGCCCTGGCGAAACTGACCGAGGCGCCGAACGCCGAACTGCGCGTTGCCACGGTGCACGCTGCCTACGATTACCTGCTGCGTGAATTCGGCCTGGAAGTCACTGCTGTGGTCGAACCCGCTCACGGGATCGAGCCAAGCCCGAGCCAATTGAAAAAGACCATCGATCAACTACGGGAACTGGACGTGAAGGTGATCTTCTCGGAGATGGATTTCCCGTCCAGCTACGTCGACACCATTCAGCGCGAATCCGGTGTGAAGCTGTACCCGCTGTCGCATATTTCCTACGGCGAATACACCGCTGACAAGTACGAAAAAGAAATGACCGGCAACCTCAATACGGTGGTCCGGGCCATTCAGGAGTCCGGCGCATGACGGCCCAGGAAACCCTCATTGCCCAAAGCGCCGGCCCGACCCTGGATTTCGCCGACGTCAGCCTGACGCTGGGTCGCACCACGATTCTCGATAACGTGACCTTCCAGGTCCAGCCCGGCAGCGTCCATGCGCTGGTAGGCCCCAACGGTGGTGGCAAGAGTTCGCTGATCAAGACGTTGCTAGGACAAATGCCCCATCAAGGCCGCTTGAGCCTGCTATGGCCAGATGCACCAGGGATCATCGGCTATGTCCCGCAAGCGCTGGAGTTCGACCGCGGTTTGCCCATGACCGTGGACGATTTCATGGCGGCCATGTGTCAGCGGCGCCCGGCGTTTCTCGGTGTCAGCAAGCGCTACGCGGCGGCCATCGGTGAAGCGCTGGAACGCGTCGGCATGCAGGACAAGCGCAAACGGCGCATGGGCGCGCTGTCCGGTGGCGAACGCCAGCGGGTGTTGCTGGCACAAGGGCTGATTCCAGCGCCGCAGTTGCTCGTGCTCGATGAACCCATGTCGGCACTCGACGAAGCAGGCATCCGGGTGTTCGAGCGATTGCTTGGGGACTGGCGACGAAGCGGGATCACCGTGCTATGGATCGAACATGACCTGGAAGCCGTCGGACGCTTGGCGGATCGCGTCACCGGGCTCAATCGTCGGGTGCTGTTCGATGCCACGCCGAAGGAAGCGCTGACCCCGGAACGATTGCTGACCCTGTTTTCGACCCATCCACGGAGCGCTGCCTCATGAGTTATGAAGCCTTTCGTTTGATGATTCAGGGCTGGGCGTCTTCGGGTTACCTGCCCGAGGCGCTGGCTTACGGATTCGTGGTCAATGCACTGCTGGCCGGTCTGTTGATCGGCCCGGTGCTGGGTGGCCTGGGCACGCTGGTGGTGGTCAAGCGCTTCGCGTTTTTCTCCGAAGCGGTGGGTCACGCGGCCCTGACCGGCGTGGCCGTTGGCATCCTCTTGGGCGAACCTTACACCGGGCCTTATGGCAGCCTCTTCGGTTACTGCCTGCTGTTCGGCATTCTGCTTAACTACCTGCGCAACCGCACCGGATTGTCCCCGGATACGCTGATTGGGGTGTTCCTTTCCGTGTCGCTGGCACTGGGCGCCAGCCTGTTGTTGATCCTGGCCGGCAAGATCAACGTGCACATCCTCGAAAACGTATTGTTCGGCTCGGTACTGACGGTCAACGGCAACGATCTGCTGGTGTTGGCCATCGTCGGCTCACTGGTCATGGCCCTGGCCTTGCCGCTGTACAACCGCATCATGCTCGCCAGTTTCAACCCGCAACTGGCCGCCGTTCGCGGTGTGGCGGTGAAGACCCTGGATTACCTGTTCGTGATCCTGGTGACCTTGATCACCGTGGCCGCCGTGAAAGTCATCGGCGCGATTCTCGTCGGTGCCCTGCTGGTGATTCCGGCGGCAGCCGCCCGTTTGCTCAGCCAGTCGCTCAAGGGGTTTTTCTGGTGCTCGGTGCTGATCGCCACGGTCAGCACGCTGTGCGGCATCCTGGCACCGATTGTCTTCGACCTGCCCATCCCGTCCGGCGCCGCAATTATTCTGGTGGCCGGTATCGCCTTCGCCCTGGCGGCTATCGCCCGTGGCGTCGTCCCAAGCCTGAAAGGGAACCTCGGATAAATGTCTTTTTCTCTGCGTCAATTGACCCTGGCCATTGCCTTGTGTGGGCTGGTCAACACCACCTTCGCCGCTGACAAACCGCTACGCGTTCTGGCGTCTTTGCCGATCACCTACGGCCTGGGCGAAGTTTTGCTCAAAGGCACCGATGTGCAACTTGAACGCGCCGCGCCAGCCAATCTGCCCGGCAGCCGTCAGACAGCCTACTTCACGGGCCGTGGCGCACCGGCGCTGGCCAAACTGGCGACCGACGCCGATGCCGTGATCGGTCTGCGCTCGCTGTGGGCGGACGACCCGCTGTACCCGGTTTCCCGCCGCAGCAATATTCGCATCGTCGAAGTCGACGCGGCCCGCCCGGTGGACGGCGCCTTGCCCGGCATCGCCGTGCAACCGGACAACAAGGTCGATGGCCTGAACAGCCAGCCGTGGTTCTCCAGCAACAACATGGGCCGCATGGCCGATGTGATGGCGGCCGATCTGGTGCGCCTGGCGCCCTCTGCCAAGCCGACGATCGAGGCGAACCTGGCGTCCCTGAAACAGCGCCTGCTGAAGTTCAGCGCCGACAGCGAAGCGCGGCTCGCGAGCGCACACAACTTGAGTGTGATGAGCCTGAGCGATCACTTCGGCTATCTGATCGGCAGCCTCAATCTGGAACTGATCGGCCTCGATACGCGGCAAGATAACGAATGGACGCCTGAAGCATTGAAGGCGCTTGGCGCGACGTTGAAGGACAATGACGTGGCGGTAGTGTTGCACCATCGCCAGCCGTCGGAAGCGTTGAAAGCAGTGATCACCGAGGCCGGGAGCCGGCTGGTGGTGTTAAGCACCGATGCCGCGGATCCCGTGGCGGAGCTGGAGGGGAATGTGGATTTGGTGATCAAGGGGTTGAGCGGCGAGCCGTCCGCCTAAGATCGAGAGATCGCAGCCTCGTTGCTCCTACCGAGTGACGAGGCTGCGATCTTTCAACGTTCAAACACCAAAAAGCCCGCTGACCTTACCGGTTCAGCGGGCTTTTTTTGCGCGACTACTCAGTGCGCCACAGCGGCCTGCCCGTCCATTTTCTGGCGCAAGCTCAATGGACGCATGTCAGTCCAGACTTCCTCGATGTAAGCCAGGCACTCCTTTTTCAGACCACTCTTGCCCACGGTCCGCCAGCCTTCCGGCACGGCCTTGTAATCGGGCCAGATCGAGTACTGCTCTTCGTGGTTGACCACGACTTGAAAAAGGATGTCCTCGCGGTCGAATACTGAAGTCATGGTGTTTCTCCATCGCTGTAAGGGTGGGCTGCACTGCGTGCGCAGCCGGTATGTAGAAGGAACGTCCGGGCCGTCGAAAAATTTAAAGATTGGCGGTGGCCGCCGCCATGGCCCGACCAAAAATCTCCGCCACTCGATCGATTTCTGCAGCGGTGATCACCAGCGGCGGCAGGAACCGCACGACACCTCCATGGCGCCCGCCCAGTTCAAGGATCAAGCCGCGTTTGAGGCATTCGCGCTGCACCAGCGGCGCCAGGCGACCGAAGATCGGCGGATGACCCAACGCGTCCGGTGCGCCGGTCGGGTCGACCAATTCGACGCCGAGCATCAAGCCGCGCCCCCGGATGTCACCCAGCTGCGGGAAATTGCGCTGCAGGATGCGCAGGTGTTCGCTCAAGCGTTCACCCATGGCGGTTGCGTGATCGCAGACGTTGTTCTCGGTCAGGTAACGCATGACCGCCGAGCCTGCAGCCATCGCCATTTGGTTGCCGCGGAAAGTGCCCGCATGGGCACCCGGCAACCAGGTGTCGAGCCAGTCGCGATAGACCACCACCGCCAGCGGCAGACTGCCGCCGATGGCTTTGGACATCACCACCACATCCGGAATGATCCCGGCGTGTTCGAACGCGAACATTTTGCCGGTACGGGCAAAACCGCTCTGGATTTCGTCGACGATCAACGCCACACCTGCTTTCTCGGTGATCCGTCGCAAGCCGCGCAGCCAGTCGAGATCAGCCGGGATCACGCCGCCCTCGCCCTGCACCGCTTCCACAATCACCGCCGCCGGCAATTGCACGCCGGCTTCGGGATCATTCAGCAGGTTTTCCAGGTAACTCAGATTGACCTTCACCCCTTGTTCACCGCCAAGACCGAATGGGCAACGGTAATCGTAGGGATAGGGCATGAACTGCACGCCGTTGCTGAGTAAGGCACCCAACGGCTTTTTCGGCCCCAGGCTGCCCATCAGGCTCAACGCGCCCTGGCTCATGCCGTGGTATCCGCCCTGAAATGACAGCACAGTGCTGCGTCCAGTGGCGGTGCGGACCAGTTTCAATGCCGCTTCCACGGCGTCGGTGCCCGTGGGTCCACAGAACTGGATCTTTGCTTCAGCGGCCAGCGCCGGGGGCAGCAGGCTGAACAGGTCCTGGACGAACTGGTCTTTGACCGGAGTGGTCAGGTCCAGGGTGTGCAATGGCAGTTCATCTGTCAGCACTTGCTGGATCGCGTCGATCACCACCGCATGGTTGTGCCCCAACGCCAGCGTCCCGGCACCGGCCAGGCAGTCGATAAAGCTGCGACCTTCAACGTCTTCGACATAAATGCCTTTGGCGCGCTTGAGCGCCAGGGGAATGCGTCGCGGGTAACTGCGGGCGTTCGACTCCTGCCGGTTTTGTCGCGCCAGCAACGGCGATTCGTTGAATTGATAAAGCGTTTCGGCCGGCGCCGAAGTGATCCGGGCCGACTGATCTTCTACAAGGTTGGTAGCGACTGACATCTCTCGACCCCTCAATAAGGTTTTCCTGTTCTGGAAACGCATCAGGTGCCCGAGGATTTAGACCCTTGGTCCGCTTTCGATCAGCCGTGAGGACAGGCCTTTGTGCATGGGGATGGCGCGCAGGCCGGCGACCATGAACGCCGGCGCGCAGGGCTGATAGCCCAAATGACGGTAAAACGCTTCGCTGGTGCGGGTGCTATTGAGTTGCGCCTGATGCAGGCCCTGGCCAATCAACCAGCCCTCCAGATCACGCACCAGCGCCTGTCCGGCACCGCGACGAAACCATTCCGGTTGCACGTAGCAAAACGCAATTTTGCCGCTGCATGCAGCCATGGCGACGCCGATCGGTTTGTCTTGCAACAGGGCGATGTTGAGGTACAAGCGCTGGTCGTTCAGCCAGGGCAAGAGGTGGTCGATGGTTTTGCTGTGGGTCCAGGCGGCGACGGTTTGCGGATCGTTGCGATGGTCAATCGCGCAGCCTACGCGGATGGAGCGATCAACGATCCGGCAAATGATGCCGGCGTCGGCAGTGGTTGCCTTACTGACACGCAGGGGTGCATCCATGTCGCTACTACCTCAATCCATTGAGAAAAAGTTGCGGGGGGACGATAGCGCCGCGCGCGCCAGGTGACTAATGGAGAGGCGTTACATTTGATGTTCCGGATGCTCAGACCGGTTGCAACGGCATCGTCAGCTCGACCCGCAACCCGTCCGGCTTGCTGTCGAAATGCAGCGTGCAGCCACACCGCTGAACGATGGCCTGAACGATCGCCAGTCCCAAACCGCAGCCGGTGCTTTGGCCATTTCGCCAGAAGCGCTGGGTCAGGTGTTGCAGGTCGTCCTCGGCAATCCCCGGTCCATGGTCGCGCACAACGAACTGGACGCGGTTTTCAACGGTTTCCACGCTCAACTCCACCTCACCCTCACCGGGTGTATGACGGAGCGCGTTGTCGAGCAGATTGCGCAATGCAGCAATCGACAGCACAGCAGGCATTTGCACTGGCGCCTCGGAGAGCTTCGTTGTGGTTTTGAACCTGATTCGTTGACGATCACCACTGGCGGCATCCTGAATCGCCAGTTTTGCAACCTGCTCGGCGTTGCACTGCACGCCGTCATCGAAGGACAGGCTCCCTTCGACCCGGGCCAACAGCAGCAGTTGCTCGAGGGTTCGGTGCAGGCGGTCGGCCCCCTCCTCGGCCCGAGCCAGGGATTGATCCCGGGCGGCGCCGTCGGTCATGCGCGCCACTTGCAGGTGCGTTTTGATCGCCGTCAGCGGGCTGCGCAATTCGTGGGCTGCGTCACCAGTCAGTCGACGCTCGCGCTCGATGGTCTTGCCGATCCGCTGGAGCAACTGATTCTGGGTGTCCAGCAAGGGCTGCAGTTCGCTGGGCAGCGGCTGTATCTGCAAGGGCTCCAGAGAATCGGCGCTACGGCGCATCAGCGCATCGCGCATGCGATTGAGCGGCGCCAGTCCCTGGCCGATCCCCAGCCACAGCAGACACAGGCAGCCCAGCAACGCGACGCCCACCGGCACCGATGCGGCCAGCAGGATCGACATGTTCAGGGCTTCGCGTTCGATTTGTCGATCCGCCGTCGTGATGCGCAGATCGCCGCGGGCCAAGGTGAAACTGCGCCAGGGTGCGCCATCGATCATCTGATCGTGGAAGCCCATTTTCTCGGCTTCGAGGGTCTGTTGCGGATCGGTATGGCTGCGAGCCAGGATCTCGCCGCGCAACGAACTGACCTGACACGCCATCCCGCCAGGAATGTTCAGTTGTTCCGCGCTGAAGTGAGTGCCCTCACCTTTATTCGGCAGCGCCGGCAACTGCTCCATCAGCCCGGCTACCATGCGTGCCGAGGCGACCAGGCGCTGATCGAGGGAAAACATCATTTGATTGCGCAGATCGCTGAGCATCCAGGCAGCGGCCAGCGCCCAGATCAGCGCAAATGCAGCACCTAGCGTGAGGCTCAGACGTAAACGCAGGCTCATCACTTCGATTGATCTCCGCCGTCCGCCGGCCCCAGGCGATAACCCAGGCCGCGCACGGTTTCCACGATTCCGTTACCCAGTTTGCGCCGCAGATGATGGATGTGCACGTTAAGGGCGTTACTTTCCAGTTCGTCGTTGAAACCGTAGACGCTGTCCTTGAGTTGCTCGGTCGACAGCACTCGCCCACGGTTATGCAGCAAGGCCTGCAACAGTGACTGTTCGCGCCGGGACAAGTCCACCGGCTGGCCGGCGAGCATGGTTTCACGGCTGCTTGGGTTGTAGGTCAGCGCGCCGTGCTCGATCAGGTTGACGCTGCGCCCCGCCACTCTGCGCAATAAAGTGTGCAGCCGCGCCGCAAGTTCACGAAGGTCGAAAGGCTTGAGCAGATAATCGTCTGCACCGGCTTGCAAGCCATCGACGCGATCGGTGACCGAATCCCGGGCGGTGAGGATCAGCACCGGTATTTCGAGACCACCATGGCGCAACTGCTGCAACAGCTTGAGGCCGTCTTCGTCAGGGAGACCAAGGTCTAGCACCATGACGTCGAATTCGGCGACCTTGAGCATCGCCCGAGCCGCCGAGGCGGTGGCTACGTGCTCCACCGTCAGGCCTTGAGCTGTCAGGCCGGCGACGATGCCGCTGGCGATCAGCTCATCGTCTTCGCAAACCAGTACGTGCATGGGAGCTCCCTGAGCAAAAACATGAGTCAAACAGGTGAGGATTAAGGCTGAATTATGACGAGTGCTTCGACGGACGAGAAGCGATTCGTCAATGCGTGCCTCAGATGAAGCACGAAGTCTACAGCTGCGAATGTTCGATAGTTCGCACGCGCCCTAAAAAGACAACTTCTTCCGGTTTCAATCAGACACATACAAAGCACTAAAACCTGTTCTAAATACAGACCCCACACATTAATCTGACACTTCGAAAGCGCTTAAACAAACACCCCCCCTTGTAAAACCTATCACCGCGCTTCGACAGACATGTAACCTTGTTAATTAACTGAAAGGAATCAGACAATGCCAACATTGCAAAACTTCGTCGCCGTCGACTGGCGCAACGGGCCCGACCGCATTTACTTTTTCTTCAAGGACACCGGCACCTACTCCCGCTTTAATCTAGGCGACAATGAAGTTCCGAAAAACTACCCTCTAGCCGTTGGCAGTAACTGGGCAGACTTTGGCAAACACGTAAAAGAGCTGCGCTTCGGTTTTAACACCTCGGGGGTAGCCTGGGACGCTTCCGCCGACTCTGACATGCTCTGGCTTTTCTACAACGAAGGCTCGACTCCGATGGTGTGTAAATACCGACAAATGGACGACAATGTTTATTTCAAAAAACCTGTTGAGCAAACTGTATGGGCGCCCATTAAACCTCATTTCGAAAAAATCGTGGGCGTTATGTGGTATGAAAAAGCGGAAACGAAGCACACTTACTGGATGCTTATGAACGACGGCAACTATCTCATTTACAACCCTTGGTCAGGCAAGATAAAGATAAAACCTCTCAAAGACTCTATTTGGCGTGGACTCGAAAAATATAAAGACCGCATGATTACCGCCGCCCTGAACGACCACCCAACATTCAACACGTTCTTTTACATCTTCTTGACCAATAACGAATACCTGAGATATGACATTAATGGTGGAACAATCTCAGACCCGATACCTGTCAATGAAGCCTCATGGCCGGGTTTGGTACAAGACAAATGACAGATTCCCACTTGAGCAACTTGCCCTTCACAGACCTGACAACAACTCCCCCAAAAAAAGGTCAATGACGGCAATTGTCCAGGGCTGCTACGCGACTAAGCCTCACCCAGGACCAGAGCAACCTGGCGCGGCGGTTAATTATCGGTTAATCGTCGCCCTTCATTGTGCACACCACTTGCATAGGGATAAGGCCTAGCCATGCGTCGTCTGTTTTTATTTTTTGTTCTCCTGATCTCGGGTCTGGCCCAGGCGGGGACCAATCCGTTCGATACCAAACCCGACTTCCTCCCTGTCGGCAAAGCGTTCGTCTTCACCTCTGAGCGCCTGGAATCCGGTGAAACCCAGCTCTATTGGCAGATCGCCGATGGCTACTATCTGTACCAGCAACGCCTCAAATTCGACGGATTGCCCGCAGAGCACAAACCCGAGTTGCCACAGGGTGAATCACACAGCGACGAGTTCTTCGGCGAACAGCAGGTCTACCGCCAAGGCCTGGAGCTGAAAATTCCGGCCGGTGCCACGGGCCAGATCAAGGTCGGCTTCCAGGGGTGTGCCGATGCCGGGCTGTGTTATCCACCGCAAACCCAGCTTGTCGAGCTGGGTGGCAAATCGGTTACATCAACAACCGCAGCAGTGGCTGGCGAAGCGCCGGACCAAGCGCTGGCCAGCGGCCTGCAACAGCGTGCGCTGGGCTGGAGCCTGCTGGTGTTCTTCGGTCTGGGGCTGCTCCTGGCGTTCACCCCTTGCACCTTGCCCATGCTGCCAATCCTCGCCGGTTTGATCGTCGGCAGTGGCGCCTCACCTAAACGTGGTTTCGCCTTGGCCACCAGCTACGTCGTCTGCATGGCGCTGGTGTATGCAGCCATGGGCGTACTCGCTGCAATGCTTGGGGCGAACCTCCAGGCGCTGCTGCAGAATCCCTGGTTGCTGGGCACGTTTGCCGCGGTATTTGTGCTGCTGGCGTTGCCGATGTTTGGCTTCTTCGAGCTGCAACTGCCGGTCGCCGTGCGTGATCGCCTGGAAAATGTCTCGCGCAATCAGCGCGGTGGCAGCCTGATTGGCGCGGGCGTCCTGGGGGCTGTGTCCGGTTTGCTGGTCGGCCCGTGCATGACCGCTCCATTGGCCGGCGCCCTGCTCTATATCGCACAAAGCGGTAACGCACTGCATGGCGGGCTGATCCTGTTCGCGATGGGCATCGGTATCGGCGTGCCGCTGTTGTTGCTGGTCACTGTCGGCAATCGCTTCCTGCCCAAACCCGGCGCCTGGATGAATCTGCTTAAGGGCGTGTTCGGTTTCCTGTTCCTCGCCACTGCCCTGCTGATGCTGCGTCCCGTATTGGACGAATCACTGTGGGTCGGATTGTGGGGGGCCCTGCTGTTGATCGCCGCCTACAGCGCCTGGCGTCAATCAGCCGGCTTCGGTCGCACCGCTCATGTCTTCGGCGCCGGTTCCTTACTGCTCGGCTTGTGGGGCAGCCTGCTGGTGATCGGGGCGGCGGGTGGGAGCGATGACCTGTTCAAGCCATTGCAGGTTTACAGCGCTTCCAACTCGGGCAGTGCCATACGCCCGACGGGTCATGATGCCTTCACCACGATCAAGGACCCTGCGGACCTTCAGCGGGAACTGGACGCGGCCAAGGCTCAAGGCCAATGGGTGCTCCTGGACTACTACGCCGATTGGTGCGTGTCGTGCAAAGTCATGGAGAAACAGGTCTTCGGTAAACCTCAAGTGCTTGAAGCTCTGGGCGATGTACGTTTGCTCCGGCTCGACGTCACTGCCGACAATGCCGCCAGCCGTGAATTGCTCAGCCGTTACCAGGTTCCGGGGCCGCCGAGCTTCCTGTGGATCGGTGCCGATGGCGAGGAGCGCCGCAGCCAGCGCATCACCGGTGAAGTCGATGCCAACACTTTCCTGCAACGTTGGACTACCACCCGAGAAGCCCGCTAATGCTGACTTTTACGCTCGGTACATTTGCCATCGCGCTTAATCACCTGCTGCTGATCAGTGCCCTGGCACTGGCGACTTTCATCGGTTGGCGGGTGGCCAAACGCGGTGGCGAGAACCCCGAGTCGGCGTTGTTCAGTCTGTTTCTGATCGGCATGCTGGCGGCCCGGATCAGTTTTGTGGCGGTTTACTGGACGCACTACCGCAACGATCCATGGCAAGTCATCGACCTGCGCGACGGCGGCTTCCTCGCCTGGCCCGGAGTTATCACGCTACTGCTTGCCGCCCTGTATCGCGGCTGGCGGCGGCCGGGGTTGCGCCGTCCACTGGGCTTTGGCGTCGCCAGCGGCTTGGCATTCTGGCTCCTGGCGACGTTCTCCCTGAGCATTTACGAACAAGGGACTCGCCTCCCGGACATCACCATGCGCAACGCCGCCGGTGAAACCATGCAATTGTCCGACTACAAGGGCGGTCCGCTGGTCATCAATCTCTGGGCCACCTGGTGCCCACCCTGCCGTCGGGAAATGCCGGTGCTGGAAAATGCCCAGCAGCAACGCCAGGACCTGACGTTCCTGTTCGTCAATCAGGGTGAAAGCATGCAAAGCGTCAGTACCTACCTGGAAACCCAGGGCTTGAGCCTGTCGAATGTGCTGTTCGACAGCGGCGGCCGTCTGGGCCAGGCCGTCGGTTCGATGGCATTGCCGACTACCCTGTTCTATAGCAACGAAGGCCGCCTGCTGGCCAGCCATCTGGGTGAGCTGTCGGAAGCCAGCCTGGCCCGCGCCCTCGAAAACTTTGACACACCGAACCCTGCCGAATCGGCCACCTCTTCAAGGAAACTGCCATGCCCCGCCTCCGCCACCTGCTGACGTTGACCCTGGGCACAGCCCTGTTGCACCTGCCGACCGTGCAGGCTGCCGAAGACTTGCCCGAAGCGATCAAGAAAATCGAAGCCAAGGGCGCAAAAATCGTAGGCCAGTTCGACGCGCCGGACGGTCTGCGTGGTTACGCCGCACAGTACCAGAACCGCGGCATGGCGCTGTACCTCACCCCTGACGGTAAACACGTGTTGCTGGGTAATCTGTATGACGCCGAGGGCAACGACCTGAGTACCGCGCCGCTGCAAAAGCTGGTGTACGCGCCGATGTCCAAGGAAGTGTGGGCGAAGATGGAAGCAAGCAACTGGATCGCTGATGGCAACAAGGACGCACCTCGTGTGGTGTACCTGTTCAGCGATCCGAACTGTCCTTACTGCAACATGTTCTGGGAACAGGCGCGTCCGTGGGTAAAGGCCGGTAAAGTGCAGTTGCGACATATCATGGTCGGTATTATTCGCGAAGACAGTCCGGGGAAATCCGCTGCGTTGCTCGCCGCCAAGGACCCGGTCAAAGCCCTCCAGGAACATGAAAAATCCGGCAAGGCAAGCACGCTGAAAGCGCTCAAAGATGTACCGCCGGCGATTCAGGCTAAGCTCGAGGCGAACATGCAGTTGATGGAAGACCTGGAGTTGTCCGCGACTCCGGCGATTTTCTACATGGATGACAAGGGCGAATTGCAGCAGCAGCAAGGTGCGCCGTCGCCGGACAAACTGGCGAAGATCCTCGGTCCCAAGTGATTTCACGGCTTCTGTTGCAAGCGCCGCCCAAATGAAAAGCTCGCAGGCTGCGAGCTTTTCGATGAATGCGAGAGGACGATCAGTTTCTCTCGCCAAGAAACTTCAGCAGTACTTCAGTGACAAACCGCGGATTCTCTAGATTGGAAATATGCCCCGCCTCCGGCACCAGCAGGAATGGGCAGCCAATCAGCTCCGCCATTTCCTGGGCTTCGAGGGGAGGCCTTGGGGTGTCCTGATCGCCACACATCACCAGCGTCGTTTCTGGGTTCAGTTCACTCAGGCGCGGCAACAGATCACTTCGACCAAAAGTAATCCGCCCCATCGGTACGATGCTTTCGCGTAGTCGATCCGCCGGCAACGCCGCCAGCGACGCACGGAAATTCTGATACAGCGCCGACTGTGGATCGATACCAGGACGGAAGAAGATAGGCACCACAATATCCAGCAACGACGGTGTGATGACTCCAGCCTCTTCGATCTGCTTCAACAACGAAAAATAATACTGGCGAGTCGGCTCGGGCTCGATGCCGACGTAGGTATCCATCATCACCAGCCCACTGACACGTTGCGGAGCCGCCAAGGCCAGTCGCGCGCCCCACATACCGCCAACTGAAAGCCCGACCAGTGCGATGCGATCGATGTTCAAATAATCCAGAAGCCCCAGCGCCTGACGGGAAATATCATCGAGGGAGATGGTGCCGTCCGGTAGTCGCCCGGATTGACCGTGGCCCCAAAGGTCCAGGGCAATCACTCGGTAGTGTTGCGACAACGCGTCGATCTGTGGCGCCCACATGGTCTGATCCCACAGGTAACTTCCGGCAAGCAGTACCGCAGGTCCCCTGCCTTTCTCAATGTAGTGAAGTGGTTGACCGTCTATTGTCACGAAGGGCATTGATTTTTTACTCGACAAAAATTGAACAGGCAGGCTCCGCTGGGTGGATTTGTCAGTCAACACGCAATCTGTGTCAAAAGTATTGGCAGTCTTCAGCCCCATTTCGCCGGAGGCACACCAGATCAACTGTAGGAGCTGAGCCTGCTCGCGATCGCGGCCTCACAGCCGACTCCTATCTCCGTGATGTACCCGGATCAAACTGTAGGAGCGAGCCTGCTCGCGATCGCGGCCTCACAGCCGACTCATATCTCCCTGATGCACCCGGATCAAACTGTGGGAGCTGGCTTGCCGGCGATGGCGTCCTGGCAGGCGGTGTTGTTTTGATGGTGTACATATCCATTCCTGCGGTTACGGCTTCTATTGGTTTCGCCCTTACGGCGAGTCACTTGGAAAAGCCCCAAGTAACCAAGGGCTCTTGCCCCTTTCGTACGGTGCCTCGCCTGGGCTCGGCATTCCCTCACTCCGGTCCTGCTCCGTGGGCCCGCCGCCATCGGCCATCCATGGCCGGGGGCGGCTAACCCGGCATCCTTGCCGGGTTGCCCACTGCGCAGAACCTGCGCTCGGCCTTCCGAGGCGGCAAGAAGATCAAAAGCAGAGCAAAACAGAGCAAAAGCAAATTAAAACCCCTCCAGCTCTGCCATCAGATCATTCAACCGCTCCGCCTTCTCTTCAGTCATATCGTTCACAGCCAGCCCATCGATGTACCCGGCCAGTTCCTCTACTGTGCTGCACTCGAACATTGCTCGCAGCGGTACATCGCGTTGCAGCGCTTTCTGCACCCGTGACGCGATTTGCGTCGCCAATAGCGAATGCCCGCCCAGTTCGAAGAAGTTGTCGCGCACTCCAACTTTGTCGACCTTCAGCACTTCTGCCCAAATATCGGCCAGCGTCTGCTCCAGCCCGTTGCGCGGCGCCTGGTAGTCCTGGTTCTGCAATTGGCCGATTTCAAGCACCGGCAGGGCTTTTCGATCGAGCTTGCCGTTGGCGTTGAGCGGCATCCGGTCCAGCCATAGCCAGTGCAGCGGCACCATGTATTCCGGCAGTTCGGCGCGCAGGCGTTGTTTGATGCGCTCCAGGTGTTCGTTCGGGTTGAGCGTCGAATCAGCCGCTACCAGATAGCCGACCAGGTGCTTGCCATTGAAGCCGTCCTGGACGCCGACCGCCGCTTCGCGAATGTGCGGCTGTTCGTGAAGGCGCGCTTCGATTTCACCGAGCTCGATGCGGTAACCGCGAATTTTCACTTGATGGTCGATTCGCCCGACGTACTCCAGCACGCCGTCGCTGCGACGCCGGGCCAGGTCGCCCGTGCGATACAGACGATCCCCCGGCGCGCCAAACGGGTTCGGCACGAAGACTTGCGCGGTGCGCAGCGGATCGCTCACATAGCCACGTCCGACGCCCGTACCGGCAACGCACAACTCGCCCACCGCGCCCAGCGGCACCAGTTCCAGCGCGCCATCGAGCAGGTACAAACGGTTGTTGTCGGTCGGTGTACCGATCGGCAAATAGCTGCCGCGGGTCGAGGCCGGATCGACACGGAAAAACGCCACGTCATCCGAGCACTCCGCCGGACCATACGCATTCACCAGCCCGATATCCGGATAACGCAGCAGCCATTGATGGGCAAGCTCCGGCGGCATGGCCTCCCCCGTCGGCAGCATCCAGCGCAGGCCGTCGAGGCTCATTCGATCCTGGGCAAGCATGCCCTGGATCAGCGACGGCACGCTTTCCAGCACGGTGACACCGTGTGCCGAGACGTGCGCCAGCAACCCCTGCGGATCGTGGGCGATGGTGTTCGGCACGATGTCGACCCGTGCGCCGAACAACGGCGCGGCGAGGAACTGCCAGACCGAAATATCGAAGCTTTGCGAAGCCGTCTGCGCGATCACGTCGGCATCGCTCAGGTCCAGGTACGGCACCTTGCTCAACTGGTTATTGAGCATGCCGCGCTGCTCGACCATCACGCCCTTGGGCAAGCCGGTGGAACCGGAGGTGTAAATCACATACGCCAGATTGTCCGGACCGCTGTAGAGGCCGGGATTGGTCACCGACGCGCCACTCGCCTGCACCTCTTCCCAGACCAGCAACCGAGGTCGATTGGCACAGCCGCAGGCGTCCAGCAGCGCGACAGCCTGTTCACGGCACGCCTCTGTACACACCAGCAACGGCGTGCGACTCAGGTCGATGATCCGGCTCAGTCGCTGGCTTGGCAGCCCCGGATCCAGCGGCAGGTAACCCGCTCCGGCCTTGAAGCTGCCGATGATCATCCCGAGCAAATCAAGGTTACGTTCACCCAGCAACGCCACCGCTTGATCCAGCCCGACACCGGCCGCGATCAGGGCATGACCCAGCCGGTTACTGCGCTGGTTCAGCTCGGCATAGCTGTGCTGTTTATCCAGGCAACTGGCGGCCACGCGCTGCGGATGCTGGGCAACCTGTGCTTCGAACAGCGCTACGTAGCTCTGCTCCAGCGGATATTCGTGCTCGCTCTGATTGCAACCGTGGATCAGGAAATCCTCTTCCTCGGCCCCCAGCAGCGGCAAGTCCGCCATGTCGCCATGGAACCCCTCCACCAGCGCCAGCAGCAAGCGCTTGAACTCGCCGAGCATGCGTTCGACCGTGGCCTCATCGAAGAAACGCTGGTCGTAAGACAGGTGCAAGCCCAGGTCATCGCCTGGATAACACACGGCTGTGAGCGGGAAGTTGGTGTGGGTGCGTCCCGAATCCGAAGTCGCGTTAAGACTCTGGGCACGGTCCAGCACCGAGACTTCCACCGGGGCGTTTTCGAACACAAAAAGACTGTCGAACAGCGGCTGGCCCTTGGGCAGTTCGCTGGTTTCCTGAATGCTCACCAGCGGCAGGTACTCGTACTCGCGCAGCTGCATGTTGCTGTCGAGCAAGTCACTGAGCCACTGGCGAATGCTGCAACGCTGATCGTCTTCAGGCATTTTCACCCGCAGCGCAATGCTGTTGATGAACAGCCCGACCGTGCGCTGCATCGCCGGCATTTCCACCGGACGTCCGGCCACCGTGACGCCGAACAGCACATCACGATCACCGCTCAAACGCCGCAACACCAAGGCCCATGCCGCCTGGGCAAAGGTGTTGATGGTCAACTGATGGGCCTGGGCCAATTCGCGCAGTTGCGCACCGTCCCGGGCATCCAGTCGGGTGTAGCGATCGCCTACGATCATGCCGCCACTTTCACCGGCGTGTTCACGCAGGAAAGGCCGGTCACTCGGGATCGGCGTGGTCCGTTCGAAGCCGTGCAGATTGTCCTTCCACCACTGCCGAGCCTCCTCCAGGCTCTGGCGTTGCAGCCAGCCAATGTAGTCGCGATAGCGCGGCGGCACGGCCAGTTGTGCCTGGCGATTTTCGCCCAGGGCGGTGTAGATCTCGAAGAAATCGTTCATCAGCAGCGAACGGCACCACGCATCGATGAGGATGTGGTGGTTGCTCATCATGAACCAGTAGCGCGCGGCGCCAACCCGGATCAGTCGCAGGTGGAACGGCGCCTGAACAAGCAGATCGAAACCGGCCTCGCGCTCGCTTTTAAGAAGTGCCTGCAGCTTCGGTTCTTGCTCGGTGTCGGCGACATCGGTCCAGTCCAGAAACTCGATCGGCGTGCTGCCCGGCTTGTGGATAACCTGCAGCATGTCTTCGCCGACGTTCCAGCAAAACGAGGCACGCAGGGCTTCGTGACGCGCAATCACCGCTTGCCAGGCTTCGGCAAAACGCTGCGGATCAAGTTGGCTGTTGATGCGATAACGGTCCTGCATGTAATACAGCCCGGTGCCCGGTTCCAGCAGGGTGTGCAGCAACATGCCTTCCTGCATCGGTGTCAGGGGATACACATCCTCGATGACCGCAGCGGGCACGGGCAGCGCGTCGAGTTGTGCCTGGGTCAGTCCGGCCAACGGGAAATCCGACGGCGTCAAGCCGCCCGCATCGTCGCGCAGGCAATGCTCGACCAGGTCTTGCAGCTCCCCCAGATAGGCGTTCGCCAGCTCGGTGATGGTCTGCGGATCGTGGCGTTCGGCACTGAACGTCCAGCGCAATACCAGCTCGCCGCCGTAGACCTGACTGTCGACGCTCAGTTCGTTCGGCAGCGGTGCTTTCGGGTCATGGGCCGCGCCAACCGGCTCGCCCAGCGGACGGAACAACGCATCATCGGCAAAACTCTGGTCGAACTGGCCGAGGTAATTGAAGGTGATCTGCGCCGGCGGCAAAGCTGCCATGGCAGTACGGCACAAATCATCGGCGAGGTAGCGCAGCACGCCATACCCCAGACCTTTGTGCGGCACGGCACGCAGTTGCTCCTTGATCGCCTTGATCGAGTCGCCCTGGCTGTTCGCCGGTGTCAGCCGCAACGGATACGCACTGGTGAACCAACCCACGGTGCGGGTCAGATCGATGTCATCAAACAGGCTTTCACGGCCATGACCTTCCAATTGAATCAAGGCGGATGCGTGACCGCTCCAGCGGCACAATACGCGAGCCAATGCAGTCAGCAGCAGGTCATTGACCTGAGTGCGATAGGCACTCGGCGCCTGCTGCAGCAACTGGCGTGTCTGTTCGCTGTCGAGGCGCACACTGACCGTTTGCGCGTGACGGTGTTGACGTCCACCTTCAGGGCGGGGGCACGGCAACCCGGCGTGAGGACCTGCCAGGTTCGCCTGCCACCAGCTCAATTCCTCGCGCAGGGATTCGCTGCCAGCGTAAGCCTGCAAGCGAGCGGCCCAGTCCCGGAAGGCGCTGGTTTTCGCTGGCAGTTGCACCGTCTCCTGCAAGGGCAATTGGCGATAGGCCGTTTGCACATCGTCCAGCAAGACGCGCCACGAAACCCCGTCCACCACCAGGTGGTGAATGGCGATGAACAATCGCTGCTGGTCCTGTGGACCATCAACCAACAGCGCACGAACCAGGGGTCCCTGTTCGAGGTCGAGGCTTCGCTGGGCGTCGGCGAACAGCGCCGTGCACTGGTCCATGGATTTCACCCGTACTTGCCAGAGCACCGGGACGTCAGATTCAGCCTGGTGTTCGGCGCGCCATTGCCCCGCGGCGTTGGTGAAACGCAGGCGCAAGGCGTCGTGCTGTGCGATCACTGCCAGCAGCGCTTGCTCAAGACGATGAGGTTCCAGCGTCTCGGCCGGTTCCAGCAGCAAGGCCTGGTTCCAGTGGTGGCGCTCAGGGATCTCGCTGTCGAAGAACCAATGCTGGATCGGTGTCAGGCGCGATTCGCCCGTCAGCAAACCTTGCTCGGCAGTCACCTGCTCAGTGCGGGTCGCGACGGCAGCGAGGGTGTGCACCGTCTGGTGCTGGAACAGGTCCCGCGGACTGAAGTGAATGCCCTGTTGCCGTGCGCGGCTGACCACCTGGATCGACAGGATCGAATCACCGCCCAGTTCGAAAAAGTTGTCATTGAGACCGACCTGCTGGACGTTCAACACGTCGCACCAAATGCCGGCCAAAGTCAGTTCCAGCGCGTTGCTCGGCGCCACGTACTGCTGACGGTTCAGCTCGGGGTCCGGCGCCGGCAACGCGCGGCGATCCAGTTTGCCGTTGGCGGTCAGCGGCCAGTGAGCCAGCAGGATCAGGTGCGTTGGCACCATGTAGTCCGGCAGCTGGGATTTGAGCTGAGCCTTGAGCGCGTCACGCAGCGAGGCCTGTTGCAAGTCATCCTGCGCGGCGGTATCGGTCAGCACGTAGCCGACCAATTGCTTCCCGCTGGGTGCGTCCAGGGCAAGCACCACCGCCTCGCGCACGGATTCATGCTCGAGCAAACGGGTTTCGATTTCGCCCAGTTCGATGCGGAAGCCACGGATCTTCACTTGATGGTCGATACGTCCCAGATACTCCACCAGTCCGTCGTCACGCTGGCGAACCAGGTCACCGGTGCGATACAGGCGCCCGCCGTCGGCCGCAAACGGGTCCGCCACAAACCGCTCGGCCGTCATGCCTGGACGCTGGTGATACCCCTGCGCCAGACCGGCACCGCCAACGTACAACTCGCCGCTGGCACCTTGTGGCACCAGGGCCAGGTCGGCATCAAGGATGTAGGCCACGCGAGCGCCGATCACGCTGCCGATCGGCACACTGCCCAGGCCTTCTTCCAATTCCTCCGGAGCCAGGCTGGCCAGCGGCATGACCACGGTTTCAGTCGGGCCATAGGCATTGAAGAACAGGCTCGGCTTGAACGCCGCACGAATGCGCTGCAGGTGTTCGCCAGTCAGCGCCTCGCCACCGGTGATGCACATACGCACCGGCAGGATTTCATTTCGAGTGGCCAGCCATTGCGCCAACTGGCTACCGTAGCTCGGCGTGAAACCGAGAACGTTGATGTGGTGCTGGCGAATCAAGCCGCAGATTTCTTCCGCATCCCACTGTCCCTGAGCGCGCAATACGACCTGCGCGCCACTCAACAACGGCACGAGCAAGCGCTCGGTGGCGGCGTCGAAATTGATGGAATAGAAGTGCAGTTCGCAATCGTCCGGGCGCATCCCGAAGCGTTCGATCACGGCACGACAATGCATCGCGATTTCACCGTGGGACACCACCACGCCTTTCGGTCTGCCGGTGGAGCCAGATGTGTAGATCAGGTACGCCTGATGCTGCGGCAGGCTGATGAATGGCAGCTCACTGGCCGGGTAATTCGCCAGTTCAGCGGCATCCTCTTCGAGGCACCAGCGCTCCAAACTCGCCGGCAGTTGGCCAAGCGCCTTGAACATCGCAGCATCGCTGAGCAGCAAACCGATGCCACTGTCTTCGATCATGTAATGCAAACGGTCCAGCGGATACTCGGGGTCCAGCGGCACATAGGCGCCGCCCGCCTTGAGGATCGCCAGCAGGCCGACAACCATGTCCAGCGACCGTTCAAGCGCCAGGCCGACGCGCACTTGCGGGCCGACACCGCGTTCGCGGAGCATCCAGGCCAGGCGATTGGCGCGGCTGTCGAGTTCGGCATAGCTCAGGGTGTGCCCGGCGAACGTCAGTGCCGGCGCATCTTTTCGAATCAGTGCCTGCTCGCTGAACAGGTGATGAATGCACTGGTCAAGACGATGCTCCCCCGGTTCGACACCAAGGCTGTCGAGCAACTGTTGCTGCTCAGTGGCTTCCAGCAATGGCAAGTCGCTGAGGCGCTGTTGCGGATCGCTGAGTAAGGCTTCGAGCAGGTTGCGCCAATGCCCGGCCATGCGCGCAATGCGTGGTTCATCGAACAAATCGGTGCTGTAGGTCAGGCAGCAACCGAGCCGATGATCGAGGTCGGTGACTTCCAGATTAAGGTCGAACTTGGTCGCACGCGCATCATTGGCCAGGTACTCGACGGTCATGCCCGCCAGGGTACGACTCTGCTGGAATTCCCAGCGCTGGACGTTGCACATCACTTGGAACAGCGGGTTGTAAGCCGTGCTACGCGGTGGCTGCAAGGCTTCCACCAAGTGATCGAACGGCAGGTCTTGATGGGACTGGCCTTCGATGACGGTATGGCGGACCTGATCGAACAATTCGCCAACGGACATCTGGCCGTCGAGCTGGCAACGCAGCACCTGTGTATTGAGGAAAGCCCCAATCAGCCCTTCGCTTTCCGGACGAATCCGGTTGGCCACCGGCGCGCCAATGCGCAAGTCGGTCTGGCCACTGTAGCGGTAAAGCAGCACCGCCAATGCGGCCGTCATGGTCATGAACAGGGTTAGACCGTTCTGCGCATTGAAGGCTCGAACCCGTGCGGCGAGGTCATCACTCAAGTCGAAACGGAACAACTCGCCCTGATGGCTTTGCACCGGCGGACGCGGGCGGTCGGAGGGCAATTCCAGCAGCGGATGTTCAGGGCCCAGTTGCGCGGTCCAGTAGTCCAGTTGACGCTGGCGTTCACCAGACTCCAGCCACTGACGCTGCCACACGCTGTAGTCGAGGTATTGCACCGGCAGCGGCGCCAGCGGCGATTCGCGGTCCTCCACCAGGGCTTCGTAGAGCGCGCTCAATTCCCGGGCAAAGATATCCATCGCCCAGCCTTCGGTGACGATGTGGTGCAGGGTCAGCACCAGATAATGTTCCAGCTCGTCAGTCTTGACCATGCACGCGCGAAGCAGCGGCCCGGTTTCCAGATTGAAAGGTTTGTGCGCCTCGTCGTCAGCCAGTTGCTGGACCTGCCATTCACGACCGTCGGCATCCAGCGCAGTGAAATCCTTGAACTCCATGCGCATGCCGGTGTGCGCATGCACCTGTTGCCTGGCCACACCGTCGATGCTCGGGAACGTGGTGCGCAGGGTTTCGTGGCGCATGATCAACGCCTGCAACGCCGCCTCGAAGCGCCCGACATCCAGCACCCCGCGCAATCGCGCCATGCCACCGACGTTGTAAGCCGGGCTGTCCGGTTCCATCTGCCAGAGGAACCACATGCGCTGCTGGGAATAGGACAAGGGCACCGGTTGGCTGCGGTCGACTTTCTCAATCGGTGGTTGCTGGTTGGTTTTGCCGCTGGCCTGGATCAATCGGACCTGTTCGGCAAATGCGCCCAGCTCGCTGTTCTCGAACAACGCTCGCAACGGTAACTCGACATCGCAGGCCTGACGGGTGCGAGAAATGATTTGCGTGGCCAGCAACGAATGACCGCCCAGGGCAAAGAAATCGTCACGCAGACCGATTTGCGCAAGGCCCAGCACTTCGCGCCAGATGCCGGCGATCTTTTGTTCCAGGTCGCTGACCGGTTCGACGTGCTCGCGTACCTGCCAGTGCGGTTCAGGCAAGGCCCGGCGATCGAGTTTGCCGCTCGGGCTCAGGGGCATTTCGTCCAGCCGCATCAATTGCGCCGGGACCATGTATTCAGGCAACTCGGCCGCCAATGCGGCGTGCAGGCGCTGGTTTTGTGCATCGATTTCTTCGCAGAAACCCGTGCTCGTGTAATAGCCAATCAACTGTCCACCGGCCGACGTTTCACGCACCAGCACGACGGCTTGAACGACGCCATCCTGAGCCAGCAACCGCGCCTCGATTTCTTCCGGCTCGACACGAAAACCACGCAACTTGACCTGCTGATCGAGACGACCGAGGTATTCGATAACCCCCTCTGCGGTCCAGCGTGCCCGGTCGCCGGTGCGGTACAGGCGGGCGCCCTGCTCGCCCAGCGGATCCACGACAAAACGCTCGGCGGTCAACGAAGGACGTCCCAAATAGCCACGGGCCAGACCGATACCACTGATGCACAACTCACCCGGCACGCCGGCCGGCACGGGGTTGAGATCGTGGTCGAGCACCCGGCAGACAACATTGCCCAACGGTCGGCCAATCGGCGAACGCTCACCGTCCTCGAGGGAGCACTGCCAATGGGTGACGTTGATCGCGGTTTCGGTCGGGCCATAACGGTTGTGCAATTGCACCGCTGGCAGCTGTTCCAGCACGCGGTTACGCAGCTCCGCGGGCAAAGCTTCACCCCCGGAAAATACCCGGCGCAGGCTGGTGCATTCGGCGGTGAGCGGTTCGTCGATAAACAATGAAAGCAGCGCAGGCACGAAGTGCAGTGTGGTGACGCCGTAGGTTTGAACCAACTGGGCGATGCGGTGCGGGTCGCGGTGTTCGCCAGGGCCGGCGATCAGCAAACGTGCCCCCGTTATCAGCGGCCAGAAGCACTCCCACACCGACACGTCAAAACTGATCGGCGCCTTTTGCATCAGCACGTCGGTATCGTTCAGGCGATAGGTGGACTGCATCCATTGCAGCCGCTCGGCGAGGGCGGCGTGGGTATTGCCGACGCCCTTGGGCTGGCCGGTGGAACCGGAGGTGTAAATCACGTAGGCCAGGTTGTCGCCGTGCAAGTGCAGGCCCGGTGCGTGACTCGGCCAGCTTTCCAGGTGCAGGGTGTCCATGGCGATCACGCTGACGCCTGCGGTGGCCGGCAAGCGATCGAGCAATTCGGTCTGGGTCAGCAGCAATTCAACGCCGCTGTCGCTGAGCATGTAGGCCAGGCGTTCGGCGGGGTAATCAGGATCCAGTGGAACGTAGGCGCCACCGGCCTTGATGATCGCCAGCAGGCCGATCAACAGCTGCGGCGAACGCTCGGCGGCAATCGCCACGCACACATCCGGGCCGACGCCTTTGTCACGCAGGTAATGCGCCAGCCGGTTGGCCTGGGTGTGCAATTGCGTGAAGTCCAGGCTGCCGCCGTCCCAGATCAGCGCGATGCGTTCCGGGGTCAGCCGCGCCTGCTCGCTGAGTTGTTCCGGGAGCCACTGGCTGGCCGGTGTACACGGTGCAACGCTCCACGTTGCCTGGTGTTGTTGCTCGCTTGGTGACAGCAGCTGCAAGTCACCGATGGCGCTTTGCGGTCGCTCGCAAACGTCCCGCAGCAGGGTGCTGAAATGCTCCGCCAGGCGCTCGATGGTGGCGCTGTCGAACAGCTCACTGGCGTAATCGAAGGACAGGCTCAGACGCCCTTTGGCATCTTCTTCGCTGTGCAATTGCAGGTCGAACTTGGCTTCACGACTGTGCCACGGCAGTTCTTCTGCCAGCAATCCAGGCAGCCGGCGCAGCGCGCTCAGGTCACGCTGCTGATGGTTGAACATGACCTGGAACAGACCTTGTTCCCGAGCATGGGGGAAGGTTTCGAGCAGCTGTTCGAACGGCAAGTCCTGATGCGCCTGGGCGCCCAAGGCCGCGTGACGGGTTTGCGCCAGCAACTCAACGAACGGCAGCCGCGCATCCACCTCGGCGCGCATCACTTGGGTGTTGATGAAGAACCCGATCAGTCCCTGTGTTTCCAGTCGAGGACGGTTGGCATTGGGCACGCCGATGCGGATGTCGCGCTGACCGCTGTAGCGATGCAACAGACTCTGGAAGGCGGCAAGCAACAACATGAACGGCGTCGATTCATGGGCATGGGCCGTCCGGCGAATGGCGTCGCTGAGGGTCGTCGCCAGCTTGATCGAATGACGGGCTGCAGGTTGGCTTGGCTTTTTTGAACGGGGATGATCAGTGGCCAGATTCAGGGTCGGATGTTCAGTCCCCAACTGCGCTTTCCAGTAGGCCAATTGTCGCTCACCCTCCCCTTGTGCCAGCCATTGGCGCTGCCAGCTGCCGTAATCGGCGTACTGGGTCGGCAAGGGGGCAAGCGCTGCGGTTTGCCCCTGGGAGGCGGCGGCGTAGACCCGCGAGAACTCGTCGATCAATACGTTCAGCGACCAACCGTCGGCGATGATGTGGTGCATCGTCACCAGCAGCTGATGGTCCTCATCATCCAGGCGCACCAGGGTCACCCACAGCAGCGGACCTTTCTCCAGATCGAATTGGGTATGGGCTTCGTCTTCACGAATCTGCTGCGCGCGCGCCTCTCGCTCGCTGGCTGGCAAGTCGCTGATGTCGATCAGTTGCAGGTTGAACACGCCGGGCGCGTCGATCTGTTGCAGCGCCACGCCATCACGTTCGAAGAAGCGCGTGCGCAGGGATTCGTGGCGTTCGATCAGTTGCTGGAAACTGGCACGCAACGCGTCTTCGTCCAGTTCGCCACGTAAACGCAAAGCTCCCGGAATGTTGTAAGCGCTGCTCTGCGGGTCGAGCTGCCAGGTGATCCACAATCGGTTTTGCGCAAGGGACTGCGGCATCGGTTCACTGCGCGTCAGCGTGGAGATTGCGCCTTGAGCCAGTCCGCCGTCCTGTTGTTGGCGGGCGACGGCGTCGGCGAATGCGCCCAGGGTCGGGGCCTCGAACAACAAGCGCAGGTTCAGCTCAAGACCGAGTTCTTCACGCAGCCGCGCGACCACCTGAGTCGCCGAAATGGAGTTGCCACCGAGCAGGAAGAAGTGATCATCGGCCTCGACCTGTTTGACCTGCAATTGCTCGCACCAGATCTGCCCGATCAGGGTGTGCAGCTCGCCAGCGAACTCGCTTTGCCCGACCCTGGCGCTGACCGCTGAAGGAAACAGCGCGTAATGGTCGAGACTGTCGTCCGCCAATCGAATACGGCACGCCGCTCGTTGCAACTTGCCGCTGGAAGTTTTCGGCAGCGCACCGGGATTGAGCAACGCCACGACACTTGGCGCCTCTTGATACGCCTCCGCCACCGCTTGGCGAATGGACTTGATCAACGCTTCGGGCGGCAGGATTTTCTGCACGCTGCGGCTGATCTCCGCAGCGATCCCGATGCCCTCCTGACCGTCGACCGTGACGGCAAACGCGGCCACCCGACCTTTGCGCACGACCTCGACTTCGCGTTCGATGGTCTGTTCGATGTCTTGCGGGTACAGGTTGTGACCGCGAACGATGAGCATGTCTTTCAGGCGACCGGTGATGAACAGTTCGCCGTCGCGCATGAACCCCAGATCGCCAGTGCGCAGCCAGGTGCGCCCGGCGTGCTGGACGAAGGTCTTGGCGCTGGCTTCGGGATTGCGCCAGTAGCCCTGGGCGATGCTCGGACCGGCGGCCCAGACTTCGCCAACGCTGTTGTCAGCCAGTTCGTTGAGCGCCTGCGGGTCGACAATCAGCACCGCGTGATCCGGCTGGCTGATGCCGCAACTCATGATCGAACTGCCCTCGCCCGACTCGGCCCGGTTCTGTGCCAGCGCTTGTTCATCGACGCGCAGAGTGCCGATGCCATGGCCGCGCGGGCTGCCGGCGACGAACAGCGTCGCTTCGGCCAAACCGTAGGACGCCATGAAACTGTCCGGGGTAAAACCGCAGGCAGCAAACTTTGCCGCGAAGCGTTCCAGGGTGTCGAGACGAATCGGTTCGGAACCGGAATACGCCACGCGCCAGCCGCTGAGATCAAGCCGTTGCAGTGCCGACTCGCTGACCCGCTCGCTGCACAGGCGATAAGCGAAATCCGGCCCGCCGCTGATGGTGCCGCCGTACTCGCTGATCGCTTCGAGCCAGCGCAACGGCCGACCGAGGAAGTACGCCGGCGACATCAACACGCAAGGCACGCCACTGAAAATCGGCTGCAACAGACCGCCGATCAAACCCATGTCGTGATACAGCGGCAACCAGCTGACAATCACATCGTCGGGGTTCAGATCAATGCCGAAACCGTGGCGAATCAACAACTCGTTCGCCACCAGATTACCGTGGCTGACTTGCACGCCTTTGGGCAGCGCGGTGGAACCGGAGGTGTACTGCAGAAAGGCAATGTGTTCGGCCGGCAGATCCGGCGCGCGCCAGCTATCCGCCAACGCCGGGGCGAGGCTATCGACGCAGAGCAACGCTGGCGCACCTTCGATCTGCAACAAGGCGTCGCGCAGACTCGTACTGGTCAGCAGCAGACGCGGTTCGGCATCGCTGATGATCGACAGCAAGCGTTGCTGATGATGACGGCGGGTCGACTCTGGCGGATACGCCGGGACTGCGATCACGCCGGCATACAGGCACCCGAAGAAGGCGGCGACATAGTCCGGGCCGCTTGGAAACAACAACACTGCGCGATCGCCAAACTCAGCCTCGGCCTGCAGCGCCCCCGCAATGACCCGGGCCCGCCGATCCAGCTCGCGATAACTCAGTACCACCGCTTGATCCGGGGTTTCGGCGAGAAACCGCAAGGCCACCCGATCCGGCGTCAGGGCCGCGCGGCGCTGAAGGGCTTGGACCAGATTGCTTGGGAGTTCGAACGCGTCGGTCATGGGGTTTCCTGCCAGATGTGGGCTTGCAAATGGAATCGGTTTTCTTACGTCACGCCCCATTCGAGGCATGCAGGACGCGGTCTTCGCCGACCGCGCAAGGCATTGGGAATGCTGGTTTGGCCAGGGCTGTACGTTCGGGCCATTCACCAAGGAGAACGGATGGGATCTTGAAATAATTAGTCATACGGCTGATCGCCAACGGGGCTGGCGTGCGTCAGCGTGTCGCAGTTCTCAAAACGCACCTTTGCGGAGCATTAATTCTCTTTCTCAATTGACAATCATTATCATTCAACATAATTTGTCGCTCGATGTGTAGGGCAGCCCAGGTCTTTCGCGCCGCCCCACTAACCTCTTTGCAGCAGGGTGTTTTCCATGACGGAACAAGTATCCACAAGCAGGTGCGACTCACCGTTACTTCAGGCATTCGTCGACAATCGACTGATTCTGGTCAAGATTGCAGCGCGCATTACCGGTTGCCGGTCCCGTGCTGAAGACGTGGTGCAGGATGCGTTCTTCAGGCTGCAATCCGCACCGCAGATCACATCGTCCTTCAAGGCGCAGCTCAGTTACTTGTTCCAGATCGTGCGCAACCTGGCGATCGATCACTACCGCAAGCAGGCGTTGGAGCAGAAGTATTCCGGCCCTGAAGAGGAAGGGTTGAACGTGGTGATTCAAGGTGCTTCGCCGGAAACCTCGCACATCAATTTCTCGACCCTGGAAAACATCGCCGATGCGCTGACGGAGCTGCCGACCCGCACCCGTTACGCGTTCGAGATGTACCGCTTGCACGGTGTGCCGCAAAAAGACATCGCCAAGGAACTGGGCGTCTCGCCGACGCTGGTGAACTTCATGATTCGCGATGCGCTCGTGCACTGCCGCAAGGTGTCGGGGAATCGTGCGGACACGTTTGCTCGTCGCTGAAACCTGCAAATTTGCGTCGCCCCTATCGCGAGCAGGCTCACTCCTGCATTAAATCTGCGGTGTTCACGGATTTCGTGTTCACAACAGATCCAAGGTGGGAGTGAGCCTGCTCGCGATGGCGGCCTCAAGTTCAATAAAGATCCCGAGCCTCACACCTCAAACCAGCTCACACCGCTCAAAAAACCGCTCCCGCCCCAACACCATCAACGCGGCGCGCTTATGCGGAAAGTCGAACTCTTTCTCGCAGTAAAAACGCTGCCCCTGCAGGTACTCGATCATCTTTGCGTTATCCGCACGCGGCTCGGCGACTACTCGCTGGGTGCGTGGATCATCGAGAAACAGGTAGTGCGTCAGCGCCGATAACCAGCTCGCCACCTTGTGTGGGCCACGGTGTGTTTCTTCACCGACCAGCATGTGGATACCCCGGTCGTAATCGGCGGCGTCATAGAACGGCGCGATGCGATCTTCCTTGGCCCAGTAGGCTTCAAAATAGGCAAATGGCTGATCATCGAAACAACCGATCAACGTCAGCGTGTGCGGGTCGGATTCGAGTTTGGTCAGGTATTCGCGATGCTGTTCGAGGCTGCCCTCCTCCTGCCAGAAGCTCGCCACCCGCGCACTGTTCTGCCAGCGATTGAAGCGCTCCAGATCGTGGTCAATGTCGACAGTGCGTAACGAGATCCAGGCGCCCAGTCGCGCATCGAAACGGCGATACACCTCACCTTGAGGATTCACCGCGCGCAACGGGTGGCGCTTGCCGGCGCTGATGATCATCTGCCGGGGAAAACTGTGGACCCGCGCTTGCGTCAGCCACGGCTGGGGCAGTTGCCAAAACAGCGCGCGCTCGCAGCGGTAATCACCGGGTACGTCGGTGGTGATCAGCAAGCCGCTGAGCAACGCCTCATTGGGCACGTCATCGAGCAACCAGGTCAGGCGCTGGCAAGCAGGGTCGCGGGCAAACAACCAATAACAGGCGGCCCAGATCGCGTCGGTGTCTGGGCGTTTGAAGCCTGCCTCGACCTGTACCTGTACCGCGGGCTTTGGATTCAGGCGCAGATGGATCAACGGCTGTCCCGCCAGGCTGAGGACCAATCGGTTTTCGGTTTCATCCGCTACAAGATGGCTGCCTGACGGTAAGGCCAGGGCGATCAGGTCATTCAGAATTGGCATGGGAGCGCTCACGATAATCGTCGACAGTTCAACGAGGTGACGTGAGCCGGCCAGGGAAATTTAAGAGAAGTCGCGAATTCACGACTCATGGCGCAATTCAGTTGCCAGGCACCGGCACCACGGCGATTTTGTAGGGCGAAAAAATCCTCAGCATCGCGCCGTTATCGCGCAAACCTTGCAGCAACTTGCCAAAGGCTTCGCCACTGATGGGCGCAGAGGGCCGCAGGATCGCGTAGTGGTGATAGACCTGATCGACGCGGTCGGACACCAATAATTGATTGACGACTTTGTCGTTGCGTAACAGGTAATCACTCAGGTACGAACGTGTCACCAGTGCGATGTCTGCGCGGCCCCGCAGGACCATCAGCAAGTTGCTGTCATGGGAATAGGTCAGCGTCGCGTTGTAGTTCTGCGCCAGCAATTTCGGGTCGGCATTGAAGTTGGCGAACTCGTAGTGATAGCCGCTGAACACCGCCAGACGTTTATCGGTGAGGTCGGAGAAATAGTCCTGTGGTCGGTCGGGCTGGCGTTGCGCGACAAAAATCTCGGCATCTTCCAGCCCCATATCGACGGTGACGTGGGGAATGTCCTTCCAGCCCCAATCGGGGTTTTCGAAAATAGCCATGTCGACCCGACCTTGCTTGAAGTCACCGAAGCGTCGGGGAATCGAGGTTGGCACCAACGCAAACTGGTAATCGGTTTGCGAAGCGTTGAGTGCCTCGATCAATTGCGGTAACAGGCCGGTGTCGGCGCCCATTTCGGGACGCACGGTATAAGGAGGAAAATGCGCAGCGCCGACGCGCACCAGCTGTCCAGCCTGGGACGGCACTGTCCATGACACAGCGAGCAATAACGCCGCGAGCGCCGCCAGTGAAAATCGCGAGGCCGTCTGAATTGGCGAGCACATCAAACAACCTACTCCCGAAAATGACACATCAATGCATTCAAACTAGGCGGTTTCACCCACTTAGCCAGTTTCCTACTGGCCAAATAGCACTATTGTTTCTCTTCCAGCACCAGAATCAACGCCTCATCGGCTAATTGATCAAGGCTCATGCTGCCACCGGCACGGAACCAAGTGGTGGTCCATGACAGCGCACCCGTCAGGAACCGGCGGGTAATGAACACATCGCCGCGAATGAATCCGGCGTCTTTGGCCTCGCCCAATACTTGCAGCCAGAGGTCTTCATAAATATCGCGCAACGCCAGAACTTGCGCCTGGCCTTCTTCGGACAACGAGCGCCATTCATACACCAGCACCGCCATGGCCTCGCCGCTGCCGCCCATGATCGACTGCAATTCGCATCGGATCAGCGCCAGCACCCGCTCGCGCACACTGTCGGACTCGGCCAGTGCCGCGCGCATCAGCGCAGTGTTGTAGCGAATGGTCTCTTCCATCACCGCACGCAGGATTTCGTCCTTGCTTTTGAAGTGATGAAAAATGCTGCCGGACTGAATGCCCACGGCGCCCGCCAGATCACGCACCGTGGTGCGCTCATAACCTTTGTTGCGAAACAGGTGAGCCGCCACTTGCAGCAGTTTGCCGCGGGCGCTGTCCGGGTCGGTCAACTGGCCGTTGTCGACCAATTCGCGCATGACCTTGAGGGCTTTTTGCTCGTCCACCCGTTCTCTCCTACAGTCGTTCAATCAAATACGCCCATCGCCACTAAAACAGCGGGGTTGCGCGGGCAATTTAAGCTGGCGATGACAACCAAGCAAGCGCTTGGGAAGAAGTAAATCGAGGCATTTACAAACCAAGCGCTTGCTTGGTAGTCTCGAACCACTGCTGTCGGAGGTGACTATGGAGAAGACTGTGCCTGAAACCATTCGCATCGGATGCGCCAGCGCGTTCTGGGGTGACACGTCGACTGCCGCTGCTCAGTTGGTGGAGGGAGGACGCCTGGACTACCTGGTGTTCGATTATCTGGCCGAAATAACTTTGTCGATCATGGCCGGCGCGCGGATGAAAGACCCGCAGGCCGGGTACGCCAGCGACTTTATTGAAGTGCTCAGCCCGCTCCTCCCACAGCTCGCCGAGCAAAAAATCCGCGTCATCAGCAATGCTGGCGGAATCAACCCGCAAGCCTGCGCCGCCGCCCTGCAAGCGGCCTGCGACAAGGCGGGCGTGGCATTGAAGATCGCCGTGCTGCTGGGCGATGACTTGCAGCCACAGTTCAAACAGCTGAGCACTCAGGGTTTGCGTGAAATGTTCACCGACGCTCCGCTGCCAGCGATGTGCGTCTCGACCAATGCCTACCTCGGCGCACCGGGCATCGTCGAGGCCTTGCGGTTGGGCGCGGACATCGTGATCACCGGACGCGTGGTCGATAGCGCCGTGGTCAGCGCTGCGCTGGTGCATGAATTCGGCTGGTCCTGGCACGATTACGACAAACTCGCCCAAGCCGCACTGGCGGGTCACCTCATTGAATGCGGCGCGCAGTGCACCGGCGGCAACTTCACCGATTGGCGTGAAGTACCCGACTACGAACACATCGGTTTTCCCATCGTCGAAGTCAGCGCTGACAGCCAGTTCACCGTGAGCAAACCCGAAGGCTCCGGCGGCCTCGTCACCCCGCTGAGCGTGGGTGAACAAATGCTTTATGAAATCGGCGACCCGCAGGCCTATCTGTTGCCCGACGTGGTCTGCGATTTTACTCAGGTCAAACTGGTGCAGCAGGGCAAAAACACGGTGCAGGTCCACGGCGCCAAAGGCTTGCCCCCAACCGATCACTACAAGGTCAGCGCGACCTACCCGGACGGTTTCCGTTGCACCGCCAGTTGCCTGATCGCCGGCATTGATGCGGTCGACAAAGCCCGCCGTGTCAGCGACGCGATCATCAACAAGACGGCGGAGATTTTCCTCCAGCGCGGTTGGGCGCCGTATAGCGAAGTGAACATCGAGCTGCTCGGCAGCGAAGCCACTTACGGTCCTCATGGCCAGCGTCAGGACAGTCGCGAGGTGGTGATCAAACTCGCGGTGCGCCACCCGAACAAACAGGCGCTGATCGTGTTCTCCCGGGAAATCGCCCAGGCCGCTACCGGCATGGCGCCCGGGTTGACCGGGATCGTCGGCGGTCGGCCAACGGTGTATCCGGTGATCCGGCTGTTTTCGTTTCTGATCGATAAAACCGCCTGCACCCTGGCCATCGACCTGGCCGGAAAACGCCACCCCTGCACCCTGCCCGACAGCGATGTCCTCGACACCGATGATTTGCCTGTACCCCTCGACCCGCCCAAACCTGCCGGCCTCGCTGACGCCAGTGTGGCGCTGGTGAAGCTGGCGGTTGCGCGCTCCGGTGACAAGGGCAATCACAGCAATATCGGGGTCATGGCCCGCGCGCCGGAGTACCTGCCGTGGATCGCCGAAGCACTGACGCCGGAAGTAATCGTGGACTGGATGAGCCATGTCCTCGACCCGGTCCACGGACGTGTCGAGCGCTGGTATCTGCCGGCCACTCACAGCCTTAATTTTCTCCTGGAAAATGCCTTGGGCGGCGGTGGCGTGGCCAGCTTGCGCATCGATCCACAAGGCAAAGCATTCGCTCAGCAACTGTTGGACATCCAGATTCCGGTGCCGCAAAGCATCGCTGACCAGGTCAACTAGAGGACCGCCACCGTGGCCTACGATTCGATATTCAAAACCGATCTGTTTGCGGGTCAAACCATTATCGTCACCGGCGGCGGTAGCGGTATCGGACGCTGCACCGCTCACGAACTCGCGGCCCTTGGCGCCCATGTGCTGCTGGTCGGGCGCAAAGTCGACAAGCTCAAACAGGTTGCCGCCGAAATCGTCGAAGACGGCGGCAAGGCTGACTGGGCCGTGTGCGACATACGCGAGGAAGAAACGGTCAAGCACCTGGTCAGCGAGTTGATCCGAGAGCACGGGCCTATCCATGGCCTGGTCAACAATGCGGGGGGACAATTTCCCTCCGCACTCGCTTCGATCAATCAGAAGGGTTTCGAAACCGTGATGCGCACCAACCTGGTGGGTGGTTTCCTGATGGCCCGGGAAGTGTTCAATCAATCCATGAGCAAGCATGGCGGCGCGATCGTCAACATGCTCGCGGACATGTGGGGCGGCATGCCCGGCATGGGCCACTCGGGCGCCGCACGTTCGGGCATGGACAACCTGACCAAGACCGCCGCTTTCGAATGGGGCTATGCCGGCGTGCGGGTGAATGCGGTGGCGCCGGGCTGGATCGCGTCGAGCGGCATGGACACCTACGAAGGCGCGTTCAAGGCCGTCATCCCGACCTTGCGCGAACACGTACCGCTCAAACGCATCGGCACCGAATCGGAAGTCAGCGCGGCCATCGTCTTTTTGCTCAGCCCCGCGGCGGCGTTTATCAGCGGCAGCACGCTGCGCATCGACGGTGCGGCGAGTCTGGGCGGTCGGGCCTGGCCGATTCACAAGGCGCAGAACAGCGAGTCCTATAACGGCTTTCATCGGGCGTACTTACCCGATGTACTGCAGCCAGACGCCCCCAAGGACAAGGAATAAACCATGCCGGTCATCCAGTCGCAGGTGGACCCGTTCAGCGAACCGTTCGCCCGGAACCGCGCAGCCATGCTGGTGGGCATCGAGCATGTGCGCCAGCTCGAACAGAACCTGCTGAACAAGGCTGCCGAGGCCAAACCCAAGTTCGACAAGCGCGGGCAATTATTGCCTCGGGAACGACTCAACCTATTGCTCGATCCCGGCGCACCGTTCCTTGAACTGGCGTGCCTGGCCGGCTACAAGCTGCATGATGACAAGGATGGCAGTTCAGCCGGTGGCGGCTTGATAGCAGGGATCGGCTACGTCTCGGGCGTGCGGGTGCTGGTGGTGGCGAACAACAGCGCGATCAAGGGCGGGACCATTTCCCCCAGCGGGTTGAAAAAATCCCTGCGCCTGCAACAGATCGCGATGGAAAACAAACTGCCGGTGATCACCCTTGCCGAGAGCGGTGGCGCCAACCTGAATTACGCAGCGGAGATTTTTGTCGAGGGCGCGCGCAGCTTCGCCAATCAGGCGCGCATGTCGGCCATGGGGCTGCCGCAAATTACCGTCGTGCACGGTTCCGCCACCGCCGGCGGTGCCTATCAGCCTGGGCTGTCGGATTACGTGGTGGTGGTGCGCGGCAAGGCCAAACTGTTTCTCGCCGGACCGCCGCTGTTGAAGGCCGCAACCGGCGAAATCGCCACCGACGAAGCACTGGGAGGCGCCGAGATGCACGCGCAAATCGCCGGCACCGCGGAGTACCTGGCCGAAAACGATGCGGATGGCGTGCGTCAGGTCCGTGAGATTGTCGGTCTGTTGCCGTGGAATGCGCGACTGCCGCTCGCCCAGTCCCGGCAGTACGACGAACCGCTCTACCCCATCGATGAGTTGCTAGGGCTGATCCCGGACGATCCGAAGAAACCCTACGATGTGCGCGAAATCATCGCGCGGATTGCCGACGCGTCGAACTTCCTCGAGTTCAAGGGCGAGTTCGATCAGCAAACCATTTGCGGTCACCTGCACATCCAGGGGCGCGCCTGCGGATTCATCGGCAACAACGGCCCGATCACGCCTAAAGGTGCGAGCAAGGCCGCGCAGTTCATCCAGCTGTGCGACCAGAGCCAGACACCGCTGCTGTTTTTCCACAACACCACCGGGTTCATGGTCGGGACGGAATCGGAACAGCAAGGGGTCATCAAACACGGAGCCAAAATGATCCAGGCAGTGGCCAACGCGCGTGTGCCTAAACTGACCATCGTCGTCGGCGGCTCGTACGGTGCCGGTAACTATGCGATGTGCGGCCGTGGTCTCGATCCCCGTTTCATCTTCGCCTGGCCCAACAGCCGCACGGCGGTGATGGGCGGCGCCCAGGCTGGCAAGGTATTGCGCATCGTGACTGAAGCCAAGCAGGCCAAAGACGGATTGGTGCCCGACCCGAAAATGCTCGACATGCTGGAAACGGTCACCGCGCAAAAGCTCGACAGCCAGTCCACTGCACTCTATGGCAGCGCCAGCCTGTGGGACGACGGTCTGATTGACCCGCGTGACACCCGGACCTTGCTCGGTTACTTGCTGGACATCTGTCACGAGGCCGAAGTGCGGCCGCTGCAAGCCAACAGTTTTGGTGTAGCCCGCTTCTAAGAGCGATCAACGGAGAACAATAAAAATGATCTTCACCCAGGAACACGAAGCACTGCGCCGCACGGTCCGCCAGTTTGTCGATCACGAGATCAATCCTCACGTCGAAGAATGGGAAAAAGCCGGGCGCTTTCCGATTCACGAGATCTTTCGCAAGGCCGGGGATCTCGGTCTGCTGGGGATTTCCAAACCGGAAAAATTCGGTGGCATGGGCCTCGATTACAGCTACTCCATTGTTGCGGCAGAAGAGTTCGGCACCATTCATTGCGGCGGCATTCCGATGTCCATCGGCGTGCAGACCGACATGTGCACGCCCGCACTCGCGCGGTTCGGCTCCGATGATTTGCGCGAGGAGTTTTTGCGCCCGGCGATCACCGGCGAACAGGTCGGCTGTATCGGGGTGTCCGAAGTCGGCGCCGGTTCCGATGTCGCCGGCCTGAAAACCACTGCGCGCAAGGACGGTGACGACTACGTGATCAACGGCAGCAAAATGTGGATCACCAACTCGCCGAGTGCCGATTTCATCTGCCTGCTGGCCAACACCTCGGACGACAAGCCGCACATCAACAAGTCGCTGATCATGGTGCCGATGAACACGCCGGGGATCAGCCTCAGTTCGCACCTGGACAAGCTCGGCATGCGCAGTTCGGAAACCGCCCAGGTGTTTTTCGACAACGTGCGCGTGCCGCAACGCAACCGCATCGGCCACGAAGGCGCGGGCTTCATGATGCAGATGCTGCAGTTCCAGGAGGAGCGGTTGTTCGGCGCGGCCAACATGATCAAGGGCCTGGAATACTGCATCGACAGCACCATCGAGTACTGCAAGGAGCGCAAGACCTTCGGCAATGCGCTCATCGACAATCAGGTGATTCACTTCCGCCTGGCCGAGCTGCAAACCGAAATCGAATGCCTGCGGGCACTGGTCTATCAGGCGACCGAGCAATACATCAAAGGGCAGGACGTCACTCGCCTGGCGTCCATGGCCAAACTCAAGGCCGGGCGCCTGGGACGCGAAGTCAGTGACAGTTGCCTGCAATACTGGGGCGGCATGGGCTTCATGTGGGACAACCCGGTGGCCCGGGCGTATCGCGATGTGCGTCTGGTGTCGATCGGCGGCGGCGCCGACGAAATCATGCTGGGGATCATCTGCAAACTCATGGGCATTCTGCCGGGGAAAAAGAAATGAGTACCTTGCCGGATTGCCAGACGTTGCTGCTTGAACCGCATAACGGCGTGCTGCACATCACCCTCAATCGCCCGGAAAGCCGCAATGCCATGAGCTTGCAGATGGTTGCAGATTTGCGCGCGGTGCTGGCGGCCGTGCGCGATGACCGACACATCCGTGCATTGGTGATCGGCGGCGCCGACGGGCATTTTTGCGCCGGTGGCGACATCAAGGACATGGCCGGCGCCCGGGCTCAGGGCGCGGCAGGTTTTCGCGATCTGAACCGGGCATTCGGCGCACTGCTGCAAGAGGTGCAACACGCCCCGCAAGTGGTGATTACCGTGCTGCAAGGTGCAGTGCTGGGCGGTGGCCTGGGCCTGGCCTGCGTCAGCGATGTCGCATTGGCCGATCATCAGGCGCAGTTCGGCTTGCCGGAAACCAGCCTCGGTGTGCTGCCGGCGCAGATTGCCCCCTTCGTGGTCCAGCGCATCGGCCTGACCCAGGCACGACACCTCGCGCTGACAGCAGCGCGTTTCGACGGCACCCATGCGCGGCGTATCGGTCTGGTGCATTTCGTCGAACATGACGCCCAAGCCTTGGCCGAGCGCCTCGACGAGGTGCTGGCGCATGTGCTGTGTTGCGCGCCGGAGGCGAATGCACGCACCAAACAACTCCTGCTGGCGAGTGCCGGGCAACCTTCAGATACCTTGCTCGATGACGCGGCGCAGTGGTTCAGCGAAGCGGTGACCGGGCGTGAGGGCATCGAGGGGACGATGGCTTTTGTGCAAAAGCGTAAACCAGGGTGGGCACCCTAAGAGCATCGCGGGCAAGCCCGGCTCCCACAGGTCCTGTATTGCCCCCACAGGCTCTGCATTACCCCCACAGGTTTGAGTGGCAATGAAGTTTTGTGAACAGCACTGAACCTGTGGGAGCCGGGCTTGCCCGCGATGAGGCCCTCGAATTCACCGAAAAACAAAAGGGAAACCCACATGCCCGCGCTCAAAAAAATCCTGATCGCCAACCGCGGTGAAATCGCCTGTCGCATCCAGCGCACCGCCCAGGCCCTGGGCTACCGCACCGTCGCCGTCTTCAGCGATGCCGACGCCGACGCCCTGCATGTGCAGATGGCCGATGAGGCCGTCAACATTGGCCCGGCGCCGGTGCAGCAATCCTATCTGAACATTCCAGCCATCATCGAAGCTGCGCGGCGCACAGGTGCCGACGCGGTGCATCCCGGCTACGGTTTTCTCTCGGAAAACGCCGGGTTCGCCCTCGCCTGCCAGGACGCCGGTCTCACCTTCATCGGCCCCAGCCCCGAAGCCATCGAACTGATGGGCAGCAAGCGCCTGTCGAAAATCGCCATGATCGACGCGGGTGTGCCGTGCATCAAAGGCTATCAGGGCGCTGCACAGGACGACGCCACCCTGAGCCGCGAGGCGCAATCGATCGGCTATCCGCTGATGATCAAGGCCAGTGCCGGCGGTGGCGGGCGCGGCATGCGTCTGGTACACGACGAAAACGACTTGCTGGAACAGATCCGCACTGCACGCTCCGAGGCGTTGAACGGTTTCGGCAGCGACGAGTTGATCCTCGAACAAGCTTTGATAGACCCACGCCATGTCGAGGTGCAGCTGTTCGGCGACCAGCACGGCAACCTGATTTACCTCGGCGAGCGCGACTGTTCGATTCAGCGCCGGCATCAGAAGGTTATTGAGGAAGCGCCCTGCCCGGTGATGACGGCCGAACTGCGCCAGGCCATGGGCGAGGCGGCGCTCAAGGCCGGTCGTGCGGTGAATTACGTCGGTGCCGGCACCGTGGAGTTCCTGCTGGATGCGCGGGGGCAGTTCTACTTTCTGGAGATGAACACACGGCTGCAAGTCGAACATCCCGTGACCGAACTGATCACTGGCCTTGACCTGGTGGCCTGGCAGTTGAGGGTCGCCGAGGGGTTGCCGCTGCCGCTTCGCCAGGAGCACGTGCAACTCAACGGCCATGCCATGGAAGTGCGTTTGTACGCTGAAGATCCGGCGCAGGGCTTTCTGCCGCAAACCGGCCGTGTCACCGCGTGGGAGCCGGCGTTGCAGGCGGGTGTGCGGATCGACCATGGTCTGGTCGAAGGCCAAATCATCAGCCCGTTTTATGACCCGATGCTCGGCAAGATCATCGCCCACGGCGCCACACGGGAAGAGGCGCGGCGCAAGTTGCTCAGGGCGGTGCAAGACAGCGTTTTGCTGGGCCTGCACAGCAATCAGCGTTTGCTCGAAGGCTTGCTCGAGCACCCCGCGTTTGTCAGTGGCGATTTCAGTACCGGATTTATCCAGACCTGGTTCACCGACCATGCCTGCCTGCAGGCGCAGATACCGACCAATGAACAATTGGCTATCGCGGCCGCGCTGTTTTATCACGGCTCTGCGAAGGTACATTCGTCTTCCCTGCCGGGTTGGCGCAACAACGCCAGCGTCCCCCTGCACTATCGCATCGGCCTGGGTGAGCAGGAGTGGGTCGTTGAATTGAACGCCGTGCCGGGTGAGCCGTACCGGATTCAAATCGCTGCTCAAACGCTGAATCTGAAGGTCATTGAGTGCGACGGGCGCACTGCCATCCTGGAAATCGATGGCATCCGGCGCCGGCATGTCTACCGTCTCGACGCTGGAGAACTGTGGCTGTTCACGGGGCCTGGCAGCCTGCGACTGGTCGATCGTACGCAAGCGCTGGTCAGTGCTCAGGTCAGCGTCAGCAGCGGCACCCTCAAGGCGCCGATGGATGGCGCCATTGTCGATGTGCTGGTCAGTGAGGGCAGCACCGTCGTCAAAGGCCAGCTGCTGGTGGTGCTCGAGGCCATGAAGATGGAGCATCCACTCAAGTCCGGGATCGATGGCGTGCTCAAACGCTTGCAAGTCAGCGTGGGCGATCAAGTGAAAAATCGACAGATTTTGCTCGAGGTCGAATAAGCCGCTAGGCGGATCCGCCGGGTTTGGCTACGCTCAAGCCCTATCAAGACGCGGATACCAGGAACCCTGCGATGCCCCATTGGCTGGTCATTGATCTTGAAGCCACCACCGACGAGGGTGGTTGGCCAGTAACAGAAATGGAAATCATCGAAATAGGCGCCACGCTGGTGGACCGTAAAGGCCGAGAGCTGGATCACTTCCAGCGCTTCGTGCGGCCTTTGCGTCGACCCTTGCTGACGCCGTTTTGTCGTGAGCTGACGCACATCACTCAAGCCAATATCGATGTTGCGCAACCGCTAAGCGAAGTCTGGGCGGCGTTCGAACGCTGGCTGGGCCAGCATCATGAACGCCTGGAAGGCTGGGCCAGTTGGGGGGATTACGATCGCAAACAGCTGCTGCAGGAATGGCAACGCTTGCAACTCGACAGCCTGCTGAGCCGCGTACCGCACATGAACCTCAAGCAGCGCTTTGCCAAGGTGCGTCGACTGGAAAGGCCGTTGGGCCTCAATGGTGCCCTGCAACTGGCCGGCATGCAGTTCACCGGGCAACAACACCGGGCGCTGGAAGATGCGCGCAATACGGCGCGCTTGCTGCCGCTGATTCTCCCCGCCTAGAGAGGTGACGGCGCCGAGGGCCTTGTGCATACTGGCCGGCCCTTTTAAGCCCTTTTCGAGGAATCGCCCATGTTTAAAGTCAACGAGTACTTCGACGGCACCGTCAAGTCGATCGCCTTTGGCACTGCAGAAGGTCCAGCGACCATCGGCGTCATGGCTCCGGGCGAATACGAATTCGGCACCAGCCAGCGGGAAATCATGCACGTGGTGACCGGCGCCCTGACCGTCAAACTGCCTGACAGCACCGACTGGGAAACCTTCGCCGCCGGCAGCCAGTTCAACGTACCCGCCAACAGCAAGTTTCAGCTGAAAGTGGCTGTCGACACGGCTTACCTGTGCGAATACCGCGGCTAAAACCACGGGTTTTCACAGCGATAAAAAAATGCCCGCATCCTTCGATGCGGGCATTTTTCATTCCGGGTAGGGTTACTCGAGGATGGTCACCGACATCCCGACTTCAAGCCGGCCATTGCTGTCGTTGACCAGGTTCTGGCCGAACATCGCACCGTCGGCTTCAGCACGGTACTTCTGCAACATGGCCAACGGTTCGCGGTCTTCGCTGCGCTCACCGGTCTGCGGATCGATGGTGGTCAAAATGCAACGTGCACAGGGTTTGACGACACGAAATTCAACGTCGCCGATGCGGATGCGCTTCCAACCGTCTTCGGCATAGGCTTCGGCGCCCTCGATCACCAGGTTTGGCCGGAAGCGCAGCATTTCCAGCGGACGGCCCACTCGATGCGACAAGTCGTCCAGGGATGCCTGTCCGATCAGCAACAGCGGGAAGCCATCGGCGAAGGCCACTTGATCGTCGTCTTTGCCGTAGCCGGCCGACGTGGTCCTGGCACGCTCCAGCGGGACCTGCACCAGGCGACTGGGTTTACCCACGAACTCACTGACCCACGCGCCCGCCTCATCCCCCGCATCCGGTACGCGCAGCGTGTCGCGCCAGAGGGTCACGCCACGCAATGGCGCACGGTCGTCAGGCAGCGCGATATCGATGGGGTTGTAACCCGGAGCACTCAGGGTCAAGCCACCTTCGGTATTCCACAACGCGGACAACTGGCTCATTTTGGCCACCGCGCGTTGGGACAGAAAGCGTCCGCTGGCTTCGTCCACGAGCATCCAGCGTCGGTCGCCGTCCACACCCAGTTTGTCGAGATTGACCTGTTGCAGGGTCTCGCCCTTGCCGGACTTCAACGGATAACGATAGAGCGCGCTCAGATGCAGCATAGCCAGCTTCCTGGTAGGCAAAGCGCCACCCTATACGAGCTTCATCGCCGAATCAAAGGCTTGCTTGAGGGTTGATCGGGTCAGGCCGGAACTTCATCGCGCATCAACCGCTGGCGCACCACGTCCACGAGCTTGTCCGGCTGGAACTTGGAAAGGAAGTTGTCGCAACCGACCTTCTTGACCATCGAGTCGTTGAAGCTGCCGGACAACGAGGTGTGCATCACCACGTACAGGCCTCGCAGGCGCGGGTCGTTGCGGATCTCGGTGGTCAGGCGATACCCGTCCATTTCCGGCATTTCCGCATCGGTAAAAATCATCAGCAGCTTGTCCGTCATGTTCACCCCGGTGTCAGCCCAGGCCTTAAGCATGTTCAGCGCTTTCAAACCGTCGCTGGCGATGTGCATTTTCACGCCCAACTGACCTAGCGTGTCGCGCAATTGCGACAGGGCCACGTTGGAGTCATCCACCAGCAATACTTCACGGCCACGGGCGCGTTCGAGCACCGGGTCTTCGAGTTTTTCACGAGACACTTTGGCGTTGTACGGGACGATTTCCGCCAGGACCTTTTCAACGTCGATGATTTCCACCAACTGATCGTCGACCTTGCTGATAGCCGTCAGATAGTGCTGGCGGCCGGCACTGGTCGGCGGCGGCAGGATGGCTTCCCAGTTCATGTTGACGATGCGGTCCACACCGCCGACAAGAAACGCCTGCACCGAGCGATTGTACTCAGTGACAATGATGGTGCTGGTAGGGCTTGGCACCAACGGACGCATGCCAATGGCCTGGGACAGGTCGATCACCGGCAAGGTTTGCCCACGCAGGTTGACCACGCCACAGACAAAAGGATGGCGCTGGGGCATCAGGGTCAGTTTCGGTAACTGCAAGACTTCCTGAACCTTGAACACGTTGATCGCAAACAACTGGCGCCCGGCCAGTCGGAACATGAGGATTTCCAGGCGGTTCTCACCCACTAGTTGCGTGCGTTGGTCTACCGTGTCGAGAATGCCGGCCATCAATGACTCCTGAGCTTGTTCTGTGAATTCACTAAAGAGGGTTATCGGCTGTTTAAAGCAGACCTTGACCCTATTGCAAAATGCCACTCTCCAGCATTGATGTCACATTAACATCATGCTCTACTGATGACGCGACTTCATCTGCTCTACTCCCTCGCAGCGCGACAACTTTTCGCTCGCCAGGTTCCCCTGTGTAAGGGATTCCCTTACCCACAATCAGGCCTAACCTGATATTCGCCATATCCGATAGCTATTAATGTGACGCCATTCTCATTGCATGAACGGAGTCAGGCTTTTGTGTGCGATCGCAGGTCAGTGGCCATCCAGCCGTTCGAGTTATCCGGCATACGCCTGGACGGGCTGGGACACTTACGCGCATGTCGATACGCACGGCATTTCCTCTTTTGACATGACGTTGTGGAGCCAGCATGCAAATCGACCATAAAGAGTGGGCGCAACGGTTTCCGGAATTCCTCGTCGAGGCTCAATTGCTCTTGGCCAAAACCGAGGAGTGCCTCAGTCATCTGCAACTGATCAGCAATGACAGGGACGCCATCGATTGCATGCTCAGCACCCTGCTCAAGCTGGCCAGCAAGGCAGATGCAATCGCTCTGGCAGCCATTTCAGAGTTTTCTCTGCATATTCACGAACTGCTCAACCACGCGCAAAACCACATGCAATTGCATGACGAGGCCTTGGCTGCGCTGAAAGACTGCCTGACGCTGATTGCCTGGCAGCTCGAGCTTATCGACCAGAAGACGGGCCAGCTCAGCCTGGATGACAGCGAACAGATATCACTGATAGAAACGTTTGCGTTTCAAGTCGGGCACAGTCAGTTTCAGCCGATGCCCACCTCTTTCCCGTTTACCCTCGTCCCCCCTTTGAAAGCGCAGGCTTGATCGATCGCCTGTTTTTTATGCGGTGTCAGGTAGTTTTAACCGTCACGCTCAGCGTTGATTTTGAAGTGCGCGATGTCGTCATTGAAATTTCATACCTGTTCACGACATCTTGAATCAATGTGTTCCTGCCAGAGAGTTCTTCTACAGAAAGAGCCCCTCGAATAAACATGTTTACCCAATGTTTAAAGCCAACTACCCCGCGCGACCGACGGTATCTTCAGTGGTATTATGCCGACCGTTAATTGACGTCAATTAATGGCACCCTGTTTCCATACCGAGATCCGTCATAGCACCAGACGATCTTCCCGCAGCGAACATCCATTGGCTCCATCTCTATGTACGCCAACCTCAAGTCAATCACCCAGTGGCCACCCGTCCCCGTGACCGTACGCCGGCTTACGCTGCTGCTGTGTGCCTGTTCGACGCTTGGCAGCCTGGTGATTTACTGCTCATCCATGCCTTTTCCGCTGGGCCTGCTGATACTGAATGCTGCGGCATTGATCGGGTTAGCGGTACAGCATCACCTTTCAAGTTCGCTCATCAAGTTTCAACCGCAGGAACTGGCCGACCGGTTGCTGGAGGTTCAGGAAAACGAACGTCATCGGCTCAGTCGCGAACTGCACGACGATATCGGCCAGTTGCTGACGGCGGCAAAGCTTCAAAGCGACTGGCTCAAACGCCGGATGCCCGAAGAACTCGCTGCGCATTGCTCGGTACTCTGCGACACGCTGGAAGAAACCCTGGTGAAGGTTCGCGACGTTTCGGCCATCCTGAATCCCAGGCAACTGGCGAGCCTTGGGCTGGAAGCCAGTCTGCGTGCCCATCTGCTCAAGACGCTGGCCAACACCTCAGTTAACTGGAGCCTGGAGTGCCGTCAAAGGCTCATCGGCATACCTGAGGAAACCGCCGTCGCCGTCTTTCGAATTACTCAGGAAGCGGTGACAAACATCCTGCGCCATGCCCAAGCGAAAAATCTGCTGGTCAGCCTGCAACGCTTACCGCAGGGTTTGACGCTGCTGATCAGCGACGACGGAGCGGGGTTTGCACCCTCGACGGATCCGGGGCGTGAAGGTCAACGCGGAATGGCTGGAATGTCGGAGCGGATCGAACAGTTGGGCGGCACATTGGCAGTGATCAGCAAGCCGGGCAACGGCACCCGGATCGAAGCACTTTTCCCTTGGGCCCCTCGAGCACTTGAACGGGCCAGTACCCATAAGGTTATGCGTTGACTTGTAACTTACTTCTGGTGGATGACCACTCGCTCATCAGGGCTGGCGTGCGCGCGCTGGTGCTGGATATTCCCGGTTATGCAGTGGTCGGTGAAGCCAATGACGGATCGCAATTGCTCGAGATGGTCGAGCAACTGACGCCAGACATTGTCCTGCTGGATATCTCCATGAAGGAAACCGACGGTCTGGAGGCCTTGCAACGCCTCAAGCGCGTGCGCCCCCAGAGCAAAGTATTGATCCTCTCCATGCACACCGACCCGGCACTCATCATGCAGGCACTGGAGTCTGGCGCCCATGGCTACCTGCTCAAAGACACCACCGCCACCGAACTCGAACATGCGCTGGAGGCCCTGCGCAACAACGAGCGCTACCTGAGCCCGGCGATCGCGCACACGGTCATCAACCAGGCATTGATCAGCTCCCGGACAAGTCAGGCGCAACCTGTCGTCACGCACAACCTGACGGCACGTCAGCTTGAAATACTGCGGTTGATTGTCCGGGGGAAATCCACCCGTGAAATCGCCAACGGCCTCGGCCTGAGCATCAAGACCATCGAGACCCACCGCTCGCAGATCATGAAACGCCTGCAAATCTACGACGTAGCCGGACTGGTGCTGTTTGCGGTGCGCGAGCAGATCATCAGTCTGGATGATTAGCGATGCCTGGAGCACTCAACAGCGGAGAGTGCTCGGGTAGATGCACCCGCAGCGCCCCCGCTCGCGCCGAGAAGCGCAGACTATCGCCTTCCAGCGGTTCGCCATCCAGATTGATGTAAAGACCTTCCGCGACTTTGATCTCGACCCAGGGCAGGCGGGCTCGCACAAACATGTTGTCGATACCAAAGCCATCAGCCAGCAGGTTTTTCAAGGTGCCAACCAGTTCCTGAGGTGCAGGCAAGATACTGATATCCAGCAAGCCATCATCGGCCAGCGCATCAGGGCACAGGACATGCCCGCCGCCTGCCTGTCGGCCGTTGCCGATACCCAAGGCCAGTAACTCGCCCTGCCAATGAAAATCCGGCCCCTGCAACTCGCCGTAGGCCGCATGCAGTTCACTGAAGCGTGACAAGCCGGTGAACAGATAAGCCGCGCCACCGAGGACTTTTTTCAGGTCCTCAGAGGTGTTTGCGGTGACCTGGCTGCCGAAGCCGCCAGTGGCCATGTTCAGGAACACCTGTCCGCCGACCTCGCCCAGGTCAATGGCTCTCGCCGGAGCATCCAGAAGGTCCAGCGCTTGATCGGGTTCCAGAGGTACGCCGGCGGCACGAGCAAAATCATTGGCGGTGCCCAAAGGCATCAGCACCAGGCTGGCCTCCGTCGAATGTGCAGCCATGGCTTCGGCGATATCGCGCAACGTGCCATCCCCTCCTCCGGCGATGATCTGCTGATAACCCGCCGTCAGCCCTTCATCCACCAGCCGTTGCGCATCACCGGCCTCCCAGGTCACCCGAACGGCCAACTCCCAGCCCTGCTGGCGTTTGCTTTCAACCGCCGCACGAACCTCTTCGTTGAGCGCTTGCTTGCCATGCAGAATCAACAGCGCCTTGCGTTCGCTCATCGCGTTCTCTCCCAGGAATGAATTCCGTATGGCAGTTGTGACCTCGGTAGCGCGTAAAAAAGCCGCAAGGATTCGAATTATTTAACGGAGGGCGGGCTCGCGTCCTACAGGACGGGGTTTTTTCTTACAAAACGTGAGGAATCGGCTCAATTGACCACTGAGGATCGTTGGTACAACTTGGCGCCTTCTGTTGCCCGCCGTAAAAGGAGAAGTAAAACATGGAACCTCGCACCGTTGATCTGCAGGCCCAACTCGAAGGCATGCGCCGAGACATGGACGTCATCCGTCAGAACGTCAAGACCATCAAACACCGGCTCGCCTATACAGCTGGTGGAGCCGTTGTGGTTCTCGGCGTGCTGGCCTGGATCGCCAACAGTCGTTTCGAGCAGATCGTAGCGCTGCTGGCTCGATAGCGGGCAGCCCTCAAACGCAAAACCCGGCCAATCGACCGGGTTTGCCTTGGGCGTACATCAGCTATCAGCCCAGTACTTCGCTCAGCGGGATAAAGCCTACAGACTCACCTTCGGCCAGCGTGCGACCTTCCAGGACTTCAACCAGACCGTCCGCCCACGCTGCGCTGCGCAGCACACCGGAACTCTGATTCTTGTAGATGATTGCCCGGCCATTCACCAGACGCCCGCGCAAGTACTCGCGACGATTGCCAGCCTGAGGCCACGCAAACCCCGCCGGCACCTGAAACTTCAAGGGCTCGACGTCCTGCACGCCCTGACGGCGCAATAGATACGGCCTTGCCAGCAAGGCAAAGGTGACCAGGGTCGATGCCGGATTGCCCGGCAATCCAATCACCGGTACGCCTCGAAAATGTCCGAATGTCAGCGGCTTCCCAGGCTTGATGGCGAGTTTCCACAACGTCAACTCGCCCTCTTCTCGCAGCGCGATCCCGAGAAAATCAGCTTCCCCTACCGAGACACCGCCGGTGGAGAGAATCAGGTCGACATCATTCAATTCGCCCAGGCGAAGACGAGTCGTCGCAAGGTCATCGGGAAGAATACCGGCGTCGATCACCTCACATCCCAACCGCTGCAACCAGCTGCAGAGCAACACTCGATTGCTGTTGTAGATTTGACCGGGACCCAGCGCCTGACCTGGCTCAATCAATTCATCGCCAGTGGACAGCACTGCAACGCGAACTTTGCGAATCACATCCAGCTCAGCGCACCCCAGTGAAGCCGCCAAGCCTTGCTCGATCGGACCCAATCGCGTGCCGGCAGGTAAAACAAGTTCACCCACCGTGGTTTCCTGACCTTGCGGCCGAATGTTTTGACCCACCGTCATGGCTTCGGTAAACCGTATCCGCGCGTCCGGCTGAACCTCGGCGTTCTCCTGCATCTCGACGCAATCGGCCCCTGCGGGAACAGGCGCACCGGTGAAGATTCTGGCACAGGTGCCTGGCTGCAAAGGTTGCGGTGCATTGCCTGCAAAAACCTTCTGGCTCACCACCAGCGGCTCGCCGGTCCAGTCGGACACCCGCAAGGCGTAACCATCCATGGCACTGTTGGGCCAAGGCGGTAAATCCAGCGTCGAAACCAGATCATCGGCCAGCACACGGCCCTGAACCTGCGCCAACGGCAAGCGCTCACGTTCGACAATCGGCTTGGCTTCAGCCATTTCCAGCAAACGCGCCAGCGCCACCTCGACTGGCATCAGGCTACCGGCTTTGCCCGGCTTACCCGCGGGATTCACAGGGAGCCGCCTGTTTCAGGTGCGCGACGAAGTTGCACGGGCGGTGCCGTGAATCCAGCTGCTCAGCCAAAATGCCATCCCAACCGGTCCGCACGGCATTGGTCGAACCTGGCAAGCAGCAGACCAGCGTGCCATTGGCCAGACCTGCCAGGGCACGGGACTGGACAGTGGAAGTGCCGATGTCGGCGACCGAAATCTGCCGGAACAGCTCGCCAAAGCCATCGACGTGTTTGTCGAGCAGGCAGCTCACTGCTTCGGGGGTGCTGTCGCGCCCGGTGAACCCGGTGCCGCCGGTGATCAGCACGACCTGGACCACGTCATCGGCGATCCAGGTGGCGACTTGCGCGCGTATTTTGTAGAGATCATCTTTGAGCAAAACCCGCTCAGCCAGGTTATGGCCGGCGGCGATCAAACGGTCAACGAAGACCTGGCCGGAAGTATCGGTTTCCAGGGTACGGGTATCGCTGACCGTCAGCACTGCGATATTGAGCGGTGCGAAAGGTACATCAGCCTTGGCTTTCATAGGCTCGTCCAGTTGTAGGAGAAACAGCCCGGTGTTATATCACAGCGCTCCCTTTTTTCGCCGCCCCCATGGAGACCGACCATGACCTTGAACTCGGATTTGCCACCCTGCTCCATTCTCCTGCTGGCGGGTGGTCGCGGCCAACGGATGGGGGGGCAGGACAAAGGGTTGCTGGAATGGCATGGCGAGCCGTTGATTGCCCATCTGCAGCGCAAGACGCGATCGCTGAGCGATGATCTGATTATCTCGTGCAATAGGAACCTGGAAAAATACGCGCCCTACGCCGATCAATTGGTGCATGACGATGAAGGTAGTTTTCCGGGGCCCTTGGCCGGTATTCGCGCAGGGTTGAAGGCCGCTCGCCATGCGTATTTGCTCGTGTTGCCATGCGACGTACCGCGCATCGATGCACGGCTGCTTCATGACATGCGCAAATCCGCCAGCCTGCACCCGGAAAAACCCTTGATGCTGCGCCACGGTGAGCATTGGGAACCGTTGCTGTGCGTCATTCCCGTGGCGCTTCGCGATGCCTTCGAAAATGCTTGGGACAATGGCGAACGCAGCCCCGGTCGAATTATGCGCGAGCTAGACGCGACGGCCCTGCAATGCCCGGATAACGACCCGCGCCTGGCTAACCTCAACACACCGGAACTGTTAAGCATGCAACCCAATGTGTCAGACTGACACTAGCCAAGGAACTTGCACGCGTTGTATACGTCTACAAGCTCAGTAACCAAAGAATTCATATCGGAGACACACTCATGACTCAACGGACCCTCGCCACTTTCATGCTCGCACTGGGCCTAGCGACCCTTGCTGGTTGCTCCTCGCCTACCGTGATCACCTTGAATGATGGTCGCGAAATCCAGGCTGTCGATGCGCCAAAATACGATGAAGACTCAGGTTTCTACGAGTTCCAGCAACTCGACGGTAAAGAAACCCGCATCAACAAGGATCAGGTTCGCACCGTTAAAGAGTTGTAAGTGTTGCGGTGACACCCGATGCCAAAAAAAGCCCGCGTAATGCGGGCTTTTTCGTGGATGAGGGAAAGTGCTCACCACTGCAGGGTAATTTCACTTTCGAAATCACGTTCCTCGCCGGTGATCGGGTCTATGAATCGCAATCCCTGGGCCAGCAGCTTCAGTGGGTTGGCGTAGTCATCTTCGACGTCTTTAAGCACCTGCGGATAGAACGGGTCGTTGCAGATGCTCGCGCCCAATGCGGTCATGTGCACCCGCAGCTGATGTTTTTTGCCGGTCACCGGGTACAGCGCGTATCGCCAGAGATCACCGTGCTTTTCCCTGACGTCGACGGCCGTCTCGGTATTGCTGGCACCGGGCCCCTCCTGCATGCGGAAGAAAGGCTCGCCATCAATGAGCCTGCTTTTATGCACCAGCGGAAATGTCAGGTCAGGCAAGGCACGGGCGATGGCTTCGTAGCGTTTTTCGATGCGACGTGTCGGGAACAGTGACTGATAAGCCGAACGACTCTGCGGGTTCGCCGAAAACAGCACCAGCCCCGCCGTATGGCGATCAATGCGATGCAGTGGCACGAGATGCGGGTTATCCAGTCGACGGATCAACCGCCGAAGCAACGTTTGCTCGACGTACTCACCCGCCGGCGTCACCGGCAGAAAGTGCGGTTTGTCCGCGACCACCAGATGCTCATCTGCATACAGAATCGACTCGATCACCGGAATCGGTTTCTCGTCCGGCACTTCCCGAAAATAGTGAATGCGCAGACCTTCCTTGTAGGGCAGGTCAAGCGCGATGGGCAGACCTTGACCGTCGAGAACCCGACCTCGGGCAATTCTGTCCAGCCACTGTTCACGGCCAATAGCGCTGAAGTGCTCGCACAGGCAGTCGAGTACCGTCAGCCACGACCCGGGCGGCAGGTAGAGTGTGCTGGCCTGACTGTGCGCAGCCGAAAAAGTTGAAGTGGACATACGAAAGCTCTAGAGGCTGATGGCCGGCATTATCCAGCAGCTGCTCATACGAACCTAGTGGAGAATCCCTACGCAGGTATCTGCGCACGAGCTGCCGCCTCAGTGAATTCCTTGAGCCAGCGCAATACATCAACGGCCTCCCAGCGACCGGGATCGTAAAGCGCGTACATCAATCCCTGATACCCCACGACATCCAGTTGCCGGTGGTAACCGGCACGCTGGAACAATGCCTCGATTTCGGCGAAGCACGTATTGAAATGCAATTTGTTGAACGGGGTTTTCCCTTCCGTGACCAGGCCGTCCAGGCGCAATTCGAGGACCGCCTCGCGCACGACATCCGCCGACATTCGGTTCACGCTGTTCTTCAATTGTTCGACATTGACCATGACTCATCCTCTGACTCGCGGGATCGTCCCGCAAGACAGGCGATCCGAATAACTGTACAGGCATACAGTAACCGAATCACCGTCCATTCGCCAATGGATCAGACACTGACCGCGACGGATGGGAAAGATCAGCGCAGGAAAGCCACGACCTGCTCGGCATCGAATGGCCAGTCGAGCTCGGCACCGGTATCAAGACGGCGCAGGACCGGAATACGCAAACCGTAGTCTTCGATCCAATCTTCGTTTTCCGCAATATCCACCAACTCGACCATCAAACCGTGCTCGACCAAGGGCATCAGTTCTTCTTCGGCCAGTTCACAGAGATGGCAACCCAGGGTGCCGAACAGCTGACATTCAGGAGGCATGACTACAAGTCTCGGCAAAGTAGAGGTTCATTCTAGGCCCGCGATAAAAAGCAGTCGAGACGACGGCTCAAGCTACCGCGCAATGGCCGTTGCGCAAGCGCTCTGCGATCCGCCGCCGACCCTGATCAGTCCTGACTGACAGCGCCAATCTTGTGCACCGACAAATCCGCGCCGTAATACTCCTCTTCCTGGCTCAGGCGCAGTCCATGAAGCGCCTTGATCACGCCATAGACCGTAAACCCGCCGACCAGCGCCACGACCACGCCGAGCGAGGTCCCGATCAATTGGCTGATCAGGCTGACACCGCCCAGTCCGCCCAATGCGCTCTGCCCGAAAATGCCGCAGGCAATCCCGCCCCAGACACCGCACAGACCATGCAGCGGCCATACACCCAGCACATCGTCGATGTGCCATTTGCCTTGAGCAGCGGTGAAGCACCAGACAAACATTGCCCCCGCTATCGCGCCCGTAATCAGTGCGCCCACCGGGTGCATCAGATCGGAGCCGGCGCAGATGGCCACAAGTCCGGCCAGCGGACCGTTATGCAAAAAGCCCGGGTCATTGCGTCCGACGATCAACGCGGCCACGGTGCCGCCCACCATGGCCATCAGCGAATTCACCGCGACCAGGCCGCTGACGCCTTGCAGGGTTTGCGCGCTCATGACGTTGAACCCGAACCAGCCAACGATCAGAATCCACGAGCCCAGCGCCAGAAAGGGAATGCTCGAGGGTGCGAATGCCACCAGGCGTCCGTCGCGATAGCGCCCTTGCCTCGGGCCAAGCAGCAACACGGCCGCCAGCGCCAGCCAGCCGCCCATGGCGTGCACGACCACCGAGCCCGCAAAGTCGTGGAAACCGGCGCCGAAACTCGCCAGTAACCACGCCTGAAACCCGTAATTTCCGTTCCAGACCATGCCTTCGAAAAAAGGATAGATGAACGCGACGATCAACGCCGTCGCGCACAGCTGCGGGACGAACCGGGCACGTTCGGCAATGCCGCCGGAAATAATCGCCGGTATCGCCGCCGCAAAGGTTAGCAGGAAGAAAAACTTTACCAGGCCATACCCGTGGTCGGCAGTAAGCACCGCCGCCGGTTGCATGAACGTCACCCCATATGAAATCCAATAGCCTATAAAGAAGTAGGCCAATGTCGAAATCGCGAAGTCACTGAGGATTTTCGCTAGCGCATTGACCTGGTTCTTTTGTCGAACCGTGCCAACTTCGAGGAAGGCAAATCCGGCGTGCATCGCCAGCACCATGACCGCGCCGATTAGAATGAACAGCGTATTGGAGCTGTGAACCAGACCGTCTACAGCGCTTTGCAAATTTTCCATGGGTTGGCAGACCTGAAGGCTAAAAAAGCACCAAAGCAGTTCGCGCAGACAATTCGTGCACCAAGTTGCGACTCAACGAGTCTTCATTGAGGACCTCGAGAGCCGCTTTGGCGCACAAGGCCGGAACCTTTGCGCGCGTTTTCGTTATTTGAGATAAGGTTTCGCCCCAATCATGCTCACCAACAGCGCGATAGCGCAGACTGGCGCACCAACTCATAGCAAAAGCTGTACCAGTGATTTGTACTGAACCTTCGCGCAAGGCTCATACTCGAACGCAACAGAAGCCACTTACGGAGATCACCAATGGCCAGCATCAAGGCAAAGACTGCTCAAGAAATCCTGATGAACGATTTTCAGACCCTGGTGCACGATACCGAGCGGTTGCTCGAACACACCGCCTCCCTGGCCGGTGACCAAGCCGATGAGCTGCGTGACCAGATTCACGACAGTCTTTTGCGTGCACGGGAAACCTTGAAGCTGACTGAAGATTCACTGCGCGAGCGTGGTGCGGCTGCTGTGACCGCTACGGAAGATTATGTTCAGGCCAACCCTTGGCAATCGGTCGGTATTGCGGCCGGCGTGGGTTTCCTGATTGGCCTGCTGGCCACTCGGCGCTGATATGGCAATCGGCGAATCCGGCTCGTCGGCGACGGGCCCAAGCTCCTCACCGCGGCGCCTCGGTGCCGCTTTCCTTGGACTGCTGCACAGCCATGTCGAGCTATTCGGCATTGAACTGCAGGAGCAGAAAGCACGCACAGTAAGCCTGTTGCTGTTCGCAGGCCTGTCGCTGGTTTTTGCCTTGTTGTTGCTGGTGGGACTGTCGACGCTAGTGATGATCCTGTTCTGGGACACGTACCGCCTGCCTGCCATCATTGGACTTTGTGTGTTCTATACCTTGGCAGCAATCTTCTGTGCGATGCGTTTGAAAGCGGCGATTTTCGACGAGTCCTCGCCTTTCCACGGCACGCTTGAAGAGTTGGCCAACGATCGGGAGCGCCTGCTGCCATGAGCCTGCCTGAACTGCCTCATAACAACTCGCGCACAGAAATGCGCAAGGCCCTGATCCGCCTGCGTATGGAAATGCACCGGCAGGAAATTCGTCATGAGTCCCAACAATTGCTGCAGCCTTTGCAGCGCGTAAGAGGAATGACGCAGAGCCTGCAAGGTGGTTTCGGCATCAAGCACGCCCCGCTATGGGGCGTGGCGGCCGTAACACTGTTGGGTTTTCTGACGGGCAAAGGCGCCAAGAGCGGCGGAACCAGCAGCGTGACCCGTCTGGTTCGACTGGGTGCCACATTGGGGCCGCTGATCAAGCTTGTCATGCAAGGCTCATCGCGCAGGCCTTGATGCCATCATCTGGCTGCATTCTTGCAACATCACAGGATTGAACCTCTTTATCGAGAGGTTTAATCCTGTGTGCCTACCCTGTGCCCAGGTATCAAAACAATACTTTACTAAGGAGGCCTCGTGATCGACGGGCAACCGCTCGCCTGCTTTCAGCCGTTCATCGATACCGCCACTGGCCGCATAGCAGGTGTCGAAGCCTTGGGTAGACTGCGTCATCCGGACGGTCATCTTGCCTCGGTTGGCCCCTTGTTTGCCGATCCCCGAACACCTGCCATCGCTCTGCGACGACTCGATCGCCACATCCGTGAAAATGCCCTGAGCCGCCTGCACGAAGCGCCGGCGGACTGGTTTCTCAGCCTGAACATGTCGCCGCGGTGGATCAATCGCCTGCGCCCGGATCAGTCGCTCCCAAGCCTTAAACAACTCGCCAGATACGACGTCGACCCGCGTCGCATCGTTTTCGAGATCACCGAATTGGGTGGAAACATCCAGCGATTGGCAGACGTCGTTGCCCGCTATCGGCAGGCGGGTGCCCGAATTGCCATCGATGATTTCGGTGCCGGGTACTCTCAGCTGGATCGAGTACTGGCCTTGCAACCGGACATTCTCAAACTGGACATGCGCCTGTTCCAGGCCGCCGCATTAGGTGGCCCCAGCAGTGACGTGGTTAAAGCTCTGGCGCAAATGGCGGAAAAAACGGGTTGCTGGATCATTGCAGAAGGGGTGGAGACCGACGCTCAGCTGAATTTTGCCCTGGAGTGCGGTTCGCGCTACGTACAGGGTTTTCTGTTCGCCCGGGCCGAAGAAGAGTTTTTTGCAACCGAGGCCTTTGTGAGGCAATTTGCTCAACTTCGCCAGCGTTACGTTCAACAAAAACTGAGCGAACGCGGTCGTCTGATGATCATGCGCCAACAGCTCAGCGAATTGATGTCCATTCTGCAGGCCTGGGCACACACCCGTGCGCCGCTTAGCGCATTACCACAGCTGGATGCGTTCCCCTGGCTGTTGCGCTTTTATCAATGTGACCGCCACGGCACGCAGCTGACGCCGAACCTCGAATGGCGAAACAACGGCTGGGAATCTGACAATCGCTACCTGGGTCATAATTGGTCATGGCGTCCCTACTTCTACCACTTGCTGGCGGAAGGTTGGGACGAGCGCCGGTTGACGCTTTCCAACACTTATCGCGATGCCACCACGAACCAGTACTGCCTAACGGCCGGGCAGTTTTTCGATAACGGCGAGCGGCTGTTACTGATTGATATCGATGCTGTCGGACTGTAGCGAGCTGGGCGCGTTAAAAACCCTAAAAATAAAAACTCCCTACCTTCAACGATCTCCGCCCAAGCCATTAAATTGGCGAGCCAAGTGCATCGCGTAGTTATCCGTCATACCACTTACGTAATCCAGAACCTGCATGATTGCGCCGTACTCTTTGGAGACACCTGACTGACTCTCCAGATTTTTCAGGTCCAGTCCGAAAAGCTCTACCACCCTGCGGGTCTTGGAATCAGCAACACCACCCTTTCTGACATACTCCAAGGCAGCTGAGCAGCTCACATTGAGCAAGGTAGAGAGGGTGCTATAAGCCCCGATTTCCAATTCAACCTTACGTGGATGCTGAAAGATCTCATCTCGGGCAAGACCTTTGGCGGCGGATACACAGTCACGCACGTTCCTGTCACACAGATCCAGGATGCCTAACACTTTGCCGGTCATGATGTCGTTATGGTTATTCATAAAAGCAGCCGCTCCAGCATCTACAAAAGCTGAAATGACCTTTCCACGAACCATGGAAAGCCTACGCCCCACTTTCATACCCTGGATTTCTTTAACCAGCTGATTCTTTTGATGATCATCGAGGACCAGGCACAGAATCTCAAAGACCTTATCCCATTCAAGGATTCCCATCTCTACGCCATCTTCCAGATCAAGAATGGCGTAGCAAAAGTCATCGGAGACTTCCATCAAATTAGCCAGTGGATGTCGGCATCGCCATCCATCACCCAACTTCAACAAACCAGTCGCATCAGCGACTTCATTAAACAAATCCAACTCAGAACAGTAAATACCGTATTTGTTCTCGATAGGCCTCTGCTTGTTAACAGCATCACCCGCCAGCCAGGGGTATTTAATGAACGCCCCCAGTGACGCGTAAGTCAGGCGCATACCCCCTTCATAAGGATGATATTCCGAGGTCGTTAAAACCCTGAACCCTTGGGCATTACCTTCAAATCTACGCAAATCAGTAGCTTCGTGGAATGGCAAGTGTTCAATTAACTTCGCCCCCACATCATTGGAGAACCAGTGACGAATGGCTTCTTCACCTGTATGCCCGAATGGAGGGTTACCGATATCATGCGCGAGACAAGCCGTCTGGACAATATCACCAATATCAGACGCTGAATGTTGTTCAGGGATAAGTCTTTCATTCAGAAGTTCCTGGCCTACTCTGACTCCCAGCGTCCGACCCACACAAGCCACCTCCAAGCTGTGCGTGAGGCGATTATGAACATGATCATTAGTGGCAAGAGGATGCACCTGAGTTTTTCTTGCGAGACGTCTGAACGCACCGGAGAAAATAACCTTGTCATGGTCTGAGTGGAAAGGTGACCGGCCCAGCTCGGATTTAGGCGGCCGACCGCCAAGACGGGTGTTATTCAGCAACTTGTCCCAGCTCATTCTTTCCATGCTCGCCTCTCAAATCAGTTACATAACGCCCAATATAGCTCACTCACACCACATTTCAAAACACATTAACAAACACAAGTAACTTAAATCATCAGTAAAAAATTATTAATATTTTCACCTCATAATAACAAGCTTTAAAATTTCAATATTGTCTAAACACTCCCTCGAATAGGGCACCCGTCATGCGAAGTGTGAGAAGGCGACAAAACAGTCATTTCACCCTCTGAAGTGGCTGATCTGCCTCTCCCAATCCAAAAGCCCTCAACGCACACGGAAATGCCCTACGCCGCATGTCGCGCTGGCTGATCGATTGCAGTTAAGTACTGCGAAATAATCACGCTCCGTCTGCTCGTCGGATCAAGTGTGAGTAGTCCCATGAATAAAAAAAATTTACGCATCTTGGTAGTGGAAGATCATCCCTTTCAGCTTAGAGCGATTCAATGTTTGTTGGAAAGTTATGGCTTCAGTCAAATCACCCTCACCGACAGCGCGGCAGGCGCGATGCAAAAGATGCTCGGAGTGTCGCACCCTTTTGATATTCTGCTGTGTGATCAATGTCTGCCTGATCTGTCCGGCCTGGACCTGATAAAAATGGCGAGCGACTTAAACCTGATCAGCCACGCTATCCTGCTCAGTAGTCTGACACCCATTGAACTGGACGAACTTGCCAAAGAAGCCAACACTCTGAAAATTCCGCTCCTGGGTTGTTTACAGAAACCTTTGAAACAATTAGAACTTAGAAACCTGTTGACCTTTGCACACTTATAAAACATTTAAGCAGACACTCTGAAAAACTATTTAACATCAGTTTTTCAACCCCGCAACCCCACCACGACCAATGCACTTAACCCACTAAAACTGTATCTACATCAATGAAAAAACCAGTTGACGCGTAGTCTATTTCTTATTCCCACGTAGGAATTATCTGATATTAACCCTGTAGGTCTACCGGTTCATGCGACACCCAGACTATCTGAGCTAAGGTGCGCGCTTTATTTGCGCTCGTATGGGATTTGATTATGAACTCCGTTTTTATTGTCGACGACCACCCTGTTATTCGTCTCGCTGTCCGAATGTTACTGGAGCATGAAAACTTCAAGGTTGTCGGTGAAACAGATAATGGGGTCGACGCCATGCAGATGATTCGCGAATGCGTACCCGACCTGGTGATTCTTGATATCAGCATTCCCAAGCTGGACGGGCTTGAGATTCTTACCCGGCTCAACGCGATGAACTCGCAGACAAAGACGTTAGTACTCACAGCACAAGATCCGACTCTTTTCGGAATTCGCTGCATGCAATCCGGAGCTTCTGGATATGTTTGCAAACAAGAAGCCCTGAGTGAACTGGTCAGCGCCATTAAAGCCGTATTGTCAGGTTACAACTACTTCCCAAGCGCAGCCTTGAATCCGGTTCGCTGTGATGATGTACGTTACGCCGAACTCGAACTCTTCAAATCAGTCAATGATCGAGAATTGATGGTGCTGCAACTTTTTGCCCAAGGCCGTACCAACAAGGAAATAGCCAAGGGCATGTTTTTGAGCAACAAGACTGTCAGTACTTATAAAAAACGACTCATGCAGAAACTCAAAGCCAAATCCCTGGTAGAACTCATCGAGATGGCAAAACGTAACGCGTTAGTGTGAGAGACAGGATGCCTAGTCGCACAAAGCAATTTTGGGGATGGATGAGCGCAAGTTTATGCCTGATCACCTCAGTCCACGCAGCACAGCCCGAAAGTGAGGGGTATACGCTACTTAGTCGAACTCTGCCTGGACACCTGCAAGTCCAGTTGGATAGCTCACAACAAGCGTGGGCTGGCAGTAGAACGCAACTCGTCCTCGGGACATCAGCCCCCGACTATCCACCCTTCGATCTGACCATCAGCAGCCACGAATATGAAGGGTTCACTGCCGACTATGCAGGTCTTCTCAGCGAAACGACGGGCCTGCCGATTGAGGTCAAACGCTACGCTTCCCGGGGCGATGCAATCGAGGCACTGGAAAAGGGTGACATCGATCTGCTCGGTACCTCGAACGGGTTCGAGGCGCAAAACACTGACGTCGTACTGTCCATTCCATACGCGGTCGATCAACCGGTACTGGTGACCCGGGAAGGAGAAACAAGATCCCTTGCCGAAGGACTCGCCGGTCTGCGGTTGAGTATGGTTTACCACTATCTGCCAATGGATGAAGTGAAGGCGTTGTACCCCAATGCCATCATCACATCCTTTCCTTCGTTTCAGAATGCAATCAACGCTGTTGCCTTCGAACAGGCGGACGTCTTTCTCGGCGACGCCATCTCAACCCATTACATGATCAACAAGGGCTACCTCAACAACCTGCGCATGGCCAACTTCGGTAAACATGAAGCGCACGGATTCAGCTTTGCGGTCCACAAGAACAACCCGCAACTGCTCGGCATCATCAATACGATACTCACTGCCATTCCGAGCAGCGAGCGAGAGAACATTGCCAAGCGCTGGGGCGCAGGCAGTGACATTCTCCTCACCGATCACAATTTGCAGCTCACGGATCGGGAAAAAACCTGGTTGGCACAACATCCTGTGGTGCGCGTGGTGGTCAACGAGGCATACGCGCCGCTGTCATTCTTCGACAGCAATGGAAACTTGCGCGGAGTCACCGCAGACCTGCTTGATCTGATCAGAATGCGCACCGGCTTGCGCTTTGATATCCAGAGCAGCCGCAACGATGGCGAGATGATCAAAAAAATCAGCGACGGCCAGGCTGATCTGGTCACCGCCCTGCTTCCCAGCGTCCAGCGTGAAACTTCTCTGAACTTCACCCGCCCATTCCTGCAGAATTCCTTTGTGCTGTTGACACGAAAAGCGGTCGACAGCCCGACCCAACTTGAGCAAATGCAAGGTAAACGCCTGACGATCGCCCAGGGCAATCCGTTGGTGGAGTACCTGCGTCGTGACTTCCCCGGGATCACATTGATCGAAACCCCCGACACGTTCAGCGCCGTTGAAATGCTGGCCGAAGGGCAGGCAGACGGGACGGTGAACTCATTGGTGATCGCCAACTACTTCATCGCCTCGCGAATCTTCGAACACCCTTTGCAAATCAGCACCACCATCGGCACCCGGCAGGCCGCGTTTTCACTGGCAACAGCCCGGGAATCCGAAGAACTCAACGCGATCCTGAACAAAGCACTACTGAGCATCGCGCCGGATGAACTGGGCGTCATCAACAGCCGGTGGCGTGGCTATTCGGCCTCAACACAAAGCGCCTGGCGCAATTATCACCGGCTGTTCTATCAAATCGTCATCGGTGCCGGCGTGCTGCTGATGATTTCCGTTGCCTGGAACGCGTACATGCGCCGTCAGATAAAGCAGCGTCAGGCTGCCGAGCGCGCATTGAACGACCAGTTCGAATTCATGCGCTCGCTGGTCAACGGAACCCCTCATCCGATCTATGTGCGTGATCGCCAAGGCTTGCTGCAAAGCTGCAATGACAGCTACCTCGAAGCGTTCAACGCAAAGCGCGAAGACGTCATCGGTAAAAGTGTCATGCAGGGCAACCTGAGCAATGCATTTGAGGCACAGGAGTATCAGGCCGACTACCAGCGTGTCGTGGCACAAGGCACGCCGCTGGTGGTCGACCGCGAACTGCATATCGGCGGTCGCCGGCTGACGATTTACCACTGGGTTCTGCCCTATCGCGACTCGAGCGGCGAGGTGCAGGGCATCATTGGTGGCTGGATCGACATCAGCGACCGACGACAACTGTTCGATGATCTGCGCTACGCCAAAGAACGTGCTGATGAAGCAAACAGGGCCAAGAGCACATTTCTGGCGACCATGAGCCATGAAATCCGCACCCCGATGAACGCGGTCATCGGCATGCTCGAGCTGACGCTAAAGCGGATCGAGCAGGATCATCCTGATCGTCCGGCCATCGATGTGGCCTACAACTCGGCGAGGGATTTGCTGGCACTGATAGGCGATATTCTCGATATCGCCCGCATTGAATCCGGACACCTGAGCCTGAGCCCGGAGCGCGTGAACCTGCGAGAAATCGTCGCGTCGGTGGTCAGGATCTTCGATGGACTGGCTCACCAGAAAAATCTCGAACTGTTGCTGGATTACCACCCCACCAATCCGGAAATCGATGTTGTGCTGGACCCGATGCGCTTCAAGCAGGTGTTGTCCAATCTGATCAGCAACGCCATCAAATTTACGGATCACGGCCAGATCAGGATCATCGTCATCCTCCAGCCGAGCGGCCCTGACGAGGTACGGATGCACTTGAGTGTCGAGGACAGCGGCATTGGCATCAGCGAAGAGGATCAGCAGCGATTGTTCGAGCCTTTTGCCCAGGCAGACAATTGTGCACAGGCCGGCCGGGTTGGCGCAGGGTTGGGGCTGATGATCAGCCGCAGCCTGTGTGAAATGATGGGCGGCAGCCTGCAATTGAGCAGCCAGCCGGGCGCGGGGACACAAGTTCGGGTTTTGCTGCGTCTCGCCACACTGGTACAGGAGCAGGTCGTGGAGCCGGTCGTCGAGGCACCCCAAGCCACGAGAATGCCCTTGAACGTTCTGGTGGTAGATGACCACCCGGCCAATCGCCTGCTCATGTGCCAGCAACTGGAATTCCTGGGGCACCGTTTCAGCGTCGCAGAGGATGGTGAAGCAGCGCTCGAAGCATGGAAGTCCGAGCCTTTCGACCTGGTCATCGCCGATTGCAACATGCCAGTCATGAACGGTTATGAGCTGGTCCGCGCCATCCGCCGCGAGGAACAGCGCGCGCACCGTTCACCCGTCATCGTTCTGGGATTTACCGCCAACGCACAGCCGGAAGAAATTGAACGCTGCAAACAGGCCGGTATGGACGATTGCCTGTTCAAGCCGCTGACACTGACGGCATTGAGCCAATGGGTCGAAGGCATCAGTCCCGCGTTTAGCAGTGCAGCGTTCAGTATCGAAGGGCTGCAGCAACTGACGGGGGGCAACCCTGCGATGAGCTTGCGATTACTGACTGAACTGCTCAGGAGCAATCGCCTCGACCGAGAAGAATTGCTGGGTTTAACCCGGTCCGGTGACCCTCAGTCATTTCTCGATATCGCCCACAAAATCAAGGGTGCTGCCCGAATTGTCCAGGCTACGCGCCTGATCGACAGCTGCGAATCGCTGGAAGAAGCCATTCATCAAGCCTTTCAACCTGACGTAGTGACCGATTGCATCCTGGCGATGGAGCGCGCCATGCTCGAACTTGACCAGGCGTTGCAACACCAAATAAGGCAGCACGACAACAGCACAATGGTGGAGCGTTAACTATGCTTGGACGCTGAGCAGTGAGTTAAACCTTTTGGAGAGATTGGCAATGCCCAGCCCACTGCGCCCGGACCCGCGACGATTCCCCCTGCATGTCCATATCAGCGTGATGTTCACGTTCCTCCTACTGCTCACAGGCGTGGTGCTTGGCCTTTTCAATTACCACCAAACCACTCAGATCATTCTTTCGAGCAGTGAAAGGCTATTCGAACGTATCGAGCAAGACGTTCGCACGGATCTGAGTACCACGTATCAACCCATCCGCCATTTGTTAAGTCTGCTGGCGGACAACCCGGCGACCCAGACGGCCGATCTTGGGCAGCGCCTGGCATTGCTCAAGCCTTTCAGCCAGTCGCTCAAGGACAACCCAAACCTGGCGTCGCTGTATTTAGGCTATGCCAACGGTGATTTCTTTATGGTGCGCCCCCTGCGCGCACCCGACCTCAAAGCGCTCATCAAGGCGCCAGAGGCCGCGGCGTTTCAGGTGTGGAGCATTGAGCGACACCTGCCTGACAGCCAGGCCCTCTCCCAGTCGCTGTTTTTCGATCAGGACCTCAAACTCATCTCCCGTCAGGACAATCCTGAAGAGTCTTACGACCCGCGAACCCGCGGCTGGTTTTCCAGCGCTCTCGCCGGCCAGGAACAGATCACCACCAAACCCTATATTTTCTTCTCCACGCACAATATCGGCACCACGCTGGCGTTGCGCAGTGGTGAAAACGCAGTCTTGGGAGCGGACCTGACCCTGGCCGAACTGTCGGCGACCCTGGCCAAGCATGTCGTGACGCCCAGCACTGAAATCGTGCTATTCGACGCCGAAGGCAACGCCATTGCGTACCCCGACAGCAGCAGATTAATCACCAATGATCAAACCGCGCATTTGATCAAAGCAGCGGATTTAAGCCCCAGCCTCGGCGCATTGCTCAACAATCCCTCCAGAGGCAACCGGCTGGACGTCGCTGGACGGCAATGGATTGCAGCGCGCAGCAGCATGCAGGAAGGAGGCCCCGAAGGATTGCAACTGGCCTTGCTGGTGCCCGAGGACGAGCTGCTCGTGGATGCTTATCGCATGCGCTGGCAAGGCGCGCTGGTGACCCTGGCCACGCTGCTGTTATGCCTGCCGCTGGGCTGGCTCACCTCAAGAGTTCTGGTCAAACCCCTGCGTGCGCTGGTGCAGGAAGCCGATGCCATCCGCAGTTTCGACTTCAACTTTCCTGCCGGCAAGGGCTCTCCGGTCCTTGAGGTGGACCAGTTGAGTGTGTCGATGGCGCGCATGAAAGACACCTTGTCGAGCTTCTTCCAGATCACCGATAGCCTCAGCGCCGAGACCCGCTTCGCGCCGTTGTTGCAGCGGGTGCTGTTCGAGACGGTGAAAATCGGTCAGGCCCAGGCCGGCTTGATCTACCTGCGGGAGAACGAAGGCGATCGACTCGAGCCCCACGGACTGGTCATCAACGATACCTCGCAGGCGTTGCCATCCTTCGGTATTCAGGGACACGATCCCCAGTCTTTACAAAGCCCCGCATGGCTACGGCAACTCGCCAAGGCCAACACTCTCGTGACCAGCCTTGGTTACGAAGAAGCCGGTGATCTGAGCAAGGTGCTACTGGCGATGGAATGCCCTCGGGTACATCTGATCGGCATTCGGCTGCACAACCGTCACAACGAAACCGTCGGCTTGCTCATCCTGTTGTTGGCAGACAGTGGCAACCAGAGCGATCTGGAAAAGCTTCGCCCGGACCGCATCGCGTTTCTTCAGGCCGTTTCCGGTGCGGCGGCGGTATGCATTGAAAGCCAACGCCTGCAAACCAGGCAAAAACAACTGCTGGACTCATTTATCCAGCTATTGGCCGGCGCGATCGACGCCAAGAGCCCTTACACCGGCGGACACTGCCAGAGGGTGCCGGCACTGACCCTGATGCTTGCTCATGCGGCGGCTGCCAGCGAGGCACCGGCGTTCAGCGCCTATCAACCGAGTGAAGATGAATGGGAGGCGCTGCACATCGCCGCTTGGCTGCATGACTGCGGCAAGGTCACCACGCCGGAATATGTGGTGGATAAAGCGACGAAACTGGAAACCCTGAACGACCGAATCCACGAAATTCGCACCCGTTTCGAAGTGCTCAAGCGCGATGCCTGGATCAGTTACTGGCAAGCCATGGCCATGGGCGGAGACGAGCAACAACTGGCCAAGCTGCGCGATGCGAGTCTGGCGGCGCTGGATGATGATTTTGCATTTGTTGCCCGCTGCAACCTGGGCGGTGAGGCGATGGCAGAAGCGGATCTGCAACGGCTTGGCAAAGTGGCGCAACGCAACTGGACGAGAACGCTGGATGATCGGCTGGGGGTTTCCTGGGAGGAAAACCGGCGACAGGCACGAACGCCGGCACCGAGCCTGCCGGTCAGCGAACCGTTGCTGGCGGACAAGCCCGAGCACCTGCTCGAACGCGCCGACAGCGAATTGATCCCCCCGGACAATCCGTGGGGGTTCAAGCTCGATGTGCCGCCTTACAAGTACAACCGGGGCGAACTCTACAATCTGAGCATTGCCCGAGGCACGCTGACCCGCGAGGAGCGTTACATCATCAATCATCACATGGTGCAGACGATCCTGATGCTCAGCCACCTGCCCTTCCCTGGTCACCTCGGCAACGTGGCGGAGATCGCGGGCGGTCACCACGAGAAAATGGACGGCACAGGCTATCCCAAACAGTTGAAGCGCGAAGAAATGAGCCTGCCGGCTCGGATGATGGCGATTGCCGATATTTTCGAAGCCCTGACCGCTGCCGATCGCCCTTATAAAAAGGCCAAGTCCTTGAGCGAAGCGTTGAGCATCATGGCAATGATGTGCCGTGACGCTCACATCGATCCGCAGTTGTTCGAGCTGTTTATCACTGCCGAAATATATCTGCGCTACGCCGACCAATTCCTCGACCCCAGGCAGATCGACGCCGTGGATCAGGCAAGCCTGCTGGCAAAGGCAGGCTTGAAAAGCTGATCAGCAGTCAGTCAGGCGCAGGAAAATCGCAGCCAACTGCTCGATGCCTGCCTGATCCTGAGCGGTAAAACGCGCAAGCTTTGGACTGTCGAGGTCAAGCACACCGATCAATCGGCCATCCTTGACCAGCGGCACCACCAATTCGCTGTTCGAGGCGCTGTCGCAAGCAATGTGCCCTGGGAACGCATGGACATCTTCTACCCGCTGCGTCTGCAACGTCGCTGCAGCCGCGCCGCACACGCCCCGGCCGAATGGAATCCGCACACAGGCGATCTGTCCCTGAAACGGGCCCAGTACCAACTCGTCGTTGCGATTAAGGTAGAAACCGGCCCAGTTCAAATCTTCCAGCTGATTGAACAGGAACGCCGAGAACTGCGCAGCGTTGGCAATGAAGTCCCGCTCATCCGCCAATAACGACTCCAGCTGCGCGTGCAGCATGCCGTAGCCTTCCAGCCCCTGGCCGCTTTGTTGTAAATCGATCATGCCTTGTGCTCCAACAGCTTGAGCCCGACCCAATAACGGGCAAATTGATAGGCGCAACGGCCGTTGCGATTGCCCCGTCCCGTGGCCCAGCGGACGGCGAGAATCTCCAACTCTTCGTCGCGCTGCCACGCGAGCCCGGCCTTGTCGGCCAGTTGCCCGATCCAGTGCTCGACAACGTTTAGGAAGTGTTCCTGGGTAAAGGGATAAAACGACAACCAGAGGCCGAAACGATCCGACAGCGCGATCTTGTCTTCCACGGCTTCACTGGGATGCAGTTCGCCATCGACCCGCTTCCAGTTTTCGTTATCGCTTTCTTTTTCCGGCACCAGATGGCGACGGTTGGACGTGGCATACAGCAAGACATTATCCGGCGCCTGCTCGAGGGAACCGTCGAGCACGCTCTTGAGCACGCGGTAATCGCCCTCGCCCGACTCGAACGACAGGTCATCGCAGAACAACACGAAGCGCTGGGGCAACTTGCCAATCTGTTCAACCACCCGAGGCAGGTCTGCCAGATGATCACGTTCGATCTCGATCAGCCGCAGCCCGTTACTCGCGTGCTCAGCCAGCAACGCACGGACCAGCGACGACTTGCCAGTGCCCCGCGAGCCCCAGAGCAGCGCATGGTTGGCGGGCATGCCATCAAGAAATTGTTGAGTGTTGCGCCCTAGCTGCTCCAGTTGCCGGTCGACACCGATGAGGTCGGACAAGCGCATATCGAGGCTGACTTCAAGCGGCAGCAAGAAACCGCTCCGCCCTTCCCGCTGCCAGCGCGCGGCGAGGCAGGTTGTCCAGTCGATGGCTGTCCGAGGGGTCGGCAGCAGCGGCTCGATACGGGCCAGAACAGCATCGGCGCGTTCAAGAAAAGCATTCAATCGGGAATCCACGTCTTCTCCTCGGGCTCGTTCACAGTAATGATGGCGTTACAGCGACCCAACACAGCGTCCGGTTTGCGGTTCAGCCCTGGTTCATAGGCTTGCGAGAACTCTCGCGACAACAGCGGCATCCATGCATAGTCGGCTATGCTAGAGCGGCGAAGGGAAACGAAAAGTGGCTCAACACCCCATGGATATCAAATTCACCAACCGGCTGTCGTACAAGCAAGCCAAGCTTACTGTGCTGGTGGGTTTCATTCTGGGTACGCTGCTCAGCCTGCTGCAAATAGGCATCGATTATGCCAGCGAAGACGCCTCCATCAACCGTGAAATCCAGACTTTACTGGAAATCAGTCATAACCCCGCTTCGCGCATCGCCTACAACATCGATGCGGAACTCGCGCAAGAACTGACACTGGGCCTGCTGCGCTCGCCCGCGATTATCGGCGCGCGATTGACCGACAACAACGGCACAGTGCTGGCCAACGTCAAGCGACCGGGGCTGCAAAGCAGTTATCGGGTACTCAGCGACACGCTGTTCGGTGCCAAGCGACAATTTGAAGACCGCTTGTACCTGGACCATTTACCGGCCGAATCCCTCGGAACTCTGCGTCTGGACGTCGACACGTACGCCTTCGGCAGCCGTTTTTTGCGCCGGGCGGAAGTGACGTTGTTGAACGGCTTCGCCCGCAGCCTCCTCCTGACCGGCATCTTGCTGGCGCTGTTCTACGTCATGCTCACCAAACCGCTGGTGCGGGTGATCCGAGAACTCAGTGGCCGTGATCCGCGAAGTGTTGAACCGACCTGGCTGGAGTATCCATCAGGGCATAAAAACGATGAAATTGGAGTGCTGGTCAAAGTGGCCAACCAGCAGTTCGAGAACATCGCGACCGAAATCGAGCAACGCCGCAGCGCCGAAAACCGCCTGACCGACTACCTCGCTCAACTGGAAAACATCGTTTCGGCTCGCACCGCAGAGCTCAAGGCGATCAACGCGCGACTGAGCCAATCCAACGAGGAGCTGGAAGTCGCGCGTCGCACCGCACTGGACATGGCCGAGGCCCGCTCAGTGTTCCTGGCCAACATGAGCCACGAAATCCGCACGCCGCTCAATGGCCTGCTGGGAATGATTGCGCTGTCCCTGGATGGCCCGCTTAATGCCGAGCAACAGCAACAACTGTCGATCGCCCACGATTCCGGCAAAGTGCTGGTGGAGTTGCTCAACGATATTCTGGACCTGTCGAAGTTTGACGCGGGTCAGCTTGAACTCGAGCACATCCCGTTCGATTTGGGCGCGCTGATCGAAGACACCGCCAACCTGCTGTCCCAGAATGCCGCACCGAGCGTGGAGCTGACGTGTCTGATTGATCCGCACTTTCCAGCGTTGGTACTCGGTGATCCGACTCGGGTCCGGCAGATCGTCAGCAACCTGCTGTCGAATGCGCTCAAGTTCACCCGTTTCGGACGTGTCGATGTCCGTCTTTCGACCTTTCGGGATGGCGTCAGAATTGAAGTCTGCGACACCGGTATCGGTATCCCCCAGGACGCACAGGTGAAGATCTTCCAACCATTCACCCAGGCTGGCGCCGGCATTACCCGGCAATTCGGCGGTACCGGACTGGGTCTTGCGCTGACCTACAACCTTTGCGAGGCGATGCACGGTCGCCTCACCATCAGTTCGGAAGCGGGTTTTGGCAGCCAGTTCTGCGCGGACCTGCCGCTGCCTTGCCATACCCGTGCGCTGCCACCGGTCACGTTGCAGGGAAAGGTTATCGCCATTACCGCTTCCAGCAGTGGTCTGAACGAATTACTGAAAAACATATTGCCCGTCTGGGGCCTCGAGTATCAGCAGCGCTCAATCGACGACTCACTGATGGGGCTGAACCCTGATGTTGTCATCACCGATTGCCCCGAATGCCTGTTTGTCCTGCGCCCCACCTGCACCGCACCCATTCTGCTGGTGACGGCCTACGGCAGTTTCATGCCGATCGAAGAAGTCAGCGCCCTCGCCCCCTTGCAGCAACAAGCGCGTCCATTGGCGCGTAATGCCCTGTTTCAGACATTGCGTCGGGTGTTGCAGCCGGAAATCAACATCCTCAACGATGCCCGACTTGAAGCACTCACCCCCCTGCGACGCGGGCGCGTACTGCTGGTGGAGGACAATCCGGTCAATCAGTTGGTGGCCAAGGGCATGCTCGTAAAACTCGGCTGCGAGGTCATCGTCGCCGCTCATGGCGCTGAAGCCCTTGATCAGTTGGAGCAGCGCGATTTCGATCTGGTGCTGATGGATTGCAACATGCCGGTAATGGATGGGTACGAGGCCAGTCGGCAAATTCGTCGTAGCGGACGCTGGCCGCAATTGCCGATTGTCGCCCTGACCGCCAATGCCATGTCCGAAGAACGCGAGCGCTGTCGCGCGGCGGGTATGAGCGATTACCTGGCCAAACCTTTTCGCCGGGAAGAACTGGCCGCGCTGCTGGACCTGTGGATGCCAGCTACGACAACGCCTTGATTTGCTCCAGCAGGTGATCAAGGCCATTGCGCAGGTCGTGCAGGCGGTCCAGGTCTACACCGCTGTCGCAAAGCAGCCGGGCCTTGAGCGGCCCGACCTGTTCACGCAACGCCTTGCCTGCCGGAGACAAACTCAGGTGCACCTCACGCTCATCGCGCGATGAACGCTGACGCTGAACCAGTTCCAGCTGCTCGAGACGCTTGAGCAACGGTGTCAGCGTCCCGGAATCGAGGGCCAGGCGTTCGCCCAGCGCCTTGACGGTCGGCTGCTCGGGCGCTGTTTCCTGCCATTCCCACAGCACCAGCATCGCCAGGTATTGCGGATAGGTCAGCCCCAACTGATCGAGCATCGGCTTGTAGGCACGGATCACTGCCCGGGACGCGGCATACAGCTTGAAACAGACCTGGCTGTCGAGCTTCAGGAAATCGACCGGCAGTGAACTCATTTGAGCAAGGCTTCAATCTCGCGGCTCAAGTCCTGCGGCTTGGTCGCGGGAGCGAAGCGCTTGACCAATTGGCCGTCCTTGCCGATCAGGAACTTGGTGAAGTTCCATTTGATGCCTTGGGACCCCAGCACGCCGGGTGCGCGTTTTTTCAGCTGCACGAACAACGGATGGGCGCCTGCGCCGTTGACTTCGATCTTTTTGAACAGTGGAAAGCTGACACCGAAATTCAACTCGCAGAACTCGGAAATCGCCCCTTCATTGCCAGGTTCCTGCTTACCGAACTGGTTGCAGGGAAACCCGAGCACGACCAGGCCTTGATCCTTGTAGGTTTGCCACAGTTCTTCAAGCCCCTTGTATTGAGGGGTGAAGCCGCACTTGCTGGCCGTGTTGACGACCAACACCGCCTTGCCGGCGAAGTCTGCCAGGGTCTTTTGCTCACCGGTAATGGTGGTGCAAGGGATGCTTAACAGGTTGTTGGTCATCGCTGCAGCTCTGGTTGCTGGGTAGGGCAATAAAGATAGCCAGCAATTGAATTGTGTGCAATTTAATAAATCAATCTTGTCGATTGGAAAACGGCTGTCCAGGCAGAAGCTGCCTGCAGGCTGCGATCTTTTGATTTTTTAAAACAAGATCAAAAGATCGCAGCCTGAGGGGCTCGCATCATTTGCGGGGAACGAGGTCCAGACAGACCGAGTTGATGCAGTAGCGCAGGCCTGTCGGCGGTGGACCATCCGGAAACACATGACCCAGGTGCGCATCGCATTTGCCGCACACCACTTCGGTGCGAATCATGCCGTGGCTGACATCTCGGATCTCGACCATGGCGCTGTCACCGATGGGCGCGTAAAAGCTCGGCCAGCCACAGCCCGAGTCGAATTTGGTCTTCGAATCGAACAGCGGCTCATTGCAGCAGATGCAGTGATAGACGCCGTCTACCTTGCTGTCATTGTACTTGCCGGAAAACGGACGTTCGGTGCCCTTGAGACGGCAAACGTTGTACTGCTCCGGGTCGAGCATCGCCTTCCATTCTTCCAGGGTTTTTTCCAACTTTTCCATTGTCACACCTCAGCAGCTGAAAAAGCCCGATCTGTACCTTTTCCACGGATCGGGCGGCACGTATGATTGCGCCTCGTCAAACGCCAGTCTGGCAGCCAGACCACGCGCATTCAAACGGATTTATGGGTGCTGCATCTCAAGGCGTCAGGCCTGTGTGAATACGCAGGATTCCCAGTACGGTAGTTCACAAGCCGCCTGGATCGTTCATTTTCGGGAACACATCGCCATGCAGGTCAGCAAATCGAACAAGCTCGCCAACGTCTGCTACGACATTCGCGGCCCAGTGCTCAAGCACGCCAAACGCCTGGAAGAGGAAGGCCATCGCATCCTCAAGCTGAACATCGGCAACCCGGCGCCTTTTGGTTTCGAAGCGCCGGACGAAATTCTTCAGGACGTGATCCGCAACTTGCCGACCGCCCAGGGCTACAGTGACTCCAAAGGGCTGTTCAGCGCGCGCAAGGCCGTCATGCAGTACTACCAGCAAAAGCAGGTGGAAGGCGTCGGTATAGAAGACATCTACCTGGGTAACGGCGTTTCCGAGCTGATCGTCATGTCGATGCAGGCTCTGTTGAACAACGGCGACGAAGTGCTGGTGCCGGCTCCGGATTACCCACTCTGGACCGCTGCGGTGAGCCTCTCCGGCGGTAACCCGGTGCATTACCTGTGTGACGAGCAAGCCAACTGGTGGCCGGATCTGGCTGACATCAAGGCCAAGATCACGCCAAACACAAAGGCGCTCGTGATCATCAACCCGAACAACCCGACGGGTGCGGTGTACTCCAGGGAAGTGTTGCTGGGGATGCTGGAGCTGGCTCGCCAGCACAACCTGGTGGTTTTTTCCGACGAGATCTACGACAAGATTCTGTACGACGATGCCGTGCACATCTGCACCGCGTCCCTGGCGCCAGACCTGCTGTGCCTTACCTTCAACGGTTTGTCCAAATCCTACCGGGTAGCCGGCTTCCGTTCTGGCTGGATCGCCATTTCGGGTCCGAAACAACACGCCCAGAGCTACATCGAAGGCATCGACATGCTGGCCAATATGCGCCTGTGCGCCAACGTGCCGAGCCAACATGCGATCCAGACGGCTCTCGGGGGTTATCAGAGCATCAACGACCTGGTATTGCCGCAAGGACGGCTTCTGGAACAGCGCAATCGTACCTGGGAGCTGCTCAACGACATCCCGGGCGTCAGCTGCGTCAAGCCGATGGGCGCGCTGTATGCGTTTCCGCGGATCGACCCGAAAGTGTGCCCGATCCACAACGATGAAAAGTTCGTCCTCGACCTGCTGCTGTCGGAAAAACTGCTGGTGGTTCAAGGCACAGCCTTCAACTGGCCATGGCCTGATCATTTCCGTGTGGTGACACTGCCGCGAGTTGATGACCTGGACATGGCCATCGGCCGCATCGGCAACTTCCTCAAGTCTTATCGCCAGTAATTGGCCTTCACCGTGCGATGCTGGTCGAGATCGCACGGTGATCAATTCAGCAACATATCTTTGCTTCCCGCCCTGCGCCGGTATCTACTTCGCTGACTGACGTCCGATTTCGGGCTCGCGTCTAATAACGACGGGGCCGCGACATGCAAAATGACGGACAACCACTTCCCCTGTCGTCCTCGGAAATGTCCTGCAAGCAGCTACTCTTTTGCTGTAGGACACAGTTTGAAATAGTCACCCGGTTGAATAGCCCGGTGCAGCACCTTATATACCCCGCAGTACGCTACATCTTTAGCTTGAGGAGATTTCTACAACCATGATGCGCATCCTGCTGTTCTTGGCCACTAACCTGGCGGTCGTGCTGATTGCCAGCATCACCCTGAGCCTTTTCGGCTTTAACGGGTTCATGGCGGCCAACGGGGTTGATCTCAACCTCAATCAGCTGCTGATTTTCTGTGCGGTCTTTGGTTTCGCCGGCTCGTTGTTCTCGCTGTTCATCTCCAAGTGGATGGCGAAGATGAGCACCAGCACCCAAATCATCACCCAGCCGCGCACACGTCACGAGCAATGGCTGCTGCAAACCGTTGAGCAACTGTCCCGCGAGGCCGGCATCAAGATGCCCGAAGTCGGTATTTTCCCGGCTTACGAGGCAAACGCCTTTGCTACTGGCTGGAACAAGAACGACGCACTGGTCGCGGTCAGCCAGGGTTTGCTCGAGCGCTTTTCGCCCGATGAAGTCAAGGCGGTGCTGGCCCACGAAATCGGTCACGTGGCCAACGGTGACATGGTCACGCTGGCGCTGATCCAGGGCGTGGTAAACACCTTCGTGATGTTCTTTGCACGGATCATTGGCAACTTCGTCGACAAAGTGATTTTCAAGAACGAAGAAGGCCAGGGCATTGCCTACTACATCGCGACCATCTTTGCTGAACTGGTCCTGGGCATTCTGGCCAGCTCCATCGTCATGTGGTTCTCGCGCAAACGTGAATTCCGTGCCGATGAAGCCGGTGCCCGCCTGGCCGGTACCGCCGCGATGATTGGTGCCCTGCAGCGCCTGCGTGCCGAGCAAGGGTTGCCGGTACACATGCCCGACACACTGAACGCCTTCGGCATCAACGGTGGCATCAAACAAGGGTTCGCTCGCATGTTCATGAGCCACCCGCCGCTGGAAGAGCGTATCGACGCATTGCGTCGTCGGGGCTGATAGGCTTCGCAATACGCGCAATAAAAGAAAAGGCCCGCAGCGATGCGGGCCTTTTTTTGTCTGGCTGATAGGTGTGTTGTTCACACCCTAACGGCTGGAAATCCTGTAAACACGTTCTTCAAGCCGCGTAACACCTGCCTCCAGAAACCTCCCGCTCTCGCTCAGTACATCCTGGTCTTCCAGAATTTTCAGCGCCCAGAAATTCCCGAACAATTGCTGCACTTCATCATCCAGCACAGCAAATGGCGGTCCGTCCATTTGTGCCTGATCGTAATCCAGAGAGATCAGCAGGCCCATGGAATCTTTCGGCAAAATCCGGTTCAGGTGCGCAGCGTATTGCTGACGCATCGGCGGCGGCAAGGCAATCAAGGCAGCTCGGTCGTACAGTGCGGTGCAATCGGCAACATCGCCTGCTGTCAGCTCGAAGAAGTCACCACACCACAGCTCTATTGAGCCAGCGCGATAGACTTTGAACGGCCCCTGTTCACTCACGTTCGGGTCGAAATGATGCTCGTCGAAGAAATCCTCTACCGCTTTTTCCGACAGTTCGATACCGAGGACCTCATGACCTTGGTGAGCAAGCCACAACAAATCCAGACTTTTCCCACACAACGGCACCAGCACGCGCGCGCCTTCTTCCACACCCAGTTGTGGCCAGAACCGTTGCAGATAGGGATTAACCTCGGGCAAATGGAAGCCGATCTGATTCGCCTGCCACCGCTTGTGCCAAAAATCCGGCTGCATAAATAATCCTGATTATTCGATCAAAAGACCCTAAAACTTATATTAGATTTAGATCGATGATCTGACTGAAGATGGCCCATCTTAACTCTCAGGAGCTCATCCATGTTCCCCAGCCTCTATATATCCCATGGTTCTCCCATGTTGGCGTTGGAACCAGGCGCTAGCGGCCCGGCCCTGGCGCGGCTTGCCGCTGAGATGCCAAGGCCAAAAGCCATCGTGATTGTATCGGCGCATTGGGAAAGCAACGAGTTGCTGGTGGGTGGCGCTGCTCAGCCTGAGACCTGGCATGACTTCGGCGGCTTCCCCAAGGCCTTGTTCGAAGTGCAATATCCGGCTCCCGGGGATCCGCAACTGGCGCAAGAGGTCGCCCAATTACTGGTGTCCCATGGCCTCCCCGCACGCATCGATGCTGAGCGGCCATTCGACCATGGCGTCTGGGTACCACTGTCGTTGATGTACCCACAGGCGGATATTCCGGTGATCCAGGTCTCGTTACCCACCCGTGGCGGCCCCGCCCTGCAAACCCGAGTCGGTCACGCCCTCTCCAGCCTGCGCGAACACGGCGTGCTGCTGATTGGATCAGGCAGCATTACCCATAACTTGCGTGAGCTGGACTGGCATGCCGGTCCGGACAGTGTCGAGCCGTGGGCCAGGGCTTTTCGTGACTGGATGATCGAGAAGCTCGAGACGAACGATGAAACCGCGCTGCACGACTATCGCCAGCAAGCGCCAAATGCTGCGCGCAACCATCCGAGTGATGAACATTTGTTACCGCTGTTCTTCGCCCGCGGCGCCGGCGGTGACTTCAGCGTGAGCCATAAAGGTTTCACCCTGGGCGCCCTGGGCATGGACATTTATCGCTTCGGGTAAGACTTGAAGGACGCAGCAAGGAGGCTGCCCCATTTAAACCACATCGACGCCGACATGAATCGCGTCATGCCGCCAGAACTCCAGGTCGCAATCGATCAGCCGCCCATGCTGGTCATAGTTGACCCTGGCAATGCGCAAGCCCGGACTGCCCACCGACACCCTTAAGGCAGCCGCCGCATCCACCGACAACGCTGTCGGCACGATCTCGAAGCGTACCCGGCCGTAGTGCAGGTCGTAATGACGCGCGTAGAGCTCAGTAATTGACTGGTTCAGATCGAAATCAAGAATCCCCGGAAAGAACTGCGGGTTCAAATAGTGTTCGACATACAGCACCAGACGCTCATCAATTCGTCGCGCCCGGCAAATCTGAATCACGCTCGACAGTGCCGGCAACTGTAACCAGGCGCAGACCGCCGCAGAGGCCGGCTGCAGCCTTGCAGAAATCACTTCGGTTGACGGCACTCGCCCTTGGGCACTCACCATCGCGTGAAAATGACTGCGCTGCATCAGGTTATAGGCCAGCCGCGGAGGCGAGACGAACCAGCCCCGGCGCTCTTCCCGATAGATCTGGCCTTGAGCCTCCAGCTGCAACAACGCTTCACGCACAGTGATTCGCGTAGTCCCGAACAGCTCACTGAGCTTGCGCTCGGCCGGTAGTTTGCTGCCTTGCGCCAGCAACCCATGATCGAGTTGATCCTGAAGCACCTGGCCGATGGCTGTCACCGCCTTTGTTGTCTCGATGCGCATCAACGTTACCTATCTGGACTAGACCAGCACTGTCTCGGGGCAGAACCACGATCAAATCGGCTCATTATTTTCCTGACAAGCCTAGGCACTGCAGATGACTGGCAGATGACAAAGCCGCCGAACGGTTGGATCAGCGGCGTGCAATATCATGGCCAAGTCCTTTCATATCAGCCCTTTAGCCATGGTCTACGCTTATCTCGCACCCAGAGTATTACCTCGCACCAAAATCAGGCCGCTGGCTCGTCGACATCAAAATGTCATCCAGGACGCCTAGATTGGCTCAGGTATTGCTGACCTAGACCAACATAACCGCAATCGCAGCGTTGAAAACGCCCAAAGGAGCTTCGGATGAAAAAGCTTTTCCTGGCATCACTGTTAGGCTCGACCATTGCCATGTGCACCGCTGCCATGGCAGCTGATGATTTGAAAACCCTGGAAGCCGCAGCGAAAGCGGAAGGTGCGGTCAATAGCGTAGGCATGCCCGACAACTGGGCAAACTGGAAAGGCACTTGGGATGACCTGGCCAAAAACTACGGACTGAAACACATCGACACCGACATGAGCTCGGCGCAGGAAATTGCCAAGTTTGCTGCGGAAAAAGACAACGCCAGCGCGGATATCGGCGACGTCGGTGCTGCCTTCGGCCCTATCGCCGTGAAGCAAGGTGTAGTGCAACCCTACAAGCCAAGTACCTGGGATCAGGTTCCGGATTGGGCCAAGGACAAGGACGGTAACTGGGCATTGGCCTACACCGGCACCATTGCTTTTATCGTCAACAAGAAGCTGCTGCATGGTTCTGAGGCACCGACCAAGTGGGCCGACCTCAAGACGGGCAAATACAAAGTATCCATCGGTGACGTGAGTACCGCTGCCCAGGCTGCCAACGGTGTTCTGGCCGCAGCACTGGCCAACGGTGGTGATGAAAAAAATATCCAGCCTGCCCTGTTGCTGTTCTCGGACATCGCCAAGCAAGGTCGTTTGTCGATGGCCAACCCGACGATTGCCACCATGGAAAAGGGTGAAGTCGAAGTGGGCGTGGTCTGGGATTTCAACGGCTTGAGCTACAAGGCCAAGATGGCCAACCCGGATGACTACATCGTGTTGATTCCGTCGGATGGCTCGGTAATTTCCGGCTACACCACCATCATCAACAAGTACGCCAAGAATCCGAACGCCGCCAAGCTGACCCGCGAATACATCTTCAGCGATGCGGGCCAGATCAACCTGGCCCGCGGCAACGCCCGTCCGATCCGCGCCGAGCACGTGAAACTGCCTGACGACGTCAAAGCCCAGCTGCTGCCAAACGAGCAGTACAAAGGCGTGACACCAATCAAGGACGCGGATGCCTGGGAGAAGACCTCCAAAGGCTTGCCGCAGAAGTGGCAGGAAGAAGTCATTATCAATATGCAGTAATCCTGCATCTGCAGGAGCAAAGCTTGCTCGCGATGCAGCCAACACGGTCTGTTTGATGACCAAAGTGATGCCATCGCGGGCAAGCCTTGCTGCTACAGGTTTTCGACGAAACCACAGGAGCTTCGCCCCCTATGAAGCACAACGTCATCCTTGTCGTGCTTGACGGCCTCAACTATGAAGTCGCACGCCATGCGATGGGGCACCTGCAGGCCTATGTCGGCGCGGGACGCGCAGCGCTCTACAAGCTGGAGTGCGAATTGCCGGCCCTGTCCCGACCACTTTACGAATGCATCCTGACCGGCGTTACCCCGATCGACAGTGGCATCGTCCACAACAACGTTTCGCGCCTGTCCAATCAGCGCAGCATCTATCACTACGCCACCGACGCGGGTCTTAAAACCGCCGCCGCGGCGTATCACTGGGTCAGCGAGCTCTATAACCGCTCGCCCTTCGTGGCCGCACGGGACCGTCACACTGACGACGCCGATCTGCCGATCCAGCACGGTCACTTTTACTGGAGCGATCATTATCCGGATTCGCACCTGTTCGCAGACGCCGAAAACCTGCGCCTGCGTCATGCGCCAAACTTCCTTCTGGTGCACCCCATGAACATTGATGACGCCGGGCACAAACACGGCCTCGACACCCCGCAATACCGAAACAGCGCTCGCTCCGCCGACATCATCCTGGCTGATTACCTGCAAGGCTGGCTCGATGCCGATTACCAGGTGCTGGTGACCGCCGACCACGGCATGAACAACGACCGATCCCACAATGGCCTGCTGCCGCAAGAGCGTGAAGTGCCACTGTTCGTCCTCGGTGATGCCTTCAGTTTGAATGCCGACGCCACGCCTAAACAGACGGACATCTGCGGCACTGTTTGCGAACTGCTCGGCGTAACCCACGACAAACCTGTTTGCCGGGAGCTGTTCAAGTGAACGCCATGACCCGCGGCAAATGGTTGGCAGCGTTGTGCCTTATCCCTTTCGCCTTGTTCTTTATCGTCTTTCAGATCGCCCCGCTGTTCTGGGTGATGATCAACAGCCTGCAGTCGGAAGAGTTCGGTTGGGGCCTGGCCAACTTCACAAAAATCTTCAATTCGAAGTTTTACTTACAAGCGATCCAGTACAGCCTCGAGATCAGTTTCTGGTCCAGCGTATTCGGCATCATCATCGCGGTGCTCGGGGCCTATTCCCTGCGTCGGGTCGATTCGAAACTGCGCAACTTCGTGAATGCCTTTGCCAACATGACCAGCAACTTTGCAGGCGTGCCCCTGGCCTTTGCTTTCATCATCCTGCTCGGTTTCAACGGCAGCTTCACCATCATGCTGAAACAAGCAGGGATCATTCAGGATTTCAACCTGTACTCGAAAACCGGGCTGATCATCCTTTACACCTACTTCCAGATTCCGCTGGGGGTGTTGCTGCTGTACCCGGCGTTTGATGCCCTGCGCGAAGACTGGCGAGAATCCGCCGCGTTGCTCGGCGCCAACGGTTGGCAATTCTGGCGCAACATCGGTTTGCCGGTGCTGACCCCCGCGCTACTCGGCACCTTCGTAATCCTGTTGGCTAACGCGCTCGGCGCCTACGCCACGGTGTATGCACTGACGACCGGCAACTTCAACGTGCTGCCGATCCGCATCGCGGCAATGGTTTCCGGCGACATTTCCCTCGACCCGAACATGGCCAGTGCGTTGGCCGTCGTGCTCGTCGCGTTGATGACCCTGGTGACCATCGTGCATCAGCTGCTGTTGAAGAGGAGCTACCATGTCTCGCGCTGAATTGGGGCCCGTCGGTGTCTATCACCGCGTCGTGGTGTACCTGTTGTTTGCCATTCTGCTGCTGCCGCTGCTCGGAACGCTGATCTACTCGATCGCCAGCAGTTGGTCGGCGACGATTTTACCCAGCGGTTTCACGTTCAAATGGTATGTGCAACTGTGGAGCGACCCACGATTCCTGAATGCGTTCGGGCAGTCGCTGCTGGTGTGCGTCGGGGCGTTGATTCTGTCGGTGGTACTGATTCTGCCGCTGCTGTTCGTGGTGCATTACCACTTCCCGAAGCTCGACGCGCTGATGAACATTCTGATCCTGCTGCCCTTTGCGGTGCCGCCTGTGGTGTCCTCGGTAGGACTGTTGCAGCTCTACGGTTCCGGACCGTTCGCCATGGTCGGTACGCCGTGGATTCTGATTGGCTGTTACTTCACCGTGGCATTGCCTTTCATGTACCGCGCGATCACCAACAACCTGCAAGCGATCAATCTGCGCGACTTGATGGACGCGGCCCAACTGCTGGGCGCCAGCACATGGCAAGCCGCTTTTCTGGTGGTGCTGCCGAATTTGCGTAAAGGGCTGATGGTAGCGCTGCTGCTGTCGTTCTCATTCCTGTTCGGTGAGTTCGTGTTTGCCAACATCCTCGTCGGCACCCGCTATGAAACCCTGCAGGTTTACCTGAACAACATGCGTAACAGCAGCGGCCACTTCACCAGTGCGCTGGTAATTTCCTACTTTTTCTTCGTGCTGGTTCTGACCTGGGCGGCCAACATTTTGAACAGGGACAAAAGCGAATGAGCTATGTGAGCGTCCAACATCTTCAGAAAAGCTACCCATCATTAAAACAAGCCGGCACCCCGGTGTTCAGCGACATCAACTGCGAGATCCACAAAGGTGAATTCGTCACCCTCCTCGGCCCTTCCGGCTGCGGCAAGTCCACGTTGCTGCGCTGCATTGCGGGACTGACCTCGGTCGATGGCGGAAAGATTTTCCTCGATGGTCAGGATCTTGTGCCGTTGAGCCCGCAAAAGCGCGGGATCGGCATGGTATTCCAGAGTTATGCGCTGTTTCCGAACATGACTGTCGAGCAAAACGTGGCGTTCGGTTTGCGCATGCAGAAAGTCAATTCCGATGACAGCCACAAGCGGGTGGCCGAAGTGCTCAAGCTGGTGGAGCTCAACGACTTCGCCGCGCGCTATCCGCATCAGCTGTCCGGCGGACAGTGCCAGCGTGTCGCCCTCGCCCGGTCCCTCGTTACACGGCCACGCCTGTTGTTGCTGGATGAACCGTTATCAGCCCTGGATGCGCGGATCCGCAAACACCTGCGCGAACAGATCCGTCAGATTCAGCGTGAGCTCGGCTTGACCACCATTTTTGTCACACACGATCAGGAAGAAGCACTGACGATGTCTGACCGCATTTTCCTGATGAATCAGGGAAAAATCGTACAAAGCGGCGACGCCGAAACGCTGTATACCGCCCCGGTCGATGCCTTCGCCGCCGGCTTCATCGGCAACTACAACCTGCTGGATGCCGACAATGCTTCGAAGCTGCTGCAACGGCCGGTGACCGGACGCATCGCGATTCGCCCGGAAGCCATCGAGCTGAGCCTCAACGGCGAGCTCGATGCGCAGGTTCGAAGCCATAGCCTGTTGGGTAACGTGATTCGCTACCGGGTTGAAACCCGGGGCGTGGAACTGGTGGTCGATGTGCTGAACCGCTCGGCGGCCGATCTGCATCCCGACGGTCAGCGCCTGGCGCTTTCCATCGATCCGACGGCCCTGTGTGAGGTAGCCTGATGCCTTTGCTGACGTTGAAGAGAGAACTGCACTGATGGCCCTGGCAATTTTTGATCTGGACGAAACCCTGATCCATGGCGACTGCGCCACCCTCTGGAGCGAGCAAATGGGCCGCCTGGGATGGGTCGATCCCGAGTCGTTCATGCGTCAGAACAACGAACTGATGGACGCCTACAGTCACGGAAAATTACGGATGGAGGACTACATGACCTTCAGCCTGGAACCCATGATCGGGCGTACACCTGAAGAGATCGATCATTTGGTCGGGCCGTGGGTGGAAGACTTTATCGAGCCGATCATCTTCAGTGACGCCACCAAAACCATCGCCGCCCATCGCAAGGCTGGCGACCGGATTCTGGTGATCTCGGCCTCGGGCACGCACCTGGTCAGACCGATTGCCGATCGCCTGGGCATCGACGAGATACTTGGCATCGAGCTGGAAGTGGTACACGGGGTGTACAGCGGCCAAACCGTCGGCACCCTGACCTACCGCGAAGGCAAAATCACGCGCTTGCTGGAATGGCTGGATGCAGAGGAGGAAAATCTCGAAGGCGCGAGTTTCTATTCGGACTCACGCAACGATTTGCCGTTGCTGCTGAAGGTAGATTTCCCACACGTTGTGAATCCGGACCCGGTACTGCTCGAACATGCCGAGAAGGCTGGCTGGCCAATCCATAACTGGAAGTAACCGAGATCCCCTGTGGGAGCGTGGCCTGCCCGCGATGAACGATAACGCGGTTTGCCTGACACACCGCGCCGCCTGAATCGCGGGCAAGCCACGCTCCCACAAGGATTGCGCCGGACCAGGCTTCACGCCAGACTTTCGTCGATGACCAACACCAGCTTCCCCGCCACCTTATTGGTCGCCAATTCGGCAAACGCCGCTTCGGCATCCCTGATCTTGAACGTCTTCGCCAGCTGCGGGCTCAACCGACCTTCGGCGAATAGCGGCCAGACATGCTGGCTGAGATCACTGAACAGATCAGCCTTGAACTGATCGTTCCGGACACGCAAGGTCGAACCCAGTAATTGCACGCGCTTGGCCAGCACCTGCGCCAGATCAAGCTTCGCCTCGCGGCCACCCATCAAGCCGATCAGCACCCAACGACCATCCCGGGCCAGCAGCTTGAGGTTCAGCGCGGCATAGTTGCCCCCGACCGGATCAAGAATCACGTCGAACGGCCCCAGGTCATTCAAGCTGTCCAGTTCCCCCGTGCGTACGACGCCGCCCTGCGCACCCAGCGCTTCGCAGTAAGCCAAACGCTCTGCAGAACCGACGCTGACCCAACACGGATTACCAAACGCCTTGCAAAGCTGAATAGCGGCTGAACCGATTCCACTTGCGCCGGCATGCAGCAGAACTTTCTCACCGGGTTTTAGCCCGGCCAGCTGAAACAAATTCAGCCAAACGGTCGCATAGACTTCGGGCAACGCTGCGGCTTCGACCAGGGACAGACCTTCAGGAACCGGCAGCACATGCCGTCCGTCGACTACCACCTCCTCTGCCATGCCACCCCCGGCCAGCAAGGCGCAAACGCGATCTCCCACCTGCCAGGACGAGCCCGGGCCCACCTCGCTGATCACTCCGGAACACTCCAGACCCAGCACCTGACTGGCTCCCGGTGGTGGCGGATACAGACCCGCCCTCTGCAACAAATCGGCGCGATTGAGGCCCGCTGCCGCCACTCGGATGCGAACTTGTCCTACATCACACGTAGGACTCGGCTCATGCGCCCACTCCACTTGACCTTCAACGCCTTGCAATGCTTTCACAGTGCCTCCATAGTGAGTCTGGACTGAGCCCGTAGCTGTAGCGTCGGGCTTTCTTGCATTATGTGACCGGCCCTTTGTGGAACCGGCGACTTCAAAGACGGCCTAATATGCGTGATCAATTGTCCCCGCGTCGAATCAGCATGAAGCATCTGTTCCCCAGCACCGCCCTAGCCCTATTTATCGGGATCGGCTTGATGCCGATGTCGAGCAATACATTCGCAGCCAACAGCTGGGACAAGCTTCAGCCAGATCGTGACGAAGTGATCGCGAGCCTGAACGTTGTCGAATTGCTCAAGCGCCATCACTACAGCAAGCCGCCGCTCGATGACGCGCGCTCGGTGATTATCTACGACAGCTACCTCAAGCTGCTGGATCCGTCGCGCAGCTACTTCATGGCCAGCGACATCGCCGAATTCGACAAGTGGAAAACACAATTCGACGACTTCCTGAAAAGCGGCGACCTCAACGCCGGGTTCACCATCTACAAGCGCTACCTGGACCGCGTCAAATCGCGTCTGGACTTCGCCCTTGCCGAGTTGAACAAGGGCGTCGACAAGATCGACTTCAATACCAAGGAAACCTTGCTGATCGATCGCAAGGATGCGCCTTGGCTCAAATCCACCGCAGAGCTCGACGACCTGTGGCGCAAACGCGTCAAGGACGAAGTATTGCGGCAGAAGATCGCGGGCAAGGACTCCAAGCAGATTCAGGAGACCCTGACCAAGCGCTACAAGAATCAACTGGCGCGACTTGACCAGACCCGCGCGGAAGACATCTTCCAGGCGTACATCAATACCTTCGCCATGTCCTACGACCCGCACACCAACTATCTGTCGCCAGATAATGCGGAGAACTTCGATATCAACATGAGTCTGTCCCTTGAGGGCATCGGCGCCGTGTTGCAGAGCGACAACGACCAGGTGAAAGTCGTGCGTCTGGTGCCAGCAGGCCCTGCCGACAAAACCAAAATGGTCGCGCCGGCCGACAAGATCATCGGCGTTGCCCAAGGCAACAAAGAGATAGTTGACGTGGTTGGCTGGCGTCTGGATGAAGTGGTCAAGCTGATCCGCGGTCCGAAGGGCACTATCGTGCGCCTGGAAGTGATCCCGGCCAGCAATGCGCCAAACGACCAGACCAGCAAGATTGTCCCGATTACTCGCGAAGCGGTGAAGCTTGAAGACCAGGCGGTCAAGAAGTCGGTCCTCAACCTCAAGCAGGATGGCAAGGACTACAAGCTCGGCGTCATCGAGATCCCGGCCTTCTATCTGGACTTCAAGGCCTTCCGTGCCGGCGATCCTGACTACAAGAGCACCACTCGCGACGTCAAGAAGCTGCTGACCGAGTTGCAGAAAGAGAAGGTCGACGGCGTGGTCATCGACTTGCGCAACAACGGCGGCGGTTCCCTGCAGGAAGCCACCGAGCTGACGAGTCTGTTTATCGACAAAGGTCCGACCGTTCTCGTGCGTAACGCCGATGGCCGGGTCGATGTGCTGGAAGATGAAAACCCGGGCGCGTTCTACAAAGGCCCGATGGCGCTGTTGGTCAACCGTTTGTCTGCTTCGGCTTCGGAGATTTTTGCCGGCGCCATGCAGGACTACCATCGCGCGCTGATCATTGGCGGCCAGACGTTCGGCAAAGGCACGGTACAGACCATTCAGCCTCTGAATCACGGCGAGTTGAAATTGACCCTGGCCAAGTTCTATCGGGTTTCCGGCCAGAGCACCCAGCATCAGGGCGTACTGCCGGACATCGATTACCCGTCGATCATCGACACCAAGGAAATCGGCGAAAGCGCGCTGCCTGAAGCCATGCCATGGGACACCATCAAGGCCGCCATCAAGCCTGCGGTTGACCCCTTCAAACCTTACATTACGCAGCTCAAGTCCGAGCATGACGTGCGTACGGCCAAGGATGCTGAATTTGTCTTCATCCGCGACAAGCTGGCTCTGGCCCAGAAGCTGATGGAAGAAAAAACCGTCAGCCTGAACGAAGCCGAGCGTCGTGCGCAACATGCGGACATCGAAGCCAAACAGCTGGTGATGGAAAATATCCGTCGCAAGGCCAAAGGCGAAGAACCGCTCAAAGAGCTGAAGAAAGAAGACGAAGACGCCATTGCGGCTGAGCCGGACAAGACCAAACCGGAAGACGACGCTTACCTGAGCGAGACCGGTCGTATTCTTTTGGACTACCTGAAGCTCAACACGGCGGTGGCCAAGCACTAAGATGATGGCAATTTAACGGCGACGCTCTACGGAGCGTCATCAAACAGTCATCATTCTGTCGTGAAATAAAGGACCGGGCGGGCTCTATACCAAGAGCCCGCCCGGTCCTTTTTTTATCGCCAGAGATTGCCATGACCACGACAGAACAGCTGACCGCACTGAGCTCAATACTGACTCAAGGCGGGTTACACAGCCTGTTCCAGCCGATCATCTCGCTCTCGGAACGACGCATCATCGGCTACGAAGCCCTCAGCCGTGGCCCCTCTAACAGTCCGCTGCACTCCCCGATCGCACTGTTCGCCGTTGCCCGCCAGGCCGCTCGCCTGAGTGAACTGGAAATGGCCTGCCGCAAAAGTGCTTGCCGTCGTTTCAACGAACAGCAACTGCCCGGCAAACTATTCCTGAACGTCTCGCCGGAATCCTTGCTCGAAGCCGCCCACCAGCCCGGACGGACGTTACAGCTGCTGGAGGATTTCGGGATTGCCCCCAGCCAGGTAGTGATTGAACTCACCGAACAAACCCCGACCGATGATTTTCAGCTTCTGCAAACCGCGCTCCATCACTACCGTGCAATGGGGTTTTCCATTGCGCTGGACGATTTGGGAGCGGGTTATTCGAGCTTGCGGCTCTGGTCGGAATTGCGACCGGATTACGTGAAGATCGACCGACATTTCATCGATGGTATCCATCAGGATGCGCTCAAACGTGAGTTCGTCGGTTCGATCCTGCAAATCGCCAAGGCCTCACGTGCCCAGGTCATTGCCGAAGGGATTGAGCTACCGGAAGAGCTGGCGGTGCTCACCGAAATGGGCGTTGATCTGGTGCAGGGGTATTTGCTCTGCCGTCCTCAAGAACATCCCCCACGGGAAGCCCGAAATCTGATGCCCAGGCACGACAGCAATGCATTGGTGCTGAGTGAAGAAGGCAGTGACCTGAGCGCCCTGCTCAATGATCAGGCGGCCGTGCCCCGGGAAACGCCGACCGCTACCGTACTGGAAGCGTTTCGTCGCCAGGCCAACCTGAACTCCCTGGCGGTGCTGGACGAGCGAGGCCAGCCTTGCGGCATCGTCCATCGGCATTCGCTGTCGGACGTGCTCCTCAAGCCATTCGCCACCGATCTTTTTGCCCGCAAGCCGATCAGCCGCTTGATGAGTGACGATTTTCTCGCGGTCGAGATGAGCCAATCCTTGCAGCAGGTCAGTCGCCTCATCACCAGCCGTGCGCGGCAGCGAATCGAGGAGGACTTCATCATCACCCTCAACGGCGAATACCTGGGACTGGGACGGGTGATCGATGTGCTCAAGCTGATTACCGAACTGAAGATCCAGCAGGCCCGCTACGCCAATCCTCTTACACTGTTACCGGGGAACGTGCCGATCCAGCAATGCCTGACGCGCCTGCTGCAACAGAAACGGGAATCGGTGATCTGCTACGTCGATATCGACAGCTTCAAACCGTTCAACGACATTTACGGCTACGGGCGTGGCGACGAAGTACTGCTGTGCCTGGCGCAATGTCTGAATGATCGCGTCGACCCATCCCGCGACTTTGTCGGGCATATCGGCGGTGACGACTTCCTGCTGGTGCTCGGGCCGGAGGACTGGCGCAAGCGTTTGAACCAGTTGCTGGACGATTTCCAGAGTCAGTGCCGGCGCTTTTACCGTAGCGAGCACCTGGAAGCCGGTTGTTTCATCGGCCCGAACCGTCAGGGTTTACGCCAGGAGTTCGCATTGCTGTCACTGTCGATTGGCGTGGTGCATTTGTACCCAGAGGCTTGCGAGCAACTCGATGCCAGCCAGTTGGCCGAGATGGCATCGCAAGCCAAGCATCACGCGAAAAATGTGCCGGGGTATAGCTTGCATGTGATTGATAGCCTGGCGGTGCCGGTTGAGGATGCGCGCGTAGGCCAGCGATGAGTTCAGCTCAGATCGAGGGTGGAACCCCGGAGTCGCGGGACGCCAGCTCTTTTAGCTTCATCTCTGCCAACGGATGCCCCGCCTTTGCCGCCAGGTTCCACCATCGTGCCGCCTCGACTGGATCTGGCGCCTTGCCCAGCGTTCCGGCCAGACTGATCACACCCACCTGATACGCCGCCTTGCCATCGCCCGCCAACGCTGCCAGGCGCAACAATCTCACACCTTCTTCACGAGCCCCAAGGCCCACACCACGGAACGTCAGAATGTGGCCATAGAAGCTCTGAGCGCCAACGTCGCCGAGATTGGCCATGCGCGCAAACTGGCCTTCAAGCCAGCTCCAGCCTCGAGGTTGGCGAACAAACCATGACCAGTGAAACAACCGACGGGCCAGCCAATATCCGGCCCGCGCCTTGAGTTTTAAGAACACTCAGGCTTCCGCCGATTCGGGGTATTCGTATTCGAACACACGAACCACTTCCGACGCGTGCCAAGACGCAGCGGCGACACCATCGGACGGTCCGGAAAAACGTCCCAGTCGTTCCACACATTCGAAAAAACCGGTACGGGGCAGGCGGCTGGCGCCCTGGCTGATTACCAGCGAACTGCGCAAAGGCTGTTCGGCCTTGGCGTCCAGCGCGGCCAGATGCTCGAGAGCAGCCGTCAGGGTTTGCATGGCCGGCGTGGGTAGCTGCAATCGCTCCAGCAACGCGCGGTAAGTCAGCAGATGTCGCTGTCGGCGTGCCTGATCCAGTTCACCCAACAATCCGTCCCAATGTTGACGACTGATGCGTACGCTCACGATTCATCCCTCCAACCTGGCACCGTCAATTCCCAGGCCAGGCTTCGGCGAATCGCCGCGTCGGGTAGACGCTCGCCACTTTCGATCAAGGCCAGATAAGACGGACTGATGCCTACCGTGCGGGCCAGCGCCTCAATAGCGATGCCCTTTCCTTCGCGCAAACTGCGTAGTTGATCCAGACCGGGAAGAATCTGGTCTGGCGTTGTCGCGGGACGCTCCGGAGCGACTCGCTTTGGTTGTTGATCAATGCCTGCTGCTTTCAATAAAGCCTGATACTGAGCCCATGGTACAACCGCATACTCGGGCTCGCCTTCGCGTGTGATTATCTGAATATCCATGACTTCCCCGTAGGACAACGACACTTAGCGAGTCGGCACTTTTCCCTAGAAGTGTAATCCTAACAGCGGCTAAGGTCGCGGGGGGTTTGAATATAAGGATGAACTTGAATCGGCTCAGGTTTTCTTCGGACCTTGCAGTTGAAGTTGTTCAGGGTTATCCGGAAGCCGCTCGACTACAGCAAGTTTCTCTGGCAATTGACGCTTGCGCCACGCGCGGAAGGCATTGAGCTCGTCATCGAGGACTTTCATTAACCAGGCCAGCACAGCAATGTCATCGAGCATGCCGAAAACCGGTATGAAATCGGGAATCGCATCCACCGGACTGAGGAAATACATCAACCCCGCCACCACCGAAATCAATGCTTTCGGGCTGATGGCACGGTACTCCCCGCGCCAGTAGGCCAGACAGAGTGCCTGCAACAGGCGGAGATCGTCTTTGAGCTTGCCGAGCCGGTTGCCTTGGCTCGCGCCTTTACTGGCGACAGCGAACAACAAGGTCGGCAAACGCCCTCGTGCGAGCAAACGCCCGGCCAGTGGCAGGAAACGAGCAAAATTCCAGGGTGCTTTCATCATTCCTCCCGCTGAAATGTTATCCACACAAATTGTGGATAACCTTGTGAACAGAGCTGCATTTCACGGCTGAGAGCCCCGTTTTATAAGGGCTGAACTCAGATCGGGCGTTTTTTACTCACATAAAAAAACCCAATATTTCATTGACTTGGCGAGTTCGCGCGGCTAGCGCGTACGCCCTTACAGCCTATGACTTCAGCCTACAGCATCCGTTCGCTTTGTTTACCCTTGCCAAATGCCAGATGCAACAACGCCCCGCATGAGCGAGGCGTTGTTTCAAGGCAGACGCAAATTACTTGGCAGCGTCTTCTTGCTTGGCTGGATCCTTGATCGCCAGCAGTTCCAGGTCGAATACCAGCACCGAATTGGCTGGAATCGCCGGGCTTGGGCTTTGCGCGCCGTATGCCAGTTCGCTAGGGATGTACAGTTTGTACTTCTCGCCAACATGCATCAGCTGCAGACCTTCAACCCAGCCTGGAATCACACCGCTAACCGGCAGATCGATCGGGCTGCCACGCTCGACGGAGCTGTCGAAAACGGTGCCGTTAGTCAGGGTACCAGTGTAGTGAACGGTCACTACGTCGGTCGGCTTAGGCTGTGCGCCATCGGCCTTCTTGACCACTTCGTACTGCAGACCCGAAGCGGTGGTGGTTACGCCGGCTTTCTTGGCGTTGTCTTCGAGGAATTTCTTGCCAGCGGCTGCCGACTCTTCGCTCATCTTGGCCATGCGCTCTTCAGCACGCTTTTGCAGTGCGGCAAAAGCTTCGACCAGTTCGTCATCCTTCAGCTTTTGCTCTTTCTTGCCGACGGCATCTTCGATGCCTTGAGCTACGGCTTTGGAATCCAGATCATCCATGCCTTCCTGAGCCAGGCTTTTGCCCATGTTCAGGCCAATCCCGTAGGAAGCTTTTTGCGCCGGGGTTTTCAGCTCTACGCTGGTTTGCGAGTCACAACCCGCAAGTACCAGGCTAACCAGGGCCACCGCCGCCGCCAACCGATGCTGTTTCATGCTATTTCCTTGTTCATGCGCCTAAAGGGCAATCGAGTAAAGCCGCGAGCTTATCAGGCGGCCACGACCAATGGCTACCGGCATGAGAGCAGGAAACATCTGATAAGTTCAGGTGTTTTAACGCATTTCGGGATTCTGAGGATGAAGCTTCTGTCATCTGCTTCCGATAGAAGCGGATCACACACGCTGAGGTATTAAAGTTGGCGGTTGAAATGCCAAATTCCGGACGAAAAAAAGCCCGCTTTAAGCGGGCTTTTCCGTGGTGACCTGGCGTTCAGCGTTCCAGGTTACCGAATATGGCGCAGCGGACGGGACTCGAACCCGCGACCCCCGGCGTGACAGGCCGGTATTCTAACCGACTGAACTACCGCTGCGCGTAACAGTGAAAGTAATGGTGGGTGATGACGGGATCGAACCGCCGACATTCTGCTTGTAAGGCAGACGCTCTCCCAGCTGAGCTAATCACCCTTCACCTTCGTTGCGGGGCGCATTATGCCACAGATTTTCATAACGTGTTGATTTAATTGAAATATTTTTCAAATAAAATCTGAAAACCTGAAACTTCACACACCCTGCAGGAACTACGGACAGAAAAAAACCCGCGTAAGCGGGCTTTTCCGTGGTGACCTGGCGTTCAGCGTTCCAGGTTACCGAATATGGCGCAGCGGACGGGACTCGAACCCGCGACCCCCGGCGTGACAGGCCGGTATTCTAACCGACTGAACTACCGCTGCGCGTAACACTGAATGCGAATGGTGGGTGATGACGGGATCGAACCGCCGACATTCTGCTTGTAAGGCAGACGCTCTCCCAGCTGAGCTAATCACCCTTCACGTTCGGTGTGGCGCGCATTCTACGGAGCGACCCAACCTCTGGCAAGCACTTTTTTAAATAATTTTTGCAGGCCTTCCAAAGGCTTAGGGAAGGGTTGGCCTATGGCGCCGCGAAGAGAATAATGCCCCCCTTTGTATAAAGGAGAGACTCACACCATGTGGTTCAAAAACCTGCTTATCTATCGCCTGACCCAAGATCTGCCTTTTGATGCCGAGGCGTTGGAAACTGCACTGGCCACTAAACAGGCGCGTCCATGTGCAAGCCAGGAGTTGACCACCTACGGTTTCGTCGCGCCGTTCGGCAAGGGCGAAGATGCCCCTCTGGTTCACGTCAGTGGAGACTTCCTGCTGATCTCGGCTCGCAAGGAAGAACGCATTCTTCCGGGCAGCGTCGTTCGTGACGCGGTGAAGGAAAAAGTCGAAGAGATCGAAGCCGAGCAAATGCGCAAGGTCTATAAGAAGGAACGCGATCAGATCAAGGATGAAATCATCCAGGCCTTCCTGCCGCGCGCCTTTATCCGTCGCTCGTCGACCTTCGCGGCCATCGCACCGAAACAGGGTCTGATCCTGGTGAATTCGGCCAGCCCGAAACGCGCCGAAGACCTGCTGTCCACCCTGCGTGAAGTGATCGGCACACTGCCAGTGCGTCCGCTGACCGTTAAAATGTCGCCGACCGCGACCATGACCGAATGGGTCACCACCCAGAAAGCTGCGGACGATTTCTTCGTCCTGGACGAATGCGAGCTGCGTGATACCCACGAAGATGGCGGCATCGTGCGCTGCAAGCGTCAGGACCTGACCAGCGAAGAAATCCAGCTCCACCTGAGCACCGGTAAAGTAGTCACTCAGCTGTCGCTGGCATGGCAAGACAAACTGTCTTTCGTCCTTGACGACAAGATGGTGGTCAAGCGCCTGAAGTTCGAAGACCTGCTGCAGGATCAGGCGGAACAGGACGGTGGCGAAGAAGCCCTCGGCCAACTGGACGCCAGTTTCACCCTGATGATGCTGACCTTCGGTGATTTCCTTCCAGCGCTGGTGGAAGCGCTGGGTGGGGAAGAGACTCCGCAGGGCATCTAATCCCTGCCGGGCGCCGACCCTGATGGGCGGCGCCAATCAGCCAATAAAGAGATCGCCGCCTTCGGCAGCCCCTGCAGTGTGGAATTCATTCCCCGCAGGAGCCACCGAAGGCTGCGATCTTTTTGTAGTCAACGTATGCTTAGGTCCCTAACGCTTTCATACAATAAGGATCAGGCCATGCGTGCACTGGCTGCATTGAGCCGCTTTGTCGGCAACACCTTCGCCTACTGGGTTTTGATTTTCGCCGTCGTGGCGTTCCTGCAACCGGCGTGGTTCATCGGCCTCAAGGGCGCCATCGTGCCACTGCTGGGCCTGGTGATGTTCGGCATGGGGCTGACGCTCAAGCTGGAAGATTTTGCGGAAGTCGCACGCCATCCCTGGCGTGTAGCGTTGGGCGTCCTCGCCCATTTCGTGATCATGCCCGGTGTGGCGTGGTTGCTCTGCCAGGCGTTCCACTTACCCCCGGAAATTGCCGTCGGCGTGATCCTGGTCGGTTGCTGCCCAAGCGGCACCTCGTCGAACGTGATGACCTGGCTCGCGCGTGGCGACCTGGCGCTGTCAGTCGCCATCGCGGCTGTCACCACCCTTCTCGCTCCGCTGCTGACACCCGCACTGATCTGGCTGTTGGCTTCGGCCTGGTTGCCGGTGTCTTTCATGGAGCTGTTCTGGTCGATCCTGCAAGTGGTGCTGTTACCGATCGTGCTTGGGGTAGCGGCCCAACGCGTGCTCGGTCACCGGGTGCGCCACGCCGTGGAAGTGCTGCCTTTGATCTCCGTGGTGAGCATCGTGATCATAGTTACGGCAGTGGTGGCGGCCAGTCAGGCAAAAATCGCCGAATCGGGCCTGTTGATCATGGCCGTCGTCATGTTGCACAACAGCTTTGGCTATCTGCTGGGCTATTTCACTGGCCGCCTGTTCAAGCTGCCATTGGCCCAGCGTAAATCGCTGGCACTGGAAGTGGGTATGCAAAACTCAGGTCTGGGTGCGGCGCTGGCCAGTGCGCACTTCTCGCCTCTGGCGGCGGTGCCGAGCGCCTTGTTCAGCGTGTGGCACAACATCTCCGGGGCACTGCTCTCGACCTGGTTCCGCCGAATGAGTGAAAAAGAAGACCGGGAAACAGCCACTCAGCAGGCAATCGACTGATCTGAAAACTTGATCCCCGGGTTAATGATGGGCACTCTATGGCGCAACGCGAGGACGACCTCGCGGCTCGATCGAGTCATTAATCTGGGGACGACCCCGTCAATCGATGGAGGTCTTCAATGTCCTGGATCATTCTGTTTTTCGCCGGTCTGTTCGAAGTCGGCTGGGCTGTTGGCCTGAAATACACCGATGGCTTCAGTCGCCCTCTCCCCACCGCTCTCACCATTACCGCGATGGCCATCAGCCTGGGCCTGCTGGGCCTGGCCATGAAGGAATTGCCGCTGGGCACCGCCTACGCCATCTGGACAGGCGTGGGTGCGGTCGGAACCGTCATCGCCGGGATCATTCTGTTTGGTGAGTCCATGGCGCTATTCAGACTCGCCAGTGTCGCACTGATCATTGCCGGCCTCGTTGGCCTCAAGATCAGCGCCTGAATTCGCTGCCGGAACCAAAAAAGCCCGCCCTCCCTGAACAGGAGGTGCGGGCTTTTTCATTGCTGCGTAATAACGACTCAGCTTTCAGCGAAAGCCATGCGCTCACGCGGGACTTGAGCCTTTTCAGCGTGTTCCAACTGCATGCAACGCTCCAGGAAGAGGTACATGTAGTCGTAACTTTTACAAACGGCCTGACGCAACTCTACCTGCAACGCTTTGCTCGGATTCATCCCCGCTAATGTGCAGATGATTTCCAGCGCTTCCCAGGGATGCGCATCATCATATTGCGCGTGCATCTTCAGCCACTTCATTGCCCGCTTGCGATCCTCCTCGGGGAACGATGCTGCGTAGATGCCATTGGAGCAAACCACCGCGGACCACTCCCCCGTTGCGCCCTCAATGGCGTAGTTGGTCGCGGCAATGGCGACGATCAGCGAGTCCGACGAACTGGTGTGCCAGCACCAATGGCTGAGGGCGTGAAGTTCTGGCGCAACAGGCTGCGCTTGCAGATCTTCCAGGCTGACACCATGAGCCCGACTCCAGTGCACCCAATAGTCGGCGTGATTGAGTTCAACGCGAATGTTGCGCATCAACCAGCGACGCGCCATGTCTTCTCCGGGATGACGGGCGAAACGGGTCTTGGTCAAGTTCTGCGCCATATACAACGCAAACTGTTCAACCACCGGCCAGCCACCAATAAGGTAATGGCGCATGGTCTTTGCACTGAGCTTGTTATCGCGCAGCCGTTGATACAGCTCATGTTCGACGACCCTGCGTTTGCTCTCGCTGCAATCATGGATCAGGCGTTGGGCCCAGTCAGGATAACTTGCAGCTTCCATGAGTGGGCCGGTTCGAATAAATGTGTCGATCACTGTCGAGCTCCTTTTGATTGTGATTAAGGATCAGCAAGAGTTTCAGCGGAACGTGCCTGGCGCCTTGAACAACAAAGGCTGAGGCCTCGCAGGACGACTTTGTAAACTTTCGCAAGTAAACAGATGCGGGCGTTCTATGACATACCCTTGAGCGTAATCGACCCCAATCTCCAGCAGTGCCTGCTCGATCTGGGGTGTTTCTACAAACTCGGCAATCGTACGCTTACCCATTACATGACCAATGTGATTAATCACTTCGACCATGGCGAGGTTAATCGGGTCGTCCAGCATATCCTTAACGAAACTCCCGTCGATCTTCAGGAAGTCTACAGGTAAATGTTTCAAGTAGGCGAACGAGGACATACCGGCACAAAAGTCATCTAATGAAAAATGACAACCTAAGCCTTTGAGTTCATTAATAAATCTGATTGCACTGCCTAAATTTTATATCGCACTGGTTTCAGTAATTTCAAAACAAATCATTTCAGGTGGTATGTCGTAAACAACAAACTGTTGACGCAGGAAGTCCAGAAATGCGTCATCTCCTATAGTAATGCCTGACAGATTAATCGCACACATCGCCAACGGACCTTTGTGTTTCTCCGATATGCACTGAGCAATGATCTTAAAAACGTTCTCCACTACCCAGCGATCTAACGAAGTCATAAGACCGTATCGTTCTGCTGCCGGAATGAAACTGTCCGGAAGAATCATGCGACCTGCTTCATCGTGCAGACGCAACAGGATTTCAATATGTCCGCCACCCTGTTCGATATGCCCCAGCGGCGCGATTTGCTGGGCATATAAACAAAAACGGTTATCTTCGAGTGCCATGTGCAGACGCTGAACCCAGGCCATCTCTCCAAAGCGCAGGGACAGTTCCGAATCGTCGGCGTGATAGACCTGAACCCGGTTACGGCCCTTTTCCTTGGCCATGTAGCAGGCCATATCAGCGGCGCGCAGGGAGACTTCGAGGGAGGTCGGGTTTTGCGCGATATGCACCAGGCCGATGCTCACAGTGGTGACAAACGGCCGGCCCTTCCAGACAAAGTGCAGGTTCTGCACGGTCTGGCGCAGACTGTCGGCAATCTTTTCCGCCGCATCGGGCGAGCAGTTTTCCAGGAGGATGCCAAATTCGTCACCGCCGAGCCTGGCCAAGGTGTCGCCTTCACGCAAACCTGATTGCAACAAGGCGCAGATGTGGCGCAACAGTTCGTCACCCGCCGCATGACCGCACGTGTCATTGACCAGCTTGAACTGGTCCAGATCGAGAAACATCAGCGCATGACGACCCGACTGCCGCGTCAGATTGTGCAAAGCCTGATCCAGGCGGAACTCGAATTCACGGCGGTTGGCCAGGCCGGTCAAGGCATCGTGGGTCGCCTGCCATGACAGGTTGGCAATGTACTGCCGCTCCTGAGTCATGTCGTGCAACACCAGGACCGCGCCACTGACCTTGCCGGCGTTACGAATCGGCGCCCCGACCAGGGTCACTGAAACGGTGCTGCCATCCAGGCGCTGGATCAGCTTGGAATGCTCGCTTCCACCACCCAACTGGCCACTTAAAATATGCTCGATGAGGGTAAAACCGTCAGTCTGGGCATTTTCGTCCAGCAAATTGAACAGGGCTGCCAACGGCACACCCGCTGCCTGCTCAGCCTTCCAGTGGGTCAAAGCCTCGGCAGCCGGGTTCATAAAGGCAATTTCGCCGTCGACGTTAGTGGTGATCACCCCATCGCCAATCGATTGCAGGGTGATTTGCGCCCGCTCCTTCTCCAGCTGAAGCGCATCGGCGAACGCGTGGCGCTGCTTGAGAAGTTTATGGGTACGCATCAACGCCAGTGCTATAAGGCCGAGCGCGGTCGCCAGGTTAATGACCAACAATAGCCGCAGGATGACCCTCGATCCCTCACCCAATGCATCACTGAACGCTCTGGCCGCCGGTGTCACGCCATCGTTGATGGCAAAGATCCGCTCTTTCCAGCGAGTAACGTCGTCGCTGGTCGCTCGATTTTCCTTAATGTACTGGTGCATTTCCCGGGCGACATTATCGAGTTGCACCAGGTAGGAATCGCCGACGGTCCACAGGTCGATAGCCTTCTCCAGGTAACTGAAATGGCGGAAATTGAGGTACAGCCAGATCACGCTTGAAACGTCGTCGGGGTGATTTCCACCTTTCAGGATGGCCCTTCTCGCCTCTTCCAGCTTCGGTGGTCTGGCATCCAGCGCAACACGCAACTCATGGCCGCCTTGGGGTACGGCAATTGCGTTCTGGTACTTGAGAAAAATCGTCTCGTCGCGACTGTCGGCGTAGAGGTTGAGGTAATAGATGGCGTCCTTCTGGCCCTTGGACCACAGGCTTTCACCCGCCACGTATCCCCGCACAGCGGAAAGAACGTACAGACTCACGCCTCCCAGCAACGCTTGAAATAATACGACGGCAATAAAAGGCCATACGATGCCCAACAACCGTGGCGTTCCGAGAGTCCGCGTTTGATTCATGAGGTCCCTTGCATTAGCACTGCCAGATCATCATCCAACGTGATCGCTACAGCTAGACTAGGGTGCGTTCACTCTTCCGGCAAGTCAGCGTAAAAAATTCCGGTTTTTTTCTGCGCCCCTCACGCACGGCGTAGTTATGTGCACAAAAAAGCATTGCATAACCTGTAAAAGAAAGTTCAGCAATGCCTGACAGCCACACACTAAGAATTTCCATCGCATTAACCCCAACTCACTCAAAGCAATATTTATTGCACTCTCCAACCTCGCCATCAGCAAAATAATTTATCTCTCCAAGTCTCCAGACTTACCGATAAACAACCAGAACTCACACCATGAGACATACATCAACATGAACTCACCGACATCGACACTTGACGTTTCACGCAATGACCAAGCCGCACTTGGTACTGTTGCAATGGAGCATGAAGGCATACTATCGGACTATGACGCGATGATCAGCCATCTGAACAGACCCGGCATTTCATCAACCGATTTATCCAGCACTTTCCTACAGCCTCATGCTCACTCCCCGCTCACTATTAACTCTACGATAACCGTGGACGGTGAAGCACGCACGGATGGCAAGATCCAGCTTCTCGATATGATTAATTATTATGGCATTGCTCCCTGGGATCCGGACATCCTCAGCCAACACCGCACGGCCATTAAGACGATAAAAGAGAAACGCGCACGCCACTCCCTTCAACTGGACGGCGGCATCGACATTGTTGCCTTATACCGCTCACCCACTAGAAGCGATAGGAGTGCACTAAAAAAGATCAAGAGCACCCGCCCCAACGACTCCACAACTTTGAAAGATATTGTTGCCCAACTTACAACTCGCGACATGGTTGATATCGTAAACCGATTCTTGCCACAAACAGAAACCTCTCTTCTCTCTTACCTCGCGAATAATACTTCTCCACCGTTGCAAACCGATCAGTTTTCGTTAACGCCTATGATTGTCCTCGAAAAAATCCTGCGTTCCCCCGAAGCGCAAAGACTGGGGAACGCACTACTTAAAGGCTTGAACTGGTACGGCGGGCAACCTGATGAAAATGCCTCTCCAGCGGTTAGTATCAAGCTCATCAGTAAGGCCATTCTTCTACAGGCAGATGCAGCCAAAAGCAGCATGCCCAATGATATCGGTGGATATGCCTGGTACCAGCAGTCAAATTGGGGGAAGAGCTATCAGAACATTTGGGCCGCGTTCGAGCAGCACCTGGTCGATACAAATCGAGCCTCGTCACCAACTGAAGCCATCCTGCTGGCTCGTTTGTACCAACCCCAATTTCCGAGCGACTTTCAAATTTGCAACATTCCTTCTGGCCTTCCGTACAGAAGCTCAATGGTTTGGGTGAACTTTGCCCACGGTGTCTCGCTCGCCGATGCAATAGAACCCGGATTGCCCCAGCGGATGACTTTCCAACAACTGGTGGACTTTCCAATCAAGCTGGCTATGCAAGCGACTCAAAAACAACTGGAGCTTATCGGGCTAAGCAGAATACCCCCAACCCTTGAGTGGGCCATTACCAATGGCATCATTCCTGCGAGTGCCGATTCGGACTACTCACAAGAGGAAGTAGATCGCGCCATAAACGCGCTCGACGAGCAAGCAGATGCATTGAGTAACGCAATCCTTCAACTGGACGCCGATCCTCCGCAACGATCAGCTATCGCTGAACGGGAAATGGAAAAGTATTTCAAGGGGAGTCAAGTGCGGATCAATGGGGAGTGGAGAACCGTGTATGGAAACCCGACCCCCTTCATGGGGGATGGGCGAAAATTGATTGAGGATTTCTCGCACGTCAGGACAGGTGGATTAATAAAGGGACCACCGCTAGCAGACAAGATCTATTCTTTTCGGGATGTCTACATGTCGCACAGGCTGACCCAAAAGAAATCCTGGCACATCACGATGAAGGATGGCATTCGCAAAACCAGCTACACCCTCTGCATCAATGCTGATAGAACGATAACCACCACGGCAACCTGGCTTGATGGTACTACGACGCGAAAGCCCTTGCCCGACACGAACGAATTGTTCCGACTGGAGTTCGATAGTTACCTGAAAAAAACCAAAACCGCCTATGAAACAGTATTGAAAAACCTGTTCGCGTCACTTCCCTACGACGACCGGCATGCCATCGAGCAAGGTGAAGTGAAGATCTATACGTTGAGGAAATCGACCGATGGGGTTGAACTGAAACAAGAGACACCTGCAATAACGCTACCGCTTCGCCTTCGCATGGGTTTTTTATTGCAGATCACCTGCAATGCAAATACTTTTTACTACGAATGTTTACCTCGCGCAGGAACTATTCGAAAACGTGCTGACGTTTCATCTGACATGTTTAATGGTCAGGACTGTCCCGCGGATCGCGCACGGGGACTTGGCAAGAACCACTCCACCCGGGATCCGGACTTCATCATGCGCGTCGGAAAAGAAGTCCCTTTTGATTTTCAAGCGCATGAACAAGGCAGTATCCCGAAAGATAATGCAACGTGCGAAGCCATCATTGATCAGTTCGGCGAGACCTTCCCAGCGCCTCTGCATCGTTTAAACAGTGAATACTCATCGCTCGCACCGCAAACATATTCTCGGGCCGCGGGCATTGCCCAGTACATTGCCAACAATTTTTTCTATTACGATGAAGAATTGTTAACCGCCCAGGCCAGAGGCGACACAGAGATAGAACAACAAGCCGCACGCCCACACTGGACAGATAAAATCAAAGGGTTTATTCCATTTTGGGGAAGTATCAGCGATCTGCTTTCGGGTAGCCCGGAAAAGAGAGTGTCGGCAATTTTTGGCTTGATTTTCGATGTGCTCTCATTTGCCCTACCACTTGGCAAGTTTGTATCGGGTTCGGTGAAGCTGATCTCAACAACGGTCCGATCCGGTATCCGGACGGCCCTTCCGCAATTTGGAAAACTTTCCCAAAAGCTGCTTATTTCATCAGTACAGAACATGATTCCCTTCTATGGCCTCCCGACGTTAGCACTACGGCTCTCAGGTGGGCTTATAAGGGGCCTATATGCGGGGGTCAGGATTCTGGTGAGAACATCGTTAAATGGCATAAAGAACATAGTTCCAAGATTAAACAACTACGGCATTATCAGCGGCTTGCCTCAAGTGACTCATCCTGGTAGCTGGATTCCTTCCTCTCCTACTGACCGACTGGCTACCTGGCGGGGGCTCGAAGACGTTCCGGTACGCAATATCGGTTCGACCACCAAACCGATCCACCATCTAATCGATCCTTTTTCCGCCAAACCTTGCGGGCCTGAACTAAAAATCTCTGAGAATGGACTGTCCATTGGGCCTTCTTTGTATCCAGCCGTTGGAAAAAACAGCGACGATGCCTTGTTCTCCATCCCGGAAAAAATACGCGTCCGTGACATGCCTGAAGTGGATGGTCGAACAACGGTGTATCTCGATGACGTCGCCTATCGACTGGACGACGGCATCTTGCGCCGCGCCAACTTGATCGATGACAGCGAAGCCCTGAAACTTGTCCCTTGTCGTATCCGTGGAGTGATACCGGAAACCGTCTGCCTCAACAGTTTCGTCGGCGCAACTGCCGCTCCGACCCCCGCAATGGGTTCGGTCGACGAAACCAAGGGTTATGCACCTTGGTTTGGCGACATTCACTCGGTAGAGGAAATCTGGCAAAACAAGAAATACATCACACGCGACGGCGGGCTTTACGAGGTGATCAACAATAAACCTCGCCGCTTTCATGGTGATCTCAGAAATATGGGTTTTACCGAACACACTCTGGTACCGCGCAGGAACTTCACCGCGACCATCGAGTTTCGAAAAGGTATTTACGCTCGCATTAACATTCCCGGTACCTATCAGGGCGCCACCGATACACAGCGGGTCGGAGCTATCATGATTCCCTCCTTTGATGAAACGGCCGTTCATATTTTTACCCGGGTTAACACCGACAAGTACTATCTCGCGACGCTGCCCAAAGGCGGCAGTCTGAGTGGACCCTTGGTCTTCAATCGGCTGACGTCAGCCCAAATGGCCCAAGGTACACTCGGAAACGAACTATTACGGGTCTACACTGGCTCGCTGCATGCGAACAACATGACCCGTATCCACGGAATAGAGGCCGTCGAGCGCGCCATGAGAACCATGGAAGCTATCGCGATCCCGCTCGGCACAACGTCTAACCCTGCCGGCAACATGCGATGGCTGAAGGTGGATACCAGCCCGGGAGAGGCCTTGATGTTCGATCATTCGACCCGAATGATTGTTACCCAACTACCAGCAGGTGCGACTAGCTGGACTCGCAGCAAAGAAGCATCCGAAGTTTTTCGGCGAAAAACAGTAGAAATATTCGATACGCTGTTTCTGTCCCCCACCATCAAGCCCTCCACGCCCAACACTGCATTGCAAATACAAGATTCAATGGACAAGCTGCAAAGACTGTTGCCCGCAAGTGAGCGCCCGGCCAATGCAAGAAACATTGCATTCGCCGAAGTGACGACGACTACGGGGCATAGAGAAATCTACGTCAGCGTTTCCGGAGCTCAGGGCAGCACCACTCGTTTACCGTTGTTCCGGCATCTGGGCGCCAGTCACGTACGGATTGGCAAAACGACATACATCAACGTCGACTTCGATCAGATTTACCCTAAAACGGGCCTCAACGTGACGCCCGAGGGTAAGATATTGGCCGTTCCGCTCACTATTAAAGACATCGGCACCTATACGCCGAGGCAGGTGACACGGCCGACGTCACTCGACAGCGAAAGCAAGTTGATCGGCATTATTCGTGAAAAGTATCCCGACTCTGCAGACATTCACTCCGTTGATATTGCGACGACCATGCGCCCTTGCGAGTCGTGCTCAGTGGTCATGAAACAGTTCGGACATGATGGAGGAACTGACGCACTGCAAGTGCTCTGGAACTGACCTACATTTGCTGCAAATGCCCATATAGCTTGGCGTATAAACCACCATCGGCAATCAGTTGCTGATGGTCGCCATCTTCGGCAATTTGCCCGCCATCGAACACCAGCACCCGGTCGGCCTGCTTCACCGCAGACAACCGGTGCGCAATGATCAAGGTAGTGCGCTGACTCAGGAAACGCGTCAGCGCCTGATGCAGGTTGTATTCAGTCGCGGCGTCGAGGGCAGAGGTTGCTTCGTCAAGAATGACTACTTTAGGGTCCGCCAGCACCATCCGGGCAATGGCCAGGCGTTGGCGTTGCCCACCCGACAACCGCACACCAGAACGCCCGACGATGCTGTCCAGACCATTGGGCAACTCACGAACCGTGGCATGCAGCTGTGCAATTTCCAGCGCTTGCCAACAGGCCTCGTCACTGCGTTCGCGCCCCATGGTCAGGTTGGCGCGTATGGTGTCGTTGAACAGCGCGGGGTGCTGCAGGACCACGGCGACGTTTTCCCGAACCGTTTCCAGGCCGATCTCCTGCTGTGTCGAACCGCCGAAGCGAATCGTCCCGGCCAGCGGCGTGTACAACCCCAACAGCAACTGCACCAAGGTACTCTTGCCGCCTCCGCTGGCGCCCACAATCGCGACTTTTTCACCCGGCGCGATGGACAGGTTCATTTGGTTCAGCACCAGCTCATCGCCATAGCTGAAGCTCAACCCCTGAACTTCGATGCCGACCGTGTCGCGACCCTGGAACGGGTCGACACCGCCTGCGTATTGCGGCTCGTCAGCCCGGGCCAGCAACTCGTTGATCCGCGACAAGGCGCCGCCGGCAGCGTAGTAGGCATATTGCAGGTTCAACAACTGCTCGACCGGACCGATCATGAACCACAGGTAACTGAAGACCGCGAGCATCTGGCCGATGGACAGGTCGGAAAACAGCACCGTGAGCATGGCGGCGGCGCGAAAAATATCGATACCGAACTGGAACAGCAAGCCGCTGGCCCGGTTGGAGGCATCGGTTTTCCACTGGGAGGTGATCGCGTAATCGCGCACTTCCCGGGCTCGCTGGCCAAGGCGTCCGAGGAAAAAGCCCTGGCGGTTGCCGGCGCGCACTTCCTGAATCGAATCGAGGGTTTCGGTCAGTGCCTGGGTGAAGCGCGACGTGCTGTCGTTCTCGAGTTTCTTCAGGTGCTTGACCCGCTTGCCGAGCAGCACCGTGGCATAGATCACCAGCGGGTTGAACAGCATGATCAGCAGAGCGAGCTTCCAGTGCATCCACACCAGAATGCTGGCGGTGCCCACCAGTGTCAGCATGGCCACCAGAAAACGACTGAGGGTTTCGCCGACAAATTTGTCGAGGGTATCCAGGTCGGTGACCAGATGCGTGGTGACCGTGCCACTCCCCAGGCTTTCGTATTCGCCGAGGGAAATGCGCTTGAGCCGTTCGATCAACCGTAAGCGAATGCGGTACACGATGTCCTTGGCCAGCGCAGCGAACAATTTGGCCTGTACGACGTTGAACAGCAATGCACCACAACGCAGGGTCAAGGTCACCGCCAGCATCAGACCGATATAACCGGCGGCTTTCTGCCAGCCTTCGGGCAGTGCATGGTTCATGATCTTCAGTGCCGTGTCGCCATGCCCAAGCAGCACTTCATCCACCAGTAATGGCAGAAGCAATGGAATAGGTACGCTGCACAGCGTCGCCAATACGGCTACGCCGTTAGCGATCCACAGCGATTTTTTATGTTGCAGGGCCAGTCGGCGGATTTCGGCCCAGCTCAGCCGATCGACACGCTTGGGCGCTGGCGCGTCATCGGGCAAGTCATGCACAGGCGGCGCGCTCCAGCCAGCGACTGAGCAGCGGCGACAATTCACTCAAGGGTTGATAACCATTCGTCAACAAAGCCAGTTGACCATCACGCTCGGCCAACAGCGTAGGAAAGCCGGCAATCCCCAGGTCCTGAACCCAGGTGAAATCGGCCGCCGTGGCGGCGTGCTGATCGGCCCGGTCAAAGGCTGCGGCGAATTCGATACGCGGTACACCCGCCTGCTCCGCCAGCTCCACCAGGACACTGGCGTGGGTGACGTCGCGGCCCTCGGCGTAGAACGCGTGCTGAATCAACCCCAGCAGTTTCCACGCACAATCCGGTGCCAGGCTACGCGCCGTGACCAGCGCCCGGCAGGCAGGTTCGGTGTCGTAGACAAACCCTTCGGGCAACGCGCCTTCAACCTTGAAAGGCTGGCCGGTGGCCTCGGTGACCGCCTGCCAATGTTCAAGGATGTAGCGCCGCGTAGTCGGTTCCAGGGCCGATCCGCTACCGGTACGCAATCCGCCCACCACCAGATGCACTTCAACCCCCGCTGCTTGCGCCTGTTCGACCAGTGACTCGGCCACCGGCGCGAAGCCCCAGCACCAGGAACACATCGGATCCATCACATAGAGCAAGCGGCACGCAGACATGGGTTCAAGCCTCGGAAGGTGTTTGCTTGTAGTTGTAGCCGATCGGATGAGGCATGTTTCGCGCCTTGGCCAGTTCGATCTGCTTTTGCCGGTCGATGGCACTTCGACGGGTCTTCTCGCTCAGCTTATCCCAGCAATGCGGGCAGCTGATGCCGGCGACGTAATGCTCGGATGCGCGGTCTTCCACGCTGATCGGCGTGCGGCAGGCATGACATTGATCGTAGTCGCCTTCACTGAGGTCGTGGCGCACGGTGACGCGGTTGTCGAATACAAAGCAGTCACCCTGCCATTTGGTTTCTTCCTGCGGCACCTCTTCGAGGTACTTCAAGATGCCACCCTTGAGGTGGTAGACCTCATCGAAACCCTGGCTAAGCATGTAGCTCGAGGCTTTTTCGCAGCGAATGCCACCGGTGCAGAACATCGCGACCTTCTTGTGTACCGCCGGGTCGAAGTGCTCTTTGATGTAGTCGGGGAACTCGCGAAAACTGGTGGTCTTCGGATCGATGGCCCCTTCAAAGGTGCCAATCGCGACTTCGTAGTCGTTGCGCGTGTCGATCAGCAGCACTTCAGGGTCGCTGATCAGGGCGTTCCAGTTCTCGGGATCGACGTAGGTGCCAACCTTTTTGTTCGGGTCCACGCCTTCGACGCCGAGGGTGACGATTTCTTTCTTGAGTTTGACCTTGGTGCGATAGAACGGCTGATCGTCGCAGTACGATTCCTTGTGATCGATATCGTCCATACGCGGGTCGTTCTTGAGCCAGGCCATCAGCCCGTCGATGCCTTCGCGGCTACCGGAGACGGTGCCATTGATGCCTTCTTCGGCGATCAGCAACGTGCCTTTGATGCCGTTGTCGACCATCGCCTGCAGCAAGGGCTCGCGCAGGGCGACGTAATCTTCGAGCGTGACGAACTTATACAGTGCCGCCACGACAATCTGTTGTGTCATGGGTGTTTCTCCAGGTGGCTACCCTCGTAAAGGGTGAACCGGATGCGAAAAAAAACGCGCCGGGTTAGCGGCGCGTTGCGGATTCTAGCAAAAAAGGTGTGGTTTTAGGACTGTCATCAATCTCTGTGGCGGGGGGATTTATCCCCGTTGGGCTGCGAAGCAGTCCTGAATTTCGATATCACAACAGTTCCGAAACATCGAATGCTGCGATCTTTCGACTACTTCGCAGCCTATCGGGGATAAATCCCCTCGCCACAAAAGCCTTCATCACAACGTCCCTCAGCCTTCACTTCAATGCTTGCTGCCGCCCGCACAGGTCGGCGAAGCCGGGGCCGCGTCGATCTGTGCCCATTCTTCAGGCGTATAGGTATGCAGCGCCAACGCATGAAATTCGCCCATCAGCTCGCCGAGCGTGCCGTAGACCTTCTGGTGACGCTTGACCCTGTTGAGCCCTTCGAACTGCTGACTGACCACCACTGCCTTGAAGTGGGTTTGCAACCCGCGACTGTGCATGTGGCTTTCATCCAGCACCTGCAAGTGCTCGGGCTGTAACAGGCCCAGCGTCGACTCAATGCGTTGTTGCATGCTCATACCGAACTCCGCTTACGGCTTTTTCTTGGCAGGAGCGGCGCCTTTAGGCTCCAGCTCGGCCGTCATGTCAGCCAGCAGCTTGTTGACCACAGGCACCGCGCTTTCCAGCTTGGCCTGAGTCATCTGAGCCGATTGCTGAGTCAGCTGAGGCATTTTTTCCAGGACTTTCTTGCCCAGTGGGGACTTGTAGAACGCTACCAGGTCCTTGAGCTCGGATTCACTGAAGTTGGTGGTGTAGAGCTTGACCATGTCCGGCTTCAGCTTGTTCCAGCCAATGGCTTGGTCAAGCGCAGCGTTGGCCTTGGCCTGATAGGTTTCCAGCAGCGCTTTTTTCGATTCAGGTGCTTTGGTTTGTTCAAAGCGCTGAGCGAACATTTGCTGCACTTGCATGTACACCGGAGTGCCCAATTTGTCAGCGTGCGCCAGGGTCAGGAAAGCCTCGGCACTGGCGTTGTGGCTGGCGGTATCGGCAAAAACAGGGCCGCTGGCGCAAACCAGTGCAACCGCGGTACAGATGGCACGAAGACGAGTCATCGAGTTTCCTTTTCTAGCAGGCGAGGTAAAACCCCAAGGGCGTCCATTCTGCGCCTAAAAAAGTGTGTCACTCAACCCCAAGCCTTGTGGGGCCTTATTTAGAGGGGTTTAACAGGCAAATTCGAGACGGATGGAACCTCGGCGGACGATCACGGCCTAAACTGCGCTATCAGACCTACAGGAGTGTGCATGATGAGCCGTATCGAAACCGACAGCCTTGGCCAGGTTGAAGTCCCGGATGAAGCCTATTGGGGCGCTCAGACGCAACGCTCGCTGATCAACTTTGCCATTGGCAATGAACGCATGCCGCTGGCGGTGCTGCACGCCCTGGCCCTGATCAAGAAAGCCGCTTCTCGGGTCAATGACCGTAATGGCGACGTGCCTGCCGACATTGCCCGCCTGATCGAACAGGCCGCCGACGAAGTGCTCGATGGTAGCCATGATGATCAATTTCCCCTGGTGGTCTGGCAGACCGGCAGTGGCACCCAGAGCAACATGAACGTCAACGAAGTGATCGCCGGACGTGCCAATGAGCTGGCCGGCAACCCGCGCGGTGGCAAATCCCCCGTGCATCCCAACGATCACGTTAACCGCTCCCAGAGTTCCAACGATTGCTTCCCTACGGCCATGCACATTGCGGCAGCCCAGGCCGTGCAGCAGCATTTGTTACCAGCCATCAGTGAATTGTCTGGCGGTCTGGCCGAGCTGGCCGCGCGCCACATGAAGCTGGTCAAGACTGGCCGGACACACATGATGGACGCCACGCCGATCACCTTCGGCCAGGAAATCTCGGCATTCATCGCCCAGCTGGATTACGCCGAACGAGCGATCCGCAGCGCGCTGCCGGCCGTCTGCGAACTGGCGCAGGGCGGCACGGCCGTCGGCACCGGTTTGAATTCGCCGCACGGTTTCGGCGAAGCCATCGCCGCTGAACTTGCGGCCCTCTCCGGTTTGCCGTTCGTCACCGCTCCCAATAAATTTGCCGCACTGGCCGGCCATGAGCCGCTGACCACGCTGTCCGGCGCGCTGAAGACCCTTGCGGTCACCCTGATGAAAATCGCCAACGACTTGCGCCTCCTGGGTTCAGGGCCGAGAGCCGGTTTTGCCGAAGTCAAACTGCCCGCCAACGAACCCGGGAGCTCGATCATGCCCGGCAAGGTCAATCCGACCCAGTGCGAAGCGTTGTCGATGTTGGCGTGTCAGGTCATGGGCAACGACGTGGCAATCGGTTTCGCCGCGAGCCAGGGCCACTTGCAGCTGAATGTGTTCAAACCGGTGATCATCCACAACCTGCTGCAATCGATTCGCCTGCTGGGCGATGGCTGCAGCAACTTCCAGCAGCACTGCATTGCGGGCCTTGAGCCGGATGCGGCGAAAATGGCTGAACACCTGGAGCGTGGTTTGATGTTGGTGACGGCGCTCAATCCGCACATCGGCTATGACAAATCGGCGGAAATTGCCAAGAAGGCTTACAGCGAGGGCCTGACCTTGCGCGAGGCAGCGCTGCAGTTGGGGTACCTGACGGATGAAGAGTTTGATGCCTGGGTGCGGCCGGAGAATATGCTGGAGGCCGGGGCCAAGGGCTGAGATTTCAGGCGTCTGACGGTCAGTCATCGCGGGCAAGCCCGCTCCCACAGGTGATCGCATATCTCTGTGGGAGCAAGGCTTGCCCGCGATGAACGATGACGCGGCCTAACGACCCACCGCCATCCGCACCCGCCGCGCTTTCAGTCCTGCAATCAACGAAGGTCCCAACGCCACCAGCGCCGAGCCCAGCACTACCAGCACCGCCCCGCCATACCCCAGGCCATTGATCGTTTCAGCGTGCACATACTCCGGCCACATCCAGGCCGCGAACGCCACCGCGACAAAGGTCACCAGGGGTGTAATCGCCAGGGTCGCACTGACCCGCGACGCTTCCCAATGGGCCAACGCCTCGGCAAATGCGCCATAGGCAATCAGGGTATTCATGCAGCACGCCAGCAACAGCCATCCTTGCAGCGGCGTCAGTTGCATTACTTCCAGCGGATGCACCCAGGGTGTCAGCAATGCCGCGCAAAACAGGTAGATCACCATCATCACCTGCAACGAATTCCACACCGTCAGCAGCTGTTTTTGCCCCAGGGCATAAAACGTCCAGACCGTGGACGCCAACAACACCAGTAGTACGCCGGCCGTGTAATCCGTCAGGGAAGTGAGCAATTCACTCAAACGCTGGTTAAAAAACAATGCAAAACCGATCAGCAGTACCAGCAGGCCAATCCCCTGCCCCACGCTAAAGCGTTCCTTGAACACAAACAGGCTGGCGATCAACAACATGATTGGCCCCATCTGTACGACCAACTGCGCAGTGCCCGGGCTGAGCAGGTTAAGCCCCATCAAATACAGCACATAGTTGCCGACGAGGCCGAGCACGGCCATTAACACCAACCACCCACCGCGGGGACCGAGCACTTTGTAGCTCGGCAGGCGTCTGGTTGCCGCGAGATAAATGAACAGGCATCCGCCGGAAACCGCCAGGCGAAACCAGGTGACCGTGACCGGATCCATCACCTGCAGCACTTGCTTGAGCTTGATCGGCAGGATTCCCCACAGCACTGCGGTCAGCAAGGCGAGGAACAGACCGTATACCCAGCGACCCGATGAAATGTGCATGCGAACCCCGAAGCCAATTGGCGAGAACCGTCATTCTAGGCGCAACGCCTGACCGCACACAGGGACAGTTACCCCCCGGCCGCGAATGCAACTGTGCAGGTCGTTTCGTCTGACGGGCCTAAGCCGTCGATCAGATGGTCGGGCGCTTCAACAGGTTCAGACATAAGCTGATTGGATCCGCCCACAGGAATACAGCGTCAGGAGAACTCCATGTACGGCATGCGCGCCCAGGACAACGCCCCCGCTACGCACTTTCGCAGCGACCGGATATGTCGAATCAATGGGGAGTTGTATTTCAGTACCCGGGAAAACACCCAGGAAGGGCCGTTCGAAAACCCCGAGCAAGCGGCGCGGGAGATTCAGGCGTATATCGAGCGGATGCAGAATTTAAGTGCCAGGCGGTAGACCGGGGCGCTGCCATCGTCGGAATGCCGCCCAGACCAAGCTCGGCTCCCACACTGGATCATCGGCGCACACCAAATCCCTGTAGGAGTGAGCCTGCTCGCGATGGCTATTGAGCAGGCAACACAAATCTTTCGAGACTCAAAGCACCGCCTCAAACAACCCCGTCGCGCCCATCCCGCCACCCACGCACATGGTCACAACGCCGTAACGCAGTTTACGCCGCTGCAACTCACGCACCAGATGCCCGACCTGACGCGACCCGGTCATACCGAAAGGATGGCCGATGGAAATCGAGCCGCCGTTGACGTTGTATTTTTCGTTGTCGATTTCCAGCCGGTTACGGCTGTACAGGCACTGTGACGCGAACGCTTCGTTGAGTTCCCACAGATCAATGTCGGCGATCTGCAAACCCTTGGCCTTGAGCAATTTAGGCACCGAAAAAACCGGGCCGATGCCCATCTCGTCAGGCTCGCACCCGGCGACGGTAAAACCACGGAAGAAGGCTTTGGGTTTGAGCCCAAGTTCCAGGGCTTTTTCCAGGCTCATCACCAGAGTCATCGAAGCGCCGTCGGAGAGCTGTGAAGAATTGCCCGCGGTTACCGAACCGTCTTCGGCAAATACCGGCTTCAGCCCGGCCAGGCTTTCCAGCGTGGTATCCGGGCGATTGCAATCGTCACGATCGACGATGCCGTCGAGTATCTGCACCTGGCCGGTCGCCTTGTCTTCAACGCGGTATTTCACCGCCATCGACACGATTTCGTCATCGAACAATCCCGCAGCCTGAGCCTGGGCGGTGCGCAGCTGGCTCTGCAACGCATACCGGTCCTGCTCTTCGCGGCTGACGTTGTATCGACGAGCGACGATCTCGGCGGTTTGGCCCATCGGAAAATAAATCCCCGGTACCTGCTCTTTCAGTAGCGGATTGATCAGGTTGTCAGTGTTGACACTTTTCATGGTCAGGCTGATCGACTCGACACCACCGGCGACGATAATGTCGCTGCAACCCGAAGCGATCTGGTTGGCGGCGATGGCGATCGCCTGCAAGCCAGACGAACAGAAGCGATTGAGGGTCATGCCGGCAGTGCCTATGCCCAGACGGGACAGCACGGCGACGTTGCGTCCAATATTGAACCCTTGGGCACCCTCGTTTGATCCGGCGCCGACAATACAGTCCTCGACACTGGCCGGATCAATGCCTGAGCGGGCCAGCAGCGCATTGACGCAATGGGCCGCCATGTCGTCGGGGCGGGTCTGGTTGAATTTGCCGCGAAAGGATTTGGCCAGGCCGGTCCGCACGCTGTCGACGATCACCACTTCACGCATGGCATACCTCATTGTTGTTGTCGGTTGAGAGTGGACTGAGCATAAGTCCACCCCTTCACCGACTGCGACAATCATTCACCTCGCGTATGCGCAGCCATCGGCTCAATCCTTGTGTTTCTTTGCCTTCTTGTCGGATTTTTCGAAGGCTTCTTCCAGCGCCAGATTGATCGTGCGCAAGACTTTAACCCGGGCCCAGCGCTTGTCATTGGCTTCCACCAGGGTCCAGGGCGCGATCTCGGTGCTGGTGCGGTCGACCATGTCGCCAACTGCCGCGCGGTAGGCGTCCCATTTTTCGCGGTTGCGCCAGTCGTCTTCGGTGATCTTGAAGCGTTTGAATGGAATCTCTTCCCGGGCCTGAAAGCGCTCCAGTTGCGTCTGCTTGTCGATGGACAGCCAGAATTTGACCACGATCACTCCGGCGTCGGTGAGCTGCTCTTCGAAATCATTAATTTCGCTGTAGGCCCGCAACCAGTCCGCCGGTGGGCAGAACTCTTCGACACGCTCCACCAGTACTCGGCCGTACCACGAACGATCGAACACGGTGAACTTGCCCCTGGCCGGGATGTGCCGCCAGAAACGCCACAAATAGGGTTGTGCCCGCTCCTCTTCAGTTGGCGCAGCAATCGGCACGATGCTGTATTGACGTGGATCCAGCGCTGCCGCAACCCGACGGATCGCACCGCCCTTGCCCGCCGCATCATTGCCTTCGAACACAGCCACCAAGGCATGGCGGCGCATGCGCTTGTCACGCATCAGCCCGGAGAATCGGGCTTGCTCGGTAATCAGCTGCTCCTCGTAATCGTCCTTTTCCAGATGCTGGGTCAAATCCAGGCTGTCGAGCAGGTTCAAATGATCGACACTCAGCGGCAACGGTGCGGCGCTGACTTTATCGGGGTGAATCGTCTGACGTTTCAGAGCGTTTTGCAGGCCCTCAAGCAGAATCCTGCCCACCGTCAAGCTGCGGTAATGCGGGTCAACGCCTTCGATCACATGCCAGGGCGCGTAGTCACGACTGGTGCGACGCAACACGCGCTCGCCGTATTTTACGAATTTGTCGTACGTCTTCGATTGCTGCCAATCCAGCGGGCTGATGCGCCAGCTGTGCAGCGGATCATCCGCCAGGGCTTTGAGGCGCGCGTTCATTTGTTTTTTGGACAGGTGAAACCAGAATTTGAAGATCAGCGCGCCTTCATCGCAGAGCATCTGCTCCAGTCGTTCGGCAGCATTGATGCCTTGGTCGAGCCTTGGGTCTTTAATCAGCCCGTGAACACGGTCCTGCAACATCTGGCTGTACCAGTTGCCGAAAAAAACCCCCATGCGGCCTTTGGCCGGAAGCATCCGCCAGTAACGCCAGGCGGGCGGTCGTGCCAGTTCCTCGTCGGTTTGCTGATCAAAGGTACGGACCTCGATCAGGCGCGGGTCCATCCATTCGTTCAGCAGCTTGACGGTCTCCCCCTTGCCGGCCCCTTCGATGCCGTTGATCAGGACGATGACCGGAAACCGGCATTGCTGTTGAAGTTCGAACTGAGCGTCGAGCAAGGCTTCACGCAAGGCCGGCACTTCGGCGTCATAGGTTTCTTTATCGATGGCGTGACCAATTTCGGCAGATTCGAACATGGATGGTTCCCTTTCCAGATTGAGCAAGACTAGCGGATTGAGTAGTTTCCCGCGGGAGAATTCCATTTGCCGAGCCTGCCGCAGAATTTTGTGCGAGGTGGCGAAGGTTTGCATTGCCATGGATCAGGCTCCGCCCTGGTGATCAGTTAGAATGGCCGCCTTGCCGTTGCCGAGCCTGCCATGAAACCTGTATTGCCCCACGCCCAGCTCGATTGGGACGACCAGGGACTCCCGCGTTCGCGGGTGTTCGATGATGTGTATTTTTCCGATCTGTCGGGACTGGACGAAACACGTTACGTATTCCTCGAGCAAAACCGTCTGCAAGAGCGTTTTGCCGCGCTGCCGGTTGGCGGTCGATTAGTGATCGGTGAGACCGGTTTCGGCACCGGGCTGAATTTTTTATGTGCCTGGCAACTGTTCGAGCAGCACGCGGTGGCGGGTGCGCGGTTGCATTTTGTCAGCGTCGAAAAGTACCCCTTGAGCTTGCCCGATCTGCAACGCGCACTGGCGTTATGGCCGCAGCTCAAGCCCTTTGCCGATCAATTGCTGGCCCAGTACGTGGCAATCCATCAAGGGTTCCAGCGTCTGGTGCTGGATAACGGCCGCGTCACCCTGACCCTGCTGATCGGCGATGCGCTGGAGCAACTGCCACAACTGGACGCACAGATCGATGCCTGGTTTCTCGACGGCTTTGCTCCGGCGAAAAACCCCGACATGTGGACCGCCGAACTGTTTGCACAATTGGCCCGCCTGGCAGCGCCTGACTCGACCATCAGCACCTTCACCAGCACCGGTTGGGTACGTCGGCTGTTAAATGCCGCAGGCTTCAAGATGAAGCGCACCCCTGGCATTGGACACAAGTGGGAAATCCTGCGGGGCACCTTCCTCGGTTGGCCGCAAGATGCTCCGGCACCGGAGACCGCCAAGCCCTGGTTTGCTCGTCCGGCGCCACCGACTGGCGAGCGTCGTGCCCTGGTGATCGGCGCCGGCCTGGCCGGTTGTGCCAGCGCCGCCAGCCTCGCCGCGAGGGGTTGGCAGGTCAGCCTTTTGGAGCGCCATGATGCGCTGGCTCGAGAGGCCTCGGGCAATCCCCAAGGCGTGTTGTACCTCAAGCTTTCCGCCCACGGCACCGCACTGTCGCAATTGATATTGAGCGGCTTCGGCCACACCCGACGTCTGCTTGAACATTTGCAACGGGGCGTCGATTGGGATGACTGCGGGGTACTGCAGCTGGCGTTCAATGCCAAGGAAGCAGAACGACAAGCGCAGCTGGCTGCTGCCTTTCCTGACAATTTATTGCACACGCTGGATCGGGAGCACTGTGAGCTTCGCGCCGGCATCGCGTTGCAATCCGGAGGCCTGTTTTACCCCGAAGGAGGTTGGGTGCACCCACCCGCCCTGTGCGAATGGCAAGCCGCGCATCCGAACATACAGGTCCAGACCCATAACGATGTACTGGAGCTGCGCCGCACAGACGGTCAGTGGCAAGCCTGGGATGGCGCTACCTTGTTGGCCGAGGCACCGGTGGTGGTGCTGGCCGGCGCCGCCGAGATCAAGCGTTTCCCCTACAGCGCCGACCTGCCCCTCAAACGGATTCGCGGACAGATCACCCGTTTATCCCAGACCTCTGCAAGCAGCAGTTTGAGCACGGTGGTCTGCGCCGAAGGCTACGTCGCACCCGCTCGCCTGGGTGAACACACGCTGGGGGCCAGTTTCGATTTCCACAACGATGACCTGACACCTACCGCCGCCGAGCATGCCGGCAACCTGAAGATGCTCGAAGAAATTTCGCCAGACCTGGTTACACGTCTCGGCGCGGACACCCTGCAACCAGAAGCGCTCGAAGGTCGCGCCGCCTTTCGCTGCACCAGCCCGGATTACCTGCCGATTGTCGGCCCGTTGGCGGATGCCGAGGCGTTCACCGACGCCTACAGTGCCTTGAGCAAGGATGCCCGGAAAATCCCGGACATCCCTTGCCCCTGGCTGAACGGCTTGTATGTCAACAGCGGCCACGGCTCAAGAGGGTTGATCACTGCACCGATTTCAGGCGAATTACTAGCGGCCTGGCTCGACGCTGAACCCCTGCCACTGCCCAGGGCCGTGGCCGAAGCCTGTCATCCAAACCGCTTTGCCTTGCGGCGATTGATCCGCGGCAAGGCTTGAGGCTCTTAATCCAGAATGAAACAGGTCTTCATTTTTTCTGCTTCCATGGCTTGCTCGGTGAGGCGTTTCAACAGACCTGTTTCAGCCAGCTTCAGCTCATCGGCAATGCCGTCGACATGCGCACGAAGCCCTGTTCCCAACTTCGCCTCGTTTTCAAAGGCCGTCTGTACTCGCTCCTGAAAGGGAGCGGCAAGGTCGGTGAATTTCTTGCCATGTTACTCACGCAAAAATTTCCCCCAGAACTCGCGTTTGCTCAAGTCAGCTGACAGTTCGGAAGTCGCTTCGGCAGCAATGACCTTGTTGTAGGCAGCATTCAGGTCCGCCGTGTTAACGCCACTCAGCGATGCATAGCGCATATGCCTGGGCTGGCCGATAAGCTCGAGCTTGTCGGCCAGGCCGGTGCGATAGGCCAATTCCACTTCCACGGGATCGCGTTTGGGGTTGGCCAACACATTATCCTGGGCGAGCTTGGCGAGATAATCCTGGCGAAACAGGCGCCGTCCCAATTTGAGTAGCCGGGCAGCCTGATCATGAGTATTGGCGGACTGGCGAACCAACGTGTCGATGTCGACGGTGACTTCAAGGTTACTGAAAATGGTCGCCGCCGAATCAACGCAATTACTTTTGACCGCCATCGGTAATAGCTGATCGCGCAACATCGAGTCAGCCTTGGCCGCCTCGATAACTCTCCAGACCCGATCACTCATGTCCTCATGCACATAGCGATTATCGGCGGTGCTTCCCACCTCGGCCAGCAATCTGAAAAAACCGTCGGACCCGGGTTCGTTCTTCAGTGCAACCCATGTGCGATTACGACTGGCGTAAAGTTCTTCGCGACTATCAGGCATCCACAGTTCTCGAGCTTTTTGCTCGTTGATCACCGCATGATCATCTTCAAGAAAGCCCATCCCGATGCCGGTATTGCCACGATAAGTTTCAAGCTTCGTACGGCTCGCTGCGGACAATGGGTTGTGCCGCAAATTGATCCTTCGGGCGAATCGCCGCGGAACATCGAACAACCACGCGGGCAGTTCTTGAATGTCGTTACCGCGCAAATCCACCATGTCCAGGTAAGGCAATCGGGCAAGCCCCACAGGTAACTCCGTGGCATGGGTGTCGCCGAGGAACAGGGCTTGCAGATCCAGCATTTTGCTGACATCCACCGTGGCTCCCAACCGGTTACCGCTCAACCCGAGCGTACGCAAATTGCGCATATCGCCTAGTTTTTTGAGGGTATGTTCGGTCAATGCCAACTTGTTGCGGTTCAAGATCAAATGTTCAAGGTCGGGCATGTGTGACACTGCTTCAGGCAGTCGTGTCAGTTGATTGCCATCCAGTTCCAACCTGACAAGATTTTTGAAGGGCCTCAGGAAGTACGCCAGCTCATCACCTGCGTTCATGTCTCTGATGATGAGGCTGCGCACATGAGCGACGTCGTGTTCGGTCAGCGCCGGCAGTTGGCCAGCGAAGTTGCGCTCGATTTTGAGCGTTACAGGCTGATCCCGCGGTGTTCGCGGCGCAGTTACCCGACGCCAGCAGTTTTCGATGGTTTGGGCTATCTGGCGACGGCTGACGCGCACATCATTGAACTGTCCCGGTAGCTTCTTCATCTCCACCTGGTCGTTGCTCCAGGTCTGCAGCACTGCACGCAATTTCTTCAGCTGCTGCTCCAGTGCCTTGATTCGATTTAACCGCAACGTGTGGGTAGTGCCCGCTTCATCAAGAAAGGCTGAAACCTGGGCATCGGTGAACAGCGGGTACAGCTTTCGAACTTTACGAATCAAGGCTTTTTCGTAGACGGTCGCCTCGGCAGGGTCAGCCTGGATCCCACAGGAAGAAAGGTGTTCGGGGACTTCGCTGTGCTCACCTCGCAATACCCGAGCGGTGCGTGCGCGGTCCGCCGTGGCAGCCGAGCCCAGGCGCTCGCGCAGTAAGGTCACACTAACGTCATCGGCACCTGTAAGCCCCATGCGGATGCGTCGGGCTGCAGGCAGTGCGTGGAATATCGATTCGGCGAGCGTGGCGCTTGCTTTGTCGGCTATCAACGTGCCGGTCCCCCGGTTGACTTGATAGCCCGTCGGCGTTTTGATGATGACCCCGCTCAACGGCGCATCTGCGGAACCAACACTGTCCAGCAACTTTCCGGTGGTTGACCCTTCTCGCAACTCCAGTCGATAACCCGTCTCCCAACCTTGCACGCGATCCAGCAGCCTGAGGCTCAGCGTGTTCGTATCGGCATTGGCCAGCTCTGGAAAATGCAGTCCGGTGAGTGCACGGTCCAGCCTGAGCGAACGCTGCGCCTCGCTGACCTGCGCCGATAAATCAAATCCCGGGAACTTGCGGTCGCGAAAAAACACACGATCTCGTTGACTCGCTTCGTCAAGCAACTTGCGAGCTACCCGGGTGGGAACGTCGGCAGCGTGCTCACGCAATGTCGCAACATCTCCCGTGGCTTCGCCGTCATAGGCTTTGTAGAGCCACTCGAACAGTGGTTGGCGATTACTTTTAACGGATGACGCAATCTTTCTGGCCAGCAACGTTGATTGCGAATCGGTCGTCCCTTTGCCGACAATGGCCTCAACTTGTTTCGAATAAAGACCATCGATCACAGCATCCAACAACTTCCCTGCATTCAGCTGCGCTTGAGTAACGCGTACGCTGTTAACGTCGTCGCTACTTTTTGCAGTCCCCTCAGGAAAGCGAGAAACGACTGCGCCGTCCGCATCGAGCACCTGGATGAATCGTTCTTCAGGCCAGCCGGACAGCCTTGGCAATGTATGCAGCTGCGCCTGTAGAAAATCGGTGCTCGCGGTATCGCCACGTTCCATGGCCAACACCACTGCAGTGATGCGCCGATTCAGTTTGAAGCGTTCGACGCAATCATATAGCCGTGGTGGCAAATCCAGATTGCCCAGATGCAATCGGTGAAGCTCGGCAGGCGACAAACCTACAACATCGGCGATTTTTGTCAGGTCACTGTTGGAAAAACCATTTAAACGGGGATCTGTACGTTTCAATGCATACCCGCTGCTCGGCCACTCAAGCGCGTGCTCATGCACATGCCGCCAGCCGCCTTCGACGCTTTGTTCAATGGCTGGCGCGAATGCGTCCTGGCGTACTGGGTGGTTTACCTGCCACGCATATTTCTCAGCGTTATGGGTGACGCGATAGACCTTATCCTCCATGACGACAGAGGTGTGCCCGCCGTGCTTGTAAATGCCCTTCGCATCCGGCTGCACTGTTTCCGGTAACGCCAATGTCTGCTGATAGGGCTCAAGATCTGGCTTCCACAGCCTTTGTTTACCATCGGCGCGCGTCACTGCTTCGAACCCATCAAAGAACGCCGCTTGCTCTTTCGCAACCCGACGCAAGGCGGCCGACGCCACTTTGCCGGCCGCCGCGAACGCCGCCATCTGCGCAATGTTCTCGACAACATTCAGCAAATGCGACAACGCTTTGTGCGGCTCGCCGTGCGCCCAGTCCTGCACACCTTCATAGACCTCGCTGACAATGTCGATGACTGCCACAGCCATCATCAATTCGCCCAGTACCGGTACGAAAAAAGAGGCTGCGTTCAAGAACAGAAGACCGCCATTGAGCAGCCTCTGAACGGTTTTTTCCCGTTGTACTTCGTCCACTTCTTCGGTCGTGACCGCGAGAACCCGGGCATCTCGCTGGGTCTTGCTGATGAATGCGCCGAAGAAGAAATCAGCAACACAGTCCGCGGGTGTCGCGACAAGCGTGCCCAGTACTTTGTCTTCGTCAAATGCAGTAAAAAAATCGGATTTATCGTGCCCGGGAAGGAATTGGCCGGCGAAGTACGCTCTGTAGGCTTTGGTTTGCAACTGACGAGAGAGGTAAGCCTTGAAGTCATCCAGCGAGGCGTATTCATAGAGCGGTCGCTCGGGGTCGTTCGGCAGGTACACCACGCATTTCGCCTTCGGCGCGGTGTCGATCGAGGCTTTGGTGAACACCAGCGCCCCGCAGATGCATGCATCATCGATCATCAAGCCTTGCCAGATTACCGACGCACCGTCGAAGACGGCGCCTTTGGTTTGTGCCGCAGGGAGTTTTTGTGCAATGACGCTCAGCATCATTGTGTAAACGGCTTCGGTGATGTGCTTTTTCAGGTAGGCGATATGAACGGCGATTTTCAGATCAAGCAGCTTCAACTGCCGGATGTCGGCCGCTGAGGCGTTTGCACTGCTTGCAGACGTGGCCGGCAATGCCAATACCTCGGCGATATGGCGCTGATAACGCGCACCGAGGTCAAGCTCGCGACAAATCAGCGCGAATTTGGTCGGGGTAATCGCCGCACCGGTCTGGGCTTGTCCATTGATTCGTATCAACGAGTCTTTCGGGATCCCGCCGCTGCTGGATTCCTCAAGGGTGAAGTTCTCCATGGCCGCGTGCAGCAGGCTGCGAGAAGTGGTGGTGAATTTTTCCTGGAAGCTGACAGGGAACGGCGCACCAATGCCAATTATCGATCTTTTAACAATCTCCAGGGTGTCCCGCTCAACATCGAAATCGACAGTCCATTTGCTCTTGAGAAAAAGGGTCAATTGCTCCTTGCAGAACACGTCCAGCGGCTTGAGCCTCTCGAGCACCGCTGCAGCCTTGGTATAAGTGAGATCACTTTGCTCAACCGCCGCTTTCAGACCCTGCACCACCGCAAGGTCGGCATTGGCCAGCCAGGTCGGGATGTTTTTTTGCAGTACCTCGGCTTTGTCCAGATCGGCAGTATGATCGACAAAAGCAGCGCTGCGTTGCGCGGGGGTAAACGTCGTGGCCGCAAGCGTCACGTCGGATGTAGACAGCATGTGCAATATCCTTATTGCATTGAGAAGGCTTCAGTCTATTAAGCTCGTCAGGCAATTAAAAACGCGAATACCGGGTCGAATTTCCGGGCTTTCAAGCAACTACTCCTATGCATCAGATCAATAATTACCGCCCCGGCAATGCACACTCGTGCAGCGCGCACCATTCGTCAGCCAACACCCGCTTATAACTTATAGATCTAAAACTCCCGCGAATCGCTCGGGTCAGTTTCTGAGTACCCGCACTTTTGTTGCGGTATCGATAGACCCTCCCCAACGGAAAAACCGGTAAGGACTTTATGTGCGGATTAGCTGGCGAGTTACGCTTTGATCATCAACCTGCGGACCTTGCAGCCGTTGAACGAATCACCCATCACCTGGCACCTCGTGGCCCTGACGCGTGGGGCTTTCACAGCCAGGGGCCGATTGCCCTGGGCCACCGTCGCCTGAAAATCATGGACCTGTCCGACGGCTCGGCGCAGCCGATGATCGACAACCAGTTGGGCTTGTCCCTGGCCTTTAATGGCGCGATTTACAATTTTCCCGAGCTGCGCACCGAACTCGAAGGCCTCGGCTACGCCTTTTATTCCGGCGGTGATACCGAGGTGTTGCTCAAGGGCTATCACGCCTGGGGTGAAGCGCTGCTGCCGAAACTCAACGGCATGTTCGCCTTCGCCATCTGGGAACGCGACGCTAAACGCTTGTTCATCGCCCGCGACCGTCTGGGCGTGAAGCCGTTGTACCTGTCGCGCACCGGTCAGCGCCTGCGCTTCGCCTCGGCACTGCCGGCACTGCTCAAAGGTGGCGATATCAATCCGATCCTTGATCCGGTGGCGCTCAATCACTACCTGAACTTCCACGCGGTGGTTCCAGCGCCGCGTACCCTGCTGGCGGGCATCGAAAAACTGCCGCCAGCCACCTGGATGCGCGTTGATGCCGATGGCACCACCGAGCAGAAAACCTGGTGGACCCTGCCCTATGGCCCACACGCCGATGAGATGAACCTGACTCTCGAAGACTGGCGCGACCGAGTGCTGGACAGCACGCGTGATGCTGTCGCCATTCGCCAGCGTGCGGCGGTTGACGTGGGTGTCCTGCTGTCCGGTGGTGTGGATTCGAGCATGCTCGTGGGCCTGCTGCGTGAAGTCGGCGTGGAAAACCTGTCGACCTTTTCCATCGGGTTCCAGGATGCCGGCGGCGAGCGTGGTGACGAGTTTCAGTATTCGGACCTGATCGCCAAGCATTACGGCACCCAACATCACCAAATGCGAATTGACGAAAAAGAGATCATCGAGCAATTGCCAGCGGCATTTCGTGCCATGAGCGAGCCGATGGTCAGCCACGATTGCATCGCCTTTTATCTGCTGTCCCGGGAAGTCGCCAAGCACTGCAAGGTGGTGCAAAGCGGCCAGGGTGCGGACGAACTGTTCGCCGGTTATCACTGGTACCCGCAGGTCGACGGTGCAGCCGATCCGTACGCCGCTTATCGCGACGCGTTCTTCGACCGCAGTTACGACGACTACGCCGCCACCGTGCAACCGAAATGGCTGACGGCGAATGACGCTGCTGGCGACTTCGTGAAGGAACATTTCGCACAGCCGGGCGCTGACGCAGCGGTGGACAAAGCGCTGCGTCTGGACAGCACCGTGATGCTGGTGGATGACCCGGTCAAACGCGTCGACAACATGACCATGGCCTGGGGCCTGGAAGCACGAACTCCATTTCTGGACTATCGACTGGTGGAATTGTCGGCACGTGTGCCGGGCAAATTCAAACTGCCGGACGGTGGCAAGCAAGTCTTGAAAGAAGCGGCGCGACTGGTCATTCCAAGTGAAGTCATCGACCGCAAGAAAGGTTATTTCCCGGTGCCCGGCCTCAAGCATCTGCAGGGCGATACGTTGAACTGGGTGCGTGAGTTGCTGCTTGATCCAAGCCAGGATCGCGGCCTGTTCAACCCGGCGATGCTTGACCGCCTGCTGACCGATCCGCAAGGCCAACTGACCCCGTTGCGCGGCTCCAAGCTGTGGCAGCTGGCGGCGCTGAACCTGTGGCTCAGTGAACAAGGAATCTGATCGATGAAACCCCACGCCACGGCTTATAGCCAACGCTTGTTGCGCGGTCAGGCCCCTTCCTACGAACGTTTGCAAGCTCGCCTGGCCGAAGACGGCAGCGAGCTCGGCGCTGCGCCGATCGCGGTGCATTGCGGCTGGGGCCGACTGCTGATCGGCCACACCTTTGCGGACCCGGCGAGCCTTGCTCAGGAACTGCTCAACGAAAAGCCCGGTGAGCGCGATATTGCGCTGTACGTTGCCGCACCTCAGCAGATATTGGGGTTGGAGCCTGCGCAGCTGTTTCTGGATCCCTCCGACACCCTGCGCCTGTGGTTCAGCGATTACCGCCCGTCCACGCGCGTATTTCGCGGTTTTCGCATCCGTCGGGCCCAGAGCGACTCGGACTGGCAGGCGATCAATCATCTGTACCAGGCGCGCGGGATGTTGCCGATCGATGCCAGTTTGCTGACCCCGCGACATCTGGGCGGCCCGGTGTACTGGCTGGCGGAAGATGAGGACAGCGGTGCGATCATCGGCAGTGTCATGGGTCTTAATCATCACAAGGCATTCAACGATCCGGAAAATGGCAGCAGCCTGTGGTGCCTCGCCGTGGACCCGCAATGCTCGCGGCCCGGTGTGGGTGAAGTGCTGGTGCGGCACTTGATCGAGCACTTCATGAGTCGTGGGCTGAGTTACCTGGACTTGTCCGTGTTGCATGACAATCGGCAGGCGAAAAGTCTTTACGCCAAGCTCGGTTTTCGCAACCTCTCGACCTTCGCCATCAAGCGCAAGAACGGCATCAATCAGCCGCTTTTTCTGGGCCCGGGCCCTGAAGCCGACTTCAATCCGTATGCGCGAATCATCGTCGAGGAAGCTCATCGCCGTGGCATCGAAGTACAGGTCGATGACGCCGACGCCGGGATGTTCACGCTCATTCATGGTGGGCGTCGAGTGCGTTGCCGCGAGTCTCTGAGCGACCTTACCAGCGCCATCAGCATGAGCCTTTGCCAGGATAAAAGCCTCACCCACAAGGTGCTCAAAGCTGCCGGACTGAACTTGCCCTCCCAACAACTGGCCGGCAACGCGGATGACAATCTGGCGTTTCTTGACGAGCACTCACGGGTGGTCGTCAAGCCGCTGGATGGCGAGCAGGGTCAAGGCGTGGCGGTAGATTTGCAAACCATCGAGGACGTACAGCAAGCCATCGAATCGGCGCGCCAGTTCGACAGTCGGGTGTTGCTGGAAAGCTTCCACGAAGGCCTTGACCTGCGGATCCTGGTGATCGGTTTTGAGGTCGTTGCGGCCGCAATTCGGCGCCCGGCCGAAGTGGTGGGTGACGGTCAGCATTCCATCGGTGCGTTGATCGAAGCCCAGAGTCGGCGACGTCAGGCAGCGACCAGCGGCGAAAGCAAAATCCCGCTGGATCATGAAACCGAACGCACGTTGGAAGCGGCGGGTTACCACTACAGCAGCATTTTGCCGGCGGGCGAACATCTGTTCGTGCGGCGTACGGCGAATCTTCATACAGGCGGCGTTCTTGAGGACGTCACGGCGATCCTTCACCCGACACTGGTTGATGCCGCCGTGCGGGCTGCACGAGCGCTGGACATCCCGATGGTCGGACTGGACCTGATGGTGGCTTCGGCGGATCAACCCGAGTACGTATTCATTGAAGCCAATGAGCGCGCCGGGCTGGCCAACCATGAACCGCAGCCGACGGCAGAGCGGTTTGTGGATTTACTGTTTCCGCACAGTCAGCCAGCGGCGTCATAGCAGGTGTAGCAGCTGCCGAGGCACGAGGCGTTGTTGGGCTGCGCAGCGGCCCCGAGGGCGGTCCTGCGGACACGCAACGCAGCCTCGTGCCTCGGCAGCTGCTACACCGGGCTTGGCCAACCGTCTAATCACTTCATCGAAACCATCGATGTTCTTTACTCATCAGGAGTTTCCATGACCAGCAAAATCCCCGAACCAGATCTCAACTACCTGCAAAAAGTCCTGCTTGAAATGCTCGCCATTCCAAGCCCCACCGGTTTCACCGACACCATCGTGCGCTATGTCGCCGAACGACTTGAAGAGCTGGGCATTCCCTTTGAAATGACGCGCCGCGGGACCATTCGCGCCACGCTCAAGGGCAGGAAAAACAGCCCGGACCGAGCGGTCTCCGCGCACCTGGACACCATTGGCGCGGCCGTTCGTGCGGTGAAAGATAACGGGCGCCTGACTCTGGCGCCGGTCGGCTGCTGGTCCAGCCGATTTGCCGAGGGTAGTCGGGTCAGCCTGTTTACCGACAACGGAGTGATCCGTGGCAGTGTGTTGCCGCTGATGGCTTCCGGGCACGCCTTCAACACCGCGGTCGATGAAATGCCGATTAGCTGGGATCACATCGAATTACGCCTCGACGCCTACTGCGCCACCCGTGCCGATTGCGATTCGCTGGGCATCAGTGTCGGTGATTTCGTGGCCTTCGACCCGTTGCCTGAATTCACTGAAAGCGGGCACATCAGCGCCCGTCATCTCGACGATAAAGCCGGCGTTGCCGCGCTGCTGGCGGCACTCAAGGCTATTGTCGACAGTGGCGAAGAGCTGATGATCGACTGCCATCCGCTGTTCACCATCACCGAAGAAACCGGCAGCGGTGCTGCGGCGGCATTGCCGTGGGACGTCAGTGAATTCGTCGGCATCGACATCGCGCCCGTCGCTCCCGGGCAGCACTCCAGCGAACACGCAGTCAGTGTGGCGATGCAGGATTCGGGCGGGCCGTATGACTATCACTTGTCCCGACATCTGTTGCGATTGGCCAGTGACAACGAACTGCCCGCGCGGCGCGACCTGTTTCGCTATTACTTCAGCGATGCCCACTCGGCCGTCACTGCCGGTCACGACATTCGCACCGCCCTGCTCGCCTTCGGCTGCGACGCCACCCATGGCTACGAACGGACCCACATCGACAGCCTGGCCGCCCTCAGCCGCCTGCTCGGTGCCTACATCCTCAGCCCGCCGGTGTTCGCCAGCGATGCGCAACCGGCCAAGGGTTCGCTGGACCGGTTCAGTCATCAGATCGAACACGAGACGCAGATGGAAAGCGACACGCGGGTGCCGTCGGTGGACAGCCTGGTGGGGCAGCGTAACGATAGCTAGCGCGAACGCTGGTGGTGTGTTGATAACAGCCGTAGCATCGCGACATTGTTTTTGCCGAGGTGACTATGCTGATTCCATACGACCAACTTGAAGTCGACACCCTGACTCGCCTGATCGAAGACTTCGTGACCCGCGACGGCACCGATAACGGTGACGACACCCCACTGGAAACACGGGTTTTACGCGTCAGGCAGGCGCTGACCAAGGGCCAGGCACTGATTGTCTTCGACCCTGAGAGCGAGCAGTGCCAGTTGATGCTCAAGCATGATGTGCCCAATCATTTGTTCGACTGAAATGCAGGGGAGCAAGAACGATCATCATCCCGCGGCCCGTGCCGCGGCGATGATCACTTCTTGTCTCTTTTTTCAGATTGAATACGCTCGTAGATTTCGGCGCGATGGACCGTCACGCACCTGGGTGCCTCGACCCCGATTCGTACGCTGTCGCCATTGACGGCCAGTATGCGTATGGAAATGGTGTCGCCAATGGCGATCAACTCGGGGACAACGCGACTGAGCACTAGCATGGGGGGGCCTTCAAAATGACTGGACCTCGAAGATGCCCCGCCCGCGACAGGTCTTCAATGCGGTGTAGGAAATACAGTCATGCCCTACAACCTCAAGCGAACCACACCTTCGGAAAATTCTTACAAAACGGAAAAATGCAGGATTATTCCTTCAGGAAGCGGAGAAGCGTGGCCCGAAAAGGATGACGGTCGCGCCGATGACGCACAGCGCCACGCCGATCCAGTCCGAGCTCAGTGGACGAATCCGTTCGACCACGGCGAGCCAGCCAATCGAAGCAATGATGTAGATGCCACCGTAGGCGGCATAGGCGCGGCCGGCGTAGGTCGCTTCGACACGGGTCAGTAAAAGCGCGAACAGCGTCAAGCTGAGCAGTGCCGGTACCACCCACCAAGCGCTTTTGCCTTGGCGCAGCCACATCCAGAAAGCAAAGCAGCCTGCGATTTCGAACAGCGCGGCGAGAAAGAACCACAAATAATTGAGCATGTGCATGTCTCGCGAGGATGACCGATGGCGGCCACCCTAGCGACGGCATAGCGTTCGGGCAAGTTCAGCCTGCGGTTTGCTTGGCCTTGGCGCGCATTTTATCGGCCATCACGGTCATTTCGTTGTAGAGCAGTTGCGGGTTTTTCTGCTTGATCGCCCACGCCATACGGCCTTGTTCGTGGGGCAGAATCATGAATTCGCCGGCCGCGACCTGCTGATAGATGTAGTCAGCAATGTCGGCAGCCGTGATCGGCGAACTTTCCAGCAGCTTGCCGACCTGCGCTTTCATGGCAGGCGTCGGGCCACGGAACGAATCCAGCAGGTTGGTCTGGAAAAACGACGGGCATACCACGTGAACCCCTATCTCCTGCTGTGCCAGTTCGATCAGCAGGCTCTCCGACAACGCCACGACACCGGCCTTTGCCACGTTGTAGTTGCTCATGGCGGGGCCTTGCATCAGCGCGGCCATCGAGGCGATGTTGATAATCTTGCCTTTGCTGACTTCCAGCAACGGCAGGAATGCCTTGCAGCCTTTGACCACGCCCATCAGATTGATCGCGATCTGCCAGTCCCAGTCCTCAAGGGACAGCTCGTTGAAGAACCCGCCCGACGCCACGCCAGCGTTGTTGACGATGACGTCGATACCGCCGAGCTTCTCTTCACAGGCCTGGGCGAATGCCGTCAGCTGACTGTAGTCGCGCACATCACAGCGCTGGGTAAACCCATCGCCACCGGCTTCACGAACCAGCTTCAACGTTTCCTGCAGGCCGGGCTCGCTGACATCCGACAAGGCCAGTTGCCAGCCTTCGCGCGCCCAGCGCAGCGCGATTTCGCGACCCAGGCCCGAGCCTGCACCAGTGATCATCATGCGATTTTGCATAGCAAACAGCCTTGTTGTTCCGGGAAAGATCTGTCGAGTGTAGCGAAGGACCCGGGCCGACCCACGCTCCATCAGATTGCTGAATGGGCTGCTCAAACCGCGACCGTGGGCGCATCAACTAGTGCTGCATAAAAAGAAATAAGCCTGTCTTCGAAAAACATTAAAAAAAGTTGGAATTTTCTCTCACACGCCAGAGTCGGATCTTTTAAGCAGCTCGGATTTATTGCATTCCAGCTGACAGTTAAAGCTAGGTCATTCCGGAACACTTCCAACAAGGAAATAGACAATGGGCACTATTCTTATCGTTATTCTGATCCTTCTGCTGGTAGGCGGTTTACCGGTCTTCCCACACTCCAGAAGTTGGGGTTATGGCCCGTCGGGTATCATCGGCGTGGTGTTGGTGGTGCTGTTGATCCTGCTGTTACTTGGCAAGATATAAAGAATTAGCGAACAAAAAAAAGAGGCCCTTGAAAAAGGGCCTCTTTTTTATTGCCTGAACAGTTAGTCCGGCTTGCCGTCAACGACACCGGCGGTGTTGTCGATCAGGCTTTTGGTCGCCGTCTGCAGGAACGCTTCCAGTTTCTGCTTGAGTTCAGCGGTACGCGGTGCGTCCGGAATAACTTCCGCACGAGGCGATGCGCCCAGCTCGTACCGGTAAACCTTCGGCGCCATTTCCTTTTCCTTCGGCAGGACCAGGATCTGATCGGCCGTGATGATGGCGGTGGTCTGCTCACTACCCGACGGCTTGATCACACCGAAACCGGTGTCGCCTGCAGGCAGGTTCAGCAAGTCACGTCCCCAGCACTGATGGCGTACTTCGCCGCCGATCCGCCCCATGATGGTCGGCACGATATCGATCTGGGTGCCCACGGTGTGGTCGCGCTCGCCGAATTTTTCCTGGATGCCCGGTGCGATCAGCAGCATCGGCACGTTGAAGCGGCCCAGGTCCATTTCGGTGATCTGACGCTCGTTACCAAAGCCGTGGTCGCCCACGATGACGAACAGGGTTTCCTTGAAGTAAGGCTCTTTACGCGCTTTCTCAAAGAATTGACCCAGTGCCCAATCGGCATATCGCATGGCCGTCAAATGCTCGTTCAGGCTGCCACGATCGGTCACACGCTCCACCGGCAATGGCGTCGGCAAAGCGTAAGGCGTGTGGTTGGACAGGGTTTGCAGCAATGCATAGAACGGCTTGCCGTTTTCCCGGCCCTTGAGCTCGATCAGACCACGGTCGAACATGTCTTGGTCGGACACGCCCCAGGTCGGATCGGAGAACACCGGGTTCACGTAATCATTGCGACCGATGAAGTTGGTCATGCCCTGGCTGCTGAAGAAGCCCGACTGGTTATCCCAGGCGAAGTCGCCGTTGTAGACATAGACATCGTCATAGTCACGGGCACTGAGCAATTGCGGCAGGCCGGACAATTTGTGGCTGCCTTCAGGCGTCTGCATCAGGTATTCGAAGCCTGGCAGGTTCGGGAAGCAGGCCATCGTGGCGAACATACCCTGGTGGGTGTGCGTGCCGTTGGAGAAGAAGCGATCGAACAACAGGCCTTCCTTCGACAGTTTGTCGAGGTACGGCGTAATGTTGCCCGAGGCGCCCAATGCGCCGACCGAGTGACCGGCCATGCTTTCCATCAGGATCACGACGACGTTCTTGATCGGCAAGGTCTTGTCAGCGGGCGGCGTGTAATCACGACGCACGGCGGCGGTGTCGGCATCGACCAGTTTGTCGTCCGGCATCACCAGCATGTCACGCACGATCTTCTGGGCTTCAGGCTGTGGCAGCGTGGCCTTCCAGATGTTGTCGCGGTCTTCGGACATGCGGCTCTTGGCTGCAGCGATCAGCGACAGTGTGCCGTTAATGCCCAGCTGGTTGGCGAAGTTCGAGTCGGTGGTGTAGACATCACCCCAGCGCAGCGGCGGCCCTTGGCGCAGCGTGCCACGCGCCGCGACCACGCAGATCAGCAGGCAAAACACGAACACGGCAATGCGCGTGTACCACGGAGCGACCTGGCGAGTGCTGATGGTGCCACCGCTGAACGGCCCACGTGGACGGGTGGCACGGTCGGCACCCTTGAACGCGAGGGTCAGGATGATGGTGCCTGCGACCCACGCCAACAGGTAACGAACGACCGGGAAACCGTACCAGAGCATGCTCGTCACGGTTTTCGGGTCTTCTTTCACGTATTGGAACACCAGGCCGTTGAGGCGCTGGTGAAACTCACGGTAGAAATCCATCTCCATCAGGCCGAGGAACAACGCGATGCTCGAAGCAACGGTCAGCCAGAAACGGAAGAAGCCGCGGGCGGCCATGGCGCGGACACTGAACAGCGCCAGCACCAGCGGAATGCTGAGGTAGACCACGAGGCGCAGGTCGAAACGCAGGCCATTGACGAACGCTTCCACGAAGGTCGAGGCCGGGGTATCGAGGATCATCTCGCTGTTGTAGACCAGCAGCGCGAGGCGCAGCAGGCTGAACATGACCATCATGATCAAAGCGCACAGCAGCGTGTAGGCCAGATGCGATTTGACGGTCGGTTGCAGCAGGCGACTAGAAGCTCGCTGCTGTTTCAGGGCGTCCGGGTTTGCCATGTCGTTTTAGGACCCATTGGAAGTTGAAGTTTCAAAAATACAGCGGCGCCTTGCCCTCTGTTGGCCAGGAACTGGCCCCGGGGCTTGCGCGGTGCGCAAATGTTGCACGATCACCCGCAGCATTGCCATTGATTACTGTTCGGTATTGGCGCGGGCGGATTGTCTTGGAGGCTTTGTGAAAATTTCGTGCAACGCATATCCGGAAACAAAATAAAGGCTCTTTGTGGTAATACCGTCGAGCTGAGCCGCTTCATCGACAACGCAAACTCTGTAGCAGCTGGCGAAGCCTGCGTTCGGCTGCGCTGTGGCTTGATAAAAAACGCCCCAAACCAGTCGGGGCGTTTTTTCACGAGCGATGCAATTACTTCTCGGCGCGTTCTTTCAGGGCTTTCAACGTTTTGAATGGCGCATCCACCACAAACTTGTTAGCCACCATTGACGGCACGCTGCCGCCCGGCTCGGTGTGAACCTGGTAGATCACTTCGATCTGATCGCCCTTGGGCACGAATTTCCAGAAGCCTTCAACCTTGGCGACCCGTACAAAACCTTTCTCTTCAGGCATGTACGTCGGCACGCTCTCAAGCTTGCGGGTCAGGCTGCCATCAGCGCCTTGGGTCGTGGTGACATGCATGACCGAATCACGCGGGGTGACAGGCCATGGCGTATTGAATTGCGTGTAGGTCCAGCTTTGATCGCCTTCGTGCTTGAGCAATTTCTGCATCTTGCATTCATGAATCCAGGCACAGGCACCCGGTACGTCTTCCTGCAATGCGCGCAGTTTGGCCATGGTGGTCTTCATCAGGGTCACACCCTGATAGGCCTTGTAGTCGGAACCGGCCACTTCACTGAGGGACACCTTGATCCCGTCCTCGTTCTTGGCAACTTTCCAGTCCTCGGCGTGTGCCGATGTCGCCAGCAAAACCGTTAACCCACACAGCACAGCCATACGATGCAGCGAACCCATAGTCTTATTCCTTATTGTTGAAGTTCCGTTCGTCAAACACATCACGCCGCCGTCATTTGCTCCCACCAGCCAATCAGGTTGATCGCTTCTTCGCTGCTGTTGCCACAGATCTCGGGGTCGGCATCAAACGCCGAACAAACCGCAGGACGCTCCGGTTTGCCGAAAATGTTGCACAGGTTTTCGACCGACAGTTGCAGGCAACGTTCTCCCGCGGGTTTGCCATTGGGCATACCGGGAATCGGTGAGCTGATTGAAGGGGCAATGCAACAGGCGCCACAGCCCTCACGGCATTTCATGACGACAAGCTCCTCGCGACGGGCGATGTATGAAAAGGACGGGACACAGAGTAACCGCTTAAACAGTTGTTTTAAATTACACGGGCGCAGGTTTTTACGATCAGACAGGTGTGACTGACCAGTCTCCGACAAAGCGTCCGGCTTGTGAGTCACGTATCAGGGATTTTACTGTTTGAACTCGAAGTCCAGGGCTGCGCCTTCGACGTCGCGGCGCTCTTCATTGCGCAGTTGCAACTGCATTTCATTGTTGAGCAGACGTCCGTTAAGCTGAAAAGGACTGCTACCGGCCTTGTCCCCGAACATTTGTGGCAGCAGTTCATCGTGCCGGGGCAATGGCACCGTACCGATCGGGTCAAGCTCTTCGACCATGTCTTTGGGCAAGCTTAAATCGAGCTTGGCCGCCGGTAGTGGGGTTTTTGCGATCTCACTGGCGGATTTCGACTTGGAAGCAACCGGCGGGCGTTTTTTTACTACCGCCTGTTTGCTTTGGGCCGCCGCTGTTTTTTTCGCGGGTGTCGTTTTCTTCTCGCGAGCGCTTGCCGTCGGGTTTTCCTGAACGGAAGCCGCCATGACGCTTTCTTGAACAGTCATCAGCAGGAAGATCGAAAGACAGGCAGCGGGGAAAAACTGTTTCATGGACCCAACGGCACTCAGGGCAGAGGGCCATATGCTCGCCTGTTGAAGACCACAAGACAAGCACGGGCAGGAATTACCTGCCCTCCCCGTCAAATTTCCCCGTCAAATACCGGCGCCCATTTCCTGGCAAAGCTGGGTGGCAAGCATGCCCAGCGTCATCAGGGCACGCTCGGCCTCACGGTTCCAGGGGATTCCGCAGTTCAGTCGAATGCAGTGGTTGAACTGCTCGGTGTTACTGAAAATCAGCCCCGGAGCAATGCTGATTCCTTGCTGCAACGCTCGCACATGCAGTTCCTGGGTGTTGACGCGTCCCGGCAGACTCACCCACAGGATGAAACCACCGGTAGGCCGGGTCATCTGTGTGCCTTCGGGGAAATGCTGCTGAACCGCCAGTTGGAAAGCGCTGAGGTTCTTGCGGTACTCCTGGCGGATGTAACGCAGATGCCTGTCGTAGCCGCCGTTTTCCAGATAAGCAGCAATGCCCATTTGCGTGACACTGCACGCTGAATGGGTGCTGAAGGTCTGCAAACGCTGGATTTCCTGCTGATACTTGCCCGCAATCATCCAGCCGATCCGCACGCCGGGCGACAAGGTTTTGGAGAAGCTTGAGCAATAGATCACCCGATCCAGCCGGTCATAGGCCTTGAGCGATTTGGTGCGACCTTGTTCGAACATCAGTTCGCCGTAAATATCGTCTTCGACGATCTGGATATCGAAGTCCGATGCCAGGCGCAGCAATTGCTTCTGGCGCTCTTCGGGCATGGTGCCGCCCAAGGGATTGCTCAGACGAGTGGTCAATACCAATGCCTTGATCGACCACTGGTTGGCCGCCAGTTGCAAGGCTTCGAGGCTCATTCCGGTGGCCGGATCACTGGGAATCTCGATGACCTTGAGGCCCAGCAGATCGGCCAGTTGGAGCAAACCGTAGTAAGTCGGCGATTCGGCGGCGATCAGATCGCCCGGTCGGGTCAGAACGCGCAAGGACATCTGCAGGGCATCGACGCAGCCGTGAGTAATGACCACTTCAGATGGATCGACCACCACACCCGCATCACGCATGCGAATCGCGACTTGCCGGCGCAACGGTTCGAAACCCGGGCTGAACATGTAGCTGAAGGCGCGCGGGCTATGGAAGCGAGTGACCTTGGCCAGTTGCTGATGCAGCGCACGCACCGGCAGGTAATCGACACTCGGCACGGCGGCGCCCAAGGGAAAAACGCCTTCACGACGCGACTCGACCAAGACCTGCTGGATGATGCTGCTGCGCGTCACCAGTCCGGGGCGCTCGACCCGGGCGATGTCTGGTGTCGGCGCGGTCAGGGCGGGAGTCTGGTGCACGTAGTAGCCAGACTGCGGCCGGGCACGAATCAGCCCCTGGTCTTCGAGATTGGCGTAGGCCTGCAACACCGTAGCGTGGCTGACGTTGAGCTGCGAGCTCATCTTGCGCACCGAAGGCACGCGCTCCCCCGGTTGATAGACACCGCGGCGGATGTCCTCGGCCAGCTGTTGAGCAATACGTTGGTAAAGCAGGAGATTGGTCATGACGCGACACTCGATTTCACGGGCATTTTATTCTTGTGTGAAACATACCGGAACAGTTTAGAAGTGTACTGGGACAGTTGCCACAATAGTCGACCATACAGTGCAGTGTCAGCAAAAACTGTACTGTTTTGAGGGCTGGTTGGCAGGCATAAAAAAACCCGGCACTGTCGAGCAGGCCGGGCTTTCCAACTACGCAACCCTATCGGGCGGCGCCGAGTTGGCCTTTTTCGTTGGAGAACACAATTTCCACCCGACGATTTTGTGCACGGCCCCGTTCGGTGGCATTCACGTCCACCGGGTATTCATCGCCATAGCCCTCGACCTGAATTCGCTTGTCGTCGATGCCCAGGTCCATCAGCACGTCCGCCACCGATTGCGCGCGGTCACGGGACAACTTGAGATTTTCCTGCTTGCCGCCGGTGCTGTCGGTATAGCCTTCGATGCGTACTACGCGCTTCGGATTGAGCTGCAGAAACTGCACAATCTTCAACACCACCCGGTTTGCCGAACTCTTCAATTCCGCTTCACCCGTATCGAACAGTACGTCACCCAAGGTCATCACCAGACCACGGTCGGTCTGAGTGGTTGCCAGCGCAACAATCTGTTCTTCCAGCCACTTGCCCTGCTGCTGCACGCTGAGCAACTTGGATTCGCGCAGGGCCAACTGCAGGCGCTGACGCTCGAGCTCCAGCTTCGCGGCACTCTCTTCATTGAGCACTTTATTGGTGTGCTCACGAGCGATTTCGCTGTAGCGCTGACTCAGGTAGGCGTAATGCAGCACATCCGAACCGCTCCCCCAATAGCTGGAAAGACGGTCAGCGCGCGCCAGCGACTCGCCCGCACGGATCACGTCCTTAGGCGCGATGCGCAACACGTTGGAATCTTCCTTCACCTTCTGAAAGTCGGTCCCCGCCTGCTGCAACGCAGCGTCGCTGTGCTGACCGGCACACCCAAAGAGACCTGCACAACTTGCCAGGATCAAGCCACCAAAGGCTTTGGATTTAAGGCTCATTGGGCATCTCCCAGTTGCTTGCGCAGTCGAGTGATGCGGGTATTGAGGACGTTCAATTGCTCCTCGCTCTTGAGGGTCAGCACACGTGCTTCGGCCAGACGTGCGTCCAGCTCAGCCTGCTCGGCTCGCATGCGCGCATTCTTGAAGGATTGGTCGTTCATGCTGCCCTTGGCACGGTTGTACTTGTCTTCGGCCAATTTCATTTCCGGCACATCGTCGGCGGTAGCACCCACAGCCTTGGCTTGTTCAAGCGCTTGTTCCGTCAGACGCAGTTGTTCATTCGGCGCCGGATCGGCTGCACAACCCGCCAGAGCCAGAAGGGCCAGGGCAGCGAAAAGAGGTCGAATACTCACTAAAAATCCCTACTGTTTTGGGGTACTGGCGGGTTGTTGCTGCTGCTGTTTCCAACGCTCGATATTGCGTTGCAACGCGGCTTCCGTCAGTCCGGACGCGGGCAATTCTGTCATCTTTTTGGCCAACTGTCCGCGCAACCACGGATCGTTGCAGGCGGAGTTATGGGAAACCGCCAGATACAGCCCCGGTTTGTCGACCGGCTGCGCACGCGCGATGAGGTCATTGGCCATGCTTAACGACTGCGCGGCGGCCATGCCCGAGTAACGTCCCGCCAGCACGAACTCCACTTCACCCAACAGCAGCTTTTGAAAAGCCAGGGTCAGGTTGGGCGTGCGTGTGAGGCTTAATTGCTGTTCGGCGAAGGTGCCGAACTGCGGTGTCAGACGCGACTTTTCAGACAGCGCGCCGGGATGCCCGTGCAGGTCTTGCGCTTCGCTGTAGACCAGTACCGAGTCTTTTCGGGTCCAGACGAGGTAATCGTTTTCCAGCAGCGGAGGATGAATGTAATCCAGCGATTCCAGCTCGCTGAGCGTCAACGGAGCATCGGCCAAAATATCCATGCGCCCGCTGCGCACTTCGTCCAGGGCTTGGGAGCGTTTACCGGCGTACAGCAGGTCGACCTTGATCCCCAGTTCTGCGGCTACGTGCTGTAACAGGTCCGCACTGGCACCGATCAGGTGCTTGGGGTTTTGCGGGTCCTGCCACAGGTACGGGGGCGCGTCGGGGCTACCGGTCACCACCAGGCGCTCGCACTTGCCTGCCGCCAAGGACAGCGTCGGCAACGCCATCAGACTCAGCAGCAGTGAACAACCGAATACTCGGCGCAGATCCATGGCAATAATCTCCCCTCTATCCCGTTTGTTTCGCAAAAAAAAACCCGACCAAAAGGTCGGGCTCTTTATAAGTGAAGCGGCTGGATTAGACCAGCTTCTCCAACTCCGGGATGGCTTCGAACAAGTCCGCCACCAGGCCGTAATCGGCAACCTGGAAGATCGGTGCTTCTTCGTCCTTGTTGATCGCAACGATCACTTTGGAGTCCTTCATGCCAGCCAGGTGCTGAATCGCGCCGGAGATACCGACGGCGATGTACAGCTGTGGAGCAACGATCTTGCCGGTCTGACCGACCTGCATGTCGTTCGGCACAAAACCTGCGTCGACCGCGGCGCGGGAAGCACCCACGGCAGCGCCCAGCTTGTCGGCCAGGGCGTACAGGTGTTTGAAGTTGTCGCCGTTCTGCATGCCGCGGCCGCCGGAAACGACGATCTTGGCAGCGGTCAGTTCCGGACGGTCCGATTTAGCCAGCTCTTCGCCAACGAAGCTGGAAAGGCCAGCGTCGTGAGCTGCAGCAACGGCTTCAACGGCAGCCGAACCACCGGTCGCAGCTACCGGGTCGAAACCGGTGGCACGCACAGTGATCACTTTGACCGCAGCGTTCGATTGAACGGTAGCAATGGCGTTACCGGCGTAGATCGGACGCTTGAAGGTGTCGGCGCTTTCTACCGAGATGATCTCGGAGATCTGGTCAACGTCCAGTGCAGCGGCAACGCGCGGCAGGATGTTTTTGCCGTTGGAAGTGGCGGCAGCCAGGATGTGGCTGTAGCCCTTGCCCAACTCTGCGACCAGAGGAGCGACGTTTTCCGGCAGCTGGTGAGCGTAGGCAGCGTTGTCGGCTACCAGCACTTTCGCCACGCCAGCCACTTGTGCAGCGGCTTCAGCCACGGCGCCAGCGCCCTGACCTGCAACCAGCACGTGGATGTCGCCGCCGATTTTGGCAGCAGCAGCAACGGTGTTCAGCGTGGCCGGAGCCAGCACTTTGTTGTCGTGTTCAGCAATAACCAAGATAGTCATTTAGATTACCTTCGCTTCGTTTTTCAGTTTCTCGACCAGTTCAGCCACCGACTTGACCTTGATACCCGCGCTGCGTGCAGCAGGCGCTTCGACTTTCACGGTCTTGTTGGTGGAGGCGGTGGAAACGCCCAAAGCGTCCGGAGTCAGCACTTCGAGAGGCTTCTTCTTGGCTTTCATGATGTTTGGCAGAGACGCGTAGCGCGGCTCGTTCAAACGCAGGTCGGTGGTGACGATGGCCGGCAGCTTCAGGGAAACTGTCTGCGCGCCGCCGTCGATTTCGCGAGTCACAGCCACGGTGTCGCCGCTGATTTCGACTTTCGACGCGAACGTGCCCTGACCGTAGCCGCTCAATGCAGCGAGCATCTGGCCAGTCTGGTTGTTGTCGCTGTCGATGGCTTGTTTGCCAAGGATCACCAGCTGAGGCTGTTCCTTGTCGACAACAGCTTTCAACAGTTTGGCAACGGCCAGGGAAGTCAGATCTTCGGCGGATTCGACGAGGATGGCGCGGTCGGCACCCAGAGCCAGCGCGGTGCGCAGTTGCTCTTGAGCGGTGGACGGGCCGACGGAGACAACGACGATTTCAGTCGCAACACCTTTCTCTTTCAGGCGCACGGCTTCTTCAACGGCGATCTCGCAGAACGGGTTCATCGACATCTTGACGTTGGCAAGATCGACGCCGGAATTGTCCGCCTTGACGCGAACCTTGACGTTGTAATCAACAACGCGTTTGACAGCTACAAGAACCTTCATGGATTCCTCGTTACTCTCCGGTGAAAAGAAAGTCGCCTAGGCGAACCTGGCGGTTGATGCTCATCGGGCGCAAGGGCACCTCCAAAAACGCCGGCAAAAGTAGCAAGTGACCATCGCTCATGATGAAGTTGACCGTTCGTCAGCGGTGACCGACGAGTCATTCATTATCGCGGCGTGTAAACTGCGCGCCAAAGCAGCGCTGCGCATCACCTTCTACTGCCATCGCCCTGTCTTTAGAGGTGCTCTTGAAACCAACAGTCAGCCTACGGCGAGCGCAAAACCGACCGTATCTTGACCGGAACACCTATTCCGGTCAATACGCCAAAACTGCCGTTCATGCGGCGCGTGACTTTGATTTCTCTGGCTTTGAGCCAATTCAAACAAACGTTTGTATTGGACGCTAGGAGTGGTGTAGATATAATGCGCCACCCAGAGAGAAAGGTGGTCAATCGATTGTCCGTTCCGCGCGTTGCGAGGAATTTGTGGATGCGACACCAAAACTCCAATTAGAAAAAAAACTGTTGAGCCTTGAGTAGGAGATAACCTGTGGAACGCGAATACATGGAATTCGACGTCGTCATCGTCGGTGCCGGCCCCGCTGGTCTTTCCGCTGCCTGCCGATTGAAGCAGAAGGCCGCTGAAGCCGGTAAGGAAATCAGCGTCTGCGTGGTCGAAAAAGGCTCCGAAGTCGGTGCTCACATCCTCTCCGGTGCCGTGTTCGAACCACGCGCCCTGAACGAATTGTTCCCGGACTGGAAAGAACTGGGCGCTCCGCTGAACACACCGGTGACTCGCGATGACATTTTCGTCCTCAAGAACGCCGACAGCGCGCAGAAAATTCCTGACCTCTTTGTGCCCAAGACCATGCACAACGAAGGCAACTACATCATCTCCCTGGGCAACCTGTGCCGCTGGCTCGCCCAGCAGGCGGAAAACCTGGGCGTTGAAATCTACCCGGGCTTCGCGGCTCAAGAAGCATTGATCGACGAAAACGGTGTGGTCCGCGGGATCATCACCGGTGACCTGGGTGTCGACCGCGAAGGTCACCCTAAAGAAGGCTTGTACACGCCGGGCATGGAACTGCGTGGCAAGTACACGTTGTTCGCCGAAGGCTGCCGTGGTCACATTGGCAAGCAGTTGATCAAGCGCTTCAACCTCGACAGCGATGCCGACGCCCAGCACTACGGCATCGGCCTGAAGGAAATCTGGGAAATCGACCCGGCCAAACATCAGCCAGGCCTGGTGGTCCACACCGCCGGTTGGCCGCTGGACATCATGGGCAGCGAGAACACCGGTGGCTCGTTCCTTTATCACCTGGAAAACAACCAGGTGGTTGTCGGCCTGATCGTCGACCTGTCCTACAGCAACACTTACCTGTCGCCGTTCGACGAATTCCAGCGCCTCAAGCATCACCCTGTACTCAAACAGTACCTGGAAGGCGGCAAGCGCATCAGCTACGGCGCCCGCGCTATCTGCAAAGGCGGCCTGAACTCGCTGCCGAAAATGGTCTTCAAGGGCGGCGCGCTGATCGGTTGCGACCTCGGCACCCTGAACTTCGCAAAGATCAAAGGCAGCCACACCGCGATGAAGTCCGGCATGCTCGCCGCTGAATCCGTGGCCCAAGCGCTGTTCGCCGAGAAGGATGGCACCGAAGAATTGACCACTTATGTGGACGCGTTCAAGAAGAGCTGGCTCTACGACGAACTGTTCGCCAGCCGCAACTTCGGCCCGGCGATCCACAAGTTCGGCGCGATCGTCGGCGGTGGTTTCAACTGGCTGGACCAGAACATCTTTGGCGGCAAACTGCCGTTCACCTTGCACGACACCAAGCCGGACTACGCTTGCCTCAAGCTCGCGGCTGACTGCAAGAAGATCGACTACCCGAAACCGGACGGCAAGATCAGCTTCGACAAATTGAGCTCGGTGTTCATCTCGGGTACCAACCACGAAGAAGAACAGCCTTGCCATCTGAAGCTGACCGATCCGAGCATCCCGATCGCCAAGAACCTGCCGCTGTACGATGAGCCTGCCCAGCGTTACTGCCCGGCCGGCGTGTACGAAGTGGTGACCAAGGAAGACGGCGAGAAGCGCTTCCAGATCAACGCCCAGAACTGCGTTCACTGCAAGACCTGCGACATCAAGGACCCTGCGCAGAACATCACCTGGGTGGCGCCGGAAGGCGCTGGCGGCCCGACTTACCCGAACATGTAAGTCGAACGCCTGAACATCAAGGCTCCCGAAACGGGGGCCTTTTTGTTGCCCGGGATTCAAGCCACACGCCTACAGAGAAACCATTGCCACTCAGGCGGCGCGTTCGTCGCCGGGACTGCGCTCGAAGTAGCGCTTGTACTCGCGGCTGAACTGCGAGGTGCTCTGATAACCCACACGATGCGCGACCTGCGCCACGCCCAACCCCTCGGTCACCAGCAACGCCTGCGCCTTGAGCAACCGCAAGCGCTTCAGGTACTGCACCGGCGATAACAACGTGCTGCGTTTGAAATGCTCATGAAAAGTCGACGCACTCATGTTCGCGCAACTCGCCAGCGTCTCCACATTCAATGGCTCGGTGTAATGACCATGCAGGTGGTTAAGCGAGGCGGCAATCCGCGCGAACTGACCTTGCTGCTCCACCAACGCCCGCAACACATCGGCCTGCGGTCCACGCAAGGCAACGAACAACAACTCACGCAAACGGGCCTGGCCCATGATCTGGCATTCCAGCGGATCGTGCAGGCAGCGCAACAACCGTTCCACGCAGCCGCGCATCGCGTCGTCCAGTACCGCCGAGGTCATGGATTCTGGTGTTTGCGCTGGAATATGACGCCCCGGTGCCAATCCCATGGCCAACACCAACTCACCCAGCAACACGCGGTCAATCGCGATGGACACGCCCAACATCGGCCCATCTGGCGCCGCAAAGGTTTCGCATTCGAAAGGTACCGGCAGGGCCTGAATCAGATAATGGCCGGCGCCGTACTCCAGCCGCCGCGGCCCCAGATACGCCAGTTTGCTGCCCTGAGCGATGATGACCAGGCTCGGTTCATAAATCTGTGGACCACGGGCGACATCGCAGCTGGCACGCAGCACCTGCACGCCGGGCAACGGTGTCGGTGCGAAGCCGTCGCGGGTCGTCAGTGGCTGGACCAGAGAAACCAGCGTGGCATTGGCATCGAGATGGCGGGTCAACAACATGGAAAGCTCTTCACAGAAAAAGTGGCGGAAAACGGGATGAAACCATCATCGCAGGTCTGCAAACCAATATGACCAATCAACGGCGCATGTCGGAGGATTAGGCATGACACGCGGAGGAATCGCCATGGCCGGGCGAACAGAGGACGCCCAAAATGCGCCACCTCACCCGTCACTGCTTCTGCGAGGTTTCTTATGTACACCGCCATCGGTTATGCCGCCCAATCGGCCACCACTCCCCTCGCCCCCGTGAAATTCGAACGCCGCAGCCCCCGCGCTGATGACGTTGCCATCGATATTCTTTACTGCGGCGTGTGCCATTCCGACATCCACCAGGCCCGCAACGAATGGGGCATAGCGGTTTACCCGCTGATGCCCGGCCACGAGATCGTGGGCAAAGTCACTGCCATAGGTGCAAACGTCACCCGGCACAAAATCGGCGACCTGGTCGGTGTCGGCTGCATGGTCGATTCGTGCCGCACTTGCGAAGCCTGTCAGTCGAACCTCGAGCAGTATTGCCTCGAAGGCCCGACCATGACCTACGCCACGCCTGACCGTGTCGATGGCAGCAACACCATGGGTGGCTATTCGGACAGCATCGTGGTAAGCGAACACTTCGTCGTGCGCATCCCGGAAAAACTCGATCTGGCCAGCGCCGCGCCAATTCTCTGTGCCGGTATCACCACCTACTCGCCGCTCAAGCACTACGGCGTCAAGGCGGGCGACAAGGTGGGTATTCTCGGTATGGGCGGACTCGGCCACATGGGCATCAAGTTCGCCAAGGCCATGGGCGCCGAAGTGACGCTGTTCACACGCTCGGCGAGCAAGGCCGAGGAAGGTCGTCGCCAAGGCGCGGACCATGTGATCGTGTCCACCGATGCTGAACAGATGAAGGCCGCAGCCGGACATTTCGACTTCCTGCTCGACACCATTCCGGTCCAGCACGACCTCAATCCCTACCTCGACACCCTGCGTTTCGACGGCGTGCACATTCTGGTGGGCTTGATCGAACCGGTCGATCCACCGGTTCATGCGGGCAAGTTGGTGATGAGCCGCCGTGTGTTGGCCGGTTCCCTGATCGGTGGCATCGCAGAAACCCAGGAAGTGCTGGATTTCTGCGCAGAGCACAACATCACCTGCGACATCGAAATGCTCGACATCCGTCAGATCAACGAGGCATACGCCCGCATGATTGCCGGTGATGTGAAGTACCGGTTCGTCATCGACATGGCGACCTTGAAGGTCTAAACCTTCGCGCCAAGTTCTGCCGAAAGCCTTGCTGTGACCCCTTTGATCAGGGGAATCAGCTCGGCCATTTTTTCCAGCGGCATGTATGGCACGGTGCTGGCGATGCTGATACCGGCGACGATGCGCCGGCTGGCATCACGGATCGGTGCCGCCACGCAGCGAATCGACGGTTCGTTGTCTTCCAGGTCAAAGGCGTAACCGCCCGCCACGTACTCGACCATGCGCTGCTGAAATTGCTCCCAGGACTGCTCGGGGTGCTGCGGCCAAAACTGGTTCTTCCCACCCGCCGGCAAGCTGACTTCGTACAGCCGCTGCCATTCCTGCTGCGTGTCATCGAGCATCAGCGCCTTGCCAATCCCGGTGCGTGCCAACGGCATTCGGTGGCCGACCCGCGAGCGCATTTCCGGGCCGTTGCGCCCCGGATTCTTGTGCAGGTACAGCACCTCGTCACCTTCGCGAATCGCCAGGTGAATGGTGTCGCCCGTCAGCGCCGACAACTCATCCAGATAAGGCCCCGCCAGGGTTACCAGCGGCAATTCCTCACGCGCCTGAAAGCCCAGTTCGATGAGCTTCGGCCCCAACAGATAACCGACTTGCGGCACCACGCGCAGATAGCGCTCGTCCACCAGGCAACTGGCCAGGCGGTGAGTGGTGCTTCGCGTCGTGCCGATCAATCGGGCAATTTCCTTGAGATCACGGGCACCGCTGGCCACGGCCTGAACCACACCCAAACCACGAAGCAGGGTCTGGGTGCCGGTCGGTGCGGCGTCCTTGGCGATTTTTGGGGCGTCTTCCTGCATATCCAGCCTTTACCGTTGAGCGAGTGAACGGGTGGCATTATGGTCGCCCCATGCTTGGGACTACAACTCGATACGCTCGACCTTACCCACCAGCAGCACGTAGGAAAGCGCCCCGATCAATGCCAGCACCGAGATGTAGGTAATGGCCGGCGCAAATGAGTCACCCGTCGCCAGGAAACCGATGACGATCGGCGTGGTAATCGCCGACAGATTGCCGATGAAATTGAACACCCCTCCGGTCAATCCAAGTAACCGCGCCGGGGCCAATGTCGACACCAGCGACCAGGTGATCGACGCCAGTCCGTTACCGAAAAACGCGAGCGCCAGGAAGGCAATCACCAGCGGTGTGGACTCGACGAAGTTGGCGCCGATGATCGAGGTGGAGATCAGCAGCCCACCGATGATCGGCAACTTGCGGGCGAACCCGACCGTGTAGCCACGACGGATCAGAAAGTCGGAAAAGAACCCGGAACACAGCACACCCACGAAGGCGGCGAGAAACGGCAGCGACGCCAACAGGCCGGACTTGATGAAGTCCATGCCGCGATACTTCACCAGGTACGTCGGGAACCAGGTCAGGAAAAACCACAGCGTCGAGTTGAGGCAGAACTGACCGAGGTAAATGCCCCAGAGCTTGCGTTTGGTCAGGACAATGCCGAGGTCGACCCAACTGAATTTCGCCTTGACCTTGGCTTGCTCAGCCTGGATATCCACCAGCCCGCCGCCCTCGCGGATCAGGTCGATTTCGGCTGCGTTGGCGCCTTTGAAGTCCCGAGGTTCGCGATACACGGCGTACCAGATCACGGCCCACAGAATGCCCACCGCACCCGTGCTGACAAACACCATGTGCCAGCCATATTGATGCTGCAGCCAGGCCAGTACCGGCGTCAGAAAGGCCAACCCCACGAACTGCCCCGAGGTGTAGAAACCGATAGCCGTGGCGCGCTCGCGCTCCGGAAACCAGGTGGTCACCACACGGCTGTTGATGGGATACGCCGGCGCTTCCAGTGCACCCACGGCCATGCGCAGGACGAAAAGCGCAATGAAGCTGGCGGCGAAACCGAGCATCACCGTGGCGATCGACCACAACAACAGCGCGACGCTGTACAGAATGCGCGGCGGCACACGATCCACCAGCCAGCCGCCGGGGATCTGCATGGCCGCGTAGGTCCAGCCGAAGGCGGAGAAGATCAGCCCGACATGAATCGGATCGATGCCCAGTTCGCTGGTCAGCGCCGGGGCGGCAATCGACAGGTTGCTGCGGTCCAGGTAGTTGATCACCACCGTGATGAACAGCAGCACCATGATGAAAAAGCGCTTGCGGCTGGGTGCCACCAACGACGCCTGCCCGGTAAGGGTTTGCGGTTGCATGGGGAGTGCCTCTTATTATGTTTATTGAGGTCGAATTGAAGCGATACGTCGGCCTTTGTGGGAGCGGGCTTGCCCGCGATGGCGGCAGATCATTCAATAATGATGTGGCTGACAGGACGCCATCGCTGGCAAGCCAGCTCCCACAAGGGATTGAAATGAATCAGAGGGCGATCACCACTCGGCAAAACTGCCATCGGCATGGCGCCAGATCGGGTTGCGCCAGCGGTGGCCGACGGCCGCGCGTTCGATCACGTATTCCTCGTTGATCTCGATGCCCAGGCCCGGGCCGTTCGGGATTTTCACGAAGCCTTTGTCGTAGTCGAACACCCGAGGATCCTTGACGTAGTCCAGCAGGTCGTTGCTTTCGTTGTAGTGGATGCCCAGGCTCTGTTCCTGGATGAACGCGTTGTAGCAAACCGCATCCAGTTGCAGGCAGGCGGCCAGCGCAATCGGGCCCAGCGGGCAATGCAACGCCAGCGCTACGTCGTAGGCTTCGGCCATGTTGGCGATCTTGCGGGTTTCGGTGATGCCACCGGCGTGGGAGGCGTCGGGCTGGATGATGTCGACATAGCCCTCGCTGAGTACACGCTTGAAATCCCAACGGGAGAACAACCGCTCACCCAGGGCAATCGGCGTGCTTGTCAGCGGTGCCAGTTCCTTCAGCGCTTCGTAGTTCTCGCTGAGCACCGGCTCTTCGATGAACATCAGTTTGTAGGGGTCGAGTTCCTTCATCAGCACCTTGGCCATGGGTTTGTGCACCCGGCCATGGAAGTCCACGCCGATACCGACGTTCGGCCCCACCGCATCGCGTACGGCAGCGACGTTGGCCAGGGCCAGGTCGACTTTCTCGAAGGAATCGAGGAATTGCAGTTCTTCAGTGCCGTTCATTTTCACGGCGGTGAAACCACGCTCGACCGCTTCTTTCGCAGCACGAGCGGTGTCCGCAGGCCGGTCGCCGCCAATCCATGAGTAAACACGAATCTTGTCGCGCACCTGGCCACCGAGCAGATCGCTGACAGACACACCCAGCGCCTTGCCCTTGATGTCCCACAGCGCCTGATCAATACCGGCCAGCGCGCTCATGTGGATCGCACCACCCCGGTAGAACCCGCCACGGTAAAGCACCGTCCAGATATCTTCGATATTGCGTGGGTCTTTGCCGATGAGATAGTCGGACAATTCCTCAACCGCTGCGGCAACCGTATGGGCGCGGCCTTCAACCACGGGCTCGCCCCAACCGGTCACGCCCTCGTCGGTTTCGATCTTGAGGAAGCACCAGCGCGGCGGAACGATGAAGGTAGTGAGTTTTGTGATTTTCATCTGTGCTCTCTTTTTGTAGATGCAGCTCTTATAGATGCAGCGCTCGCAGCGCCATGCCGTCTTAGCGAAGGGCTTTCCAGGCAGCCACGTAGGCCTTGGCGTTCAGCGCCACGTCCTCGGGCGTCATGCCCGGCTTGAACAGCCCCGAACCGAGGCCGAATCCTTTGACGCCGGCGTCGATGAACACCTGCATGTTGTCCGGCGTGATGCCGCCGACCGGTGCCAGGATCGTTCCAACCGGCAGCACGGCGAGCCAGGCTTTCACCACGGCCGGGCCCATTTGCTCGGCGGGGAACATCTTCAAGACGTCGGCACCTTCGGCGAGCGCAGCGAACGCCTCGGTCGGCGTCGCCACACCCGGCGACAGGAACAACCCTGCCGCTTTGGCCGCACGCAAGACCTTGGCATCGCTGTGAGGCATGACGATCACCTGGCCGCCCGCGGCTTTCACCTGTTCGACCTGTTCCGGCGTCAGCACCGTGCCCGCACCGATCAGGCAATCGGCGGGCAAGGTACTGCGAAGGATGCGGATACTTTCGTACGGCTCAGGGGAATTGAGCGGCACTTCAATGACGCGAAATCCGGCGGCATACAGAACCTCGCCGATAGCGGCCGCTTCCTGTGGGCGCAGGCCGCGCAGGATTGCGATCAGACCGTTTTGCGCCAGTGCTTGCTTGAGCATGTCAGACCTCCAGTCAGGTTTAACGGGATGGGTTTTGCGTCACGAGTCCGGCGGCCAGCGCCAGCTGCCACAAACCGCGTTCGGTGGCTTGTTCCGCCTGCATCACGCGAGCGAAACCACAGGCATCGAGAGCCCGGCTGTAGCGGGTACACAGTTGGGAATTGCCGATGAGGATGATGGACGGCAGGTGAACGCTGTTACGCCGGCGGCGCTGAACGGTCGCCAGCGCCGACAACTCATGGCCGATCAGCAGACCGGACAGGTAATCCGGTTGGGCGGTGGCACTGAGTTCACCGGTCAGGCCCAGGCTGCGGGCACTGAACAGTGTCGACAATGGCCCGATTTCGCCGTCAGTCGACAGGGCCACTTGCACCCCACGGTCAAACGCCTCGCCATCAAAAGACGCACCACGTTGCTGGGTGCGCCCCAGAATGCTGTGTTCACTGAGTACTGCGAAGACTTCGCCAGTCATGAACGTATCGAAATGCACAATGCAGCCGTCGGTGACTTCAACCCATTTCGAATGACTGCCAGGCAGGCCGATCAGCAGATCGCCGCCCGTCCCTTCCACCAGGTTTTGCAGGACACCGAGGACCTGGGTTTCTTCGCCGCGCATCACATTCGGTAAACGAGAACGCTGAATCACCCCCGGAACGATGTGCACATCAACGCCGCGAAGACTGCGAATCACTTGCAGGGAAGTGCCGAGCGTGGCGACGTTTGCCGGCGTATCGCGGTAGGCGGCTTCGCGCCAGCCCTGGGCGCTGCCGACCATGCCACAGGCAATCACCGGTAACCCTGGTTGCGCGTCGAGCCAGTCGCCGCAGGCCTCATCGAACGCCAGTTCAAAACCGTCAGTGCAGGTCTGACCGGCAATGACTCGAGGGGTTTTGGGCAACTGCATGATCCCCGATGACAGCGAACGCTGTTCGAGCACCAGGCCACCTTCGGCAAGTTTGTAAGCACGTAATGAGGTCGTCCCCCAATCGAGCGCGATCAATTGCGCCAGCATCGCTTCACCTGTTTTGTTTATTGGCAGTGAGTGCGCTGACTATAAACCTGGATGGGCACAAATCTCAATATATAAATATCACTCCCATATATAGGGATTAATGCAAAAAAAGATCGCAGCCTTCGTCAGCTCCTGCATGGGTGCAGGTGCTGCCGAACGGTGCGATCTTTTAGACGGTGTTAATTACCGCCAGCAAACTCCCGCAACACCGCCCCATCCATCCGATACCGGACCCACTCTTCCTGTGGCTGTGCGCCCAAGGATTTGTAGAACTCGATGGCCTGTTTGTTCCAGTCCAGGACACTCCACTCAAAACGTCCGCAGTCATTGGCGCAGGCGATTTTTGCCAGGTGGCGCAACAACGTCTTGCCTGCCCCGCCACCGCGCTGTTCGGGGGTGATGTAGAGGTCTTCGAGGTACAGGCAGTTGCTGCCGAGCCACGTGGAATAGCTGAAGAAGAACACCGCGAAACCGATCGGCGAACCTTCACGCAAACAGATCAGGCCATGGGCGGTGGCGCCTTCGCTGAACAGGCTGCGTTCGATGTCGGCGACGCTGGCAATAACTTCGTGCCGGGCACGTTCGTAGTCGGCCAGCTCAGTGATGAACGCGAGGATTTGCGGAGCATCGCTGGGGGTCGCCGGGCGGATTTCGATCGTCATGGACGTGCCTTGTCAAAAGTTGAAAACGCCATACTAAGTCGGCTCGACGCGCGCGTCACATGGGAATCGCGTTACTCCGGCCAGCACTAACGCTGAAATCGTGAACCTCGGACCTAACGCAAACCCCTTGCGTGGTAGAACGTCGAGCAGTGCGTTTATAAGTACAAGGAACAGCCACATGTCTACGGCAACACCATCGGTCTCCAGCAAGTCATTCGGCCTGTTCTGCGTCGCCAGTTACCTGCTGTCGCTCTCCTACGGCTCGACCTTTTTACTGTCGCTGCTGATCAGTGCCCGCGGTGGCAACGAGCACGACGCCGGCAGTGTGATTTCGGCGGCAATGCTCAGTACCTTTGCGGCGGTGATTGTTTCCGGGCACTTGTCCGATCTGCTCGGCGCGGCCCGCTCGATTGCGCTGTTCGGCGTACTGCTGGTCGCTGCGAGCCTGGGCTTTGCGCTGACGCCGGGGTTTGGCAATCTTTTGCTGTTTTTCGGGTTGTTGCTGGGGTTGGGCTGGGGTGTGTTTTACACCCTGGGACCGATCATCGTGGCGAGCCTGGTCACACCGTCCCAACGGGCCAAATACTTTGCGCTGTTGTCGGGGAGCATGCTGAGCGGCATCGGCAGCGGTCCGTTGTTGGGTCGTGCCGCGAGTGCCCTGGGTTACCCCGTGACCACTGCTTTTTACCTCGCGGCGCTGGCGAGTCTGATTGGGGTCTTGATGTTTTGGCGACTGAGCGCACAGCTCGAAAATGCTCACGCTACCTCAGCGCCCGCCGCGCGTATCTCGTGGCGCACCACTTCTCGAGTGCTGTCGTCCAGCGCGGTGTTGCCGATCATCATGGTAGGGTTGGGCGGTTGCATCTTCGGCGGTCTTTCGAGCTTTCAAACCAGCTACGCAGCCGCGCGGTCACTGGACTATTCGCTGTTTTTCCTCGGGTTCATGAGCGCGGCGATCAGCGGCCGAATGTTGATCGCCGGTTTCGTGGTCAAACGCGACCCGCTGATCGCGTCCTGCCTGTTATCAGCGCTGACGTTGATTTCGATCGGACTGTTCAGCTTTGTCGTCGACGACGCCTTCAGCTACCTCCTGGCAGCGGCGATACTCGGCATCGGCTATGGGCTGACGTATTCAGTGATCAACGGTCTGGCAGCGAACGAAGCACCGGCCGGCACCACTTCGCAGGCTTTGTTGCTGTTCAGCCTGTCGTACTTCATCGGCGTGTTTGGTTTTCCCCTGCTCGCCGGGAAGATCATCGTCGAACACGGGATGACGACACTTTTATACACAGTTCTGGGCGTGGCCTTGCTGAACTGGCTGATCACCGCAGGACGCCTGCTCTGGCGCCGGTTCGTCAGCGCACAAGCCCTGGAACGCGCGTAGACCGTTCGTCGTTCATCAGGCACCAATCCAAATCGAGGGCGGACCAATATCAGGTAAGGACTCTAAACAAATGGAGACGACACCATGATCATGTCCAAATTGACCGCCCTCACACTCGCTACGCTGCTGTCCTCTACTGCTTTTGCCGCCACCGTCGCCACCGGCACGGGGCCGACCAACCCGGTTGAAAGCCCAAAATCCCCCGCCATCCAAAGCGCCCCAGGTATCAATACCAACGGCACGGGCGTGGACAGCAGTCTGCCGCCTTCCACGGGTACCGACCCTCGGACTCAGGGCAGCGACGCGGGCCGTCAAGGGGGAATGAACATGCCGGACACTCAAACACCTGACAACGCAGACACTGGCACCGGTTCGAAAACCACCACAGGAGGTTCAGGTTCCGAAGGGGGCGCCAGCCAATAGTTCGCCGACGCGAGCGACCTATCCACATCCATGAAGAGGTAAGCATGAACGTCGATAAAAACCTTGAAAAAGAAGTCTTGACCCGCCTGCTGCACGCCCACCCGAGTGGGCTGGGCAAAGAGGTCCTGGACAATTACCGAGGGGAAAAAGTCGTGGCCAGTACCCTCGCCGCCTTGCAGGAACGTGGCCTGATTCACCACGGGCATGTGACCTGTAACGAGGCCGGCGAACACTCTTTGCACCTGCCGATCAAACTCAGCGCTGCGGGCGTGGAAGAGGCGCGAAAGCTGGACGTTTAATTCGCTGAAAATCAAAAGATCGCAGGCTGGGTCGGTGCCCGCAGCGGGTTACAGCTGATTCAGGGTTTGCCGCCACTGCGATCTTTTCAACACAAATCACTGTGGGAGCGACTTGCCCGCGAAGGGCCAGATCAACAGGCGAAAGTCTCTCGAATTAACGCATCCACTTCAGCCGCTCCAGGTGAAGTCGCCGGCCCCCATCGGGTCACTGCGAGTGCGGCTGCAGCATTGGCGCGCCGCGCCGCGTCATCCACTGACAATCCCTGTGCCAACCCCGCCACAAACACCCCGGCATGGGCATCGCCAGCACCATTACTGTCCACCGCCTCGACCTTGAAGCCCGGGACATGCCGACGCTCGCCACGCTGTTCGACCCAGCATCCCTGCGGACCATCGCGCACCACCATCAGCACATCGGGGGGCAGATGGTCGGCCAGCGAAGTCAGCGCCTCTCCAATCTCCGACACTCCGGTGAACCGCAGCGCTTCGACGCTGTTACTGGTCCATAGATCAATGCGCGGCAACAACGACTGCATCAACGGAGCCTCCGGCGAATCCACCAGCGGCCCTGGATCGAAGACCACATTGATGCCTTTCGGTAACGCCAGCACCCAATCCACCAGCGCCTGTGCCTTGCCGCCATGCAGCAGGCTGTAGCCGCTGATGTAGACATAGTCCCCCGCCTCGGCCGGCACACTGGCCAGGTCTTCGGCCGTCAGTTCGCCCTCGGCACCGATATAAGAGATGAAACTGCGTTCGGCGGACGCTTCGGTCACTGCGACGCACAGGCCGGTGTCGCGCTCGGCAGGGTGTGCGATGCCGATGCGAATGCCTTCGGCGTTCATGGCCTCCCGCGCCAGATCGCCGAATCGACCGGTGCCATGACGACCGAGGTACACCACCGGCAAACCATTGCGCTGGGCCGCCGCCATGACGTTGAAGCCACCGCCTGCTTCGAAACTGGCGGACTGCGCCAGTACATCACCACCCGATAGAGGCAACGCGTCGACGGACATGACCAGGTCGATCATGACCTGGCCGGTATGCAGCAATCTAGGCATGAGCGTTCTCGACCAAACCAGGGCGACGATCTTTCGCACCGCCCAATACACAGTAGATTCCGCCCGCCACCAGGAACGTCACGATCCAGCCGAGACCGTTATGTCCCAGCCAGGAGTCGGACAGGAACCCGCGAAACCAGAGCGTTTGCTCGGTGGTGCCGATGGTGGTGAAGCTGAAGCCCAACACGATCGCCAGCGCCCAGGCGCCGAATGCGCGCCACTCTACACCGCCGGCATACCAATAGGCGCTGCTCGGGCTGACGTCCAGCAAGTCCTTGGGGCTGTAGTAATGACGGTGAATCAGATCGACTACGAAGATCCCGACCCACGCAGTGATCGGCACTGCCAACAGCGAAATGAAGGTAATGAACGGGCCGTAGAAACTGTCGGCAATCAGCATGAAATAGATCGAACCCGCGAAGATCGCGACGATATCGACGACCACGGCGTAGACCCGTTTGACCTTCAGGCCAAGGGTCAGGGTCGTCAAGCCAGCAGAGTAAACCGACAGATTGTTCGACAGCAGCAGACCGCCGAACGCAGTGATCAGGTAGGGCACGGCCATCCAGGTCGGCAACATGTCGCGGATCGCAACGATCGGGTCAGTGGCCGAGGCCAGGTCGTTGTTGCCCACCGACAGCAGTCCGCCGAGGGTGATCAGCAACACCAACGGAATCCCCGCACCGAAGGCGGCCGAAGCCACCAGGCGTACGGCTTTGACACTGCGATGCTGATAGCGCGACATGTCCGCCCCCGCGTTCGCCCAGCCGATCCCGGTGCCGGCGGCCATGGTACCGACGCCGATGATCATTGCGCTCAGCGGGGCCGGCGTGGCGTTGAACACTGCGCTCCAGTCGATGGTGGCGCAGAGAAAACCGCCCACCACAATGTTCAACGCGCCGAACACGTAGGTGGCCCACTTTTGGATCACCAGCAGCGTGGCGTGACCGAGGCCGGAGACCGACAAGGTCAGCAGCACGAAAATCGCAATGAAGATCAGGGTCAGCACGGGGGCGCTTTTGGCTTCCACCGGCGAGCCAAAGAGGATCGAGCACAGCGACAGCAAGACGAACGCTGCGGTGGTGGTGTTGACGGTTTCCCATCCCAGGCGCGACATCAGCGAGACCAGCGTCGGGCCGATGTTGCCGCGCACGCCGAAGATTGCCCTCGACAGTGTCAGGCTCGGTGCGCGGCCACGCCGACCGGCGATGGAAATGATACCAACCACCGCAAAGGAGCCGGCAGCGCCGAGGATGGCGACGATGATTGCCTGCCAAATCGCCAGGCCGCGAAACGCCACCAGCGTGGCGCCCAGCGGCAGGCCGAGAATGGAAATGTTGGCCGCGAACCAGACCCAGAACAGTTGCAGCGGATGACCGTTACATTCCGCTTCCGGCACCGGTTCGATGCCACGGGTTTCCAGCTGGCCGGCGCTTTGCCCGGCGGTTGATGAACTCATGTGAAATACTCCTGTTGCCATTTTTGTGGTTGTCGGCAATGACAGATAGGTGCCACCGATCCTGTAGGAGCTGCCGAAGGCTGTGATTTTTTGACCTTGATTTTTAGCTGCGTGAGCGCTGCCAAAGATCAAAAGATCGCAGCCTTCGGCAGCTCCTAAAGGGTTTTACTTACCTCAACGGAGGGTGAGGAGTCCTTTCACAAGAGGTTCCAGCTCCAGCCCATTGACGGCTTTGACCGTCTCGATCATCGCCACCGGCCAGCTCTCAAGGCCCAGGCAGGCCCCCAGCATCGCGCCGAGGATAGCCGCGATGGTGTCGGTGTCGCCCCCCAGACTGGCCGCCAGGCACAGCGACTCAAAGGCGCTCATTTCGCCGATCGCCACCTGTTGGGCCAGGGCAAACGACACGACCACCGACTCTTGCGAAGCCACGGAGGTGCCGATGACGTCGTACAGCAGGTCAGCCAGCAGGGCCTTGTCGCTGTCGACGCTGATGCTCCGCGCCCAACTGATACGCGAAGCAATACGCCCACCCGCCACCCAGTGGCCACGACCTTCGGATTGCTGAGCCATCTGCTGGCCGAGGTTCAAGGCTTCGCCCAGGTCCATGCCGTTGATCCCGGCGGAAACCACCGCCGCCACTGCCGCCGCGCTGGAAATGCCCAGTGTGGTGTTGTGGGTGACCTGACAGGCCTGCACCACTGCGTTGATGAAGCGTTCAGGATCAGCAACGTTTGCTGCGATCCCGACAGGGGTAATGCGCATCGCCGCACCGTTAGTGGTGCCATAGCGCCCCGCCTCTTCCGGCGAATGGCCGGCAAGAATCATCTCGATGGCACGCTTGGTCGAAGGGCCGAGCAAATCCTGGGAGCCCTTGGCCTGCATCTGGGCTTCCCACTCGATCAGCCGCTGAGCGAGCATCGACGGCTCGATAGTGCCCCGCCCCTCGATCATCAACTGGCCGACCAGGATCGCTTGCTCGGTATCGTCGGTGATCGACCCTTTAGGCATGTTGGCCGCAATCGGTTGATCCGGACCGGCGTCTTGCAGGTCGGAGATCTGGCCGAAGCGTGCCTTGATCTCAGACCGGCTCAAGGATTGCGTGGGCATGCCCAGTGCATCGCCCAAGGCCAGTCCATAAAAAGCGCCGAGGGCACGATTGAGCGTGGTCATTTTGAAGTTCCAAATTGCAGGTGCAGGCGAAAGTGCACGGGATCGAGCAGGCTTTCGACCTGTTCCATCAAGCGATTTTGCCGGTCGTACGTGGTGCGTAGCGCCTTGAGAAAGACGGTGCCAACCGGACGACCCAACAACTCGGCGTCCTCGACGTTCAAGGGTTCGGCGCCGATCCATTGATCACCGCGGTCACCGATGTAGCCATAGGCGGCCAGGGTAATGGTCAGGGAATTGTCGATCAGGCCGACCCGCGGCAGGCTTTCCAGGCCTCCGGTGGCGGGCATCAACGAGCGTTCGAGAGAAACCACTGTGCCATCGTTGGTGCGACGGCGACGGTCAAGCGTGATGAACTTCTCAGTGCCGAAACGCGACAACAAATCAGGCCGGTCCACCGCCTCCAGCCGCAGCACTTCGGTATTGACCAGCGCCCCGCTGTCGGCCAATGCCTGCGCCCAGCCACTGTGCTGATCGAGCACTACACCGTCGAATGTGACGATGGAACCGACACCGCTTTGGGTCGCGATGTAGTTGCGCCGTTTCAGTTCGGCCAGGGCTTCGCGCAGCGTCCCTCGGCTGACCTTGAATTCCTGAGCCAACTGATGCTCGCCCGGCAACAGAAAGCCGTCCTCCATGAGGCCACTTTCGATCCGCCGAATGAGTTCGTCGACCACCCGTTGTTTCTTGTCAAATCGTACCTGTCTAATCATGTACAAAGTGATAACCGAAACGGGTCGGGATCAGCAAGGAGTATTTCAGGGAGGTGACGGGAGGTTGGAGTTTTTCATGATGGCGGGATGGGTCAGATCAGCCGCCATCGCGGGCAAGCCTTGCTCCCACAGGTCATGCGTCGAACGCCAATTTATGCGGCCGACATGAAACCTGTGTGAGCAAGGCTTGCCCGCGATGACGCCAGCCTAAACAACAAAATTTTTCGCGTTTATTTTGTTGGGCCGAAACGCCGGGATTACCGCTCAAGTCACTCTCACGTTCAGCGCATTGCTCGCCACGCCATGACAGCCACAAGCCAGGAGATGCCCCTGCAATACGACAGGTATGCCCTTCATACGCCGGTGCGAATGCCCTTCGATGAAGGCGAATTCGCCCTTATGCAGTGGGCATGTAGCCTTGTCCCCCACCACCGCCGGTGTTTTGCCGTTAATGCAATGAGTACTTTCAAACTGGCAGAACACGACCGTGCCGCCGCTGCTGGTGGAATCGCCTAGACAGATGGGATGGGTCATGGCGTTCGCCCCGGCATGCGAAATGTGAAGGGGTCGACGCCGTGGGTTTGCTGGTTTTTTAATTTGCGGGCTTCGTCCGGCGGGCGGACCATTTGTACCGTCACGCTGCCGTCATCTCCCGTGTAGACCACCGCGCTGACGCCGCCGTCCTTGTAACTGGCAATGGTGGCGAGGTTTATTTCGACCAGGGCGCTACTGACGCCGGTGTTACCCAGGCGACGACCGATGTCGTACCCCTCTTCGACGTTGCCGATTTCGAGTCCCGTTCCGTCGGTGTTGAGACTGTGCAGCGCGAGGGTCAGGGCGATTTCGCCGTGGGTGTTGTCGGTGCTGTCGTAAAACACGCGGACCGGCTTTTCACCTTCGGGTAAGGTTTCCAGCGCCTGTTGCCAGCCAGCTTGAAGGGCTTTGGCCTGAAGTGCCGGCTTGAGCAGTTTGCCGTTTTCGTCCTGCATTGGGACTTTGATTGGGCGGTGCAGATAGCCCAGGATAGGGGCTTTGTCGAACTCTTTGACTTGATGGTTAGCCCAGCGTACAGGGAGCCATGGAGAGGGTTCGAAGTGGCCGGGGCCTCGGTTGCTCAGCGTTTTCCAGAGGGTGGGGAGTTGGGATTGCCAGTAGGCGGTGGACATTGTTGATGGCGGATGTATGTACCCGGTTTTACCTTTGGCACGCTCAACGTCTTTATACCACTCGTGAAAAGCACGGTCCCGATCCCAATAAAACGCCCACAGCTTGCCAAGATCAGTCTTCTTGTTTTGGTTGTCCTCAGTGTCCTGCGTTGCATAGGGACGGACGTAACGGTCTACACGATCCGAACGCGAGACAAGAAGACCGGTCACACTTTCATGTACCGTCGGTACAACCTGGTCATTCTGCAATCCGGGCGTATCGGGTTTTCGATAAATGTCTCTTGTAACATCCCCATCTCTGCTGGCTATCAGCGCCTGAGGCACCTGCGGGTTCTCGTCAAAAAACACGAAGAGTCGCTCGATCATAGCTTGTGCATGAGAGGTATTTTCGTCGTCTTGCCAGAGGAACTGCGTAACACCTAAGGTGGCAGCGTTTCGACCAGAATTGATCAGGCCTCCTGCTTTATAGCCTTTCTCATAGGGATCCGGTGGACCCAATGCAAAAACGGGAATCGGCCAATATGCAACTGAGTCAGTAGCGGAGAATGTGAAAGCAGCTCGGACGGCAAGGCGACTGGTGTTTGTTCTGGAGGTCACTGAGGCCTTGTAGTCCTCAGGATTATGCGAATAAATCGAGGTAAAATTGTCTGCTTTTTTCTCGATTTCTCTCCACACCGATGATTGATACCATCCTTTACCCGCAAGCCCCACTCCCCTTATCTCCAGCGAATAGGTGCGCTCACGCAAAGCACACTGTTCGGTTGAGTCAGCGACGACTTTAGTTTTGTAGACCGAAAGTTGCTCCTTTTCATAAGCTACCTGCTTGGCAAACCAATGCACACCATAGGCAAACACCAAACCACTCAAAACACTCACGATTCCCCAACGCATAAAAACACCCAACTCCTTTGGCTTCAAATTTTCCACTGGTGTTATGTAAATGAAGAACAATAAAAAACCCATACAAGCGGCTATCAGAATCATCGCCAGCCAAAGATAGGCCTTCAGTTTAGGTCGCTGAGATCTGTCGTACTGGCGCCCTCTCATTTCGACACTCCTTTTTCCGAAGGAGTTTGGATCAGCAGCGGTGGCGTCATCGATACCAATTCATCAGATGGAAAGACACCTTTGTCATAATAGAGATAACTGGATTCAACTAGCGCCTGAGCTTCTGGACTAAGCCGTGACCAGCCGTTTAATCCGATCACTTCTAAATAACGACGCTCATCGATTTTCCAATCCGCAATCGCCACCAACACCTCACGCATCACTGGATCATCCAGACACTTCGCCTGCCCAATCGCGATGTCCATCGCTGTTACCCAGCGATGGTTGTCCGGGCTGCGTAACACTGCCGAGTGATAGCTGTTATCACTCCACTCTTTGGGGTCGACTTCCATTCGGGCACGAATTTCGTTCGGCGTTTCCTCACGTTCGTAGCGGTAGTGATCCTTGGTGTCGAGCAATGCAATACCGGACACTGCAGTGCGGCGGAAGGCGTGGGTCTGATCGTCCGGCTCTTTTCCTTGGTTCCAGCGGTCGCGCACGACTTCCACGTCGATTCGATCGGAGAGGTTTTGGACGAATATCCATTTGAAGGTTGCGCTGGGGTTGCCCAGTGCAGCGTTTTGCGACACAGCATCAGGACGATCCATGCCTGCCTTGTGAGTCGATCCTGTCAGTGCTTCGCCACCGAACATCTGCGGCTCATGAGGCGGGTGCAGTTGCTCTGCGTTGATGTTGCGCTCTTGGCCGTCGTGAATCGGTGCTCGCGAGGCAACTGCTGCGGCAGACCAGCCACCGGGATAACGCGCTTCGCCTTTTGCTCTAATAAAATCCTGTTGCGGAGCCTTACCGACCAGCACGGGTTTACCTTCGCGCAAACGCTTGGTCCATAAACGCTGGTAGAAGCGCAAGGATTGCAAAGCGTTCATGGCTGGCTGCCCATCAAGGAGCATGTCCGGCACGCCGTAGGTGCCGATGCCCTGCACCTTGCTGAGCGCCACCGTGGTGTCGTCGGGACAGAAATACAGGTACACCTTGCCGCGATTATCGCGCTCAGGAAACACCCCTGTTTTCCCGTCAGTCCCTAAACGCTGGCCCTGTTCAGGTGACCAGCTAGGCCCGGTGCGTCCGCCATAGCCCGGCACGCCACAACGCGCGGCGCTCAAGGGCGGCTGCGCATGGGGCGACTGGGTGATTTGTTGCACAAGGTCGATCAGTACTTTAAGAGTGTTGGACTCTTTAGGTGTCGTCTCTGGCATGACTGAATAAGGCGAGGCCACCATGATTGCGCAGTCGGCACAGCGTTCGCCCCGATCAATCAACATGGCTTGAGCAAGTAAGGTAATTAGCGTGCCCTGGCTGTGCCCCATGATGGTGATTGTTTCATCGGGCGAAACACGGCGAATCTCGCTGACCAGCATCGCCAGGCGGGCTGCGGCCAGCACGAAATAACGCCGATGCGGTGCCTTGCCCATGTACAGGGGATTGGGCATCGTCGGTTGCACCAGAATGCGTACCCTTTCGGAAAAGCCCTCCTTGTACATATCCAGCAAATTGTTCGTGGCATTTGCAAAGAACCCACCGCCCTTTGCGAAGTGACGGTCCAGCCGGTTGTTGAATATGTCCTGGAACTGATCCCGCAGTCTTGCTGGATCACCATTCACATCGCGCTTGATTTCTCCCGGTTCGGCCCTGTAACCCCAGTAAAACGGGATCATCAAACTACGCACTTTGGGATCAGCGGTGTCGCGCTGGTAGAGGTAGGTATCAGGATCATCGAGCGCGAATTTATGCTCATCCCCTCGCAGCTCCGGCGGCAAAGCTTTAGCCGCACTGAAATCAGCCCCATACCGCCCCGCCTTCAGATCAGGCCGATCCAGCCGCTCATTAACCCCCTGGCACAACCCCGTTTCCACCGACTCATACGACGCTCCCGGATCATTGACCCCGTGCAAAAAGATCACCACGCCGGGCAGATCCCCAGGTACTTCCAACAGGTGGTCAGCGGAGCAGTTGGGAATTAATCGTGTGGTCGTCTGTGCCACCGTGTACACGCTTGAGTCCGTCATTGTTCCCCTCCTGCCGGGTCCGGTTTACGGGTCGCCGTTACCTGCGCACGATGCATCGCCTCTCGCTTTACTCGCTCCGTCAATCCCGTCGCGCTTGTCAAACCTTGCACCACGCTGCCGTCCCCCAGTTCAATCTGATACGCCTGATCAGCCGCCATCCGAGGGCTGTCGCTGACGTGTCCGGGGTAGTGAAAAGCCAGGCGTTTTGCCGATGGATCACGGCTGAAGGTCGGGATGGCAACGCTGTCGGTTTTCGGTCCCACCCAGTCGTGGTCGCTGGCATGCACCATGACTTTGTCCTGCGTGCCGATCTCGACGCCGCCACCGATCTTGATGTAGCTGCCGTCGTCGGCCACCAAACGGATAGTTGTGGCTGTGATGACCACCTCACCTTCAGCGGCTGACAGGTGCAGGTTCTTTTGCGCGTTGAGCGCGATGTCATCCTCCTGGGCCTGCACGAGCACCTTGCCGCGATTGGCGATGGCGCTGATGCCTTGATCTTGCGCAAACGCACAAATCCCCTGGCCAGCGTTCAAGCGCATTGCCGCTCCGCTGGTTAATTGCAGGTGGTCCTGAGCCGTGGTGTCGTGGTTTTCGCCGGCGTAGTGCACTTGTGAACGCGGTGTCGCGCTGGCGATGCCCGCTTCGGCGGCCACTGCAACAACCGGCTCTCCTGAACTGTTGCTGCCAGGATCAGGCCATCGATTCAGGGACTGGCGTAGCGCTTCAATGCCTTGGGTGTCGACCTGCTGACTGCCCCGCGCCGCAGCCGTCTGGCCGAGGGAATGGAACAGTTCACCGCACTCGCCCAGCAGCTTGAGCAGCTCATCGCGGTCCAACTGCGAACCCTGCGCACCGTGACGGGCATAGGTGGTCAACAACATGCCCTGAGCTGCACGAAGGGCAATCGCAGCGTCGGTACGCAGTTCGGCGCCGTTGCCTCTCGGCTGGGCTTGCCCATCGGTTCGGGGCGTGGTGAGTTTGCCAAGGTTCAGCGCCGTGGCGTGATGGGTCGTGGCCATTCGGGCCCGCAGCGCACCGGGCGTGTCGTCGAACAGCAGTTCGTTGAAGCCGTTGCCTTTGTGTTCCTGGGTCTGGATGCCCGACAGCGCCCGGTTACCCGGCAAGCCCGTGGCATTGCTGAAGCGCGGTGGCAAATGATCGGCGTTGTAGAGCACCGAGGTCACAAGCGGTCGGTCGATGTCGCCGCCCAGAAAGGTCACCAGCACTTCCTGCCCCACCCGCGGCAAAAACTGATGACCAAAACCGGCCCCCGCACTGGGCATGGCCACCCTCAGCCAGGTGGTTGCGCCCGCTGGATCTTGCTCACGCTGCCAGTGGAAGCGTACTTGCACCCGCGCCAGCGCATCCGTAAAGACCTCTTCGCCTTCGGGACCCACCACGATGGCGGTGAGCGAGCCCGCCAGCGATGGACGCGGCTTGGTGATAGGGGGCCGATAGGGAATCTTTTCGCGGATGCAGACAAAACTGTTTCGATAACCCGCCGGTTGATCCGACAGGTAGTTGTTACGGGCGTGGTGCTCGACCCTCATCAGCAGGAAACGGCGATCGTCGATCGGGTCGCGGTCGTGATCGAAATGCTGGGTCAATTCGAAGGTGTAGCCAGGCAACATCGCGCGACAGTTGCTGGCGCCGTGAAACGTCTTGCCCTGCACTTCCAGTGCTTCGAGTCGATGACGAACCAGCGTCTCACCACCCTCGGGCAGACCGTGACTGTAATGACCGGCAACGTCGTAGATTTCGTAGGCAGGAACCTCACCCTGATCATTAAGGCTGGGCATGCTGACCGGTAGCGGATTGCGCGGTTGCCGGTAGTCGAATGTCTGGATCGCCATGCTGCCGGACTGCAAAAAACGGTAGCTGCTCCAGTGCGTGATCGAGTCGGCCGTCTCGGTGACCGAGGCGCTGTGATAGCGGATCTGCGGTTGCTGCGCCAGCGGTTCCAGATGACGAGAGTGATCGGTGATGATCAGCTGATGCCCTTGCTTCGTGTGATCGAAGTAAAAGAACAACCCTTCACACTCCAGCAGGCGCAAGACGAAATCCAGATCGCTCTCGCGGTACTGCGTGATGTAACTACGGGATTTAAGCGGCTGCCCCAGACGGAACTCGAAACAGGGCAACGCACCGTAGTGTGCAAACACCGTACAAATGACGTCTTCAATCGATTGTTCTTGAAAGATCCGCGAGTCGAAACGGCGCGACAGCATCCACAACCAGGGACTCAGTGTTGCCGAATAGTGTGCAAGCCCCCCGTCACTGCTCGTCAGGCTGAAACGACTGATATAGCCATGAATGTATCGGGCGTCTCCGGTGGCCAGTTCGACGTCGAGTAGCGCGGGTTGCGCTATTAACGATTTGAGTTCCAGTCGCGCATCCTGGCTGATCAGCGATAACTCGAAACTGAATAATGTCGACAACCCTTCAGTGCCGGAGAGTTGTTCAAGGAGCAGTTCCTGCTCCCCCTTATTTGCCGACGTGAACCTGATCAGACGCCGGTTCTGTGGCGAAAATATTTTTGTTAGTTCCATTAACAGATTTCCTACGGCATAAACGACCGGGATTCCACCGAGAGCCTCTGCTCTGGGCGGAATCCAAACACGGCGAATTAAGGCGCGTATGAAATAGTTTGTATGTAGGACGCTTCCTTTTTTACTGAAATCAAAGAAGAAACAGACATCAGTTTTAGCGTTGTTTCAGCCGGTCAATCACAACGGCCAACAACAAAATCGAACCCCGAATCACATACTGATAAAACGTATCGATGTTCTTCAGGTTCATCGCATTTTCGATGATCGCCAAAATCAAGACCCCGGCAATCACGTGCCTAATCATGCCAATCCCACCGCTCAGCGACACGCCACCCAGCACGCACGCCGAGATGACCGTCAGCTCGAAACCCTGGCCGATCATGGGTTGCCCGGAGGTCATTCGCGACGCCAGGATCACCCCGGCCAACGCACCGATCACGCCGTGCACGGCAAAGATGATGATCTTGGTGCGATCGACATTCACCCCGGCCAGCAGCGCCGCTTCCTGGTTACCGCCGATGGCCATGGTGTTGCGTCCGTAGGTGGTGTAGTTGAGCAGCCAGCCGAAAAACAGAAAGCACACGATGGTGATCAGGATGGGGACCGGCACACCAAACAACTGACCGTTGCCGAACACGAAGAACTGCTCCTGGGAGACGCCGACCGCTTTGCCGTTGGCGAAAATGTAGGCCAGGCCGCGAACAATCTGCATGGTCGCCAGCGTGGTAATCAACGCATTGACCCGCAGTTTGGCGATGACGATGCCGTTGATCAGCCCGACTATCAGGCCCATCAGCAGCGCTGCGCTGACCCCGAGAAACACACTGTCGGTGTCGCGCATCACCACCGCCGCCACGACACCGGCACAGGCAATCACCGAGCCCACCGACAAGTCAAAATGCCCCGACGCCAGGCAGTACAACATGGTGCAGGCCGCGATCCCGGTCGTCGAAATTGCCAGCCCGAGGCCGCGCATGTTCAACGGTGAAAGGAAGTTGTCGATCAACAGTGTGCAGAGCACGAAGATCCCGACGGCCGCGAGCAACATGACCCAGTCATCGAGAAACCGGCGCAGGTCCAAAGGCTTGCGCTCGGTAGGCAAAGCGTTGTTTTGGGTTGTCATCATAGTCACCTCTCAGTTCGCCACGCCGTCAGCGCGGTGGCGTGGCAAAGCCAATTGCAGCAGGTTGGATTCATTGGCCTGTTCGCGGGTGAGTTCGCCACGCATCGCGCCTTCGCACAGCACCAGAATGCGGTCGGAAATCCCCATCACTTCCATCAGGTCGCTGGACACCACGATCACTGCGATGCCACTGGCAGCCAGGTTGTGGATGATCTGGTAGATCTCGGCTTTCGCGCCGATGTCGATGCCGCGTGTGGGCTCGTCAAGCAGCAGTACTTTCATCGGCATCGACAACCAGCGACCGAGAATGGCCTTCTGCTGATTGCCTCCGGACAGGTACATGATCTTCTGCGCCGCATCGGGGGTTTTTACCTTCAGGGCCTTGATCTGTTTGTCGGCGTTGCCCTTTTCCCACAACCCTCGCAGCAGGCAACCGAACGTGGAATGCGCGCCGCGAGCACTGATATTGATGTTCTCGGCGACGCTGGACAGCGGCATGATGCCTTCCTTCTTGCGGTCTTCGGGGCAGAGCAAAATGCCTGCCGCGATGGCGTCCCGGGGCGAGCGCAGGTTCAGTTCGTGGCCGCGAAGTTCCAGGCGTCCGGCGGTGTTGCGTTCGAGCCCGCTGAGCATGCGCAACAACTCCGTGCGACCGGCGCCGACCAGACCGAACAGCCCGAGAATCTCGCCCTTGTGCACGTCAAAACTCACGGGGTCGCGCAATCCAGGGCCGAGCAAGCCATGCACTTTGAGCGCCACGGCGCCGCGCTGCCGAGGGCGGTAATCGTAGATGTCCTGAATATCGCGACCGACCATGCACGTCACCAGTTGGTCGTGGCTGAGCGCGCTCATGTCCTCGAAGGTGCGCACGTAGCGACCATCCTTGAACACGGTGACGGCATTGCAGATGCGGAAGACTTCTTCCATGCGATGGGAGACGTACAGCACCACTTTTCCCTCGTCCCGCAGGCGGCCGATGATCGCCATCAAGCGATCGATTTCTCGTGCCGACAGGCTGCTGGTGGGCTCGTCGAACGCGATCACATGAGCGCCGCGTGACAACGCCTTGGCGATTTCCACCAGTTGCCGCTGACCGAGGGACAGGCGCCCTACTTTCTCTTGCGGATCGATTTCGTCGGCCAGCCCCTTGAGACAAGCCAGCGCCTGTTGCCGTAATGCCGAGCGATTGATCAGGCCGAAGCTTGCAGGCAGATGACCTAGGAACAGGTTTTCCGCGACCGTCATTTCCGGCACCAGGTGCAGCTCCTGATGGATCACCGCGACGCCACTGCCGATGCTGTCAGCCGTCGACTTGAAGACGTGCGTCTGATCACCGATTTGCAGATCGCCGCTGCTTGGCGTGTATGCGCCACCGAGAATTTTCAACAGCGTGGATTTGCCGGCGCCGTTCTCACCCATCAAGGCGTGAACCTGTCCCGGATGGGCGACGAAGCTGATGCCGTCCAGCGCCTTCACCCCCGGAAAGGTCTTGCCGATCCCGTTGAAGCGCAAGCTGCCGCCGGCACTGTATTGCAGTTGTGTTTGCGCGTGCATAACCACCTCATCACACAGATCAGGCAGCCCCGTCGCCAGGGCCACCAGCGAAATCAATCAACCCTCAATTCCAGAGGCCGATCTTTTCCAGTTCCTGCTTGAAGTTCTCGCGAGTGATCAGGGTGACGTCGTCCATCGCGGTGTACTTGGGCGGCTCTTTGCCAGTGGTGACCCACTCGAACATCATGCTGGCGGTGTTGTAGCCCTCGATGTGGGGGCTAGGCAGCATCGAGCCGAAGAAACCACTGTTGGCTTTCTTCAGTTCGCCAATGGCGTCGGTGCCGTTGATGCCAATGCCGATGACATTGGCCGCTGCAAACCCGGCGCTTTCGGTAGCACGCACGCCGCCCAGCACGGTGTTGTCGTTCATGCCGCCGATGATCAGGTTTTTTGCTGCGCCTGGCAGTTTGACCAACGCCGAGTTGGTGGCGTCCATGCTGCCCGGCACGTCGAGGGTTTTCAGTGCCGAGAACAGGATGTGGTCTTTCGGCAGACCGGCATCTTCCAGGGCTTTCGCTGAGCCGTCGGTGCGTTTCTTGCCGGTGTCGAGTTCGTTGTAGGTGTTGATCACCGCGTAGGTGTCTTTCCAGTCCCAGCCGCGTTTTTTGGCTTCGGCGGCCATCGCGTTGCCCTGTTTCTGGCCGACTTCGAATGCCGCCATGCCCAGGTACGGAACGTCTTCCATGAACTTGCCGCTGGCATCGACGAAACGGTCATCGACGGCGATCACTTTCAAGCCGTTGAGTTTGGCCTTGGCCATGATCGCAGGGCCCAGGGAGACATCCGGCGGGCAAATCACGAAGCCCTTGGCGCCATTGGCAGCCAGGCTGTCGATAGCCGAGAGGGTTTTCTCGCCGTCGGGCACGGCGATCTTGATGACCGTGAAACCTTTTTCTTTACCCGCCTTCTCGGCGAACGCCCATTCAGTCTGGAACCAGGGCTCTTCCGCTTGCTTGACCAGAAAACCGATCTTCACTTCCTCGGCCGCCATTAACGTACTGCCGAGACTGAACGCAGTGACCGCCAAGGCGGCACAGCACAGGGAACGGATCCCACGACGACGATTCATAAGCTGACTCCTTGTTATTTTTGTAGAGTTCGATAAAGCGAGAAATAGTCATATCGTATGATGATTGGATTACAGGCGAAGTCGTGCGCCTGAGACCTGTTTTACTCAGTCGTGGTACATGACCGAGCGGCCACCATCGATGGTGATGCAGGAAGCATTGATGAACGGTGCTTCATCGCTGGCCAGGAAAACAGCCGTCATCGCCACCTCCATCGGCTGCCCGATGCGGCGCGGTGGATGCAGATCGAAAGCGCGCTGACGCTCGGCGTGGGGATCGGCGAAACCGTTCCAGTAGTCGACATTCAGTTGGGTTTCGATGTAGCCCGGCGCGATCGCGTTGACGCGGATACCCTTCGGCGCGTATTCGATGCCCAGCGCTCGGGTCAGGCCGAGCAGGCCATGTTTGGCGACCGGGTACGGGAAGCAGCCCGGGATGATGTGGGTGGAATGGGTCGAGGCAATATTGATGATGCTGCCGATGCCCTGCTCGATCATTTGCGGCAGCACCGCTTTACAGCCGTACCAGGCGCCATCCAGATCGATGGCGAAGCAGCGACGCCAATCCTCTTCGGTCATTTCCAGCGGATCGCGGAATACGTTGACCCCGGCACAATTGACCAGCACGTCGATTCGACCGTGCAGCTCGATGGCCAATCTGACCATGGCGTGCAAATCCTCCTGGCGTGAAACGTCGGCCTTGATGGCCTGGACATCGAAGCCCTTTTCACGCCAGTGCGCCGCGACTTTTTCGACTTTCTCCGCCTGGATGTCGCTGATGACCAGCCTGGCCTGCTGCGAGGCGAAGGTCGCGACAATGGCTTCGCCAATGCCCTGGGCGGCGCCAGTCAACAGCACGACCTTGTTTTTCAGTCGCTCGCCCGTTGGCGGCTCGGGAACTGGCGGCAGGGATAAAGGTTCAGCCATGGATCAAGACTCCTTTTCGCAGGCACGACAAAAACCGGGCATCTGTGGATGTCCGGCCGAAAGCTTTTCTGGAAAATCGCTGCATCACTTCACCTGTTTTATTTTTTTAAGTGTGAGTGCGTGTAACTGATGGCCGACTATAAACCTGACGACCCAATAATCTCAATATATACTTTTACATCCCATATTTTGGGATCTATCCCGCAAAACGCTGACAAGGTTTTCCGGGTGTTTCGACCTCAATGGAAAGAACAGCGCCGTCAAGGGGATGCTTTAGCGGGCTGGCTGCGCTGGTGATGTAGAGGGTTTTCAAGTCTGCACCGCCAAACACGCAGCTGGTCGGGCGGCTGACTGGCAGTTCGATCACGCGGTCGACTGTGCCGTCCGGCGTCAATCTGAGCAGGCAACTGCCGTCCCATCGGGCGTTCCAGATGAATCCCTCGGCATCCATCGCCGAGCCGTCAGGGCCGCCGCGCTCATGGGGACCGAACCAGACCTGCGCGGCATCGAGGTTGCCATCGGTGCGGATGAAATGCCGGTAGAGCGTGCTGTCGAGGCTGTCGCCGAAATACACGGTGGTTGCGTCATCGCTCCACAGCAAGGTGTTGGGAATGCCCAGTCCGCGGAGCAACGGCATGACCCGCGCATCACGATCGATACGAAACAGGCCACCGGAACGTCGCACGACGGGCAAGTCCTCGCCCTGCTCGCCGATGTTGTTTTGCATCGTGCTGAGCCAGAGTCTGCCCTGAGCATCGCAACGCGCTTCATTGGGACGATTGCCCGGCTGCGGATCAGCGACACAGAACAAGGTCAGACGCGGCTCAAGGCCCGGGGAGTCAAGGTCCAGTCGATACACGCCACTGCTCAATGCCACCAGCGCATCGCCGCTTTCACAGGGAATGGAGGCGGATACGTGCTCTGGCATCTCCCAGATCTGCACATTGGCGCCGATCAACCGCAGCGCTTGCTTGCCAGCAATATCCACCCAGTAAAGCGCTTGGGTGGGGACGTCCCAGAATGGGCCTTCGCCGAGCTGCGCGCGGTGTCCGGTCACTGCGGTCCACGTCATGAAACCTCCTGCATGCATGTTTTTAGGCGATACGTTCAGCTGGCTTTTCGGTCAGCCATGACTTGTGGGTAGAACCGCTTGATAGCCAGATCGGCATTGTCGATGAGTGTCATGCAGGCCCAGACACCGCGCGCCGCATCCCGCGCGGCGATAGCGTCGGCCATGTCTTTGTGGATCGGCAGGGTGCGGCGCAATTCGTCGGGGTCGGCTGCGGAGACCTCGAACGAGACAGCCAATAATGCGCCGAGCGCGGGGACCATCTGTTCGATGAACTGGTTGTGGCTCGCGGCGAGGATGCATTCGTGAAAGAACTGGTCTGCGCGGTTGTAATCGATGCCGCTTTCCACAGCACGTTCCAGCGCGTTGTAGGCCTGCAGGATGGCTTGCACCTGGTCGACCGTGGCCCTTTCGCACGCCCAACGCACGGCCATTGGCTCGATGGTTCGGCGCAGGTCGAGGAGATCGTCGACAAAGTTTTCCGGTAACCCGTTCCGCGAAAGCCACCCTACGACTTGCGGATCAAACAGGTTCCAGCGCCGCACTGGCAGAACCCGCGTCCCCACCTTGGGCCCGACTTCGAGCAGGCCTTTGGCGACCAGGGTTTTGATGGCCTCGCGGATGACGGTACGGCTGACACCGAGCTGCTCGCCAAGGTCGGCTTCTACCTTGAGGGTTTCACCGGGCTTGACCTGGCCAGCGGCGATCCAGCTACCCAGCCAGTCGACCGTCGATGCGTGAAAGCTGCTGGACATGGGGACCCCGGAACCGTTCGCTAAGGAGGTCTACGCTAATCATCACATGATTGGGTGTCAATTCGATTTTATTCGAAATCGCAGAGCGCCTCACAGGAGGGATCAGGGTTCGAGACCTATAGGGAAAAATTCTCCGCCGCTCCACACGCCCAACCAATGTTGCCCATCGATTTCGCGGGTCACGGCCAGCTCCACCAGTTGGTAAAACACATTGCGATGGATGAGTGCTTCAAGGTTAGTGCGCACGTGCACGTAAGGCGCCGGCTCTTGGGTGACGGGGTCTGTGACAACGCGAATCGGGTGTTCGGCGCCCGCTTCGGCGAACTCATCGACGTTGGTGGTAAAGCGCAGCACCTGGGACTCGCCCTCGCCTTCTACCTCTACGGCGATGGCCACGAACGGCGCATCGTCGACCTTGATACCGACCTTTTCGACGGGGGTAATGAGGAAATAATCATCGCCGTCGCGGCGAATGATGGTGGAGAACAGCTTGACCATCGGCTTACGTCCGATCGGCGTGCCCAGGTAATACCAGGTGCCGTCCCGGGCGATGCGCATGTCGATATCGCCGCAGAAGTCGGGATTCCACAGGTGGACCGGCGGCAAGCCTTTGGTCTTGGGGATTTGCCCCAACAGGTCGTTGGCTTTTTGCGGGCCGCTCATGGCGATCTCCTTATGAATTATTGGTCACTTAGACCCAGCAGGCTGCGCGCGTATTGCTCCAGTGGCGGGCCCATCAGGTCTTCCGGCTTGGTGTCGTGGAATGTCAGCAAACCGCCACGACTCTTGATGCGTGCAGTATCAATCAAATACTGGGTGCTGGTCTCGATCAACATGATCTGAATGACGCCAGTGTCCACGCCCAGCCGATCCACGGCCTCTTGATCGAGCCATTCGTCCGAGTTGCCGATACGGTCATCGGACTTGGCGAAACGCGTGTACAGAAGATAGTGCGCGCCGACAGCCCGGGCTTCGCCCATGGCTTCATCAAGACCTTCAGGCATGCGGGCACGGCGAACCATGGGGAAATACTCGATGAAGCCATCGAAGGCGACCTCGGCAATCACGTTAGGTCGTGGGTAGGTGGTGCTGCCAGGCGGCGCGAAGGCGCCCTGGGCGATGTAGATGAAGGAGTCCGGCTGAATACGCAGGTTATTCACGCGGCGACTGTCGCTATGGTCAAGCAGACCGGCGTCGCTCATGTGGTAGCGAGTCCCTTCGGCCATATCGCTGACGTTCATGCAGCCACCAAGCGCCAAAATGGCCAGCAGCAAAACCAGGCTACGCATCCTATCCTCCAGAGGCCGGTGACGGAAAACCGGCGAATGGGCGTTGGATGCAGCTTCCGCGCCAGCACGAAGAGGCTATGACGGGTCTTTCAAATAAAATGCGGACTTGAGGCAGATCAGCCACCAATAATCTTCATGATGGTCGCACCACCTGAGAATGCCACCTCCTGCTTGTCGCCCAAGGCTTTCACCAGAAGTCGCTGCAAGGCCGGGAGCGCTTGATGACGAGGTTTATCCAGCAGGTCGCCGACATAGTGACGGTTGCTCGACGACAGGCAGCCATGCAGCCATCCCGTCGACGACAGACGTAGTCGCGAGCAGGTGCGGCAGAACGGTACGCTTTCGTTGGCGATGACGCCGAAGTGGCCCAGCCCCGGAACCTCATAGCGCACCGCAGTGGCATCAACGGGCGCATCGGCTTGCAGGTATTCGTAGCGCTCACCAATCAGGCTGAGCAACTGTTGCAGGCTGACGAATTGTTGCAGAAAGGCGTTGGAGTCGCTGGCCAGATGTCCCATGCGCATCAGTTCGATAAACCGCAGCTCATACCCGCGCTCAAGGCAGTAATCGAGCAGCGGCATTACCTGGTCAAGATTCTGTCCACGCAGGGGCACCATGTTGACCTTGATCTTGATGCCGGCTGAACTGGCCTGATCCATGCCGTCGAGCACGGTCGCCAGATCACCACCGCGAGCAATACTGCGGAATGCGCTGGCATCGAGGGTATCGAGTGACACGTTGATGCGCCGGATTCCGGCATCAACCAAAAGCGGGAGTTTTTTCGCGAGCAACTGGCCATTGGTGGTCAGGCTGATATCGTCCAGCCCCATCTGCCCTACGGCTGTCATGAAGGCTTCGAGCTTGGGACTGACCAGTGGTTCGCCGCCGGTGATCCGTAACCGCTCGATTCCGGCGGCCTCGATCAAATACTCCACGCCGCGTGCCATGGCCTCTGCCGACAGCTCATCCTGCGCAGCGACCAGCCGCTTGCCGTTTGGCACACAGTAAGTACACGCGTAGTTGCAGGCTGAGGTCAGGCTGATCCGCAAATTGCGAAAACGCCTGCCTTGACGGTCAACGATCATGGATCACTCCGGCAATGGGATATTAGAACGCGTAAAACTTGACTCACAAATCAAGTTTTAGCAAGTCCCAAACCTGAGTATATTCCTGCGGTACTGCGCCATGTAGCAAAATCATGGCGCAATAAGGCGAATGAATGGCTCAGCTACCAGAAGTGTCGGGGTCGCGCTTGCGTTTGTTACCCATGCGCACGCCGATGTCCATCAGGAACTGGAAGAAACCCTCCTGATCTTCCAGGACATTGCTCCAGAACGGCGAGTGATACAGCGCCACCGCGCCATGCACCAGCGCCCAGGAGGCGCAGTAATGGAAGTAAGGCGGTACGTCTTCGAGCTTGCCTTCGCTGATCCGGCCCTTGATCAGCAGGGTCAGACGTTCGAAGTTCGAGGCGCGGATCTTGTGCAACTCCTCGACCATCTCAGGCACCTGATTGCCCTTGACCACCTTTTCTTCCAGGCGATCGAACAATCGATAGCGTTGCGGATCGCGCATGCGGAATTCGAAGTAGGCGCGAGACAGCGCTTCCTTGTCCTTGTCGACATCAGCCGAATGCAACAGCTCGTTCAAATCACGCTCGTAATCGAGCATAAGGCGCAGGTAAATCTCGGCCTTGGATTTGAAGTGCTTGTAGATCGTGCCTTTGCCGATACCGACGGCATCAGCAATCATCTCGACGGTGACACTGTCTTCACCTTGTTCGAGGAACAGCTTGAGCGCGGTATCGAGAATTTCTTGCTCGCGGCGACGAAACTCACGGACCTTACGAGGTTCTTTATGCATAAGAAAAGGTCTGTAGGGGTCAAAATTCGAAGCCGCGTATTATGCCTAACTTGCGCAAAAATGCACGGATCATCCGACCATATCTATGTTTCTTGTAGATTTCCTGCAGGGTCGTACGTTGATGAGAACTCTTCCGAAGCGCCCGTATTCCAAAATTGTTTAAAAACCCGACGGGCTAAACTGGACTCGGCGCAATACTGATCAATACTTCAACTGTCGGCGGGACATCTCCCCCAAGTGTCGCGCTGATAAAGGTACCAACGGACCGCGTATCTTTGTTTTACTCCTAATGGTCTTAACCCGGATTCACCCCCCAGAACCCGGGTTTTTTTTGCCTGCGATTTAACCTTTCACGTGCGCCAGCGGAAACAGCCGCTTGAAATTTTCGGTCGTTTGCTCGGCAAGTCGCTCGTAAGTCTCACCACGCAACATTGCCAGAAATTCCGCTACCTCACGCACGTATTGCGGCAGGTTCGGCTTGCCGCGATGCGGGATCGGCGCAAGGTAGGGAGAATCGGTTTCCACCAGCAAACGGTCTGCCGGGACCTTACTGGCCACATCGCGCAGCGCGTCGGCATTGCGAAAAGTGACAATACCGGACAAGGAAATGTAATAGCCCATGTCCAATGCAGCTTTCGCCATGTCCCAGTCTTCGGTGAAACAATGCAGGACGCCCGCTTGCGGCAGCGCGGCTTCTCGCAGCAGGTTCAAGGTGTCGGCGCGTGCACCCCGGGTATGGATGATGACCGGCTTGCCGGTTTGCTGCGCCGCCTGCAGGTGCAGGCGGAACGACGCTTGCTGCAGTTCTGCCGCTTCCGGCTCGTAGTGATAGTCCAGACCGGTTTCCCCGATCGCGACCACACGTGGATGATTGAGCTCGCGCAACAGCCAATCGAGCGCTGGCGCGGCATCCGGCTGTACATCCAGCGGGTGCACGCCTACCGAACAATCGACGTCGTCATAGCGCTCAGCGAGCGCTTTGACGTCGGCGGCGTTGTCGACGCTGACACCGATACACAAAAAGTGTCCGACTCCGCGCTCGCGGGCCGCATCGAGTGCTGCATCCAGGGAGCCGTTGTGAGCGGCGAGGTCAAGGCGATCAAGGTGACAATGGGAATCTACGAGCATAAAAAAGGCTGCAACTTACATCGTATGGGTGGGACGGTCGGATTTAAGCGCTCCGGCCAGATGGGTTTCGATTCGATTTCGCGCCGTGTTGTCGCCGTCGTTGAACTGCACGCCAACGCCGGCAGCCCGGTTGCCCTGGGCACCTTTGGGGGTAATCCAGGTCACCTTGCCGGCGACTGGAATTTTCTCGGCTTCATCCATCAGGTTCAGCAACATGAATACCTCATCGCCCAACTTGTAGTTTTTGTTGGTCGGGATAAACAGTCCACCATTCTTGATGAAGGGCATGTAGGCGGCGTACAGCACCGACTTGTCCTTGATGGTCAGGGACAGGATGCCGTTTCGCGGTCCAGAGTTGATGGGTTCATTCATGCTGACCTCCACTGCTGATGTTCAGAGTCTAGGCACACTCGATCACTTCTGGGTAGGCAAAGACGCCCATTGCACCAACAGCGCCTCGAGGAGCAACACCCGGTTGAGGTTAGCTTTGCTCATGACCTTCTGGCGCTGGGCAAGGATCCAGTCCTGAATATTCAGGACTTTATCCTGAGCGGACTTTTGCGCGAGGTACTGAATCACCTTGCGCATGTCCACCAGCCCTAACCCTTCTTCATCCTGAGTCAACTGGTAGCGCAATATGAGGCTCGACCAGTCGCAGAACCAGTCGAACAGCAGCAGCAAAGGAATCGCATTCCAGCCTTCCGCCAGTTGGGTCGGCGATTGCTGTTGCTTGAGGAGCTTCTTCACGCCATCGACCACCAGCGCCCGCTGCTCACGCACGCCTTGCGCCTGCAAGTTGACCGCCGCCAGTGGCGAACCCGCCGCCAGGGTCAGCAGTTCGACGCGCTCTTCTTCGGAACAATCCGGCAATGTCTTTGCCAGCCATGCAAGGCTCATGGCCTCACTGGGCAATGGGCACGCCTGCTGTACGCAGCGACTCTTGATGGTGGGCAACAGTCGACTGGTCTGGTGGCTGACGAGCAGCAACACGGTATCGCCCGAAGGCTCTTCGAGGCTTTTGAGCAAGGCGTTGGCGGCGTTGATGTTCATCGCCTCTACCGGCTCGATCAACACCACTTTGCGCCCGCCCATTTGCGCGGTCTGCACCACGAAGCTGACGAGATCACGAACCTGATCGACCTTGATCGCCTTATCGGCTTCTTCCGGTTCCAGGATGTAGTTGTCGGGATGACTGCCGGCCTTCAGCAACAGGCAGGATTTGCATTCGCCGCAAGCGTCCTGAGCACTGGGACGCTGGCACAGCAAACTGGCCATCAGACGTTCCGCCAGCGCGCGCTTGCCGATTCCCGCCGGACCATGCAACAAGTAGGCGTGCGCATGTTGCTTGCGACCGGCCAATTGCTGCCAGAGTGCGTCCTGCCACGGATAGGCTTCAGCCACGGGTCAACTCCAGCAAGCGCGGCAGCAAGGCGTCCAGAGACTGCTGAACCTGCGCCAGCGGCTGGGCAGCATCGACGAGCACGTAACGCGCCGGGTCGGCTTCCGCGCGCTTGAGAAACGCACCGCGCACGGCATCGAAGAATGTGCGGCCTTCGAGTTCGAAGCGGTCGAGGCGCCCTCGAGCAGACGCACGCGCCAGGCCGATTTCCACGGGCAGATCGAAAATCAACGTAATGTCCGGGCGCAGATCACCTTGAACGAACGTTTCGAGTGCCGCGATACGCTCAAGCGACAAGCCGCGCCCGCCGCCCTGGTAGGCATAGGTGGAATCTTGTTTCGGAATCAGGCAGAGTGGAAACAAGCTGCTATACTCGTGTTTGGAAAAAATGTAAACAAGCTAAAGAACCTTATAGGTCAGGGGGTTAGTCAAGATGAAGAGAGTCGTAGGACTTGCTGCTAAGGCCAGGTCTGGTAAGGACACAGGTGCGGCCATCCTGCTTCAGCACCCCGAGGTGATAGCCTATGCTCTGGCCGATCCGCTCAAGAGTGGGTGTCAAGCTCTCTTCAATCTGTCCGATTCACAGACGTGGGATGATAACTTAAAGGAGATCAAGGTGGGGGCTTGGGGCCTTTCCCCGAGGGAATTCTTCCAGCGAGTAGGTACGGAATGGATGAGGGATCACAACCCAGTCCACTGGCTGATGCGCGCTGATCGCGAAATCTACGCCCAGGAGCCCATTCCTATCCTACTCCCGGAACAGCTCTCACACCCTGACCTTCCCTTCATCCTCGGCGCCAAAGCATTCTTCAACATGAGCGATGAGCAGTGCTGGGAGCTTGATGCGACACCGATCATTGATCCGTTCTGGCAGATGACGCCTGGTCAAATGATTGAACTGGTGAAAACTAAGGCTTTGAAAGACTTCCCAGATTTCTTTGCTCGCCGCAGCGCAATGCCAGAGCAAGACATCAATAACTCGACTTTTGTCACCAAGCCCGCACTCAACACCCAATACAAAAACATCATCATCATTAAAGACATTCGGTTCGAGAATGAGGCCGATTACATTCGGAAAATTGGTGGAGCGATCTGGCATATCGTCCGAGAGGATGCAGAGCCTGTTAATCAGCACTCTTCCGAGTTAGGGATTGCCGTCCAGGATTCCGACACAATCATACAAAACAACGGAACACTCGAAGAGTACCGTGACAAATTGGACAGTGCATGGGCCGCTCTTTCTGAAAGGATCAGCAATGAGGTGTAAGCCATGGATCACTTATTCAAACCGAAGAAAGCAGTCTATGATGTAGCAGTATCCTCAGACGGCTTGTATATCGAATGCCTTTATCAGGGGCATCCGTTCTACGATCTAAGCAAGGCAATTTGCATTGCAATGCACTTGATCTTTCTCAAATACTGCCCAACAAGAAGCCGGGTTTCTGTCCTAGTTCTACGCCGTGCAATCGGACTTTTTTTTGACTTTGCACAAGAGTACAATTCCTACAACCCCTCAGAACTGAGGATCTCGACGATCACAGACATTAGCGCCGAAGTTTTCAAAGCCTTTGAAAACTTTCTACGCGAGAAAGACGAGAGGATGGAGAGCTCGGCTCGAATCAAAACTGCACTAAGGAATGCGGCATCACTTACTGATGCCATCCCAAATATCATGCTTCCTTATGCAGCGAGAGATAAGTCTCAGCCCCGAATGCCGCTGACTGACGCTGCTAACGAGATGCTTGCTGATGCATTTACTTCATGCATCGACGAGCTCTACGCCAAAATTGAGTTCCGAGATCTGGTTCATCAAGCAAAGGCATATACCTACGAGGAAATTATCGAGAAAATCTCGTATAGCCGGGAAACAATTTTCCAATGGCTGCAGTACCAATTTGACAACGATAAGAAAATTGACTTCCGCTCCCTCCACAAGAAGCTTGCTGATTCAAACGACCCCGCTTTTCAAAGCTTTGCCGCTCGCCCGGAATGGCGGAAAGAGTTCTTCAATGAATTTTTCAATCGTGGAAATGAGTTTATTTTTGAGAACCCTCAAAACCCCTACCGCTCCCAGAAAATTCTGAACTTCGAGCCTGACTTACCCAGGGTAATCAAAACGTTCCTCGACAATGGCTACCCCTTCGGAATGAAACTAGAGGAGATCGGCGAGAAATATGTCGCTAATGAGATATTTTCCCTGCATCAATGTAAAGACGTTATCCATCTACTGATTTACCGATGGCGCTCAGGTTACACCATTCCAGGCAGTGGCGCTTCACTGTTGTGGGATGAACTTTTGGGCATGTATTTCCCAACCATGGGAGACATGTCCTGCCTGATTCAGTTCATCATGCTCCAAACCAACTGGAACAAAGAAGCCGTCCTAGCTGTTGATCCCGAAAACTTCGAGCATGCGTTAACAGGCGCAATGGACGAAGACTGTGTAATGCTCCAGACCGAGAAGAATAAGAGCCAAGGAATCGACAAGCCCTACTACGCCCCTAAAGATATCCTGGCGGCCAGCAGCAGGTACGATAAATACTCAGCATGCAACCTTCTCCACCTAGCTATCGATCTGTCGTCGGTTTTGAAGGACTACGAATTCGACTATATCAAGCATGGAATGAGTAACGACGATTACAACCCTGCTTTTCTTTGCATCCGTTTCTACGCCGACTGGGTGAAGAAAGGCGGCCGTCATACCTCTGCCTCCAACGACAAGGCGTTCCTTCAAGGAATCAAACAGTTCCTCCAAAAATATCCCGTCTTTGAGAACGGGGAACAGTTGATGTCAGGCCAGGACTTGACCACCCGCCTTCGCCCCACATGGGTAAAGCTTCAAAAAGCCAAGAAGAATGTATCACACGGGCTGCTTGCTTTGATGCTGGGCCACTCCAGTCCTGAGACGACTGACGTTCACTACGATAACTCTCCCCTTGCTCAACAGGAGAGGTACGACAGGCTTGAGACAGAGATGGAGGCTATCGTGGCGCTGATGCTGTCGGGTCACTTCGAAGGCATGCTCGGTACACCACCTCAGGAAGCCGTGCAACTGCCATTCAAGGTCTTCCACATACCTGGCCAGGAGAAACCACTCTGGGCCTGCGCAAACCAACGCCAGCCCACCTGGCAAGGAGCGAGGCATCGCGTGCCCGAGGGGGAGCGGTGTTATGTAATCAGCAAATGCATGTTTTGCAGACAGTGCACAGTGTTCGAGGACTCCCTGCCGTATCTGGTAGAGCGTCGCATCCATGTCGAGGAGCTCATTGAGGATCAGCCAGAATCCAGCTCGGACTACAGTAGCAGCCACGAAATTGAGCTGATGAAGATCGATTCTATTCTCGATAACTGGACTGATGAACAATCCGTCCGAGAAGCAGTTCGTTACCAGCGTCGCAACACTCCCTTGTTGCCTCGCGATCTGAACTTTCTGCAACTGATACTCGAAGAAGAGGACAGGAAATGAATCAGGGCTCACCCAATGGCGATGACGATGACGATGACGATGACGACATCCAGCATGTCCTCGACGAAGCGCTAGATATCGATTTTTCGGACGATCTTGAGGATGCTGGGGAGCTAGAGCTTGAACGCCTGCTGTTAGAGTCCACTGGCACAGCGATCCAGACTGAAAGCACCTTGCTCAAAAAGCTGGCGCTGTACCCTAACGGGAATTTCCCGATATCGAAGTATTCGTTGTATAGCGATCCGAGCTGGATCATTTTCAAGAATGAAGATGGATCGGTGATGCGGATCAACTTTGATAGCCTGTCTGAACCCATGACTGCCATCAAAAAGTCGATTATGTATCACTTGATCCCAGAGTTTGCACCTTTTGCCGGGATTCGCGCCTACTCCACCAGCCGGGGCCATAGCCAGAAGTACAGCATCATCACGAAGTATGTCTTTATCGACAACCATCTGACGGGGGATGCCGAGTCATTATCTTTCATCACAGCGAAGCTCTTGAACAACGCGCTCGATCGAGCAAAGGACTCTGTAGCTTTTACGCATTACCATTACCTCTTCATGCAGATTCGGCTCTGGATATCGCTGAGCACCCAGCAGCTCATCCCAGTCGAGCACCGAATCTCAGTATCCGCGACAGCGATTGACACCCCAGAGCGAAAAAAAGACGTAATCGGCCATTTTAACGGCTCGGTTGCGTCTTGGGTGCCGTTTAAAGAGTCTGATCTCAAGAAAATGTTTGAGTACGCATCCTTCTGGACAGAGAAGGCTATGGCTCCCCTTCAAAAAGTCGCGGAGTTTGCCCAAGATCAAGGCTACTTAAACGTGAAGAGCAAAACGTTAGCCCGGTACCAAACAGACGTTAAGCTCGAAAAAAACTTGAACCTAACCATTGATGAAACAAGAATCGTCGAGGTAAAGAAAACTCGGAGAGAATATGAGTCTGGATTTTTCTGGAATTATTCTTGGTATTCGAGCGCTATAAAGTCTTTAGATTCCATTCGCTGCGCCATTTATATCCTGGTAGCCCTAGTTACCGGGCTACGGGTGAGCGAAATTGACATCTTAGAATTTAAACATGTAATCCTTGGCAAGGATGGGCGTTACAAGCTTCAAGTTACGCGCTACAAAACCAGCAAAGACCCCAACTACAAGGGGGACACGACGTTCATCCCAATCCCTAAATTCGTCGGCAAGAAAATCAAGGAATACGAGCAACTGCGTAAAAGTTTGAAAACCTACCGGGAAGGGTATCTTTTTCAGTCAGTGGTGAGCACCAAAAAAGTCAATAAACGTACCTCACTACGAATCGAGTACATTACTCAGAAAATCGAGGAGGAGCTCGGCATCGACCGCGTCCATACGCATCGATTCCGCAAAACCATCGCCGAGATATTGATCAACCGAAACGAACGGAACGTGGATATCATTCGACTTTTGTTTGGCCATGCCAGTTACGCTATGACGCTGCGGTATATCGGCAGGAACCCTTACATCGTCCAGAGCGTAGCTCAAGCAATCGAAAAGAACTATATCGAAGAGTTCATGGACATCGTCAGCTCGGTGAAAAACTCTAGTTCTTCTGGCGAAGGTGCACAGCGCATGTTGAACAAGATTGCCGCACGGCCTGAGGCATTTAGTGGCAAGCAGCTCAAGGTGACCATCTTCACCTATGTAACCCACTTACTCTCATCGGGCGAGCCGCTGTTTATCTATCGCACCGCTGTTGGCAGTTATTGCGTGACCACGGGACTTTACTCCTCGCCCTCGCTTCCACCCTGCCTTATCCACCATAAAGGCATTGTCAAAGACGCGTTGCCTGACCCCTTGTTCTGTGATCCCTCGTGCACTCATGCAGTCATTGTGGAAAAGGCTCAAAAGGCTTTGCAAGACAATGTGGATTTCTACCAGCACATGCTGACGGAAGCTGAAGCCAACTTGTCCGAGACCTCGAAAGCCATGCTTCGACAAAAAATTATTGATAACTCAAAACATCTCGAAAGGCTGAAAACCAACCGGTCTTACCAAGTCATACCTACAGTGGATGTCCAGGCATGAGCAGCCAAGAAACCCGCGATCGTTTGATCGCGATTATCAAAGAACACCAACTTCAACACGGCCAGTCTAAACTACCGGTATCTCAACTGGCTGATGCTGCGGGAATCAGCAGGCAAGCGTTCAACCGTTACTATGGCGATCTAAAGGAATATTCATTGGGCAAGGAGTCCATTGCGAAACTCCTCGTCGATGACAACGCCTCTCTAAGTCAGATTATCGAGAACAGCGAGGGTAAGCTTCAGCGTCTCCAACGAGCGTTCGCAGAGGCGCAAAAGGCGCATGAAAGAGAGCTTCAGTTAGTCACCAAGAATTATGTCTCAACCCTGATGAACAACGACGTCATGGCATTTGAGGCTGGCCAATTAACTTCAACGCTGACCAACCAAAGCAATCATAACGCCTTCCTCAACAAGAGGGTTACCGAGCTTGAGGTAAAAAATGCCAAGCTAACCATCGATGCCGTAGCCAGCGCTAATGCCGAACATGCTAACCACGCTGAAAAAACCGACAAAAATTTCACAACTTATTCACCAGATCTTGCGCCCGCAAATAAAGCATACGCCATCTCAAAGGATTTCAATCTCTACGAAGATGAAAAAGATGCAGCCATCTCGCGCATTTTCCAACAAATAAAAAAGCTTCCCAACCCAGAAAGCACTGACGTAGTATTTTTTCAAGAGCGTTATATCTCTGACTTTTCGTCTTTCTGCGCAAAACAACTTCCTTACATTAATCGTAAAATGGTCGTAATCCGCCTTCCGGTTTTTAGCCGCGAAGAACTGCAATTGCTAATGAGATCCCTTCAGCCGATATCCTCCATATCTATATGCGTTCCATTCACTGCTTCTGATGCAGTCACCTCCGCAAATCGAAAATTCCATTTTAGAGGTACTCCAAGCGAAGAGTTCACCGATGCGGACGCAGCTAAAATGCCACAACCAAACTGGGGATTTGAATCTATTCAGCTTTTCAAAGTCAGGCAGGGTGAATAATGTTAAATTTCAAATTCCACCCGATAAGCTATCATAGCACTGCGCTCGAAATAGATGTTACGCATCACATCATCATGGTGGACTATAAAAAAAAGCATCACCTGCTGAGCATCCCGAATCTGTATCTGTACGAAAAGACGAGATCGTCTAGTCAAACCTCTAAAAGGTATGCGACACTTATTACAAAGTTTTATAAATACCTTTCAAGAAAACCGGAATTTAAATCCATAAACCCTGGCGACTACCATATCCATGTAACCAATACCGACCTTCGTCAATGGCAGGTCTATCGACAAACTCTTAGACTGGCCAAAAACAGCATCCACCCTAGCTCAGAAACTATCTTCAACGACGCTTGCGTTGTACTCTATTTTTTCAAATGGCTACATTTAAAAAAAATATCGACAGGTGTAAAAATCCAATTGAGAACATGGGTAGCCAACTTCAAGGATCGGCGCCTACTGAGTTATATTGAGAAAAAAGCGAAAATTATTGCCAGCACATCCTCAATACGCGTATTGGACAAACAGAAGCAACAAAAAAAAGCAAGACAGTTAATATCAAATCGCGACATCCAAACTCTTATCAGCAGCTATGCTGACAAGGTTTACAACACGCTTTTCCAGTTCGCGCTCGCAACGGCAATGCGCCCCATGGAACTTGTACAATTTCCATATATGGGCAAAGGAAAAAATAGGCACATACTCCCATACAGTGAAATGAATGAAGAGCCCAAGACCTTTAAATATGAAGTATTGGGAAAGGGAAACAAACTTCGCAAAATCATCATTCCAGCTTATGCCTTAAAGATGATCGACGACGATTACACCAAAACCGAATACCCAATTAGAGCGAAACTGTACAAAGAGAAATATGGAAAAAACTGCCCTCTTTCGATCTTATTTTTAACATCTGAAGGCGAACCCGTCAGCGCAACTACGATTGCAAACGCGACGAATTACGCTAAAACCCTTGCGATCGAGAAGGATCCGGAATTTCTCCCAAGCAATATGTTTTACCACACTCGAAAATGGTGGCCGACCCTCATGATGATTCAACATCATGATGGAGACGGCATTCTCGAAAAGAATGCGGAGGTCATGGATCTCGCCATCACGCAAGTGATTGTGAATCAACTCGGGCATGAAAGCCCAACCACGACCTATCAGCATTACCTGGTATTGGGTCGTTTACTCGTTATGGCCAAAAAGGGCATCACTCATGAGCTCATCCATGAGAAGACTATTAATGTGCACGATGCTATCGCCGAGTATGGCTGATTGTCACAGCGGGCTATCCCCCCGTTACGTGTCTCTCGAGATAGTCGGAGCTCCCCCTCCGTTCGCCGGATCCAGCGTCGACGATTCAGCTCCGTACGTAAAGCCACGGCTAGCTAACGTACAGGATGTGCTGCTGTTTCTGATCAGTAGCACGGTCAAGCCATTCAGTAAGGGAACGGGTTGGCGGTAGGTTCATTTCCTACATATTATTCTCATGTACCGTTCCGGACTTTACGATTACGGCAAAAAAAATACCCCGATGCCTTCTCTCACTGCGCAAGAAGTCTGCCAAATACTCAGAGACGTCACGCTGAGTTGCAGGACGATGAAAAGAGCGTGCGCACAATCCTGGGACGAAGTCTTCGCCGGGCTTCCCACATCGAAATTAAAGGCTGGCGCCTCGTGATCTTTAACGATTGCGGCGAGCTTGATTAATGCGATGAGTGCATCAGTCCTGATGGCCGACCCTGGTCATTCGAGAGTGTCGTTCGTGATAGCGTTGACCCGCTTTTTTTGCTGAGCGCCCAGGAAAAGGATAGTGCTGGAGCAGCTTCTTCAACAGCTGTGAGCCGTGCATCCTGTCCCCTAAGAAATCTACTCCGATCCGCAGAGCAGTCTCTTGAACAGCGGAAACGTCTTCCATCGCAGGCCAAAGCAATGGGTATACTCTTCGAATACTCTAAAGCACTGAATTTAAATAACTTTTTACCGTTTGTCGCGTCACCTTTGACCTGAGGCTTTTTGTCGGCTTTTCTTCCACTACCCCTTTGGAGGGAAGCCGACATGCCCTTTTCAGACATTTTTCACCCTGAATGCGATCCCTTAGAACCTGATGACGCTCCCCATCACATGGTGTTCAGTTGTTTGCAGTGGAAAAGCCCAAACCTTGAGGTGATGCCTCAGGCAACCAAGCAGCGCATCGCTGTCATATACACCCAGCCTCTAGACCAGAGCTTCATCATCGAAACCCTGGAACGCGCATACCGTCAGGACGCCTTGTCCGGGGTACGACTGGTCGGCGCCCACAAGGACATGCTCAATATCTTTTTGAGCAACGATGTAGCTAGCAGCACCTTCCCTGCCATTGAGTCCTTGTGGTCTACGGTCAAAAAAATGGATCGCAATCAGCGTTTGGAAGTAAGTTTCGCGTGCGAAAACGAGCTTTATTCAGGGCGCTCCGATTATCCGTTTTGGCCACTTGCAAAAGAAATCTTAGAAGAGCACTTTTTAGGCATAGGGGGGGATCGGCTGCCCCCTTTTGCCCTCGAGGTAGATGGGAAGCTCACAGACGAAAATATGGAGTCCCAACTCAAAGCTGAACGTTTTGGGTTGTGTACGTCACCGACTCAGACGAGGCGCAAGGATATTCCTTGCGTTAAATGCGGTCTCGGCTCGAGTGTGGACAATCTGAGTCCAAAAGATCACCTTAAGCATTTTAAGCCGACTCCATTTAATCAGAGTGAACTGGAGGCTATTCGCCAAGCGGTCAAACGCGCCGGCAACCTCCGCGATGAGTGTTTGCATGAATTTTTGCTTATGGGGTTGCGAGTGAATGCACTGAGGGAAATGAAGGCTGGCGATGTACTTAATTTTCACTCGCAGGTAAAGGTCAAAGTACTATCATACAAACGCCGCCTCGGAAGCAGTATGGTAGTCTTAACTAACAATGCCGCGACTTTGATCACCCGATATCTCGAAGCAACAGGACTTTCTAAGGATGACTTTCTTTTCCCCTCTGACAAGGACAACAAGCGCCCAATAAGCCTTGTGGCCATGAAAAGGATTTTTTGCTTCTGGCTGATCGATGCAGTAATTGATAATCCACAAAGTCCTCTGAATAGCATCCGACAGTCCGTGACATCTACAATCTCAAGCGATCTAATGACTTCGGTGTTGAATGCTATGGGTCACTCTGCTCCTGAGATGTATAAGTATTACCTTTCTCTTCTCAGTAAAAAGCGAGACACCTAAAGCGCCAGCGTATAGCCATGGTTATTTGGTTGGGCAGTTCCACATCGAAACTCATCACCGTAGCGTCGCCATAGGGTGCGTATGATGATCTATTCCCGACTGCTTTATACAGAACATGAGCATCCCCACAATGAACATGGTGAGGGGGCATACACTATTTTCAGCACTCAGCAGACAAGGAATGTTAATTCCTTGCCTCTTAGTGCAGTATGTATTCAGAAGTTTGCTGTCCTTTGGGAAGGTCGCCCCGACACTCGAGTAATCGATTTGATTGAAGAATCAATCGTCAAAGGCGTGCTAGCCCCTGTAAAGCTGTTACATGCTTCTGAGGGCACACTTTTCATCGCATACGACTCCATGCTGGACGACGGCCACTATGAAGGGTTTGTAAACGCTTGGGCGGATATCGCATCTGGCGCTTTATATGACTGCTGGACGCCATTATCTATTGTTGATCTTAAAGTAACCAATCGAGTCGAGAGCTGTAGGCTGTTTAGAAATTACGCTCCCGAAATCTTGGAGAACAATGTATTAGGCATTACGGACTTCACATCCGATATGTTTCTGTTTTGGGATGAGTGGGATCCTGAAAATATTTTCGGATCAGAGCCTCAAGAAGGATCTATGGCTCGATGCGATTTTGATTCATTTGATGATGACATTAAATTTTAGTGCCAGCAGTCGAATATCTTCTTGTACGCGCCTCTTGCAGAGGACGGCTGTCGTGAACCACGCCTCGGCGCAGGCGCCGGTCATGGCCCTTCGGGCTTCCATCCTCGCGTCTGCGCGCTCCGCTTACCAGCAGCGCTCAAGCGGGTGCTACCAACTTTTAGGAGTAAAAAGTGATTACGCAGAAGAGACCGCCCTCAATCCGTACCTGCTCCCGCTTCTTCCAGCCGGAGTACGACATGGTCAGCGCGAAGAATGGTGAAGTCAAGTATACCGTTTACGCTGCACCTCAGCGCTTTAGTGAGCAGCTCGAAATGCAAGAACTTGGGCTGCAGCGGTTCGCAATCCTTTGGGACAAAAATCCGCAGTACGAGATTTTTGAGTTAATCGATCGGGCACTGGTAAGTGATCTTCTATCACCCGTTTTGATGCTTCATCTTTCCTCAGAAAGACTAACCATCATCGCTACCCTGCCGGAAGGTAAAAACGCTGAAGTAATTTCTTTGACTTACGATCGCCGGTGGAAGGAGTATCCCTTGAAAACCCAATGGCAAAGCTGGGATTTGCAGCGGCTAGGCCCAAATGACCTCCTTTCTTTGGAGACAAATAGCGTACTTCGTCTCAATGGGCCAGATATTTTGAGTACCGAAAACTTTGGAGTTTACCCTTATGAGGAGATGTATTTTGCCTTCAAGGATATTGAATTATAACGAAGTGAAAACTGACATTTCACTGTTTTGAAGCGCTAACAAATACCTGGCCTACTGAAGCAGATTAGGTGCAAGACACTTAACGCAACTCTATCACCGCAAACGAGGCCCGTCTTATGGAACATTCGTTAAGTACGACAATATCTTGCCGCGTGAAAAATACGGCAGCCGACACCTCTAACGACTGGAGCTTGCGATGATCCTTCCCCTTTTTCCCGCTGATCTTGAACGCCATAGAGGCATGAAGAAAGCTGCTCGCTTCATCATCAAAACCTGGCCTAGCTTAAAACCGATCATGCATACCCAAGCATTAGAACTGCTCGCTAAAGGTCTAGGCTACCGTAGCTTTAGTCACGCCACTCAGCTTGCATCGTCCTGGACTGATGCCAGACCTGACATCGATATCCATTCGATCGAGTGGAGTCTCTCGCATGTACTGAGCGATGAGTTTCAAGCTCCCGGAAACCCTCGCGTCAGCATCAACCTAGGCAATCTCTTCGCCTATATTCAAACCATCCCCTTGCACCAACTGACGGTCTTCAAGCGCTTTCCTGAGCTATTGGAGCGGAGGCATTCATTCCAGCTTCCTCCACACGACGCTCAATCACCATTCGGGAGGTATCAACATAGTGCAGTCATACCCTTGGCGGGTGACTGGCGGACTCACGACAACGATGACAGTGACGAGTCGGGCCAACCCTGATGAAACTCGAGTAACGGCTTCAATTACTGTAAGCCATGCGCGCCCTTCACAGGAACAGTGGCGAATGGGACACCAAATTGGCACAAGGAATTATAATTCTTGAATAACGACTACGTTGATAAGGCCAAAGGCCTTTTGTCTGAGATTGGCGTCCATCAGCCTTCGGAAGGTGTATGGGCATTCACGGATGCTCACACTGCCAGCCAAGCCTACATTCACCACTCGCTACAACCAGTCGCCCTTGCTGCATATGCGGCAGTTAACGCCACCTTTGCTGCTGGTCGTTTTCCCAACTGGATGTTGATCGATTTGGTGGATAAAGTGCCTTGCATGGACGGTGCTGAGCTTACTGCGCTGTCGATGGTTTGCGGGGCTTCCAACCCTACGCTCCCCAGTGCATCAGCGCGCGGGAATATCTTTGGGCAAGCAGTTTGTGACATCGTAGAGGCTTACTCGCTTGAGGCTTGTTTTCAACATGTTGCACGCGCCTATGGAAGCCCAGGCAGGCATTACAACTTACGGCCTCGCGGATTCGATTGGGCTGGCGGAGAAGAGCCCATCCCCGAAGAATTGAAAGCAATGCGCAAAAACTATCGCGCAATGTCTCCGCTGCAACAGGTCATGGTTTTAACGATCATGCATTTGTACCACCAGGGCAAAGACAAGGTTTATCTGACTGGGGGCTGTCCGACGAAAATTGCTGCCGCAGAGGCGATGGATATCCTTCGCAGAAATGGGCCGGCGCTCTCGGCCTGGGGCCACATGGTTACTCATTATGCGGGCTGTTGAGAGGCCATGGTTTCGGGCGTGCCCCTGGTCGGGGATGGCTGTCGTAAACCAAGCCTACGCGCAAGGCGCTGGTCTTGGCCCTTGCGGGCTTCCATCCGCACGCCTGCGCGCTCCGCTTGCCTGGGCCTCGCTTTCTGGGGGCTGTAACGTAGTTTTGTGCGCTGTAACGTATGCAGTGTTACAAAGTACAAAACTACGTTACAGCTCAAATGGTGGAGCATGAAATCAGTCACATCGAGCACTGCAAACGCTGTACTTGGCAAAGCATTTATTCGGGCTGGCGAAGGCTTCGGGCTTGATGACTCTGAACTATCAGCTGTTTTGGGCGAGCAGGTATCCACTGTCCTGCATCTACGTCACGGACATGAACTGCTTCAACCTGGCACCGAAGCGTGGAGCCGGGCTTTGCTTTTGGTTGATTTGTATCAGTCATTGCTCGCGCTCGTAGGAACCGAGCAGAATGCAAAGATCTGGCTAAGCAGTCAGAATCGAGGACTGAGTGGTCGACCGCGTGATCTCATCACATGCCGAATGGGACTGGAGCAAGTAGTTCAGTATTTGGCTGCTACTCGCTCACTCATTTAACATCTTCTGCACATCGCTGAAAATGGTGCCATGGGACACGAAATCAGGAGTGCGGCATGAAGTGGTGCAGCGATTGATAGGATTCTTTTGTCGAGACAACAGATCACGTCGCGAGCAAGCCAAAGAACGCGCGTTCATCACCGCTCTCAATAATCTGCAGTCTCTTCGCGTGACACCGGACGGCGGCATGTCGATAGACCCTGATGAGATACGAGAGCGAGTGATAGCGAGTCGACGGTCACTCAAACGATTCGTGCGATGATCATCTGCGGTCTTGCTGGCGGAATGAGCCGAGCCGTCGGCTCGAAGGAGCGACGGTAGGACGGCATTGGATCTTGGTCGTCTACCGGGTTGTGAACTACACCAGCTCCCCCATTTCTCCATTTCCAATCGGCTATCTGAACAAAAACAATTTCTACTTGCCGGGAATCGGTATTTTTCGCTCTGCGTTTGGAGACAGCAGCATTTCGCACCAGGGAATCATCCTTAGTCGCGACCAAGCTCAAGACTTGTGCAACGAGCTGATTCCACTCTGAATTTCACCTGTTGTTATGCTGTTGTTCCCAACATGGAGGTGAAACCAAATGCACGCTGAGTATTCGCTATCAGATTTACTGGAAAGACTGTACCAAAACCAGTTGGCCCTTGAGTCCGCCCTGATGGAGCTGACCCTCCAGGTAGAAGCCCAGGGACATGCGGAAGTCGGAGACAACGTCCGTGGTGCGCTTTACACAATTGGTGAGAACGCTGGTCACATCAAGCAAGGTCTAGCCCGGCTCAAAAAGTTCCCATGACCCAGCCGCTCTTCGATTTAGATCTCAAACGCGTTTCGCTTGAGCATTACATTAATGGGAAAGCTGGTTTTAGTTTTCTGCATTCTTAAAGCAAAACTTTTTTGGGGGAGGGGGCAAATTTTCGTACTTTGATCGGAAGTCGGGCGTAGTGAAGGTGTGTCTTGTAGGTATACGCTATCATGAACCACTTGCCCATTTTGCGACGAGGGCGTTATTGACATCGATAATCAGCTGACTAAGCTCGCTAACCTGTAAAGGGTCAACAGCTAGTATTAACGGCAACACTGATTTAATACGCGTGCTGACTTGGGAGTAAATCGCCAAGTCAACACGGCTCAAGTAAAAGTAGTGGGTGGCAAATCTGATCGGATCAACGATATATCAGTAACGGGGCCAGTCGGGTGCCTACTCTATCACCCATTAATTTAGTGCTTGCGAACATTGTCACGATTGTAACCTCCAGGCAAAATAAGTGCATTCATGATGTCTAGAGTTTCTGTATTGCAAGGGCACAGCTTCCTTTATCATACGCGCCTTCTACAAAAGAAACTTTTACATTTAAGTAATCTATATCCAGCATGTTATTCGGCTCGAGTTCCTTTCGATGAAAAAACAAAGTTCGGTTTTCCGAATTATATATAAATCCGTAAGAAACCCCAGTATTAGATCTCACAACCCGCACCACAGTGCCTTCAACTCGAGCCCCGGTAAGCTTGGGCTTTGGTGGAGAAATCCTTTGCAGAATTTCATCTGCTTTATATGCGTTCTCAGTCCCACATATAGATTTATATTTTTCAAGCCCCGCTTTCAATGTTTGCAGGGATTTAGCATTGAAATATGAAAAGCGATCATCAATGGTACTTAAAATCTCCAAAGATAGGCTGGTGTCGGCTGTCTTTTTATAAAATGCCTCAGACTCCAGTAAGATTTGGCATAACTTATTTACTGTTCCGTCATCAAAATCTTTAGTGTGAATAGCACCTGAGAGTATACTGACGGCACGCCCGATATTTGTTTTTGCTGACGACCAGTCGTCGTCTCTGATGGATTGTGCGGCCATGCGCTTATAGCAGTTTGATGCTTGGTCATATGTGCTAATTCTAAATTTTCTATGCCTGGCGTTTTGTTCTGGGAGTAACTCCTCATAAAGATTAGCTGCAAGAGAATAATCACCATTCAGGGTTAATACCCACGCTTTGCAGGTTCTTAATGCAATGTCGGAAGGGTCAATCGACAGCGCCTTGTTTATTTGTTCCTTGGCCCGAACAAAATCATCTTCATGAATCAAGAATTGTGCATATGCATAACGAGCAATGGCGGATTGCGGATTGTACTCGACTGCTTTTTCAAGTTCCGCCTCAGCTTTAAATGGCGAAGTGTCCTTAAGAATGTAACTATGTATTCGATAACACTCCGAAAATTCCGGCATTATGCTTTTGGCTGATTTTATATATTCCTCTGCAATTGGAGTATTGCCTTTTCGAGCTTCAACCAAAGCTTTCTTCAAATAAATCGCACAAATTTTTTCGTCGCGATTAGACCATGCTATTGCATTCAAGTCGTAATTATAATGATTTTGTATTAGGTTGGACTCTTCTAGGATCCTAGAAAGTTCCTTTCTCTTGTTTTTCACCAGCTGATAGAGCTCATCGGGAACTGGCCTTATCGTGTTGATGTATTCTTCCGCAACACCAGTAAGTCCATACAAGCGACTTTCTTGGTTGTTATTATCCAGTACAGACTCCAGCATGCTCGAGTTATACAGTTGATTTAAAGCTTCCTCAATGGCTGCCTCTGATTCTTCGTCTAGGAAGAAGCGAAGCTCAACTGCGGATACAGGCTTTCGTAAGCAAGCGATAATAGATATCACTTTCGTTTCAATAGGGCCTAATCGGTCATATAGGTTCTCAAAACAAAATCTCAGTGCATCCTTGAAGTTTACACCTTCTTTATTTATCAAATCGGCAGGGCTGTTTCCAGCCGCTACTGCTAGAACGTACCATTTTATCAGGAGCGGGTTGTTGTAAAGTCTCATGCAGAGTTGCTTCAATGCTTCATTTTTCTTCGTGGCGAGGGACTCAAGATTGAGGAGTCTCGACATATTTCGCATAAGTTCAATTGACGGCTTGTCATCCAATTTGTCTAGCTTATAGCGATATTCAATTTCACCCAGACCCATTCTCGTAGTTATAAGAACTCGAGATTTATTTGGAATGTTCGCTAAAAACTCTCTTACCTCTGTAGATGAGATGGTTTCAAGGTTATCAATGCACAATAAGGTTCTGAATTCAGTCATGTATTCAGAAACTTCAATTAACGCAGACTCCAAAGTTTCCGTCGCCCCCCCGCCGAGATTTTTACTTATATCTTGAAATAGACCTGAACTGGAACTGATAGCGTTCTGGATTTGTTCTACGCCGGTGACTGTTAGCCTGTTCGTCTTTAGGGACACCCAAACTATAATCTCATAAAGCGGGGGGGGGCTTGGTTTTCATCCTCACAAATTTCTAGGATGTCATATAGGCATCGTTGTGCGAGCGCTGTTTTACCTATTCCACCCTCACCAACTATCGAAATTACTTTGGTATTCGAAGCTAGAAGCCTGTTTATCGATTTCCTATCCTTGTCTCTCCCCATAAAGCCGGTTTCATCAAACTCGGGAAGAGGAAGGTTGTTATATATAGACTTCTTTGAGGTGCGCCAAAAGTCAGGAATATTTAACGATAATGCGAAAGCCGGGTTGTCGAGGTTTTTTCGCGCTTCGTTAATATTCTTCCAGTCCTGCCTGTAACCTTTGCTTGTGAGGTCTTGAGTGAAGTCAAGTAAATCTATAAAATCGTTGGGCTCGAGCGGGCGTGAGTGGCACACGCGATTGCGGCATCTGGAGAGCTTTTCTAGTTGCGCGGCTATATGCTTTATATCATCTTTCGTAAACGCATCTTGCTTTTCACTTATTTTGTTTAATATCTTGCTTAGGTCATAAAAGTCGATAAAATCTAGGAGGTCTGATAGTTCGATTTCAGATGAGATGGGGTTCTTTTTGTGCTCTAAATACCTTGTCCTTGCTGAAGTAACAACATCTTCTGGTAGCGCACCTTCATATCCATCTTTCAGTTGAAAAGTTATTATATTTCTGAGGTCAGACTCTATAGCGGATATCAGCGAAAAACATGACATCCGTGTTGCGTAATTTCGACTACCCATGTGAGGCCTCGTAGAAAGCATACTGGGCGCGGGGTGGGCTTCCGCACTTTATTATTAATTAAGTAAGTTATTTAGAATTATCTCCCCGTCCCTCTGCAGCTGGGGCGTACAAGAAGATTATCATCATCGTGAACGCTGGGTGCTCACTGTTTTACCCATCAAGGTGCGAATTCTCTGCGCCACTGCTTTTGTACGAGAAGAATTGCCGCATGCACCGTAGGCTGCAGGCCAGAGTGACCATGGCTGCAAAGCTGCTGGCCAGCTTGTCGTAGCGAGTGCCTATTCTGCGGTTCTCCTTTAGCCAGCCAGACATCCGTTCAATGATGTTCCGCTGCCGATACTATGGACGATCAAAGAGTCGGGGCAACCCAGGCCGGGGTTTGCGTGGCATGGCGCGCAGCGGAATCACCGGCTGCATTCGGTAACGATCATAGTAGTCACGCAGGTGCTCTGCGTCATAGCCTTTGTCTGCCAGTAACCAGCGACTGCGTTTGCATGGTCGCCCCGGCTTGCCGGGAATTCGTACCTGATACAGTAACGGCTGGGCGTGGGTGATATTGCTGGCTTGTCCCGGTGAAAGCATGAAGCGCAAGGGAACGTCATTGGCGTCGCTGACCATGTGAATCTTGGTTGTCAGGCCGCCTCGACTGCGACCTAAGGCATGATCTAGCGGTTCTTCAGGCCCCCTTTTTTCCCGGTGCCTGAAGAGGCTCGGGTTGCACGCACCGCCGTGGAATCGATCATCCAGGTGTCCAAGTCGATCAGTCCTTCCCGGTTCAGCCGAATGTGTAAGCGCTTGAGTATTCGATCAAACGTACCGTCATCGCGCCAGTCACGAAAACGCTGATACACCGTCGACCAAGGCCCAAAGCGTTCCGGCAGGTCACGCCAGGCAGCGCCCGAGCACAGGATCCACAGGACTCCATGCAGTACCAGACGATCATCACTGCGTGGCCGACCCATTTTCTGCTCTGGAGAAACCAGATCCTTGATCAATTCCCACGATGCGTCGGAGAGTTCGTAACGCTTTGCCATGCGGGCCTCCAGCCAATCATGGCGGCATTTCTACCAGCACCGACTTTCGTACAAAACTTAGCGGTCGAATTATGGTCGGTCACAACGACTTCCGCCGCCTCGTATCGAGATACACGTGATGCCCGACAGAGCGCACGGAGGCCCGACTGATCCGGGTGATTCCTGAAGCCTAAATATCTAAGAATCAATGTGGACGCGTGTAGCGAATACTTTGCCCTTTTTGCTCGTAAACGGGGTGCTGTTGAGCTTGATCGGTTGGTAGCAGATATGATGGCGTCATTCGCAGGCTATTTTTCCGGAATCTCCATGCAATCATTTGAGTTTCAACGCACGATCGAACGTTTCTTCGGCGAATCCGAGAAATTTCAACCATTCATTACTGTCGTAGCTGAGCTTGCGAAAACGGCGGATGGCATGACTGATTTTATAAAAAGGATTTCGCTCGGTGGAAGCTCACAAAACGATGGTGCAGCACACCTCCACAACCACCTTGCACGAGTACACCAATCAACCTCCAGCATAAGTCAGCGACAATTCTTCAAAGCTCTAGAGCACTTCCAGAGCGCCCTCTCTCAGTTTCAACCTGCTCAATCGCAAAACTCAGACCTGATCCCTGACTTAAGGCACGAGATTGAAAGATTTTCAGACCTGTATGATGTATTCATCACCAACGGCTCGGGTGTCAATGCTCTTCCGGTAATTCTCGCTGCTCGAGACCTGAACAACAAATTTCTGACACTGATGGGCTCACTCCAGATGGTTGATGAGTTTGTCGGCAACCATGACATTGCAGGCAGCGCCGAAGCAGCACTAGCCATTTGGTTACCTGCACACTTCGATCTTGGGGATTTCGCTCGCCGTTTACTCGCGGTGCAAGGTCTCTACAGCGAGCTGTGCATGTTGCTCTCGGTGTCTGAGAGCGAGCATCCATTGCGCGTTTCGAAAATCGAATCGGGAAGTTTATGGGCAAAGCTTTTCGGAGAGTCTCGAGTGATTGGCCTGCTCGTGTCTTTCGTCCAAGAAACAGCTTCGTGGATGTACCGAAATTTCACTGCAGAAGGAAAAGTCTCAGCGATCCCTTTAAAGATTGAGGCCATCGACGCCTTGCTAGGGCTTACATCCAGGCTTAAAGAAGCCGGTATAAACACTTCAGAGATGGAGGCACATATCGAAAAATCTGCGTTCAAAATCTCTAGAGATCTGACCGCTCTCTTGGACGGACAGGCAAGTATTACTGTGAACGATAAAACCATTTCTGCAGGTGCCGAACTCACCAAAGCTATAAGTCAACAGGCTATGACACCCCGGATAGGCAGTTCGGGAATCGACACTCCGACCGGGGCATCGTCGCTCCTTGCAGTAGATGACTCGAATGCTAACGGTAAGTAGTTATGCTGATGCCAATGCTCATTCGCTTCGACAGGTACGATAGTAATGATTGAAGCGCCTCCTCTCGCTGCCCAAGAGGTTTCCCTGGTTCTAAAGGACGTAGCACTGGGCGTGCACCCGATGCACAGAGTTGGTCAGCTATCGTGGCGCGAGATCTATGCAGGCACAGTCCGTTGAGGTCGACGGGTGGTTTGTCGCGCTATTTAATTACTGCAGCACCCTAGATTACTGCGAAGAGTGTCCGCCGGTTCTAAGCCTGCATGCAAAAGCACGTTAATATCGCCGACTCATAAGCAAGGGAAACCAGCCGTGAAAAAAGCCACCTATGAAAATTATGATCGAAGAATGGGACGGCGACGGCGCCATTCGAATTCCCGATGAGGCGCTGCAGGAGCTCGAACTGGATGTCGGCGACGCTGTGTACCTGATAGAAGAATTTGTCGGCAACACGCGCTGCCTTGTCCGATCAAAAACGTCTCAGATTGCAGATCGAATAGTCGAACTCACTGAAGCCTGAGATAGCGGACGGCTTGGTAACACGGAGGAAAAGTAAGGCCGCCGCGAAGCTCTTCGCGAATCCTACATGGGGGCCGCTGAATTACCTTTTATCAACGGCTAGGAATAATCCAGTTTCGGATCCTGGCCTTGGATGTCGATGGAGGTCATTGCCGTTTCTTTTGCATCGCTCACAAGATGGCCACCTCCCAATTGGCTGACGAGCCCCAAGGGCGTCTCTTTTTCGTGTCAATGCGCCAGACGCCTCCCTTCCTGACGAGGCTAAATAGCACTTCGTAGCGCATACGCGTACTGGGCGCCTGTAAAGTCATGAGCAAGACACGCCGGGCTTGAGGTTCAATGCTGACAAGCGTGTCGTCAGGTGTGTAGGTAGGGGGAAAGCCGAAACTGCCTAGTCGCCCATAAGTACGTGGTTTGGGCGTGCAAAAACGTTCGAATACCTGGTTCTGCGCTTGTTGGATGACCGACCAGTCCAGTGGTTCTTCATCGCCCGCGCTTTGCTGTTGGCTATAGCAATCCGTCTCCCAGCGATGCATGGCAAGCATGAATCCACGCAGCACGCTGGCAGGATCCGCGTCATTAACGTCGGACAAGTCTGCTGTTACGATAGGCCAGGATATTGATATTTCAGCAGGCGATGCAGGCGCGAGCGCCCCCTGCTTCTTCAACATTCCCACGATGTCTGTGCGACCGCACTCTTCAGCGATCGACAATGCGTTGCGTGCGTTGCCCGACTCCAAGTGCACATTCGCACCGGCCGCCAGCAGGGCAACCACAATATCGTGATGCCCCTCACGAGCGGCAATCATCACGGGCGTTTGCTGAATTTCGCACTCCGTCAAATCCACGGACGCGCACGCAGCCAGTAGCGTTTTAACGATGTGCATATGCCCTTGGTGGGCGGCCCAGCCAAGGGCGGTGTATCCAAGGACATCATCAGCGCAGTCAAGACTCGCAGCGTTTTCGATCAGCAATCTTGCCGTGTCGGCATGACCTGCAATAGCCGATTCAATCAACGCAGTGCGTCCGGTCGCCTTATCTTTGAAATTGATATAGACGCCGTTGGCCAAGAATCCTTCCAGCTTGGCGTTCTGGCCCAAGGCAGCAGCCTTCAATAGCGCTTTACTCATGAACTCCCTCTCTTTTTACGCATGTGGAACAACCCTCGATTAGCAGCCGACGATTGAAGTCCCATCATTCTTACCGTCAATTGTAAGCGTACACCCAACACACGTTTCCCCTATCCAATCGCCATAGCGAAAGCATTCTTTTGCTGCAAGCTCGAGCCAACGAACACCGCGCCGCCAGATACCAATGGAGCTCAGACGTTTTGAGCTATCTTTCACTTGGGCTGGCTGTCTCTGATTCGCTATGCCATAAATAAAAAACACGTCGCCATTTTCGACATAGCGAGGTCAATAGGTGCTCGTTAACCTGCGCTCTCCAACACAGGAGATCGTCACATGAACCAGAAGAACACCCAGCACCGCACGCAACAAAATCAACGCACTGACGCGCTGAATACGAATCGAGGTACCACGGGCTCCAACAAGACAAATGCCCATGTAAATGGGAATCGCGGCAAGCAGTTGAACCCGAACCAGAAGTAAATTCTCAATGGGCAAGGACGCCCACACAAGGACGAAAACATGGACAGAGTTTACACCTCACCAACGCTAGGCGATGTGGTGAAATATCTGGTTGACGCTTCTGGAGTCATGCCTAGAAAAGCTCGCGATCGCTCGGACGAGACAGAGTTTGACGAAGTCATGGCCAAAACCTACCAGAAGCGCATGCAGCGACTAGCCAAAGAAGACTGCGACCTGCAGCGAACAATGGATGAAATGCTGCAGCTCCACGCCGATACCCTCTCACGTTATATCCGCTGCCCTTTCCGCGCTACGCAGATGAGCGAGCTGCTTAATGATCTTTATGAGTCGTACACCACGATGATCAAGACGCAAGGCACGTTCATGACAAAGGCCAATACCGTGCGTTATTTTTTGACTACCTACGGGGTCGACGTTGCGGTTCGATCCCTTGCTAGGGATTGGATAAGGTTTCAAGGGTATATCTACGCGTCAGCGCAGCCACCAGAACCCTTTTGGTTCTTGCCGACAGCGACTGATGAAGGTTTGGTGACGCCACTCGATAAGGTGCTTACCTGGGCCTATGCATCGTGCGGGAAGAGTCTGGCTACATTTCATTATCCTGTCGGAGTGGATGACCCGGCCCATAAGCTCAAGCGCAATGAGAAAGCTGCCCGAAGCTGGACGAGCGCGAAGCGGCCGCCGTCTTTACCCGTACTGGTAAAAAACCTTAATGAATCCTTCGGCGCTCAGGCTGTCGAGGGTACACCTATAGGGCTCGAGCTTCAGAAAGCGATCGTGACATGTGCAACCATCGCCCGAATTTCCACATGTATCGCGTTAGATATTCGAGACACTTTTGGGCACGAGTACCTGCGAGAAATTATCGGCCAGACTCAGCTTTACGCAGATTGGATTAGCACTGAGATCGACGAGTATATGGCCAATCTGGCAGGGGAAGTCTTGAAGCAAGATCCGGATAGCAAGCTCCAGACTAGGGTGGATCTAGGTATCAAGTTGGCTCCTTTTTTTTTGGCGCTTTTCGAGTCAAAACGAACCTGGGCCAAAGAATTACAGAAGCCCCACATGGATGAAAAGGGAGGTCTGCCAGCACCAGTCATTGTGCGGACGGAAGCTAGATATGGAGCCTACGCCGCAAGACTTCACCTAGACATAATTTCACGCTGGCAGCTGGATAAACCTGCCGACTTGGACACCTATGTAGCATGTGCTCTCGCGATCAAGAAAAATCCACAAGCTACCTTGAACGATGTAAATCGATTCTGCGGCAGAGCGGATTTCGCTGAAGTGGCCGAGCGCTTGCCTTGGATTGCTCATTGGCTGCGCGGGGTCGCGTGCTATCGGACTGGTGATTACAAAGCTGCCTCCACACATTATGTTCGTGCGTTTGAGCACGCCAAGTACAGCGCCGGTGAGATGCAATACCTCCTGGTGAATCAGTACCTAGAAGTGATGGCTAAAAACAAACGGTGGCTACCGTTCAAGCAGGGCGTTCAATGGGCATGCTTTATAGGAATCTCGATTCGATACTTAAGAGACAAAGAGCCCACAGAAGAAAATATGCGAGACGCCTTCGGCATCCTGGGTCTCACCAAGATCCAATATACGAGCTTATGAATTCGCGTGCCCTGTGCTCGAAAAAACGTGTCAGTCATTTGGTTGGCACGCATCGTTCGATGACGGACGATGGCAGTATTGCTGCCACCTACCCCATCAACTGTATGAAACTGGTCACGGGCCATTGTTATGGGAGACCGGCACATAGGTTTGAGGAAGCCCCTCCCGACACCTAGAGAGGCATTAGCGAGTGCGGTGTCCGGAAAGCATGACCAGTTATCCAGATATCTCTGAAAACCGGGCGGCAAGGCCTCTTTTGAATAACTCGAGCCCTGCCTTATCCAAAACTGGCATCTGAATGCTCTGACTATCCAAATTCTGGTAGCTCGGGTCAGACTTCAATGACGGTTGGACGTAAACGATACCGTCTCCGTCGATCTTTAGTAGCCCAGCATCAAAAAGAAGATGAAGGTCGGAGCGCATCAGCAACCCATTGCTTGATGCGTAGTCGAGCCCTTTGCTGTGGGGAGCAATGTGACACGCCTGTAGCACGGGCTCAACCGCACAGCCTGTGAGTGCACAAGTTCGACCATAAATATTCATAAGCCTTTCGCGAAATTCAGCCTGCCCCCGCCGCCGTTTGACCCACGCCAATTCGTCTTCGAGCCAAACTTTCTTTTCAGGAGCCAGCCCGTCATCGCTAAGCACAACCGCACTGCTGCCCGTCATGCGATTTGAAATCCCCTCAATTTTTGCCCACAGGTCTAACTGAGAAGTGAGCACAGAGAGGCTCTCGGATATATCACCTAATGGAAAACGAATCCCATAAGCGTCCGGGCCTAGCTTTTCTGCTACTTCTGCTCTCAAGGCATTGTCGTCAAAGCGGAGTCCAAAAACGGGGGCGCTACTAGCACCGGATTTCTTGTAAATCGCGAAGGAGGGCCTGTTTTGCTTTCCGCTGCTTTTACTGTGAGTGCCGAATATGATCGCTTTCAGCCCGCCGGCTAATAAACCCTCCCAGGTGTCGTGAAGAGGGTATCTGTCGGCTAAAAGGCCCATCACGATGACGAAGCCGTTGCGTTCGTTTTTACTGAAGTCGTTGATCAATTCATTCAAAGCTCGTTTCCCGTTTGGTTTCGTTACGATTGCGGAGCGAGTGTGGACAGGTAGCTGGCGACCACAAAGAGTTTGGCGCCTCAAGCATGGCATTTAGACATCAAGAAAATATAACAAAACTCCTTGACCTTGGGGGAGGAATATCCTTTTAAGCGCAGATGGGCATACGAGCTGGTACCTACCACTGAGGTACTGACGATGCGAAAAATGTTTCCTCCATCGTTACGGAGATGTTCGGCTGACTAGGTGAATCTACGGAGTGTCCCACCCAGTAAAGCGACACACCGAGCCTGGCCTTTCTGGCCCGAAGAAGCGATAACAACAATCAAACTGAGCTGCCATCCCTGTGAGCGTGCGATGAAGCTAGGCCCCGTCAGCGGTTACCACGAACAAGCAATATAATGGCGCCACGAGCCAACTCAGCGGTGTGGTAGTCGCCATATCATCCGCGCTATCGCTCCCGGTGAACTTGAAAAATTCACGGTCAGATCGCTTAGCTTAGGGCCGAGACAACGTACCTCAGTGCCAAAGCAGCAAGGCTGTGAGTGAACCTGCGTGTGTGCCACTGATACATTTCTGTCAGCCAATGGCCTTGGCGTTCTGCCTTCGCCAAGGTGGGGGCGGTCAACACCGCTGTGATCAAATACCTTCTCTAGCGCTGTACGTTGTCTGTGGTGCATCGGTAATTCATTGTTAATGATGCGTGCCTGGGCCTCCACTCTCCGCTTTTACACACCTGCATGACTCCGGATCAACTCCAGCCTACGTGTCTCCGATACAGAGATAAGAGTCAATCCCCTCAATCACCGTCTGAAGCTTTTGCCTCAGTAGAGGAAGCTCCGACGCAGTCAGAGCATCCGGCCGCCCTGCCATACCCAAGAACGCCGCCAAAGCTAGGTCAGAATGCTTCACCAACGCCACCAAATGCTTACCACTCGGCCCGCTGCTCCCAGCCATCCAATTCTTCACCGTTTTCTCGTTCGCATTCGTCCAACGCATCAAAGTCTTCGTCGCCTGGTGCGTCCCTCCGAGTTCCATATGTAGTGCCCGAGCGATGCCGTCTGCGTACTGTTGTTGAGCCAGAAAAGAATTGCCCGTTTTCGTGAACATTTTTCCCTCCTAGGTCTTCTACCTTGTTTAGTGCCACTTTTTAATAAACGAAGTCACTGATCTCGGCTTCCGCAGACCTTTTAGCGGCTGTTGATCAGATTGAGGACTTGCCGATGCAAACTCTCATTGGCGCGTACAACACCAGCGATGCCTCAACCGGAGCTATGGCGGCGGCGTATGTGCGCATGTCCACAGAGCACCAGCAGTATTCGACAGAAAATCAGCTCGATACGATCCGCCTTTACGCAGCAACCCATTCGCTCAAAATTAACAAGGTTTACACCGACGCGGGCAAAAGTGGCCTGCGTTTGGAAGGTCGTGATGGTCTCAAACAGCTCTTCTTAGATGTAGAAAAAGGGCTAGCCGATTACTCGACAGTCTTGGTCTATGACGTCAGCCGTTGGGGTCGCTTCCAAGATCCTGACGTCAGCGCCAGTTACGAGGTGCGCTGCCGTCAAGCTGGAGTATCCGTTCAATACTGCGCAGAGCAGTTCACCAACGACGGCTCACCAGTCTCCAATATAGTTAAAAGCGTTAAGCGCATGATGGCAGGCGAATACAGCCGAGAGCTCTCGGTGAAGGTATTTGCTGGCCAATCGCGCCTGATTGAGCTGGGGTATCGCCAGGGCGGCACAGCGGGATACGGTTTGCGCCGACAATTGGTCGACGGACACGGCTCGCCAAAGAACGAATTGGGTCTTGGAGAACATAAAAGCATCCAAACAGACCGTGTGATTTTAGTACCTGGCCCTCCAGCCGAAATTGAGATGGTGCATAACATCTATCGGCTGTTTGTCGAAGAAGGCAGAAGTGAGCGCGAAATCGCAGATTGGCTGAACTCTCAGGGAGTGCTGAATGATCGCGGCAGAGCGTGGTCGCGGGGCACCGTTCACCAGGTATTGATTAATGAAAAGTACGTCGGCAATAACGTGTGGAATCACACCTCTTTCAAACTGAAACAAACGCACACGCAGAATCCACCTGATGAATGGATACGAGCGAACGAAGCCTTCTGCCCCATCGTGAGCGTCATCCTCTTCAAGGCTGCTCAGTGCATCATCCAAACGCGCTCGCACCGAATGCCCGATGAGGAAATGTTGCACGCCTTGATGGCCATCTATCAACGCACGGGCTATCTGTCAGGGATCGTCATCGACGAGTCTGAAGGTTGTCCCTCGAGTAGTGCCTACCAGCAGAGATTTGGAAGCTTGCTTCGATCTTACTCCCTGATCGGATACTCCCCTGCACGCGACTACCGGTACATCGAAGCCAACAAACGCCTACGTCAGATGCACCCGCTTCTCCTACAACAAACGACTCAGAAGATTGCAGATGTTGGTGGGAAGGTCACTGTAGATCCATGCACCGACCTCATGGTGGTCAACCAGGAGATTTCTATTTCTCTGGTGCTGAGCCGTTGCCATGTTTCACCTACCGGCAGCAAGCGATGGAACGTCCGATTCGATTATGGATTGAGTCCAGACCTGACAATCGCGGTTCGAATGAAAGAGCAGGAAGAGGCGGCTTTGGATTACTACATTCTGCCAACGATCGACATCGAAACCCCTAGGCTCCGCCTTGCCGAAAGCAACCAGGCGAACCTCGAAATTTACCGGTTCGACACCTTGGAGATCCTGTCTGAACTGGCACGCCGCAGTGAGTTTAGGAGGGTCGCATGACAGCTATCGAGACCCATCGCAGAGCGCTGATGCACATCGCCGAAGAGACGAACATTCAGCTCATTCCCATTGAAGAAATTCGGGTGCTTAATCCACGGGCACGTAACAAGCAAGTGTTTGCCAGGCTGGTTGAGAACATATCGGCGTTAGGCCTCAAGCGGCCAATTACGGTCGCCCCTACGATGGGCGGTAACGAGCCCTACGAAATCGTCTGTGGCCAAGGTCGCTTCGAAGCGTTGCAGGCACTAGGAGAGAAAAAAATCCCGTGCATCGTGGTAAGCGCCAGCGAAGCGGATCGATATCTGATTGGCTTAGTTGAAAACCTCGCGCGTCGAAAACATTCCAACCGTGAGCTTTTGGCCTCAATCCAACTCCTCTCAGATCGTGGTTATACCTGCCCGCAGATTGCCGAAAAAACCTGTTTGGATGCAAGCTATGTACATGGGATTTTGGTGCTGTTACGTCAGGGCGAAGAGCGACTGATCGCAGCCGTGGAAAAAGGCTGATTATCCATAAAATTGGCGATGGAAATTGCCCGTTCGAAGGATGTCGATCTTCAAAAAGCCATGATGGAGGCCTACGAAAGCGGTGTACTCAAAGGCGAACAACTGATGAGGGTTCGCCGCCTCGTTGATAGGCGCAAAACCTTCGGAAAGCGGTACGGCCAGCAAGCACCTCGCGCTGAGAAACACACGCCCCAAAAGCTTCTAAAGGCTTATCAAATAGAAGTGCGCCGTCAGAAAGTTATGATCAAAAAGTCAGATATCAATGAGCAGCGGCTACTGATCATAGTCACCGCGATGCGCAAATTGCTCGCCGATGATTACTTTAAGACGTTGCTTCGTAACGAAGATATTCCGGATATGCCCAAGCCGCTGGCCGACCGGATCTTTGGAGAGACGCCATAATGTCAGAGGTCAAGCAGGCATTCGAGAGTCGTGTAATCGCCATCCCCCTAGACCGAATCCTTCCATCGCGGAAGGTCGATCAACTTATAACTGGCAGCAAAAAGTACGCAAGTATTTTGAGCTCGATTAGAGAGCTGGGCGTCGTTGAACCCTTGGTGGTTCATCCAAAGCCCCTCATCGCAGGTGGAGTATCTTCGTTCATGCTTCTGGACGGACATTTTCGTTTAGAGGCACTCAAGGCATTAGGCGCGACTGAGGCGCTATGTTTGATTTCTACCGACGATGAAGGGTTTACCTACAATCGGCAAATCAACAGGCTGACGCCTATCCAAGAACACAAAATGATCGTTACCGCACTGAAAAAAGGTATTGAAGCTTCTCGGATTGCATCCGTGCTTGGGATTAATGTGATTCGAGTTCACGAAAGAGAAACCTTGCTGAAGGGCATTGCACCTGAGGTCGCGGAGATGCTGAAGGTTCGCATGGTATCGCAGGACGTGTTTCGCGCTCTTCGACTCATGAAGCCTATCCGTCAAATCGAAACGGTTGAAATGATGATTTCAGCCAACTGCTTCACGAGAAATTATGCGCGGATGGTATTAGCTGCCTCTCGCCCTGAAATGCTGGTCGAAACAAAGAAAAAACCGAGTGACGTCAGTGCGGTCGACATTGCCCGAATGGAGCGAGAAATGGAAAACCTGCAGCATGATTACAAGCAGGTTGAGGATACTTTGGGCGAGACGATGTTGGTTCTGGTTGTAGCAAAAGGATATCTCGTGCGCATCCTGCGTAACGAAACAATCGCAGGTTACGTCACTCGCTACTACGCAGAGCTACTCGAAGAGCTGGTGTCCATCATGGAGGCAGTAACCTCGGACGCGAGGCAGCTTGAACGGGAGTAGCGCTTGCCTGCTACGATCAGCTCTTCACGGAGGACTCACCATGCCCAACTCAGACCTGCTCCCTTCCCTACTTTACAAGCTCAATGAAAACCAACTCGCCCTCGAAGCCGCCATCATGGAATTGACGCTCTGGGTCGAGCAGAGAGGTTCAGCAGAAGTCGCCGGTAACGTCCGTGGTGCCTTGGCCACCATCGACAAAAATGAGGAGTTCATCAAGTTGACGTTAGCGGTTCTTATGACGCCTGAGTAAGCTCTCGAGTTTGTAGACTAGCCGGGCCTGGTTGGCCCGAAGGAGCGACCTCTCCGTTGACGCCGCTTCATACCGCAGCTTACCTACAGGCAAACGATGACTCGAACGCAATTAATTGAACCTCCCCTCTCTCCGCTCGCGAGGTCTGCCAGCTGCTGACGGATGTAGCGCTTGGTAAACGCATCATGAGACGAAGCTCAATTCATTCATGCAATGAGATCTATCATGGTCTACCGAACAGTCAGAGGAGTCTTTTACATGCAGGATCTCATCACGCGCATGGACAGTTGGTTGCAACAGCACCGGCCAGCGTATTACGCAACACTTGCTACTGGTGTGTCGGTTGCTGCATTCGATGATTACGAGCGCCGAACTGGCGTCACACTCCCAGCAGACCTCCGGGCGCTCTGGTCATGGAAGGATGGGAGCACCGAGGAAGCGCTATTTACCAATCACATGTTCATCTCTGTCGAAGACAGCCTGAGCAGCAAGCTGGAGCTCGACGGAATGATTGGTTCTGACTTCGAAGACCCAGAATGGTGGAAACAGCAGTGGGTACCATTTACGCAGAGCTTTGGCGGCGATCATCTCTGTATCGATATAGTGTCTGAAAAACCAGGTGAGATTATCGACTTCTGGCACGACGACCCACGACGCGAAGTGGTTGCCCCAACGCTGGAAGATTGGTTGCTCAGTCTTGTGGAAACTATGGAGTCTGGGCGGCTGGAGCTGGCCTAGTCCCTATCTTTGCCATCTTAAGCGTAACGCGTTATCTGCCACCTCATCTGGGGGATAACGTTGCGCGCTATTCGCCCTACGCCCTCGTAAACTTGAAATTGCCCGCAGGCTTCAACTTGAGATTGGCGTGAGGGACTCTACGCTGACACTGGAACGCCAAACTCCGGATAAGTCTATGTACAAGATCGTTACCTTCACTCCTAAGGAACTGTTCGACAAAGTTTGGGAAACGCCTGTGCTGAAACTGGCACAAGAAATCGGTATATCAGACGTTGCGCTTTCCAAAGCATGTCGCAAAGCCGGCCTAGTTCTGCCCCCTCGAGGACATTGGGCAAAACCAGTGTCTAAACGCCCTAGCAAGCCAAAACCTCCCACCGACGAACGCCCCATCAGTTTTATGGTATTAGATCGAAGTACGCCTCCAGCTCGCGGCGCAGTGCCCGTTCAGCCGAAAGCAGTCCGTTCAGCAATCGAAGTACCTCCCACCCTACTCGCGCCTCACCCCCTGGTAAGCAAGTGGCTGAAATGCATTAACGCGGCCAAGCCTCATGAAGGCTATCTCGTGACCACGGGCAAAAATGTGCTCGATGCAAAAATATCCGCCGAACTCATTGATCGTTGCGCACTGATCTTCGACACCCTCATAAAAGAGAGCGAGGTGCTCGGCTTCAAGTGGAAGGTCACGGACGAAAAAACGGTGGTAGAGGTCAACGACGAGCATCTTGGGATCAAACTTGTGGAGCGCTTGAGTAAACACGTTATTCCACCTCCGCCACCACCCGCCCCTAAGCGCAATGCTCGATGGGAGCCTGACTTCTCGATGCTGCGTTCGCCCCAGTTTGAATGGTCTTCCACCGGCGAATTAAGCTTGCAGATTGACGCACGCGCCGAATACGGAAAGCGGAAAAACTGGACGGATACTAAAACCGGGAAAATCGAGGAAAAGCTTACAAGCATCCTTGATGGTTTCGGTTCGATAGCTGAATCCGTGAAAGCGTTGCGCTTGAAGAATGAAGAGGATAGTCGTGAGCGAGTGGCTCAAGAAGCGGTACGACTTGAGCGCGTCAAGCGTGAAGAAACTCATAGACGCCTACGTCACAGACTCGTGGAAAATACAAAGCGCTGGGAGCAGTCTCAGCGCCTCAGAGCATTCATCCAGGCGACCTGCGATTCCAATGCCGACACCTCAGCGCATGCCCAGCAACAAACTGCGCTGTGGGCGGCGTGGGCTACATCGCAAGCGAACCAACTAGATCCACTTCACCCAAACACTTCATCCGTCACTTCGCTCACCGTCGAAATTGAAGGCTGGTTCAACGGATATGGAATGACACGTACAGAAAAGGACTGGTGGTCAGAATGAAAGAATAAATTAACAGAGTCAGTGCAAGCGAGGAACGGGTAATCGATGTAGCCGCTCGCTGCCGCCATAGAAGGTGTGGCGGTCGTAGGGGGTCAGTGGTGCATTAGCCTTGAAGCGCGCTGGAAGATCCAGATTAGCAATATACACCCGACCGAATGCGACAAGATCCGCATCGCCTGTAGCGGTAACCATCGAGGCCATTCGCAACAGGTAGCGCATGCAGCTGATCTACCTACGCCGCAGGCGAGCACGATTTCCAAGATGCCGCATCGGTGGGTGCCCGATTCACCACACGAGGTGTGTTTTGCAAACTATTAACTGAGGCCTCCCAATGAGCAGCTTTGATAAAATCCAAGATGCTAGATTCGATCCATAGGAAGATGTGGCAAAGCGTCATCAAATAAAAGGAAACGTAAATGCTTAAGCTAACACTCGTATTGTTAGCATCCCTAGGATTTGTAGGATGCGCATCACAGCCTGAACAGGCATTGGTTAGAGACCCAGGCACACCGAAAATCCTGGCTGGAAAACAAAATCCATATCCTCCGAATACGGTAATTGTCATAGCAACACCCAGCTTCCCGTGGGCGGCCAAAGACGTTGCTGACGTCCTGAGCGCTAACGCAATATCATCTGATATGTCGCTCTTTGCAGCCCGTAACCTCGTAATGTACAACGAGAATGTTGTAGGTCTCGTTGAAGTTAATGTTGATGTAGATAATCTTTTCGAATCGGTCTCTGCCGTCTGCAGAGACAGCGAAACCAAGCGAGTGTGGCAGGAGACCCGTGTCCTTAATTTCGCCGGCGGGCGGGATTCATTGGCGCGCAGCATGGTGGGGGCACTGGTGACAAAAGTCTCAGGGAAGCAGTGTCCATAAATGCAGTATGTCTCTTGTCAAAGCGAGCGGGACTGAGACCGTGTAGCACTTTGAAGGGACTCGGTGGACTTGCCCCTACTACATCGATTTGACCGAGACTACTTCAACATACTTGTACTTCTTCTTTGCGACCTTCACTGCCTCTTGCTCGGCAAGCAAGGAGCTCAACGTGTCGGCCTCGTGAATCAACTCGTGCATCTTCCCCTCAAATTCGTTGCCAACCCGGAGCGTGACCCTCAGCCTAGGAGTAAAAGCTTTTGCCACTTTCTTCTTCACTTGGGGAGCTGCTGGCTTTATAGGAACAACCTCGGACGCAGGCTCCTGCACCGGAGGAGCAGAAACCTGCACTTCGGGCTCATCCGCACCGAACAGGGCACGACGCATTTCTTCTTCAGTTAACTCAGAGTTCATAGGGCATCTCAAAGGAGTGGTACTTAGCTCGATAATTTTACTAGGATTGTTGCTGATCGGTGTCATCGGTGACTGCTAGGGTTCACATCCCCAGTTCGATTTCGATCCGAGAGCCCCTCATAGCTGGCGACAGCCTTCCCTTCGGCAGTCGTGTGATAAGACCGCCAGCTAAATCACTTGCATGACGTGCGTACAGCGTTACCGTGTCATGAATGGGCCTTCGATCCGGTACGAAAGCGCCCACTCGCTCCTGAGCAATTTTCAGGATATTCAGAGCTTCCTGGCTCATCCTGTCGGTGGACAAGTGTTCCACGACGGGTCTAAACGGAGGTGCTGCGCTACCCCACATCTCTACTACCATTTGGAGCAACACTTCTGAGCCAAAATGCTCAACGGCCATATCCCACAGCAGAGCTTCCTGGGACATATCCAGGCGACCCCTAGTCATTACGGAGTTCTAACGGCATGCGGCTCTTTCTTGATTGCGAATTTACCCAGCTCTCGGCGGCAGCTAAGCTTATCTCGCTGGCGTTGGTGGCCGAGAATGGACGCGAATTCTACGCGGAATTGATCGACACATGGCGAGAAGCAGACTGCAGCGACTTCGTAATCAAAATCGTCCTTCCGCAGCTCTGGGGCGGAAGCTATGCACTACCCATCATTGGCGCAAGGTCAGCGCTGTTCGAGTTTCTCACGTCGTTCGACGAAGCCCTGGAGATTGTCACAGACGCCCCACAGTACGACTGGGAGCTTTTCTGTGAACTGGCGTATGACGATGGGAAATGGCCCAGAAATGTCCGAAATCACCCTGTTGATGCTACCACTCTGAGGGTTATAAACGATGGGGTACCGCTTCCACATCACGCTCTCTTGGATGCCCGTATCATCGCAAGCATGTTCGCACCAGGGTAAGAACGCGAAGATATTTCATGAGAGCGAACTCAGATCGCACGCTTCTTAGTCATTGCAATCCCCATCCGCCCCAGTTGCTTAACGCCATACATGGCCTGATCTGCTTCTTTTAGCAACGTATCCAAGCTCTGCCCATGGAGAGGACAGATCGAAACTCCGATGCTGCACGAGAGTGGTACCTCGCCTATGGTCGTGACGACCGGCTGCGCGATAGTTTCTAGCATCCTCGTGGCCTTCATTTCTGCACCTTCTGGACTCCTGAGATCTGTGATCAAGGCCACGAATTCATCGCCGCCATAGCGTGCGACGGTGTCACACGAACGGGTAGCCGCAAGCATGCGGTCTGCAACCACTCGAAGAATCTCGTCGCCGACCTCATGGCCGTGCTTATCGTTAATTTCCTTGAAGTAATCCAAGTCGATTAATAGCACTGCAAACGGAACACCCTTCACTTGCCAGTCGGCATAAACCTGATGAAAGCGTTCGGCGAAAAGGTAGCGATTCGGCAATTGAGTAAGCACGTCATGGGTTGCGAGATAGGCCGAGCGCTCATGCTCGACCTCAGCCCTTTCAATCGCCTGGAAATGCCGAATTAAAACAAGCGGCATCATTACGAGTGCACCTCCCAGAACCGCGAGGATAATCGATGTCTCCGCCGTTAAAAAATCCTCTACACGCAACTGACGCTCAAACAGCAGTGTCATCGGTTGTGAAGTGGTTCTGATCTCAACTCGGCTGGCCAGGCGCGGCAATAGCAGGCGATCCAGTAAACTTGCTTGCTGAGTCTGCGTGGAAAACACATCACTTTCAGACCCGGCTGCAGTTTTCAGGATAGCTCTTATGTGAACCAAGAAGTCTACGTTCGCGTTGTTCACGGCATCGAGCAGCGAGTTCGTCTTGACCAACAGCAAAGTCACCATCGTACTGCCGAAGAAATTGGGACGGGTGTCCTGTCTTACCTGCTTTGGCCGACTGACTGACTGCATCAGTATGTAAGCATTGCCTCCCTCGTACATGGAGAATACCGGTGAAACCACAGGTTTCTGGCTGCTGTGGGTTCGTGCCAATGCGTAGGACAGGTAGGCCACGGTTTCCAGCCTTACTCCGTAGATTGAGCTGGATTCAGGGAGTAGCGGGTACATAAACAACACCGGCCACGTCTCATTGAGAAATGCCTGAGGTTGGCTAGGCTGCTGAGTGAGGCTCGGGAAATCTTTCAGCTCGAAGTCATGCCGCCATGTTCGCCGCAACAGTTCTTCAAAGGCGGCTTGCTCAGCTAGGGGAACAGCCCGCGCGGCCTCAAGCATGTAGATATGTGGGTATGCTGATAGGACGGCTGCCGCATAACGGGCCGCAGCATCCGTGTCGCTCTGATCCACGGCCTGGAGGAATGCTGAAAAACCCGCAAGAACAGCTTCATTGGTATCAAGCTGATTTCGCACGATGCCGGAAATATTTTGCACGTATTCGGAGAATCGCTGTTCTCTGCGTTGAGTCTCGGACTTCAACAGCAGCCAAGCAGAAAAAGTAACCAGGCCAACAGCAAAAAAAATAAAACCAACCATAGAGCTGCGGCGCTTAGTCAACATCATCCTGATTTCCCACTGCGCAGAGCGTTAATCATCATCGTTCCGACTTTGTCAGCTTTCCTAGGGTCACTGAATTTGGGCTCTCAGCTGGACGTACGCACCAGTAGCCAGAACCCATCTGCGGCAGGCTAAGGGCCCCCAGGTCGAGTTCTTTGGACTCCATTCGCAAGCTTGTATCAATTTCGTTGAACTGGCTTGGATTGTTGTTGAGCAAGGACGCTGTTTACCAGCTCTAGGTTGAGACGTTGGCATTCGCCATCAGCTTCTGACCGCGTCTGATATGCAGCCTTGGAACGCGACTTCTCGTCATTATCGTAGATGTTGAAACCTATAGGCGCCGTTTCGCAGTAGAAGCGTGTTCCGTTGCGCACAGATCCCGTTTCGATAGGGATCGCAGGAATTACAACAAATCTCGCATTCATCTTCATGCCCTCGTGAATCACCCCATACCTATTAGCGGCTATAGGCCAGTACAGCAAGTAATCGTCGCCAGTTTCCGATGAAGAACACTGAGGGATTTGGCGTCTAAGCGCTTCGAATGCTCGATTTCACGAGTTTTTTGAGCCTAGCCAGGCTGCCTGAAATCGTCCTCGTATTCGCCTCCTACTCATAGGTTTCCCAAATTTTCGAGGGCCTTCGAAGACCTTTGAAAGAAAACGCAAAATCTAGCCGCGCCTTCGTCGCGAAGAAGCGAGTTCTACATGACTTACAGACAGCTAGGGCTGACACCCTTCCTGAGATAGTCGTCCTTTCAAAATTTTTAAGCAGAGACAAAAAAGAGGCAAAGAGGTAGAAGCAATCGATCCGATTCCCCTAACAAGTCATACCTCCGGGAAAAATGGCCAGGTAGATCTCTGCTGTTTTTTGATTTCAAATATAAGAACTCCGTCGCGATTTTTTGAATTCAAGGGGGGCTCCTGAACTATATTTTCACGACACACGTTCGCCTGCAGGTGAAAGCAGCCTTCGGCCCGCCGCCCCTGACCTTCAAAAATGAGTTCGCGAGCCAAGATGAGATGGCTCAATCACCAATGTCTGATGGAGTAATTGAGGCCAATTAACTCGTGAAGGTGGTTTTTAGCGAGCCAGTGCTACCACGTTTTCCTAGCCAATCGAGCTGGTTCTGCCCTTCACGTCTGAATCCGAGGCTCAGGCCGTAGGATATCGAAAGGCAGGGAACTACAAATAGCCGCTGTTTTTTGAGTATCGGTCTCGCGAAACCGAGGCCGATGCATAACATTAGCTAAGATCTGCATCCTATTTTCTATTTCATTCACACCGCCTTACACCGCAGGCAGTGGGAATTAGGTTCCCTACCCTTCTTATGAGCCCACCGCAGATTGACAGCAGTGGTTAAAAATGCTCATGCGACTCCCTCTTTCACCAAATGCCGCAAGGTGGCAATTTTGGGTAGGATGGGGTATTGATTGGTCACCGGCATACGGGCCGGATGAGGAAGCGAAAATGACGACTGATCGTGAAATTGCGTTGGAAGTTGTAATTGCAGCGCTTCTTAAGGCCGCGAGGCACGATAAGAACGAAATTCTAGAGCGCGCTAAGGGGCTGGTTGTGGACGGTGCAATTGGTGATTTTCACAGCAAATCAGCAGCCAATGCTGCTCTCAGAGAAATTTCCGGGCATTTAAACCCATCTTTATTCAACGCTCAATATGACGAACGAGCGAAATCCATCTCACACTAAGTGAGGCCGGAGAGGGCCCTGCCTCCTTTATTCCGGCTAAAGGCACCTCCTCTGCTGGTGCCTTTTTTATGAGAGATCAATTTCTTAGTAGGGTTCTGAATCGACGCTGTTTTGCTCGACTGGCTGCTCAATACGGAAGGTCGTGTCACTAGGCACAGGGGTCATGAATCAGACCTCTTCGCATGATCATTCGAGCCGAACCGCTCCATTCTTTGCTATCGACATCAAAGGGTTCTATCTCAGGGTGGTTGACATCCCCAAAGGTCGAACCGTGGACAAAAGGAGCGTGGGCGAAGTCAAGACCGTTCTCAATAACGCGATCCCAACTGGATTCCCAATCAAAATGACCGGATACAGTTCTCACGGCGTCATCGCTGAGCCAGTCTAAAATCGGGAGCGGTGGTCGCTCATCTTCTGGCAGATCACCAAGGAAAGCCCAGATCCAACCATAACGCTCTATCGTTGGATAAGCGTCGATTCGAGCCTTGATAGGGATTTTCAGATTTGGCTGAGCGGGTATGTCGGTGCATCTGCCATCAGCACCAAAACGCCATCCATGATAAGGACACTGAACGCTCCCTCCAACCTTTTTGCCAGCGGAGAGCGATCCACCTCGATGCACGCACACGTCGGAAAGCAGACACGCCTTACCATGTTCATCGCGGAATGCCACGAAAGATTGCCCAACGATCCGAATGGCTGTCAGATCGTCGGTCAACTGAGATGAAGGTAAAACGACATACCAGAGGTTTTTTAGCATAGATCTATCATCCGGCGCACCGTACGTCTGAGTTAGCAAGGTTGGATCCTTGAACAGCCGGATTCGTTCGCTCCTACTGACTAACAAGGCAATAAAATGAAAGTCGCTACGGTCTACGAGCAGAGTCGGCTTTGTAGGCGCTGTGAGGGGCTTGCTGGAGCCGAATTCTTGCCGATCACTTAAATTCTCGAATCCAGGCTCTTCTACAATCACAAGCGATCAACAGTTGACAACTGGATTTTTTGAAAATCATTTATCAGGTGATCAATTTGACTGAACCTGGCAGAGGGTGGCCTGTCGACTGTCAATAGGTATAAGCAGCGACGCAGGCGAAAATCTACCAAAGTTCAATAGCGTACTACGTCTCATAATGTTGTAGTCACAAGAGGAGCGGACGCATGTCTTTCTTGCGAGACCATTTTTCCAACTGCGCTTACTCATCTTCGTCATCCACAATGAGACGCATTCATTGGGTCGGTGCCTCCTCATGATCCGCCCATCCCTTCGAATAAACTAAAGGGCTGCCGCTTTGGACAAATCGACTGCAGCACATACGAACGAACAGGCCCGCACAAAAACGATCTCGTATTCGTGGACGATCTTTGCTCTCCCCGCTAGCATTTTTCTGTCTGGTATCGTGCTATCGCTGGCGCTAGGCTCATTGGAGCAGCAGGAGAATTTGTATCTAGCCAAAACCCAAGTGAGCTCGACACTAGGTAATATACAGACGCGCCTGGAAAGTGCGATAAGGTCTACTTTTGACGTTACCGAGGGTATTGCTCAGCTCGTTAGGTTGGATGGCGACATTACCGCTGCGCATTTTCAGGGGATAGCAAGAGAAGCAATATCCTTACAGCCTCAAATAAAACACGTTGTCCTCGCACCAAATGACATCGTAGATAACGTCTTTCCAATCCAGGCAAACGAAAAGCTCATCGGCGTAGATTATCGGAACTTGGCCGATCAATATGGCGCATTACTGCGATCTAGAGAAAATAGAACTTCACTATTGGCTGGGCCGGTTCAATTAATTCAAGGGGGCAAGGCATTTGTTAACCGTCGGCCAGTGTTCGTCACCGATGCCACAGGAAAAGATCAATATTGGGGCAGTGTCTCGGTGGTGGCGGATTATCAGAAATTACTGCTCGTAGGGGGCATATCTAGCATAAACGATTTACAGGTCGCGCTGCGTGGCCAGGATGGGCTGGGCTCGGCAGGAGGTATTATATTCGGTGATCCAACGCTATTCAAGGAAGATGCGGTAATCACTACAGTTGAAGTTCCGGGTGGTACTTGGCAGCTCGCTGCTCTGCCAAAGGAAGGCTGGATTACCAATTCTTTTTATGAATCACCTATGCTTCTTTTCGCGCTCTTCTGCACGGGATTCTTTACTTACTTTTCGGCCAAACTTATTATTAGCCATCAATTAATAGAAAAGCGACAGCAAGATTTGACCGAAGAGACAACTAGCCGAAAAATTATACAATTGTCATTGCAGCAAAGTGAATCTCGTTTTCGAGCTTTGTTTGAACGCTCACCAGATCCCATCTGGATAGTGAGTCTAGAAAGTATTTGTGTTGACGCAAACGCCGCAGCAATCGAAACATTTGGTTTACGAAATCACCAAAAGTCATATCGAGTCAACCCAGCGGACATATCTCCAAAATATCAATCTGACGGACAATTGTCTTCGGTAAAGTCTAAAGAGATGCTAGACATTGCTCTCGCAAAGGGTGCTCATCGCTTTGAGTGGCTACATACCCGAGCTGACGGCTCAACGTTTCCGTCTGAAGTGACGTTGTGCTCAGTGATTCTGTCCGGCCAACCAATGGTTTACGCCGTTGTACGCGACGTTACCGTTCGTAAGACAGCTGAGGAAGCTTTATTCACCCAGAAATCTTTGCTCCTGAACATCGTCAATAACGCACCTTCCTTGATATATGTGTACGATACGAAAGGAAATTTAGCACTTTGCAATCGTATGTTCGAAAAAGCAACAGGTTTCACATTTGCAGAACTCGAAGGAAAGCCGCGAGCTAGCCACATGCCCGAAACCCAAGCAAGGATATTTCAAGGGAATGACAATGAAGTCCTTTCAGCCGGGGCTATTCTTAGATTTGAAGAAAACATTACCCATAATGGCGCCATCCATACATACTTAACTACGAAATGCGTTTTGAAAGACGGAGGTGGATTCGCGACAGGTGTATTAGGCATATCGACTGACATCACTAAAATCAAAAAAAATACAGAGCAGCTTCGACTCGCGGGCGTAGTTATAGACCATACAGCTGACGGCGTGATTATCACCAATGAGCGCGGCCATATTTTATCCGTAAACAATGCCTATACTACTATTTCCGGATTTAGCGCTAAAGAATCTATCGGCTTAAGACCAAACATACTGGTTTCCGAGAATCAAGATAACTCCTTCTATCGAGAAATTATTCGATACTTGAAAGAGCGTGGATTTTGGCAAGGTGAGCTCTGGAGCAGGAGAAAAAACGGTGAGATGTATCCACAATGGATGACCATCAACACCGTTTATAACGACAGTGGCAAAATCACAAACTATGTCGCGGTATTCTCTGACTTTTCGGTAATTAATAAAACTAAATCAGACCTTGAACGAATCTCTCATTATGATCCAGTTACCGGATTACCCAACAGGTCGCTTTTCCAGAAACGACTTCAGCGCGCAATCGAACAAACGCAGGGCGGCGATTTGATATTGGCCGTCATCGTATTAGATCTAGATGATTTCAAAACAGTCAACGACAGCTTGGGGCATGCACAGGGCGATATGCTTCTGCAAATAGCTGCAGCCCGATTTCAAACTTGCATTCGACCGAGTGACACAGTATCACGCCTGGGTGGTGATGAGTTTGCATTCATACTTGGCAATCTGGCAACCACAGACGAAGTAAATTTAGTCGCTGAAAAACTTCTTTCTTCACTAGAGCAACCCTTTGATTTAAAGGGAGCGTCGACCCTGATAACCGCCAGCTTGGGGATCGCGATCGCATCGAACGAATCTGCAAGCCCTGAGCAATTGCTGAGACAAGCTGATACAGCGATGAACGGAAAGAAAGAAAATGGTCGTAACGGTTACCGATTCTATCAAGCCGAGATGACCTTGCGAGCGCAAGAAAGAATGGACGGTGAAAGATTTTTACGAAGAGCAGTGCTGGGCCAAGAGTTTGAAGTCTGGTACCAGCCCAAAATCGACATTAAAACGAATGAGTTCGTTGGTGCGGAAGCCTTGGTTCGATGGCGAGACCCAATCAATGGCTTAATCCCGCCCGCAGATTTCATACCGTTAGCAGAAAGTACCGGGTTGATCATTCAAATTGGCGAGCAAGTAATCGATATAGTTTGCCAAGACATCAAGCGATGGTGTGAAAATGGGATATCGCCAGGTGTAATAGCGGTTAATGTTGCGGCTCTTCAAATTGAACGAAGCGACTACGTTGAACTCATGAATAGTACGCTACAAAAATACAATATCTCCGCGAACACACTTGAGGTGGAAGTAACAGAAAGCTTGATGCTGGCAAGCCCTGAGCATTCCAAAGCCGTACTTCATAATCTGCAAGGTATGGGGATATCTACCGCAATTGACGACTTCGGGACAGGCTACTCGTCGCTAGCCTACTTGAAATTATTACCCATAAACAGCTTGAAGATTGATCGAAATTTCATATCCGATCTTCCTCATGACGAAAAAGATGTAGCTATTACAAAGGCAATTATAAGCCTTGGCCAAGCGTTGGGCTTTAAAATCGTTGCTGAAGGCGTCGAAAACGAAGAGCAGCATATATTTTTGAAAGAGCAAGGATGCGATCTGGGACAGGGATATTTTTACAGTCGCCCCATGTCTGGGGCTGCGCTTGAGCTCTGGCTGACTCAACGCGCAATGACTTTGTAATAGAACCTCCTAATTACGAAGGGGCCTACTTCTGGCCCAGCCATTGATTGCACATGTGGTGTATTCCACCATTGGATGGGTGAGTGCACGCCTTATCTTTTATTCGTCTCACGCCTGCACTCTGCTGTGCTAGCGAACAATGGCCCCGCTTGCTGAGCGAGCCTGCGCCATTCTTGGCTGCTGATCAGTTGCTCCCTTCCTGCTCCATAGAGTCGGCTGACGTCAAGAGCTCGTCATACCTTTGCTGAGCTTCGATACTGTCCTCAGGCATCGCGATAAGTTTGTTCCAGGTTTCTATAGCGGCTCGCCGCTGTATTTCTTTCATCTTGCCTAGACTATATCAGTGTCAGTAAATACCTTTAGAACTTGTGAGTTCAAATTATATGCTCCCAACAACGGCTTTGCATTATGCGAGAGGCCTCAACTGCCCTTGAATAACTGGCGATTGATTCCGAGAGCGCCTCGTTGTCAGATGGGGCTAGGAACTCCCGTCAAACCGCAGAATTAGACCTGTTTCCTTTGTGTGAACGCATCGTCGATGAAATTCGTCTATCTCATCCTGAAGCGAATGTGGTGGTTACAGCGAAAGCGTCAATCGTAGGCAGGTTCGATGGGGCACATATGGGACAAGTCTTTTCAAACACATCAGCAATGCCGTGCATCACGGGGAAATCCAAACTCCAATATTGGTGGAGCTGGTGGCGACAGAGGTTTCCGCGATTTTTAGCGTCAATAATGGCGGCGAGCCTATACCAAAGGATGTTTTGCCATTCATCTTCAATCCCATGGGCCGGTTCTCGCAGCATTCGGTTATCGACCATCCGCCTACAGAGGGGTTGGGTTTAGGACTTTTCATTGCTTCAGAGATTGTCGCCTCACATAAAGGATCTATCGATGTTATTTCTGACCGGGAGCAAGGCAACACTTTTATTGTGAAGGTGCGGATCTCAAAAGCTAATGTCAGAGACCAGACAGCCTCGTGAGCTTTAGTAACGATGAAGTGGGTCATTCCGTAAATGGCCCGTACTGACCTGTCGCTCTCCCATCGAGAACAGGCATGGGGTCAGTAGCTGGTGGACGAAGAAATGCCGCCCACGTTTCATACGCCAGCTTGTGGCGCTCTACTGCTCCGCACCACCGAGGGCCTTCTGTCTGACGTCCCGAAACTAGCATCATCAACGCAGTAGTAGCTGCATCAAGCTCAAGCAGAATATGGTGAGATTGGAACCGATAATCATCGTAATTAGTCATAGACCAGCACACCAATTAGGGGGACGTATGTGACGGCAATCACAACTGTTAACGGCAAGCTTCGGAAATTCATGCTGTCGTTATTCACTGTTTTTTTTGAACGGCCCGCTTGTTTTTTTCCAAATATTGAATAAGCAAGTAGGCTCTGACGCCGAGCGCAACCAAACACAATATCATGCCTGCAATAAATTGAAATGTGGTCATAGTACACCCTCCAGAACAATCAACAGACAATTATCTCATTGATGACGGTATCAAAGAAGTATCGGTTTGTAACTTGTTGTTGCAATTTATAATTTGAATTAATAAAATATTTTTCCTTCTGCAATTTCGGGGACGTCTGAGTATATTCAATGCGAATTAATTATCTCTATCCCAAGGTTCGTCTTTAGGGATTTATGGTTGCATCTTAGTAAGTCTGCCAAGCCTTGGCGGCACCCGCTTTTGATGAAAAGGCGGCGTAGCTATAATCTTGGAAGCGGCGTTAAAGAGGTCTGACATAAGATCCCAACCTCCCATTTTCCAAGGAGGCTCAATGTACCGCGAACACACGATCCATCTGTTCACGCTCTCAGCCACACAATAGGTCGAAAGGATCCACTCCGTCGCGCTACCAGAGTTCAAGTGTCCCGACTCGACCGCCAGGCGATGTTTAGTATTCGCAATAGTCCGAGGTTTCACAGTCATTGAATAGCGTGAGTCGCCAACCATCAAACTTAACGGGAATGAGGCAGTGATAGTCTCACTCCATGATTGCATGGAGCTGCGCATTAGAGGGTGGTTACCCAGCGCGACGCCCCTCATCATCTGGCAGACATCGCGAGCGGTGAGATGAAAGGTTGGGCGCAAGTTGTTCCGCATTCGAGCCGCCGCTAGCCAACAGCTGAGCTGTGCTGTGGATTGACATAACGGAGAAGGTCGCAGCTTCGGGCCAAGCGGGGCCCAGCTAGCAGCCTAACCATAGACCTTCCACTCAGGCGTCATGAGCACCGCAAGAGTCATATTGATGAACTCTTCTTTTTTGTGGATCGTATGCAACGCTCCGCGCACGTTGCCTCCAACCACATCGGAACCACGCTGCTCGACCGAAAGGGTGGGTTCCATAATGGCGGCCTCAAGGGCGAGTTGGTTTTGATTCATCTTGAACAGTAGGGGAAGGGAGCAGGTCTGAATTTGGCATCGCGACTTCTCCTTGCAAGAGTTCAGCTTAGCAGGAGGCGCTTTAGGAATAGATGCCTTTCTAGGAAGTAGAGCTGAGGAAGCGAATCAGTTAAGCCTTTTTACGATGCGACCAATCTCCATAGGCCGCGCGTGCTTCTCATCGGAAACTGCGGAAATGTGCTTGCTGTGGTGGCCAATAGCCGCTGATAGTGAGCGGATCTGGGAGAGGACGCGAAAATGATTTCGAGATTTGTTGTGGTACCTGCAGCCCCCTCGGAAACGGGATCGATGCGTAACGGATTTCGCTTTTATTGTCAGACCGCACCTTTAGGCTTCAACCTCTATGACAATCAGGAAAAGCTGCGCTTGAAGACTGTTTATCAGACGCGTGCTGAAGCTGAACGTGCTTGCCAGGAGTTTAATCAGGATAGTCTGCTAGGTATGCTGTCACGCCAGGAGGGTTGACACTTTTCTTCGAGCCCAAACGTGCGATTTCGTAAAGTCGTATATTGCTTGGTACTGAAAATCGTATGCTTTTCAAATTTTATCGCTCAGCAAATACAGGTGCTAGAATTGATCCCATTACTTAACTTGTGAACTATGCGAGACATTCAGTGGCTCGCATAGCTCGCCATTCGATTTTAATAGGAGTTACATATAGTTCGCGTACCGATTTTATCACAGTAAGTAGTTTTAATTTGATCTTGGTAGTTCTGTTGACTTTGCCATGCTTGAGTTTCTCGGGTAACTCGCTCATTATGAGCATTGGGTTGATTTCTAGTTTGAATAACATTCATGGCCAACGTATTACAGCCGCATTGCGACGGATTAACCGAATCTACAACCTGTTTGGCTCGACTCATAAAATGGTTTTTGATCGAAATGCCAAGAGTTAAGGTTTGCCATCGAGTATTGCTGGCCGCGAGCCCCAATATCTCGTGTCATGTATCCAAGTTTGACGCATTTCATAAACTGATCAACTGTGTATCGAGCGCGGTGTATTGATTATCTGCAAGCGGTGGGCACTGGTCAGGCTTCTTCCAGCGATCCGTCCCGAGCCGTCATCTGCGTTAAAGCACGTGCCAAGCGTATTGAAGTTCCCAAACGTGCAGCTTGGTCTAGTGGCCGTGGCGCTGATTTTTACTGGGCAGTTCTGTGCTTACAACTATCACCGCCTATATGAGCAACAGGGAGCTGAGAAAACTGCGAAACCAGTACAGCGTTATGGGTGACGCTGGCGAGTTCAGTGTTGATGCTACCAGCGACGTTGCCGTTCCTAAATGAATCCCGCATGCCATGAAGAGGCAGCCGTCCTTATTGATTTGAACGCTAGCTTCCAAGCGCTTTCTATCTAGGTATATGGGCATTGGTAACCAAGACGATTGTCGTTCGTCATCGATGCCTGGAAGCTAACGGGACGGAGGATCAGCAATGATAGGAGGTAATACCCAGCGGATGTTTTTCACCGGATTCAGACCATCTTTGATTCTGGCATTCCTCGGCTTGCTGACTGCATGCGCCTTTAACAATACCCCCTCCAATGTCGTTGCACCGGGTGAGGAAAAGACAGCCACTACCCGCACATTGGATGCCGGCGCCGCTCTGCTCCAATCACGTCCGCCCATCGATGCTCTCAATGCCTACCTCGATGGATTCCATTTTTACAATGGCCGTCCCGACGTTCAAATGGAGGCTCACCACAATTGCTCCACCCTCAATGAACAAGTGATCCAGTGCGTGATCTACGATGGCAATCGCAAGGACGCGAAGCTTATGGGGGTGGAGTACATCATCAATGAGCAGCTGTTCGCCAAATTGCCCATCACTGAAAAGGCGCTCTGGCACAGCCATGCTCATGAAGTGAAGTCGGGCCAATTGATTGCTCCCGGTATTCCAGACATTGCAGAACATGCGCTGATGGAAAAGCTGATCAATACCTATGGCAAGACTTGGCATACGTGGCACACCGACCTCAACAAAGAGCTACCGCTAGGCGTTCCGCAACTGATGATGGGATTCACAGCAGATGGTCAGATCGACCCGCAACTGGTGATCGAACGGGACAAAAGATTTGATGTCGATAGCACACGGAAAAAGAAAGACCGGGCCGACATCCCTGCCCCACATATTGATCCAGGTGCTGATGCCTGGCGCAATGGAAATGTCTTTCAAATCGAAGATCCGACTGGGGGTGAGCATCGTCACTGATTCATCAAAACCACTTGCTAGCTTTTGGACTTTCGTGGGTCTGCGCTACGAGGAAAAGCTCATTCTTCCTGAATAGTCCCGTCCTCTTTGTGAATCTTCAGCGACGCAGTTTCGCCCTGAAGAAACTCACCCGCCCGCGCAATGATTTCATTGCCTTGGTTGAGGCGGTACTGGACGCCCTTTGCGCGTCTTCCATTATGGCCGCCACAGTGGCGCTACGGGATTTACAGTTATCACCACTACCATGCCGAAGCTCATGAAGTGCTTGGCATCGCCTGCGGCAAGACCCGGTTGATGCTCGGCTGCCCCGATGGCCATGTATTGGAGGTCAGTTCAGGAGACGTACTGCTACTGCCCGACTGGTACCGGCCACTGCAATTGGGAATCAAGCAAAGACTTCCTGGTCGTAGGTGCTTAGCCGGGTGGTTCCCATCCGTGAATAAAGATAGCGAATGCTCGCGACGTTTAATCTGGGAAACCCGAAGATTTGAGGGTTAGGTAGGCGGCTGATAATGGAGATTTAGCTAAGCTCCAAATAGGTTTATGAAGCCAGGTTGGTCAGGGAGGACAGGCTGTTTAGTGGCTGCTGGGAGGCAATGGAAATGCGCAAGAAATCTCAGTCATGGTTTGTCCCACTCCCGATTGTTTTCGCTGTCCTTTGGGCGATAGGCAAAAAAGACTCGCCTCCCGCTCAGGTACAACCGAGCCCCCCTCCCACTCCGAATACTCTGGTCTCATCTACCTCGGATCCGTCACCAACACCTGCCCCCTCAGTTGATCAATACGTAAACGCGAACCAGCTCAATATCCGGGATCAGCCCGGCGGAAAAGTCATTTCCAAGCTGAGCCGAGGGGCTAAAGTTCAGGTCTTCGAAAAACGGGATGATTGGGTGCGTATCAGCATCGATGGCCAACCTGCGAAATGGCTTTCTTCGAACAGCCTTTGTAGCGGATCGAACTGCTACATCGCCTCTAAACCGAAACCCTGGCGTTCGCCAGTACAACCAACCCGGAGGCAGATGCCAAAATACGGTACTTCGTGCCCTCCATCTGGAAACATTTGCATCGGGCCAAGAGGCGGTCGGTACTGCATTACTTCTGGCGGGAACAAGCGTTATGGCGTGTAATTTTTCCTCAATGACGATCCGCTAGAACTTTGGTGCATCGCCTGTGGCTTCCGCAATGGTGGCCAAAGCCTCCTCCATATCGGCGATGTTGTTTTGAAGCTTTTGAAAAACCAATAGAAAAGAGCCGTCCACATCCACGGTCTGGTGGCCACGAAGGGTACCTACTCTTTCATTCTCCATCTGCTGGAGACTGTTAACGCTCTCTCGCAGCGACAACAGCTGATCAAAGATGGCGCCAATTTGAGCTTGGCTCTGTGCACTCATTGATCCCACCCAAGCCTTGAGTAGATCTCCCTTCGATAGGACGTATCGATCTGAGTCGGCACCTGCCTAACGTAGTCCCGTGCGTGCTCCTGCGCATCTTTACTCAAACCAGCTAGATATGAAACAGCGTCATCAACGGTTGGGATCGAACCTTCAATGTCTTCGAATCTAGGCGGCAGTGCAGTCCAAATGACTGCGTCCAATTGGTGAAAGAGTGCCCATTCGGCGATTACTCCCACTGGGGAGCTACTGGTGGTAAAAACACCAATTCCATCCTCCCTGTCCTCTGGAATTTGCTCTCGGACACGCAAGGCCTCGCATGCCTCCTCAAGGTTTTTTACATTCAACATTGCCCAGAGAACGGTGCATGGATGTGCATTCGCGCAGATCGTGGTTGCGAGCTCGCCCCCATCACCGACTCGCGCAAATTCGATGGGCAAAACGGGCCCATCCAAAAACCATTTGCTTGCGAGCGGTAATGCTCCAGGTTTCCAAATGAGGGATCCCCATCCTAGACATGCAATTACCATTGAAGAGTTCCTGTGGTTAGACATGCGCAGGCGTGGATGGAAAGCGAACTCCTGCTAAACCTGACTTCCTTGATAAGGATCGAAAGTCTTCTTCGCGGCCGCCCCTTCTTTTGGATTCGACTCAGCCTTTTGTTTTCCTAGGGTCGGCGGCACGAGGAAAGGTACGTTCCTCTTGAATCGTCCCATCCTCTTTGTGGATTTTCAGAGAGGCTGTTTTACCCTGCAGAAATTCGCTGGCTATCTCAGTGATTTCCGCTTTCGTAGAGGCTGTTTTGGAAGCTCGTTGCGCACCCTCTTTGACAAGCTCCCAAGCATTTTCTTTTTTTGTGATGTGATAGTTATCCATGGGTCACCTCGACATGATTAATCAACAACAGCTACAAGGTTGACCATTGTCGATCCGGAGAGTTTGGAAGAATTTGCGATGAAATTGATGCTGCCTACGACTGTGTCTGACTCCCCTTCACAAAGACGTCAACGAGCGGATTAACTAATCTAGGTGCGCTCCATGCTCGCCTTAACGTTTCGGTCTGCGATCCTCGGTGCCATCTCTTCATCGTCATATTGCCGGCTAAGAAATTCGCGGATCAAGACGGCAGTTCGTTTAGCGCTGGTCACCACAAAGAAGTGCCCCTCGCCCTTCAGAATGCGGAGTTCTGAACGTCGAATTGTGCGGCGCAGGATATAGGCGTTGTACGCCTGTATTAAAGGATCGCGGTCGCCGGTAAGAACCAGCGTGCGTTGAGGCAGCCGGGACAACCGGAGCAGGCTTGTCCATCCAATCAAGGCTGCGAGCTGGAAATAGTACGTTCGCGGATTAACAGAGAGCATGCCTTTCATCACACCGAACCGCAGCAGCGTGTGAATTGAATTGCGTGAGCTATCTTGCTTGCGCATTTTGGCGTTTTTATTCTTGCGGAAAAAATCCATAACGTCAGCAGGCTTCATCAATAGCACTGGGCCGGGAGAGGTCGCCGCGAGAATCAGCCTGCGTACCATGCTCGGGTAACGAAGAGCGAATTCTTGAGCCAATGCACCTCCCCACTCACCCCGAACACATCGACCTGGTCGACTCCCAATTGCTGGAGCATCTCTGCAATCACGTCGGCATGGCGTGGCAGGCGAATGGGCCAACGGGGCATTTGCGACTTGCCGACCCCTGGCACGTCCAGCGTGATCGTCGTGAAGTCTTCCAGTTCATCGCGCAACGGATCGAAGGTAGGAATCAAGCCACCTAAACCATTGAGTAAAAGCAGCGGAGAGCCTTGACCGCAGATCGAAACATTTAACTGCGAGCTCTTCGCTATTAGCCTCTGGGTTGTCATGATTTCTCCTTGCAGCACGCAATTGGGAGGCAGCATTGGTGAGAGTTAGGGGGAAGTTCCGAAGAGCTCCGCAGCCGCTTCCCTCATAAAGATCTCGATGGTTTTCGGCCCTATCCCTTCAAATTCAGATAGCCGTTTTTCGAAGGCCTTACGATCTGCGCTTGCCGCGACGATGTTGCTGACCTTGCCGTGATATTCAGCATTCATCTTGTTAGCCAATGCCAACAACCGCGACGCGGTGGTCTCGTCGTAACGCACGTAGTGAGCCTCACCTAGCATCATGACCAGCTGGCGGTGAGTGCAGCTCGCCAATTTGTGCGGCGTATCCCGATGATGTTTATCGACGATCACTTGATAGGCGTTGGCGGCAATCGGCCCCTGGATTCGCTTACACATCAGGAAACTGGCAAGCAGCCATTTGAACAACCCGGCTTCGTTCGCACCTTGAAGGTCGATTTGTAAGTCATGTGCGCTGATGATTTTGCTCACTGGTTCACCCTTCAAGCGATGGTCTCAATGTAGACCAGGCGCTATCACGAATGATCCAGCTGAGCGAGGCAGCGACAACGGAACCCTTACTCATGCTCGACGCCTAATGGTTGAACCTTACGATTTGAGAAAGAAGAAATGCATATTTCCGACACAATCCAAGTTATGGAAGCGCTGTCAGCCAACGAAGCAAATCTGAAGCTTCACGAAGGCTGGTCATTGATACCTGTGGTCGTCACCACCCACCCAAATGGTCAGCTCCACCCTTGTTACATTCTCGGAAAATCGAAAGCCTCATCTAGCCAACAGCAGCCCGATTGACCAGCGTGGCATTCACATAGCGACTCACCTCGCTGACTGTACAGGGGGATAACTTGGCTTATCTGGATTGGGTTCAATGGCCAGCGATGGTTATTACCGTTCTCGCCGCATGGCTGATCGGATCGCAACGACCAGGCCGGCGGATGATCGGGTTTATATGCTTCAGTGTGAGCAACGTGTTGTGGGTGATCTGGGGACTCTACGCAGACGCGTATGCATTGATCGTATTACAGGTTTGTCTTTTCCTGATGAACCTTCGAGGGCTCAAGAAAAACTCAAGCCCCAATGAGACATAGTCAGCCGGCAGAGTCATTGTTAATCGAAGAACAGTGGACACCGCCAAGGACATTGAAATGTTCGATAACTTTTCTCTTGAGACAGTAAAACTTCCCGAGGCAACCCTCAGAGTCAGGCATGGTGGGAGCGGCTCTCCCGTCTTATTACTCCATGGGCATCCTAGAACTCATGCGACTTGGCATCGCGTTGCTCCACTCTTGGCAAAAAATCATTATGTTGTCTGTCCTGACCTTAGAGGCTTTGGCCAGTCATCAAAGCCTGAGGACACAGCCGATCATGCGGGCTCCTCAAAGCGCGCCAAGGCGCGTGACTGCATCGCTTTGATGCGCCATTTGGGTCATGAGCGATTCGCCGTGATTGGCCATGATCGAGGTAGTTACACCGCCTTTCGCACGGCGATGGATCATCCCGAAGCCGTCACACATCTCGGCATTTTGGATGGCGTCCCGATCCTTGAAGCTCTCGAGCGCTGTAGCGCCCAGTTCGCGACAAAATGGTGGCATTGGTTCTTCTTCGGACAACTCGAAAAACCGGAGCAGGCAATCCTGGCTGACCCTGATCGATGGTACGGCGGCACCGCCGAGGCGATGGGTGCAGACGCCTACAGAGACTATCAAGCAGCCATCCATGACCCAGCGACCGTTCATGGCATGGTCGAAGATTATAGAGCAGGCCTTGGAATCGACCGTATTCACGATGAAGTCGACCGCCGCGAGAGCCGCAGGGTCGAGTGCCCGACAATGATTTTATGGTCGCTACGTGATGATCTTGAGCTTCTGTACGGCGATGTTTTAGGCGTGTGGGAACCATGGACAACACGACAACGTGGTCGTGGGCTCGACTGTGGGCATCACATGGCGGAGGAAGTGCCCGACGAGCTCGCGAGAGAAATAATCGAGTTCCTGCGTGAACAATGATCTCTCAGTACACTAATTCGTAATCGCTTCGGGCTACGTAGGGTCAAAGTCATTCGAGCTACATGTCTTAGGTTGATGACTCGGAAGCATTGAAGTTCTTCCTGAAGCCTCGGGCATTCATCCCCAAAAGTATGCATTCGAGCAGGATCAGCGCGTAAGCGTCGGCGTGAAGCCCCCAGATCACCCAAAGCGCATTACTGGTGATAAATCCCCAAAAGGCGATCATGCGCCTATACGCTCGTTGCGAACCGATGAACCACGCTGAGGCTACCGTCACTACCATGGCTGGCCATTGCAGGTAATCGATGTACTCCAACTTGCCACCTCCTTCCGACAGCACTTTCAAAGAGATACGCCGGCGCTAACCTGTGGATCAAGCGCAGGCAATCCCAGTGAGGCACCCAGATTGACCAGATACTCTCCAAACCCTCCACGACATTTGTAATCCTTGCGGGCGCTGGTGATGACCGGATTCGTTGCCGTCCAAACGATATGAGCACCAACCCTCTTCAGGTCAGCAACCAAATGGACGTCTTCGTGTGCAGTGAGATGCTGGAACCCGCCAGCGTTCCGGTAAGCCTCGGCACTCAGTCCAAGATTGGCGCCGTGGATGTGCCGGTGATTCTCGATAAACTGGTAAAGCTCCATGTACTTTGAGCGAACCAAATCTCCATGGATATTCCAGCTATCCACCTCGACTGTTCCACAGACTGCATCAGCCTTGAACTCAATCTGACGAGCCAACCAATCATGTGGCACGACAGTGTCGGCATCGGTGAAGGCAAGCCACTCCGCGCCAGCGGCCAGAAGATGATCCGCACCGGTTGCTCTCGCCTTGCCAACGTTCTGGAAGGAAACCTCGATCCCGATAACACCGTGTGCTGAAACGATCTGCCCGGTCTGATCAGAGCAATCGTCTAAAACGACGACTACGGAGACCGGCTGGCCTGCCAATGCAGGATGTGCAGCGGCGAACAGGACAGATGTTAGACACGCAGCGATGTGGTGCTCTTCATTGTGGGCAGGTATGACAATACCAATCATTAACGTCACCTCCGAGTACCAGAGCTACAGACTCCAGCAGTCGACCTAGTTCAACTCCATAAGGTTTAAAAAATTACGAGCGTGCCAACATAAGCGACCGCTAGTCATTTGCGTCTATATCACTCTGAACTTACTTTCTTCGATCCTCCTCTCCCACTTACCATCCAGCTGAAGTAGGTAAGACGTCATGAGAGCACTCACTTATCACGGCGCGCACAGCGTCAAAGTCGACACGGTTCCCGATCCGATAATCGAGGAGAGTGATGACATCATTCTTCGGGTTACCGCAACGGCGATATGCGGATCTGACCTCCATCTCTATCGGGGAAAGATTCCAACTGTCGAGCATGGCGATATCTTTGGTCATGAGTTCATGGGGATCGTTGAAGAGGCAGGCTCAGCGGTAACCGCCGTGCAACCCGGCGACCGCGTGGTAATCCCCTTTGTAATCGCCTGCGGCAGCTGTTTCTTCTGCGCAATGGATCTGTTCGCGGCCTGCGAAACAACAAATACAGGGCGCGGAGCGATCATAAATAAAAAGGCAATACCACCAGGAGCCGCGCTGTTCGGCTTCAGTCACATGTACGGCGGTGTGCCTGGCGGGCAAGCTGAATACGTGCGCGTACCGAAAGCCAACACCGGGCCGTTTAAAGTGCCAGGTACGCTGTCGGATGAAAAGGTTCTGTTCCTTTCAGACATCCTACCAACTGCTTATCAGGCTGTAACGAACGCGGGGATTGGTAATGGCTCCAGCATTGCAATCTATGGTGCAGGCCCCGTCGGATTGTTGAGTGCGGCCTGTGCAAGGATGCTCGGTGCCGACCAAATTTTCATGGTCGATCACCATCCTTACCGCTTGGCTTACGCGCAGAAAACTTATGGTGTAATTCCGATCAACTTCGATGAAGACGACGATCCTGCAGATACGATCATTCGGCAAACCAAAGGAATGCGGGGTGTTGATGGCGTCGTTGATGCAGTCGGTTTTGAGGCAAAAGGTAGTACGACTGAAACAGTTCTCGCGACACTCAAGCTTGAGGGCAGCAGCGGCAAGGCTTTACGTCAGTGCATCGCCGCCGTTCGACGCGGCGGCATCGTCAGTGTTCCGGGCGTTTATTCAGGGTTCATCCATGGCTTCCTCTTCGGAGACGCATTCGACAAGGGGCTGACCTTTAAAATGGGGCAGACCCACGTGCATCGTTTTCTCCCTGAGCTTCTAGAGCACATCGAGACAGGTCGTCTCTCACCGGAAGTCATCATCAGCCATCGCATGTCACTGGAACAGGCCGCAGAGGGATATAAAATCTTTGATAAAAAAGAAGAGGATTGCCGAAAAGTCATTCTGACGCCCGGCGATAGCCACATCGCTATTCCGGAGACCGATAGCAGCGCAACCCTGTTGACTACCTAAGTCTATCGGTAAGTGAAAAGGCCGAGGCGGTTCGGTTTTTTACCGAATCGTCGCGTCCCTTTTTAATTTGGGTGTCGATCTGAAAATGGTCACGGTTTTCCACTCTAAGCGGCCTCGACTCTCCAGTTCGTTCAGGTACTGAAGACTATCTGTGACCTGTGTCATCAAAAGATTCGCAAGGGGCCACAAAATCCTGAAATGCGAATACACTCACACACTGACTCATCAAACGCCGGCAGGTGCGCTCGGCTAAGGGATCTTTGATTGATCGTCCAGTGGGAAGGTTTCTTGCCTATTGAAGGATTGGTGATTGTCATCGAAGACGATCCGACCTTGCGAGCATTGATGGAAGAAATCGTATCGGAAGTCGGTGGACGGGCAATCTCGTTTGAGACGGCAGATGATGCGTTAACCTATCTGCTTCAAACTCATGAACAGTGTCGTTTGGTGATCGCAGATCACGGCGTACCTGGCCAGATCCAGGGGATCGAGTTCATCGAGATGGTAAGTAGTCGATGGCCATCAATTGCAGCAATCCTGACCTCTGGATATTTGATAGATCCTCAAGCTGTTCCAGCCTCTAGCATCTATCTCCACAAGCCGTGGTCACTGGATGATTTCGTTATCGCTATGGCGACTTTACTGCAGCCTGGCATTGCGATTCACAAAGCCTGAATCACGGGATCGGAGATCCGAGGCAGGCAGGGCTCGACTTCGTAACTCCCATCATCAGAAGCTTGGTGAGCGCCTCCTCTATCTCATCAGCAGCGCCGTGTTTATGTTCCGTGAGCGACCACTTCCAGTAACGATCTGCCATCAGGCCGCCCACCGCTTCTGCACATAGTGCATCACAGCTCACACCGATCTTTGTGGCGGCCGCTATAACGGCTAGAAGTGCTTGCTCAAGTTGCTGTGTTCTATCGGAGGACACGGGGCGGCTCCATGAAAATGAAGCCATAGTATGGCCGATATCAGTTTGACATCAAAGGCAGCTTTTGACGGCTATCCTTGTGCATCAATCTGCTCAACGTCCTTGCGCTATGCGCTCACTCGACTCGAAACTGGTTTTGCGTGCTGCCATCTCACTGCGTAGCTCGCCAATTAGACCGGCAATAGCTCTGCTTGACGTGAGCGCCGCAGTCGAAATCCCCGTCACCAAAAGCTCCACACTGCCTGTTGAAGGATCGGTAACCTTAATCATCAACGAGCCATCCGCATTTGTCGTGCATGAGCAGGACAATGGTAGGAAGCCACACTCAATGATATGTCGGAGCTCAAGAGCGGAGATCATCGCGGTTTTCCTAGTAGCAATCTGCATTTATTGTTGTCCATCAGGATAGGTAGTCAAGGGTTCAAACAAAGGATTATTCGACAAGGATTTTCAGAGGGACGGTGGCTGAATCGTTCCACCGCCCGGGATCTATGCTCTTCTGTAAGTCGAAAAAACGTGAGCCCCCGCTGTGACATTCCCATATCACAGCTGTTCCAGATTGTTTGGAGATTTGCGCGATAATTGGCGCGGCCAACCAGTCAAGAGCACGCCCCGAAGTATCGCCAAAAAAGTTGGAATTTATTTCGTCATGCTCCACTCATTTTGCTATGAGCGTACGGAGGTACTCATGAGCCAGACAGATATTTTTGTAATCGATTACAAGCTTCATGGGCAGCCAAAGTCTTTCGCCATTCGCGCTAAGGCAATGCGCAATGTGGACGCATGGCACTGGGCAAGTTGCGACGCCGGGTTAGTACCGGTTCCTAAGCCTGGGAAACCGCCTTTGAAGGTCATGTCGAAACCTCAGGCTGAAAGATTTGGGGTGACGGATGTCAAATGGCGCGAAACAAACGCCTTGGTCTGGACTGAGGCGTAGCCATGAGCGAGGACTTCGATCAAACCGAAGATGAAGGCGAACTCGCGAGAATTAATGCGCTTCTTTACGAAGCGAATAGGCTCGATGATATCGCCTACGGTCTGTTTGCTGACGGCTGTCGCGACGCCGTGCTTTGGCGTCGCTTCAACGAAATCAAATTCTCTGCCGACGCCATGCGAACGCAGGCTTATCAAGCTTGGATGCGGTTGCATCGAAAAGGCTTGAGGTCATCGGATTTTCCTACGAACTAACAGTATTAGCAGAGACGGAGAATTGATAACGGACGACATTCTTCATTGCACTATCGAATCTTCTGTCCAATCGAACGCCATCGGTGAACGGCGGCTGATTAGCAGTCTTTCGGCCTGGCTCCACGCGATGATACTTCCGATAGCGGGTTTAACTGGCAATTGTTCTACCACTGGCTGATGACAAAAGGAGCTATGATGCGAAAGCACTGGCAGTTTATTGCCGCTGCTAGAAAAGGCCCTTATTTATGACGTCCTCCATCAAACGATCGTCCAGCGTTCCACAGCGCAACGAACTGATTCCAAGCACGTTGCCGTTTCCTGTGGTCGGTATTGGCGCCTCTGCTGGGGGACTTCAAGCGGTCAAATCATTCTTCGAACACATGCCCAGTGATAATGGCATGGCGTTTGTCGTCATTCTTCACCTCTCACCCGACCATCAGAGCTTGGCTGACCAGATCATTCAGCAAGCGACTAAGATGCCCGTGCTTCAGGTAAGCAGCACGACACCCATCGAAAAAAATACAGTGTATGTCATCTCGCCAGCGCACCATTTGATGATGAATGATGGCTATATCTCGGCGACCGCTCTGGAGCGGCCGCGAGGCATGCACATTGCCATAGATCTGTTTTTCCGGGATCTGGCAGACGTGCACAAGGAACGCGCTTTTTGCCTCGTCCTATCGGGCACCGGTTCGGATGGCACTGTGGGATTATCGCGGATTAAGGAGCAAGGCGGGATTACTCTCGTCCAGACGCCGGAAGATGCCGAATATGACGGCATGCCCCGCGCAGCTATCGAAACGCAGATGGTCGATATCGTTTTGCCCGTGGTGGAAATGCCACAAAAGTTGCTGGAGCTATGGCGCAACTCCCGATCGATTATCCTGCCCACCGCCAATGATCCTGAAATCAGAACAACCCCTCCTGCCACCGAGCGCGAAGCGGTCGTCGCTGAACAGCGATTGCAAGACATCTTGCATCAGTTGCGCGCAGAGACTGGGCACGATTTCAAACATTATAAACGTGCCACTGTCCTGCGCCGTATCGAACGACGGATGCAAGTCACGGCACAGTCCGATCTGAGCGCTTATTACGACTACTTGGAAACGCACCCCGAAGAAACGAGAGCGTTGCTGGGCGACATGCTGATTGGCGTTACCAACTTCTTTCGCGACCGGGAAGCTTTTGAGGCCTTGGAGCGGCATGTCATTCCCAGTCTCTTGCAGTCACTTCAAGAGACCCTCCCGCATCGCGAAGAGGTACGTGTCTGGTCAGCGGGCTGTTCGACTGGCGAAGAGGCGTACAGCCTTGCCATTTTGTTGTCTGAATACATGGCCCAGGAACCCAGCTCCGCCAATTTACAGGTGTTCGCCACGGACATTGATGATCGCGCGATCACGACTGCGCGCACTGGGCTGTATCCCGAAGCGATCTTGACGGACGTCCCCCCTAATCGGCTGCGGCAAAATTTCACTAAGGAAAACCAGCAGTTTCGGATCCGCAAGGATTTACGCGAAAGGGTGCTATTCGCTCAGCACAGCTTGCTGTTGGATCCGCCGTTCTCGCAGATCGACTTGGTTGTGTGCAGAAACTTGCTGATTTATCTGGATCGCAAAGTCCAACGGGAAATCATGCAAATGTTTCATTTTGCATTGCGACCAGGTGGATACCTCTTTCTGGGTAGCAGCGAGTCGATTGACGATTGCCTGGATCTTTTCACACCGGTCGACAAACGCAACCGTATCTTCCGTGCCAAAAGCGCCGTTAACAGTGCCCGACGAGCGCCCACCATTCCCCGAGGGGGTTATGGGCGAACTATCGCTGCGGCTTCCGTATCTCTCCCCCTGAAACCGTCCGCCACACACAAGGTGGCATTGGCAGATATTCATTTGCGGGCACTCGGTAAAACCGCGCCACCGAGTGTGATCGTCGATAGCGATGCCAATATCTTGCATATGAGCGAAGGCGCTGGACGCTTCCTCCGGTATGTCGCTGGCGAGATGTCGCGAAATTTGCTCGCTATTTCCCATCCGGACTTGCGGCTAGAAATCCGAATCACGCTGTTTCAAGTGCAGCAGTCTGGGGCTGCTTTCACCTCGCGCAGGGTTCGTATCGAACGTGAGCAGCGCAGTTATCTCATCAATTTGACCGCCCATCCGTACAAGGACGAGGAAACCGAAAATGACTTTGTACTGGTACTTTTTGAGGAGCAGGAAGTCGACTCGCAAGATCCTTTAGTTCAAACCCAGACTGAAAATCAGGTACTCATTAGCCTAGAGGAAGAGCTACAGCGCACCAAGCTGCATTTACAGGAAACCATCGAGCAATCAGAGGTTTCAAGCGAAGAACTCAAAGCTTCCAACGAAGAAATGCAAGCCGTCAACGAAGAGCTGCGGTCGGCCACTGAAGAGTTGGAAACCAGCAAGGAAGAGTTGCAATCAATCAATGAAGAATTGCTGACGGTCAATCACGAACTGAAGATAAAGGTCGAGGAAACTGACAAGGTCAATGACTACCTTACCAACCTGATCAGCTCATCCGATATTGCTACGGTGTTTATCGACCGCCACATGCGCATTCGCTGGTTTACACCAAAATCAGCCGAAATCTTTAGCATGTTGCCTGTCGATACGGGGCGCTCGTTATTGGACATCACCCATAGGCTGGACTACCCCGAGATGGCCGAAGACGCTGCAACCGTCTTCGAATCACTCAATATGATCGAGCGTGAGGTCAGCAGCAATGACCATCGCTGGTACATTGTCCGCTTATTGCCTTACCGTTCCAGCGAAGATCATATTGACGGGACGATACTCACATTTATCGATATCACTAAACGCCGTGCTGCAGAGGAAGATTTGCGCGTGGGCGAAGAACGGATGCGACTCGTGGCTGAAAGCACGCACGATTTTGCCATCATTATTCTCGATGAGCAGGGTGTGATCACCGGTTGGAACACGGGCGCCGAGTTTATTTTCGGTTTTACCAAAGAGGAGGTTATGGGCGCTTACTACGACCTGATCTTCTTACCTGAAGATCGTGCCACAGGCGTGCCCGAGACTGAGTTGCGTGCGGCGCGCGAACAAGGGCGTGGGGAGGACGAACGGTGGCATCAGCGTAAGGACGGCAGCCGTTTTTATTGCAGCGGAGAAGTAACGCGCCTTCAGGGGGAAAGCTTGAAAGGGTACGTCAAAATCGCGCGCGATTTGACTGGTCACAAGCGCAAACAGGATGAACAGAGCCAGCATCTGCAAGCGACTCAAAACAGCAGTCATCTCAAAGACGAATTCTTCGCGGTTATGTCACACGAGCTTAAACATCCGCTGAATCTCATCCAACTTAATGCAGAGTTGCTGCGTCGCTTACCAATGGCCAAGACTGCTGGCCCGGCAATGAAGGCTGTGAATACCATCTGTGATGCGGTGACTAGCCAGGCCCGGATTATTGATGATCTGCTGGATGTGGCTCGGGTACGCACCGGCAAGCTCAAACTGAAAAAGCAGGCCGTCGATCTGGGTCGAGTCCTTCAAGATATTCACACCGTGGTGAGCAATGATCAGCATCTTTGCGAAATCCATTTGCAGTTGCCGCAATCAACGGAGCGACCCTTGGTGATCGAGGCGGATACCACTCGTCTCGAACAAATCATTTGGAATCTGGTGAACAACGCACTGAAGTTTACGCCTAAAGGAGGTCGCGTCCGGTTGATTGCTTCGCGCCACGAGGATATGGCGCAGCTGGAAGTCATAGACAGCGGCATCGGCCTCGATCAAGACAGTATCCACAAGGTGTTTGATTTGTTCAGCCAGGCCGAAAACCAACATGCGAACCATCAACGGGAAGGACTCGGCGTTGGCCTTTCCCTAGTGCGACAGCTGGTAGAGGCGCATAGCGGCTCGGTTATAGCTTTCTCTGAAGGCATTGGTCGTGGGTGTACTTTCACCGTTCGTTTGCCCTTGTCCCAGCCTGATCGACTTCCTGATGACCCACATCCAGCATCAGATAACTCGGGGCGTCTGGTTGGTCAAAAAGTGCTTTTGGTAGATGATTCTCAAGACGTGCTGGAAATCCTCCAGATGTTGCTTGAGATGGAAGATGCCTTTGTCGAAGCGTTCACCGACCCGTTGAAGGCGTTAACGGTCTCGAAAGATAGCAACTACGATGTGATCATTTCGGACATCGGCATGCCCATCATGGACGGGCATCAATTCATTCAGGCAATTCGTCAAATCCCCCATTTGAAGTACACCCCGGCCATTGCGTTAAGTGGCTATAACACATCGGCTGATCAGAAAAAAACCAAATCAGCAGGATTCAATTACCACGTAGGCAAGCCGATTTCCCATGATGAATTCATCGATGTCATTGAGGAGGCATGCAAGCGAGAGTCTTCGTGAATGAGGCCACGTAGCTGTTGAGCGCAGGGTTCCAATACCTGATGACCGAGTGCTTGCTCTACGCAAAAGAGAAACTGATTTTACTACGTAGGTAGAAAGTCGTCCAAAAGCGATATTTCTATTCAGTCGGTTAGCGACGCGAAAAAGTGGGATTAGTCTTGGTCAGACAGTGCGAAACGGGGCAGCCTGATCTGCCTATCCCTTGTCGTTTTGCGTTCACCGATATCAGCTGACCGTGCCTTTACGTGCCACTTCCCACTCCATCGACAGCTCGGGCATAACGCCGAGCCGCTTCCGTGACCAGGCGCTTTCTCTCGTCGCGATCAATGAAGCCTTGATTCAAATACTCCTCCGCGAGTCGGAGTAGCTCCTCATACTGCTCTTGGGCGGTCATTCGAATTTCTGGCCTTTCCAAAAGCTTGTGCCAAGTCGTTAATGCTTGGTCTTTTCGATCTTCGTACATGGCAATGACTCCCTAGTGGGTATCCGATAGAGAGTCATAATCAGCATTGTGTTCCTAAAATTGCGTATGAAGTTTTGCCGCACCCAATTTACAGCTTGTAGGTGAAACATGGCCTATACCGTTTATCAGCATTTCCCGTATTCGCAAAAAATGAAGCGAACTCCAGTCCCCTGCCAAGAATCATAATGTTACGCCTGAGCAAGTTTGCCAGGCTGCCTGTGTACCTCCTGACTTGCCCGCATCTATTTGCGGGCATTTTTTTAGTGTCGCACTGCAAATCACGGGGAGTCGACGTAGGGATGCCTATAAATTGGAAGGCCGCCGTTTCAATCTGAGCCTTTCCATCGGCACGTAAGGGACATCGCCATAGCACATGGTGGTCAAAGCGAGACGCGGAAAATCGTTCTCAAGCTGTATCTCGCTTCCGGAAACGTAGTTTTATTTCATCTGCGGTTGCGGTGACTTTACTAACAAAGAGACTTCTCCCTTCGCACGCGGCCTTCTCGACGGAACTCCGTTTAAGCGCAGTCTCTAGCTGTTCGCGTGCGAGAAACCAATAGAAAAGATCAGCGTCCTCCGGGCACGCATCCTTTTCCCAGAGTGCATACGCTCTTTCGCGAATTATCGATTCATCGATCATCGTCTTCTCCTCCAAGACTGCTCCAGAAATGCGTGCGAGGAAAATTCAGCATCATGGCTCATGCGCACCAGACTCGCGTGAGATTAATTCGGATCGGATCGGATCGGATCGATCATGATTTTCCTTTAGAATCTGGTCGGCGAACCTGTCTTCGTCGACCAGAATACTTGCTACGCCTGTTTATTTAGCTTCCATGGTCGCCGCTTGATTGCCGCCTTGCTCCGCGATCTTGCTCAGCTTCTCATCAGCCCCTTTTTCTTCAGCAAGGGTTGCGGCTAATAAAGCCGCTGCATCGTCTAGTTTGAGATGCTTGGCCATCGCTATCAGCGTGCCATAGGCGGCAATTTCGTAGTGCTCCACCTTTTGCGCCGCACCGATTAGTGCGGCGTCGAGGACAGCCCCTTTGTCAATTTCTTCCAGCAGCTCTTTCGACTCTTCGACAAGTCCCTCCATGGCCGCGCACTTCATGCGCTTCAGCTTGATACCGGTCAGCTCGACCAGTTGATCAATGCGTTCAATCTGCCCATGGGTCTCCTCCAAGTGGGACGTAAACGCGTCTGCCAACAGTGGATTAGTCGCTGCTTTCGCCAAGCGCGGCAATGCTTTGGTGATTTGTTTTTCCGCACTGTAAACATCAGAGAGTTCATGGATAAACAAGTCTTCTACAGTTTTTCTAGCCATTTCCAAACTTCCTTCTGGTCAGTATTGGCGTCGCCTGATGGGCGTCCGCATGGGATCAACAAGCATGCAAAACTTGCCGTGCATGAAGACTGACCAGTCGCAGTCAAGCGGTGTTCCGAAAATTTTTAGAGCGACGGATAAAAGGTTGGTAGCTAACCCAAAGCAGTATCGAGAAACGTCATTACCCCAAAACCGAGCATCAGTCCTAAGGTAGCGGGGGTCTCATGACCGTTGCGGTGAGTCTCGGGAATGACCTCATGGGAAACCACAAAAATCATGGCGCCCGCTGCCAAACCGAGTGCAATTGGGTAGCCCAATGCAAAGCTGCTGTAAATACCCAAGCCGACGACTGCGCCAATCGGCTCCATCAACCCCGAACCCACTGCAATCAGCGCCGCGCGCAGTGCGGATATACCGGTCACGCGTAACGCCAAGGCGACTGCCAGACCTTCAGGAATGTCTTGAATGGCGATGGCAGTGGTGAGTGGCAGTCCGACCTTCATATCGCCATTGGCGAAGCTCACTCCAATAGCCATGCCTTCCGGCAGGTTATTTAGAGTGATTGCCAGGACGAACAACCAAACACGATTGATACGCTGCGCGTCCGGCCCCCGGCGTCCGCTTTTCTCATGTTCGTGAGGGACGAAACGATCAAGGCCAACCATCAACGCTACGCCCAGTCCCAATCCCGCAACAACTACGCAAGCTGCGAGCGACTGGTTTTCGCACAGGGCCTGAGCTGCTTCAATACCAGGGAGAATGAGCGAGAAGGAACTGGCGGCCAGCATCATGCCGGCGGCGAAGCCCAACATGATGTCTTGTGTGCGGGCGGCGATGTCTCGTAACGCAATCGCTACGACAGCTCCCATTGCCGTCGCAGCGAAACCTGACATGCCACCGAGAAAAGCGAAGTGCAGATTTTGTTTGTTGGCGCCGACAAAGGCGCCATACCCGCATATGAGTAAGAACAATGTTACGCCAATCAAAATTGACCAGAAGGCGCGCCCGCCCCACCCAGTTCCTGAGAACCGGGCGAACCAGGAGCGAGGCGGTGCGCCTGATGAGGTCAACGGATCGGGCACGGATACCTCCTATTTTTTTGAATCGTACTTTTCAGTAGATACGGAAAGCGACCGTAGGAACTGCCTGGATACGCGTTGCGCGTCACGTTCGTAAGCGACGCTGGTGGCAAAAAGCATCTCAGGGCCAGTTAAATTCTGACGCGCTGATTTTTTGTTAACCATGATGTGATTCCCCTCTGAATAAGATGGAAGACCGCACGCCAGAGGGCGTGCGGCTGCTCTTCAAGGTTGAGGTTCGCCTTGTACCCCCGCCCCTAAATCCGCCCCTGTGATCGGATTGCTGTCTGGGTCGGACATCGTCCTTGCTTTCATATCCATGAGCAGCGCCTCGTCCTCAGCGCTCAATTGCACAGAGGCGGTGCCGTCCCCACCATCCACTGCAGGCGCCGGATCTTCCACGAAGTCCCAATCGTCCCCTTCGTTCCAAGGGCCGCGAGTGCTGCCTTCGCCCTGTGACATGTTGAAGTAGACGTTGGTGAACTCTGGCATGCCCGGCAGTTTGCCCTGAGGGAAATTTGGCTGGATGGCATGCAGTGCTTTTTCGAAAGATAACTGGTGGGCGATTTCACGCGTCATCAGAAATCCTAGGGCCTCTTGCACACCCGGATCATCGGTAACATTCATCAACCGTTCATAGACAATTTTCGCTCTCGCCTCAGCGGCGATATTTGAGCGCATGTCTGCTGTGGGTTCGCCGATGGTGTCGACGTAAGCTGCCGACCAAGGTACGCCCGCCGAGTTAGTCAACGGAGCACCCGCGCCGTACAACAAACTGGTGATGTGAGAGTCGTTGCCGGCACCATTAATGGCGCGATACAGCTCTCCTTCTTCCTCCACACCTTCAGCCATTTGTCCTTTGGCACCCTTGTTTAACATCACGATGATCGACCCGACGATCTCAAGGTGACTGAGCTCCTCGGTGGCGATATCCATAAGCAGATCTTTTCTGCCTGGATCATCTTCTGCCAAGGCTTGGGTGAAGTAGCGTGAGGCGGCTGCAAGCTCGCCCTGAGCTCCCCCAAACTGCTCCAATAATAAATTTGCTAACCCAGGATTTGGCTGGGCAACCCGCACGGTGTATTGAAGTCGTTTGTTATGTAGAAACATGACATTCTCCTCAGGCGAATACGGGCTGCGATTCACTCGGTAAGAGACCGAATGCCAACCCACAATCATCTGAAGCAAATGCATCTGGGTAAATTTCAAAAACCTTCTGCGCTAGCGACAGACGGATGCTGACTACCCCTTACTGTGTTCTGGCGACGAAGGGCCTTCTTTGATCCCACGAGGCCCCGCAACACCCCAAACGATTAAACCAATGACTGGGAAGATGATGAGCCCGATAGCCCAACCGGCTTTTATCCCAACCGTTTTGTCGCTGCGAAACACGCTGACGATTGCCCAAAGATCGACGAGCAGAATGATCACAGCAATAGCAATCACGAAATAGCTGGTAGCTTCAGACATGATGTAACCCTCCTCAGATTGTTAATTCTTAGGCCTCAGACCAATCAGGGTGTTCCAAGAAAATCTCGAAAACGCAGGCGAGCGTCAGAAATTAATCCTCACGGGCAATGATGGAAATCTTGCCATTGCGCTCAATGATCGCGAACTTGATTTCTTCCAGCGTCTCGATGCCCTGACTGGATCGTGCTGCCTCCATGATGTCGGCCTCCACCAACCGGGCGTGGCGCAACCGCTGGCGCAAAAGCTTGCCATTCTCGACGATGATCGTTGGTTCGCCATCGATCAGCCGTGATACCCAGCCGGAACGCTGTTTGAGCAGGGATAGGCCGACGTCGATCGCGATCAGCGTTACGATGACCAGTATCCCGTTGGTCACGGAAAAGTCGTCGCCCAGCAGCGCTTGCTGAGTGGCCTCACCAATCATCATCAACAAGACGAAATCGAAGGTCGTCAGCTCGGCCAATGACCGTCGGCCGGCAATCTTGAATAGCACCATGAGCGCCAAGTACATCGCTGCTGCACGCAATACCGAATCCATAAGTCACCTAGGGGAATATGAACTGAGCGAGTTTTACATCGTTCGAACCCGGCAGAACGACGCGGCTGTGGAACAACCCAAGTCCATCGCCTCTCAGCGTAACGAACAACTCGGCCTGGCCTTGGGTATCGGTCTGAACCCATAACCTAATGCCTTGAGCAGAACTGCGGGCCCGCGCCGGTTCAGGTTGCAATGTCTCGATGCTGAACCCCTCCAGTATCTCTCCGGCCAGTTCCAGTTCAACCGTGGACTCTGGAGCGCCATTCACGCTGATTTTCATCGAGTTGGTTGAGCCGTTGCGATGAAACATCTCGTATTGCACTCTGATCCTGCCATCATCGCTGCGTACATCCCTGGTACTGAGAAGCCCACGGGAAAACAGCCCCGCCAGCCCTAACACAACCAGTAAAACCAACAGGTACCAACCACAGCGTTCAAAGCGCCAGACCTTTAGCTGGTAAGCCATGTCTTCGCGGACAGGGAATCTACGACTGTGCAAATCGGGATGTTCGTCATCGTCATTCATCAGGCTCTGTCTCCTACGTTGACTGTACGACGATGAAAATCAGGAAGCCGTTTTAGAGCGTATTCGGTAGCTGACGTTTGCACTTGGCACCGGGTGCCAGAAAACCGATGCTCATGAATGAAAACACTACATTGTTCACGCAATTGAAACGCCCACGCGAAGCAAACGGTGCCGGCAGGAATGCCATCGATATCTTCTGGGCCTAGAATCCCAGTCGTCGCTACGGCGACATTGGCGGTGCTATCGCGCAGCGCTCCCATCGCCATTTCCCTGGCAACCTCCACACTCGTCAAGTTGAAGGTTTCGATGGTGCGCGGGCTGACATGCAAAACACGTTGTTTGGCCTGGGGTGAATACACCACGTAACCGCACTCGATGAACTCGCCGCTGCCCTCGACCTCGGACAATAGCGTTACAATTTTCCCAGCCGTGCAAGACTCGGCCGTTGTTAGCACAAGGGAGTTGTCACGGAGATAGTCAACAGTGTCGTCAGCGATTGACATGACTAGGACTCACGAAGTTATTGCTCGGTTGACCGGAGATGGCGCGGAACATTCCAAGAAAACACGAGGGTGATAATCTTCTCCGGCCACTACACGTAGATACGCTTGGTCAGCCTCCATGCGTAAATCCCGCCACTCAATCCACGTCACGAGACCCAGACGATCCATCTCGTCGGACTGACGCAGTAGTTCATCATGATAAGCGTCAGGACAATCCATGCGCAGCGTTCGGTTATCCAGTGCGCAATGCCAAGCATCAAGGGCTCGAAGTCTCCTCAGGTGAACCGGCGTTAGCTGGTTTTTGAAAGCCTTCATCTCACTCCCCAACCGGATATTTCTTGGTGGAGCGGTCAGTTTTCGAATTGGTTCAGAGCGTCTGACGAGAAGCTGGCGGCAACTCCTTAGTTTGCTATCAGTGAACGACCCCCACAGAGGTCACTCGTATCAAAATCTCCTGTAGGCGAAATCCCAACTCGAAGCCACGTTTGTAGCTGGGCCACTAAAGTTTATCGACCCTCTTTACCATCACTTCGTAAACAACAATCTCGTCCTCTGCCCTCTCTTGTTCGTAATGCAAGAACACACCCTTTGCCGGTGTTCGGGTGAATGCAGTCACAACACCCCAATGCTCGACCAACTACTCACACACGCGTCTGAATTCGTCGGAAGGTAAAGGAGTGCCTGCATTAGCTTTGGGTGGCAAAAGAATCTCGACCAAATGCACGACCCGGGAGGGCTCATTCTAAAGCCCTTGTGTTGGGACAGATGCCGCATAGAATTTTGCAATTGATTACCCTGAGCCCTCTGGAAGACGGAGGCGTTCGCTGAGAGTTCATACAAAGGATGTTTAGGTCGTGGGAAAATGCGCAGGTTCTTGATCCGACGAACGGGTTAAATTGTAAGAAAGTATTTCAGTTATCGATGTGGTCTACCCGAGACACAAATCTAGAGTTTGCAATCATGAAATTTTCAATTTTCTGCCAAGCATTGTCCAATCGGGCTGGCAGCTCAAAAACCTTTCTCGTGGCTGTGGCGTTAATTGTCGTCTGGGGACTGACGGGGCCGTACTTTCATTACAACGACACCTGGCAGCTCATCATCAATACGTCGACAACGATCATTACGTTTCTAATGGTGTTCCTGATTCAGAATACTCAAAACCGTGACAACGACATTCTGCATTTGAAAATTGACGAGCTGATACGAGCCACCAAGGATGCGCAAAATGCCACCTTGAGCCTTGAAAAAATGGGTTCGCGCGACCTTAGAAAACTGCGGGAGCAATACAGCTCCTTGGGCGAATCGGATCAGATAAATTTTGAACCGATTCAGAGCGACCACACCCAGGTGACAATTTCACCAATCCAAGCGAGCCCGGATCAAGTCAACCATCCAAAACAGTAAATTTCATTGTTTGGCACGGTCGACTGTCGCCGATCAAATTGATTGATCGCCGCATTTGACCTTTAACCCTTGGAATTTCGGGGGTCTGCAGAACGAGGAGCCGGTCTCTCTTCCTGCAACGTTCCGTCCTCTTTATGAATCTTTTGGGGATGCGGTTTTGCCTTGAAGAAAGTCACCGGCGATTGCGGTGATTTCCGATTCGGTATTCGCCGATTTAGACGGGCGCTGTGCGCCCTCTTTGACCAGTATCCAAAACTCCCCTTTTTTTTATGTGGCAGTTGTCCATGATCATTCCTCTAGCATCGGGCAGTTAGCGACCTTGTCATTGGTTGGCCTCTACGCTCCTCTAGCAATCGGCTAAAGGCAATCGCTCAGGTCGGTAGAGACGAGCAACCTTTTTCTAAACCTGACCTTAACTTTGTGGATCGACAACCATAATCTGTGCCAGCCCTACCAGTTCAGCCTGCTCCAAAATCTCCCTCGGAGTCGCGTCCGCAGTGGGAATGAACAAGCTGTTCTCGCCATCTCCAAACCGCAGCATAGCCGCCTCATGAGCGGGTAAATGAGGCTGCTTGAGCTCAAATTAATGCGTGCAGCGTTCGCCATCGAACAGGTGATCAATCTTGTAGATACGCATTGTTGATCCTCCGTAGGCACCACTTATAATCTTGACCTAATGGTCAATTTTTAGTTCGAGTGCAGATACCAAAATTGGCTATTGAGAGGTTCATCCGCCTTGGTACACGGCCTTCTATCGCAAGGAGCCGTCAGCCCTTGGCGTTGAACTCTTCTGTCATGGCTACCGTCTAGCACATAGAAGCGGATAGAAATTAAGCTTTGAATCCCTGGCGTTATAGGAAATATCCATGACCGACCGCGCACGTTTGAATTACTTAAACGACACCCTCTTCGGCCCCATCGCTAAAACTATTGAATGCGACGTACTCATCACGCCCATCACGCCAGGTGCCTTTCAGGTACAGGTTATGTCGCCGGTGCCAGACGACCTACACAAAGCACACTCCTTGACCATTATTCTTTCTACAGGAGAGCGCTTGAACGGCACGGTGGCTCACGCCCGCCGACTGGAAAATGCTGATTTGGAGTTCCAAATCGATACATGAAAATCCATCGCCGCATCTAGGTTTCGGAGATCCTTAAATGAAAAAACCGCGAACTGAGACAGCTACCGTTCAAACCCTGATGTTTGAACGCAACCAATGGGTTCCCAACAACCCGCACCTGCCGATACTCGTTTACCCAACCGCGATTGCAGTTCAGGGCGACGATCCGGCTGCACTGTTCGAGCGAATTTTCATTGCCAATGGCTGGCAACCACAATGGCGAAATGGGGTTTACAGCTACCACCATTACCATACTGAAGGTCATGAAGTACTTGGCATCGCAAGTGGTCGGGCTCGGTTGATGCTGGGTGGCCCGGATGGTCATGTACTTGAAGTCAGCCCAGGCGACGTGTTGCTACTGCCTGCCGGCACTGGCCATTGCAATTTAGACTCAAGCGAAGACTTTCTGGTCGTCGGTGCTTATCCGCCAGGGCAACATGCAGATATCTGCCGCGAGGCGCCAACCAGAGCACAACTGGCGGGTATCGACACGCTGCCGTTTCCCGACCAGGATCCGGTGCAAGGCTCGCAAGGCGCCGTACACCGGTATTGGGCTGCCCAGCGTTGAAAAGTCAATCACGAACGGCGCGAACCTTTCCGCTAAAGACTCTGAAACCGTAGGTGTTGTAGATGAGCGTCACCGGAATCAGCACGGCGAAACCGACCAACATAAACATCTGACTGGTTGGACTGGAGGCGGCCGCTTGCAAGGTCAGGTTAGGCGGGACAATCAACGGGAAGAGCGCTGCGATCATCAAGGCGAACGCTAAGATGAAGATCCCCAGTGCGGCGAATAGCGGCAGATAGTGCCGGCGGCTTCGAAAGCTCATGGTGAAGCTGATCAGCAGTGCAGTGAGCAATATTGCGGCTGGCAGCCAGACCAGTGGATTGGAAAGCCGCTGCGCATATCGAGCGTCAAGCGTCGCTGTCCAGACCACCAACACGGCCAAAAGCACCATGGTTACGATGGCCAGCACCCTCGCCTGTCGCCCTGATCGACGTTGCAGATTATCTACAGTGCGCCAATACAGCCAGCAGGCGCCCAACCACATATATCCCACTACGAGCACGGCGCCACAATACAGCGGAAACAGGCCCGACCATTCCCAGCCGTTCCCGCTGTACTGCCCCTCCTGATTCGGCACGCCTTGTACAAGCGTTCCCAATACAATCCCCTGAGTTCCCCCGGCTAGCAGTGAACCGATCAGCAGCAAGCCATCGACCATGCGCTTCATACGATAGCTTTTTGAGTAATCGCGAAACTCCAGCGCTACCGCGCGAAGAATCAACGACAGAAACATCGCGATAAATGGCAAAAAGCGCCGGCAGCAGGACGGCGTAAGCCAGCGGAAACAACGCCAGCAGCCCGCCGCCACCGAGCACGAGCCACGTTTCGTTAGCGTCCCAAATCGGAAGGATGGTCACCGCCATGGCACGTCGATGCTGACTGCAACGAGTAAGACCCATCAGCACGCCCACGCCAAGATCAGTGCCATCCAACAGCACGTAGTTCAAGACCGAAAATCCCAGCGCGGCAGCGGACAATAGCGTTACCCAGTCATTGTCCATCATCGATGTTTACCCTCAGGATTTACCCGTTTCGTCAGCCAAAGTGGGTTGGGGCCCGGGCTCGTCCTCGTGAGGTGGCTCCCGTAAAAGTCGCAACAGCACCCAGAGACCCACGCCGAAGATCACCAGATAAAACGACAGGATTGTCCACGTTGACCCTACGACCTGCTCACGAGACACCGAAGACAGACTGTCAGCCGTGCGCAGCAAACCGTAGACCGTGAAGGGTTGGCGGCCCACCTCGGTCACCACCCAGCCACTGAGCATCGCCACCAATCCAGCCGGCGCCATGAGCACACACCCGCTCAGCATCCAACGCGCAACGTATAGCCTTTGTCGCCATCGCAATATCAAACTGCTCAGACCCTGCACCAACATCAATACGCCCAGACCGACCATGATGTGAAAAGCGAAGAACACCGCTGGCACCGGCGGGATGTCCTGGGGCGGGAACTCATCCAACGCGGCGATGGTGCCACTCAGGTCATGCGTCAAGTACAGCGAACCGATGCGCGGAATCGCCACTTCCCAATGATTGCGCCGCTCGGCCATGTCTGGAAGTGCGAACAAGCGTAAAGGCTCACCTGCACCTTCGGGCGGGCGAGTCCAGGAGCCTTCGATGGCAGCGACCTTTTGCGGCTGAACTTTGAGACTGTGCTGGCCATGCAGGTCTCCCACCACGATCTGGACAGGTGTGAGCATGACGATTGTCCACAACGCCATGGAATATTGAAGACGTGCCCGCGAATTCTTCGGCGCCTGCAACAGTTGCCAGGCGCTGACACCGGCCACCAGTGTGGCGGTGCCGAGCAACGCCGCCAACGTCATGTGCACCATCCGATAAGGGAACGACGGATTGAAGATGATCGCCCACCAATCCTCGGCAATGAAGCGGCCATCGGAGCCAATGGCGTAACCGGCGGGTGTCTGCATCCAGGAATTGGCCGACAGGATCCAGAAGGCGCTGATCAGCGATCCGAGGGCCACCGCACAGGTGGCGAAGAAATGCAGACGAGGGCCTACCTTCTTTCGCCCGAAGAGCATGATGCCAAGAAAGCCTGCTTCCAGGAAAAATGCGGCCAGCACCTCGTAGAACATCAATGGGCCGAGGATATCTCCCGCCTGAGTCGAAAGCCGCGACCAATTGAGCCCGAACTGATATTCCAGTATCAAACCTGAGGCGGTGCCCACCGCCACGTTGAGGGCAAATACTTTTAGCCAGTAACGGTAGACGTCCAGGTAGACCTTTCGTCTTCGCCACAGCCACAGCGCTTCGAGCACCATCAAAAAACTGGCCAGCCCGATGGTCAGTGCCGCCAGCACAATATGAAAACTGATGGTGATCGCGAACTGGGCACGCGCCGCCATCAGCGCCGAATCAACCGCGTCCATGCTGTCCACTCACCATTATCCAACACAGAGCTGTTGGTAGTAGCAAGCACAGGCAACCGAGGTAGCCAAAAGTACTGGAGGGAATAGGCATGGCACGTGTTCGATGCAGTATTTGTCTGTTGACACGCGGCAGTCCCAATGATTCCGAAGTCAGGTTGGCGCGCAGCCAGGCAGAGACCTTCCGTTGTACTGGCAGTCGGAGCAACGCTATTGATCGGCGGAGCATTATTTGCGCTTTATCGTCATGGACGGCGAGAACGTGATCTCTACGAAAGCGAATAGTTAGAGTCGCGGAACTGCACGGCGGGTATTGTCAGAGGCGCTGCAGGCGCCTCTGACAGTCGGAGTGCTACTTACTTTTTGGAACCTCCAGGCAATACAGCTCCAAGAATCTGCTTAGCGGTTTGCACAATGACGCCAGCTTCATCCGGATCGCCTTGCAACAAGGTCGAGGCAAATTTCTTCGCCTGTTCCAGTTTGATATGCGGCGGGAGTGGCGGCACATCCGGGTCAGTCTTGAATTCGATCAGCACGGGAGTATCTGAAGCCAATGCTTTTTCCCAGGCGTCGGCAACGTCCTCTTCGCGATCTACAAAAATGCCCTTCAGCCCGATGGAAATGGCGAACAGATGATAGGGTACGTCGGGAATGTTTTGCGAGGCTTCGAATTTGGGATCACCCTCCATGACCCTTTGCTCCCAGGTGACCTGATTGAGGTCTTCATTATTGAAGACAGCACAAATCCATTTCGGGCTTTTCCATTGCCGCCAATATTTGGCGACGGTAATCAACTCAGCCATGTTGTTCATCTGCATCGCACCATCCCCCACCAGGGCAATCACGGTACGTTGCGGGTGAGCGAATTTCGCCGCAATCGCATACGGCACAGCGGCGCCCATGGATGCCAGGCCACCGGAGAGCGAACACATCATGCCGCTCCGAATCTTCAAGTCGCGCGCGAACCAGTTGGCGCACGACCCTGAGTCACTGGTGATGATGGCGTGCTCAGGAAGGCGCGGTGAGAGTTCGTAAACCACCCGTTGCGGGTTGATCGGATTAGCCTTGGCCAAGGCGCGTTTTTCCAACGTTTTCTCCCATGTGGCGTGCCAGCCTTCCACCTTTTTACGCCACTTGCTTGAGGTCTTGTGCTCCAGCAATGGCAGCAGCGCCGCCAGAGTTTCGGCCGCATCGCCCACCAGATTCACCTCCATCGGATAGCGCAAGCTCAGCATGTCTGGTTGAAGATCAATCTGAACCCCGCGCGCCTGGCCTTCTTCAGGCAGAAATTCGGAATAAGGGAAGCCTGACCCGATCATCAGCAAGGTGTCGCACTCGGTCATCAACTTGTAGCTTGTCTCGGTACCGAGCAAGCCAATGCTGCCGGTGACCCACGGTAAATCGTCAGGCAGAACCGCTTTACCGAGCAAGGCCTTGGCCGCGCCGGCACCGAGCTTCTCGGCAACGGCAATGACTTGATCGGTCGCAGCCAACGCACCAGCGCCCACCAGTATGGCGACCTTCTCGCCGGCATTCAGTACATCCGCCGCTCGTTGTAGATCCGACTCATACGGAACGACCCTCGGCTTGCTATAACCGACCCCTGAGTGAACGGTACCGTGTTCCCTTCCGGGCGCTTTGTACTCGGCTTCCTGCAAGTCATTGGGTAGGATCAGTGCAGTCACCCTACGCTCGCCAATCGCAGTTCGCACTGCCCGGTCAACCAAGTGACGAACTTGCGACGGCGTCGAGGCTTGTTGCACGAAAGCACCGGCGACATCCTTGAACATCGACAGCAAATCCAGCTCTTGCTGATAGTGTCCACCAAGCGCTGCACGTGCTTGCTGACCAACGATGGCCAACACCGGCATATGATCCATTCGCGCATCGTAAAGACCGGTGATCAAATGGGAAGCGCCGGGGCCAGAGGTCGCAATGCATACGCCTAGCTCTCCGGTGAACTTGGCGTGAGCGGAGGCCATGAACGCTGCCATCTCTTCGTGCCGGGCCTGAACGAATTCGATCTTTCCTTGGGCACGACTTAGCGCACCAAAAACCCCATTGATACCGTCACCCGGATAACCAAAAATCCGTGTCACGCCCCATTGGCTGAGTCGTTCAACCAGAAAATCGCTGACTGTCGTTGTCATTAAGATCCTCGTCTTTCACCGATGCATAGAGTCGCTGCTGGAACGGGAGTGCAACTCAGCTAACCTTGTCGCTGTCATGTTCAGGCGTTTCAATGCCAAGTTCATCTTCAAGGGCGTGTGGGTAACCTGGTAATCCCCGAGCGTCATTGTGCGCTTGGCGATAGCCTGGCAACTTTCCTTTCTTGTCCCAGTCGGTAGTGGCATTCGGGTCTTCATTACGACCAGCTGTGCCTAGCACGCAGCCGTCATCATTGGGGTCGCTCTGATCCTCTATGGGAATGTCCGGGGTCGGTGGATGAGTTTTCATAGATGCCTCCAATGCAAGGTCATGAGACTCTTTGGAGATACGGCCGGCGCCAGAGTGCAGCTCAATTGACGAATGGTGAACGCGACTTTCACCACCGATTTCAAGGTCAAATTGACCAGTCGTCTTGAAAAGCGCCGCGCTCAACCGGGGTAGCCCACGACCCCAAGACCGAAAGGATCTAAAGCATCTGAAGGCATGGGGTATACACTCATTGGTGAGCCCCTAGCCAATAAATTAGGTTAAGCCCTATCAAGCGCGTACCTTCGCGGCGCTTCCTCATTTACACTTTAGACAAAAGTCATTTGGCTGGCTCCCGTCGAGACAAGCCACATGCTATCTACTTTAGAAATCCGTCACTTGATAGAACAAAGTTTTCTGCCCACTCGTTGCGAATGTACAATCGATTCGAGAACCACTCTGACTGTAAGATTTTTCCACAACACTTCGAATCAAGAAATTCTTGTTGTCACTGGTATCTCTTTAGCTCAACTGTGTAACGGGCTTGCCATCGCAGGTCTTGTTGAAGGACTACGACAGGATCTTGAACTCGTTTCTTGTGCTCCTGGCTATACAGTTAGTGATCCAGGTTCTTCGTTGCACCGGCGGTGATAGAAGTTGACCGCATTTTAACTGATGGCACTGCAACGCTTTAATTTCTTCGAATGAGATGAAGTAACTTCTATCAAAATCTCGCGGAGATTCGAGCATGATTATGAAGCGGTTCCTGATTGTTACTCTCACCCTAGCCATCATCGGCGCGATGACCTATGGACTGCTCCAATGGAAAGCCATCGACAAGCAGAATCAAGAATTTTTCGTGCAATGAAGCGAAGCAAACCTTAAAAGGAGTGGAGATTCGCGCTCGAGCGCTGGATGCCGGCATGACCGTAGAGGACGCCTCCATCCACCACGAGCAACTCACCGGTGATGTGACTCGCTTCAGGTTCATTGCCACATGGTCACGGCAAGCCACGGTGGCCGAGAACATTCGTGTTAATGCAGCCATGGTACGCAACGTGCTCGCCGCCATTTGCCGAGCCAAAAGCGTTGAGCACGTAGCACTGGTTACTGGGCTGAGACACTACCTCGGCCCATTCGGAGCGTATGGTAAAGGTAGCCTTTCGCAAACACCGTTCCGTGAGGAGCAGGGTCGTTTGGATGTCGAGAATTTCTATTACGCCCAGGAGGACGAACTCTTCGCTGCTGCTGAAAAGGACGGCTTCACTTGGAGCGTTCATCGCCCGCATACCGTCCCCGGAGTCGCCGTAGGCAATGCGATGAATATGGCAACCACCCTCGCCGTCTATGCCTCGATTTGCAAATCAACCAATCGCCCTTTTGTATTTCCCGGATCAAGAGTGCAGTGGGACAGCCTTACCGATATGACGGATGCCCGGCAGTTGGCGAAACAACAACTGTGGGCGGCCACTACGCCTGCTGCGGCCAATCAGGCATTCAATGTTATTAATGGCGATGTATTTCGTTGGAAGTAGATGTGGAGCCGAATTGCCGATTACTTCGACATGCCTGCTGCCGATTATCCTGCTTCACTCTCACCCCTTGAGAAGCAGATGGCTGACGACCAAGCCATATGGACGCAAATAGTCGCGGAACACGGTTCGAAAGAATCTGATATTAGTCGCCTAGTGTCCCCATGGCACACCGATGCAGATCTTGGTCGACCAATCGAAGTTGTCACAGATATGTCGAAAAGCCTAGCCATGGGCTTCACTGCCTACCAGGCGAGTGATCAAGCATTTTTCGACATGTTCGACAAACTACGCGAGATGAGCTTGATACCCTAGGTCGTGCCAGAACGGATAGGCCATCCGCCATGCGGGTTGATTCAGGAAGAGCTCGGGACAGGCGAGATATCATCTACGATCTACGAACCAGATCATCAAGGAAGATAATGATGCCAGATAGCTCGGAAGCGAATATAGCCACCGCAGACGCTCTCACACTGCTGCTGCACAACCAGCACGCAATATGCGCAGCCATTGAAGAAGTGACAAAGTGGCTCCTTGAGAGTGGATTAGAAAACATAGCCGCTAATGCAATCGGGGCGATGGAGACGCTGGACAAGAATGCCCAAGGCATCACTGATGCCATCATGCGCCTACGTCAATCTTAGGCGTAAAGGACATCCTGTCCGTCCTCCATTAGCCAGTCCCTAACGTCCCCATGAATCTTGCTCGTTCCTTCCAATGGACGCACTATGGCCTCACCCGACGTAGCCTGTTAAGGAAGTGCCATGTCTGTCTTTAGGATGATTGCCGGTCTCGGACTTGCGGGATTTATCTCAACCGCTGCTTACTCGGCTCATTTTGTGGGAGAGCAGATCGCATATCTGCATCAAAAGCTTTCTCATACGGCGGAAGCCTCTAACCTCGCAGCCGATTGGCCCGCGAAAGAAGCAGTCCTCCCAAAGTTGGAAGACCAGCTTGCGGGCCACTTGCCGACAACGTATGCGGCAACGCTATCTGATTTCTCCACCGAACCAACCGTGCTACTCCCATCACGATAATTTCACATGTGTAGGTGTACGGTTGTGACAGCTCCTTTTGTGTTTCCCGACCCGTGCCCCCATCGCGGGTCTTTTTTTGTCTAAGAAAAAGATGGCCGAGCCTTTTGTGATGCATGCGCTCCACTCTCTAGCTCTTCGGGGCTAATCCTTATCTCGCACAGCTACCCTGGCTAGTCCAACAGGACGCGTACTGATAAACGGTCAGCGTGGATCCCGATGCTTATCCATCACCGCATGATCCGTCTCCTCCCGCACACGCTCAGGGTCTAGCCCGACGTCGTCATCATCAAGCGGACGTTCTCCTTCGTTATTCGGCAGCTCGTCAATCCCCTCCTCCTTCATTGGGTCACCTCAGTACGTCCAGGACTCAATGGATCAGGTGACGTGGGCATTAGGTCGTGCTCACCCATACCGCCTGAAGCTTAGGATCGTGATTGATACACAACTCCCAGTACCCTTAATGGTTGAGGCATGTAGCTTGGAGAGGGTTCGTATTTCGAGTATTCGATTTATCGGCTTACCTACCGTCGCCCATCCTGCTATTTAACCTTTCAGTCATCTCGATGGAACGTTGCGCCAAATCCCATCCTCTATCGCAACACCAGCGAATCTGAGGACTTCATCATGATTGACCCAGCAACCGGTATGAAGGCAGGCGAGCGTTACATCGTAGAAAGTCTCGAACGCACACCACATTTCCCAGGCTTCTTCCTGGACGGGAAATATTACCTTGGCCCCGAATTGATGACGGCCATAGGTTGGCTCGAAGGTCAGCAGTTTTATTACGATGAGCTTGATCCCACGGGTGAGCCGGTTTTTCCCAATCGACTCGCCGGCACTGTAGAAGACCTCACCCTGATTCTCGCAGACGGTGCGCGTTTGCCGTTAAACGAAATGCCGTACGAAGCAGAGATCGATCCCTCTGACATTCCGATCAGTCTTACTCCACCGTCATCAGGAGAACGACATGCTCCGATAAGCGATCAACACGGAGCTGAGGGCGTCCGGATTTCAGGTAAACATCCCTACCCAATACTCCTGGCGGCGGGCGCTGCGCTGATACTGGGAATACTGTTTGGAGTCAAACAAGCTAAACGCCTTCCTACCCGAAAGCTGAGGTAGTCGTCCTTGGTGAATTCTCTGGAGAAGCGCCCTTTGAAAGATCGGAGACGAGGAATGCATCCAGTGACCCCTGACGGTCGTTACTTCGTTGTCCAAGGACAGCTGTGGCGCTGTTCTAACCCATCATTGGAAGAGGACGAGCGCCAGCGTCTCGTCGATGCGCTCATGGCGGCTCGACGCGAGGTGAAGAAGGCAAAGGATTCGGAAGACGAATCGCAGATGAGGCGCGCTCGGGAAAAAGTACAACTGGCCAAAGTAGCGCTTGGTGAGCGGGGCCCTGTTTGGTGGGAGGATGGCAGTCCTGATTTCAATAGATTCCGGGTCGCTAACTCCCCTTATGCTGAGTGGTTCTGCTCGCTCTGTAAATGTGATTGACGCTTAGGGCAAGTTAGATAGGCGCCGCCACGTCTTATTGCTTCGGCAATGGCTTGTTCAAATCTCAGCACATCTTCTGGATGAACAGATAAGGTGACCGACTCCAGCGGTAACCCTTCACGACATTGGCCTGGCGACAGCCCGAAAGAGCGGGCCAATCGGTTGTCTCCAGTGAACCTATCAGACGGGACATCCCACACATCCAACACTCTCAAGCTGAATGGATTAATACCCCTCACATCCACCGAACCATTCCTTGCGGACATTCGTCCTAACTATATCAACGTCCCCCCGATAAGCTTTCCGGAGCCGCCAATGCTCATTCATCCTAAAGTCCATTTCAAACCCTATACACATGCAAGTGGGGGCTGGGGATCCGCTAACTCCGTGATGAAAATACTTTGGCGTGAGCAAGCATTTTCCAAGGCTCCCAAAGCCCTTCTAAAGCAGAACAAGCCGGATGGTTTCGCCTGCGTCAGTTGTGCTTGGGCTAAGCCAGGACACCCCCACGCATTGGAGTTTTGCGAGAACGGTGCCAAGGCAACTGCCTGGGAGCTGACATCGAAAAAAACCGACCCTGCCTTTTTTGCCAACCACACCCTGAGCGAGCTTCGGCAATGGCAGGATTATGATCTGGAGCAACAAGGTCGGCTCACCCACCCAATGCGATACGACTCGACGAGTGATCGGTATCGGGAAACTACGTGGGAAGAAGCGTACCGCGATATTGGTGCGAAGCTGAAAACCATGGAGCCCGACAGTGTGGTGTTTTATGCCTCGAGCCGTGCCTCCCTGGAAACCTCGTTCATGTACCAGTTATTCGCCAGGGCTTATGGCACCAACAACCTGCCCGACAGCTCGAATATGTGCCACGAAAGCACGTCTGTGGGTTTGCAAGAAAGCATCGGTGTGCCGGTCGGTACGGTCACGCTGGATGACTTCAGCCACACCGACTGCCTATTTTTCTTTGGCCAGAACGTCGGCAGCAACGCTCCGAGGATGCTTCATCAGTTGCAGGACGTGCGCAAACGTAACGTCCCCATTATCACCTTCAACCCGTTACGTGAACGAGGGTTAGAGCGCTTCGTTAACCCGCAGTCACCCACAGAGATGCTGACGCCAGAATCTACTGTCATCAGCACCCAGTATCACCAGGTCGCCATCGGTGGTGACACCGCAGCTATGATCGGCATTGCAAAGGCATTGCTAGAACTTGACGATGACGCGCAACGAGATGGCGGCAATTCAATTCTCGATAACGACTTCATTGCCAGGCACACCGAAGGTTTCGAGGCTTTTGCGACATCAGTTCGCACTCATCATTGGCAGCACATCGAACGTAAATCTGGTTTGACTCGCGGCGCACTTGAAGCGGCGGCCAACACTTATGCACGTAGCAAACGGGTGATGATGATTTACGGAATGGGCTTGACCCAGCATCGGCACGGCGTGGAGAACGTGCAAATGGTGGTAAATCTATTGCTGATGCGCGGAAACATTGGGAAGCCCGGTGCCGGTGTTTGCCCGGTAAGGGGCCACTCTAACGTCCAAGGGCAGCGCACCGTAGGTGTTACCGAAGACCCGAAGAAAGTGCCCACCGAGTTGATCGAGCAGCATTTCGGTTTCAAGGTGCCGCAGCAATTGGGACTGTGCACTGTCGACGCCTGTGAAGGCATTCTGGCCGGTCAAGTACGAGGCTTCATTGGCTTGGGTGGCAATTTTCTGCGAGCTATTCCCGACACGGCACGAATGGAACCCGCTTGGCAGACGTTGGAACTGAACGTGCAGATCGCAACCAAACTTAATCGCACTCACTTAATTCCAGCAAACAACACCTGGCTTTTGCCGTGCCTGGGACGCATTGAGATAGACCGGAAAAATGGGACGGAGCAAACCTATACCACCGAGGACAGCACCGGCTGCATCCACGGCTGGCGTGGCAGTGCCGAGCCGGTTGGCCCAAACCTAAGAGCAGAAACCAGTATCGTCGCTGGGCTGGCGCTGGCCACTCTTCCCCCTGGTCATTCAATCGATTGGCAGGCGTGGGGCGATGACTACTCAAGGATCAGGACGGCCATCGGTATTATTTACCCGGAAATCTTCCATGACATGGAGTCTCGTATGGCGGAACCAGGTGGATTTCATCGACCCATCGCTGCCGCAAGGCGGGTGTGGTCGACCAAAAGTGGTAAGGCTCAGTTCATCACCCCAGCCACGCTCAACGAAGATGACGACATAACGCCCGACGTCACGCCGCGCGATGTCCTGCAACTGATGACGTTACGCAGCAACGACCAGTTCAACACCACCATTTACGGATACGAGGATCGCTTTCGCGGTATCAGCGGTACGCGTGAGGTGGTTTTCATGCACCTCAACGATATCGTTCGGCTGGGATTTGAAGTCGGGGAACGGGTGTTGATCACTACGGCTGTTGAACCTGAAGTGAAGCGTCAAGTAGGGCCATTCGAAATCGTTGCCTATGACATTCCAGAAGGTTGTGCCGCTGCTTACTATCCAGAATGTAATTCGCTCGTACCTCTCTGGCACCATGCCGAGCGCAGCAAGGTGCCTGCGGCTAAATCAGTGCCGGTGCGGATGAGTCCAGTACGACTGTATTGAGGAACTTGCGGTATCTCTCACAGAAATTTCGCGATCCATTTCCACGACATTTTTAGTGACGACCAAGGGACGAAAGCGAGATGAACAGTAATGATCTTGTTTACGACTTCGAAAAAAGAGGTAGCGGCGTAGACGTAGTGGGGGCAACGCGCGGCGAACCGTTATCCGGGCGCAAAAAAGTCGAAAGATCAGCGCTGTGAAGGTCTGTTATTAAGGGCGAGCCCCTAGCCAGGTTCTGCCACATCGATTTGACGCGGCACGTGCGATTTTGCAAAGACTTACCGCGCCCGACACTTCAATTAATGTTCAAGCGCATAACGACGACAATGCTCCAAGTAACCTTTCTCATGACTTCCGACCAACTGAACAACGCTCGACCAAAGCCAAGAAGGTGCATCGAGCGTCTTTGATCGGCAAGCTTGCAGGTCGCCAATCCAAGAAGATCGGGTAGCCTTGTCCATCTGCCTTGCGTGAGCAATTCCAACCACTCTCGCCAGGTAACCGGCAGCAAGCATTGCATCTCGTTGGCTCAACTGATCCAGTTCCAGCTTCATGTCTTGAGGGAGCAGCTCGCGAATGAAAAACCCATGATCTAACACACGTGTCGCCAGCATCCGATTTCCCAAGCCGGGCGAAAGAAAACGAGCGCCCTCGACGACTCGCTTACCATTATCTCTTGGCATCCCAGCTCTGGCCGCCCGAGGAGCTGCTGCACTGATTGCCTCTTTTATATCTAGCAAGCAAAATTCTTGATCGTTTTCATCACCCACACCTAACAGCACTGCGTACCGCTTTAAGCCCAGCGAGCTGCAACCTTTTACCCAATATGCAGAGTCGAGCATTTCGACAGGGTCATCTTTCGACCGCCCTTTTAGTGAGGTAACCAGGGTATGAATTTCAGAGGTGGCGCAAAGTGCTTTTAGAGCATCACGCTCAGCTCGGGAAAGAGACCAAAAATGCTTACCCAAGGGAATGGTGGGACGAGTGTCCTCAATGCGCTCTTTTGCTAAGTGCTTCCACGTCCTTTGCACCGCGTTACGCATACCAGCTTTAACCTGAGCAGGTCTTGGTGGCTCTGTATCTACGTCGTCTACGAACGCTTGCTCATACCCACGCATCATTTCTTCAAGCATTCGAGCAGTCGCGACGCCAGGCAGATCAGACCCACGGGCTGCCGTTGCTAATGACAAAGCTAGCCTGACAAGGTCGTGTGCAGGATTGCCAATAACGGTCTGATCTAGATCGCGAATATGGATATCAATCCGGCCCTTCAAATCACCAGTCGGCCCAAGGTTTCCTGCGTGACAATCCCCACAAATCCAAACGGGTGGCCCACTAGGAAGACGCCTCCCCGACTGACTATGTAGCCATTCATAAAACTGAATAGTGCTCCCTCGCACATAGGCGTGAGTAGATCGAGCCATCTTCAAATTTCTAAGCTGGGCAAGTGGTTCAAGTCGTGCGGACGGACGCGGGGTTTTCATTGGGAATTCTTAGAGGGCTGAAACCTGTTGACTCCCGCGCAGCCTCAAATGTTTCAAAATATTACAGAGCGTCAAGATGATTTATTTGGGCTATCCAGTCGCGGTTGTGCGCATCGGGTACGCATAAATGCGCTGTAAATATCCTGAACTGTTGCGAAGTCAGGGCTTCTATCGATAGACCACGTTGGTCAGCGAACGCTTGAACTTTTACTCTAAGGAGGTGCCACGCATGCGCCAGCAAACCTCATTCATATTTGATCTGGATGGCACGTTGACTGATAGCGTTTACCAGAATGTTTTCGCGTGGAAAACCGCGCTCGATTCAGAAGACATACCGTTGGCCATGTGGCGAATTCACAGAAAAATCGGTATGAGCGGCGGGCTGATGCTCAAGATGTTAGCCCGTGAGACCGGCTTGGAAATCAAACCAGACCAGGCCAAAAGACTCAGCAATAAACATGATAAAGCCTACAAGGATCTGCAAGGCCAGATAACCGCTCTACCTGGCGCTGTAGAGCTTCTCGATACTCTAAACCGCGATCAGCTCAAGTGGTGTATTGCTACCAGCGGTGGGATGGATACTGCAGCGATAAATCTGGAGGCATTAGGCTTGGATATCGCAGAGGCCAATCTCATCACTCGTGATGACGTGAAGTATGGCAAGCCCGATCCAGACCTTTTCCTCGCCGCTGCAAGCAAACTCAATGTACCCATCGAAGATTGCTTGGTGATCGGCGACGCCATCTGGGACATGCTTGCCGCACGACGCTGTAAGGCTACCGGTATAGGGCTGCTTTCTGGTGGTTACGACACAGGAGAGCTTGAACGTGCTGGTGCACTGCGAGTATACGAGGATCCTCTGGCACTGCTGCGGCACCTGGACGAGGTGGCTTCCCGTCCATGAGTAATCGGTAAGCACGCGGATTGAGTTGGTGTGCTCCCCGCTCGCGGCGACGTTCACGCATGCAGCCATGCCAGACGATTGATCGGGTGGTGTTCCTCAGAAACGACGATCCGAGGCATTGGACGCACCCGATACAACTGCGCCCACCCGGCACTCCTTTAACTCCGACAAGTTTTACGCTGCGATAGGCAGGGGCAGCGCTAAAAAGATCAGCCAGGCTCCACTGGCGCCGGCAGTGCCACTCTTGAACAGACATAAAGCAGCATGCCTATCAGGATCAAGCCCCCTCCCCGCATCCATGTTTCCAGACTTTGCTGACTAAGCAGTACCAGACACGAGACGATAGCAAGTACCGGAACCCACGTCGGCACCCGAAAGTGATTTTCCGCAACCTCGTCACGGCGCAGGATTAACACGGACAAATTAGTGCTGAGAAATACAAACAGCAGGAGCAGGACGACGGTTTCGGCCAATGTGGCGAGCGTTCCCGTCAGCGTGAGTACGATTGCTACAAGGGTGGTAGCGATGACCGCGATCCATGGGGTGCGTCGCCTAGGCAGCACCTTGCTCAAGGCGTCCGGCAAAAGTCCAAGGCAGGCCATGCCGTAGGTAAGGCGACTCGCCATTATCATAGTCAGCAGCGCGCCGTTGGCTACCGCGATCAGTGCAATGAAGGCGAAGACGCGAGGCGGAATGTTTAAACCTGACGCCCGAACCACTTCAAGAAGAGGAGCCGAGGTTGCCACAAGTTTTTCCATGGGCAGTACGGAAGATGCCGCGACGCCGACAGCCATGTAGACCACTCCGGCGGTTAGCAAGGCGGCAAATAATGCCCGCGGGTAAACATTTCGTACGTCTCGAATTTCTTCCGCGAGATTGGCGGATGTTTCGAATCCTACAAAAGAATAGAAGGCGATCAATGCCGCGCCCAAAACGGCTAACATCGGGCTGATCCCCGGCTTGAACTCCAGGCTGCGACCCAAATCCGCTTCGCCTGTATGGAAATACCAAGCAGCGGCCACAACGACCAAAAGAAGACCTGACAGCTCAATGACTGTCATCACTAGGTTGGCTCCTAAGGACTCTTTAATTCCCCTCGCATTTAGTAGTGCTATAACGAGTAGGAACAGTAGGGCTGCAATGTGAGGCGGTACATGGATGAACGCCGCTAGGTAATCACCCGCAAACGCCAGCGATAAACCCGCCGCGCTCGTGACAGCTGCCGATAGCATGCAAAAGCCAACAAGAAAAGAAATGAGCGGAGACCGGAACGCCTTCTCAGCGAAAACCGAAGCGGCGCCCGCGTGAGGATATTTTGTCACCAACTCTGCGTAGGAACCTGCGGTAAGCATCGCGAAAAACAGAGCGATGAGCAGAGGCACCCATATCGCGCCACCTACCTCCCCCGCAATTGTCCCGGCGAGCGCGTAAACGCCTGCCCCGAGCACATCGCCGAGAATAAACAGAAAAAGCATCGGGCCGGTGATTGCGCGGCGCAGGGAGGTCTTGGGGGTCAAGGTTTTCACGTTCAAATTCCTGGCATGAGGTCGAAAAAGCCGATTCCCGGCTAGTAGCTAGGTGGCTTTACTCTCAAGCAATGGAAATTTGCGTATGTCTAAAGTTCACATATTTTGCCAAAGTGCCGGGAAGAACATGCCGCACCTGTAAGCTGAATAAAGCTTCAGAATCGTCCTCCTACTCAATATAAATCGATAACAAAAAAAGGCCTTGGCGGGCCTTTTTCATACTCAAACCAAAATTACTTGGCCAGCCAAGACTCAACTGTTTCGGAGCCGTGCTCAGCTTTCCACTCTTTCAAAGTTTTGTGATTGCCACCTTTGGTTTCGACAACTTCGCCAGTGTGAGGATTCTTATAGGCCGTCACCTGGCACGGCCTACGGTGGCGGCTTTGGTCTCAACAGCTGAAGCACGACGGCGGCGAACTTCTGGATCAGGTAGGTTGATCACGAACTGATAGGGCGACCACACCCTTACCACGCTGCAACCATAGGTCTATGCAACATGCCTTTCAGTAGGCTTGAGGCCAATGGCGAGTCGCCTTGCACACCCCACGCCCCAAGCTAAAGCACGAGTCATTGATTCACCTGGCCTTGAATCAAGCGCCTCTTCATGCAAAGCCATGCCGCTCGCTGCATACACTCCAATGAACATCTGCGTGTTTCCCGTGGGCGACAGCCTCACTTGGACATCAATGAAGGTTCCGTCGTCTAACGTTTCGTCGTGTGTTCGGTGGTGAAGCGTCGGATCAGCCCACTGCCAGAACACATCCCCACGAATTCGCATGCCCCGCCCTCCTACGACTTTAGTCTTATATGCCGGAAAACTTACCATAGCGCAGAGATGGACGGAGGCCACAAGTTGCTTCAAGTTTAAATGCTAAATCGGACGATTGGCCGCGATTCCTATACACGGCTAGAATCCTGCATAGGTTCGGTGAAAGTCTTTTAGCTTTGATTGAGGATATGAGGGTTTTTGCCGGTTTCAGCACCGCCCGCACTAGCGCCGTCATGCTGGTGACGTTCAAAGGCGCAGCAGCGGTGTCCGGCGGCAGCTTCGTCGTGTTCGCCGCCACGGTGACAGCGATCGGAATATTGCCAGTGGAAGGCTTGGCATTGTTATTCGGGGTATACCGATTCATGTCCATGGCCATCGCCACCTGCAACACCATTGGCAATAGCGTGGCAACGGTAGTGGTATCAAAATGGTCAGAGGAATTTACGGAACAAACTGCAAATGCCGATACAGTCGAGTATTTGGGCGTAATCCGGAGGCGGCGCTTTAACGGATCTAAAGTGGTAATTGGAAATGCCAACCCCTTAGACTGACTAAAAATCGATAACAAAAAAGGCCCTAATGGGCCTTTTCTTGTACTCAAACCAAAATCACTTGTTCAGCCAGGACTCAACTGTCGCGGAGCCGTGCTCAGCTTTCCATTCCTTCAGCGTCTTGTGGTTGCCGCCTTTAGTTTCGACGACTTCACCGGTGTTCGGGTTTTTGTAGACCTTAACCTGGCGTGGCTTCCGAGTACTGGCTTGGGGCTCAGCGACTGGGGCACGACGACCAGACTTCGGATCAAGCAGGTTGATCACGTTCGGCAGGTTGTAGCCGTACTCGGCAAGTAGAGCGCGCAGCTTGGTTTCAAATTCGATTTCCTGCTTTAGGCCAGCATCGCCCTTCAGGGCTTCGAGGGCCTGAAGCTGTTCGGCGAGGTGTTTTTCAAGCTGGCGGAATTCTGCAAGTTTGGACATGTCGAGTCTCTATGTAGTTAGTCGCCTAACAATACACCAAAAACAGTGATTCGGATTATGGTAGTAACAGCCACCGCTCTGATAGCGAGAGAATACGAATTAAACATCGCCCAACCTGCAGAAAATCAGCTCTTTGGTTATGCCTTAAGAAAATGATGCTAGCTAGTGCTCAGCCTATTCTGTGAGCCTATCCCCAAACTGATCGCTGCTCCAAGCGCAGTGACAGGAGCCTCCTGCGCATGCATTTACTTTTGATCCGAAAAATAAACTCGTACGGAGTGCAATCGAGCATCTTGCTCAACTATCTAATTTTATCTTGGCCGGTGTATGGGGTCGAGCATCGCTGCGACGAATTAGCCTTACAGATGTAGGAGCGACGAGGTGTGACCAGGTTATAGCGCTTGGCTACATCGTAATCGCCTGCACCTAAGGAATGACCACACTGATAAACCTGCCACTGAACACCCTTGATTACCGGACTACCAACCGTAGGAGTGCCTCCAGCACAATGTTGCCGAGCTAAAGCGCTTTCCACCGTCGGCTCATCGACGATGTTCTGATTGTCGAGGGCTCCGTTGCACTCCCACTTTTGGCTCTCTTTGTTCTGACGGCATATGGCTAGAGCTTCGAGCTGAACAGGCCCCCACTTGGGTTTCTTATCCGTTGCTTTGGATGGGGTTTTATCACCCTCGGACTGCACGGAATCATTATTGGAGGAGGTGTTGCTGCTGCCGTGGTTACTGCCCGTTCCGTTGCCAGATTTGTTTTCGGTGCTACCTGTCGAGGCTACTTGCGAGCTACCTTTACTACCATCCTTGATACAGTAGCCAGCTCCGGAGCCCGCCGTGACGGTGGTACCGTTTGGGTTACGTGCCGGTGATGAGCCTGGTGGGCAAGATTCCGCCCAACTAGGGATCGTCACCTTCTGCGGAACGTACTGAACTATCTGAGGCATCCGGTTCGTGGTATCAGTTGACGTTGCGTCCGCTGCCGGGACGACTGAAACAATTTGCTCCCTTTTTTGAGCAGGAACTTGCTCCGTTGAGGCCCTGGCTTGCGCCTGCCTCTCCCGCAATTCGCGCTGTTGAGCGCGAATGTTTGATTGCTCTTGAGCCTGAATGCTTTGCTGCTCTTTTATACCTTGTACAGCGCTGCGGAAATTACTGGTCTCTCCTCCCTGCAACTGGCTATCGCGCGCAATGGCGCTCATGATTTGTGCTTGACGCTCAGGCGACAACTGGCCACCACCACCCAACGCAAATCCGGCAGTTAGAGCGGCATATTTGACTCGTTGACGCTCAGCCTCACGCTCCTCAGCAGCCTCCTGCGCTCTAATTGCCTGCGCGCGCGCCATCTTGTCCTGTTCTTCTGCTTCTTCGCGTTGGCGGCGTAATCGGCGCTCGGAATCAACCAACTCCTGCTCCATCGCCAGATTCTTTCGAGTCATCTGCAGCGACTCTTTGTCCTGCGAGCTTTTAGCGAACCGTTTTGCAGCAGCTATGTTTTTTTCGGCGCAGGAAAAATCACGGTCTTGGATACAGGTATTGGCCTTGGCGTCTTTATCGACGAAATCTAAGTGATCCAGCTGATCAAGCTGGTCAAGTTGATCTAGCATATTTTGCTGTTGAGGTGTGACGGCTGAAGCCGTCAACGGCAGCATGACTGCCACGTAAAACATAAATGCAATGGCGCAACGTTTATCAGTAAGCATATCCATTCCTTGAACAGCCGCTGAAGCGGGTTCAGCGTATTTGTTTTAAGAACACTACATTTTCGATGCTGTCTGCTCGATATCGAGCTAAGCGACCCAATTGTTGCCATTGCAATGAGTTTTTGTCTTCGATGGCGGCGATGGTGTCAACCAGTAGCTTGCGGCTTTGTTCTGACGTGCAGAGCTCCGAAGCCCCAGCAATGTCAGAAAACTCATCGTGTGTACTTGGAATCCCCGCCAACCGGCGAGGCGGCTGACTCCGTTGTCGCAAAGGTTGCAGGAGGCATTTGTCAAAGACCTCCATCTGCTTTTCATTCAGCCGAGCTGCCAGGGATTCGGATCGTCCAAGAAAATCCTGCGCCTCAAGATACTGCGCGGCCTGCCCCATTAATACACGCTCACTATGTAAAACGGCGTACTCCTCAAGCATCAATTGCGCCTCGAGTGTGCGGGGATTATCAGCAAGAGCTTTGATAAAAACGGGGGAAGTCATTGCTTCACGGCGCTTAATTGGCGATAGCCCTATATAGTCTTCCAAGCTGGAAAAAACAGGGTCTGAGGTACGTTGCCTAACGTGCTGTAAAGCTTGCTCGTAAAAAGTTCGAGTACTGGAGAAGTAATACCCATCACGTTCCGCAGACGTCTGCGATGCCACTGCACTTCCGTCCGCCAAAGGACTGGCCTTGAGAGCAGCGAACATTTCGTCAGGACGTAAATAGCGCTGCTTCATCAATTTGTCATTGGCGAAGTCAGGCCAAGCAACCCTTAGGACGTCCTGGAGCAACGTTGCACAATTTCGAGTGAAGAAATTGTAGTTACTAGAAAAACGCCAGTGAACATCCGCCAAATCACGAACCAATGCCGCTCGTTGTTCTGGCTCAATACGTAAAGGTAGCGAATAGACCTCTCGAAATTCACCGATCGCATACTGCTCATAGGTATCCATGAAACGGCTAGCAAACAGGTGTGCCTGGTAATCACCTCGCAACGCTTTGAGAGTGTCCAGGGTGTAGTCGTCAATATGCGCCTGAAAACTCAACACAAGGTGTTCTGCCAAATTAGCATCGCAGGCTAGCGGCGAATTGTCGAAAGCTGGGCATACCACTAGACGCAGTGCGACATGACCAAACTGCGAAGCCAGGTTTGGGCTTTTACTGGCGAACAATAGATGAATTGAACGCACCCTCGCTGGATCCACCCAGACTACTTTCGCGCCTTCATCCGGCGTCTGTACGACAAATGGAACACTGTCGCCACAAGGCATTTCACTCCGACCAGGAATACCCTGTCTTTTGAAGTACGCCGCGTAGAGAGGATGACGGCACGCATATGCCGGATCCTCTCGGTACCCATCAATCGCGTCCATGTAATCCTGCTGTGTCGGAGCCGAGTCGCCCTCCACGACCGAGGCCACGGACGAGAAACCGTCATCGACAGGCGCAGGCTTGGAGGCGCAACCAGAAAGAGCCAAGATCAGCAGGATTAAAGCCCAGGCTTTCATTTAGTAGCTGCAACCGACTCTCGTAGAAGCGCAGCGCGAGCAATCATCGAGTCTGGCTTGCCCCAAGCTGAAGGACGCATGACAGCCTCACTTCTAATTTTTATCTGTTTACTCGTGACACTAGGACTTTCAGTGACACCTATGAGCAACGAAATGGGAACAAAAACTGTGCTGCATGAGAACATTCCTGGGTCGCTGAAGTTGTAGCGTCTAACTTCGGTGAAGAAGCCTGCATTTTCCAGACGCTCGTCTCGACCCTTAGCCGCCGCTTTCTGACGCCAAATTGCGGCTTGGCTGGTGTCCTTCCCTACCCCAGTGCCCGCATCATAAAGATTCGCCACCGTATACATAGCGGCCGCGTCACCAGACTGAGCTTGCTGGAGGGTTTGAAGGAAATCTGCTTGCTGCGCGTCAAACTTAGCTTTTACGGCCTTGCTACGCCATTGAGCTGCTTTAGCGGTATCCTTCTCTACTCCTTCACCAGTATCGTAAAGGCTGGCCAAGGTGTTCATTGCCGCCACATCACCTTTTTGCGCGGAGGCCATGATTTCTGCTGCATGGGCTCGTAATTTCGCTAATGCCCCCGAAGCCGTCAATTGCGGAGCTGAGAGCTCAGCGTCTATAGATTGAGGCCTTCCTTCAACGAGAGTGACCTGCTTTTCAAAAATCTGTTCTCGGTCGCCACTCAACGTTTTGCTAACACGAACTCTATAAGTGCCTGGCGGCATAGAAGTAAGAGTCGGACAATTACCAATAGCATCCGAGTCAATGGATACCACTGCATCGGTGTCCTCTTCTGCACACGTCACACGCAACAGGCTGTCCGCCTGGGCCATCGAGCCCAGTAGCATCACCAAACATCCACAACTTTTCAAAACGCCCTTCATGCTGCTCCCCCAACAAAAATTACGTATCGATTTGACCTGCAAAATCTCGTGAGAAAGGATCTCATTTTGTGATGGCATTTGGCTTTATGTTTCGGACGACCTGTGGCTAAAACTGGACTTGATAGTTTTTTAGATGACTATCTGACGTCAGAAAAATGTTGGGCTAGACCTCTGCGAGCTGTGAATAGATTCTTGCAGAGGCTAGAGGCTAGAGGCTAGAGGCTAGAGGCTAGAGGCTAGATGCTGAGTAGCAATAGCGCTACTAGGGCTAGAACGGTGTCCACCTAAAGAAGCCGACACCGTAGTAGTAAAGGAGGGTGCTAGGGAAAATTCGTTACGAGGTGCTTACGGTTTCCACACCAAATCTACAGTTTCACCACCCCACTCCTGATATTTCTGGTTTTGAGTGCTGCTCACATCCGCTTTCCAAATTGAAGCAACATTGCCCAGGCCTGCATTGCAAATTCCTACGGCTGTTTCGCTGACATGCGCACTTGAAACATTTTGTAGTAAATAGGATCGAAATAGAGCACCCACTTCCTTTCCATGTTCTTGAAGGCTCGACGGAGTGCTTACAGAGACTGGGAATATCGAACTTCTCCAACTAATCAAACCAGGTGTGGCAGAAGGTGCCGAAACATAGCAATAGCCTGGCGCACCATCAGCGACACTGGTGGGTGAGGCAACATTCCCTAAGACAACTACAAGATTCTGTTCTGCTCGATTTCGCCAAAACGTCAGCTTCAGCGGATGTCCTACAGAAAGCGTGCCGATATAGGCACGTAAGGCATCAGAATTGTTATATGCCGAATCATCGGCAGTCAAAATTACGTCCAGTGATCTCAAACCCGCTGCTTCTGCAGCCCCGCCTACCCCAGTCCCAGTCACTAGCACTCCGCGCGGAGTGGGCATACCAAGGGCTTGCGCGAGCTCAGGTGTCATCTCATTTTTGTTAAAATAGACGCCCAATTTTCCTTTGGAGTCCTTAACTTCTCCAGAGGGGGTAGACGGCGTAACCAAGCCGCCCACGCCCGAATTCATTTGCGCCAGTGAAGCTTGCTCAGCCCCGCATTTTTTCTCCGTCATGACTTGCCTAATCATTGCTGCATAGTTGCTCGTGTTGCTGCTTTGAGTTTGTGCAAGCGTCGTTGCAAGCACATCACAATTGCTGGAACGGTATGTTGAGTACATGAACTCCGTCGCCTTCGCGTCCAAAGGAGCAGCTTGGCTAGGGTTGTTTGATGCAGATTGACATCCAGTTACCGAGGCTATTGCAGCTACCGACGTAGCGAATCTTATGAAAAAACGCAATTTTGTTGGCATATCGCTCCTTAGGTACTGCTGCTGTGGTGGCTCGGCTTCTACCAAACACACTGACATCGGCCATCTGGCACACGGAATTCCGAATCGGAGAATAGACTCAATCAACGGGTTTTTGTTGATTTATGGTGGCCCCTTGATAGCTCAACTTGCTTGGTTGTTGCACATCCGTAAGGGCGTGGGCCTTGAAAGATTAGTAGTGGGAGCGGTGTGTTTGGGCCTGAACACTGTTGTCTCAATAGAGCTGATGAGAAAATCGACCTGCACTGACGGCTACTCACGAAGCATAAATTAAAGGTTCAAAAATGAATCCGACAACACCTGACGCTCGCTACTTCGTATTCAAAGGACAGCTGTGGCGTTGCGCCAATCCATCACTGGCTGAGGATGTGCGACAGCTCCTGGTCAACGACTTGATGGCTGCACGTCGTGAGGTAAAGGCAGCAAAAGCTTCAGGTGACTCTGCGCAGTTGTCGGTGGCAAGGGCAAAGGTTCAGAAGACCAAGGTGAAACTCGGTGAGCGCGGGCCTGTTTGGTGGGACGATGGGAGTCCTGACTTCAATAGGTGTCAGGTCGCCAATACACCTTATGCGCAGTGGTTTCTCTCATTGAGTACCGCCAATGCCGGCACGCCACCAGAAAATCAAGCTGGAGAAAACTAACTGGAGTCGCGCGGCAACTGAGTGCATTTACGATTTGGGATAAGCAAAAGCGGATCAAAAATCCCGTCTAGCTGTTAGGCGCTCATGACGAACTGCCGGGCATCCAGCGCCTTAACAGGCTGAAAGCCGGTTGTCTTTTTAAAGGACGTGTTGTGCACAAAATTTTTCATGGAGTCAGAAGGATCTATCGAGTTCATGTTCAATGACTCCAAGGTGCGCCGGGACACAGCAACACTGAGGATCGGAAGCTCTTCGATATGTCCGGTCGCCGAATTGAGGACGTCGTCCACCGCCGTCACGATCACAAGGTCATCGGGGAGCATAGACAGAAGCTCGCGCCCTACTCTCAAAACACAGCTACACACGTAGTCCTGCAGAAGCTCGTTGTATCTCCCTGCCGGCATCTTCTTCGTTGAAAGCTTCCCGCTCTGCAACAAAGATTTGACCTCTGCAGGAATAACTCGAGTGCCATGGACGCTAAGGTTCGCTTCCACGAGCCCTGTGTCACCTATCGTAAATTTGATCGAAGTACCGAGATGGGAGATGTCTGTAAAAGGGTCGACTAGCTTGATGGCTTCAAGCTTCGCTGCGCCTGCACCATCCAGAACGCCCTGCGCGATCATTAATTCCTGTTGCCACGAGTCATGCTCGACTCGCCACTTCGCGACAGCGGCTTCATGCTCTTTGCCATCGTGAAGCCGACCCGTTTCTATGGCTATAGACAGGTTCTTACGCTGGCGTATTTCGAGCTTGATCAGTCGTGCGAAAAAACCAGGTGCATAGCTTTGCTCGCGAGATTTTGCGTGCGCTTCACGGGTACCCGCGAAAGTAGGTTTTACTGGCTCAGCCCTCTCAACAAATGACTGCCAGTCGATCTCATCCCCACATTCTTTATGCACAGAAAGCAGAACATCAATCTTATTTTCGTAGACCTCGACTTCGTACGCAGCCTGCTCCAGCGCTTCCATCTTGGCGTATTCTTTCTGACGAGCCTGAAGCTCACGCTGCCGGCGCTGGGCATTACGATCAGCTTTGCGCGAAGCTGCCTGCATCGAACGCAACGTCCCTTTCCAGCCCATATCTCATTCCTTTGGAGTGTTGGCTGCGCGGATTGGAACCAAAGGCAGCCATGGAGGATGATGGCATATTAGCACCTAGGCTCTATTTGAAAAGAGGATGAGCTCGTGAAGAAGGCACGAGGTTGATTGGGCTACGCTTCCTGTAATTACCTGCAGTACACCGTCCAAAGCTGATCAACCCGCGTCGTGAAGCTTTGACTCATCATCTCTCGGCGCATCCCCCATTCCGGATCGGTCGGCACACTCGCTACGCGCAGGGTGCCACGCCCCCATCGACTGTTGATGGCATCCAAAACGCCCATCACTTTCTCGGTTGCTTCCGGTTGAGAGATTGAAAACAGATCCTCGGTGTACTCGCCTTTCTGGCAAAGGCTGACCAAGAGCACCTCGGCTTTGCTGTATTTAAATCCAGGACGGTAGATCCGATCCTCTGCGTCCACCGCCGCCTTTGTCATCAACCGAGCGTCGTCAGTCGGATAAGGCAGCTCTACCAGAACCCCATTCGCATATTTTGCTTCCTCGGTGTTAAACATGCCGGTACGAATGCTGATCCTGATCTTTTTACACAATGACTGCTGCGCGCGGAGCTTTTCGGTAGCTCGCATCATGTAAGTGGCCACGGCCTCTTTGATTGGTGCAATCTCTGTGAGACGCTTTCCGAACATTCGGCTGCAGCAGATTTCCTGCTTGGGTGGATCAGGTTCATCGAGCTCAAGGCACGGAGTACCGGCTAACTCACGCGCTGTTTTCTCGATCACCACACTGAATTTCTTGCGAAGTGTCCAAGGGTCGGTTTTGGAAAGATCCCAAGCTGTCTTAATGCCCATACCTTCGAGGTGAAGAGTCATCTTGCGTCCGACGCCCCAGACGTCCGAGACCGAGCATTTCTTTAGCACCCAGTCGCGCTTAACCCGGTCACGGAGATCAACGACACCGCCACTCTGCGCCTGCCATTTTTTCGCAGCATGGTTGGCGAGTTTGCTCAAAGTTTTGGTACCGGCAATACCGACGCCGACCGGAATGCCGGTGCTGCGATAAACCTGTGCCCGGATCCGACGCCCCAGTGCTTCAAGATCACCCGGTACACCAGCTAAATCCGCGAAGGCCTCATCGATGCTGTACACCTCGACAGCAGGAACCAACGACTCGATGACGCTCATAACGCGTTCGCTCATGTCACCGTATAGCGCATAGTTCGAGGAGAACGCGACGATGCCGTGCTGCTTGAGTTTGTGCTTGATCTGGAAGTAAGGCTCGCCCATTTTCACGAACGGTTTGCTGTCTGCGCTACGTGCAATCACGCAGCCGTCGTTGTTGGACAACACCACGATGGGTGTCTTGGCCAGGTCAGGGCGGAACACCCGCTCGCAGCTCGCGTAAAAGCTGTTGCAGTCGATCAGCGCGAAGACAGGATCAGGCTTTCGGATCATGGGCACGCACGCTAAATGTCACCACACCCCAGATGATCAGTTCATCACCTTCGAGGATGTATCGCGGTGGGTAACCTGCATTCTCGGACATTAGAATGATGTCGGAGCCTCGCTTGCAAAGGCGCTTGCACACCGGCTCGCAGTTCACTGCCGCGATCACTATGTGGCCGTGTTCAGCGGTGATCGAGCGATCAACCACAGCCATATCACCATCGAATATTCCAGCACCTTCCATACTTCGTCCTTCGATGCGCACCAGGTAGATATGAGGCGCGCGGATGTCTAGGAGTTCGTCGATGGAGATGTGTTGTTCAAGGTGATCAGCCGCTGGAGACGGAAATCCCGCAGGGACTTTGAACGAGTAAAACGGTAGCTGGACTCCTCCTACTGCCAACGGGCCGAGAATGGTGACGCTCATGATGCATGCCTTGATCGAGACTGTATATGCATACAGTTAACGTCGAAGCGCGCTTGCGGTCAATCTCAAGCGAGAAAAATTGCGACCGATGGATTCACCAGGAGCAATGTCTGCAGGTTCACTAAGAGCTCATCAGGGTTGAACCCTGACCACTTTTCGCGCCGTCGACATTGCTTGCAAGTCGCTCGTTCGCGTAAGCGGCTAGGTGTTTTCCAGGATGCCTTCGTCTAAGGTGAAGTCAGCACTGCTGATTGGTTAGATGAGCACACCAGTGCGGGGACTAGGACAATGTCCATAAGATATGCTGTAAACGCGGTTGGAAACTCAAGCCGGACTGGATCTGATTGGCCGATGGAACACGGGATGCTTGCTTAAGGGCTACTACTATGATCGCGACTGAACGGGAGACAATATCATGCACACTCAAGCGAAAATTCTCTTGGAGCAGGCTCTGGCCGATGCCCTAAAGACGCAACAGTGCGAGCAATGGCTGGCTGAGAACAGCGAAGCCGTAAATGCCTACAACGAAGAAGTGGAAGCCCACGGCGTGTTCAGCGATCACGTACGGAGCTTCTGATGCCTAAGCGAGTTTTGAAACTCCTCAGAAACGACCGTGGCCGAGACTTAGTAGGGCCAGAGCAGCGAGTCTGTAAGCTAAGACGCCCTCACCCAAGCCGGGGGAAAGTTAATCTAAAACGAGCGTAAGCGCCTTCATACCCAATTACACACCCATTCACACCCATAAAGCCTCTCTGTGGAGGTCTCGTTACGTGCTTAATATGCGCTCATGACACGCTTAGTATCTTGAGGAGAGCCTTGCTGATGCCCAGCCAAGGTTCCTCCAGAATTGAAATCAATACTTATGCCGACCAAACTTTTAAACGATGGGTTTGTAAGATTTCAGGTAATCAAATAGTGCCTCATTCGCCAGTTCAAAAGCGGCTTTATCCGATGTTGCGTTCCCGGCACTCCACTCGATGCGCTTGTCCCAAATATTCCAGACACGCGTGCCGTGTAAATTCGCGGAATCTGCCAGTTCCAAGCAGAGCTGAGCAACGTGCTTTGGATTCAAAAGAAACTCGTCATTTCCCTTTCCAAATCCGATAACATCATCCAGCCTAGTTTTTAAGAAAACGACGTTGGCGGGATAATCCAAATCCTCACCTGTTCCCTCGTAAAGCCAACCCGTCGCGAAAAATTTGTGGTCTGCTTCCGGGATGTAAAGTGTGGCGTCAGTAAACCTCATCCCCGTACGCGAAGTCTTTTTGGGTATCGCACTCACGTCATGAATCTTTCCATTACGCCAAGGCATATCGAGACGTCCAAGACCAGTGCATAAAGCTGCCATTAGAAAGCCTTGAGCCAGTAGATCGGCTTGTGTTGAGCTCAAGTGGAAGGCGTACTCATCAATTTTGAGCATGACCTGGTCTCCGTCCCTGAAGGCGCCTACAAGACTAGAGATCTCGTAGGCTATTCGGCCTCGGAGAAAATCATGTGCATGAGTTGATTCTTGCGTGATGACGGCAGCCATATATTTTGAGCCTTTCAGTACGTTTATTTGTTTGTTTATTTGTTAAACGGCTCAAAGCCGAGAATACTTTAGCTCCAATCAAAAATATTTTATGAGCATCCCGCCCGTCGTGGAAAGCAGTACGAACAACACAATTCAATCTTGACCAATGGCCAACAATCGATAATATTGACCTTGTGCACGACGCCAACTTTTCTATATTCAGGAACAAATTTTTAAGGGCGTCGCATGAAATTCCTTATCAGCTTCATTCGCATCGATACGACTATATCCGACGGCTTATGGGCCAATGGCTCTGCACTGAGTTGCGTGTGTCATGAATACGTGAGCACCGACACGCATGATTATGAAGATTGCAGCAATTCCAGCGAAATCGAAGCAGCCTTCGAATCCAAGAAGAATTATGCAGAGGATGGTGAAAGTCTGCTTTGTCCTCAAGGCAAAATCAAAGTGCTTCGGATCGAGCCAGTACCTGATGCAGCCTGTTGAATTGCCACGGAACTTCCTCGACGCCAAATCAGGTCTACGAGGGCAGGAGTGAGCAATTCACTGAATCGAATGGGGTGGCTCATGAGCCCCCTGGCTCGATACCGTTAAAAAGTCGCGCAGAGTTTGCCGGCCGATGTCACGCTGAAACGTCGCGATGACGTATCGCGAGTTGAGTGTGATGAGAACCCAAAATCGACCTTCACGCCGGGCGTAAACGATGTCCGAGGTACGCATGTAGTGACCATCATCGAAGCGGCCCAATGGGCCTTTCCGTTTGTGGCCGAAAACGACTCCCACTGCACTTTTACCAACGATTGCCACATGATTCAGATAAGCCGTCACTGGAAGATCAAAACCTTGCGCTTGCGCCTTATGAATTCGAAGTAGATCGAAATCTGATAGTCGTTTGCTGTGAAACGTCATTTCAGTACCGCTCATACGAAAGCTCCGTTTGGCCGTGATCAGCTTCAGACTGAACGAATTCGACTTGAGTGGAAAATTTCTTTCAAATTGGAAACCAATGCTCGGTCGAAATCTTGACGATGCGAGTCGTGGTACACGACACCGCTTTCCACCTCAATAATGCATACGACGCACTCGAGTTCATCTTCCCCCACAGACACCCTGGTAAGTGGTTCCATACTCGGTATCCCTCCCCCATTCATGTAGGCCGGGATTACTACTTGAGCACCGATCACCACCATTGTGGGGTCTTTGGAGTTCAATACCGCTTCCAGCTGATGTTCATCGTTGATCATCAACTCGTACTCGACCTGTCGGCCTTCCAACTCATGTTGAACAGTGACGTAGTACCAGTGCATTCGGAGCACTCGCGACACGGTGTGCCAGTGCGCCAGGCCTGCCCCGAACATCCCGGGTACTCCTACAAGGTCGCTGTCTTGTGTTCTGAACATGTCTAATCTCTGGTATTTGCAATGGCCGCAGCCACTGGATTAGAAAAAGGAAAAAATTGTTTCCAAACTCGCCTTCTTCTCATGGCCTACGCCCTTGAGCACGTAAACTGTGTTCTTAGTCTCAAAAAGAAAACCGTCAACGAAAGAAATCGCTAAGGTGGAACGCACCCAGTCGCCTACATCAAATCTTCTTTGACTATCAAACAGGACGTTGTGAGCGAAAACGATCATGGGTAACTGGCCGCCTGCGTGGATCTTGCTCAGTTCGTCTTCTGTGGCGTCAACCTTGAACATTGTCCAGTTCTCGACTAGGCAGTAAGGCTTGCGCGGAAAGAGAGCTTGGACGAGTCCGATGAGAATTTCGTCTGAGTCAATAGATCCTTGACGAGGTTCGCCTAGGCCGCCTAACAGGTCGTCGTCAACTTTGTTTTCATCTGTGCTCAACCGCAAAATCCCCGTCAATACATCTGATATGTTCGCGTGTCCCCTGCCAGGGATGACCAACAACTAGCCCACCACGCCTTAACCTGAGCGGGAACGCCTTGTTCAAGCGACCCAAAGTCTCGGAAGTTCCGATAATACCACCAAACGAGGTTTATCGGAACCGGCCGCGTATGGCTCTATCCTCGTTTTTTAGGACGGATCATGTCGCTCAGGAAAGAGGTTGCAGGTGCGATCAGGGCAATCCGTACTACAAGAGGATTGGATTACGGAGACCTAGCTGAGGTCAGTGTTAAAGCCAATATTGGTAAATTGGAACAAGGCAACAGCAGCATTACGCTAGAGAAGCTGATTGAGCTGTCCGAAGCGCTTCAGTTTGATCCTGTCGCCCTGCTTGCCATCTGCTTGGCCATACATAAAGAGGAACCCTATGCGCACACGCTTACCCGCGCTCGGGATCAGCTGGACGCATTCGAGGCAGAAGGCGGGGTAGAGCTTTTACGTAGACAGCTTGTTGGCAAAGAATTGCTTCAGCGTCCTCGTGGGAAGCCCAGGAACATGAAAAATGCGGAGGCAGTCAAGGAGTTGCAGGCTGCAGGGTTTAGCCAGGCAGAGGTGATGGAGAAGCTGGGGCTGGCGAAGTCGACTGTGCATCGGTATTGGCAGTCGTAGGAATCAAAGAGTCCCATAACCATGGTTGACAGAAGACGGTCAATGTAAACCTATTCTAGCCCGGATTTACTGGGTTTCAGCAGTACGGGCGATATAGGGTTTGGCGTGAGGACTCAAAAAAAGGAGCTTGGTGGGAGCCAAGGTTTACATTTATCTGAAAATCGGCTCGATAAGGAGGCTGTTTACTTTTTTCAAGAGAACAGGTGCTAGGGTGAAATGCGAAACAGTGCTTTTCGATCATATTTACCCAATCTGCTTGGCTTCCAGGGGAAGTAGTTCTGCCTTAGCTTAGAAACCAACCGGTTTACCTCCCTCCACCCTCCAAAACAAATTATTAGTAAAGCGGTCACACAACACCACCGCGCCACGTGCCAACGCTGGACGTATCACCTCAGCCAGATGCTGGGCTCGCGCGGCGAACACCAGCAGCAACTCTGTATCCGGGTGCATGACTTCGTCGACCGGCGCCAGCAACACGTCGCGGATTCGTTCAGCCAGCGGTGTGCCGCCCGGCTCGCGGGTCAGTAAGACCTCGATGCCGGCGGCGCGCAAGCGCTCGGCCAGGTATTCACGATTCGTGCTTTTACCAGCGCCTTCGGGGCCTTCCAGGGTGATAAACAAGCCAGTCACAGGCAGTCCTTAATCAGTGTCATTGCGGGCTTTGCGGCGCAGCTGCATCCGGCTCGGAAGCGGGAGCAGGTACCGGTTCATCCGGTTCTACCTGCTGTGGCGCTTCTGGCGGCAATGCCTCGGGATCGGGATTGGGTGAAGCGGCGGGGATCGGAGCTTCACCCGCTGGCGTTTCAGCACTCTGCGCTTCTGGCTCTGAAGCTGGCGCCGGACTTGAACGGTAATCTGCGCGGCGCTTGATCTGGAACTCACGCACCGCGGTGTTGTGCGCATCCAGATCGTCAGAGAACACATGGCTGCCATCGCCACGCGCAACGAAATACAGACTGTTGCCGGCCACCGGATTCAACGCCGCATGGATCGCTTCGCGTCCGACCATTGCAATCGGAGTCGGCGGCAGACCCGAGATCACGTACGTATTGTAAGGCGTCGCTTCCTTGAGATGGGCGCGGGTCAACTTGCCACTGTAGCGGTCGCCAAGCCCGTAGATCACCGTCGGGTCGGTCTGCAACAGCATGCCCATGGCCATGCGCCGGACAAATACGCCGGCGATCTGCCCGCGCTCTTGTGGCACGCCGGTTTCCTTTTCCACCAGGGAGGCCATGATCAGCGCCTGATAAGGTTCGGTGTAAGGCACGTCAGCGGCGCGCTGCTCCCACTCCTTGGCGAGCACTTCGTCCAGGCGTTCATAGGCCGTCTTCAGCAGCTCGGCGTCGGACATTCCTCGAACGAAACGATAGGTATCAGGGAAAAAGCGCCCTTCCGGAAAGATCCCGGCGTGGCCGAGTTTTTCCATCACCTGGGCGTCGCTCAAACCATCGAGGGTCTGCTCGAGTTTTTCATCCTTGGCCAATGCCGCGCGAACCTGATGGAAGTTCCAGCCTTCAACCAGCGTCACGCTGTACTGAACAACTTCGCCGCGCTTCCACAGGTCGATCAACCCTTCTACGGTCATGCCGGGCAACATGCGGTATTCGCCACTGTGCAGGGGTTGCCGAGCGAGATTGAAGCGCCAATAGACACGAAGCCAGAACGCGTCTTTGATAACGCCATCGGCTTCGAGTCGGTAGAGGGTACGGGTAGGTGTCGTGCCTTTTGGCACTTCCAGCATTTCTTCCTGGGTGATGTTCAGCGGCTGTTCCAGCGCCGAATGGATTTTCCAGGCAGAAGCGCCCAACAGCAGCCCTGCCAGAACCAATCCGGTTTCCAGCAGTAGCAAGAATTTACGTCTCACGAATCAAGCATCCAGTAGCGCGCGGGCAATGGTTTGGAGTTTACGGGTGAGCGGCCCAACCGGCCAGCTCAGTGCAGCGTAGGCACACACCGGCCAAATGCCATAAACGCTGTTGCAAACAAAGACTTCGTCAGCCCATTGCAGCTGTTCGAGGGTGATATCGGTGACTTGCGTAGGCATCCCCAATGACTCGGCTTGAAACAATAATTCGGCACGCATCACGCCGGCGACACCACAACGCTTGAGATCGGCGGTAATCAGTACACCATCACGCACCAGGAACAGGTTGCTGAACACACCCTCGATGACACGTCCGGCATGATCGAGCATCAGGCCTTCGGCATGCCCGGCGTCTTGCCATTCGGAGCGCGCAATCACCTGCTCAAGGCGATTCAGGTGCTTGAGACCGGCGAGCAAAGGTTGTCTGGAGAGGCGAGTCACACAAGGGAATAGACGAATGCCCTGCTCGGCATTGTCGATCGGATAAGCTGGCGCAGCGCTGCCTTGCAGAATGCGTCGGCCTTGGGCCTGGGGATCAGCGGCATAACCGCGCAAACCGTCGCCCCGGGTGAGGATAAGCTTGAGCACGCCCTCGCCCAGCATCGCGGCAAAGGCCACCAGCTCCTCGCGAACCAGATCATGGTCGGTAGCGATGCGCAGACGCGAACAACCGTCCATCAGGCGCGACAGATGCCGATCCAGTAACAGAGGTTGTCCGCGTCGCACGGCAATGGTCTCAAACAGACCATCGCCGTAAGCCAGGCCGCGATCCTTCAGCGACAGAGCGTCAGCCGGCTGACCGTCGACCCAGCTGTCCATCATTCAGCGAACCGGCGGAACACCAGCGAGCCGTTGGTACCGCCAAACCCGAAGGAGTTGGACAGGACAACATCGATATCCATATTGCGCGCCGTGTGCGGCACAAAATCGAGGTCGCAACCTTCGTCCGGCTCATCGAGGTTGATGGTCGGCGGCGCTACCTGGCTGTTGATTGCCAGGACGCTGAAGATCGCCTCGACCGCACCCGCGGCGCCCAACAGGTGACCTGTCATGGACTTGGTCGAACTGACGGCCAGCTTGTAGGCGTGATCGCCGAACACCGACTTGATGGCACAAGCTTCCGCCAGGTCACCGGCCGAGGTCGAGGTACCATGGGCGTTGATGTACTGAACCTGATCGCCATTGATCTTGGCATCGCGCAGCGCATTGGTGATGCAACGGGCAGCACCCGCGCCGTCAGCCGGTGGCGACGTCATGTGGTAGGCATCGCCACTGGTGCCGAAACCGATCAGCTCGGCGTAGATCGTCGCACCACGGGCCTTGGCGTGTTCCAGTTCTTCCAGAACCAGAGCACCGGCACCGTCAGACAGCACGAAGCCGTCACGGCCCTTGTCCCACGGACGGCTGGCACGGGTCGGCTCGTCGTTGCGAGTCGACAGCGCACGAGAGGCACCGAAACCGCCCATGCCCAGACCGCACGCGGCCATCTCGGCGCCGCCGGCAATCATCACATCAGCTTCGTCGTACATGATGTTGCGCGCCGCCATGCCAATACAGTGAGTACCGGTGGTACAGGCCGTGGCAATGGCGTAGTTAGGCCCCTGTGCTCCAAGGTGGATGGACAGGAAGCCGGAAATCATATTGATGATCGAGCCAGGCACGAAAAACGGAGAAATCCGTCGCGGGCCGGAATCATGCAGTGTGCGGCTGGTTTCTTCGATGTTGGTCAGGCCGCCAATACCCGAACCCATGGCTACGCCGATGCGTTCACGATTGGCATCAGTCACTTCCAGGCCGGCGTTGCGTACCGCCTGAAACCCTGCAGCCAGGCCGTATTGAATGAACAGGTCGAGCTTGCGCGCTTCCTTGACCGAAAGGTATTCCTCGACATTGAAGCCCTTTACCGAGCCGCCAAAACGGGTGGAATAGGCAGAAAGGTCGGTGTGTTCGATCAGACCAATGCCACTGCGGCCAGCCAGAATGCCCTGCCAACTGCTCGGCACATCCGTGCCCAGTGGCGACAACATACCCATACCGGTGACTACGACGCGTCTACGCGACACAGCACTCTCCTTTTTCAAATGACGACTTTGCATGAGGCCTAAAGAAAAAACCGCACGCCATGATGGCAGTGCGGTTTTTCCATGACAGCAAGCAACGATTACAAACTATTACGCCTGGTGGCTAGTAACGTAGTCGATTGCAGCTTGTACGGTAGTGATCTTCTCAGCTTCTTCGTCAGGGATTTCGGTCTCGAATTCCTCTTCCAGAGCCATCACCAGCTCAACGGTGTCAAGGGAGTCGGCACCCAGGTCTTCAACGAAGGAAGCAGTGTTGACCACTTCTTCTTCTTTAACGCCCAGTTGCTCAGCAACGATTTTCTTGACGCGCTCTTCGATGGTGCTCATACCTTGTTTTCACTCCTAATGGACAAATTCAGGCAGCTGGCCAGTGGGTAAGTGTATAGAAAGACTTTTCAGTTTTTCAACTGAAAGCTTCACTCCTCAAACCCGGTAGCCCTCTGCCTATAAATAGATTGCAGCTTTATAACGGATTTTAGACAGCTCGTATGACATTTTTTTGAAGCAACCCGTCACATTTAACTCATGTACATCCCGCCGTTCACCGGGATTGTAGCCCCAGTAACGTAAGCCGCACCGTCGGATGCAAGAAAAGCGACCACAGACGCGATCTCTTGTGCTTGCCCCAGACGGCCCAGCGGAATTTGTGTTACCAGGCTTTCACGCTGTGCCTCGGGCAGTTCGCGCGTCATATCGGTGTCGATGAACCCAGGGGCCACCGAGTTTACCGTAATCGAACGCGAACCGACCTCACGGGCCAGTGCACGGCTGAAACCTTCCAGACCGGCCTTGGCTGCGGCGTAGTTTACTTGGCCTGCGTTGCCCATGGCACCCACAACCGAGCCAATACTGATAATTCGTCCCCAACGGGCCTTGGTCATACCACGCAAAACACCCTTGGACAGGCGGAACAGACTGTTCAGGTTGGTATCGACGACGTCATGCCATTCGTCATCTTTCATGCGCATCATCAAATTATCGCGGGTGATACCGGCATTATTGACCAGGATCGCCGGCGCACCGAATTGCGCCTGAATGCTTGCCAACACTGCCGCGACAGATTCGTCGCTCGTGACATTGAGCTCCAGACCAGTGCCTTGAACACCGTTTTCTTTCAGGGTAGCGGCAATGCGTTCAGCACCCGACGCGGAGGTCGCGGTGCCAACAACGATGGCGCCCTGACGACCCAGTTCCAGGGCGATAGCCTGGCCGATACCGCGGCTTGCGCCGGTGACCAATGCAACTTTACCTTGCAGACTCATGCAAGTTTCTCCTGATTCAGGCCAGCGCTGCACGGGCGGCAGCGAAAGCATCTGGGGTATTGAGGTTGGATGTCGACACGCCTTCTGCGCAACGCTTGTTCAGACCGGCCAGCACTTTGCCAGGCCCGCATTCGACCAGCTGGGTTGCGCCTTGGGCGGCGAGTGCCTGGACCGATTCGACCCAGCGCACAGGCTTGTAGAGTTGCTCAAGCAGATCGCGCTTCAGTGTTTCCAGATCGGCCGGGACGCTGGCGCTGACGTTCTGAACCACAGGAATCTGGGGCGCTTGCCAGTCGATCGCTGCGATCGACTCGGCGAAACGTTCGGCTGCCGGACGCATCAACTCGCAATGGGACGGCACACTGACCGGCAATGGCATGGCGCGCTTGGCACCACGCGCCTTGCATCCTTCAATGGCACGCTCAACCGCCGCCTTGGCGCCCGCGATGACCACTTGGCCAGGGGAGTTGAAGTTGACCGCGCTGACTACGTCGCCTTGCGCCGCTTCGGCACAGGCCGCCAGTACATCGGCATCTTCCAGACCAAGGATCGCAGCCATGCCGCCCTGCCCGGCCGGAACGGCTTCCTGCATCAGCTTGCCACGGGTTTCGACCAGTTTGACCGCATCACCGAGGCTCAGGCTGCCGGCCGCCACCAAGGCGCTGTATTCGCCAAGGCTGTGACCGGCCACATAAGCCGGACGCGCGCCGCCTTCTGCCAGCCAGAGACGCCACAAGGCGATCGAGGCGGTCAGGATGGCCGGCTGGGTTTTATCAGTTTGATTGAGTTGCTCTTCCGGCCCTTGTTGGGTCAGCGCCCAGAGGTCGTAACCCAGAGCATCGGAAGCTTCTTTGAATGTTTCAAGGACAACTGGATGTTGTGCGCCCAACTCGGCCAGCATGCCGAGGGACTGCGAACCCTGTCCTGGAAAGACGAATGCGAGGGAAGCAGACATGTAACAAGCCCCTAATGATCTTGTCGTCGAAGAATTGACGTCCCGCCAGGGGGACGCAAGAAACTGACAGTTGGATGGCCAATTGAACTGAGCGGTCACATTTAAGCATTGTCCGACGAAAACGCCTAAAGCAACAAATCCTCCAGACGACCGTGTATGCGTTCAGGGAGATTTTCCTGGATTTCAATCAGCGCTCGGGAAATCGCACTTTGAAAACCTTGAACCCCCGCCGACCCATGGCTTTTCACCACGATTCCCTGCAGCCCCAGAAAACTGGCACCGTTATGTCGCGCCGGAGCCAGGTCGGCCTGCAGGCGCCTCATCAGGGGCAACGCCAGTGCGCCGACCATTCGTGACGCGATATTTTTCTTGAACAGGGCTTCGATGCGCCCAGAAATCATGGTCGCGAGGCCTTCGCTCGACTTGAGCAGGATATTGCCGACAAATCCGTCACACACGACCACATCCGCTTCGCCACGGTACAAGCCGTCACCCTCGATAAAGCCGATGTAGTTGATGCCACGGGCAGCCTGCAGCAAGGTCGCTGCCAGCTTGACCTGCTGATTGCCCTTGATGTCCTCGGTGCCGATGTTCAACAGCGCAACACGTGGACGAACAATACCCAGGGCTTGCGCCGCAACCGACCCCATCACAGCGAACTGCAACAGATGCTCGGCGCTGCAATCGACGTTAGCCCCCAGATCGAGCAACTGGCAATAACCTTTCTGCGTTGGAATTGCCGCCACCATCGCCGGTCGATCGATACCCGGCAACGTTTTCAGCACAAAGCGCGACAACGCCATCAGCGCACCGGTATTACCCGCACTGACGCAAGCCTGCACCTTGCCATCCCGCAACAGTTCCAGCGCCACGCGCATCGACGAGTCCGGCTTGCCGCGCAACGCCTGGGCGGGCTTCTCGTCCATGGTGATGACTTCGGAGGCCGGTGTAATTGACAGGCGCGCGCGATCCACAGCCGAATGACCGGAGAGCAACTCTTCTAAGAGGGAGGGTTGACCGACGAGGGTCAGGTGCAGCGAGGGTGTAGCAGACAGGCAAGCAAGGCTGGCCTGAACAATGCTGCGGGGACCGAAGTCCCCGCCCATTGCGTCAATCGCGATGACTTGAGCAGACAAGTGATTACTCGTCAGCGCCCTTGTCGATCACTTTACGGCCACGGTATACGCCTTCTGGCGATACGTGGTGACGCAGGTGAATTTCACCGGTGGTTTTTTCTACAGACAGAGTGCTTGCCGTCAGGGCATCGTGCGAACGACGCATGTCACGGGCAGAGCGGGATTTTTTGTTCTGCTGAACAGCCATAATTGATTAACTCCTAAACGTTTGGGTCACGCTTTAACTGCGCCAATACACTGAACGGGTTGGACCGCGTTACCTCGTCCTCGCTCGGTTCGGGCTCATCGAGACCCGCCGGCTGCTGGCATTCTTCCGGATGATGAGCAGGCACAATGGGCAAGGCGAGCAAAAGCTCCTCCTCGATCAGTGACTGCAGATCCAATGGATCTTCGCCCAGTTCCAGCACGTCATAACCTTTCGGCAACGACTGGGTATTCGCACCCTCCTTCACCACAGCATAACTGCATTCGCTATGGATCGGCAGGGTGACCAGCTCAAGACAACGCTGGCAAACCATTTTGACCTCGGTGTCGATAAAGCTGTGAATTACCACAGATTTACGTTCATCTCGTTCAAAAACGAATTTAGCCTGCACCGTACCGACAGTATCGGAAAGCGGGTCGCAGAGTCTCTCCAAATCGGCCAGCAGCAGTTCACCTTGAAGGGTGGTGCCACGGTCAGCCAATTTGCGCGGGTCAACGTGAGGTGGAATCGGGTCATTCAACATAGGCGCAGCATTATAGGGATGCACCCAGCCATGTCAAAGGAAATTCAGCCCTGTCCGTCACTTGGAAGCCTCGCTAGAATTCGCGCCTGACTTTTGGAGTTGCGCATGCTGCCTTTATTACTCGCTTCCAGCTCGGTTTATCGCCGGGAATTGCTGACCCGCTTACAGCTGCCCTTCACCTGCAGCTCGCCGGATATCGACGAAAGCCATCGTTCGGGTGAGTCCGCCATAGCGCTGGTGAAGCGACTCGCCACGGAGAAAGCCCAGGCACTTGCGCAGAGCCATCCCGCTCATCTGATTATCGGCTCCGACCAGGTAGCCGTCCTCGGCGAACACATTATCGGCAAGCCCCATAGCTTTGATAAGGCCCGGGAACAACTGCTGGCCTGCAGCGGTAAAAGCGTGACCTTCCTGACGGGCGTGGCCCTGCTCAACAGTCAAACCGGGGTTTGCCAGGTCGACTGCGTGCCTTTCACCGTCCACATGCGCACACTCGACAGCGAACGCGTCGAGCGTTATCTGCACGCCGAGCAGCCCTACGACTGCGCTGGCAGCTTCAAAGCGGAAGGACTGGGGGTGAGCCTGTTCAGAAGCACTGAAGGCCCGGACGCCACCAGCCTGATCGGCCTGCCACTGATTCGCCTGATCGACATGCTGCTCGCTGAAAGCGTGCAGATTCCCTGACTTAAAAAAACCGGCCACTTGGGCCGGTTTTTTTATGCACTCAAACAATCAGCGCAGCGTAGGACCCTGGAAACCCATCCACATCGCCAATTGCTCAGCCACGCTGGCACCGAGCTTTTTCGAGAAGCGATCGAACGGTGATTCCTGAACGGTAAAGTCGACCAGTTCTTTCTCACCGATCACATCACGCGCAACCGAACTGGCGCTGCCCAGACCATCAATCAAGCCGAGCGGCAAAGCCTGCTCACCAGACCAGACCAATCCGGAGAACAACTCCGGATGCTCCTTGTCTTTCAGACGATCGCCCCGCCCCTTCTTCACGCTACCAATGAATTGCTGGTGCGTCGTATCAAGCACACCCTGCCAGAATTGAGTTTCCTCAGGCTTCTGCGGCTGGAACGGATCAAGGAAAGATTTGTGCTCGCCGGACGTGTAGGTACGCCGCTCGACACCCAGCTTCTCCATGGTGCCGACAAAGCCATACCCGGCCGCCGTAACACCAATGGAGCCCACCAGACTCGCCTTGTCGGCATAAATCTGATCCGCAGCACTGGCGATGTAATACGCACCAGAAGCGCCAAGATCGGATATCACCGCGTAAACCTTGGTGTCCGGATGCAGCGCGCGCAAACGACCGATCTCGTCATAGACGTAACCCGACTGCACCGGACTGCCACCCGGGCTGTTGATTCGCAGGATCACACCCTTGACCTTTTCATCCTCGAAGGCTGCACGCAGACTGCCCACGATGTTGTCGGCGCTGGCGGGCTCCTTGTCGGCGATCACGCCGGTCACGTCGATCAGCGCGGTGTAATGGGAACCGCGCGTCGCGCTTTTTTCCATGTCCATCAGCGGCGTAAACAGAATCAACGCGCCAAACAGATACACGAAGGTCAGCAGCTTGAAGAAAATCCCCCAGCGACGGGACCGACGCTGCTCCTGGACACTTGCCAGCAGGGTCTTTTCCAGCAGCTTCCAGCTTTTTTCGTCACCGCTCTCTGCGCTCGACTTTTCGGGCGCTTTCCATTCGTCGGTCATGACCACTACCCCAGCAAAAAACTATTAAGCCTGCTGATTCAGCCAGGCATGCAATTGTGAAAAACGGTCAATCGCCAGTCTCGGCTCAAACACTTTCAGCGCTTCGATCGATTGAGCGCCATAGCTGACCGCCACCGAATCCATGCCGGCGTTACGCGCCATTTGCAGATCAAAGGACGAATCGCCGACCATCAGCGCTTGCTCTGGACGAACCTCGCAATGCGCGAGAATCTGTTCGAGCATCAGCGGATGGGGCTTGCTGGCGGTTTCGTCGGCCGCGCGGGTGATATCGAAATAATCCTCCCAACCGTGAGCCTTCAGCACCCGATCCAGCCCGCGACGGGCTTTTCCGGTGGCGACCGCGAGGCGATAGCCCTGGGCGCGAAACGCCTCCATCGACTCGACCACACCCTCGAACAACGGCGACGGCACGGCCTCCGCCGCAATATAGTGATCCGCATAATGCTCGCGGAACGCAATCAGCTCGGCGTCAGTAATGTCGGGGTACAGGGTGCGAATCGCTTCAGGCAACCCGAGGCCGATGATGCCCTTGACGGCAAAATCATCGCGCAACTCGAACCGGGACCGCTCGGACGCCACATGCATCGCTTCGACAATCCGACCAATGGAGTCAGCGAGAGTGCCATCCCAATCAAATATCAGCAGCTTGTAATCAGAGGGGTGCACTCAGGCGCTCCACGGTCTTGGCCCACATTTCATCCACCGGCGCCTGCAGCTTCAGCTCACCGCCATCTGGAAGCGGTACTGTCAGCATGTAGGCGTGCAGGAAGAGTCGCTTGCCGCCCAGATCACGAATTTCCTTGCTGAAATCGTCATCGCCGTACTTGGTGTCGCCGGCGATGCAATGCCCGGCGTGCAAGGTGTGGACGCGGATCTGGTGAGTGCGGCCGGTGATTGGCTTGGCTTCGATCATGGTGGCAAAGTCGCCGAAACGACGCAGGACCTTGAACACGGTCACCGACTCCTTGCCCTCCTCCTCGTCGACCTCGACCATGCGCTCGCCGGAACGCAGATTGCTCTTGCCCAGCGACGCACGGACCTGCTTGATCGAGGCGGCCCAGTTACCGCGGACCAGCGCCATATAGCGCTTATCGACGCCATCACCGCGCAACGCCGTGTGCAAGTGACGCAGCATGCTGCGCTTCTTGGCGATCATCAGCAGTCCCGAGGTATCACGATCGAGCCGGTGAACCAGCTCAAGCTCCTTGCAATCGGGACGCAACTGACGAAAGGCTTCGATCACGCCGTAATTCAGACCGCTGCCACCGTGAACGGCAATGCCGGCGGGCTTGTTGATCACGATCAGCGCCTTGTCCTCGAACACGATCGAGGCTTCGAGACGCTGGAGCAGGCCTTGTGCCAGCGGCACCGGCTCATCGCGCTCAGGCACGCGAACGGGCGGAACGCGCACGATGTCACCCGCCTGCAGCTTGTATTCGGGCTTGATCCGACCTTTGTTCACCCGCACTTCGCCCTTGCGCAAAATGCGATAAATCAAGGTCTTGGGCACGCCTTTGAGCCGAGCGAGAAGGAAGTTATCAATACGTTGGCCGGCATATTCCGGCGAGACCTCCAGCAGTTGTACGGCTGGGGTCGAAGGGGCAGTAGTCGTCATGCCGCGGATGATAACAATTTTTATGGAATTGAAGCACTTAATCATTACTGCTATAGTCGCGAACGCCGCCAAAAGCGGCCTGGACAGTGGACCAACGGTCAAAAACCGGCCCTGACCAACGCAATTCACCAGGACGCGAGGCCGTCCTACGGAGCTTTCGCTACGTAACGGTGGAGTTTGCAGGTGTAACGAGCGCAGGTGACATGAGGCCTGAATCAAGCCGCAAAGCCGAGTTTTCACTCCCCCTTGCGAGCCAATATTCATGGCCAGTTCACAAAGTGCAGTCAGCTGCGAATGACCCCGAGCGAACGCTTCGGAAACACCGCCTAAATTAGCCATGATGCGTGACCTCCCCTTTTGGAGCTCACGGTAAATGCCAACCCGCTGCGGATTCTGCGCGCGGCAGCACCCGAATTATCAGGGATACGTGTAGGGTGGAGATGCACAACCGCTGGACTGTGTAGCAATAGGCTTTATCAAGACGCTTCATCTCGTCCACAGCCACTGGTTGATTCCTCCTCCTGACTGAGTGCTTAAGTAGCCACAGCAAGCAGGACGCGTACGTCGCGACATCGGCCCAATTGGCCGGGTTCGCTAGACACTGGAGTGTCCAACCACTCCTGACGCACCTGACACCGACCGTGAGAAGTCGTGTGTGCCGAACGCCGTTTCCGGCAGCCCGGAAACCGACGGTACTACATGAAAAGAATGCTGATTAACGCAACTCAACCCGAAGAGTTGCGTGTTGCACTGGTAGATGGCCAACGCCTCTACGACCTGGACATCGAATCCGGTGCACGCGAGCAGAAGAAGGCCAACATCTATAAAGGCCGGATTACTCGCATCGAACCAAGCCTTGAGGCTGCCTTTGTCGATTTCGGCTCCGAGCGCCACGGCTTCCTGCCCCTTAAAGAAATCTCCCGCGAATACTTCAAGAAAGCCCCGGAAGGTCGCGTCAACATCAAGGACGTCCTGAGCGAAGGCCAGGAAGTCATCGTTCAGGTCGAAAAAGAAGAACGCGGCAACAAGGGCGCTGCCCTGACCACGTTCATCAGCCTGGCCGGTCGTTACCTGGTGCTGATGCCGAACAACCCGCGTGCCGGTGGTATCTCCCGCCGCATCGAAGGTGAAGAGCGCAACGAACTGCGTGAAGCCCTGAACGGCCTGGTTGCCCCGGCTGACATGGGACTGATCGTTCGCACTGCCGGCCTGGGCCGCAGCAGCGAAGAAATGCAGTGGGACCTCGATTACCTGCTGCAACTCTGGACCGCCATCAAAGAAGCCTCGCTGGATCGCTCCGCGCCTTTCCTGATCTATCAGGAAAGCAACGTGATCATCCGCGCGATCCGCGATTACCTGCGCCAGGACATCGGCGAAGTGCTGATCGACAGCGTTGAAGCCCAGGACGAAGCCCTGACCTTTATCCGCCAGGTGATGCCGCAGTACGCCAGCAAGATCAAGCTGTACGAAGATAGCGTTCCACTGTTCAACCGCTTCCAGATCGAAAGCCAGATCGAGACCGCTTTTCAGCGCGTCGTTGAACTGCCTTCCGGCGGCTCCATCGTTATCGATCCGACCGAAGCCCTGGTGTCCATCGACATCAACTCGGCGCGCGCCACCAAAGGCAGCGACATCGAAGAAACCGCCCTGCAGACCAACCTTGAAGCCGCTGAAGAAATCGCCCGTCAGTTGCGCCTGCGCGACATCGGCGGCCTGATCGTCATCGACTTCATCGACATGACCCCTGCCAAGAACCAGCGCGCCGTGGAAGAGAAAGTCCGCGAATGCCTGGAAGCCGACCGTGCACGCGTGCAAGTCGGTCGCATCTCGCGCTTCGGCCTGCTGGAAATGTCCCGTCAGCGCCTGCGTCCGTCCCTGGGCGAAAGCAGCGGCATCGTCTGCCCGCGTTGCAACGGCACCGGCATCATCCGTGACGTTGAATCGCTGTCCCTGGCGATCCTGCGCCTGATTGAAGAAGAAGCCCTGAAAGACCGTACCGCCGAAGTTCGTGCACAAGTGCCGATCCCGGTGGCTGCTTTCCTGCTTAACGAAAAACGCAACTCGATCACCAAGATCGAACTGCGCACCCGCGCCCGCATTGTCATCCTGCCGAACGATCACCTCGAAACGCCGCACTTCGAAGTTCAGCGTTTGCGCGATGACAGCCCGGAAGCCGCAGTAGGCCAGTCCAGCTATGAAATCGCTGCTGCCGCTGCCGAAGTCGAAGAAGTCCAGCCAGCCGCTGCGACCCGCACCCTGGTTCGCCAGGAAGCCGCGGTCAAGACTGCGCCGGCCCGCGCCAACGCTCCGGTCCCGACCGAAGTCGTCGCCGCACCGGTTGCGGCACCGGCCGCCGTGCCTGAGCCAAGTCTGTTCAAAGGCCTGGTGAAGTCGCTGGTGAGCCTGTTCGCCACCAAGGAAGAGCCTGCTGCACCGGTCGTGGTTGAAAAGCCAGCCACCACCGAGCGTCCAGCCCGCAACGAAGAACGTCGCAATGGTCGCCAGCAAAGCCGCAACCGTAACGGTCGCCGCGATGAAGAGCGCAAGCCTCGCGAAGAACGTGCACCGCGTGAAGAACGCGCACCACGTGAACCGCGCGAAGAGCGTCAACCACGCGAAGCCCGTGAAGAAACTCCAGCCGTAGCCCGTGAAGAACGTGCTCCACGCGCGCCTCGTGAAGAACGTGCACCGCGCGCTCCTCGTGAAGACCGCAAGCCACGTGGTGATCGCGAAGAACGTCCGGTTCGTGAACTGCGCGAGCCGCTGGATGCCGCACCTGTTGCTGCAGCCGCCGCCACTGCCACTGCCATCGCTGAAGAGCGTCCGGCACGTCAGCCACGCGAAGAGCGCGCTCCACGCCCACCGCGTGAAGAACGCCAGCCGCGTGCCGAGCAAGCGGTTGCTGCGGTCGCTGAAGAAGAGCTGCTGTCCAACGAAGAGCAATTGCAGGAAGACGGTCAGGAAGGCGCCGAAGGCGATCGTCCACGCCGCCGCTCCCGTGGTCAGCGTCGTCGCAGCAATCGTCGTGAGCGTCAACGCGATGCCAACGGCAATGTGATCGAAGGTTCGGAAGAATCCGAGTCCGCCGAAGGTAACGAGGGTGCCGAAGGCCGCGAAGCGCCAAGCACTGACGAACTGGCCGCAGGCCTGGCTGTTACTGCAGCCGTTGCCAGCACCGTGATCAGCGCTCCAGCTGAAGCACAAGCCAACGAGCAGGCCGAACGCGCTACCGCCGCGACGCTGGAAACTGCTCCAGTGGAAGCGCCAGTGGTTGAAGCGACTACTCCGGTAGAAGCAACTTCCGCTCCGGAAATCGAAGTGGCTCCAGTGGTTGAAGCACAGCCTCAGGTCGAAGCGTTCGCTGATCCTGTCGTCGTCGCCCAGACACCGGCAGTGGTTGCAGAGCCAGTCGTCGAAACCGTCACTGAGACAGTGACCGAATCGGTGCGTGAAGCTCGCGAAGAACAAACCGCGTTCAACTGGGTTGCCGAACCAGTCGCTGCTGAAGCGCCTGCACCTGTGGCAGAAACCGTGGTTTCCGAGCCAGTAGTCGCTGCAGCAGAGCCTGCACCGGTCGTTGAAGCGCCAGTGGTTGCCGAAGTGGCCGCACCGGTGGTCGAGGCGGCTCCTGTCAGCGCCTTGACCGAAAATGGTCGCGCACCAAACGACCCGCGTGAAGTGCGTCGTCGCAAGCGTGAAGCCGAGCGTCTGCAGAAGGAAGCCGAGTTGGCTGCCGCTGCTGCCCCGGCTGCGGTAGAGGAAACTCCGGTTGTTGCTGAAGTCACCGAGGCTGCTGCCCCGGTTGCTGAAGTTGCCGCTGAACCAGCTGACACCGCATTCAACGAAGCTCCGCGCTCCGTTCAACAAGCGGTAGAGCAACACGAGGCCCTGGAAAAAGAGCACGAGCCTAAACCACTCGTCTGATTCCATCAGCCACTAAAAAGCCCCGCCTGGTTATCCAGTGCGGGGCTTTTTTATGGCATTTGATACATCGCGCGATCCATTGGATACGCACTACACCTACTTGAAGAACAACGCCTCAGGCACATCCACATCCCACAGCACCCCGGGATCCTCCACCGACACTTCAACTACTCGCGCCTGGGAAAACAGCGGCTTGGCACCACGATCACCTGCCAATGCCAACAACCCTGGACCGAAGGAGCCCGCAAAACCTACTGGATGGCCATATTCACCGTCCTGCACCGGCACGCTGATAGTGTCATCAACCATACCCGCCAGTACCCGCTCAATGCTCGATGGGAGGATAAACGGCATATCCCCCAACACAATCAACCACCCGCCTTGCTGCGGACACGCCGCGACCCCCGCCGCGATGCTATCCCCCATCCCGGTCGATTCGATCAGCACAATTTCAAACCCATACGCCTGGGCCATGCGAATGACCTGTGGGCGATCCGCGGTGGTCACCAGCACGCGCTTCTCCAGTGATTCAGGCACATTCAGCAGCACATGCTCAATCACCGAACGAACGGCGCCGTCGCGCCCGGTACAGTCCGCCAGCAACTTGTCGGAGCCGGCACCTGCCAACTGTTGAAACCGACTGCCCTGCCCTGCCGCCAGCACGACAACGCCGATGGGTTCACTCATACATCCTCCGCCAGCAACTTCTTCTGCTTGAGCTCGACACCGTTCTTGATCGCGACAATCTCGGCCATCAGCGACAAAGCGATTTCCGCGGGCGAGTGACTGCCGATGTGCAGACCGATCGGACCATGCAGCCGCGCGATGGCCTCTGATGACAAGCCTAGCTGAGCCAGATTGTCACGGCGCTTCAGGCTGTTGACCCGGGAACCCAGCGCCCCCACATAAAACGCTTTCGAGTCGAGGGCCGTGAGCAGCGCCATGTCGTCCAGACGAGGATCGTGGGTCAGCGCAACAATGGCCGTGCGTTCATCCGTCTGGATGTTCAACACGGCCTCGTCCGGCATCCCCGAGACAAACCGCCCGTGCTGCTCCTCCCAACCGTAGACAAATTCGCTGCGCGGATCGCAGATCAGCACTTCGAAATCCAGCAACCGCGCCATTTCAGCGACATACCGGGACAGTTGGCCGGCCCCGATCAGCAACAAACGCCAGCGCGGACCGTAAATGGCCCGCAGCGTCGTCCCGTCGAATGTCAGAACGTCCGTTTTGTCAGCTGCCTCCAGAACGACTTCCCCGGTGTCGACACTGAGCGTGCGCGCCACAATCTCATGGGCTTCACAGCGTGCCAGCAGCTGCGCCACCCATGTCGGATCACCAACATGCTCCTGCGTCAGACGCAAGGTGCCGCCACAGGGCAAACCAAAGCGCGCCGCCTCCTCGCGGGTGACGCCGTAGGTGATCAACTGCACTGGCGGCCCCTCTGCCGGGATGCGGCCGTCGTGCAAGCGGGCAATCAGGTCATCTTCAACACAACCTCCGGACACCGACCCCATCACCACGCCGTCTTCACGCAAGGCCAGCATGGCGCCCGGCGACCTGGGTGCTGTGCCCCAGGTCTGGACCACGCTGAACAACACCACCCGCTGACCGGCGCGACGCCATTCGAGCACGCTGCGCAACACGTTCAGGTCGACGCTGTCCATCAGGCTTCAGCCTTCTGCCAGCCTTGCAGCTGATAACGCACGGGAAGGTTGCGAATACGCTTGCCGGTAGCCGCAAAGATCGCATTGCACAGTGCCGGCGCAATCGGCGGCACGCCAGGTTCGCCAACACCACCAAGCGGCACGTCACCCGGAGGCGTGACCAGATGCACGGCGACTTCTTTCGGTGCCAGGGACATGCGCGCCACTTCATACATGTGGAAGTTGTCTTGCTGGACCTTGCCGTCCTTGAAGCTGATTTCACCCAGAACCGCGTTACCCAACCCCATGACGCAGGCGCCTTCGAACTGCGACCGGATACGTTCCGGGTTGATCTGCGGACCGCAATCCACCGCAATGTCGGCCTTGTGCACGATCAGCGTCCCATCGTCTTTGACTTCGACTTCGATCACCGCCGCCACATAGGTCACGAAACTGTAGTGCACCGCCAAACCCAGCCCTCGGCCCTTCGGCATTTCACGGCCCCAGCCGGCAGCCTTGGCGGCGGTCTCCAGAACGGTGCGCATCCTTGCGGTATCGATTGGATAACGCTCGGGGGATTCGCCGTAGTTCCACTCTTCACTCAAGGTGCGTGGATCGATCTGCCGATCCGGGCCAAGCAGTTTTATCTGGTACTTGAGCGGGTCCTGACCGGCCTTGTGCGCCAGTTCATCGACAAAACTCTGAATGGCAAAGCCGTGAGGAATGTTCGAGACCGAGCGATACCAACCCACCCGCGTATGGACCATCGCTTCCGGGTTTTCCAGACGAACGTTAGGAATCGCGTACGCCATGTTGGTAAAGCCCATGCCCAACTCGAACGCCGCTTCGTGGTTCATGCCTGGCGCAAACAGCGCGGTGATGCTGGGGGCGACGGTGCGGTGCAACCAGCCGGACGGCAGACCGTCAGCATTCAGGCTGGCCTTCAGGTACTCAGCCGACACGGTGTGGAAATAGGAGCAATGGATGTCGTCTTCACGGGTCCATTGCACGCGCACCGCCTTGCCGGGGAATTCCTTGGCGAGGATGGCGGCTTCGATGACGAAATCCGGTTTGGACTTACGACCAAAACCACCGCCCAGCAGGGTGACGTTGACCGTCACATTATCGAACGGTATGCCGAGGCGTTCGCCAATGCGCTCCCGAGTGACCTGGGGCGCCTGGCTTGGCGCCCAGGCTTGGCAAACACCGTCCTTGAATCGGGCGATGGCAACCATTGGCTCCATGGGCGATTGCGCCAGGTGCGGCAGATAGTAGGACGCCTCCAAGGTGCTGTCGGCCTTGCCCATGGCTTCGTCGATGCTGCCCGTGTTGCGCACGACTTTACCGGGCTTGAGCGACGCGGCTTCCAGTTCCTTGCGGTAAGCGATCGAGTCGTAACTGGCATTCGGGCCATCGTCCCACTCGATCTCCAGCGCCTCGCGCCCCTTGATCGCCGCCCAGGTATTGCTGGCCACGACTGCCACACCCCCCAACGGCTGAAATTCCGACGGCAGCGGACGGCCTTCGATCTGGATGACCTTGATCACCCCGGGGACTTTCATCGCCGCGATGGAGTTGACGGATTTGACCTTGCCGCCATACACCGCTGGCCGTGCAATCGTCGCGTAGAGCATGCCGTCGAAGTGCACATCGGCACCGTAGATGGCGCGACCATTGACGATGTCGGCACCGTCGATCGCCTTTACACCTTCCTTGCCGATGTAACGAAACTCCGAAGGTTGCTTGAGCCTCAGGCTGTCCCGAGCGGGCACCGCCAATGCACTGGCAGCGACCGCCAGGGCGCCGTAACCCAGCTCCCGGCCGGTCGGTTTGTGAAAGACTTTGTGCAACTGCGCACGGCATTCGCCAACCGGTACCTTCCACTGCTCGGCAGCGGCCTGTTCCAGCATGGTTCGAGCGGCGGCACCACAACGGCGCATGGGCTCGTACCAGTGACGCATGCTGCGTGAACCGTCAGTGTCCTGGTTACCGAAACGGACTTCGTCTCCCGGCGCCTGCTGGACCTTGACCATCGCCCAGTCGGCATCCAGCTCGTCAGCCACCACCATGCTCAAACTGGTGCGCACGCCCTGGCCCATTTCTGAACGGTTGCACACCACGGTCACGGTGCCATCAGCCGCGATGCTGACGTACACCTTGGGGTCGTCGATCCAGCCGTTGGGCATGCCGTCGGCGCCAAACAGCTTCACTTTTTCGTCTGCTAAGGCGTCCTGCCAGCCCCAGCTAGCCGCCAGCACCAGCGCGCTGGTGGCACCGACACCTTTGAGGAAGCCGCGACGGCTGAGGTTGCTGAGATTACTCAGCGCGAAATCATTTGGAAGCTGGCTCATGCCTTGGCCTCCTTCAAGTGCGTGGAGGCCTGGCGGATAGCCGTCTTGATGCGGTTGTAAGTGCCGCAGCGGCAAATATTGCCCACCATCGCCTCTTCGATCTGTTCCTCGCTGGGGTCTGGATGGACCTTGAGCAGCGCTGTCGCCGACATGATCTGTCCACCCTGGCAGAAACCGCACTGAGCTACGGCGGTATCCAGCCAGGCTTGCTGAACGACTTGCCCGACCGGATCAGCGTGAAGGTTATCGATAGTGCTGACGTTCTGGCCGATCACAGACCCGATTGGCGTGATGCAGCTGCGCGCCGGGGCGCCATCGATATGAATGGTGCAGGCGCCACACAAGCCCATGCCGCAGCCGAATTTGGTGCCGTTGTATCCGGCCACGTCACGAATGGCCCAGAGCAGCGGCATATCCTCGGTGACGTCGAGTGGTAGGTCTTGGCCATTAAGCTTCAGGGTAATCATGGGCACGCCCGCATTGTTGCTTCGGTTATGGGGTCGAGCAATCTGCCGCCGGGGGATGGCGGTGGGTTCACGCAGATCGACTCAGGCTAATGTGGCTCTCTTATGCAGATAACAGCGTCTGCATCGGGCCTTTGGTGGTGCAAATACTTGCATCGTTAGCTGGCTAAGTTAACCCAGTATTAACAAAAAAGCCCTGCACATTGATCAGTGTGCAGGGCTTTGGGATGGGTCTTGAAAGCGTAGCCTCAATACCGATTGGGCTCCATTTCCAGCTCGACATGGAATCGTTCCAATATGTCTTTCTGGATGCGTTGCGCCAGGGCCAGCAACTGCAGGCCGGTGGCATCGCCGTAGTTGACCAGCACCAGCGCCTGCAACTTATGCACGCCGGCATCGGCCTCGCGAAACCCTTTCCACCCTGCTCGCTCGATCAACCAGCCCGCAGCGAGTTTCATTTGCCCGTCCGGTTGCGCGTAGGCCACCAGGTCCGGGTACTCGCCTTTGAGCCGGGTAACCAGAGCCGCTGGCACCAGCGGGTTTTTGAAGAAACTGCCCGCATTACCGAGTACCGCCGGGTCCGGAAGTTTCTCGCTGCGGATGCTGCAGATTGCCTGACTGACATCGGTGGCGGTCGGGTGGTCGATGCCTTGTTCAGTCAAGCGTTGACGCACCGGCCCGTATTCCAGGTGCAGGTCTTCGGTACGGTTCAGTGTGAAACGCACTCGCAGGATCAGCCAGCGGCCCGGTTCCTGTTTGAACACGCTGTCGCGGTAAGCGAAATTGCATTCAGCCAAGCTGAAGTCGCGCAATTCGCCAGTCTGTCGATCAAGTGCCGTGAGCCCGGCAAACACATCCTTGATCTCCACACCGTAGGCGCCGATGTTCTGCATCGGTGCCGCGCCCACCGTGCCCGGAATCAGGCTGAGGTTTTCCAGTCCCGACAGACCTTGAGCCAGGGTGGACTGCACAAAGGGATGCCAAGGCTCGCCAGCCTCGGCTTCAATCACGACCTGACGCCCGTCATCGCTCAGCACACGAATCCCGCGAGTGGCCATGCGCAAAACCAGTGACTGGATATCCGCCGTCAGCAGCAAGTTGCTGCCTCCACCGATCACCAATAACGGCACGTCATGCTCGGCGGCATACGCCAGGGCTTCGCGCACGTCGGCATCGCTGTGGGCTTCGGCAAACAAGCGGGCCTGAACATCCACACCAAAACTGTTGAACGGCTTGAGCGACACCTGGGGCCGTATTTGCAAACTCATAACCGCCCCTTCAATTCGATCACCAGCAAATCACTGGCGCGCTCGATCAGCTCCAGCACCTGCTCGAACCCTTGGTCACCGTCGTAGTACGGGTCTGGCACTTCATCGATTTCGCTCTGGTAGCGACGCAGGAACAGGTCCAGTTCGGCCTTGCCCTTGGCGGGTTGCAGCGCCTTGAGGTTGCGCAGGTTGCTGTTGTCCATCGCCAGAATCAGGTCGTACATGGCGAAATCAGCGCGGCTCACCTGCTGGGCACGCTGGGCCGACAGGTCGTAACCACGCAGCTTGGCCGCCGCTTGGCTGCGCTTGTCCGGCGCCTTGCCGACATGCCAGTCGCCGGTACCGGCGGACGCAACTTCCACCTGACCGGCCAACCCGGCCTCACGCAATTTATGCCGTAGCACGCCTTCCGCGGTGGGCGAGCGGCAGATATTTCCCAGACAGACGAACAAAACCCGCATCAAGCCTCCAGCAGGCGACGAACGCGTTCAAGGTCTTCTGCGGTATCCACGCCGGTCGGCGGGGCGATCAACGCGTCGGCCACATGAATCCGCACGCCGTGCCACAGGGCACGCAGCTGCTCAAGGGATTCGGTGTTTTCCAGCCAGCACGGGCCCCAGCTGACGAAGTCATGCAGGAAACCGGCGCGGTAAGCATAAATACCAATGTGCCGGCGATACGGTACGCCTTCCGGCAACTGCTCACGACTCTTGGCGAAAGCATCCCGTGCCCACGGCAACGTCGCACGGCTGAAGGTCAACGCCAGGCCATTGATATCACTGACGACCTTGACGACATTGGGATTGAACAGTGTTTCAACGTCTTCGATCGGCTCGGCCAGGGTGGCCATGCGCGCCTCGGTATGCGCGGCGAGGTTGGCGGCAACCTGATCGATCACACTCGGAGGGATCAGCGGCTCGTCACCTTGCACGTTGACCACAATAGCGTCCGGGGCCAGGCCCAGTTTCGTGGCAACTTCCGCCAGGCGGTCAGTGCCCGAGTTATGGTCTTCACGGGTCAGCACCACTTGCGCGCCAAAACCCTTGCAGGCCTCGACGATGCGCGGGTCGTCAGTGGCAACCACCACACGCTCGGCGCTGCTTTTGCTGGCCTGTTCCCAGACATGCTGGATCATCGGTTTGCCGGCGATCAACAGCAGGGGCTTGCCGGGTAAACGGGTCGAAGCGAAACGCGATGGAATGACAACGGTAAAGGCTGTGGTCATTTATCCAGACGCTCATCAGTGGTCAGGGTGCGGGCTTCGGTTTCGAGCATGACCGGAATGCCGTCACGAATCGGGTACGCGAGACCCGCGCCCTTGCTGATCAGCTCGGTTTTGTCGGCGCTGAGCTTGAGCGGGCCTTTGCAGACCGGGCAAGCGAGGATGTCGAGCAATTTGGTGTCCATGAGCATTCCCTGGATAAGAACGGAGTTAAGGCAAAAGACGAGCCGGCAACAGGCGCATCAGCTGTGTATCGAACCAGGCCACGAAGGCCGGCGATGGCACAGCATCGACCGCCAGGTACCACCAATCGGCGGCGGCGAAGGCACGGCACTTCACCGCGTCCTTTTCAGTCATCACCAATGGCAATGACGGTGTGAAATTCAAGGCCTGCGCGCTGTATTCGGCGTGGTCGGCAAAAGCATGGGGGACTGCTCGCCAGTGTAGCGTTTCGAGCGTCGTGAAGAAACGCTGCGGGTTGCCTATCCCGGCCACGGCATGCAGGGCCTGACCGGCAGGAAAGTGGTCGAGGGGATGCCTTTCGCCACTGTGCAGATTGACCAGGGCCGTGGGTTGCAACTGAAAGGCGAAACCGTCCTCACGATCGTCTGCCGCGCCGTTGTAGAGCAACGCGTCGACACTTTCCAGACGCTCGACCGGTTCGCGCAATGGCCCGGCGGGCAGGCAACGCTGGTTACCCAGGCCACGAGCAGCGTCGATAAGCACCAGTTCGAGGTCTCGGGCCAGTCGATAATGTTGCATGCCGTCGTCAGACAGAATCAGGTCCAGCGGCTCACTCGCCAGCAACGCTTTGACGGCACGACTGCGGTCCGGGTCGATCATCAAGGGCACACCCGTGCGCTGGACGATCAACAACGGTTCGTCACCCGCCATTTCCGCGCTTTGATCCGCCTCGACGCGCCAGGGCAATTGCGCAGGTTTTGCACCATAGCCGCGACTGACCACGCCCACTCGCAGCCCGCTACGCTTGCAGTGCTCGATCATCCACAGAATCAGCGGCGTCTTGCCGGTGCCGCCGACAGTGATGTTACCGACCACGATCAGCGGCACGGGCGGTTGATAGATCTCGCCCTCGCCTGCCAGAAAGCGCTTGCGCTTGTTCGTGACGACCCGCCGATACAGCCACTCCAGCGGCTGAAGCAACTTCAGGGCCGGGTGACCTTCATACCAGGCCGCAATCAAGCGATCGGACAGGGCCATCAGGGCGCGGGCGCCGACGCTTCGACAGTGGTCATGCGCAGGTGACTGAAGCCCAGCTTGCCTGCGGCGTCCATGGCGGTGATGACGGACTGATGCTGTGTCTTGCCGTCAGCGCTGATAGACAGCGGCAGATTGGTATCACCGTTGGACTCTTTTTTCAGCGCGTCCATCAGGGTTGCCAGATCGTTCTTGGGCAATATCTGATTGTTGACCGAAAACACGCCTTCGGCGCTGATGGCAACGTCCAGCTGCTTGGCCTGCTGATCTTCGGCAGGCGAACCACTGACCGCCTCGGGCAACTCGACGCGCAATTGGGTTTCACGGGTAAACGTGGTCGTGACCACGAAAAACAGCAGCAGGATAAACACCACGTCGATCAACGATGCGAGGTTGATGTCCACATTTTCCCGTTGCTTGCGGCGGAATTTCACGCTTTGCCCTCAGCCAGGTCCACGTCACGATCACCCTGTACCACTTCAACCAGTTTGATTGCTTCCTGCTCCATGCCCACCACCAGTTCATCGATCCGCCGCTGGAGGAAGCGGTGGAAGAAGACCGAAGGAATACCGACCATCAGGCCCGCCGCCGTGGTAATCAGCGCCTTGGAGATACCACCGGCCAGCACGGAGGCGTTGGTGGTCATGCCCGTGCCCATGAATGCACTGAAAATATCGATCATGCCCAGGACCGTCCCCAGCAACCCCAGCAACGGGGCCATGGCCGCGATGGTGCCCAACGCATTGATGTAACGTTCGAGCTCATGGATGACTCGGGCGGCCGCCTCTTCGATGCACTCTTTCATGATCTCGCGACCATGTTTGGAGTTCGCCAGGCCGGCGGCCAGGATCTCGCCCAACGGAGAGTTGGCGCGCAGTTCCTTGAGCTTATCTTTATTGAGTTGCTTGTCCTTGATCCAGACCCAGACCTGCCCGAGCAAGTGCTCCGGGGTCACACGGCTGGCTCGCAGGGTCCAGAGACGCTCGGCGACAATCGCCATCGCCGCGATGGAACTCAGAATGATCGGCAGCATCATCCAGCCACCGGATTTGACCAATTCCCACACAGTGTCAGTCCCCTCGAAAAAGTGCGCCACTCTAACATAGGGGGTGCGCGCACCGAAGACCGCGATGTCGCATCCGGTCGGGCGTCAATCACACAAGGTTACTTCGGAAGCGGCGGCGGATCACGCCAGAATCGCCGTTCCTGACGCATCGTCACGGGTGGCTTGAAACGGCCCAGTTGCAGATGAACGGCACCTTGATCAGCGCTGTCGTAAATGTTCAGGCCACTTTTTCGATAGCGTGCCATGACCGTTGGATGGGGATGACCGAAGGAATTGCCGTTACCCCGGGAAATCAGCACCGACTTGGGTTGCAACCGGTTCAGCAGGGCCATCGAAGACGACGTGCGACTGCCGTGATGAGGTGACTGCAACCAATCGGTGCTGACCGCCAGCGGGCTGTCGAGCAGTGCTCGTTCGGCGGCGCCTTCTATGTCACCGGTTAGCAGTAAACGCTCGCCCCCGGCCTCGATTTGCAGCACACAGGACCTTGAGTTGCTGTCATGGGCCGATGCCCACTGCCAGAGTTGGAAGTTCACGCCATCCCAATTCCATTGCCGCCCACTTTCGCAGTCTTCAGCGCTCAGCCCATCCACAAGAGGCAAAGGCTCGCCACCGACGATCTGCCTGACGGGCAAACCACGGGCAACCGCCCGCGCACCGCCAGCGTGATCGGCGTGAGCGTGGCTGATCAACATCAGGTCGATCGCGTTGACGCCCAGTTTGCGCAACGTCGGCAGCACTACCCGCTCGCCCAGATCGGAATCACCGGATCGTGGTCCGGCGTCATACAACAAGGTGTGATGGCGCGTGCGCACAAGGATCGCCAGTCCCTGGCCGACATCCAGTTGCCAGACGTCTGCTACGCCTTCCGGGATTTCCGGACGGGGAGGAAAGATGAGCAACAAAAACAGCGGCCAACCCGCCAGACGCAGCGGCACGCCACGTGGCATCAGCAGCAGCAACGCCCCCAGAGTGCCCAATGCCCACGTCCACAACGGGATCGCAACCGGGACCCAGGCCGGCAACTGCCCGGCGATCAGCGCCAGGCCTTTGAATAGCCAGTCGATCAGACCTCCCGCCAGCCACAACAAACTTTCGCCCACATAGGGAATGGGCAATAAGAGCGTACCGAGCAACGCGGGCGGGAGTACCAACAGACTGATCCAGGGCACCGCCAGCAGATTCGTCAGCGGACCGCTGATACTGATCGGCAGGCCTAGAATCAGTAGAAACGGGCACAAGCCGATTGCGATCAGCCATTGGGCGCGCGTCCAGGTTTGCCACCAGCTCCACGGGCCCAACCGACCACCGAAGGTAAAAATCAGGACGCCAACAGCAGCAAAGGACAGCCAGAAACCCGGCTGCAGGCTCGCCAGCGGATCCATCAGCAACACACCGTTGAGTGCCAGCAACAGCGGCCACCAGGCGCCGAGGTGGCGAAAGCGCAGGCGCCACAACAGCACCAGGCCGATCATCACACACGCTCGCCGCACCGGCACATCGAACCCGGCGAGCAGGCCATAACCCACCGCAGCACCGAACGCGAGGCCGCACGCCCATGGCAGCCAGGGCAAACGACCCGGCCATGCGCCATAGCGAGCCAACCCGGCGATCAGCAGGTACACGACGCCCGCCAACAGACCAATGTGCTGCCCGGATATGACCAGCAAATGCACGGTTCCGGTGTCTTGCAGCACTTGCCAATCTTCGCGGCTCAGCCCGGCACCGTCCCCCAGGACCAGTGCAGCCAACGCCCCGGATCGTCCTTGGGCGTCGACATTCTGCAGGCGTTGGCGAATGCCGTCGCGCCAGGCTCCGCGAGCCTCTGCGAGCCTTTCACCCTCCTTGACCGTGCCAGTTGCACCGATGCCCTTAGCCAGCAGCCAGGCGTCATAATCGAAGGCGTGGGGGTTGAGTAACCCGGCAGGACGCTTCAATTTGACTGCCAATCGCCAGCGTTCACCGCTGTTGACTGGCGGCCCGTCGTACCAGGCCAAACGCATCAGCTTTGGCAGTTTCGAACGTCGTGAATGGCTGTCCGTCAGCTCAAAGCGCACCACGCCCTCGGCGTTTTGGGGCAACCCTGTCACTCGCCCCTCCACCCAACGCGTCTCGCCGTCGAGTCGGGGTGCCAAGCGATCATTCAGCGCCCATTGCGCATTCGCACCCGCCCAACTCAAGCCGAACAGAAAGAATGCCAATGGATAGGCCCGAAAGGGCAACACCATCAAACCGGCCACAGGCAACAACATCCACAACCAGACCGGCGGTAAAGCCGGTAAAAAACGCAGGGTCAGCAGACCCAACGCCAGCGCTAACATCCCTGTGCGCATAAGCCCGTCCTTGAGAGTTCCCCCCTAGGCTTAGCTGGCCGACCGCACAGTCATCGTTATTAATTGTCACAAAGTCTGAATGGGCGGTTTATAGAATCCAGACATACTTGCCGCCTTAACCGACCGAGAAGCCCTATGCCCCGGCGCTTATTCAAACGTTACATGCCAGACCCGACGAGCATCAGGGAACACAAGTCCTTACGCTTTCTTGGCACCCTGCTGCATGACCCGAACCTTTGGCACCTCAACCGCCACTCGGTCGCCCGGGCGATGGCGGTCGGGCTGTTTGCGGCATTCCTGCCGATTCCGTTGCAGATGCTGGTTGCCGCGGCCCTCGCCATTATGGTGCGCGGCAACATTCCAATCGCCGTCAGCCTGGTCTGGTTGACCAACCCGATCACCATGCCGGTGGTATTTTTCTGCACCTACCAGACAGGCGCCTGGCTCATGGACATCCCTGCCCGTCATTTGCCCGACGAGTTGACCTGGGAATGGATCAGCGGCGAGCTTTCGACGATGTGGCAGCCCTTCTTGCTGGGTTCGGTAGTGACGGGACTGGCGCTCGGCGCGCTGGCCTACTGCCTGACCATGATGTATTGGCGCTGGTGGGTCAGTCGGCAGTGGAAGCGGCGCAAGAAAAAACGGATGTAAGAATGCACAACGGCCTCCACTTGGGAGGCCGTTTGTTTTTGCGGTGCCGGACTGAGGTTAAGTACGCATCCCGCGCCCACTCACCAGCAATCGCGCACAACCGATATACAACACAACCGTCGCCACCAGCATGAACGTGATCGCGACACTGATCTTGATATCCGAAACGCCAAGGATGCCGTAGCGGAACGCGTTGACCATGTGCAACACCGGATTCGCCAGGGACACGGTCTGCCAGAACGGAGGCAGCAACGAGATCGAGTAGAACACCCCACCCAGGTACGTCAGCGGCGTCAGCACAAACGTCGGGATGATCGAGATGTCATCGAAGTTACGTGCAAACACTGCGTTGATGAAGCCCAGCAGCGAAAAAATCGTCGCCGTCAGCACCACCACCAGAACGGTCACACCCAGGTGATGCACCTGCAGCTTGGTGAAAAACAGCGACAGCATCGTCACGATCACCCCGACCATCAAACCGCGCAACACGCCGCCCAAGGTGTAGCCGATCAGAATCGTGTGCGGCGACACCGGCGACACCATCAACTCTTCGATAGAGCGCTGGAACTTGCTGCCGAAGAAACTCGACACCACGTTGCCATAGGAGTTGGTGATCACCGACATCATGATCAGGCCCGGCACGATGTATTCCATGTAGGTGAAGCCACCCATATCACCGATCTGCCGACCGATCAGATTGCCGAAGATCACGAAGTACAGAACCATGGTGATCGCTGGCGGTAGCAGTGTTTGCGGCCAGATCCGGGTAAAGCGTCTGACCTCGCGATAAACGATGGTATTGAGGGCAACGAGGTTGGGTTGCAGCTCGGAACTCATACCGCCACCTTCGACAGATTTTTCTCCACCAGGGACACGAACAACTCCTCGAGGCGATTGGTTTTGTTACGCAGGCTCAGCACTTCGATATTTTGCTGAGCAAGTTGAGTGAACAGCGCAGTGATGCCCATCGCCTTGTCGACCTGGACCTCCAGCGTGTGGCTGTCCAGCAGCTTGGTCGGATAACCGAGCAACTGCGGCGCCACGTTCAGCGTGTTCTTCAGATCGAGCAGGAACGTCTCCACATGCAGCTGACCGAGCAGCTGTTTCATGCTGGTGTTCTCGACGATGGTGCCGTGATCGATGATCCCGATATTGCGGCACAACTGCTCAGCCTCTTCCAGATAATGCGTGGTGAGGATGATGGTGATGCCTTTCTGGTTCAGCTCGGTCAGGAAGGTCCACATCGAACGACGCAATTCGATATCCACCCCTGCCGTCGGTTCGTCGAGGATCAACAGGCGCGGCTCATGAACCAGCGCACGGGCGATCATCAGTCGACGCTTCATGCCGCCGGACAACGAGCGCGATGGCACGTCACGCTTGTCCCACAACCCGAGCTGGGTCAGGTATTGCTCAGCACGTTCCTTGGCGATCTTCGGCGGGATGCCGTAGTAACCGGCCTGGGTGACGACGATGTCGAACGTCTTCTCGAACTGGTTGAAGTTGAATTCCTGGGGCACCACGCCGATGGAGCGTTTGAGTTGCGCAGGGTTCTTGTCCAGGTCGTGACCGAAGATATTCACCGTGCCGCTGGTCTTGTTCACCAGGGTGGAAAGAATGCCGATGGTCGTGGATTTGCCAGCGCCGTTAGGGCCGAGCAAGGCGAAAAAGTCACCTTCAGCGACGTCCAGATCGATACCACTCAGGGCCTGGAAACCGTTGCCGTAGGTTTTGGTTAGCTGCCGGATGGACAGAGCGGAACTCATATCGGATTACGCACCAAGAAGGAAAGGAAGGGATAGATAAGGGCGGGCGGCGACTAACACAACCACAGCGCATGAAGGCAATGGTGCTTGTCGTCGCCACACAAGTACAGTCAAGCGTGTCGATAGTGAGTATTAAGTCAACGCGGTCATGACGGCTTTCTGATACGCCGGACGCTGCTTGAGCCGTGCGTACCAGGCTTGCAGATGGGGTTGCGGCGCACGCTCGATCGGCATCTCGAACCAGGCATAAATAAAACTGCCCAGCGGAATGTCGCCCATGCCGATCTCGTTACCCGACAGGTAAGGCTGGGTTGCCAGTGCCGCATCGGCCATCGCCAGTAAGCCGTTGCACTCTTTGATAGCGGCGTTGATGGCGGACCAGTCCTGCTGATCTGCCGGGGTGCGCAACACGCCCCAGAACACGGTGCGGAAAGGGCCGGCAAAACTTGAGGTGGTCCAGTCCATCCACTTGTCGGCAGCCGCGCGGGCCTGCGTATCAGCCCTGTACCAATGGGTGTCGTTGGCGTGACGGGCCATCAGGTAACGAACGATGGCGTTGGACTCCCAAAGTACGAAACCATCGTCCTGAATAACCGGTACACGGCCATTAGGGTTCATCGCCCGATACTCGGGCGTATCGACCACCCCGAACGCGCCGCCCGCATCAATCGCCTCATAGGCCAGGCCCAGTTCTTCGGCGGCCCATAACGGCTTTCTGACATTCGACGAATTTTTCCGACCCCAGATTTTCAGCATGACCGCCTCTTTATGGATGAATGCGCAGGCAGCATACGCCGGATCAGGAGCGACTCAAATCGCCCTGCATATCACCCAGCAACGGCGGCAGTTGATCGCTGAAAAGGTGCGGATAGCATTTTTCCAGGTGCTCGAAAAAGAACGCTTCGGGCACGTCGGTAAACTGACCGTGATCGATCAGGTACTCCATCAACTGCTCACCATCGCGATTGAAGGGATGAAAAACGCTGTCGTTGATCCCGTCGAATTCCAGCGGCGCGACATTGAACAGTTCACACAATCCTTGATTGAACGCAGGCGTGGCTTTGACCCAGCGGCCGTTCAAAAACAACTCGGTATAGCCATGCATGGCGAACACATCACTCTTGAGCAGCTCGAGTAACCGCGGCGTCGACAGGTGATTGCGCACATCCGCCAGACCAATACGTGCAGGGATACCGCAATGTCGTGCGGCACCCGCCAGCAACGTGGCTTTGGGCACGCAGTAACTCTCCCCGGCCGCCAGCGCATAACTGCCGCGCAGGGTTTGCGGGTCGCGGCTGAAGGTGTAAGGGTTGTAGCGCACGGCTTCGCGCACCGCGTAATAAAGATTGATCGCCTGCTCGAGCGGGTCGCGACTGGCGCCCCGATGTTTTTCAGCGAACTCCACCACGGACGGATGGTCACTATCGATGAAGCGGCCGGGACTCAGATACTCGTGCATGAGAACAATCTCCTGGGGAAGCCACGAGTCTAGCGACAGCTTCAGCACAGAGATAACGACGTTTCGGCCAAACATGGACGCATAGCCGCGCCGGTAGCGAACGAATGCCGCGCCCTGATGCCCACTGATCCTGCAAAACGCGTTGAAGGTTTCCCACGAATTCAATCACCTTGCTCTGATCACCCTGTTTTACGGATGCCGTCTAAGCTCTGAAGGTTGGTTTTGCCCCTGGTTCACGGAGGATTAAATATGCTGTTGTTGTGGATACTGGTTCTGATTGTCGGGATCGCCTACCTGGCCCACCGCCGAACCGCCCCGCTCCCCGCACTGTGCATCGTCGCCGTCTACGTCGTGGCGATGGGCGCATTCAGTCACGCGCCGGGATGGTTATTGCTGGTGCTCTGGGTGTTGATCGCAGCCGTTGCGGCGCCTTTGTTGCTGCCCGATCTGCGTCGCAAATTTTTCAGTGCGCCACTGTTCAGCTGGTTTCAGAAAACACTGCCGCCAATGTCGCAAACCGAACGCGACGCCATCGATGCCGGCACCGTCTGGTGGGATGGTGAACTGTTCAGCGGCCGGCCGGACTGGGACAAACTGCTGTCCTATCCAAAAGTGCAATTGAGCGAAGAAGAACAGGCATTCATCGACGGTCCGACCGAAGAACTCTGCGCCATGGTGACCGACTGGCAAATCGGCCAGGACATGGACTTGCCGCCAGCAGCCTGGAGCCACATCAAGGAGAACGGCTTTTTCGCCCTGATCATTCCAAAAGAATTTGGTGGCAAGGGCTTCTCCGCCTACGCCCACTCACAGGTCGCAATGAAACTGGCGACTCGCAGCGGCGACCTCGCCTCCACCGTGATGGTGCCCAACTCCCTCGGCCCTGCTGAACTGCTGTTGCACTACGGCACCGACGAACAACGCAACCACTACCTGCCACGCCTCGCGCGCGGTGACGACATTCCGTGCTTCGCCCTTACCGGACCGCTCGCGGGCTCGGATGCAGGGGCCATGCCCGATACCGGCGTTATCTGCAAAGGTGAATGGGAAGGCAAGGAAACACTGGGCCTGCGCCTGAACTGGGAAAAGCGCTACATCACCCTCGGACCCGTCGCTACCCTTCTCGGCCTGGCATTCAAGGCCTACGACCCGGACCATCTGCTGGGTGACAAGGAAGACCTGGGCATCAGCCTGGCGCTGATTCCAACCGACACTGCCGGCGTTGAAATCGGTCGCCGTCACCTGCCACTGGGCGCCGCGTTCATGAACGGCCCCAACTCCGGCAAAGACGTGTTCGTGCCACTGGAATTCCTCATCGGCGGCCAGGAAATGCTCGGCAAGGGCTGGATGATGTTGATGAATTGCCTGTCGGTCGGGCGCTCGATATCCCTCCCGGCAGTGGGTACCGGCGCGGCGAAGTTCACCAGCCTGGTGACCGGGCAATATGCGCAGGTTCGCGAGCAGTTCAACGTGCCACTCTCAGCCTTCGAAGGCATTCAGGAAGCCATGGCGCGCATCGGCGGTAACGCCTGGATGATGGACGCCGCGCGAATGCTGACCGCCAACGCCGTGGACCTGGGTGAGAAACCGTCGGTGCTGTCGGCGATTCTCAAGTACCACCTCACCGAACGCGGACGCGAATGCATCAGTCACGCCATGGACGTTCATGGCGGCAAAGCGATCATCATGGGACCGAACAATTACCTGGGTCGCAGCTGGAATGGCGCGCCGATCTTCATCACGGTGGAAGGCGCGAATATTCTTTCGCGTAACCTGATGATCTTCGGTCAGGGCGCGATTCGCTGCCATCCTTTCGTCCTCAAGGAAATGGCGCTTGCCGGTCGTGAGGACAAGGATCAGGCGCTCATTGAATTTGATGGTCTGCTGCTCCAGCACATCGGTTTTGCCGTGAGCAACGCCGCCAGCACGCTGGTGTTGAACCTTGGTTTCGGCCATTTCGAGCGGGCGCCGGGCAACGGGCTCAGCCAGGGTTACTTCCGCGCTCTGAACCGTCAGGCTGCCGCGTTCGCCATGCTCGCCGACCTCAGCATGATGTTGCTGGGTGGCGAACTGAAACGTCGCGAACGCTTGTCGGCGCGCCTCGGGGATGTGCTCAGCAACATGTATCTCGCTTCCGCCGCGCTCAAGCGTTATCACGATCTCGATTCTCCCGACCATATGGCCCCGCTGTTTACCTGGGCCATGGAAGAGAGTCTCGGCCAGTCGGAACGGGCGCTGGATGAACTGCTGACCAACTTCCCCAATAAGGTGCTGGGCTGTCTGCTGCGCGTGATCGTCTTTCCGTTCGGTCGTCGTCACAAGGGACCATCGGACAAACTCGGTGCGCAAGTGGCGGCTGTGATTGGTCGCGCCAAGGGCGATCCGACCCTCGAGGAACTGCTGGGTGGGTGCTACCGTCCGCAGTCGGCCGATGACGCCGTCGGCGCTCTGCAACACGCGTGCAACCTGCTGAATGCTGCGCAGCCGCTGCAGAAAAAACTGCATGTGGCGCTCAAAAGTGGCCAGGTCAAACCGGCCGCCGGGGAGCACGCCATCGATGCAGCGCTGGAGGCGGGTGCGTTGCAGCCGGTAGAAGCACAAACCCTGCGTGATGCCGAAACGGCGCGACGCAAGGTGATCGACGTCGATGATTTCGACAAAGAGGAGTTGGCGCTGGCCGAAGGTAAGGTCCGCTGATTCCGTTCCACCTATAAAAACGGGCGCAGGAGCTTTATACTCCCGCGCCCGTTTTGCTCTTGAGGACTTATCTCGTGTCCAACATCGTTGCCGATCATCTCGTTTTGCTAGACCACTTGCGCAGCATCCTGGTCGCCGTGGGTGAGGCCGAGCAGGTACCCGAAGAAAGCCATGCCTTGTTCCTTGAGCGTTTCGACGAACTGCGGGCATTGCTGCCCGTCGATCCGATCGAAAGCCAGTACCTGGGCCAGGACATCCTCTGCCAGGTCATCACCCGTTATCCGCAAATCGCCCACCTGGTCCCGCGCGACCTGCTGTGGTACTTCGCCGGCGACTGCCTGCACTACATGCCCGATGATGAAATCGCCTTGTACCAGGCGCTGGAAGAACGTCGCTTCGAAGCCGAACAGAACGACGAACCGTTCGACTGGAATCAGGAAAAGCAGTTGTTGGCGATGTCGAACGACGACAGCAAACACTGATCTACGCTCAGAATACAAAAGGCCCGCATGGTTGAACCTGCGGGCCTTTTTTTGGGCTAAATAGAGCAGTGCCTGGTCGGACGCCATCGCAGCAGGCTCACTCCCACATTTAATCGGCGATAAACACAAGATTTGCGTCGGATGCGGATCCCTGGGGGAGTGAGCCTGCTCGCGATGGGGCCCGTCAAAGCAACCCGTCACTCTCGGGCAACTCATACGCCGCAAGTTCAGTGGCCTTTCCCGGCTTGCCCAGGGTCGGCTCTTTCTCCAGGCACTCCACCAGATAGTCGATAAACACCCGCAACTTCGGCGGCATGTAGCGCGTGGGCGAATGCAGCAGCCACGCGCCACCGTGGTAAGACGCCAGAAAGGTCCAGTCGGGCAGGACCTGCACGATCAGCCCCTGTTCCAGCGCATAACGCGCAGTAAAGTAAGGCAGGCTGCCAATCCCGATATGCTGCAACACCGCGCCCAAACGCACGCCAGTATGGTTGGCGGCGTAACGCCCACGCACACCCACCGTCACCGACTTGGTGCCCTTCTTGAATTTCCAGCGCGCATCGCTCGGGGTTTCTCCCAGATAGATGCAGCTGTGGTTAAGCAAGTCATGAGGATGAGTCGGCGTACCGTGCTCGGCCAGGTACTGCGGCGTAGCGCACAGCATGTGATCAATGGTCAGTAATTGACGGCCGACCAGCCCCGCCGGGGGGCGATCGGTAATCCGGATGGCCAGGTCGACGTTGTCGTCGATCAGATCCACCTGGCGGTCCTCGAGAAACAGCTCCACGTCCACCTTGGGATAACGGCGCAAAAACTCCGGCATGTGCGGATGAATCACGAAGCGGCCCACCGCCTTGGGCACGCTGACACGCACTAATCCTTCAGCTTCATCGGTGAACTGGCCGCTGATTTCCATGACCGACTTGGCGGCACTGACCATCTCCTGGCAACGCTTGAACACCTCCTCGCCCCCGTCACTCAAACGCAACTTGCGCGTCGTGCGTTGCAACAGGCGGGTAGCCAGCGCTTTCTCCAACCGCGAAATGCTGCGACTGACGGCCGAGGGCGACGATCCCAATTGGCGAGCCGCTTCCGAGAAGCTTCCGGTCTCGACGACCTTGACGAAAATCGCCATTTCACCGAGTAGCGGCAGGGGTAGATTTATGCTCACAGCGCAACAGTCCTTTGATGTTTGGACGGATTATCACGCAATTACCCGCTTCATATAATGAAAAACAGAATACTGACGGACATGGAATATGACGCTTCGCCTCTTTTTCCATAGTGATGACCTCAAAGCCAATGTAGAGGTCCTGGACTGCACCCCCCAAGAAAACGAATTCGCCGTGGTGCTCAGGGCCACGCTGTTTCACCCTCAAGGAGGCGGACAACCCTTTGATACTGGCTGGATCGGCGAGAGCCAGGTTTTGCGCGTCGTACAGGACCCGGACCGGATCATCCATTTCGTTGATCGCCCCGTGAACCCCGGCATGACACAGATTCGGGTGGATGAGCAGCGCAGACAATTCAATACCCGCATGCATTCCGCCGGCCATTTGATCGGTCACCTTGTCCAGTCCATGGGCTGGATGCCAATCAAGGCGCATCACTGGCCAGGTGAAGGACGCGTGCAATTTCGACCTGCCGAATCGGCACAGGAAATCGATGTTCAAACCGTTCAGCATGGCATCGAACAATGGATTGCCCATGACTTGCCGCGCCTGACATCGTTGCGCGAAGGCGCCCGCGAGATCGGTTTCGGCGAACTCCCCGCCTACGGGTGCGGCGGCACCCACGTACGCAGCCTGAAGGATCTGGGCCGCGTCACGATCGCTTCCGCCACGCAGAAAAAAGGGACGCTTTCAGTGCACTACAGCGTGGACTGAAGCTCAGCGCGATTGCCTGGAGCCCGTTCATCCGGGCTCCCTGGACTCCCCGACAGATGGACCCAAGACATGATGCCAGACGTCGAGTGTCTGGATGAGACCTGCATAAAAAACTGGCCAACGCCTACCGCGGTATCGCCTCGCCCCTTACCTTTTGGAGTTGAAAATGCTGTCGAATTACCTGGGCGAGTTTCTTGCGCTGGCAACTATTCACTTTCTGGCGGTGGTCGCTCCCGGACCGGATTTTGCGGTCACCATCCGCCAGAGCGTGCGCTTTGGCCGACTCGTCGGGATCTGCACGGCGCTCGGTATAGGTGCGGGCATTTCGGTCCATGTGCTCTATACCTTGCTCGGCGTCGGTGCATTGATGCACACAATCCCCTGGTTGCTGACAGTCGCCAAGGTCGTGGGCGGGGCTTACATCTTGTACCTCGGTATCAGCCTCGTTCGCAGCAAACCCAAAACCCTGTTGGAGGGTGAAAAGACTGCAGACGAACCCGCGATCGAACAATCGCTGCTGAAAGCCTTCACCACAGGCTTCCTGACCAACGCCACCAACCCCAAGGCCACGCTGTTTTTCCTGGCGATATTTACCACGCTCATCAGCGCCACCACACCGTTGAACGTTCAGGCGCTTTACGGCGTCTGGATGTGCTTCGTCAACGCGCTCTGGTTTGTCATCGTCGCGCTGTTCTTTTCGAGCAACCGGGTGCGCTTGCTGTTCATGCGAATGGGGCATTGGTTCGAGCGCACGATGGGGGTGATTTTGATTTTGTTTGCGGGGCGATTGATTCTGTCGATGTAAAAATTTTTCAGCAGCGCGTGAAGAAATGCGAGGTTTTTGAACATGCGAAATTGGGGGCTCGATGCCTCGGACAAGGCCCGACAATGTTGATCTCGGGCCTATTCGTTTCAGTTCACCACCGCTGGCGACCGCCGACTGCTATGAATAAAGCGCCAGCCCATCAATACCGTCGCCAACGTGAGGGCTACAATTAATCCTGACCAGACACCTTCAGGCCCCCACCCCAATCCAAACGCCAGCCCCGCCCCCAGCGGCACGCCGACGCCCCAGTAACAGAAAATCGCCAACCACATCGGCACTTTCGTGTCCTGTAATCCGCGCAACGCCCCTGCTGAAAGCATCTGTAACCCATCTGGAAACTGCAATGCAGCGGTGTACAGCAAAAGCGTCGATGCCAGCGCAGTCACAGCGACGTCTCGACTGTAGAGATTTGCGATGGCTTCATGCCCGAACAACAGGACCAGGACCGAGACGGATTGTGCCAGCAAGACGATGACGCAACCCGCCCAGGCCGCCTGCCTGACGCCCTTGGCATCTCCACGTCCCAGCGCATGGCCGACCCTGACCGTCGTCGCTTCCGCCACAGCCACCGGAATCATGAAACACAATTGGGCCAGGTTGACCGCAATCTGATGCGCCGACAGATAGATTGAACCCAGCCGCCCGATCAGTAATGAAGTCACGATAAAGAGGCTGCCCTGCATCAATATGGCGATGCCTATGGGCATCCCCGTTCTGAGCAGATTGAGGATTTGTACGCGGCAGGGAAGATCGAAGCGGGCAAACAGCTGCAAGTGCGCAAGACGTTTGCTGCGCCACAGGTAGAGTGCGAAAACGAGCGCTTGCAACCACATCATGGTGGCCGAAGCGATTCCCAGGCCTTGGGCGCCGAGATTGGGGAAACCCAACTTGCCGTTGGCCAGGATGTAGCCCAAGGGCGCCAGCACCAGCAGCCCACCAAAACCGAACAACATGGTCGGCCGCATCCAGTGCATCCCCTCGCACAGATAGCGCATGCAAAAAAACAGGGTCAACGCCGGACTCCCCCAGCGCACCGCATACAAAAACGCCTGCGCTCCCGGAATCATTTCCTCTGCGATGCCGGCAGGCGAGAGCAACGTGGGGGCCAGACTGAGGAAGCCGAACATCAGGAGGCCCATGAAAAGCGCCAACCACAACGCTTGCCGAAATATCAGCCCTATTTCCTCCTGACGATTTGCACCACGCAGACGTGCCACGGTGGCCGTCAGCGCTATCAAGGTGCCGATCGGCACAAGCATCGGCAGCCATAACAACGCCGTTCCCAGCGTGACTGCCGCCAGCGTGTCCGTACCGTGATGGCCAGCAATCAGGTTGTCCACAAGCGCTATCAGGCCGGCGCAAACATGGCCCACGACGAGAGGCAGGGCCAAGATTGCCGTTGCCCGGACCTCCGGGAACGAAACTGAAGACAGGAACTTCATTGGCATCACAGGAACGACCTCCTAGCAAACTCGCCGGAACGGCTGGTGGGCTGATCGTTATGCCAGAACTTCCAGAATCGTGATGTCAGACGCTTCCGATTTTCACTTTTTCGCTGTAGGAATTGTCGAACAGGAAGGAAGAAGACAAAAAACGCGCAAACAAAAACGCCGCTCATTGCTGAGCGGCGTTTTTGTTAAATATGGAGCGGGAAACGAGACTCGAACTCGCGACCCCGACCTTGGCAAGGTCGTGCTCTACCAACTGAGCTATTCCCGCAAATGGCGTCCCCTAGGGGACTCGAACCCCTGTTACCGCCGTGAAAGGGCGGTGTCCTAGGCCACTAGACGAAGGGGACACGCTGCCCGGAACACATGGTGTGTGTTTCGGTGCCCAGATCCGCATCCTGAGACTTGGTTCTGGTTTCACTCAGCCCTGCCCGAAAGCAACGCTGTTTAAAATTGGAGCGGGAAACGAGACTCGAACTCGCGACCCCGACCTTGGCAAGGTCGTGCTCTACCAACTGAGCTATTCCCGCATATGGCGTCCCCTAGGGGACTCGAACCCCTGTTACCGCCGTGAAAGGGCGGTGTCCTAGGCCACTAGACGAAGGGGACACACGTACAACATTCACTCCCTACCGCGTTTCGCTGTGTGCTTTACGCTGTAAGTGGCGCGCATTCTATGGATGGATTGAGGGGTCGTCAACCCCCTGATATAAATTTATTTAAATCAATGACTTCGCCCAGCTTTGAGGCGCCAATCCAGGGTTTCCGCCGTCCGGTCTCTGGCGCCTATATTCTGACTCGCATCAAGGCGTTATAGTCGAGTCACGTTCCAGGTGATGGCAAGGTGACTCCATCCGCGCAACGCTTATATATGTACGCAGACGGCCGATATAAGCAGAACACTGTCCGATTCATCCGGTCGTACAGCGCTATGCGGTCCAATGCCAAGCCACTACACTCGATCGCGAATCCCATAAAGAGGTCTTAACGTTGACGCCACTCATGATCACCCTGCTCGTCGTTGGCGGGATCGCACTGTTGATCGCCATTGGTTACATGAACAATGTGGTGGAAAACAACAAGCTGGAAAAGGCCCGCACCAAGGTTGAGCTCAACGATCGTCTGCGTCGCTGCGGCGAAATCACCGAGACATTCCCCGGCCAGCTGATGACGCCGGCACTCAAGCTGCTGTTGACCCGACTGGAACTGAATGTCTGTCAGCGCCTGCTCAACCTGGAAAAATCCAATGCCGGCCTCAAGACGCGGATTGCCGAGCTGACGACCCTTGTCGCCCAGGGCGAATCAATCCCGGTCAACAATCCGCCAGCACCGATCCAGACCGAAGCGAAAGCCAAAGATGTACGGTTCCTGCTCGAAGCCCTTCACGGTCAGATCACCCGCGCCTCCCAGGACGGGTTTTTGCCGACCAATGAAGCCAAACGCTGGATCCGTGAAGTTCGCCACATCCTGGTCCTGTTGCACATCGAGTTCTTCAACAACCTTGGCCAGCACTCCCTGCAACAGAATCAGCCGGGGCAGGCCCGCCTGGCGTTCGAACGCGGCGTGCAGTACTTGCGTAAACAGCAGGATCCACAGGTGTATGCCGAGCAGCTTCAGTACCTGGAAAAGCTCCTGGCGCGCGCTAACGCACAGGTGATGGACAAAACCGCACCGGCTGAGGACGAAGTGAATCAGTTGACTGAAGGCCTCAAGGATGTCGAGGCGGATGCGGACTGGAAGAAGAAAGTGATCTACGACTGATGCCACGCAAAACAAAAAGCCACCGGATCAGGTGGCTTTTTTGTTTCGACGCGAACCTGTCACCCAGCGGATATCACAGCCTGAAGTGCCCCACCATTCCCTTCAATTCAACGCCCAACTGCGCCAGCTCAATACTCGACGCCGCATTCCCCTGCATCGCCAGGGAAGACTGATCCGCACTGGCGCGGATGCTCGTCACACTGCGATTGATCTCCTCGGCCACTGAACTCTGCTCCTCGGCCGCTGCCGCGATCTGCTGGTTCATCTGCTGGATCAACGACACCGCTGCCGCAATGCTGCCCAGCGCGCTCTCGGTCTGCAGCGCATCACTGACCGCCAGCTTCACCAGCTCGCCACTGCTTTGAATCTGTTGCACCGACGCCTGAGCCGCTGAACGCAAGGCACTGACCAGACGCTCGATTTCCTCGGTGGATTGCTGGGTGCGCTTGGCCAGCGCCCTGACTTCATCGGCAACGACCGCAAAGCCCCTGCCCTGCTCTCCCGCCCGGGCCGCCTCGATGGCCGCATTCAGGGCCAGCAAATTGGTTTGCTCAGCCACGCTTTTGATCACGCTGAGCACCGTACCGATGTTCTGGATCTCTGCGCTCAAGCTTTCAATACTTGAGCTGGCTGCGGTGGCGGAGTCCGCCAACTGCTCGATCCGCACCATGCTCTGACGCACCACCTGTTGACCGCTTTCAACCTTGCCATCAGCTGTCTGCGCCGCTTGGGCAGCCTCCTCCGCATTACGCGCGACATCGTGCACGGTAGCGGTCATCTGATTCATTGCCGTTGCGACCTGATCGGTTTCTTCCTTTTGGCTGCTGACTTCAAGGTTGGTCTGTTCAGTCCCCGCCGACAGCGACTGCGCCGAACTGGCCAACTGTTCAATGCCAGCCTGCAAGCCACTGACGATGCTGCTCAGGCCCGCACCCATTTGCTGCATGGCCTGCATCAACTGACCGATCTCGTCACGGCGCGTCACCTCGACCGTCGCACTCAGATCACCCGCCGCGATTTGCCGAGCGACGAGGATCACACTGCGCAACGGCGACACGATCAGACGGGTGATCACCCACGCCGCAATCAACCCGACCAGTAATGCCAAAGCGGACGACCCGATGATCAGCAGCGAATTCTTTTTCAGTTCCGTCTGCATCGACTGATCTTCAGCGACATAAGCCTGATCCACCCGCTCCACGACCTCAGCCGCACGTTGGTGCAACTGCCCATACACCGTCTTTTCCTGAGCCAGCAGCCCCGTGTACTCGGCGAGCTTTTCACTGAAACCGCCGATGTGACCGGTCACTTCATTGAGTACGGTCTGATAGCCCTCATCCTTGACCGTGGCCTTAAGCTGTTCGGCCTGGACCAACGCCTGGTCGGCCTGTTCGATCTTGCCCTGACCGGCGCTGTCATCGCCCTTGCGGCTAAGGTCCAGGCGCACTCGCGCCTCGTTCATGGCCTGCAACATCAAACGGGATACCTGACTGACCTGATTGGCTTGCTCGATAAACTGCGCGCCGTCCTTGCCCTCGGTTTCTTTCAATGTGTAAGCACCGTCATCAGCCAGGCCCGCTTGCAGCACATCGAGATTGTTCGCCACGCTAGACACCGACCAACTGGCCATTTCCAATGACAGGTCCTTGGCCTGGCTGAGCGAGACGAACTCGTCAAAGGCTTTGCGATAAGCCCCCAGGGACTGCTCCACGTCGTTCATCACCGGAACATTGTTTGCAGACTCGGACTTGAGCTGCGTCGCCAACGCAACCAAGGCGTCCACACCTTCGCGCAGCGCATCGGCGGTTTTCGGATTGGCGTGCAAGGCAAAATCCTGCTCGAGCAGCCGTACCTTGAGCAAGCCGCTGTTGAGTGTCGACATCTGCTTGAGGCCTTCGAAGCGTTGGCTGATGGTCTGCAGGGACCACACACCGATCGCCGCAACCAACGCGGTCAATACCAGCACCAAGGAAAACCCGATACCCAGTTTTTTCGCCATACCGAGGTTGGCAAAACGTCCTTGCGCGGCCGAAATCATTGCACTGAGTCCCCTGACATAGTCGATTGACGCAGATTCGCAACGGGCCAGGATCCGCACAAGTCTCTGGCGTCGGAATAATGGCAAAAAGCTACAGGCTCGTCGTTTTCAGAACGTTTGAGGTCGATTCGGGTTGCTAGCCTTAAGAAAAGTTTCAGGCGAGCACAATATTGTGGCGAGGGGATTTATCGCCGCGGGGCTGCAAAGCAGCCCCAAAATCTACATCCGTGGTGCATCAGATACACCGCGTCGCGGGTTTTACGACTGCTGCGCAGCCGGACGGGGTGGTGCGGCATTCCGATAAATCCCCTCGCCACAATATTGTGCTCGTCTGAAGATCGTCCAAGTGAACAGCTTTACGAACAGGCACGGTTTTTTTCAGACACGAAAGGCGTTTTTAAAATGCCGTAACCCCACCGTCCACGGCCAACGAATGCCCCGTGGTAAACGCTGCACCATCGCTGCACAAGTACAGCACTGCACTGGCGATTTCCTCGACTTTACCGATGCGGCCGACCGGGTGCATGGCGTTAGCAAACTCGGCCTTCTTCGGATCCGCTTCATAGGCGCGACGGAACATGTCAGTGTCAATGACAGCAGGACACACCGCGTTCACACGGATTTTTTTCTTGGCGTATTCGATGGCTGCCGACTTCGTCAGGCCGATCACCGCGTGTTTCGATGCCGCGTAGATACTCATCTTCGGCGCCGCGCCAAGACCTGCAACCGAAGCTGTGTTGACGATAGCGCCACCGCCCTGAGCCAGCAGCAACGGCAATTGGTACTTCATGCACAGCCAGACGCCCTTGACGTTGACGCCCATGATCGCGTCGAACTCGTCTACGGTGCCTTCAGCCAATTTGCCTTTCTCGATCTCGATCCCGGCGTTGTTGAAGGCGTAGTCGAGACGGCCGTAGGTGGTGATCACCTCGTCCATCAGATTCTTTACATCGCTTTCCAGGGTGACGTTACAGCGCACAAAGGTCGCGTCACCGCCTGCCGTGCGAATGAGCGCCACCGTGCCTTCTCCGCCCGCCGTGTCCAGGTCAGCCACCACCACCTTCAAGCCTTCTGCGGCAAACGCCTGGGCAGTCGCGCGGCCGATACCATTGGCAGCACCGGTCACAACGGCGACCTTGCCAGAAAACGTCATGCTCATTGTTATGTCCTCGAAGAGATGGATGCGGGAGATCGCGTGGGCCCAGTCTAGCCACAGGAGCTGACAGCACGGCAGCACTATCAAAAGGCCGGTTGGGCGACCATGAGTTGCAGTGATGGAACCATGCACTCAATTATCACTGCTCTGGATCGAAGTGCATTCGCCGCATCAGCCAAACTTGCGGGAGTCGCCGCGAAGGTCTATCAACAAGGCTTCATTCATCTTGAGTGCCTGTCATGACTACCCAGACCAATCGCCAGTTCCTGCTCGCCAAACGTCCGGTGGGCCCGGCGACCCGCGAGACCTTCACCTTTCAGGAAATACCGGTCGGCGAACCGGCTGCGGGTCAGATCCTGGTCAAGAACGAATACCTGTCCCTGGACCCGGCGATGCGTGGCTGGATGAACGAGGGCAAGTCCTACATCCCGCCAGTCGGTATCGGCGAAGTGATGCGCGCATTGGGCGTGGGCAAGGTCATAGCGTCGAACAATCCAGGCTTTGCTGTCGGTGACTACGTCAATGGCGCCCTGGGTGTGCAGGACTACTACCTGGGCGAACCACGCGGTTTCTACAAGGTTGATCCAAAACTGGCCCCCCTGCCGCGCTATTTGTCAGCGTTGGGAATGACCGGCATGACGGCCTACTTTGCCTTGCTCGATGTAGGCGCCCCGAAGGAAGGCGACACCGTGGTGCTGTCCGGTGCTGCCGGCGCAGTGGGGAGCATTGCCGGGCAGATCGCCAAGATCAAGGGTTGCCGGGTGATCGGGATCGCGGGCGGTGCCGACAAGTGCAAGTTCCTGATCGACGAACTGGGTTTTGACGGAGCCATCGACTACAAAAGCGAAGACGTTCAAGCCGGCCTCAAGCGCGAGTGCCCCAAAGGCGTCGACGTGTATTTCGACAACGTCGGTGGCGACATCCTTGACGCGGTTTTGAGCCGCCTGAACATGAAGGCACGGGTGGTTATTTGCGGCGCCATCAGCCAGTACAACAACAAAGAGGCCGTGAAAGGCCCAGCCAACTACCTGTCGTTACTGGTCAACCGCGCGCGGATGGAAGGCTTTGTGGTGATGGACTACGCCGCACAGTTCGCCGCTGCCGGGCAGGAAATGGCCGGCTGGATGGCCAAGGGGCAGCTCAAGAGCAAGGAAGACATTGTCGAAGGACTGGAGACGTTCCCGGAGACGCTGATGAAGTTGTTCAGCGGGGAGAATTTCGGGAAGTTGGTGTTGAAGGTCTAATTACACAAGATCAAAAGATCAAAAGATCGCAGCCTGCAGCAGCTCCTACACGGGATCGGGTACACCCTGTAGGCGTTGTCGCAGCCTGCGATTTTTTTAAGCCAGTTCGGCAACCACTGCTGCCAATGCCTTGGCCGGATCTGCGGCCTGGCTGATCGGGCGGCCGATCACCAGGTAATCGGAACCGGCATCCAGTGCCTGACGCGGTGTCAGGATGCGGCGTTGATCATCCTGGGCGCTGCCCGCCGGACGAATCCCCGGGGTGACCAATTGCAGTGACGGGTGCGCCGATTTCAGTGCCTGGGCTTCCAGTGCCGAGCACACCAGACCGTCCATCCCGGCTTTCTCTGCCAGTGCGGCCAGGCGCAGTACCTGTTCCTGTGGCTCGATGTCCAGGCCGATGCCCGCCAGATCCTCACGTTCCATGCTGGTGAGCACGGTCACGCCGATCAACAGCGGCTTGGAGCCGGTGCGCTGATCGAGCACTTCACGGCAGGCCGCCATCATGCGCAGGCCGCCGGAGCAATGCACGTTGACCATCCAGACGCCCATTTCCGCAGCAGCCTTGACCGCCATGGCCGTGGTGTTCGGAATGTCGTGAAACTTGAGGTCCAGGAACACTTCGAACCCCTTGTCACGCAGGGTGCCAACAATTTCTGCGGCGCAGCTGGTGAACAGTTCCTTGCCGACTTTGACCCGGCACAGTTTCGGGTCCAACTGGTCGGCCAGCTTCAGTGCGGCGTCACGGGTGGGGAAATCCAGGGCGACGATGATAGGAGTCTGGCAGACGGACATGTGCGGGCTCTCAGGCAGGACGAAATCGGCGCGCATTGTAGCGGAACCAACGGCGCTGCGGGACCCGATGATCGGTAAATCGTCCCGAAGACTCTGGCAAGACTAGTCGGTCCACCCATTGTGTCGAGTTCGATACACAGCCGACATGCCCACAACATCCTTGATCGCTACCCTCGCCCACCGCTACTGATCCTTCCAGCACTTCCCGCCTCCGGGCCGGGCGCCTATGCTGAAGCCACAATCTCGCCGCCATTGGCAGCCTCCCTGGCAGATGAACGCACGCATGCACATTTCTCCAATACCACTGAACGATGAGCAAAAAGTGACTGGCGATGGCAAACGCTGGAACATTCGCGCGCTGATCGTCGACGATGACGTCCCGATCCGCGAACTGATGATCGACTACCTGGCCCGGTTCAACATTCACGCCAGCGGTGTCACCGATGGCGACGCGATGCGTCTGGCCCTGCAGGCTGAGTACTTCGATGTGGTGGTGCTCGATCTGATGCTGCCCGGTGAGGACGGTTTGTCGCTGTGCCGCTGGCTGCGTGCCGAATCGGACATTCCCATCCTGATGCTGACCGCCCGCTGCGAGCCCACCGACCGTATCATCGGCCTCGAGCTCGGCGCCGATGACTACATGGCCAAGCCGTTCGAACCGCGAGAACTGGTAGCGCGGATTCAAACCATTCTTCGCCGGGTCCGCGATGATCGCACCGAACAGCGTGCGAACATTCGCTTCGACAACTGGCGCCTGAACAGTGTCCTGCGCCAGTTGGTAGCCGCCGATGGCCTGGTGGTTCCGCTATCGAATGCTGAATTCCGCTTGCTCTGGGTGTTCATCGAACGTCCGCGCCGTGTACTCAGTCGCGAACAACTGCTGGACGCTGCGCGCGGCCGTTCGATCGAGGCGTTCGATCGCAGCATTGATCTGCTGGTATCCCGTCTGCGCCAAAAACTGGGGGATGACCCCAAGGCCCCGCAATTGATCAAAACCGTTCGTGGTGAGGGTTACCTCTTCGACGCACGAGACATCGGCTGATGCGAGCCCGCTTCGACACGCTCTTCGGCCGTCTGTTTGGCGTGTTGTTGCTGGCCATTGTCCTTGCTCACCTGTTGGCGTTTGCCTGGTTTCACCATTACGGTCCCCCACCTCCTCCGCCACCAGCGTTTTCCGAGGGGATGAACAAGCCACCACCACGACCCTGGTTTGGTGGGCCTTTGGTGCCCCTGACCTTTCAGTTCATCTCGCTGATCATTGCCGCCTGGTACGGCGCCAAGCTGCTGAGCCAACCTATCCGGCGTCTGAGTGAGGCCGCCGAGCGCTTGAGCGAAAACCTCGACAGCCAGCCACTGGACGAGTCCGGCCCCCGGGAAGCACGGCAGGCTGCTTATACCTTCAACCTCATGCAAAAACGGATCATCGAACAGGTTCATCAACGTTCGAGAATGCTTGGGGCGGTGTCCCATGACCTGCGCACGCCGCTGTCCCGGCTCAAGCTGCGTTTGGAACAGATTGTCGATGAGAAGCTGCAGGGGCAAATGCGTCAGGACCTGGACGACATGATCAGCATGCTCGACGCCACCCTGACTTACTTGCACGAACAACGCACCAGCGAGGCGCCTCAATGGATGGATGTGCAGGCGTTGGTCGAGTCCCTGAGCGAAAATGCTCAGGATCAGGGCGCCGACGTTGAAGTCAGCGGCCACTGTGCTCCGCTGCAAGTGCAGCCGATGGCATTGCGCTCATGCATCAACAATCTGCTGGATAACGCCCTGCGCTATGCAGGGGCAGCGTTGATTAGCCTTGAAGACCATCGAGACCACGTGGTGATCCGGGTCGTTGACCACGGCCCCGGTATCGCGGCGGACAAACGAGAAGCGGTGTTCGAGCCGTTTTTCCGTCTGGAAGGTTCGCGCAACCGCAATTCGGGGGGCGTCGGCCTGGGCATGACCATCGCCCGGGAAGCGGCCGAGCGACAGGCTGGTCAATTGAACCTGGAAGAAACTGTCGGTGGCGGTCTGACCGCAGTGATTCGTTTGCCCCGGACCTGAGCGTCAGGTCCGAAGACAAGACTCAGCGACGATCGTCTACGCGGGCGTGGCTCTTGCTCCAGTCAGTCAACAGGCTGTAAGCCACGGCGAGCAATGTCGGACCGATGAACAAGCCGATGAAGCCAAACGCAATCAGCCCGCCGAACACACCCAGCAGCACAATCACCAACGGCAGGTTCCCGCCTCGACTGATCAGGTAAGGCTTGAGCACGTTGTCCACTCCGCTGATGACGAATGTGCCCCAGATCCCGAGGAAGACCGCCATGCCGTACTCACCCTTCCAGGCCAGCCACGCGGTCGCGGGTATCCACACAAGCGGTGGCCCCATGGGAATCAGACTCAACAGGAAGGTCACAATCCCGAGCACCAGGGCCCCGGGAACCCCGGCGATCAGGAACCCGGTCAGCGCCAGTACGGCTTGAGCCGCCGCCGTACCAATCACACCGTTCACCACGCGCTGAACCGTCCCCGCGACCAGTTCGATGTAATAACCGGCACGATCGCCGATCAATCGCTCAAGCAGACCATGAACGAACGCCGCCAATCGCGGACCGTCACGATAAAAGAAGAACACGAAGACAATACTCAAGGTCAGCTCGAGAATACCGCCGCCGATCTGCGCACTGCGCGCCAGCAACCAGTTGCCGACCTGACCCAGGTACGGCTTGACCGCCACCATCATGGCGGCGCCCTGCTCATCGATGCTGTTCCAGATCCCGACCAGACGTTCGCCAACCAACGGAATCGAACCCAGCCAGGTCGGCGCTTCCGGCAGGCCATCGACCTGTACATCCTTGATGAACGCCGTTGCATCACGCACATGATCAGCCAGGTTGAAGCCCAGCCACACCAGCGGTACTGCCACCAGCAACATCCAGCCAAGGGTCAGCAATGCCGCCGCCAGGGATTCGCGACCATTGAGCCAGCGGGTCAGCAAACGCATCAACGGCCAACTGGCAAAAGCCAGCACCGCGCCCCAGAACATTGCCGACCAAAACGGCGCCATCACCCATAAGCTCGCGCCAAACAGCACCAGGAGCAGGATCTGCACCAACAGCCGATCATTGTTGATCATGTACGTCTCGAAAAGTCAGTCAGGAAAGAGTCGGCGAACGCGCATTGCACGTTCGCCTGGTGCAGCTTATCGCAATAGCTCGATGTGCAGGCCAGAGCCTTCGACGCTACCGGTTTCCATCCGTGCCGCTCGCACACCCTGCCCCACCAATGCCTGACGCCAGGCTTCGGCATTTTTCCCGGAAATGCTGACTCGCAGGTTCGTGTCCAGGTTCAAGCCGCGAGACAGCAAACGCAGCCAGGTGTCGTCAGGCGCTTCCGTCAGTTTGGGGAAGTCCAGCGCGCCGGTGCTTTTAAGCTGACGAAGCAAGGTCGCCGAAGTCGGCAATACATCACCCAAGGGTGCCGCCGCGTCGAACTGTTCGACGTGCAGATAGGCTTTACGATTACCGCGAGTGATGCTGTAGAGCGCTACCAGCGTATTGTCCTGCGGTGCCGCCAGGCGCAACAGCAGGTACGCCTGCTGATCATCGGCGCCATACAGCTTGGCATTGCCAAAGACTTCATTGGCCCACAGGCTGCTCTCACCGCAATCTCGTGCCTGGCACCAGAACAACAGCTCGGCGCCCTGTTTCTGCAAGGTTTCCCGTGCAGCGGTAAAAGCATCGGTAGAGGAATGTTCCGGTGGCAACTCGTAGGTCACCGAGGTGGTTTGCCCCCGGGCAGTGACCTGGCCATCGAAGCGCAATTGCCCGCTGATCTTGCGGATCGAACCCAACGGGTAGATCCGTTCAAGCTCCACTGTCGGGCGATAATCGACAATCTGCGCATCGCCCATCCGGGGCAGGATAGGCAGGTCTTGACTGCCTGGAACATCAGCAGCAAATAACAGAGGACTGAAACAGCACAGCGCTAGAAAACTGAAAGAACGCATAGAAAGGCTCATCGGATCAGCATGGCCTGGGCGCCTTTGAAGAAGCTGGCAGGGTAACGCGCAGACTTCTTTTCCTTTTTGTCGATATTCAAGGCGTGCGCCAAGCAGGGCATGCCGGGTTTCTCGAGCACGATAGAGACCTTGTGGCCTTTCGGGGTCGCAGCGGTGTAGAGATCTATCATGGTTGTCTCCCATTTCAACCCGCCCAGCCTCGACAGTTGCCCGGCGCAAGTCAAGGAACGGCGAAGAACCGATTGAAACAGTCTGCGACAAGATCGGCACCGGCCTCATCGTTCAGGTGCAAATGATGACCACCCGGCAGCTGTTCCCGGCTAAAGGGTAGACGCTCCAGGAGCTCGGTGTGTTTGGCGAGCATGCCGTCAGCAGCCACCACCAGCGTTGCCGGACACCTGACCCGCTGAACGAAGGCCATCGCCTGTTCCGGGCTCAGGCGCAACGGCGAAGGCAGCGTCAGTCGGCTATCGGTGCGCCAGGTGTAACCCCCCGGTACCGGCATCAGCCCTCGTTGAGCGAGCAACTCTGCGGCTTCCCGACTCACCGCCACCAGCCCTTTCATGCGGGCTTCTATGGCGCGGTCCAGGGTGTTGTAGACCGGCTTGCGTTTTTCCCGCAGATCCAGCTGCGCCTGCAGGGCCATACCCATGCGCTCGGCGGCGTTTTCGCTTTTGTCTGTAGGAGGAATGAGGCCGTCGATCAACGCCAGGTGGGTGACACGCTCAGGCATCGCCCCTGCGATGATCACCGAAGCAATGGCGCCCATGGAATGCCCCATCAACGCGAAACGCTTCAGTCCCAACTGTTCGGCGACTTGCAGCACATCGTGGGCATAATCCCACATGGCATAACCCGCACCGGGTGGCCGATGACCAGAGTGGCCGTGGCCGGCCATGTCCAGCGCGATGATGCGCAAGCCTTTGAGCTTGGGCGCCAACCGGGCAAAGCTGTTGGCGTTGTCCAGCCAGCCGTGCAAGGCAATGACCGGCAAACCGTCTTCAGGACCGAACAGATGGGCCGCCAACTCGATGTGCGGCAGGCTCAGGCGTACTTCTTCGACGACATGACTCATGCGCAATCCTGCTGACGGCGACCTTCCCAGCGGCTGAACAGGTTTTTAAGCAGCGTGGCGGTGTCCTGAGGGCGTTCGAGGGGAAACATGTGGCCTCCGGGCATCGTCAGGGACTCGCCCAATGGCATGCGTCCGACAGCGCTGGCGTGATGGCGCATGACCACACGACTGCGGTGCCCGCGAATCACCGCCAGCGGCACTTTAAGTTGCCGGGCAAGTCCGGGACTGGTGTGCGGAACACCCCGGTAGATGCTGATTTCCGTCGCGGGGTCGAAACGCAGGCGCAGCGTGTCACCGACCCTGTGCAAACCATGCTGAAGGTACGCGTCCAGGCATTCCGGATCGAAGCTGCGAAAAAGAGTCTTGCCGGCAAAATAGCGACGCGCGCTGTCCAGATCGGTGAATTCTTCCCGGCGTCCCAAAGTGCGGCCGGCGGGTGTCAGGCGATCGATAAAGCCGAAACGCTTGGCCGCGCGAATTACCCATTGATCGGCGCGGGTCAGCACCGGCGAATCAAGCATGACGACCCCGCGATACAGCTCGGGACGACGCAATGCAGCGTGCAGATGAAGGACACCACCGAAGGAATGACCGACGCCCCACACGGGTTCCGCCTGCAACTCCAGATGGTGGATCAACTCATCCACCAGGTTGTACCAGTTATCGTCAGCGGGAAAACGCGGATCGTGGGCGTGCTGCTCCAGATGCGTCACCTGATACTCGGGCGCCAGGGCCGCGAACAATTTGCCGTAGGTCCCGGAAGGAAACCCGTTGGCGTGGGCGAAAAATATCTGTTGCGACATACCGGCAAATCCATGAGCGAAATCAGGCGTTGATTGTCCGTAAGACTGCGTCCTACAGCAATGACCGTATCTGCCAGCATCAGTGACAGTCTGGCCAGCCCCTGTGTAGCCACAGGTTCGCCCGCTGCTGCAGGGGGACGGTTAATAACTTAGCGCGCCGGCGGATTTTCGCCCAGCGGCACCACCGCCATGGTCAGCCGCGACACGCAACTCGCCTTGCCCTCATCACTGCTCAGGCGGATATCCCACACATGCGTGGTACGGCCGATGTGAATCGCCTTGGCCACGGCGGTCACTCGGCCGCTGCGCAATCCGCGCAAATGGTTCGCGTTGATCTCCAGGCCCACGCAGTAAAACTTGCTGGCGTCGATGCACAGGTAACTGGCCATCGATCCCACGCTTTCAGCCAGTACCACAGAAGCGCCGCCATGCAGCAAACCGTAGGGTTGGTGAGTACGGTGGTCGATGACCATGCTGGCGGTCAGGGACTCATCGTCGAACGCTTCAAAGCGAATATCCAGGACTTCGCCAATGGTGTTTTTCTGGATCGCGTTCAACTGCTCGATATTGGGAGTGGTACGCCACAAGCTCATTGCTGACATCCTTTGTTGGTTTTGTTCGTGAATCAATCCTGCCACAGCACGGTCTCGCTGCGCTCGCTCCATTCTTCAAAGCGCGCACCGTACGCCGCTTCGATCACGTTGCGCTTGATCTTGAGGGTCGGCGTCAGAAAGCCGTTTTCCACCGCCCAGCTGTCCTTGACCACCACCAGCCTGCGCAGGCGTTCATGCTTATCCAGGGCGCCGTTGACCTCCTCCAGCAGCCTTTCCAGACTCGAATGCAGGCCGGCACGCGCATTACTGCCCGCGTCCTGCTGGCCAACCGCGGACAGCACGCATAACCCCAGCGGCGCGGTCAGCCCGTCGCCCACCACGCACACCTGTTCGATCCGCGAATGCACCGCCAGGCGATTTTCGATCGGGGCCGGGGCCACGTATTTACCTTTGCTGGTCTTGAAGATTTCCTTGAGTCGCCCGGTCAGGCGCAGATTGCCTTCAGCATCCTCCTCACCTTTATCACCGGTGCGCAGGAAGCCATCCTCGGTGAGGGTGTCAGCGGTTTTTTCCGGTTCCTTGAAATAGCCCAGCATGGTGGCGCCGCTGCGAACCAGTACCTCACCCGAGGGTTCTATCCGCACCTCGACCTCCGGGCACGGCTTGCCGATCCAGCCGGGTTTGTTCTGACCGGGAAGGCAGATGTGCGAGTAGCCACAGCTTTCAGTCATACCGTAGACCTCCAGCACATCCAGCCCGAGTTTGCGGTACCACAGCAGCAAACTCTGGGGCACGGGCGCGGCGCCGGACAACGCGATACGCAATGCATCCAGCCCCAGCCCCGCGAGGACTTTATGCCCTACCCGCTTGCCGATGATTGGCAAGCCGAGCAAAAAATCGAGGCGCTTTGCCGGAATCTTGCTGTACACGCCCATCTGGAATTTGGTCCAGATTCGCGGCACGCCGAACAATGCAGTCGGTCGCGCACGCTGCAGATCCGTCAGGAAGGTGTCGAGGCTTTCAGCAAAAAACACTGTTTGTCCGGTGTAGATAGACGCCATTTCGACGAACATCCGCTCGGCAACGTGGCACAGCGGCAGATAGGACAGCAGTCGATCCGCCTCGTTGAGTCCAAACAGCTGCGTGCCACGAGTGGCGGCGAACCCCAGATTGCCGAAGCTGTGCATGACGCCTTTAGGCATGCCCGTGGTGCCGGAGGTGTAGATGATGGTTGCCAGTTGATCGGCGGCAGGCTTGGGGTCGTCCTGGATCGGTGAGCTTGCCTGCAAGTCAGCCCAGCTGAAATCGAAGGTTCCAGGAGGATGCAGCGGCAGACTGATCGTCGGCAGATCCGATTGGATACCTCGGGACATGCCTGGCCAGTCATCGAGCTTGCCAATGAACGCCAGCACGGCTTCGGAGTGTTCCAGTACCTGTGCCACGGATTCAGCGGTCAGGTTGGGGTACAGCGGAACGGATACATGCCCGGCCATCCAGATCGCCAGGTCGGCAATGATCCAGTGCGCGCAGTTCTTCGAGATCAGCGCGATATGGCTGCCTTGGGGCAATTCCCGCGCCCGCAGCCAATGGGCGGCACAGCGGGCCTGATGGCCGACGTCGGCCCAGGTCAGTGTTTCGACCTGGCCTCCACCCACAGGCTGAACCAGAAAACGCTGGCGGGGATGACGGGCTTCACGCTCGTAGAAGACGTCCAGTGGCAATCGAATAGCGGCAGACATGCGACTCGCTCCTGTTTTTGTTCTGGAGCAAGCGTAGTCAACCAAGCGGTTGCTTGGTTAACTATTTGAGGACAAAAACTGGATCAACGGATTGCAGCCTGAGGTAACGCCTACAGGGAAAATACCAGGCGCTGCCGCAGGGTGGATCTTTCAACGTTCAAGGGTGCTTGATGCCATTGAGCTTCATTGCGCCCGCCACTGGCAGGTCACCCTCAAGCTCTGCAAGGCCCGCGGTTTTCACCGCTTCGGGTTCCTGAACATGACCGTGCTGCAAATAACCCAGCAGATTGCCCACCAGCGGGTTATGGCTGACCAGCAATGCGTAGTCCACGGAGACCAACTGTTCGGCCACCGCTTGAGGGCGGTTGTCGGGGGTCAGCCATTCGACAGTACGGATCTCAGGCTCGAACCCCAACGCTTCGCGAACCAGCATTGCCGTCTCCTGCGCTCGCAGGTAAGGGCTGGCATAGATCGCTGAGAGTGGCTGGCCAATCAACTTGGCAGCGCTGCGCAGCACTTCTTCACGACCATGAGCGGTCAGTGCTCGCTCGGAATCTGGCCGCGTGCCATGTGGCTCGGCTTCACCATGACGCAATACCCAGAGTTTCATAGTTTGGGTTCCTCATCTCGGACCGGGTGCGGTGCTGGCGGCACGGCGTGCGGCGCTTCACCTTCCGGAGTACGCGGCGTTGGCCAGTCGGCGAACGGCCAGGGTTTCTGGTCGCTGTGGAAGCTGCCGAAACGACCGATCTGCGCCAAAAACTGGCTCAGGCTGTCGCCGAAGTTCATCAGGCTGGCGCTCGGGGCACCATAGATCAAACGATAGATCAGCTGGACCAGCACCACGGCGCCCAAAATGAACTGGGCCACTTGCCAGACCAGCACGTAAATGAGCATCCACAAGACGCGCAGCAGGATGGACTCGTATTTTGCTTCTACTTTCGGATCGTTCATGTCTCGCTCCCTGACTCTGTAGATGGGGTCGCTGCGGAAAAATTCAGTTAAAACCACTGGTGGAAATAAAGTCGACGTCGGTTTTCGGTTCGCCGCGCATCAATAGCCCAATGACCTGCTCCAGCGTGCGCCCCTCAAACAGGATCGCATGCAGCCCCGCGACCAGCGGCATATACACCCCCACTTCCTGGGCTTTGGCCTTGAGGACTTTGAGCGTGTTCACACCTTCGGCGACTTCCCCAAGACGCGTCACCGCGTCCTCCAGGCTCAAACCCTGACCCAAGGCGAAACCGACCTGATAGTTGCGGCTTTTCGGCGATGAACAGGTGACGATCAAATCGCCCACGCCCGCCAGGCCAAGAAAGGTCATCGGATTGGCGCCCTGATTCACCGCAAAGCGGGTCATTTCCGCCAGCGCCCGCGTGATCAGCATGCTCTTGGTGTTTTCGCCCATGCCCAACGCAACGGCCATGCCGGCAATAATCGCGTAGACGTTCTTCAACGCCCCGCCCAGTTCCACGCCGAAGCGGTCGGCGCTGGCGTACACGCGGAAAGTCCGGCCGTGCAAGGCCGCCTGAACGCGCTGGCACAACTCTTCATCTTCGCTGGCGACGACGGTGGCGGTCAGGGCATGTTCGGCGATTTCGCGGGCCAGGTTCGGCCCGGAAAGCACGCCAATGCGGGCTTGCGGGGCGATCTCTTCGAGGATCTCGCTCATCAGTTTGAACGTGTGGGCTTCGATCCCTTTGGTCAGGCTCACCAACAACTTGCCGCTCAAGCGCTCGGCGTGCGGGACCAGTACCGACCGCAACGCGCTGGACGGCAGTGCGACGAAGCACAGGTCGCAGGCTTCCAGTGTGGCTTGCAAGTCAGTGACAGGCTCCACGGCCGGCAGGATCTTGATGCCTTTGAGGTAACGCGGGTTCTCGCGATTGACCCGAATGGCCTCGGCCTGGTCGGGATCTCGCATCCACTGTCGGACCTGGTGCCCGTTCTCGGCCAGAAGATTGGCCACGGCGGTACCAAAACTTCCGCCTCCCAGTACCGCGATTGGGCGCTGTTCAGTCATATGTAATCCGTTTATCCATACAGTGGCGATGCCGGCATTATACGGAGCGTCCGGGTCGCGGCCAGCCCTCGCGACAATTACCCGCATCAGTTGGAAGAAGACCCATGAAACCCGGGAAAATGCCGGCATTGTGACTGGATAATTCAATCGGCTCGGTTACCATGCGCGCCAGTTAATCACTATCAAGGATGTGTTGTGTCAATTGGCGCTACGTCACCTCGCTCGCCGCTGGTCCTGGCGCTGGTCTTCAGCTCGCCCTTGATGGCTGACGACTTGTTCCTCGACAGCGAGCCGCTCCCGCAGATTCTGACGGCGACGCGGCTCAAACAGTCGCCAGCTGCGGTACCTGGCAGCATAACGGTGATCGACAGCCAACTGATCAATGCCAGCGGCGCGCGGGACATCAGTGAGTTGCTGCGCCTGGTGCCGGGGATGATGGTCGGTAACATCAACGGCAATCAGCCAGCGGTGAATTACCACGGCACCAACGCTACCGCAGCGCGACGCATGCAGGTGCTGATCGATGGCCGTTCGGTATACCGCGCAGGCCTGGCTACGGTGGACTGGAGCGACATCGCGGTCGCCATGGAGGACATCGAACGCATCGAAGTATTCCGCGGCCCGAACACCGTCAGCTATGGCGCCAATGCGTTGATGGCCGTGGTCAACATCATCACGCGCAACCCGGCCGACAGCCATGGCACACGGATGAAAGTCACCCGGGGTCAGCGCGGCATCAACGACTTTTACGCCAGCCAGGGCACCGGCTGGGACGGTGGAGACTTGCGCCTTTCCCTGTCAGGCCTGCAGGACGACGGCTTCGACTCGGATCGCAACGATGCCGATTATCGCGACAGTCGTCGCCTGAACCGATTCAATCTCGCCGTCAGTCAGGCACTCGACGAACGACAAAGCATCGATTGGCAATTGAATGCCAAGGACGGGACGAACCAGCGGCCTTACACCTACCGCCCGGTGTTCTCGGGGATTACCGATGCCGGTGACAATGCCGATGCCATCGCCAAGTCATACGCAGGCTCGTTGCGCTGGAACCTGGACATCAATCCCGATCACAGCCTGTATGTCCAGGGCACAGCCCAGCACTGGGACCGACAGCAGACATGGCGCGCCTGCGATGCCGAACTGTCCTTCAGCCCGGAATTGACCCGGCTCTGGCAGCTCAACCCCAATTACACCGAACGCCTTGCGCGCAATATCGAGCGCTTCACCGGTCAAGGCGCAGCGACCGGTACCGCTCAGGAACGGGACCTGGCCAATCAGGTGCTGGATCAATGGAAGCACGGGGCCCGCAAGACCTTGTGTGGCGACATCGACCAAAGCTCCCGGGAATCGCGCTACGAACTCGAACTGCAAGACACGCTTAGCCTGTCCGAGAGTCTGCGTCTGGTCAGTGGCATGAACTATCGTTACGACCGGGCCGATTCCGATACCTACTTCAATGGCACGCTCGACGACACCACCTGGCGGACATTTGGCCAACTCGAGTGGCGCGCCACCGAGCACTGGCTGCTTCAGGGTGGAGCGATGTTCGAGGACACACGGTTGAGCGGCAGTTCGCTGACGCCGCGCGTCGCGGTCAATTACCTGATCAATCCGCGTCATGGCCTGCGGGCGGTGTATTCCGAAGCCGTGCGATCGCCGGACATGTTCGAGAACAACGTCAACTGGAGCTACCGGGTGACCAATCTGAAGCCAGGCGCCTACGGACAGTCCAGCGCCCGCTATTTCGTCAAGACCCGCGGCCCCGGTGATCTCGACCAGGAACACATGCGCTCCAGAGAATTGGGCTACAACGGCTATTTCGCCGAACAGGGGCTGGCCGTCGATGTGAAGTTCTTCTACGACGAAATCACCGGCATGATCAGCGAACCCCTGCGCAACAATCAGTACATTGCCAGCAACGCCAACACGGCACGTTTTACCGGGGCTGAAACGCAGTTCGACTGGAACATCAGCCGCGCCGACCGCCTGCGCCTGACCTACGCCTATGTCGACGCCCAGACGAGCAATCCGCTGGATGAGCAACAGACCGCGCGCAACAGTGGTTCCGCCGGCTGGTTGCGTGACTGGGGCAAAGGGTGGAGCAGTGCACTTTTCTACTATGGCGATGACGCGCTCAACGGCTACCGCTTCGAGAGGTTCGACGCCCGTATCGCCAAGCGCATCCAGTTCGGCAAGGCTCATCTGGAACTGGCCGGCGTGATGCAGCAGCGCCTCGACCATCAACCCACCACCTTCATCGATAACAATTATGACGAGCGTCGTGTGATGTACTTCAGCGCGGAGCTGGAGTTTTAAGATGTCGCGCTGCCGGCCACGCAAGACGCCAACCTTTGGCCGCCTGCTGGTCGGGTTGTGCCTGCTGTTTGCCGGTCTGCTGAGTCATTTTTCGGCGAACTCTGCCGACATTCTGCTGATCGGCGCAGAGGACAGCCCCGGCATGCAGACCTTCACCACGGCCCTGAAAGAGACACGCCCGCACGACACTGTGCGTTTTGAACCACTGGCCAACCTGTCGCTGCCGGGCAAACTGCCGGTCAATACGCGCTTGATCCTCCTCGACCTGCCGAGCCTGGACTGGCGCCTGCAAGACACCGAGGGGCCGCCAACACTGGTGCTGCGGATCAGCCGTCTGCAAGCGCGTCTTCGACTGGGTACCACCCTGCCTTCGCACCTGAGCCTGTTATGGAGTGATCCTCCGCTGGATCGGCAACTGCGCCTCACACAAATCCTGTTGCCTCAGGCCCGGCGCATTGGTGTCCTTTTCGACCAGCACAGCGCATTTCTACTGAAAGAACTCCGCCAGGCGGCCGTGCCATTGGGCCTTGAGATTGTGGCCAAGCACTGGGACGACACCAATGACAGCCGTCCCTTGCAAACCTTGCTGAAAAACAGCGACGTGCTACTCGGGCTTGACGATCCTGACCTGTACAACCCCAAAACGGCGAAGAACCTGTTGCTCAGCAGTTACACACGGCACACCGCCCTGATTGGCCCCAACGCCGCGTTCGTCAAGGCCGGCAGCCTGGCCAGCACCTACAGCGATCAGAACGACTGGCTGACGATTCTCGACCAGATGCTCGATCGCCCGCCCGCCACGTGGCCGCGCACGCTCTATCCAAATCGCTTCAAGGTATTGAGTAACCCGCAGGTGGCTCGTTCATTAGGTGTTGAACAGATAGATGAAGCTTCTGTCGTAACCCAGTTGGCCGCAGGAGAACGCCGTCCGTGACATTCCACCGTCGTTGGGACATCAACACTCGAACCCAGATCATCAGCCTCGGCCCTGCCCTGTTGCTGACGTTGCTGTTGATCAGCTTCTTCACGTTCGTGCGAATCCAGGACCTGCGCCAGGAGCTCAACCACACCGGACAGTTGATCGCCAACCAGTTGGCGCCGGCCACCGAGTACGGGGTGATCTCGGGCAACAATGAGGTACTCGAAAGTCTGCTCAAGGCGACCCTGGCCACACCCAACGTCCGCTTTCTGGAGGTTCAGGACAGTGCCAACCGGATTCTGGTGTACGTCGAGCACCCTTCGGAAACCCACACTCGCTCGCAACAGGTCGAAGTGTTCCAGGCGCCGGTACGGTTGCAACGGATCGCTCTGAGCACTGATTTCTTCCAGAACAGCCGCGTCGCCAACCTGGCCCCGAACGAGGATTATCTGGGCCGGGTCATCGTGGGGCTGTCCAATGACGCCTTCAGCCAGCGCCAACAGGAAATCCTGCTCAAGGCCGCCATCCTGGCACTGTTCGCGCTGCTGTTTACCTTCCTGATCGCCCGGCGACTGGCGGGCAGCCTCTCCCAACCCATTCGCGATATCGGTCATGCCGTGAAGGCGATTCAGGACGGCGACTACAAAACCCCGCTGCCCATTGTCGACGACACTGAACTGGGCGCGCTGTCACAGCACATCAACAACCTGGCAAACGGTCTCGAGCAAGCCAGCCGCGAACAGCATCAGGCGATGGCGCAACTGATCCAGACCCGCGAGGAGGCGGAAAAAGCCAACAACGCAAAATCCGACTTCCTCGCGATGATGAGCCACGAATTGCGCACCCCGATGAACGGTGTTCTGGGCATGCTGCAGCTGCTGGAAACCACACAAATGACCGAGGAGCAGGTCGAATATGCGGCGCTCGCCTCGGAGTCCACCGAGCACCTGCTCAAGGTGATCAACGACATCCTCGACTTCTCGCGCATCGAGCGTGCGGAGCTGGACCTTGAACATATTCCATTCAATCTCGCGGACCTGATCAGCAGCTGCGCCCAAGCGTTCCAGCACAGTGCCGTGCAACGCGGGCTCGACCTCTCACTGCAGATCCCCGAGGACATGCACACGCTACAGGTCCAGGGCGACCCGACACGCATCCGGCAAATTCTGGTGAACCTGGTGGGTAACGCGCTGAAGTTCACCGAGCACGGGCGCGTCAGCATCGAGCCGCAATGGCAGTCGCTGGATCATGAGCTGCTGTGGTTTACCTGCACCGTTCGCGACAGCGGCATCGGGATTTCGGCCGAAAGCCTGGAGCTGATGTTCAACGCGTTTCAGCAAGCCGACAGCTCTATTTCAAGACGCTATGGCGGTACCGGCCTAGGCCTGTCGATTGCCCGCACGCTGGCGGAACGCATGGGTGGCACGTTGCGGGCCCAGAGCGAAGAAGGTTTGGGTTCGGTGTTTACGCTGGAAATTCCACTGGCGCTGTTCAAACAGAAGATGCCAGTGCCAGCGCCGCGAGTACCGGCGGCCAACAACAACGGAAATGGCCGCAATGTACTGCTGGTGGAAGACAACCCGGTGAATCAGACGGTCATCGAAGCCATGTTGCGCAGCCTGGGTTTTACCGTCAGCGTCGCGACCGATGGTGCGCAGGCCGTGCGCAGCGCCGAGAGCCTGATCTTCGAAGCGATCCTGATGGATTGCCGGTTGCCGATCATGGACGGCTACGAGGCGACCCGTCAGATTCGCCAATTACCCGGTTGCAGCGACGTGCCAATCATCGCCCTGACAGCCAACGCTCTGCAGGGCGACCGTGAAGCCTGTTTATCGGCGGGCATGAACGATTACCTGGCCAAGCCCTTCAAACGAACTGACCTACAGCAAATTCTGCAACGCTGGCTGCAGTAGTGCAGGCCTTTCGACCATCTGCGACTGGCGTGAAAGGCGAAAGTGCGGCAGTCTTAGGCACCCGAACAGGCCCGAAAAGGGGCTTGAAAAATAATTTCAGTGCACAAGTGTACATTCATGTCCTTGGCGCTGTGACTTTCACCACAACGCAATAGTCTATGAGTAGGCTGCTGATTCGAGGCATGAACGCTTCGATCGGCCGGGAAGATTCGCCCCACCTGCCGCATGGGATTATTGAGGAGCTCGCATGACCAAACAAAACGCCTTTACTCGGGAAGACCTGCTGCGCTGCAGTCGCGGTGAGCTGTTCGGCCCAGGTAACGCGCAACTGCCCGCCCCGAACATGCTGATGGTGGATCGCATCACCCATATCAGCGAAGAAGGCGGCAAGTACGGCAAAGGTGAATTGGTCGCCGAGCTGGATATCACCCCGGACCTGTGGTTCTTCGCTTGCCATTTCGAAGGCGATCCGGTGATGCCAGGCTGCCTGGGCCTTGATGCCATGTGGCAACTGGTCGGCTTCTTCCTCGGTTGGCAAGGTCTGCCGGGCCGCGGTCGCGCCCTGGGTTCGGGCGAAGTGAAGTTCTTTGGTCAGGTTCTGCCGACCGCCAAAAAAGTTACGTATAACATTCAGATTAAACGCGTCCTGAAGGGCAAGCTGAACCTGGCCATCGCCGACGGTTCGGTCAGTGTCGACGGCCGCGAGATCTACACCGCCGAAGGCCTTCGGGTCGGCGTTTTCACCTCCACTGACAACTTCTAAGGGTTATCCGCATGCGCCGCGTCGTTATCACTGGTCTGGGCATCGTTTCGTGCCTGGGCAATGACAAAGAGACCGTCTCCGCTAACCTGCGTGCAAGTCGCCCTGGCATCCGGTTCAACCCGGAATATGCCGAAATGGGTCTGCGTAGCCAGGTTTCCGGCTCCATTGACCTTCCCCTCGAAGAGCTGATCGATCGCAAGATCTATCGCTTCGTCGGCCACGCGGCGGCTTACGCCTACCTGGCCATGAAAGACGCCATCACCGACTCCGGTCTGACCGATGAGCAAGTCTCCAACCCGCGCACTGGCCTGATCGCCGGTTCCGGTGGTGCCTCCACGCTGAACCAGATGGAAGCACTGGACATCCTGCGCGAGAAAGGCGTGAAACGCGTTGGCCCATACCGTGTGACACGGACCATGAGCAGCACCGTTTCCGCTTGCCTGGCCACGCCGTTCAAGATCAAGGGCCTGAACTACTCCATCGCTTCTGCCTGCGCCACCAGTGCTCACTGCATCGGTACCGCAATGGAACAGATCCAGATGGGCAAGCAGGACATCGTGTTCGCCGGCGGCGGTGAAGAAGAGCATTGGAGCCAGTCGTTCCTGTTCGACGCCATGGGCGCATTGTCCAGCCAGTACAACGAAACCCCGGAAAAAGCTTCCCGTGCCTACGACGCCAAGCGTGACGGTTTCGTCATTGCCGGCGGTGGCGGCATGGTCGTTGTCGAAGAGCTGGAACACGCTCTGGCTCGCGGCGCGAAGATCTACGCGGAAATCGTTGGCTACGGCGCGACCTCCGACGGCTACGACATGGTCGCTCCAAGCGGCGAAGGTGCCATCCGCTGCATGCAGATGGCCATGTCCACCGTCGATACGCCGATCGACTACCTGAACACCCACGGCACTTCGACTCCGGTCGGCGATGTCGCGGAGATGAAAGGTGTGCGTGAAGTATTCGGTGCCAATGCTCCGGCCATCAGCTCCACCAAGAGCCTGTCGGGTCACTCCCTGGGCGCCGCCGGCGTTCACGAAGCGATCTACTGCATGCTGATGATGGAAGGCAACTTCATGGCGGGTTCCGCCAACATCGACGAACTGGACCCGGAAGTGGCTGACATGCCAATCCTGACCAAGACTCGCGAAGACGCCACCATCAACACCGTGATGAGCAACAGCTTTGGTTTCGGTGGCACTAACGCCACCTTGGTACTGAAGCGCTGGGCCGGTAAGTAATACCCGCCCTGCTACGCCGCACATAAAAACGCCCCGACTGGTTCGGGGCGTTTTTTTTGCAAACAGATAAATTCGCCACGGCCCCTGTAGCCGCTGGCGAAGCCTGCGTTCGGCGACGAAGTCGTCGTCAATTCGGTACACGCGGTATGCTTGATTCATGGAGGCGACTGGTTTTACGGCGACTTCGTCGCCGAACGCAGGCTTCGCCAGCTGCGACAAGAATCGTGCGTGACCTGCAGTTTTGCTCATTGCCAACATGAAGCTTTTGTCATGAAACTTAACGGCCTGCGACCGAATGTCGCGGATTTGGCGGGTTGCAGGACTTTTGCAAAATCTGCAACTGTCCGTTACGAAATCTGGTCGTTTACTTAGCAAGCTATCCAAACATATAACAGAGTCCTGCACATGCCTTGGTGCAGGTAACTGAGATTGGAGCTAGCAGATGACTGTAAAAGTAACTGAACGCGACGATTCACATATGTCTCATGAAGGCGTAGCCGCCGGCATCCGTATCTGGGATGTGCACCAACAAGACTTGCTCGTGGGGATGTTCCATTCCGAGACCGATGCCCACAACTACAAATGCGAACTGGAAACACTGGAACAGCAACGTGAACAACTGTCCGCCTAGGACCTGCTCATATGCAATTACAGCATTGAAAACGACAAACCCCGCCAATGAGCGGGGTTTGTCTTTGTAGAGCCTTAAGCGCTTACCACATCAGATCGTCCGGGATCTGATAGGCCGCGTACGGATCGTCTTCGGTCGCGACTTCTTCGGTCTGCACATTCATTTGCACGATGCGCTGCGGATCGCGCTCCTGGATCTTCAGGGCGGCTTCACGCGGGATCACTTCGTAACCGCCGCCATGGTGCACGATTGCCAGCGAACCGCTGCTGAGCTTGTTGCGCATCAGCGTGTTGACGGAGATGCGCTTGACCTTCTTGTCGTCGACGAAGTTGTAGTAATCCTCAGTCGTCAGCTTGGGCAGGCGCGAGACTTCGATCAATTGCTTGATCTGCGCGGCACGAGCTTTCGCCTCGGCCTTTTCCTGCTGCTGACGGTTCAACTCCTGGTCGCGTTTGACCTTTTCAGCCAACGCTTCCTGGGCGGCACGTTGCTGCGAGTCGTCGAGTTCGATCTGACCTTTGTGGGCCAGGCGTTGCTGTTTCTGCTTCTCTTTGCCGACCTGTTTGGCCTGCTTCTGATTGACCAGCCCTGCTTTGAGCAACTGGTCGCGAAGGGAAATGCTCATGGTGCTTAATACTCACTTAGGCAACTGCTCAACCGCAGCTGGGCAAATTCTTTTCCTGACGTTTGGCTTCGCCCCACAAGGCGTCCAACTCTTCGAGGGTGCAATCTTCCATGGGACGGTGGGTGTCGCGCAATGCCTGTTCGATAAATCGGAAGCGTCTTTCAAACTTGTTGTTGGCGCCGCGCAGTGCGGATTCCGGGTCGACCTTGAGATGACGGGCCAGATTGACCACGGAAAACAACAGGTCGCCCACTTCATCGGCAATGGCTACCGAGTCGTTGTCGGCCATGGCTTCGAGCACTTCATCAAGCTCTTCGCGGACTTTATCCAGCACCGGCAAAGCATCCGGCCAGTCGAAACCGACCTGCCCGGCGCGCTTCTGCAATTTGGCCGACCGCGACAAGGCCGGCAGTGCGGCGGGCACGTCGTCGAGCAAGGACAACTGCTCGGGGGCCGATGACTGCTCGGCCCGCTCCTGGGCCTTGATCTCTTCCCAGCGCTGCTTGACCTGTTCTTCGCTCAGCCGCGGAACATCCAGCGGCGCGTACAGATCCCCGGTAGGAAAAACGTGAGGGTGACGACGAATCAGCTTGCGGGTGATGCTGTCGACCACACCGTCGAACTCGAAGCGCCCTTCTTCCCGAGCCAACTGGCTGTAGTAAACCACCTGGAACAGCAAATCCCCCAATTCACCCTGCAAGTGATCGAAGTCACCGCGCTCGATGGCGTCGGCCACCTCGTAGGCTTCTTCAAGGGTGTGCGGGACGATGGTCGCGTAGGTTTGCTTGATGTCCCACGGGCAACCGTACTGCGGGTCGCGTAGGCGATTCATCAGGTGGAGCAGGTCTTCAAGGCTGTACATCATTTATCTCTCACCACAAAAACCTGTGGGAGTGAGCCTGCTCGCGATGGGGGCATGTCAGTCGGCATTAATCGTGACTGATATACCGCTATCGCAAGCAGGCTCACTCCTACATTGATCATCTCAAGGAGTGCGGTTACGCCGCGTTTCGATGATGTTCGGCAACTGCGAAATGCGCCCCAGCAACCGTCCCAACGCATCCAGCCCCGGAATCTCGATGGTCAGGGACATCAGTGCAGTGTTGTCCTCTTTGTTCGAGCGGGTGTTGACCGCCAGTACGTTGATGCGCTCGTTGAGCAGCACCTGCGAAACGTCACGCAGCAAACCTGACCGGTCATAGGCGCGGATAATGATGTCCACCGGGTAGGTGAGCACCGGCACCGGGCCCCAGCTGACCTGGATGATGCGCTCTGGCTCGCGTCCGCCCAATTGCAGCACCGAGGCGCAGTCCTGACGGTGAATGCTCACACCGCGGCCCTGGGTGATGTAACCGACGATCGCATCCCCCGGCAACGGCTGGCAGCAGCCCGCCATCTGGGTCATGAGGTTGCCGACACCCTGGATCTGGATATCGCCACGCTTGCCTGGCTTGTAACCCGTCGCCTTGCGCGGAATCAGCTCGAGCTGTTCATTGCCACGTTCCGGCTCGACCAGTTGCTGCGCCAGATTGACCAGCTGCGCCAGACGCAAATCGCCGGCACCCAGGGCGGCGTACATGTCCTCGGCGGTCTTCATGTTGGCCTTGTCAGCCAGCTTGTCGAAGTCCACCGCGGGCAGACCGAGACGGTTGAGTTCGCGCTCGAGCAAGGTTTTACCGGCCGCGACGTTCTGGTCACGGGCCTGCAATTTGAACCAGTGGACAATCTTCGCCCGGGCCCGCGAGGTGGTCACGTAACCCAGGTTAGGGTTCAGCCAGTCACGGCTTGGCGTGCCATGCTTGCTGGTGATGATCTCGACCTGCTCACCGGTCTGCAGGCTGTAGTTGAGCGGCACGATGCGCCCGTTGATCTTGGCGCCTCGGCAGTTGTGGCCGATTTCGGTATGCACCCGGTACGCGAAGTCCAGTGGCGTTGCACCTTTGGGCAAGTCGATGGCGTGGCCGTCCGGGGTGAAGATATAGACCCGGTCAGGTTCGATATCGACACGCAGCTGTTCCGCCAGCCCACCGATATCACCCAGTTCTTCATGCCACTCGAGTACCTGACGCAACCACGAGATTTTCTCTTCGTAGTGGTTGGAACCGGATTTGACGTCGGTGCCCTTGTACTTCCAGTGCGCGCACACGCCCAACTCGGCCTCTTCGTGCATGGCGTGGGTGCGAATCTGCACTTCCAGCACCTTGCCTTCAGGACCGATTACCGCCGTGTGCAACGAGCGGTAGCCGTTCTCTTTCGGGTTGGCGATGTAGTCATCGAATTCTTTCGGGATGTGCCGCCACAAGGTGTGGACGATGCCCAGCGCGGTGTAGCAATCGCGCATCTCCGGCACCAGCACGCGAACGGCGCGCACGTCATAGATCTGGCTGAACTCCAGACCCTTGCGCTGCATTTTGCGCCAGATCGAATAGATGTGTTTGGCCCGGCCGCTGATGTCGGCATCGACCCCGGTGGCCTGCAATTCGACTTTCAGCTGGTTCATCACATCGGCGATGAAGCGCTCGCGATCCAGGCGCCGCTCGTGGAGCAGCTTGGCGATCTGCTTGTACTGGTCGGGTTCGAGGTAACGGAAGGACAAGTCCTCCAGCTCCCACTTGATGTGACCGATACCGAGACGGTGAGCCAGGGGCGCATAAATGTCGAAGACTTCACGGGCCACACGGTTGCGCTTTTCATCGTCGGCGGTTTTGACCGCGCGGATCGCGCAGGTGCGTTCGGCCAGCTTGATCAGCGCGACACGCACGTCATCGACCATCGCCACGAGCATCTTGCGCAGGTTTTCCACCTGGCCTTGAGTGCCCAGCACCAGGGACTGGCGAGGGCTCAAGCTGGCGCTGATTGCCGCCATGCGCAAAACGCCGTCGATGAGTTTGGCGACCACCGGACCGAAGCGCTGGCTGACTGCCGGCAACTGGATCTGGCCTTCGCGCACGCCGCGGTACAAGATTGCGGCGACCAACGAATCCTGGTCGAGTTTGAGGTCGGCGAGGATCTCGGCGATCTCAAGGCCCGTGCGGAAACTCGAGGTCCCTTCGGACCATAGATTCTTCGCCGCATTGGCCTGTTGTTCAGACGCGCGAGCGAACTCGCACGCTTCTTTCAAGGCTTCGCGATCCAGTGCCAGATCGACACTGACCGCATGATCGAGCCAAGCCTCGAGATTGATACTGCCGTCGGTGTTGATCGGCTGGTGTGCTCTCACCTGTACCATCTTGCTTACCTTCCCTACGACGCAGATTCAATGCGTCAATCGCTGACCTTCGTTGCCCGCGCGCCCGCGTCGGGGCAGGTGCGCGGCTACACGGGCGGACCAGTCGGACCAGACGAGCATCCTAGCTCGCTTCAAATAACGCCATGGCCTCGACATGTGCCGTCTGAGGAAACATATCGAGAATCCCGGCACGTTTTAACCGGTAGCCCTGCTTGATCAATTCGACCGTATCGCGCGCCAGCGTTGCCGGGTTGCACGATACATAGACCAACCGCTCGGCGCCCAGGGACTTGAGCTTGCGCACAACTTCAAAAGCACCGTCACGCGGTGGGTCCAAGAGTACCGCACAAAAGCCTTCGACCGCCCACTCGGCATCGGTCAAAGGCTGGGATAAATCGGCCTGAAAAAAACGAGTGTTATGCAGATTGTTGCTAGCAGCGTTGGCAGCTGCCCGCTCGACCATCGTCTGCACACCTTCTACCGCCACCACTTCACGGACAGCCTTGGCCAAGGGCAAGGCAAAATTACCCAAGCCACAGAACAGGTCAAGAACGCGTTCATTTGCTTTCGGCTCAAGCCAACTCAGCGCCTGGGCGACCATGGCTTCGTTGACAGCCGCGTTGACCTGGATGAAGTCTCCTGGCCGATACGCCAGATCCAGATCCCACTGTTCAAGACGATAGCCCAGGACTTGATCAGCCTCGACCGGGTAAGGCTCGCCTTCACCGTGAAGCCACAACTGGGCTTCGTGAAAAGCGCAGAAATCCTTGAGAATGGTCATGTCGGCGTCGGATAACGGCGCCATGTGCCGCAGCAGAACCGCCAGCTTCGTGCCGCTGAACAACTCCACATGCCCGAGCGCCTGTGGCTTGCTCAGTCGCCGCAGCATTTCCGGCAAGCGGTTCATGATCGGTTGCAAAGGCTGTACCAGCACCGGGCATTCGTTGATCGCAACGATGTCCTGACTGCCAGCCGCACGGAAACCGACTTCAAGTTTTTTCGCCTTCATGTCCCATCGCACCGCCACGCGGGCGCGACGACGGTAACCGAATTCCGGACCGCTCAACGGCGCTGCCCACTCTTGAGGTTCGACACCGGCAACCTTCAATAATTGCTCGGCGAGCATGCGCTGTTTCAGGGCGAGTTGTTCATCGTGAGGCAGATGCTGCACGCTGCAACCGCCGCAGCGACCGGCATGCGGGCAGGGAGCAGGACGACGCAGTTCGCTGGTTTGAAAAACCCGTTCGGTGCGTGCTTCGACCACTTTGCCGTGGGCACCTAACACGCGCGCTTCAACTTCCTCACCGGCCAGTGCGCCGATGACGAACCAGGTGCGACCTTCGAAAAATGCGATTCCGCGACCGTCATTAGCCAGGCGCTCGATGGTCAGGCGCTGCTTTTTGCCGGTCGGGATTTGTGGGGCCTTGCTGCCGCCAGTCGGCTGGAAACGCAGACCTCTCTCGTGCTTGGCCATCAGTTGGGCGCGTCGAAAATGCCGGTCGACAAGTAACGGTCGCCACGGTCGCAGATGATCGCGACGATCACCGCGTTTTCAACTTCTTTGGACAAGCGCAACATCGCGGCCACGGCACCGCCCGAGGACACGCCGCAGAAGATCCCTTCTTCGCGAGCCAGGCGACGGGTCACGTCTTCGGCTTCGCTTTGGGCCATGTCGACGATCCGGTCCACTCGATCGGCCTGGTAGATCTTCGGCAAATACTCTTGTGGCCAGCGACGGATGCCCGGAATCGCCGAGCCTTCCATCGGTTGCAGGCCGACGATCTGCACGCTGTCGCTCTGCTCTTTCAGATAGCGCGAAACGCCCATGATGGTGCCGGTGGTGCCCATCGAGCTGACGAAATGAGTGATGGTGCCCTCGGTCTGCCGCCAGATTTCCGGGCCGGTGGTGGTGTAGTGCGCTTCAGGGTTGTCACCGTTGGCGAACTGATCCAGCACCTTGCCACAACCTTCGGCCTCCATGCGCTGGGCCAGATCGCGAGCGCCTTCCATGCCTTCTTCCTGGGTGACCAGGATAAGTTCGGCACCATAGGCGGTCATGGCGGCCTTGCGCTCGGCGCTGGAATTGTCCGGCATGATCAGGATCATCTTGTAACCCTTGATCGCGGCGGCCATGGCCAGCGCAATCCCGGTGTTACCCGAAGTCGCTTCGATCAACGTATCGCCAGCGTGAATCTGCCCGCGCAACTCGGCACGGGTGATCATCGACAGCGCAGGACGGTCCTTGACCGAACCCGCCGGGTTATTCCCCTCAAGCTTGAGCAAAAGAGTATTGCTGGTGGCGCCAGGCAGGCGCTGCAAACGAACCAGCGGGGTGTTGCCGACGCAATCGGCGATGGTTGGGTACTGCAAGGTCATGGCGTATTCGCAATCCAGACTGCGGGGGCGCCTATCATACCGGCAAACCTTGCAACCCCATATCACGCAAAGTGCGGTGCTTATGGCTTGTAGGAATAAGGGCGAAGTTTTGTGCGGGATGTGCGGGCCTCATCGCGGGCAAGCCCACTCCCACAAGGTCAGCTGGATCACACAATCTGTGATCGACAGACATTCACCGCGGGATTGTTCGCGAAGGCGGCATCATTGTCCTCCCCTGCATCAGCCACCAGCCGCACATTCAGCCGCAACCCGGTCCCGCTGTTCTGCGCCCAGATTTCGCCGCCCTGCCGCTGCACGGCATTTCTCGCAATGCTTAACCCCAGCCCAAACCCGCCATTCCCTGGTCTCGAACCGTCGAGCCGGGTAAACGGCAAGAAGATTCGTTCCAGATCGGTTTCAGCCACCCCGCCGCCCTCGTCTTCCAGCCACAGGTGCCAAAATTCGCCGTCACGTCGACCTCCCAGCGTCACTACCCCGCCGACGGGCGAGTGTCGTACCGCGTTGCGCAGAATATTTTCCAGTGCCTGGGCCAACGTATTGAGATTGCCGCGGACCCAGCAAGATGAGTCCACCGTGCACTGCAACCGGGCCATCGACCAACAGCTTTCATAGCAGGCATTTTCCGTGAGCATCTCCCACAACGCCTGGATTTGAATCGCCTCATCGGGTAACGGCGCGCGTTCGGTATCAAGCCACGCCAATTGCAACGTGTCGTCCACCAGGCGCTGCATGCCATCGACCTCCCGGCCTATACGTTCACGCAATTGCGCCAGGCTTTGCTCGCTTTCGCTGGCTACTCGCAGGCGGCTGAGCGGCGTGCGTAATTCGTGGGACAGGTCGCGCAGCAATTGTTGCTGCAAGGCCACCGTGGATTGCAGCCGCTCGGACATGTGGTCGAAAGCCCTGCCCAATTCTCCCAGCTCATCCTGACGATTGGTCGTGCGGCTCGACAGGCGTACACCCAACTGATCGGCACGCCAGGCATTGGCCTGTTCGCGCAGGTTATTGAGCGGAACCACCAATAGCCGATACAACCCGACGCACAGCAGCAGGGTGAACAGCCCCGGGATCACGCCGTTGGTAATCACCCGCCAAAACACCCGGTATTGACCGGGCACAAAGCGTTGGGGCAGTTCGATCACCAGGCTGCCGGCAGAAGAATTTTCTGGAAAGGGGACGCGCATCCATGGCAGTCCTTTCTTGTGGATCGGCCAGTCGAGGCCGCGCAGAAAGGTCAGGTGCTGGACGTCCTTGTCCGATATTTCCTGGCTGCTCAATGATTGCAAATCACCACTGATGACACCGACCCAGCCCGATTCACGCTGCTGCATGCTTTGCAGAAAGCTATCGATGCCAGCCCGCCCGCCCTGCTGCCAGGCCTGCTCGGCCTCGGCGGCGTAGCGCGTCAAAGTGCCCCGGGCGTCGTCCGAGAGGAATTGGTTGCGCTCCTCCATGTACCGACCCCAGGACCAACTGAGCCAGATCATCAGCAGACAAAAGGCCACCAGCAGGAAGGCCAGTTTCCAGAACAGGGAATGCCGGCCCGGCAGGTCAGACCACTTCATCGCTGGCACTCAATACATAGCCTTTGCCCCAGACCGTGCGCACTTCGCGCTCGGTGTAGCCGATGGCCTTGAGCTTGCGGCGGATCTGGCTGATATGCATGTCCAGGCTGCGGTCATGAGCCGCGTAACCACGTTGCAGGACTTGCTGATAAAGGAAGGCTTTGCTCAACACTTCATCGCCGTTGCGGTTCAGTGTTTCCAGCAACCGAAACTCGCTACGGGTCAGGCCGGCCGCCTTGTCGCAGTAGAAGACCTCAAAACACTGATCGTCGAAACGCAGGCTGTCGGTCGCAGGCGCAACGACGATGGGCGCGGGCCGGCGGTCAAGCGCTACACGCCGCAGGATCGCTTCTATGCGTACCCGCAACTCAACCATGCTGAAGGGTTTTGGCAGGTAGTCATCCGCGCCCAGTTGAAAGCCGCTGATGCGATCCGCCTCGGCCCCAAGCGCAGACATCAGCAACACCGGGGTGGAGTGGCTCTCGCGCAATTGTGTCAGCGCTTTCAATCCGTCCAGTCCCGGCAGCAGAATATCCATCAACACCACATCGAACGCTTGCGCGCGCGCCATGTTCAGCCCTTCCTGACCGTTTTTGCACCAGGTCACCTGGAAGCCGTTGCGGCCCAAATGCTCATGCACGTATGCACCGAGCACGAGGTCGTCCTCAATGGCGAGGATGCGTGGATGATCAATAGAGATGGGAGTCATGAGTATCTGCAAATAATTCTCAGTTGGCGATTATTCAAGATTGCCTCGCCTTGGGCAACCCAAGGTTTGCCCAAGACGCCAACAGGCGGTACGGACCGACGACTGACCCGTTCAATTTTACGAAGAAGGGCTGCCTGCAAATCGCTACACTGCGCAGGTGGCGCCTACCGGACGTAAGCGCAGGTCATTTAATAGCTGGATGCAGGAGAGATGCGTGCTCAAGAAACTCGGAATTAAAGGCCGCGTGCTGTTGCTGACCCTGTTGCCGACCAGCCTGATGGCGTTGGTCCTGGGGGGCTATTTCACCTGGATGCAGCAGTCCGACCTGCAGACCCAGCTCATGCAGCGTGGCGAAATGATCGCCGAGCAACTGGCGCCGCTGGTGGCACCCGCCATGGGCCACAAGAACAACGAACTGCTGGAACGCATCGCCACGCAATCCCTGGAGCAACCGGATGTTCGCGCAGTGTCCTTCCTCGCGCCGGACCGTACCCTGCTCGCCCATGCGGGCCCGACCATGCTCAACAAGGCGCCTCAGGGCAACGGTTCGCAGTTGCTGCGCCGCAGTGGCAACGATGCGACACGCTACCTGCTGCCAGTGTTCGGCAAACACCGCAACCTCGCCGGCGACGTGATTCCAGCAGAAGCTGAACGGTTGCTCGGCTGGGTAGAACTGGAGCTGTCGCACAACGGCATGCTGTTGCGCGGTTACCGCAGCCTGTTCGCCAGCCTGCTGTTGATCGCTGCCGGGCTGGGCGGTGCCGCGCTGCTGGCGCTGCGCATGGGCCGTACCATCAACCGTCCGTTGAGCCAGATCAAGCAAGCCGTCTCCCAGCTCAAGGACGGTCACCTGGAAACCCGACTGCCGCCCCTCGGCAGTCAGGAACTGGATGAACTGGCGTCCGGGATCAATCGCATGGCGGGCACCCTGCAAAACGCCCAGGAAGAATTGCAGCACAGCGTCGACCAGGCCACCGAAGACGTGCGCCAGAACCTCGAAACCATCGAAATCCAGAACATCGAGCTGGACCTGGCGCGCAAGGAAGCCCTGGAGGCAAGCAGGATCAAGTCCGAATTCCTGGCCAACATGAGCCATGAAATCCGCACACCGCTCAACGGGATCCTCGGCTTCACTCATCTGCTGCAAAAAAGCGAACTGACACCGCGCCAGCTGGATTACCTGGGCACCATCGAAAAGTCTGCCGACAGCCTGTTGGGGATCATCAACGAGATTCTCGACTTCTCGAAGATCGAGGCCGGCAAACTGGTGCTCGACCACATTCCGTTCAACCTGCGGGATCTGCTGCAAGACACGCTGACGATCCTCGCCCCCGCCGCCCACGCCAAGCAGCTGGAACTGGTGAGCCTGGTGTATCGGGATACGCCGCTGTCGCTGGTGGGCGATCCGCTGCGGCTCAAGCAAATACTGACCAACCTCGTCAGCAACGCGATCAAGTTCACCCGCGAAGGCACCATCGTCGCCCGTGCCATGCTCGAGGACGAACACGAAGACAGCGTGCAATTGCGCATCAGCATTCAAGACACAGGGATTGGCCTGTCGAGCCAGGACGTGCGCGCCCTGTTCCAGGCGTTCAGTCAGGCGGATAACTCGTTGTCGCGCCAACCCGGTGGTACTGGTCTGGGGCTGGTGATTTCCAAACGGTTGATCGAGCAAATGGGCGGCGAGATCGGGGTCGACAGCACACCGGGGGAAGGTTCGGAATTCTGGATCAGCCTGAGCCTGCCCAAGACCCGCGACGACGCCGAAGACCTGCCAGGCCCACCGCTGCTGGGGCGTCGGGTGGCGGTCCTGGAGAATCACGAATTGGCACGCCAGGCCTTGCAGCATCAGCTGGAAGATTGCGGCCTCGCTGTCACGCCATTCAATACCCTGGAAAGCCTGACCAATGGCGTTACCGGTGCGCATCAGACCGATCAGGCGATCGACCTGGCGGTACTTGGCATCACCAGCAACGACATGCCGCCAGAACGCCTCAACCAACACATCTGGGACCTGGAACATCTGGGCTGCAAGGTGCTCGTGCTGTGTCCGACCACTGAGCAGACGCTGTTCCATCTGTCCGTACCCAACCCGCACAGTCAGCTTCAGGCCAAGCCGGCCTGCACCCGCAAACTGCGCCGAGCCTTGTCCGACCTGGTCAACCCGCGCCAGGTGCGTAACGAGCCGGGGGAACCGCTGTCCAGCCGCGCCCCGAAAGTGCTGTGTGTCGACGACAATCCCGCCAACCTTCTGCTGGTGCAAACCTTGCTCGAAGACATGGGTGCCAAGGTGCTGGCCGTGGAAAGTGGATACGCGGCGGTCAAAGCCGTGCAGAACGAGACCTTCGACCTGGTGCTGATGGACGTGCAGATGCCCGGCATGGATGGGCGCCAGAGCACCGAGGCCATTCGTCAGTGGGAAAGCGAGCGGCACTGCACGCCTTTGCCCATCGTCGCGCTGACCGCTCACGCCATGGCCAACGAAAAGCGTGCCTTGTTGCAAAGCGGCATGGACGATTACCTGACCAAGCCTATCAGTGAACGGCAATTGGCCCAGGTGGTTTTGAAATGGAGTGGTCTGGCGCTGCGCAACCACGGGCCCGAGCGTTCCGGTGACGGACATGCTGGTGCACCCGAGTTGCAGGTGCTCGATCACGAAGAGGGCCTGCGTCTGGCCGCCGGTAAGGCGGATCTGGCGGCTGACATGCTGGCGATGTTGCTCGCCTCGCTTGAAGCCGACCGCGAAGCCATCCGTTTTGCCCGGGATACCGATGACAATAATGCCTTGATCGAGCGTGTCCATCGCCTGCATGGCGCAACACGTTATTGCGGCGTCCCGCAATTGCGCGCCGCCTGCCAGCGCAGTGAAACCCTGCTTAAGCAACAGGACCCGAAAGCCTATAGCGCACTGGAAGAGCTTGACCGGGCCATCAACCGTCTGGCCGCGCATGCGCGTATCAATGCTTGATGTAACGTAGGTATTCGCCTTAACGCCGTTCCCTGTAGCAGCTGGCGAAGCCTGCGTTCGGCGGCGAAGCCGTCGTAAATTCGTCAAATGCGGTTCATCTGAAGCACCGAGGTCACCAGTTTTACGACGGCTTCGCCGCCGAACGCAGGCTTCGCCAGCTGCTACAAAAGCGTGAAGCGTGAAGCGTCAAAGCTTGAAAATTTCCAGGAGGACAGCATGCGCACCATTCTTTTCAGCAGCCAGAATTACGACCGCGAGAGTTTTCTCGCTGCAAAACTGCCCGACGGCATCGAGTTGCAGTTTCAATCGGCGCGATTGAGCGTCGATACCGTGGCATTGGCGGAGCATCACGAGGTGGTCTGCGCCTTCATCAATGATGACTTGAGCGCGCCTGTGCTCGAATGCCTGGCCGCCGGTGGTACCCGACTGATCGCCCTGCGCTCGGCGGGTTACAACCATGTCGATCTGGCAGTCGCCAAGCGCCTGGGACTGGCCATTGTGCGGGTCCCGGCCTATTCGCCGCATGCAGTAGCCGAGCATGCGGTGGCATTGATCCTTGCGCTCAACCGTCGTTTGCACCGCGCGTACAACCGCACCCGCGAAGGCGATTTCAGCCTGCACGGGCTGACGGGCTTCGACCTGGTGGGCAAGACGGTCGGCGTGGTGGGCACTGGGCAGATCGGCGCAACCTTCGCGAAAATCATGCACGGGTTTGGCTGCGAGTTGCTGGCCTACGACCCCTACCCCAATCCCGACGTCGAAGCCCTCGGCGCCCGCTACCTGAGCTTGCCGGAACTGCTGGCCCAGGCGCAGATCATCAGCCTGCACTGCCCGCTTAACGAACAGAGCAAGTATTTGATCAACAGCGAGTCACTGGCACACATGCAGCCTGGGGCGATGCTGATCAACACCGGACGCGGCGGTCTGGTGGACACGCCTGCACTGATCGACGCGCTGAAGGACGGTCGACTGGGCTATCTGGGGCTGGATGTGTATGAGGAAGAGGCCCAGCTGTTTTTTGAAGACCGCTCGGACCTGCCACTGCAAGACGATGTGCTGGCGCGCCTGCTGACCTTTCCAAACGTGATCATCACGGCGCACCAAGCCTTCCTGACCCGCGAAGCACTGGGCGCCATTGCCACGACCACGCTGCAGAACATCGCGGCCTGGGCGGATGGAAAGCCGCAGAATCTTGTGGCTGCCGGCTGAACCAGATCGAAGGTCACTTGCCCGCTCCATGCTGCGGCGATGTCCGTGCTAGCATGCCGCGCATATTTGGAGGACCCATGGCCGAACACGATTTTCGCTATACCCTGATGAACCCGCAACACACCCTCACCGAATGCCGCGCCCTTGTGCCTGGGCGTTATCAGGTCACCGGTAACGGTGGTTCGATTCGCAACAACGACGTGCTGGTCGTGACCCTCAAAGGCAGCAAGGACCTGTCCATGCGCCTGACCGTCGAAACGGTTCGCCACTTGATCAATCCACCGGGCCAATGGGTCGCGGTTGCGAGTGGTCCGGTGTTCGGCGAATTGGCCATCCACACCTGGAAAGTCAATTGCGACAGCTGCGCCAAAGAGCTGAGCTTTGAGTTCGCCGTCGACGCCAAGCTGGGCAACAAGGCTGAAAAACCGGCCGCCACCGCGCGGATTGCCGAGCTGGGCTGGACCACTGTCGGCGAGAAGCACCTGTGCCCGAAATGCCAGGAGCCTGCGTGATGAAACGCCTCGCTATGACCGCGATGGTGGGTGCCAGCCTGATGGGCTGCGCCGCCGAGCCGGTGCAACTGCAACAGAACCGCAGCTACATTCTGGAATGGATTGGCGAACGTCCGCTGATGGATTACAGCCACTTGACCATCACCCTCGGTGAAGATGGTCGAGCCTACGGCAACGGCGGCTGTAACCATTGGTTCGCGCCCTATACGCTGGAAGGCGACAAGCTGAGCTTCGGCAAGATTGGCAGCACGCGCAAACTGTGTGCGCCTGCGCTGATGGAACAGGAAAAACGCTTTTTGCAGGCACTGGAAAATGTGCAGCGTTGGGACATTTCGCCCATCGAGCAGATGCGCTTCTGGCCCGCCGAAGGCAAGCCGCTGCGCTGGTGGCTTGAAGAGGGTTGATCACCTCTGCTGAACCCGGCTGACTTACTGTGGCAAGGGGATTTTGTGCTCAGCGGCTTTTGTGGCGAGGGGATTCATCCCCGTTGGGTTGCGAAGCGACCCCAAAAAAGGGACCGCTGCGCAGTCCAACGGGGATGAATCCCCTCGCCACAAAAGCCCCGTACCACAAAAAGCCCCTGCCATCTGCGCAATCAATTAGTTGCCTGCAACGCCTCAAGCTTCGCCATCACACCCGCCGCCGTCTGCTCACCCATCAACTGCTCACGCACCTTGCCCTTGTCATCGATGATGTAGGTCACGGGTAACGCTTCGCTGCGCGGCACTTCGAACAGCTCGGCCGGATCCTGGGCCAGCACGGTGAACTTGATCCCCAGCTTCTCGCTGGCGCTTTTCAGCTCTTCGCCCTGCACATTATCGAAGTTGACCCCGAACACATCGATCTTCTTGCCCTTGAGCTGCTCGGCCAAGGTATTCAACTCGGGTATCTCGGTTCGGCAAGGCCCGCACCATTCCGCCCAGTAATTGAGCACCAGCCATTGCTTGTCCAGACGGTCGGCGGCGACTTTCTGGCCGTTCTGGTCGATTCCGTAATCATTGCCACAGCCCCCCAGCAGTAACGTGCCGAAGATCGCCAATGCCGCTGCCAGTCGTCTAGTCATGTCGTAATCCTTGTCAAAAAAAGAATACCGCCGCGACCCATTGCCTCTCCAGGTTCTGGAATACGCGCTGCACAGTTAGAATAGCCGCCACCTTACGCAAGATGCGACCCGCACATGACCGATCTGACGCTTTATCACAACCCGCGCTGCTCGAAATCCCGCGGTGCGCTCGAACTGCTCCAAGCCCGTGGCCTGACCCCGACCGTGGTCCGGTACCTGGAAACGCCGCTGGACGCCGCGCAAATCCAGAACCTGCTGGGCAAACTGGGCATCAGTGCCCGGCAATTGCTGCGCCCCGGTGAAGACGAGTACAAAACGCTCAACCTGGCTGACAGCAGCTTGAGCGAGGCGCAATTGATCGCCGCTATCGCTGCCCACCCGAAACTCATGGAGCGACCGATTCTGGAAGCAGGCGACAAAGCCGTCATCGGGCGTCCGCCGGAGAATGTACTGGAGTTGTTGCCGTGAGCGCGCCGTATATTCTGGTGCTGTATTACAGCCGTAGCGGTTCGACCAACGAAATGGCCCGGCAGATTGCCCGTGGTGTCGAACAGTCGGGAATGGAAGCGCGTCTGCGTACCGTGCCGGCGATCTCTACCGAGTGCGAAGCTGTGTCCCCGGACATTCCGGACGAAGGCGCGCTGTACGCCAGCCTCGACGACCTGAAAAACTGCGCCGGCCTGGCCCTTGGCAGCCCGACGCGTTTTGGCAACATGGCCGCGCCGCTGAAGTACTTCCTCGACGGCACCAGCAACCTGTGGCTGACCGGTGCGCTGGTCGGCAAACCGGCGGGCGTTTTCACCTCCACCGCGAGCCTGCACGGTGGTCAGGAAACCACGCTGCTGTCGATGATGCTGCCCTTGCTGCACCACGGCATGCTGATTACGGGCCTGCCTTACAGCGAATCGGCATTGCTGGAAACCCGTGGCGGCGGCACGCCCTATGGCGCCAGTCACCACGCCGGCGCCGATGGCAAAAGCGGCTTGAATGAACATGAGGTCGCACTGTGTCGGGCCTTGGGCTTGCGACTGGCCAAGACCGCGCAAAAGCTGGGGAACTGACGTGGCCAAGAAGCCGAAGATTTTGCCTTCCATTGAATGGCTCGAACCACGGGTCAAAGCGATGCGAGCCATCAGCCTGCTGTGTTTTCTGGGCTTGGTGGGTTTGCTCTGCGTGTATTACCTGGCGGTCGCCGATCTGCACGGGGCGCGGCCATGGGTGATCCTGCTGATCGAACTGGTACCGCTGCTGTTGCTGGCGCCGGGGATGATCGTTGGCAGCGCGCGCGGGCATTCCTGGATGTGCTTTGTGGTGAACCTGTATTTCATCAAGGGCGCACTGGCGGCGTTTGACCCGAACCGGCAGCTGTTTGGTTTGCTGGAGATGGGCGCGAGCCTGGCGGTGTTTTGCTCGGCGCTGCTGTATGTGCGGTGGCGGTTTCAGCTGAATCGCAAGCTCGCAGGCGAAGGCGAGATCTCTGCCGCCTGATACATCGCAATCGCGGGCAAGCCCGCTCCCACAGGATCCATGTCGTTCACAATTAATGTGTTTAAAGAGATCGCTGTGGGAGCGGGCTTGCCCGCGATGCGGGCGACTCGGTGTTAATGATTAACGGTATACGCCAGCATCATCGATATCTGGCTCATCGGCCGCCCACCGCTCTGTTCATGCCACTGATTGAACACATCCTGCACCAACGCCAGATCCCGCTGACTGGTCGGCACTTTGTCGACGATCTTCTGCGCATTCAACCCCGCCACCACGTCGTAGCTCGGCACAAACGTGTCCTTGCCGACCATCCGCAAGAAGCGCGGTGCCGACAACCCGCCCAATTGATGACCGCGCTTTTTCAGGTAGGTCCACAAACCGACAATATCGGTCACCGGCCAGTCGGCGATCAGCGCACCGAAACTGCCTTTTTCATGCTCGACGTCGAGGATGAACTGCGCATTGCGCGGCACGCTCTTGAGTTTGCCCAGATGGCGAATGATCCGCGCGTCCTGCATCAGGCGCTCAAGATGTTCAGCACTCATCAGCACGACCTTCTCAGGGTCGAACTTGAAGAACACTTCTTCGAAGGCCGGCCACTTGGCGTCCACCAGGCTGTGTTTGAGCCCGGCGCGGAACACGCGCAGTGCCATGGTCGAGAGGTAGCGGTCGTCGCTGATCTTGCGCAATTGCGCGGGGGTCTTGGGAACGGGCAGATGGGCTTCCAGTTCAGCTGCCGAACCGAAGCGGTTCAGACAGTATTCGTGCAGCCACTTGTAATCGCGCATGCCCTCTCCTGAGGAATGAAAAATGAACTGCCAACTTGCGGCAAAACCTGTGGGCGCCAGTCTGCTGGCGAGGGAGGTGTGTCAGTCAAAAATGTTCCTGACACCCTTTCATCACCAGCAGGCTGGCTCCCACATTAATCGTGTTTAAAGGTTGACCACGTTGACGAATCGCGAGGCCGCGGTTTCGTCGATCTTCAGGCTGGTGAAGTCGAACAGGTTACGGTCGGCCAATTGCGACGGAATCACGTTCTGCAGGCTGCGGAAGATACTCTCGGTGCGGCCGGGAGTCTTGCGCTCCCACTCTTGCAGCATGTCCTTGACCACCTGGCGCTGCAGATTCTCCTGAGAGCCGCAAAGGTTGCACGGAATGATCGGGAACTGCTTGAAATCCGAGTAGGCCTGGATGTCTTTCTCGTTGCAGTAGGCCAGCGGGCGGATCACGACGTTGCGGCCATCGTCGGCGCGCAGTTTCGGCGGCATGGCCTTGAGCGAGCCGTTGAAGAACATGTTGAGGAAGAAGGTTTCGACAATGTCATCGCGGTGGTGCCCGAGGGCCATCTTGGTCGCGCCAATTTCATCGGCAAACGTGTAGAGCGTACCGCGACGCAGGCGCGAGCACAGCGAACAGGTGGTCTTGCCTTCCGGGATCAGCTCCTTGACCACCGAGTAAGTGTCTTTCTCGACGATGTGGTACTCGATGCCCAATGCTTTCAGGTACGCCGGCAGTACGTGCTCGGGAAAGCCCGGCTGCTTCTGGTCCATGTTCACGGCCACGATCTCGAACTTGATCGGAGCAACCTTCTGCAAATGCAGCAGCACATCGAGCATGGTGTAGCTGTCCTTGCCACCGGACAGGCAGACCATGACCTTGTCGCCCTCTTCAATCATGTTGAAATCGGCAACAGCCTCACCGGCCTGACGGCGAAGGCGCTTTTGCAGTTTGTTCTGGTTGACCGTGAGAGTGCCCATGACGCGAATCCGTGAGGTGTGACGAAAGGCCGGCATTTTACGCAAAAACCCTGCGCGAGCGAAGTGCTCCTACCTAAGATGGAACTGCGATTACCACTAGGGTTTACAGCGCGATTTGCTCTAAGCCCCTTCCACATGTACGGGTAAGTCCTTTCTATACTGCGACATAAGGTCGCACACATATCCAGACCTTTACTTACTTGGCCACCTTGGCCCGTAGGCGCTCCACTGGGGGGCGACGGTAAAAACAAGAGGAGTGACTGGCATGATCCATCACGTAGTGGGGCTCTTCACCCACCCTGACCAAGAATGGAAGGAGATCCGTGGCGACCAGGAGGAAAGCATCAGCCACATGTATCTCACCCACACCCTGATTCTGGCGGCGATTCCTGCCGTGTCGGCGTTTATCGGCACCACGCAAGTCGGCTGGGTCATTGGCAATCGAGCGCCGGTGATGCTGACTCAGGAAAGCGCACTATGGATGACGGTCATGTCGTATCTGGCGATGCTCGGCGGAGTTGCCGTAATGGGCGCGTTCGTCCACTGGATGGCCCGCACCTATGATGCCAACCCGAGCCTGGCGCGTTGCGTAGCGTTTGCGACCTATACCGCGACACCGCTGTTCATTGGCGGGCTGGCGGCGCTGTATCCACACATGTGGCTCGGAATGATCGTCGGCACCGCGGCCATCTGCTACACGGTGTACCTGCTGTACGTGGGGCTACCGACGTTCATGAACATTCCATCTGACGAGGGATTCCTTTTTTCAAGTTCGGTGCTCGCCGTAGGGCTGGTGGTCCTGGTGGCCATCATGGCGTTCACTGTGATTGTCTGGGGACTGGGCGTGGGGCCCGTCTATACCAACTGACCGCGCACATAAACTATAAGATCTGCCAATACAGGCCGCCGCAAGGCGGCCTTTTGATGTGCCTGGATGGAGAACGGCGACGACCATTCGGCGCTTGGGCGATTCGCAAGCACCCAGGGTTGCGGCATACTCGACCTCTCTGGAGACCCATCAAGCATGCCCGAGCAACTCAATACCCGCGTCGAAGATTGTTACCTACTCGCTGAATCCTTTTTCAAACGTCCATTCAAACGCCCCGTGGTGAGCCTCAAGCTGCGCGGGCAAAAAGCCGGTGTCGCGCATTTGCACGAGAACCTGTTGCGCTTCAATCCGCAGCTGTACCGGGAAAACACTGAAGACTTCCTTAAGCAAACCGTGGCTCACGAGGTCGCGCACCTGATCGCCCATCAGTTATTTGGCGACCGCATCCAGCCCCATGGCGAAGAGTGGCAACTGATCATGCGCGGCGTGTACGAATTGCCACCCAATCGTTGCCACACCTATGACGTCAAACGCCGAAGCGTGACCCGCTATATCTACAAATGCCCGTGCGTGGACAGCGACTTCCCGTTCTCCGCCCAGCGCCATGGATTGGTGAGACAGGGGCGGCGGTATTTGTGCCGACGGTGCCGCAGCACGTTGGTGTTCAGTGGCGAGATGCGGGTCGAGTAGCTGGATTTATGGTGTTTGTACTGGCCTCATCGCGAGCAGGCTCCCACATTGGATCTTCGGCGCGCCACACTTCCAGTGTACGAGTGAGCCTGCTCGCGATAGAGCCTTCAGCCCCCCTACACAACCACCTTGGCACGCCGCAATTCTTCGATCCGTTGAACGCTGAAACCAAGTTCCCCCAATACCTCATCCGTATGCGCCCCCAACGCCGCACCGATATGCCGTGGTTCAGGCAGGCCCTCTGAAAACTTCAACGGACAGGCCATCTGCGCTTGAGTCGTCCCATCAGCTCGCGGCACTTGCGCCACCAACTGCCGCGCCTGCAACTGCGGATGCCGCACCGCTTCGCCCAGGCTCAGAACCGGCTCGACGCACGCATCGAGTTCAGCAAACAGTGCACATAACTCGGCATAGTCATGTTTTTCGAATTCGATCTTTAGCGCGTCTTTCAGCGCTTTTTGCTGCGCAGGCTTCGGTGACAGCCCCAACGCCGCCAGATCCTCCACACCCAATGCTGTGCACAATTGCTTCATGAACGGGGGCTCCAGGCTGCCCACCGACAGCCAGCGTCCGTCACGGGTGCGGTAATAGTCGTAGAAACTGCCGCCATTGAGCATCTGATTCTCACGACCCGGCTCTTCGCCACAGGCCAGATACCCTGCACCGGCCATGGCGTTCAAGCTGAATACGCAATCGGTCATGCTCACGTCGATATGCTGCCCCTGCCCCGTCTGTTGCCGGGCAATCACCGCCGCCAGCAAGCCGATGACGCCATGCAACGAACCACCGGCGACATCAGCCACTTGCATGCCCAACGGCAGCGGCCCGCTGTCCGCACGGCCGGTGTGGCTGGCTAGTCCCGCCAGCGCCAGGTAATTGATGTCGTGGCCGGCGCGGTCTTTATAGGGGCCAGTCTGCCCGTAGCCGGTGATCGACACATAGATCAGCCGCGGATTGATCGCCTTCAGCGCTTCATACCCCAGGCCCAGCCGTTCCATCACGCCGGGGCGGAACTGTTCCAGCACGATGTCGTGGTCTTGCAAAAGCTGCTTGATCACCTCCAGCGCTTCAGGCTGCTTGAGGTCTAGGGCCAGACTGCGTTTGTTGCGGTTGAGGTAGGCGTGGCTGGCGGAAACGCCCTGGTCATGAGGTGGAAGCACGCGCAGCAAGTCCATCCGTGTGGGCGATTCAATGCGCAACACCTCAGCGCCCATGTCGGCCAGTAATAACGAGGCAAACGGCCCCGGTAGCAAGGTGGAGAAATCCAGAATCTTGAGTGATGCCAGTGGACCAAGCATGAGTAACCTCCGGTGCGATCTCTCAAGCCTAGGCAGCCAACGGCATTGCAGCAATCACCTGATGCGTCAGCCGCAGTGACCGTTGCGCTCAAATCGCAGCCAAAAAAAACCCGCCGAAGCGGGTTTTTCATTTTCAAGCCGTCTTATTTGACGTTGCTTGGGGTTGGGCCTTCAGCGACGCCCAGGTCATCTTCAACGCGCTCATCGGAGATACCGCGACCGCCGGAAGCCAGCTCGGCGTGCATCACGTCGACGTCCAGTTCCTTGACCCACTTGGCCACAACCAGGGTGGCAACGGCGTTACCCACCAGGTTGGTCAGGGCACGGGCTTCGGACATGAAGCGGTCGATACCGAGGATCAGCGCCAGGCCGGCAACAGGCAGGTGGCCAACCGCGGACAGTGTCGCAGCCAACACAATGAAACCACTGCCGGTCACGCCTGCGGCGCCTTTGGAAGACAGCAGCAACACCACCAGCAGCGTGATCTGGTGAGTGATGTCCATCTGGGTGTCGGTCGCCTGGGCAATGAACACCGCAGCCATGGTCAGGTAGATCGCAGTGCCGTCGAGGTTGAACGAGTAGCCTGTCGGGATCACCAGACCTACTACGGATTTCTGCGCCCCCAGACGCTCCATCTTGATCAGCATGCGCGGCAGGACCGATTCCGAAGAAGAAGTACCCAGCACGATCAGCAGCTCTTCACGGATGTAGCGAATCACTTTCAGCACGCTGAAACCGTGGGCGCGAGCGATACCGCCCAGCACGATCAGGATGAACAGCAGGCAGGTGATGTAGAAGCAGGCCATCAACTGACCCAGCTGCACCAGCGACCCGACACCGTAGGCTCCGATGGTGAATGCCATGGCACCAAAGGCACCGATAGGGGCAAGCTTCATGATCATGTTGATGATGTTGAACATGACGTGGGCGAAACGATCGATGAAGTCCAGGATCGGCTTGCCATAGGCACCCAGGCGATGCAGGGCGAAACCGAAGATCACGGAGAACATCAATACTTGCAGGATGTCGCCCGTTGCAAACGCGCCGACGATGGTGTTCGGAATCACGTTGAGCAAGAAGCCAACGACGCTTTGATCAGCACCGGCCGCGACGTATTGAGCCACTTTGGAGGCATCCAGCGTGGTGACGTCGATGTGCATGCCAGCGCCCGGTTGCACAATGTTCACCACGACCAGACCGACCAGCAGGGCGATGGTTGAAACGATCTCAAAATACAGCAGCGCGTAGCCGCCGGTCTTGCCAACCGACTTCATGTTCTGCATGCCCGCGATACCGCTGACGACGGTGCAGAAGATGATCGGGGCAATGATCATTTTGATGAGCTTGATGAACCCGTCACCCAGCGGCTTGAGGGCGACACCGGTCTGTGGGTAGAAGTGACCGAGCAGAATGCCGATGGCGATGGCAACGATCACCTGGAAATACAGGGATTTATACAGTGGCTGACGAGTCGTCATTGCAAAGTTCCTCAAGAGTGCCGGCTAACAACATCCATCTGTTGTCATGACACCTGAATTGCGAACCCTCCTGCACTGGAGGGATTTGTTTTTTCGAGCTGCGCGACGGCAGGCATCTGCTCGTTGTATCGCAAGGCCCGTGCCACCTTCGCCAAATCACCTGCGAGCCTTTTGACATCAAGGGTTACAGGTTTTTTGTTACATCCGAGGGTCATCACTTCAGTGGCGGATTTCCGCCCATCTGCTCAATCACTTCATGGGATTTGGCGGATATCCGCCTTGTCCATCACCCGAATCCGCGTCTACTATCCGCCGTTCAATGGACGGACTTGCCTTCTATGCGTGAACGCACCATCGCCAGTCACTTCGCCCGCGCCGCCCTGGGTGGTGCGCGTCGCTGCGGGTACGATTATTCAAGCCTGCTGCACCAACTGAACATCAGCCACGAGTTACTCGACGAGCCTCGCGCACGTATTGCCCCGGAACAGTTCACCCAGTTGATTCAGGGCCTGTGGCTGGTGATGGATGACGAGTACCTGGGTTTCGGGCCTACGACCAGCAAACCCGGCAGTTTCGCGATGATGTGCCATGCCTTGATCCACTGCCGAAACCTGGATAAGGCGCTCAATCGCGGCTTATTGTTTTATTCCCTATTCCCTGAGGGTCCGCGGCTGACCCTGAGCCGTGAAGACGAAATGATCCGCCTGAGCCTGGACGACTCGCAGTTTCGCGACCCGGACCATTTCCTCACCGAGAGCCAGTTGATGGTTTGGCATCGCCTCGGCAGCTGGCTGATTGGCCAGCGCATTCGACTGGAACAGGCGACGTTCAGCTACCCCAGGCCCGAACATGGCGCCGAATACGACCTGCTGTTCCCGTGCTCCCTCGTGTTTTCAGCGGCCCAGAGCAGCCTGGTGTTTCACAGTCGCTATCTGAATATGCCGCTGCTGCAGGATGAACGAACCCTCAAGCACTTTCTTGAGCGCTCGCCCGCCGACCTGCTGTCCCGCCCGGATGACGGCGACAGTTTGAGCAGTCAATTGCGGCGCTTGCTCAGTCGCGATAGTGCTCGTTGGCCAGATCTGGAAGCGGTGGCCACGCACCTGCACATCAGCGCGCAGACGTTGCGCAGGCATCTGCGGGAAGAGGGTTCGAGTTTTCAGGAATTGAAGGATCAGTTGCGCCGGGACATTGCGATTTATCACCTGAGCCGCGCGGACCTGTCGTTGCAACAGATCGCCGAACAGTTGGGGTTCTCCGAGCCCTCGGCGTTTCATCGGGCGTTCAAGAAATGGACGGGGTTGACGCCGGGGGCTTATCGGGCGCAGGAGAATTGAGCGTTTTCGGATGAAGGTGCCCGTGAAAGCATCTGCAAATCTCCCGGTCAAACCGCCGAAAAATGAATCCTGAACGCCGCTCCGCCCATTGGCGAGTCCTCCAATGTCAGCGTGGCGGCGTAGCTTTCGATGATGTCCTTGACCACCGCCAACCCGATCCCCTGCCCCGGATGCTGACGATCCAGACGTTCACCACGCTGAAGAATCCGCGCGCGCTGGTTCGGTGGTACACCGGGCCCATCATCCTCAACGCATAATTCGATGCCACCCAGGGAATCACGCACGCTGATGCGCACTTCACCGAGGCACAGGCGATAGGCGTTTTCCAGCAGGTTGCCCATCATTTCCAGCAGCGCGCCCTGCTCGATCGGCACATAACAATGTTCCGGAAGATCGAAGGCCACTCGCACGCGCTTGTCGCGATACACCTTGTCCAGCGTATCGCAAAGGCTCTGCAGCACTGGACGCAGGCGCACCTGATGGCGCACCAGACCGCTCTTGCGCAGGCTGGCGCGTTGCAGCTGATAGCTGATCTGCTGGCTCATGCGCTCGATCTGGGTTTGCAGTACCCAGGCCTGATCGCGATCTTCCGGACGTTGGGCCATGTCCTCGCTGACCCCTTGCAGGACGGCCAACGGAGTTTTCAAACTGTGGGCCAGGTCGTCGAGGGAATCACGATAGCGGCTGCGTTGCTCACGTTCGCTGTGCAGCAAGCGGTTAAGGGAACCGGTCAGGCGCAGCAGTTCGCGCGGGTGTTCTTCGCTGAGGCTTTCTCGAGTCCCGCCTTCGATCTCGTCCAGCTCCTGGCTCAGCCGGCGTAACGCCCGCAACCCCCAGGTCAAGCCGATCCACAGCAATGCCAGCAGTACCAGCAAGGCCGCGCCGAAGCCCAGATAGAGGTTTTCCCGTAAGCCTTCGAGGGTGATTTCGTATTCACGCACCGGTTGCAACGCAACGATGCTGAACGCTGCACTTTTGCCGCCGAGCAGTTTGATCTCGACGTCATAAACAAAAAACTCTTGCCCATTGGTCTCGCGAATTCTCGCGAACTCGTTACCGCGCCCGTCATAACGAGGGGTGTAATTGATGTGCTCTTCCTGAGTACCTTTGGAGCGCCAGACCAGGCGCCCGTCGCGATCATAGATGTAACCGAGTAATCGGCCCTCGGTCAGGTTGAAACGCTCATCTGGCAACTGTGCCGGCATCTGCAAGCGATTGTCTTCCACCCGAGCGGCAGAGATCAGCGTGGTCACGTCCGACGCCAGGCGTTGTTCGATGGAGTCCTGCAACGCCAGGCTGAACGCACCCTGCATCGCCGGCAGCAACGCCAGCATGAACAACACCGCCAGGGTGGTGGCGGCGAGCATCAGGCGAACACGTAGCGAACGAATCAAGTGCAACGCTCATTGAACAGGTAACCGAGACCACGCACGGTGTCGATGGGCTTGAAGCCGCCCGGCCCTTCAAGTTTTCGGCGCAAGCGACCGACCAGCACTTCAATGACATTCGGATCGCGCTCATCGTCGTCCGGGTAGAGTTGTTCCATCAGCCGATCCTTGGGGACCACCTGCTGATGATGGCGCATCAGGTACTCGAGAATCCGATACTCATAGGCGGTCAGCGCCAGCGGCTGTTCATCGAGTGACGCCTGTTTGCGATTGAGGTCCAGCAGCAGCGGACCGGCGACAATGGTTGACTGGGTGAATCCGCTGGAGCGACGTAACAAGGCATTGAGTCGAGCGTCCAGCTCTTCGAACTGGAACGGCTTGACCACAAAATCGTCGGCACCGGCGGCCAGGCCTTCGACCTTGTCCTGCCAGTTGCTGCGTGCGGTGAGAATCAGGATCGGAAAGGTTTTTCCGCGCGAGCGAAGTTGGCGGATCAGATCAAGCCCGCCCATACCCGGCAGGCCGAGGTCGATCACCGCCAGGTCATGATTGAACTGCTCGGCCTGGTACAGCGCCTCTTCGGCATTGGCGACGGACTCGACCACGTGGCCGATATCCGTCAGGCGGGTATGCAGGTGATGGCGCAACAGCGCTTCATCTTCAACGACCAGCAGTTTCATAATGCTCTCCCAGGCAAATCAACTTCTCCAGAGACGCAACGGCGCGCCTCGACGGCTAACATGGCGACGCCGGATCACCCTTTTGAGTTGATCCGGCGCAGACTTTTCGCGACGTGCTTTTTAGAAAGCGTAGTTCGCCGACAGATACGTCTGGGCACTGCTGGTCAAACCCAGCGATCCCTGCTTGCTGCCGCCACGCTCGCTCATCTCGGTGCTGGCGTTGGTTCGCAGGTAACGATAACCCAGTTCAACCGACGTGTTTTTCGAAACCTGTTGCAAGACACCCAATTGTCCGCCAACGGCGTAACCAATGTTGCTGTCGCGGCTGAAGCTTGAAGATTCCTGGGTGAGTTTGGTGATACCGGCTGTGGCCCCGCCAAACAGCTTGGTACTGCCGCCTACCGGGTAGAAAAGGTCATAGCTGCCGAGGAGGTTTTCCTGGCGCAGTTTAATGCCGTTGTGCGAACCCGACACGTTGTCGTAGGTAGCGTAGTAGCGGCCCTGGGTGTTTTGCTTACCCAGACGCACACCCCAGGTGCCGTCCTTGCCGATCACGCCGTCGGCGTTCACGTGGTTGAGGTTATCGTTCAGGGCGTGGGACTTTTTGACCTTGTCGCTGGTCTGTCCAAGAGTAAGGCTGGCGAAGGTGTCATCGGCGGCGTATGCAGCAGTACTTGCGCCAAGAATAGTGAACGCCAGAAGCAGTTTTTTGAATCCAGTCATGGGGAGTTTCCTTATGTGCTGTGTGCTCGTTGGGTGTGAGGCAAGACTACTGAGCCCGCCCTGAACTCCCCCTGAACGCCTTCTGAACCTAAGCTGAACCAGATCACCCAGGTTTTTCCGATGATTTTCTCGCAGGAGATCCGACCATGCGTGCGTTCCTTGCCTTCGTGTTACTGGCCTTGAGCGGGCTCGGCCAAGCAGCCGTCAAGACTCAGGAAATCCCCTATCAAAGCGCCGACGGCACGAAGCTGATCGGCTATTACGCCTACGACGATGCCCTCAAGGGACCGCGACCCGGCGTTGTGGTGGTGCATGAATGGTGGGGGCTCAACGACTATGCCAAGCGCCGCGCACGGGACCTGGCAGGTCTGGGTTACAGCGCCCTGGCGATTGATATGTATGGCGATGGCAAGAACACCGAACACCCGAAAGACGCCATGGCCTTCATGCAAGCCGCACTCAAGGACAGCGCCGCAGCCAGTACACGCTTTCAGGCAGGGCTGGACTTGCTCAAGCAACAACCGCAAACCGATCCTGACAAAATTGCGGCGATTGGTTACTGCTTTGGCGGTGGTGTTGTTTTGAATGCGGCGCGGCAGGGATTGCCGTTGGCAGGTGTGGTGAGTTTCCACGGCGCGCTGGCAACCAGCACACCGGCAGCACCGGGCAACGTCAAGGCGAAAATCCTTGTGGAACACGGGGCGATGGACAGCATGGTCACGCCGGAAAACGTCGCGGCGTTCAAGGCGGAAATGGACAAGGCCGGGGCGGACTACAAATTTGTCAGCCTGGAGGGCGCCAAGCATGGGTTCAGTAATCCTGATGCGGATCGGCTGAGTCATGGCGACCATGGTGGACCCGACATCGGCTACAACAAGGCGGCGGATGAAAAGTCGTGGGCGGATATGCAGGCGTTCCTCAAGAAAATTTTCTCCTAGGAACACCGAGCGCTTAAAAGCACAGCAAAGCTCCCGGTGGCGAGGGAGCTTGCTCGCGCTGGGTGGGAACTCCCTCGCCACAAACGATCTATCGACACTACCCAGTCCGAAGGCAACCCGGCAAAATGCCTGACATGAATCCCGACCCCGCCCTACCCGCCTGCTGCACCCCACTCGACGCCCATTGGCCGTTGCCAATCGCGCTACCTGATACGATTTTGTTGAGCACTCACTTCGACAGTTCTCAGCTGACCAGTGATGATTTTCGCCGCAGTTCGATCGAGCCGCCCTCCAGCATCCAACGCTCCGTTGCCAAGCGGCAGGCGGAGTTTCTCGCCGGGCGGATTTGCGCCAGAGCCGCATTGCAACAGTTGGAGGGCGTGGGGTTCAGTCCGGCCATTGGCGAAGATCGAGCGCCGGTATGGCCTGGGCATATCACCGGTTCGATTACCCATAGCACCGGACGCGCCGCGGCGATTGTCGCAAAGAAAACCCATTGGCGCGGTCTGGGTATGGATCTGGAAAACCTGCTCAACCCGGAACGGGCCGAGCGTCTGGCGGGTGAGATTCTCACCGGCCCGGAGTTGCAAAGAATGGCCGCGGGTCGACGAGATCAGTTGGCGATGCTGGTGACGCTGACATTTTCGGTGAAGGAAAGCCTGTTCAAGGCGCTGTATCCGATCGTGCAGCAGAGGTTCTATTTTGAACACGCCGAAGTGCTGGAATGGAGCGAGACCGGGGATGTGCGGATCCGCTTGCTGACGGATCTGTCGAGTGAGTGGCGTAATGGGGTTGAGCTGGACGCACAGTTTGGGATCATGGATGGGCAGTTGTTGAGTCTGGTCAGCATCAAGGCTTGAAGCGTTGTGGGGGACGTAGAGGCCTTGACTGACACCTGAGCGCTCAACGCTTTTCCTGATTCCTCGGCCAGCTCAGGCTGAAGCACGCGCCGCCCAGACTTTTGCTCTTGCCAATCAACGCTCGTCCATCGTGCCAATGGATGATCCGACGCACGATGGACAGGCCCAGGCCATGCCCACCCGACGCACGGGTACGGCTGTCATCGAGTCGCAGGAACGGGGTGAAGATTTTCTCCCACGCGTTTTCCGGCACACCCGGTCCATCGTCCTCGACGTCGACCCGACAACGTTGCTGCCCCACCTGATAGCTGACCGTTACCCTGGACGTGGCGTGGCGCATCGCGTTGCTCACCAGGTTTTGCAGCGCCCGATGCAGGTAGCGGGGTTCAGCTTCGACCCAGGCATCGTCGCAATCGGCCGCAGACAGGCACAAGCCACGTTGCACCGTCACCTGCGAACGCAGAGGCGCAAGCTCTTCGATCACCTGATTGACCAGCGCATCGAGATCGATACGCTGAAAGTTCAGGGCCGGTGAGCCCTGCTCCAGGCGCGCATAGGTGAGCATCTCGTCCACCAGCTTATCGAGATCTTCGATGTCGTGATCCATGCCTTCACAGTACTTTTGCAGCGCTTGCGGTGTGGACGCGGAACCGATCATCTCCAGGCCAAAGCGCAGGCGCGCCACCGGTGTGCGCAGTTCGTGCGACACGGCGCGCACCAGTTCCCGCTGAATCGCCAACAACTGCTGCAAGTGCTCGGCCATCCCGTTGAATGCTGACGCCAGACGCCCCACCGAATCGACGCCCCGTGCCGGTACTCGGGTTTCCAGGCTGCCTTTGGCGATGCGCGTGGCTGCCGCTTCCAACCCGCGCAAACGACGCTCGAGCTGACGCACCAACAAATAAACGATCAAACCAATCAGGCTCAAACCCAGCGCCGCGATCAGCACCAGCCACTCCGGCGGATAAGGGTTCATCTGGTACAGCGGGCCGATCTCCAGCACCCACGGCGTACCCACCATCCCGGCAAACACCCGGATCGAATCGCCCCCCTTACCCAGCGCCATCACCGTGTCGCCTTCGGAAACCCGCCGGCTCTGGTCCTCATCCATGTCCGCGTCATCGACCGTGACCAGTCGCAAGTCGAAACCGAAGCCCTTGTCTTCTTTCAATTGCGCCAGGCGCTTGGGTTGGTCGGCCACCGGGACGCGCACCAGTTCGTCGGCCAGCAGGTAAATGGTCGCCCGGGCCAGTTGCTCGCTGATCTGCTGCACTTCCCCTGTCAGCACCAACTGTTCCTTGTCGCTGACCAACCGATAAACCACCGCCGCGTGCGGCCCGGTTTGTTCGACCAGCGCCTGGCCGCGCAGCACACGAGTGCGCTGGGTGAGATCAAGGTCGGTCTGGGTGAAGGTCTTCAGCGCCAGCGGAATACCCAGCAGGCGCTCCCACACCAGCAAGGCACGGTGGCGTTCGGTTTCGTTCATGGGTTGCAGGTTGTCGGCCATCAACGAGAACGTGCCATGAGCCAGGCGCTCGCGGTATTGCTCGCTGCGCACCTGATTGAGCAAGTGCAGGGCCAGCACGCCGAGCACCGCCACCAGAATCAGCGCCGCGCACATGCCGCCGTAAATTCGCAGGAAGATCGAGTTCACAGGGTGCAGGCTTCCGGAACGAACAAATAGCCTTTGCTGCGGATGGTCTTGATCAGCCGAGGGTGCTCCGGGTCATCGCCGATCTTGGGGCGAATGCGCGAGATGCGCACATCGATGGAACGATCCTGCCCGTCGTAACCGATGCCGCGCAGTGCGGTGAAGATCTCTTCGCGGGAAAGTATGCGCCCGGCGTTGGCCACCAGCAGCCAGAGCAGATCAAACTCGGCGCTGGTCAATTCGATACTGGCGTCACGCAGCCAGGCCTCGCGCAAAGCGTTGTCCACCACCAGCGGACCGAACTGCAGACGCCGTTGTTTTTCCGGGGCGACCTCAGGCGCCTCGCTGCGCCGCAGCAAGGCCTGGATACGCGCCAGCAAGAGCCGAGGACGAACCGGTTTGCACACATAGTCGTCTGCCCCCATGTCCAGCCCCAGAATCTGATCGGTGTCGTCGGTACGAGCGGTGAGCATCAGAATCGGGCCGTCGAAACGGTCGCGAACCTTGCGGCAGATGCTCAAGCCATCTTCGCCGGGGAGCATCAAGTCAAGGATCACCAGGTCTGGCTGCTCCTTGATGATGCGGGCCGCGGCCAGTGCCCCGTCACCTTCGATCGAAACGCGCAGGCCGTTGGCCTCCAGGTAATCGCGGGTCAGTTCGGCCAGACGCTGGTCGTCCTCCACAATCAAAACCTGCCAGGCTTCTTGCTCCACGGTGACCTCTGCTTGCCGAAACACTAATAAGGAAGGATCCACCCGTCTTTTTGTAATGATTGGGGAGGATAAGAAAATGCGTACACATGGGCCGATTGTATAAACGTCGCTCGCCCAGAACACAAGGCGGCAAATGCGTTCGGACATGGGCATTTTTTGTGGTAGGGTTCGCGCCCTTAAAAAACCACCGGACAGTTTCCGACCGCTGAAAACCCATGACAAACGGTCTACTCCAGCAGGGTCGCGGGCTACACGCTGATTCCAGGTTTCACACACAATTTACGCACAGGCTTATCCACAGGTAGTACGTTGCAACACCCTCCAAAACGCACTATCTTGTACCCCGGCGCGAAAAAAACCCTACATGTAGGGTTTTGCACAAAAAACCAAACACAAACCAGACACCAATTTCAAGCGCTTTTATTGCCTCTTTCTGGTTGAACCAAACGTATTTTCGAAAGACCAAACCGCTCGTGCGGATGGCTACTGTTTTTGGGCCGTAAACGGCGAAACGGTACGGGTGTTGCAGTCAATTGCTGTCACCCAAAAGGAATTCGGTTTCAGGCTCCAGGCCTGCGACCAAAGACTTCGGCATGGAAGCGGCGCCCCAATAGCCCCTTCCTGATCTGTCCCGAAGTTGGTATGCCCGGCCCCCGCCGGTTGTAGTGCTTCAGGACGGAACGGTGGGCACCGAGACGGTGCCCAAACAAACATAGAGAATGTGGAGACAACCCCCCATGCAAACCGACACAACTCGCGAGAACCCGCAGGGCACCTTGCCGCAGGCCGCTGATTCGAATTCGGATCTGTCCGCCACCGCGCCTGGCCAACTGCGCGTGATCAAGCGTAACGGCACTGTCGTTCCTTATACCGATGACAAGATCACCGTCGCTATCACCAAAGCGTTTCTCGCAGTTGAAGGCGGTACCGCTGCCGCTTCGTCGCGAATTCACGACACCGTTGCCCGCCTGACCGAGCAGGTCACCGCGACCTTTAAGCGTCGCATGCCTTCCGGCGGCACGATCCACATCGAAGAAATCCAGGACCAGGTTGAACTGGCCCTGATGCGTGCCGGCGAGCAGAAAGTTGCCCGCGACTACGTGATCTACCGTGATGGTCGTTCGAAAGAACGCGCTGCCCATGCGCCGGCCGAGGAAGCGGTCAACGCTCACCCGTCGATCCGCATCACCCGCGCCGATGGCACCTTTGCTCCGTTGGACATGGGTCGTCTGAACACCATCGTCACCGAAGCGTGCGAAGGCCTGGAAGAAGTCGACGGCGACCTGATCCAGCGCGAAACCCTGAAAAACCTGTACGACGGCGTGGCCCTGACCGACGTCAACACCGCCCTGGTGATGACCGCCCGTACGCTGGTCGAGCGTGAACCCAACTACTCGTTCGTGACCGCTCGCCTGTTGATGGACACCCTGCGTGCCGAAGGCCTGAGCTTCCTGAACGTTGCAGAAAGCGCGACCCACCACGAGATGGTCGACCTGTACGCCAAGGCCCTGCCTGCCTACATCGCCAAGGGTATCGAATTCGAATTGCTGAACCCGGTCCTGGCCACCTTCGACCTGGAAAAACTCGGCAAGGCAATCAACCACGAGCGCGATCAGCAGTTCACGTACCTGGGCCTGCAAACCCTGTACGACCGTTACTTCATCCACAAGGACGGTATCCGCTTCGAACTGCCGCAGATTTTCTTCATGCGCGTGGCCATGGGCCTGGCCATCGAAGAAAAGAACAAAGAAGACCGTGCGATCGAGTTCTACAACCTGTTGTCGTCCTTCGACTACATGTCGTCGACTCCGACCCTGTTCAACGCCGGTACCCTGCGTCCACAGCTGTCGAGCTGCTACCTGACCACCGTGCCGGATGACCTGTCGGGCATCTACCACGCGATTCACGACAATGCCATGTTGTCGAAATTTGCAGGCGGCCTGGGCAACGACTGGACACCGGTTCGTGCACTGGGCTCTTACATCAAGGGCACCAACGGCAAATCCCAGGGCGTCGTTCCGTTCCTGAAAGTCGTGAACGACACCGCCGTTGCCGTTAACCAGGGTGGCAAGCGCAAAGGCGCTGTCTGTGCCTACCTGGAAACCTGGCACATGGACATCGAAGAGTTCATCGAGCTGCGCAAGAACACCGGTGATGATCGTCGTCGTACCCACGACATGAACACTGCCAACTGGATTCCTGACCTGTTCATGAAGCGCGTCTTCGATGACGGCAAATGGACCCTGTTCTCGCCATCCGAAGTACCGGACCTGCACGACCTGACCGGCAAGGCTTTCGAAGAGCGTTACGAGTACTACGAAGCCCTGTCCGAGTACCCGGGCAAGATCAAGCTGTTCAAGACCATTCAGGCCAAAGACCTGTGGCGCAAAATGCTGTCCATGCTGTTTGAAACCGGCCACCCTTGGCTGACCTTCAAAGACCCTTGCAACCTGCGCAGCCCGCAGCAGCACGTGGGCGTGGTTCACAGCTCGAACCTGTGCACCGAGATCACCTTGAACACCAACAAGGACGAGATCGCCGTTTGCAACCTGGGCTCGATCAACCTGCCGAACCACATTGTCAACGGCAAGCTGGACACCGCCAAGCTGGAACGCACCGTAAACACTGCCGTTCGCATGCTCGATAACGTTATCGACATCAACTACTACTCGGTGCCACAAGCGAAGAACTCCAACTTCAGGCACCGTCCAGTCGGTCTGGGCATCATGGGCTTCCAGGACGCGCTGTACCTGCAGCATATTCCTTACGGTTCCGACGCTGCCGTCGAGTTCGCCGACAAGTCGATGGAAGCGGTCAGCTACTACGCGATCCAGGCTTCCTGCGACCTGGCTGACGAGCGCGGTGCCTACGAGACGTTCCAGGGTTCGCTGTGGTCCAAGGGCATCCTGCCGCTGGATTCGCAACAGATCCTGATCGAGCAACGTGGCCAGAAGTACATCGACGTTGACCTGAACGAATCCCTGGACTGGGCACCGGTTCGCGCCCGTGTACAGAAAGGCATTCGTAACTCCAACATCATGGCCATCGCGCCGACCGCGACCATCGCCAACATCACTGGCGTCTCGCAGTCGATCGAACCGACCTACCAGAACCTCTACGTGAAATCGAACCTGTCGGGCGAATTCACCGTGATCAACCCGTACCTGGTTCGCGACCTGAAGGCTCGCGGTCTGTGGGATTCGGTCATGATCAACGACCTGAAGTACTACGATGGTTCGGTGCAGCAGATCGAGCGTATCCCGCAAGAACTCAAAGAGCTCTATGCAACGGCGTTCGAAGTGGACACCAAGTGGATCGTTGACGCGGCAAGCCGTCGTCAGAAGTGGATCGACCAGGCTCAGTCGCTGAACCTGTACATCGCTGGCGCTTCGGGCAAGAAGCTCGACGTCACCTACCGCATGGCTTGGTACCGTGGTCTGAAAACCACTTACTACCTCCGTGCCCTGGCAGCGACCAGCACCGAGAAGTCGACCATCAACACGGGCAAGCTGAACGCTGTTTCGAGCGGCGGCAACCACGGTGAAGATTCGGTTCTGGCAGCTCCAGCCGGTCCAGCTCCAGTGCCGAAGGCTTGCGCCATCGACGAGCCGGATTGCGAAGCTTGCCAATAAGCTGAGCCGGTAAAACGAAACCCCCGACAGGCCTCAGGCGTGTCGGGGGTTTTCTTTTTCAGGTCTTTAAACATCAGAAGATCTTGATATACGTACAGGTATGAAAAACCCCTCTTCCGAGGGGTTTTTATTTAACGCTACAACCCAACCAGCATCAGGTCATCTGAATGATGGTCTGCATGATGGTGCTCTGGGTGGAGATGGTCTTCGCGTTCGCCTGGTAGTTACTCTGCGCCTTGATCAGGTCGACCAGTTCATTGGTCACGTTGACGTTGGACTCTTCCAGGGAATTGGAGCGGATCGTACCCAGGCTACCGGTTTCCGGCGAGTCGTAGCCCGGAATACCCGATGAGTAGGTTTCTTTCCAGGCAGTGCCACCGACCGCTTGCAGGCCTTGTTCATTGGTAAAGCTGGCCAACGATATCTGGCCGATCGGCTTGGTTTGGTAATTACTGAAATTCGCCAGCAGTACGCCGCTGCCATCAATGGTCAGGTTGGTGATCTGGCCAGTGGCGTAGCCGTTCTGTACCGGAATCGAACGTGCGGTGTCGGCGTTGTATTGGGTGGTGTTGCCCATGGCGATGGTCACGCCATCCGGGTTGGAGCTGGCGCCGTTGGCCTTCCACACGCCGTCGGTCACAGTACCTGGAACCCAGTTGGTCACCTTCAGCTCATTGCTGATGGTCGAAGTCGGCGGAGTCGTCGGCGGAGTCACTGGCGTGCTGATTTGGGTTAGTTTGCCAGCCGAGTCAAATGTCATGGTCGAAGGAACCGGGTTGGTCGGCAGGCTGCCGTCCATGTTGCGTCCATCGATCAGCGTGTAGGTATCCCACGTGTTAGCACTGGTTTTCACCATGTACTGATTCATCTCGTGCTGGTTGCCCTGGCTGTCGTAGATCGGCGTATTGAATTGCTTGCTATAGGTCTCAGACTTGGTTGGATCGAATTTGTTGGTGGCAACGGTCTGGTCAATGACCTTATCCGTGGAGTTCAGGTTAATCGTCGACGACACCGCGCTACTCGACTTCGGAGCCAGGTTGGAGGTGTCGATACGCAGGTCGGTCAACATACCGTTCTGGATCTTGCCGCTGGCATCCACACCGTAGCCCTGCAGCCGGGAAGTGCCGTCGGTGTTGGTGACATAACCGTCCTTGTCGACCTTGAACGTACCGGCGCGGGTGTAGGACAGCGAACCGCTGTTATTGAGCACGAAGAAACCGGAGCCGTTGATGCCCATGTCCAGTACGTTACCGGTGCTGCTGATATCGCCCTGGGTGAATTGCTGGGAAACGTTGGCCAGGCGCACACCGCTGCCGACGACCTTGCTTCCGGTACCCAGCTTGGTGGCCGAGTAGACGTCTTCGAATTCCGCACGGGACGATTTGAAACCGGTGGTCGCGACGTTGGCGATGTTGTTGCCGGTCACGTCCAGTTGTTTGTTGGCTGCAAAGAGACCGCTAAGGCCGATATTGAAAGACATGTTTCACTCCTTTATGCCGGGTTAGTCGGCTTTACATACCAATGGTTTGTACTTTGGACAGGGCGATGCTGCCCAGCCCGGCGAGGTTGAGCATCAACTCACCGCCCGTCTGGCTGATGGTCACGCTGTTGACCGTCGCTGGCAGGTTGGTGACCAGCGATACAGCCTGGCTGTCGATGGTGGCCGTCGCCGCGAAGGTGTAAGTACCCGACTCGACCGTATTACCCGCGCTGTCTTTTCCGTCCCAGATAAAGCTGGCATTGCCGGCAGTCTGGCTGCCCATGTCGATGGTGCGGACGACCTTGCCGTCCTTGTCGGAAATCTTCAGCGCGACCGCAGGGACAGAGCCCGGAATGGCCACGGTACCGGTCATGCTCTTGGAGGTATCGACAACCGCTTTATCGCTAGGCGCGATCACGGAACGCCCCACAAGCGACGAGGCCTGCAAAGCCTGCGACGAGTTGTAGTTACCGGCAATGCCACTCACCGTATCGTTGAGTGTGGTGATGCCTTCCAGACTGCTGAACTGCGCCAATTGGGCGACGAACTCGCCGTTGTCCTGCGGTTCGAGCGGATTCTGGTTTTTCAGCTGGGTCACCAGCAACTGCAGGAACGCGTCTTTGCCCAGGGCTTTTTTGCCGGCAGCGCTATTGGTTGCCGACGCCAGGCCATCACTGGTGGTGGAGGTGTTCTTGATCGAGGAGTTGGCCAGGATGTCGTTGAGGCTCAAACCGCTTGTCGTATCGGTAACACTCATCTGAGTCGCCCCTTATCACTGACCGAGAGTCAGGACCTTCTGCATCATGGTTTTGGCCGTGTTCATCATTTCGGCGTTGGTCTGAAAGGACCGGCTCGCGGAAATCATGTCGGCCATTTCCTCCACGACGTTGACGTTCGGGTAGTAGACATAGCCCTTGGCATCAGCAGCCGGATGGTTCGGCTCGTAGCGAGCCTCCAGGTTGCTCTGGTCTTCGACCACACCCAGCACTTGCACACCCTGACCCGCCGCGTCCTGATTCTGGAACAGCGAATCGCTGCCGCCGCTCTGGCCACCCTGGAACATGGTGGCGAACACCGGATGACGCGCGCGGTAGGTTTGATCGATGCTCGACGAGACGGTCTCGGCGTTGGCGATGTTACTGGCGACGGTGTTCAGGCGAGTGGTCTGGGCACTCATGCCGCTACCGGCAATGTTGAAAACACTGGACAGGGACATGAATTACTCTCCGCGCAGGGCTGAAATCAGCCCTTTGAATTTACTGTTGAGCAAGGTGAAGCTGGCCTGGAAGTTGACGGAGTTTTCCGCGTAGTTCGACTGTTCCAGCTGGGCGTCCACGGTGTTCTGATCAATCGACGGTTGCATCGGCGTGCGATACAGCAATGACTCGTCACCGCTGTCCAAGCCTTGGGCCTCGATATGACGGCTGTTGGTCATGTTCAGCGCGAAACCGCCGCCGCTCTTGGTTTTCTCGCTCTGTTCGGCAAGCACCTTCGAGAAGTCCAGATCCCGAGCCTTGTAGTTCGGGGTGTCCGCGTTGGCGATGTTGTTGGCCAGGACTTCGGCACGCTGTGCGCGGAAGTTGAGAGCCTGTTGGTGAATACCGAGCGCTTTATCGAAGCTGATGCTCATGTCGGGAAACCTTCGGGTGACCTGATTTTTCGTACGGTGAACTTAGCAAGCCGCGTGCCAATCGGAAAAACCCCGCAAACAGTGGGTTTGCGGGCAGTGGCAAGGGTGGCAATGACAGAAAAGCGGCAATCGACTTCCGCCGCCTGCCGCTTTTCTGCCGCTTTCCAAGGACAACACCTATCCGTGTAGGAGCTGCAATTGCGGCAGACATAAAAAAGGGAGCCCCTGAGGACTCCCTTTTTTATGTCTGCCGCAATTGCATCACTTCGCCTGGTAAATGATCCCTGGGCTGCACTGGACCATCTGGTAATGATCCGGCAATCCATTCAGCGCTTCGGAAGCGCCGAGGAACAGATAGCCCCCCGGTTTCAACGTGCTATGGATGCGCAACAGGATGTCTTTCTTCACCTCGGCGGAGAAGTAGATCAACACGTTGCGACAGAACACGATGTCGAACTTGCCAAGCGCCGCGTAACTGTCCAGCAGATTGAACGAGCGAAACTCCACCCGACTCTTGATCGGCGCCTTGATGGCCCAGCGTCCCGGTCCCTTGGGATCGAAATAACGCTGCAGACGCTCGGGCGAAAGACCACGACCGATTGCCAGGCTGTCGTACTCGCCAGTCTTGCAGTTGGTCAGCATGGTGCCGGAAAGATCAGTGGCAACGATCTGCACACCCATCTTCAATTGCCCCAGGTTGACCCGCTCGAACTCATCGATCGACATCGACAGCGAATACGGTTCCTGACCCGACGAGCACGCGGCCGACCAGATTCGCAGGCGCTGGCCGGGCGCCGCCTTGATCGCTTCCGGCAGTACCTTGTTCTTCAAGACTTCAAACGGATAGGTGTCACGAAACCACAGGGTTTCGTTGGTCGTCATGGCATCAACCACCATCTCGCGCAAACCACTGCGCGGCTGGGTCTGGATGCGCTGGACCAGCTCACCCAGGGACTTGATGCCTTGCTGCTCCATCAGTTTGTTGAGACGGCTCGATACCAGGTACTGCTTGTTTTCACCAAGCAAAATGCCACAGGCTTTTTCCAGGAATACCCGGAACTGTTCGAAATCCAAATTACCCGTAGACAATGATGCCGCCTCTTAACTCGTGTTGACCGCCAGGGACAAAAGGCCCCTAGCTGATATCTGCTGCTTTGATCCGGTCGACTACCCGGGATGCCAGGTCATCAGGGCGGAATTTGGCAAGGAAGTCATCGGCACCGACTTTCTTGACCATCGCCTGATTGAACACCCCCGACAACGAAGTATGCAGGATGATATGAAGCTTTTGCATGCGAGGGTCACTGCGGATCTCGGCGGTGAGGGTGTACCCGTCCATTTCCGGCATCTCGATGTCGGAAATCATCATCAGGAACTCTTCTTCCGGCTTTTTACCTTCATCGACCAACTTGCGCAGGTAATCCAGCGCTTGCCGACCGTCGTTCAGCGCCACCACTTCGACGCCGACCGTTTGTAGACAACGCGAGACCTGCTTGCGTGCCACCGACGAGTCGTCGACCGTCAGCACGCGCAGGGACAGCGCCTTGTGCTGGGTTTCGACATCCACGACGCCCACGGAAATCGCTTCCGGTGTCGGCGCCACTTCCGCCAGGACTTTCTCGACGTCGATGATTTCGACTAGCTGATTGTCAACGCGGGTCACTGCCGTGAGGTAGTGATCGCGTCCAGTGCCCTTGGGCGGCGGATGGATCTCCTCCCAGTTCATGTTGACGATGCGTTCCACCGAGCGCACCAGGAAACCCTGGGTCTTGGTGTTGTACTCCGTGATGATCACGAACGGATTGCTCTGATCCAGCAATCGACCTGAACCGGTCGCCATTGCCAGATCCATAATCGGAATGGTCGCCCCCCGAATACTCGCCACACCGCACACGACAGGATTGGACTTGGGCATCACGGTCAGCTTGGGGCATTGCAGCACCTCGCGAACCTTGAATACGTTGATCCCATAGAGCTGCGGACCGTCAAGACGGAACAACAACAGCTCCAGGCGATTCTGCCCTACCAGTTGCGTGCGCTGGTTTACTGAATCCATTACACCAGCCATGCCCAGACTCCTACTACCAACGCTTCAGTGTGTTGCGACGCACATTCATTGCTAAACGGCACGGCGCTTGCTTTTTAACTCGTATGAACACAGAACCGACATTTTTCCGACGCCTGACCTCAAACTTTCGCAAATCGCTTTGCGCGATGTCGGCCGTTTGCCTGTTCAACGCTGGCAGCCCTGCCCTTGCTGATGCGGTTACCTTGCCTGACATGCTTATCGGCGTCACCCAGGGCTTTCTTGAATTCACCGTAGAAGACTATTTGGCGACCAGTCAAACTGAAGGTCGTTATGAGATCCAGGTCAGCCAGCTCGATCCGCGTCTGCGCATGCCAATGTGCGACAAGGAATTGACAGCGAGCCTGGAGAGTCCGGCCAAGCCACTGGGGCGCGTTACGGTGAAGGTTCGCTGCGAGGGCGCCGCTCCCTGGACCGTGTTCGTACCCGCTCAAGTCCGGCTGTTCCGCGACGTCGTCACCACCACCCGACCGCTACGTCGCCTCGGTGTTGTCGAACCCGACGATGTGATCCTGCGCGAGCGTGATATCAGCTTGATCAGCCAGGGCTACCTCACTTCGCTGGATCAGGCGATCGGGCAAAAACTGACCCGACCAATGGTCGCCGATCAGCTGATCACTCTGGTGAACATCGAGCAGGCGGAAGTCATCACCAAGGGCGATCAGGTGGTGATTACCGCCCGTAGCGGCACACTCAGCGTGCGCATGCCGGGAGAAGCGCTGTCCAACGGTGGTTTGCGAGACCAGATACGCGTAAAAAACCTGAATTCCCAGCGGGTCATCAAGGCGCAAGTTATCGCGCCCGGCCAGGTGGAAGTCGCCATGTAGTACCTCGGGTATTGGTGTTTAGATGGCGCACCGCTCGACTGTTCCCTAAACTGTGACTCATCCAGGGCAAGTGCTGACGCGCGCAAGCTCATTGATAAATGAGTCTAAAGTTTTCCAGGGTTTGGCCGAAAACATGGCAAGCGTCCAAATACCCAGAGGTTTTTTGATCATGGTCATCGATTTCAGCCGTCTAAACAGCTCCTCGTCACTTACGGGCAGTACACGTACCAGCGCCAGCAAGGACACGGCAGAAGCCGCCAAGTCCGCGCCGCTGAATACCCCGGCCGCAGAGGCCACTACCGTCAAAAGCGGGGAATCGGTACACCTCAGCAATGAGGCTCAGCAGTTGCAAAAGGTCACTGACAAGCTGCGCGATCAGCCCGCTGTCGATAATGCCCGCGTGGCAGAGTTGAAAGCAGCGATTGCCGATGGCAGCTATAAAGTCGACAGCAACCGTGTAGCCAGCAAACTGCTCAACTTCGAAGCCCAGCGCTAGGCTCCGGTCTGCGCGAGGCTTTTGGACGCTTAAAACCCAAGGCCAGCCATGCACGATACTAATTTACTGCAACTGATCATCGACGACTTTGCTCCAGCGCAACAATTGCTCGAGTTATTGCAAACCGAGGCCATCGCGTTGCATGGTCGCGACATGCGACTGCTCGAAGACATTCTGGCGCAGAAGCAGGCATTGATCATTTTGCTTGAACAGCATGGCCGCAAGCGCAGTGCGATCCTCGCCAGCCTCAACCTGCCGATCAATCGCCAGGGTCTGGAGCAATTGGCCGCCCAATCGAGCATTGGCGATCAGTTGCTGGCTCAGAGTGATGTTCTCACCGATCTACTGGCCCAGTGCCAGAGCACCAACGTCAGCAATGGCCAGTCCATCATGATGCAACAGGCTGCCACGGCGACCCAGCTGAAAATCCTCCACGGCGGCGACACACCAGCGCTTTATGACGCCCGCGGATCGACCTCTGTACTCGCGAAGCGGGGGCCTCTCAGTCAGGCTTGAACCCGCCGATGAGCCCGCACTATCAAGACGAGAAACATGCTGGCAAAATGCTGGCTAGCCGCAGTCAAATTTTGTCTGGAGATTGATGAACCGTGTTCAATGCCTCAAGCGCGGAAGATGCTCCGCAGCCACCCAAGGTGCTCGCAACGCCCCTTGAGATCTCCGGCACCCTACGTCAGCTGCAAGACAGCCACGACCCTCTGATCATTACGTTCCATGAGCGCAGCCAGCGCTTCCAGAGCTATCTGGTGGGTATTGACCGTGACAGCGGCACGATCTCGCTTGACGAAATGATTCCACGGGACGGTGAACGCTTCCTGCTCGCCGGCGAACCGTTCAAGGTCGAAGGCTTCCACGATGGTGTTCGCATCGCCTGGGAAAGCAATGGCGCGCTGACCATCGACGAAACGGGTGGCACTCGCTGCTATCACGGTCCGATGCCCGACGAAGTGGTTTATCACCAGCGCCGTAACGCATTCCGCGCCGCTCTTAAACTGGCACAGCTGGTTAGCGTCGATCTGGACGGTGAAAAGCTCAAGGCACCGATCAGCGGAAAGCTGCTGGACATCTCTGCTACTGGCTGCAAATTGCGCTTCGACGGCGATATCAGCTCGAGCCTGCAACTGGGGCAGGTCTACGACCGATTTGCTGCCGCCCTGCCCTTCGGCAAAATGACGGCCCCCGTCGAACTGCGTTACCTGCATTTCGAAGAAAAGATTTCCACCACCTTCGCCGGTGTTCGCTTTCATAACATGAGCGGGCTGGTGCAGCGTCAGGTCGAAAGATTCGTCTATCAGCTTCAGCGCGAAGCACGGCGTTTCGACAAAGACGACCTCTGAGTTAATGCTTCAATAAAAAACGGGCAGTCCTTTTGGGGACTGCCCGTTTTTTTTGTGCGTGAATCTCAGGGCCTGGCTTCGGTGAAGCTCTGCTCGCGGCCTTCGTCAGGGTCTGGCGGCGACGGGTCGGTCTCAGGTTTTTCTTGCGGCTCTGATTCTGGTTCCGGTTCCGGCTCTGGTGTGATCGGGTTCTGCATCTGATCCTGCACCACCTGCTCATCAACTCGAGGGTCAAGGGCCGCTACCAATGGCGAACTCGACATGCTGTCCGGCATGGCCACGTGATGCAGCGGCGCATCGTCCACCTGATGCAGGTTGGTGACGGCTTTCGGACGAATCCGCCAGACCAGTACCAACGCGAAGAAGCTGAAGAACGCGTAGAGCATCTGACTGCCGAACAGCTTCATCAGAACCCCGGCAACCAACGGCCCGATACTGGCACCTACGCCGTAGGTCACCAGTAGCATCGCTGTCAGAGACACCCGGCGATCGCCTTCGACGTGGTCGTTGGAAAAAGCCACTGCCAAGGGATACAGGCAAAATTGCACCAGGGAGCAGAAGAAACCGGTGATAAACAGCACTTCCAGCGGCACCTGCTTCATGATCGCCAGCGGCAATGCAGCCACCGCCAGGCTGAACGCGAAGCAACGGATCAACAGCGCCCGATCATAACGGTCGGACAACCATCCCAACGGCCACTGCACCAGCAGGCCAGCAAAAATGCAGCTACCCATGAACAAGCCCACTTGCTCGGTAGACAGTCCTTGCTGGGAGGCATACAGCGGCGCCAGACCATAGAACGAACCCACAATCAGCCCCGCCCCCAGCACCGTACTTAACGACTGCGGTACGCGCTTGATAAAGAACCGTGGTTCCATCGGCGCAGGGTGCAAGGGTGCAGGGTGAATCCGTCGGGTCAAGGCCACCGGCACCAGGCACAGCGCAAAACACAAGGCGACCAGCATCAGCAGCTCGAGGCCGAGCGCCGGGTGCATGACCAGAATCAACTGACCCAATACCAGGCCAAGGTACGAGGCGATCATGTAGCCGCTGAACACCAGGCCGCGTTGCTTGGCTTCGGCCTGTTCGTTAAGCCAGCTTTCGATGACCATGTACTGGCACATCATGCCCAAACCGACGATGACCCGCAGGAACAGCCAGGCGGGCAGCCAGTCGACCAATCCGTGTCCCAACACGGCCGCGCCGACGATACCGGCACACGCTGCGTAAGCCCGAATATGCCCGACACGGGCAATCAATCGGTGACCGATCTTCCCACCCAGCACCAGGCCGAAGTAGTTGGCCGCCATCAAGGCACCGACCCACAAACTGTCGACGTTGTCGGCTGCCAGGCGCAAGGCCAGGTAGGTACTCAACAAGCCCGAGCCGATCAACATCATCAGCGAAGCGAAATACAACGCTCGAAAGGATTTCCAGATTTGGCGCATCGGCGTTCCGAGCGGCTCCTTGCAGTAAGTGTCGGACTATCCGAAAAGATAGCCCGATGACGATGATTCGTCAGGCCTGGGCTGCCAGAACACGTCGCTCCCAGGGAGTAATTTCATCATAGAAGCTGGTCAACTCCATGGACTTCGAAGCGATGTAGCCTTCGATGAACTCCTTGCCAAACAGTTCCTTCGCCAATTGGCTACGTTTCAGACGCTCAAGAGCGGCATGCAAGGTACACGGCAATGAAAGATTGTCCGGCACCTCGAATTCACCCTGTATTGGCTCACTGGGCTCCAATGTGTTTTCAATGCCATATAACCCGGCTGCCAGGCTGGCCGCAATCGCTAGATAGGGATTGGCGTCAGCCCCTGGCAAACGGTTTTCAACCCGACGAGCGACCGGCGAACTGGCCGGGATGCGCAACCCGGCGGCTCGGTTGTCGTGGGACCAGCAAGCATTGTTCGGCGATGCGAAGGGATGGCACAAGCGCTGGTAGGAGTTCACATTTGGCGCGAACAGCGCGGTGAAATCGGCCATGCCGGCCTGCTGACCGGCGATGAAATGACGAAAGATCGGGGTCGGTTCGCCAGCCTTGTCGCTGAACACGTTATTTCCCGTGTCGATCTCGACGATGCTCTGGTGAATATGCATCGAACTACCCGGCGTGTGCGCCAACGGCTTGGCCATGCAGACTGCGGTCAGGCCATGTTTGAGGGCCACTTCTTTAAGCAGATGCTTGAACAGGAACGTCTGGTCGGCCAGCAGCAGCGGATCGCCATGCAGCAGGTTGATCTCGAACTGGCTGACGCCCATTTCGTGCATGAACGTATCGCGCGGCAGGCCAAGCGCTGCCATGCATTCATAGACCTCATTGAAGAAGGGCCGCAAGCCGTTGTTGGAACTGACACTGAACGCCGACTGCCCGTCTTCACGTCGACCGTCCAGGCCGATTGGTGGCTGGAAGGGTTGAGTGGGGTCGGTGTTGGGCGCAAATATGAAAAATTCCAGCTCGGTCGCCACGACGGGCGCCAGACCGAGGGCGGTGTAGCGGGCAATGACCGCTTTAAGCTGGCCGCGGGTCGATAGATTCGAGCTTTCGCCGGTGAGTTCGTCCGCATCGCAAATGGCGAAGGCTCGTGGTTGCTTGCTCCACGGCAAGCGATAGACCTGCGAAGAATCAGGCACCAGCGCGAGATCGCCATCATCACTGCCATAAAAGCGTGCCGGCGGGTATCCGCCCATGATGCACTGCAGCAGCACACCGCGCGCCAGTTGCAAACGGCGGCCTTCGAGAAAACCCTCGGCGGTCATCACCTTGCCACGGGGTACGCCATTCAAATCCGGTGTGACACACTCAATCTCATCAATGCCCGTCAATCGCTGTGCGAGTGAGCCCTGGCCCTGGGTTGTCATGACGCTATCCTTGTTATTGTGCGAGCCGCGAACGGCGACCCGTACAAAATAGGCTCCGCGTGTTCGGAATATCAAGCAGCGCTCAAAAAAATGTAGCCTTCAATAGCGCCTGCCGGGCCGTACTTCTCACGGGAGATAAAGACTGAACACCGCGCCGCCCAGTGGGCCGCCATTGCTGATTTCGGTACGACCACCCACACCATTGCGCTGGTGCAACGCAGCAATACGCCCGGCGAAGTACAAGCCCAACCCCGTACTGCCCGTGGTGTGGTTGATGCCCTGCACGTAATCCGCCTGACGCTCGAGCATTTCAGCGGAATAACCTTCGCCATCGTCATTGACGGTGATGACTAACTGCCCGGCGACATCGCTGGCGCTGACCAACACAGCATGCCGCGCGTAACGAATCGCATTGTTGATGCAGTTGCCAAGCACTGTGGCGATCAGCTCTCGGTCAAAGAAACCCAGCGGGCTCAACGGGTCGACTTCATAGGTCGCCATGATCGAGCGACTGACGAATACGTCCTGGTGACACGCCAGTTGCGCCTCGATGAAATCGTCCAGTTCATGGTAAGCCGGCTGCAACGGCATCTGGTTGACACCGAGTTTGTACAGCCCCAGCAACTGCACCAGCATTGCGTTGAGGTGCGCAAACTCGAACTCGATCACCCCCTGCTCCGGCGACTGCCGAACAGGGTCGGGAAAACGGGCCAACCATTGGTTGTGGGCCTGCATCACCATGGCCAGTGAGTTCTTCATGTCGTGTACGGTTGAAGCAATCACCGTGGAAAAGTCCAGTGCCGGGTCGTCTTGGTTCATCCGCCGAACGCCTTTGATTTCAGTTTCTGATAACGCGCAGAACGCACGTCCGTGTCAGGCATCAAGCCAACCATCTTCAAGCAGGTCTGGCACTCGTCCAGCTCGGCGGACGGCACGCTGGCATCGGTGCCATGTAGCAATGACTGCGCCAAGTTCAGCGCGATGCTGATGTTCTTCGGCTGCAGTGCCAGGGCCTTGCGAAATACCGTGCGCGCTTCGACCAGGTTGCCGGTTTTGTAGATTCGCACGCCTATGCGATTAAGATCAGCGGCGACGTTGCCGGCATTGAGGATGTTCGGGTCATCGGTCAACCTGGCGATGCCCTTCATTACCGTCGGGTCGTCACCGTAAATTTCCGCGCAGTTTTTCAACATGGATGCGCCGGCCTCGGGCTGCCCGAGCATTTGCAGTTGCTTTGCCACTAACAGCGCGGCTTCGGCGCTCATGAAGTTTTCCATGCCGTCGAGCCGCTGTATGGCTTGTTCGGTGAGCTTCTCGGCGGTTTCCGCGTCGTTGATCAACATGCTGGTGGCTTTCATCAATCGCGCACGGATCTGCAGACCGGGATCAGCGGGGTTTTCCTTGGCGACGGCGCTCAATGTTGTATTGATCTCCAGACGGGTCCGCGTATCAAGCCCCTTCTCACTGCCTTTGCTGATCAAGGCGTGGGCCAGGCCGAGATTGCTTTCTGCGTCCTTGAAGCGCGATTGGGCACCTTGTGCCACGGCCTGGCGGTAAGCCTTGGACGCGGTATCGAAATCCTCGTTGGTCATCGCCAGCTTGCCCAGCTGCGCCTGCCTACGCACCGCCAGGGGCGAAATGCGAACGGCCTCTTCCAGCACCCGCTGAGCCGCCTTGGTGTCACCTTCAGAAACCAGAACATCGGCCATGCCGTCGTAGAGCGCCGGCATCATCGGAAACACTTTCAGGGCTTTTTCATAAACGCCCTTGGCTTGTAAGACTTGCCCGCGCTTGAACAATAATTTGCCCAGCCCGGCAAACGCCCAGGGCAGCGGCCGATCAGCGATGATGCCGTCGTACAAACGCTCCAGCGCTTCGTTTTGATTGAGGTCACGCAGGGCGTCGGCGCGATAACGCAAGCACAACGGCGAGTAACGGATGTCCTGCTTGCACAAGGCGATGCAAGCGTTGAGCACTTCTATCGGTTTCCCACGATCGAGCGCTTGCAGGATCGGCTTGAGCAAGGTCTTGCGCTGCACCAGCCGTTCCAGCCGCTGGGCCAGTCCGGCACGATTGAATGGTTTGGTCAGATAGGCGTCAGGCTCGTGTTCCAGAGCGCTCAACACCATGGCCTGGCTGGTTTCCGCAGTGACCATCACGAACACGCTTTCATGGCTGATCAGCTTATCGACCATGAGGTCTTCGAGGACCTGTTGACCGTTCTTCTTGCCGTCGCCCAGATGGAAATCCTGCAGGATAAAATCGTAGGCCTTCTGCGAACACATGCGCAGCGCTTGCTCACCAGTGTCCGCAGTATCGACATCCTTGACGCCCAGCTCCCGCAGCATTGACCTGACGGAACTGCGGAAATCCGAGAAATCATCAACGATCAGGAAACGCTTTTGGTGATACGACAGCATCGAAGATTTCCAGGCAATTGAAGGATATTTCTGGGACCGTCAGTGTTATCGGCCTGAGGTGGCATTCCCTTGAGACGGTAGTCATTGAATTACGGGTTAAATATATAAAGGTGCAACGATCAAACAGGTTAATCCTGCGTTTCTGCCACGCGTCCATTGACCTGTTCTTCCGCGATTTGGCCGAAGTACACCGAGAGCGCGCGCTCTGCATCGTTTTGTCGGGCACGGGCACTGATGGCGCCGTCGGTTTGTCGCGTATCAAGGAACACGGGGGTTACGTTCGCTCAAGCACCGGAAGACCCTGAATTCGATGGAATGCCTCGCGCCGCCGTTGAAACCCGGATGGTCGATATGGTGCTGCCGGTGGTAGAACTGCCGCAAAAGCTACTGGAACTGTGGCGCAACTCTCGCGAAATTCGCCTGCCGACGGCGAACGACCCGGAACTTCACGCTATTGCCACTGTGTTCGAGCGTGATGCGGCGCTGGCCGAGCAGCTGCTTCACAACATCCTGATCCAACTGCGCACCGGCACCGGTCATGACTTCAAACATTACAAGCGTGCCGCGGTGTTACGCCGGATCGAACGACGGATGCAGGTCACCGGCCAGCCGGACCTGAGTGGCTACCGCTACCTTCAAGACAATCCAGAGGAAACCAAGTCGCTGCTGGAGGATATGCTTATTGGCGTGACCAACTTCTACCGTGATCGCGAAGCGTTTGAGGCGTTGGAGCGCAACGAGGCACGGTTGAGGTCAGTTCAGCAGGGTTGGGCACTGGTTGTACCTTTACTGTTTGTTTGCCACTGACGCGAACTGGGTATGACGCTGAGGCGCCGGAGCAGGTTGAAGAGGTCTCTGGAAGACTGAGCGGATTAACGATTCTGTTGGTCGATGACTCTGCGGATGTGCTGGAAACCTTGAAGATGCTCCTGGAGATGGAAGATGCACAGGTGACTGCGTTCGATCGTCCGGTGACGGCGCTGGACGCGGCCAAGAGTACCCGCTTCGACTTCATCATTTCAGACTTGGATATGCCGGTTATGAACGGTCACGAATTGATGAGCGCTTTGCGTCAGCTGCCACATCATTTTCGCTCCATGAATGGTCTATGGAGTAAGGCACAGAGGTTACTGACTTTCCAATGTAGGTCGTCGGGGCAAATGATTGTGGTATTGGCACTTTCCTGCGGACAAAACAAAACCCCTGTTCGCGTTAGCAAACAGGGGTTTCGGAATTTAATCTTGACGATGACCTACTCTCACATGGGGAAACCCCACACTACCATCGGCGATGCATCGTTTCA